>DAOQVR010000001.1:0-201905 GCA_035341665.1 Anaerolineae bacterium
CAAGTGGCTCTCTTTTCGGTGATCAAATGGCTCTGTTTTCAGTTGACAAAAACACCCCACCGCCGTGCCGGTTACGTGCGTGCCGTGTCCGTTGCCGTCAACCGGGTAGAGGTAGCCCTCATCTGTGGTACAGATCCAGTTGCCCTCGTGAATCACCAGGCCACCCGGCTTGTAGCCGCGGTACTTTTCGATCAGCGCCGGATGCTGCCAGTCGACGCCGGTGTCCATGATGGCGATGGTAACTCCCGCGCCATCCAGGCCAAACGCATCCCAGGCTTGGTCTGCTCTGATGCGCGCGATGTTCCACTGGACACCTGCGTCGGGAACGAAGCCGGAGGCGTCCGGAATGGCCGAGAATGGCTCAGTCCAATGGCGGTAGCCATCCTCACGTACCAGGCGCACCTCAGGCAGGCGGGCTAGCGACCAGAGCACCTCGGCGTCGGCTTCCACGGCCACGGCGTTGTAGATCCAGAGTGGCCGGAATGACACGACGTGGCCCTCGGCCACCCATGTGCGGAGTTCGGCGAGCAGGCCAGCCTGCGCCCGGCCGGCCGTGGACTGAAGGTGGGAGACCACCCACGCGGCGAGGACGCCACGCCCGGCGCCTCCCGGCGCCTGCGTGAGGTCAGTCCTAGCCTCCATCTCCACGAGCACATGGTACCGGCTCCCAGGCGCGCCCTGGACGAGCCGCTTTCGCAGTACCGGATCAATCCGTTGGACGACATCGGAAGCCGGTGCTCCAGGGATTGTGCTGTCCACATCTAGGGAGGAGAGTGGGTGGGTCAGCGACGTCCAGAGCAGCGGCTGAGCTTGAGGGCGAGTCTTCTGCTCACCGGCGGCCAGGGCGGTTCCCGCCGCCAGAAGACAGAGCGCGGCCAGCAGGGCAACCCAGCGTGGCCGCGTTCTTGCCGTCATCGAGCAGGTTCCTCGTGTGGGCGCCTGTCGGCGGTGTGGGCAGGAGCTCCTCGGTCAGGGCAGGCGGACGCTGCCGAGGTCTGTGACCTCACCAGCGACTATCTCAAAGACCTTGGGGCGCGCATCCTCCTGGATGGCCAGGGCCTTTTCGGCGTCAGGGCCGATGACGACCACATACTTGCGCGGTGGCAGAGCACCTATCTGGAAAGCACCCGAGGCATCAGGAAGTGTGCTGGGCGCTTGCGAAGGCTCGAGCACGAAGAAGCCGCCCTGAGTCTCGCCGCCCTCGTAGTAGGTGGCGAAGAACACGGTGACCTGCTGTCCTTGCCATTCGGCGGGCGAAGCCGCAATTCTGCCTTTCGCGCCGCCCATGCCCGGCTCGAGGATCAGAGCACCCAGCACCACCGGCGTGGGTAGTGGGCTTTCGAAGGCGCCGCCGGCCTGCGTGGGCTTGGGCTCTGGGACAGCGGTCGAAGTGGGACTGCCGCAGCAGGCCAGTAAGCCCACCACGCAGGCAAGGGCGAGCATTACGCTCATCGGTCGAAACGAGATCTGACTGAACATAAGCAATTCCCCCGAAAGAGGAGATGTCTAGAAAAAAAGGGGGAGTGAGGCGCCTTGTGGCCTCACTCCCCCAAGTGGCTCAGCGCTTAGGGTACCGCAACGCCGTTGTAGTCCTCGGCGAACTTGTTGATTGCGCCAAAACTGACGGTCTTGGACACGCGAACCACGACGACCAAGGGCTGATCACTCGTGATCTCGATGGCGCCACCGTACGGGTTCACGCCAAAGTCACCCGTGCCGCCTGCGCTCGCCCAGTCCGTGTTGGCCTTGATGTAGGAGCCCAGCGGGTTGGCAGCTGTCGCAAGAGTGTGGGTGGCCCTGGCCGTCCCGGTGGAGTCGTAGTAGGTCGCGACGACGTCTGTCGCGTCCCCACCGCCCACGTTCATGACCGCCACGAAGGATCGCTCGCCAAGAGCCGGGTCAGTCTTCCAGCGGATGTAGGGTGCCGCGATCTTGATCGCGCCGCCGGACTGGCCGACGAAAGCAGTCGGGGTCATGTCCTTTGCCTGGGTGCTGATCTTTCCAATGGCGATCAGGGGGATGCTGTTCGTGCTGCGGATCACCGCAGAACCCACAGCGCCCTCCAGGCTCGGAGCGCTGCCCACAAAGTCACAGGGGCTCTTGCTGAGCTTGTTGTTCTTGGCGATCGACAGGCCCGTCGCCGTGTACAGCAGGGTGCCGGAGGTATTGTAGAAGTCGATCTCGACGTTGGCTGAGCTGTCCCCTACGTTCTGGATGGCGTAGTAGGAGATCTGCTTGGCCGCATAGGCCCGGCACATCATGGACGCCATGTAGATTTCGGTCGCGCCCGCTTCGGCGGCGACTCCCTCAAAGGCCTTCGCGCCGCGGCTGGAATCGTCCGTCTCCTGGGCGGCTGCCACGACCTTGCCGGTAGCCGTCACCACCGCCGAGCCAGAGAAGCCGGCAGCGAGGCCCATATCGGCGGCCGGCACCAGCTGAGACGACTGCCCCGGGATGGTGTAGGTCGCCTGGAAAGAAGGATCGACCGCGCCCGATGCATAGACCTTGAGCGTGGCGTCGATCGAGCCGCTCTCCACGTTCTGGATGGCGAGCAGGGAGGTCTGCCCGAAGGCCTGGTACAGGACGGAAGGAATGAAGAAGCTCTGGGAGGCCTGCGAGCCGTCGAATCCGCCGTAGAGGGGCCGGGGGTAGCTGCTGGCTTCGCCGGCGATGTTGACTGCCGTGGCGACGATCGGAACGTTCGCTTCGAGGACGGCCGATCCGCCAAAGGTCCCCGGCATGCCAGGCACGGAGCCGATGAACAACGACCCGGCGGCGTGTCCTGCCAGGGTGATGGGATCGGCATCGATCGGAGTCCCGCTGCCCTCTGGATAGTAGTGGATCAGAAGGGTCCCACCGTTCGGGTCGGGTGTGTAGTACGTGATGGAGGTGCTCCACGTCTGGCCTGTGGCCGACTGGGCGAGGGCCGCCGCCGGCAGCAGGCTGGCAACCAGTAGGAAGAGGACGGCACCGAAAGCTACTCTTTTTGACATCTGGCTTGTCTCCTTTTCTCAAGGTCTGATGACGGCGACGACAATGCGCGCTACGTCCTTCGTACTTCTGTCATGATACACCGCAACTGTGGCCAGGTCAATCACCCATCTGGAGTATTCTGGGGTGCGAGGTGTCAGAAGCGAGGATTCGTCGGTACAGCTCCACATACTGCCTCGCCACCTCGTCAATGGAAATGTCCTTGATGCGCCTGGCGGCCGTCTCTGCCCAGCTCCGGGCTTGGTCGGGAGCCTGCAGTGCGCGGACGATGGCTGCGGCAAGAGCCTGCGGGTCCTCGACAGGCACGAGCAGGCCGGTGACTTCGTTCTCGACAAGGTCGCGCGTCCCTGAGACGTCGGTGGCGACGACAGGCACCCTCGCCGTCATAGCCTCCAGGATGACTGTCGGAAAGCCCTCCCAAAGCGAGGAGGAAGCCAGCAAGTCCATGGCCTGGAGCATCTGTGGCACATCGTTCCTGGGACCGGCCAGGTGCACTGCGTGCTCAACCCCAAGTCGCAACGCCTGCGCCCGGAGTGCATCCTGCTCGCCTTCGCCGATGATCACCAGGTGGGTATCAGGCAGCTGCGCGGTGACCAGGGCAGCCGCCTCGACGAGCACGTCGTATCCCTTCTGGCGGGCGATGCGGCCCACTGCGCCGACCATGCGGGCGGTTGTCGGGAGGCCCATCTCTTGGCGCTTGCGCTCGCGTATGCCTGGCACGGGCGGCGCGGCAAAGCGTGAGAAGTCGCGGGCATTGCAGATAAAGTGGCCCTTCTTGCCGAGCCGTCGCGCCAGCGGGCGGGCGCTCAGCGCGTCGGCTACTTGCTGTGACACGCCTATCTCGGCGCGATAGAGGAGGGGATAGAGCACGTTGGTGAGGAGCGCGCGGCGCGCGGGCCGCCGCCGCCACTCACCGTGGTGGTGAACCGTCCGCACCAGCGTGCGGCAGTGGAGGGCAGGAGCTATCAGCAGGGCGATGCCGTCAGCAAACTCAAAGTGGCTGTGGATGATGTCAAAGCGCTGGCCGCGCAGCTGGCGCACGAGCTCCCACCATGCCCGCGCGAAACTCTGGTACGGGTGGCGCGGATCCCACCGACCGCCCAGCACGGCAGGAATGCCGTGCCGGCGCAGCTCCTCGATGAGGGGCTGCTCGGCGGCTGGATCCAGGCTGTAGATCCCACCGAACACCGGCTCGATCCGAGATTGGTCCATCGCGTGCACCAGCTCAAAGACGAACCGGTCCGTGCTGACCCCGGGGCTGCCGATGGTAAGGCCATGGGTGAGCTCCATGACTCGGGGCCTGCTCATCGCCCGCCTCCACCATCTGTGCCGGCGGTCAGGGACAGATAGTCCCTCGCGACGAGGCTGCCTGCCTGTCGCGTCTGATGCCGCAGCTCGCCGAGCGTGACCAGAAGCTGGCTGCGCAGCTGCTCACGCTGGAGCCACGCCCGGCGCACCAAAGGCACCAGTGTCTCGGCAGACACGGCGTCGATGTCCAGCATCCACTCCTCCAACCCCAGCATGCGCAGGATGCCCCGAGTCTTGTACTGGTACCCAATCGCGACGACTGGCACTCCCTCCGTAAGGGCAAAGAGGTTCGAGTGCAGCCGCGTGCCGAGGAAGAGATCCATTCGGCCGTACGCAGCCTTCAGAAGGGCCGGCTCCGCCCACCCGTCGACCAAAACCACCCGGTCGCCCAGGTCGGAGACGCGCTCCAGGACCCTGCGCGATGGGATCCGGTCATCCTGCGCCGTGTCGGGGCCGTGTACCTGGGCGAAGAGCACCGCACGCCCGCCTGTCGAGGCAAAGTCGCGGATGGCAGACGCGATGCCCTCCTCGTACTCTGCCTGCTGCGGGAAGGAGCGGTTCATCGCGCCCCAGTTGACCACTGTGACGCCCATCCATGGCCGACGGCCGTCTTCCTTGACGCCGTACTGCTCCAACAGGGCGGCGGCCTCCGCCGTGCACTCCTCCGGGGCTCGCCCCAGGGCAAGGTCCGGCACCAGCACGCCCCGGACATGCGGCACATGCCAAGTCTCCCACACCTGCTGGGAGACTGCGTCACGGATCAAGACCAAACGCGTGCGCGAGAGGACACGCTTGAGGAGCCACACCTCGTGGCTGCGCCGGATCGGTCCAAGGCTCTGCGGCATGGTGTAGACGGGCTTTCCGACCAGAGTCGCAAAGTGAATGGCGAAGAGAGCCAGCAGGAATGGTATGCCCACAGCTCCGCTGCTAAAGAGAAAGTTGCCTGCGGTGCTCACGACCAGGTCTGCGGCGAAGTACGACTCGATGAGAGCCCGGTAGTCAGGGCGAGTCCAGAGGTACCATGGCTTGCCCACCAGCCGGTGTCCTGCCCAGGCGAGCAGGCTGTGCCAGACCAGCGCGGGAACGGAGCGCCAGCGCCAGGGGGAGGCCGAGTGCTCGCGATCCATGCGGTGGACCCAAGCCGTGAAGGAGGGCAGCGCAGGCCATGGCCCGGAGTAGCTCTCGGGGTCATTCATCGCCAGCGTAAACGAGGCGCCCGGGAAGTGGGCGCCGAGCTGCCTCAGTGTCTCCTCGGTCAGGAGATTGTCGCCGGCGTTCCAGGAGGAGTGCACGTTGACGAGCAGGATTCTCATCGTGTCAAGCTCTCTCCGGCGATGGGTTGTGCCGTGTGCGTGCCCAAGCAACGGCTGCGGCCAGGCACCCCACGAGGAGCACAAACTCGGTCACCACGTAGACAATGGCCACGCCCTGGACTCCTGCCGTGTGCACGATCGCGAGGTTGAGCACTATGTTCGACACCGCAGCTAACGCCTGGACGACCACGCGCTGCTTCTGCCAGCCGACCGCCACCAGAATGGCGGCCAGCGCCATGTTGGGGAAGCGCAGCGCGAGGACGCCTCCCAGTAGTGCCAGTGAGCTACTTGAGGCCTCAAAGGGCTGGCCATAGAGAATGGTCACGAGGGGACGAGCCACCGCGGCCAGGGCCGAGCCGGCCGCCACCCCCGCTGCTGCGGTCAGCGCGATGAGACGGAACGCCGTGCGCTCGAGCCAGGGCTGGCCCTCTGCCCGCCTGCGTCCGAGGAAGGGGACCGCCACGCCGAACAGGGCGGCGGGCACGAGAGAGAGTGCGCTGACCAGGTTGAGGGCGGGAGCATACTCGCCCGACGCTGCCGGCCCAAGCTCGTTTGCCACGATAGCCAGGTCGGCACGCCCGTAGATGGCCGCGAAGAGCACCGACGCAGCGTAAGGGAGGGTCTCGCGGAATGCCTTGCGGAGGTTCTGACGGGCGATGGGCAGGTTGACCTTTCGCGAGAGCAGGAGAACCGACAGGAGGGTCGCCACAAGTGCTGCCACCAGCCTGCCGCCCAGGTACGCGGCGGTGGCCTGCTCATGGCGGGTTGCCAGGACCAGGGTGGCACTCAAGAAGAGCAGCGCGGCCGCAGTCATGAGCACCAAGTTGAGGTTGTTCTCCAGTCGAGCCTTGAATGTGCTCCACGTGACCTGGTTGATCCCCTCGATCCACAGCGCCAGCCCGGCCAGTAGCAAGAGCAGGCGGGGGAAGGCCTCTGCGTTGAGGAGGGGAGCCACGGCCCATAGGCCGGCAATCCAGACGGGACCGAGCGCCGTGCGCAGCAGGAGGGCGGACGCGGCCGATTCGCCCAATGCCTCCGGCCGGGCCCCCCCCTGGTAGAGGAGCCAACCATCCAGTCCAAGTGAGAACAGGGAGCTGGCGAGCGCGGCAACTGCCACTGCGGAGGAAAGCTCCCCGTACCCCTCTGGGCCCACCTGGCGCGCCACCACAATCATGGTGACCGCTGCCAGGCCACGCGACAGCGCGCTGCCGGACACGAGGGTCAGCAGGTTTCCGCCGGCGCGCTTCCACCCGGGAACGGAGCTCATTCCAGGTATCCCAGGCCCCTGAGCCGGGACAGGGTTCCGGCATCCATCTCCTCAGCGGAGCGACCCTCGACTGGGAGCACACTGCGGTGCTGCTCGCGGAAGGTCGTCAGCATCGCCTGCAGCTCTGCCGCCTTGCCCGGCTGCTCGGCCGCAAGGTCGTGTTCCTCACGGGGATCGGTGCACAGGTCATAGAGGGCGAGCGAGCCATCGGTGCCCTCGACGATCTTGTGCGTCTCCGTACGTAGCGCCGTAAGCCCGCGCAGGAGAGGCCGGACCTGCTCAGGTCGCAGGCCATACCGCCGCAGGCGCCGGGCATCGGGCATCCTGGGCACGCCGTACTCGGAGACTGTGACCTGTCTTCCGTGGCCCATGCCGGGGCGCAAGCTCCGGCTCGGCGTCGAGGGCGCCTCCGTGCCGGCTGCGTCGAGTATAGTCCGAAAGAGATCCAGGGTCTGAACCTGCCCGGACACGCGCTGCCCAGCGGCGAACACGCCAGGGTACCGGATGACCAACGGCACGCGCAGGAGCGGCTCGTGCACGGCGTACTGGTGGTTCAGCAGCCCATGCTCGCCCAGGCTCTCTCCATGGTCGCCCGTGATGGCCAGCAGCGTGTTGTCCAGAGCACCTGAGGCCCGCAGAGCTGCGATCAGGTCGCCCATCTGCTGGTCGGCATAGGCTACCTCCGCCAGGTAAAGGTCGCGCCAGGCCCTGAGCTCGCTCTCTGACAGTTTCTCCATGCCCGCCATGTGCCGCCAGGCTCGCCGCCACTGATCCTGGTTGAGCAATCTGCTGGCTTCCTGCCAATCGCCGGCAAACCGCCGCGCCCAGGCGCGGGGAGGCCTGTACTCCAGGTGAGCCTCCAGGTAGTGCACGCAGGCAAACCAGGAACTGCGCCGGCCCCGCAGCCACCGGATGAACGGTGTTGCCGTGCGACGTGCCCCATAGTCCCGGTGGAAGGACCAGAAGCGACCGTAGGCGGCGTTTGCCAGGTTCCGGAATGGATTTCCCGTCAGCCAACGACCTGAACGGCCGGACCGAGCCCCCGGCTCGGAGGGATCGGCAAGCCTTCTGGTACGGCTCATCTCTTCCTTTGCCTGGAAGAGCTGCCAGAGCCTGTGGAGCCGGCCGAATCCGCGTGTAAGCCCGAATTCTGGTCCCAGCCAGATGTTGCCCGTGACGCCGAAGGTTTCGTAGCCATCCTCAGCCAACAGCCCGGGTAGATTCGGCACAGACGGGTCGAGGCAGCGGGTCTCCTCTATGCCCAGCTGGCTGGGGTAGAACCCTGTGAAGATAGATGCAAACGCGGGCAAGGTCCAAGGCGCTGCGGAGATGGCCTGCTCGTAGAGGGTGCCGTCTTGCGCCACCGCATCCAGGCAGGGCGTTGTCAGGCGACCGGCGCCGTAGCATGAGCAGGCGTCGGCACGCGTGGCGTCCAGGATGATCAGGAGAAGGTTGGGCCGAGACATCTCCGGTAAAGGGCCTCCACCCTCTCAACCAACTTGCGCCACTGGAATGGCTCGCAGGCGGCCGCCGCCTCTCTGGCGAGCGCCTGCCTCTTGCCAGTATCAAAGAGCAGGTCCTCCATGCCTTCCGCCAGAGCCCTGGCGTCGCCCGGAGGTACGAGCAATCCGGCCTTCCCGTCGCTTAGCATCTCACGGCGATCCCCCACATCACCCGTGACCACGGGCGTCCCAGCGGCCAAGCTCTCAACGACCTTGAGCGGAGAGCGTGACCGAGCTACCAGATCATCGCGCACAGGGTCGACGGTTAGCTGGCACAGGGCGTAGCAGGCCGACACCTTGTCGGGATCCACCCGGCCGGCGAAGCGGACCGCATCCTCTATACCCATGGCCGAAGCCGTCTGCACCAGTGCGCCCATGTCCTCGCCTCCGCCAACGGCCAGCAGGACAGCCTCGGGGTGTCTGGTGTGGAGCAGAGCGAATGCCTCCAGGAGGAGGTCAACCGAGTGGTTGGTGAGGCTGAGTGTGCCGACGTAGCCCACCACCGGAGACTCGGGCAGGTTCCAAAGGCGACGGAGGGCCCCCAGCTGTCCGACAGCCGGAGGCGCAAAGCGATCGTGGTCAATACCGTTTGGGACGTAGGCAATCTGCTCCGGCCTCACTCCCAAGCCCAAGAGGCGCCGCTCCATAAACCGTGTGTTCGTGGTCAGGCCCCGGGCGAAGCGGGGCAGGCGGTCCTCAACCTGCTGCACGACCCGCTTCTGCCAGCGGCCCGAAAACCGGTTGCTCTCAGCTTCTAGATCGTCGCAGTCCAGGAACAGCGGCCGCCCTCGAAGGCGCGCCGCAGTGAGCCCACCCATGCCGTTTACCGGCTGTGCCTTGCCCAGGTGGATGAGATCGCAAGGCCGGCGCAGCGCGGCGACGGCTAGTCTCCAGGTGGAGACCAGGGCCACGCGGAGCAGGGCGGGCGCGGAGAAGTAGTGCTTGTCGCTGCCGACCTTGCGCACGTGCATCTGGCCCAGGTAGTGGACCTGGTAGCCGTCGATCTTCTGGTGCCGGACGGTGGTGGGCTGGAGGTTGTGGTGCAACGCCAGCACCGTCACGAAGTGCCCCCGCTGCGCGAGTGCCTTCGCCATTGCAGCGTAGCGAAGTCCCGACGGGGTCTCCAGGCTCACCGGCAAGACCAGCGAGACCCTCACTCGCCCCCCTCCCGGACGAGCTGCTCCAGGTGCGCCTTGAGGCGGTCCCCGAGCGGTCCGACGGTGTAGTGGGCCAGGTACGCCTTATGGCCCTGCCTTGCCAGAGTGGCCCGAAGCGATGGGTCGGCTCGGAGCGTCCTGATTGCCCCGGCAAGGGAGGCTGGGTCGGCACGCCTGCACAGCCACAGCTCTTCCCCGTGGCGAAAGGCGCGGCGGATGGCAGGTGAGTCGCCGGTCACAACACAGAGTCGCATGGCCAAGGCCTCGTAGACTTTGTTGTGGACCGTCATCATGGACTGCGGCGTTGTCCCAAAGGCGCCCAGGCACAGATCCGCAGAACCTGCGAGCCGGACCAAAGCCTGTTGCTCCAGCCAGGGGGAGAAGACAACGTTCCTGAGATTCCACTCTCCTGCCATTCGCTGGGCAGCCTCCCGGTCTGGCCCATCGCCGATCAGGTGGAACCGCACATCGGGCAGGTCCTGAAGCAAGTGAGCCGCCTCCACGATCGTGCCGACGCCATGGTTGGGTATGAACGAGCCGTAGTACACCACCCAGAACACGCCATCCTCCCGGGGCGTGGGGTCACAGGGGTGGAACACAACATCGTCGGCGCCCGTGGGCACCAGCCCAACGGCCCCCGTCTTTGTCCCAAAGGTTGCACGCAGCCACTCTGCATATTCCGGTGTGTCTTGGATCAAGAGGTCGGGCAGGCGGTAGGCCAGCTTCTCCAGCCAGTAGACCAGGCGCCCGGTCAATGGGTGGCGCGCAGTCAAGCCCCGCTCGACAGCGATCAGATAGGGTGACATAAATGCGTCCAGGGCCAGCGGCCGCCGCCGAATCCACGTCAGGAGGCGTGCCAGGAAGACGTCGAATTGGCCAGGGTAGCCCAAGACCATCACATCATACTCTGGAAGCGCGCGGTGTGCTGCCAGCAGCCGTGCGTATGCCCTGCCCGCCCTCTGCACAAAGGCCGGCTTGAGCCAGCCTCCACTGGCGGCCTGCACGCGGTCCTCGATCCCCTGCCAGAGGGGGGCGTGACACTCAATCACCTCGACCCCGCTACGTCGAAGGCCCTCGAGCAGGATGCGATTGCGCGAGTATTCCGAGCGGTAGGTGCCAAAATAGCAGACACGTAGGCTGCTCGTCTTTCGGGGGTGTGCCTCTGCGTCCATCAGTCGCTGCCCAGAAGACGAAAGATCCAGACGCGATCCTCGTGATAGACGGCCTGGTACGCACCGCTGCGAAGGAGCAGGTCTGGGGACAGAGTGACCCCGGTGACGTCGTTCACGGCACCTTGCCTCTGTCCAATGTACACGTGCGTCACTCCGGAGGTGCGCAGGGAGGTGACGACTGAAGGCGCAGTAGCGCCTGCTGTCTCCTCGAGGCGCGCAGGCGCTTCCATCTGCTGCCGAAGCGCCGACGCGCGGCTCAACTCAGTAGCGTAGTTGAGTGGGGGAACGGTGCTCTGTCTCCCAGTCAGGAGAGGGAGCCACCAGCCGCCATCCGTGCCTACGATCGTGAGCCCTCCAAACGCGGGGGAGGAGTTGACCAGGAAGCGTGCCTCGGTCTCTGTGTTTGCCCGGATCCAGGCGGCTGCGCGGACGTCGGGCCGGGTCACGTAGGCGCTCCTGCTCAGATCAAGGTCACGGAGCCGCTGCAATGCTCCGAATACACCTATGCCCACGACGAACAACGCAAGCGCGGCTGCCCAGAGACGCTGCCCGGCCATGCGTTCTACAGCCTGGGAGACCAGGAATCCCACGAGAAGACCGGCCGGTATGTAGGCGGCAATCAGGATGGCAAAGTTCGAAATCGCGCCGGTACCTGGAAGGCCCAGCCAGGCAGGATTGGCGGCGAGCACCAAGAGGCCCGACCAGAGGAGCACAACCAGCGGTCCGCAGCGGCGCTGCCACAGCGCCCAGCCGAGGGCCAGCGGCCCCGCCAACCACCAGCCGGGAGCAAGGTAGCGCGCCAGGCGGCCCACAGCGTTGGCCTCCCGGGTGGCCTCACTTACCTCAGCAGGGAGGGTCGAGAGCTGGTGGCCGAGGATGCGGATCGCGGAGCCCTCGAAGGTGTGCACCAACCAGGGTAGGAAGAGGACGGCGGCACCGAGCGCTGCAGCCGCGACCTTAGGCAGCGCCGAGCGTGCTTCGCGACGTTGCAGGCCAAAGGGCAACAGGGCCAGGGCGAACGCACCGAAGAAGCCCAGAACTCGATAATGCGTGAGGGCGAGCCCGCCCGACACCAACGCCAGGAGTGGCGCCATCCGCCATCGCCTGCCGGCGTCCGTGAGGAGCTCCCAGATCAGCCAGGCCGCGACGGGCAGCAGGACCTGGCCGGCCAGCTGCGTGTAGCGACCCCAGTTGACGTACTCCGACGGCATGGGCGACAGGAGACCCGCCACCAAGACGCAGGCGACGCCGCCCCATCGGCTGCCACTGATGCGAAGGGCCAGGGGGTAGAGCGCCACGATGGCAAGGACGTTGAGGATCTGACCGGTCCACAGGACAGACTGCGCGACGGGCAGCCCAGTGAGCCAATGCACGGCAGCTGCCGCAGCATGGAAGCCAAAGTGGTATGTGAAGCGATCGAGGGAGCTGTACGGCTGCCAAGAGTCAAAGAGCCCTCCGTGATCGACGAGCAGCTGAGTGATCATGGTGTGCTGGTAGCCGTCTCCGTAGAGGGGCACCTCCAGGGTGCGCACGGCGAGAAGGCGGCTCGCCAGGATGAGCGAAAGAAGTGCCAGCAGGGCCACGTCGGGTGCCACCGCTTGTGAGTGCGCCCATGCGCCCAGGGTCTTCCCCCACTGCTTCGGGCGCCAGGTGCGGGCCTTCCATGCGACGCCGGCTGCTCCCATGCCGACGAGGAGCCATGAGTAGGCCACCCCCAACCGCAATCCTGCCAGGGCGGTCCAGAGCATGAGGAGGGGCACCAGCGCCAAACCGATGCCAGTAGCCAGGCCCAACCTCTCTCCCCATGATAGGTGGCGCGCCGGCCCAAGCCGCTCGAGGAGAGCCCATCCAGGCAGAGCGAACAAGAGAAGGAAGGCGCCCAGCAGGCCGAGTGCCTTCGGCACGGCGCCGAGGAGGTCCTGAATGAGTGGCGCTGGAGCATATACCAGGCGAAACGCAGCCTGCGCGTCCAGAGGCTGCCCGTCCTGGTACACGGCGCCGTCGAGGTAGGAAGCACCCTCCGCGAGTGGCAGGGCAATCCCCGGCCCCTGTGCCTCGATCCAGGCATAGTAGTAGTGTCCGATCGAGTCAGAAAGGGGAGTGATCTCGAGTCGGAGATAGCCGGAGCGCTCCCCTGCGGGAATGGTAGCCGAGGCCACCGCCAGGTCCGCGCCGGCGGACGGCTCGGCGCGCAGGTGCAGTGTCATCAGGGTGGAAGTCGCGGCGCTCGACGTGAGCCAGAACTCGATCCCCGTGAGGCCAGCATGCCGGGCCACAAAGGTCTGCCCAGCTGTCGCACCCTGGCCAAGGTCAATTGCCTTCGCTGTGCCGACCGATCCCTGATCCGAGTCGACGAAGCGCCATTCAGGGAGTCTGGGCACTAGGACCAGGCCGGTCAGGAGCAGAAGTGCCACGAGGAAGGCACCTGCGACCAGGAGAACCCGCCGACGGCTGGGGTGCACCCGGTCACGCCCCATCTGGGCCATCGTCCCTCTCCCGCCGGGCAGGGCGCACCTCCGGAGGCGACAGGCTGGGGTCGATGGGCCCCAGCTCCATGCGACGGACCCGGTAGAGTACTTCCTCAAGGATGCGCCGGTTGAAGCCGATCAGATCGGCCAAGAGCCCGATCAGGCCCACCTGGAATCCGACTATCAGTAGGATAGCTGCCAGGATCAGCGACTGCACGTGGCCGGCAATGCCGCCGGACGTGATGAAGAAGTAAAGGAAACGCAACCCCAGCGCCACGCCGACGATGACGAGAAGTGCCCCGACGGCAAAGAAGACGCGAAGCGGCCGGTAGAAGGTGTAGGTACGCAGAATGGTGGCAGTGGACTGGCCCAGGTACTGTGGAGTGTTCCGGATCAGGCGCGACGGCCGTGTCCTTGGATTGGTTCGCACCGGAACATACTCGACGGCCATCTGGCGTGTTCCGGCCTGGATCAGGGTCTCGAGGGTATAGGAGTACTCGCTCAGCACCAGCGTGTGCAGCGCCGCGTCGCGACTGAGCGCTCGAAAGCCGCTGGTTGCGTCTGGCGTCCGGACCCCAGCGGCCTTGTGCACCACCCAACTGCCCAGCCGCTGCAACCGCCGCTTGAGGGGCGAGAAGTGAGCGAGTGAGCCGACGCCGCGGTCACCGACGACCATATCGGCGCGCTTGGCCAGAATGGGTGAGACCAGACGCTGTATATCCTCGCCGCAGTACTGGTTGTCGGCATCCGTGTTCACGATGATGTCGGCACCTCGGGCCAGAGCGCCCTCCAACCCTGCGATGAAGGCGCGCGCCAACCCCGTGTTGCGGGGCAGACGAATGATCTGGTGGACGCCCAAAGACTCGGCCACTTCGACTGTGCGGTCGGTGCTGCCGTCATCGACGACCAGGAACTCGATCTCATCGATTCCGGGCAAGGATCGGGGAAGCCCCCGCACCGTCTGGGGCAGATCCTGCTCCTCGTTATAGCACGGTATCTGGATGACCAACTTGCTCATAGATCTGCTCCAACCTGCTCACATGCTCGCCCATATCCATGGCGGGTGGGACTCCGCTGCGCAAGCGCGCCAGGAGGCCGGGTTGCTCAGCCAGGCGCACCAATACCTGCCGGAGGGCGCCAGCGTCGCCGGGAGGAAAGAGTATCCCATCCACACCGTCGTGCACTTTCTCCTCAAGCGCCCCAAGACGGGAAGCGACCACGGGAAGGCCAGCCGCCCTGGCCTCCTGGATCACGACAGGAGAGTTCTCGTACCAGAGAGAGGGCACGACGATCACGTCGCTGTCAGCCAACGCCTCTCCCACGCGCTGATTGGGGATGCGGCCCATGATTTCGGCGCCGGTCCCCTCCAGCAATTCGCGTAGCCGTGCGCTATAGTCCGGGAACAAGGAAGGATCCCCCCAGATGCGCAAGCGGGCCATACCGGGCGGCACACCGCGCCACGCTTCGGCGAGAATATGCACCCCCTTCTGCCAGGCCAGGGAGCCCAGAAAGGCTACCCGCAGGATTCCGTTCCCCGGCTGACGCGGCTGGCGTGCAATCTCCTGGGCCGGGATGCCGTTCTCGAGCAAGATGAAGCGGTCGGAGGGAAAGCCGGCTGTGACGTACTGATTGATCAGGAAGCGGGATGGAGCAATCAAGCATCTCGATGCGCGGGCGGCGCTTCTCACGACCGAGTCCCGATACAGGAAGAGGGGTGCGAGGGCAGGGCGCAGCCAGCGAACGAAAGGCGAGGGGAACCGGGCAGCGGCGGCACATCGCACGCAGTTCGTGCCGCCTGCTTTGCCGCGGCAGCGCTGCCCATCGGGCCAGACGAGCTGGGAGTTGCCGCACAGGAACCAGTAGTCATGGAGGGTCAGCAGCGTTGGGATGCCCGCGTCCCGGGCCATAGAGATAAGGCGTGCCGAGAGGGCCATTACATGCTGAAAGTGGACAACGTCGGGGCGAGACGAAGACAGGCACCGCGCAAAACCCGCCTCAACCGACCGGCTCCGGAAGGTGTTCCAGAACTCGCGCCCCACCCACGCGCCTGACCCATCAGGCTCGCGGGAGACGCAGTGCAGCGAGACGCTCCCATCCTTGGCGCTGTGCTCACCCAGGCCGCCATTGCCTGGGAGGTCGTGCCGGCAAAAGACCGCTACTTCGTGCTGGTGCGCCAAGGCGTGGGCCAGATGCTGGGTGTAGACCTCTACTCCGCCCAGGCTCTGAGGCGGGTACTTGTGAGCAACGAGGAGGATCCTCATCGATCCTGCCTGGCCGAGGGGCAGTCCCGTCGCAGGTGCCTCATGAGGCGGGCTCCGGCGCACGCACTTCTTGGTCCTCCAGTAGCCCTCTGTACACGCGCTCCACGGTGGCTCCCAGCTCGTCGTGGGATGCCGGCACGGGTGTACCCCCCCGGCACTGCTCAAGGCGCGCGGGGTCGAGCATCATGCTCATGCGAGAGGCCAGGTCGCCAGGGTCTCCCACACGAAAGAGGAGGCCGTTGACGTTGGGCTGCACCAGCTCGGCCATCCCGCCGATATCTCCTGCTATGACCGGTATGCCAGCGGCGAACGCCTCCAGGATCACCAATGGGTTGTTCTCGTACCAGGTGGAGGGGACTACCAGAACGTCGAGGTCCTGCAGGATTCTGCCCAGGTCAGCAGGCGGGAATCCGCCTTCGAAGCATAGGCTGGGCACGTCTCGTCCCTGCTCGTGCACCTGATCGGCGTAGGGCTGCGCCCCGGGATTCGGCGCAGCGCCCCAGATGTGCAGCTCGGCGGCACTCGAGCCCATCTGCCTGAAGGCCTCGATCAGAACGTGAACGCCCTTGGGTGGGTAGAGGCTGCCCAAGAAGCCGAACCGGACGCGATCGTGCACTCCTCTTGGCAGGGATCGCAGGCTGCGCAGGCTTCCGGGCACGCTGTTGTAGATCTGGAGAAAGTGCGATGCGGGGACGCCCCACTCGACGTACTTCTCCATCAGAAAGCGGGAGGGCGAGATGAGCTGGGTGCAGCTCGTCAGTGCTTGGCGCATGTAGCTGTTGCGCCAAGGCAATGACGCCATCTGAACTCGGAGGTTGGCGTTGCTGAATTCGTGGCTCCCTCCCGCCAAACGTGCGAACAGCACATCTGCCACGAAGCGGGGAGCTCGCCTCAGCGACTCGCGCAAGCCCAGCTCACGATAGCGCGTGCGAATGCTGACCGGTGCATGCGCCTGGGCCTGTTGCTTCCACAGGCATTCAGCGCACCTGAGGCCCTCGTCCGGGCCATGGCAGAGGTCCCCGTCGGGCGTGCGCAGGTGGCTCATGATGCACATGGGCCAAAAGTCGTGCAGGGTGAAGACTGTCGGAATGCCATGCCGTGCTGCCGCCGAGACCAGCGAAGCGGACAAGTCGACCAAGTGGTGAAAATGGACAACTTCGGGCTGGAAGGTCTGCAGGACTCGCTCGAAGAGGCCCTCGGCCCGAGGATCGTAGAAGGGATAGAATACCGGCCCGGGCGCCGAGTTGCCGCGCATCAGCCTGAACACCCTGAGCCCTTCCCACTGTCCAGTGTCCAGGGCACACGGATCGGTCCCCTTGCTTCTCACGCGGTAGAGGACTCCCACCTCGTGCCCCGCCGACAGCAGATACTTGGACAGGTAGAAGGCATGGTTTTCCATGCCTCCGCGGCTTTCGGGGAGGAAGGTGTGGGCCACCATCAGGATGCGCATCGTGGAGGCACCTCCTAGAGGCAGTCGCCGAGGGCACCAAGCGGGCCGAGCTCCCTAGAAAGGGATCTCATATCCGGCTCGTATCATTGCGTCGCCCGCGATATCCTTGAAGGTGGAGCGCTGCTGGGGAGTCCAACCCTCGTAGGGAGGTCGACGGGTCTGCAGGATCTGCCTGGCGTCCACGCCGACCGAGTCGTGCTCGTCCAGGGGAATGGCCAACGTCGTCCTGACCAGGGTCACGGGCCTGGTGTCGGCCCCAATGCCGAGGAAGTCAAACACCTCATGAAGCACAGCCCCGGCGTCCGCCACCAGATGCTCGTGGCGGACGAGTATCGCGTCTTGAGCGCTGGCGAGGTGGCCAAAGAGCCGGAAGCTCGAAGCCCAGACACGGCAGTGCTCCTCGAAGTCGAGATCCCGGAATCCGGCGAATTTGGTACGCGAGTGCACCACCTCGATTCCGTTTCTGGTGATGTATACAAACTTGAGTCCCGGGAACAAGAGCCTCAAGCCGCGGCAGTGTGATTCCTCCGGGAAGATCTTGGCAGACCAGTAGCGCTTCTTCAAGACTGAGAAGTCGCCACTGCGGAACCCTTTCTCAGCCCTCTCCCAGCCGTAGTTGGCCCCCAAGGCGTACTCGAAGCAGAGCCTTCGAAGGCTGGCGTACAAATATCCCTTGGACATCTGCAGATTCTCAGCATAGTACCCGGCGAACTGGGAGTGCTCCAGCCTGTCCGGGACCTCTGCCAGCATGGCCATGAGGGGCGCTTCTCCGCTTGAGCCCCACACAAGAGGGTGTGCGCCCAGAGCCCGCAGGAGAATCGACGTCCCGGACCTGTTGGTTCCGACGACGAATACGGGCGAGTCGATGAATCGACGGGTGGCAAGCTGCCCGACCAGAGCCTTCACAGCACGTCTCCTCTTGGGGCTTCAGACGCCCCGATGTAGAAACGAGTGTAGCATACTCCAGGGCAATCGCTCAAATGCTGCGGATTGGAGTGCCCCGTGGGCATTTGTGCCCAAGTGCTGCCCAACAACGGACACCAGTGCGAAACGAAGTAGCCCGCTCCACGCTTCCTCTGGGAACGGCCCGCCTGGGCAGAGCGGTGCCGCTAGGTTTGTCAGGTGCCAGCAAAACCGGAGAGCTGTCTCGTAGGCCTGGGCGGGCTTGTCGCGTGACTGTGCCTTGGGGAGGTAGGCATGCAGCTCCTCAACCAGGATGCGTCTGGCCTCCTGCGGTTCCGTGACTCCGTCGAACCTATGGGTTTGCAGAAAAAAGAGAAGCCTGCGCAGCATGCTCCAGGCTTCGCCCACCGTCAGCGACGGCGAAGGCCAGCCCACCAGGTTCACTCGAGCCATCCCGTCCACGTAGGCTCGCCGCAGCTCGTACAGCCATCCGCGCTCGTGGCTGTGCCAGACCTGGGCAGAGGGGACGTAGGCAACTTGGTAGCCGGCCAGCAGAGCGCTTCTCGCCCACGCCATATCTTCGCCATAGCCCTGTTCGGGAAACGGAATCTCCTGCCAGATACTGCGCCTCATGCAGGATGTGACGTTGTCAAAGCGAATGAGGTCTAGTCGCTCTTCAGGCTGCATCCTCCAGAAGTCGTCAGACGATGCCAGCGACCGGACCACGGGGTGCTGGAAAGCTTCGCCCCAGGCGGCGCTTCGCGCCCGTGCCAGCAGGCCCGCGTATGAGGGTGCTGCCTGAAGGCCGTAGCTGCCGGCAACCGACGGTGACTCCAGCAGGGGCTCGAGCAGCTGGGGGAGCCAGGTTTGATCTGCCGGCAATGCGTCCTGGACGGTCATGACTACAAACTGACCGGAGGTGGAGCGGATCGCCTCGTTGCGGGTGCGCCCATGGTGAAAGGAGCCGCCCGGCACGGCGATGACCCGGGCTCCGCACTCGGCAGCGAGCTCAGGGGTCTTGTCCCTTGACCCAGAATCAATCACCACAATCTCTGGGGAGACGGCGATCTCTTGTGCCCTCAACGCAGCGAGGAGTTCTCCAATGCGCGGTCCTGCGTTCCGGGTAGGTATGACGATGGAGACGGTGGACGTCTTCACGTGCGCCGCAGACGCACCTTGATCCGGTGCCCCACAATCCAAATGGCGTCCTTTGCAGCGCGGAAGGCGCGGCGCACCACCGAAGCTCGACCGGCGATCTGCCTGCCTGCGTGCGCCGACCGGCCAACCCATTCCTCGATCCGCAGCCGAGACGACTCCAGACGGCGGTACTTCCAGAGCGGGGCGGCAGCATCCATCACACGCGAATGCTCGACGGCCAGCACGGCAATCTCAGCGCCAAGGCGAAGGCCGGCTGCCGGCTTGGGACGGCTGCGGCGGAAGGCAGCCGCCTGCTCGAAGAGCTCCGACATTCTCTGTCCCATCTGCTCGATGTGAAAGCCCGTCTCCACCCTGGCACGAGCGTTGCTGCCCATTTCTGCTCGCAAGGGTTGAGAGCGGAGCAGCCGCTCCAGGGCATCTGCATAAGCCTGTACCTGCTCTTCCTCGGACCCTACCTGAACCAGTACTCCACAGGTAGGGGTCACGAGCTCCTTCTGCCCGCCCACGTCGGCACTTACTGGGACCACTCCCATGGCCATGGCCTCGAATATGGTCACGGCAATGCCTTCCATCCGCGAGGGGAGGAAGAGGATATCGCTGGCGGCGAGAAGCTGTTGCACCCTCTGGGCGCTGACGGCGCCGAGCATCCTCACGTGCTCTGCGAGACGGAACCGCCGGAGGGCCGAGGCGAGCCATGCTCTGTCCTCTCCATCTCCCGCCACCAGGCAGAAGAAGTCGAGGCCGCGTGACTGCAACTCTTGCAGGACTCGGGCAAAGACCGCGGGTTGCTTTTGAGGGCAGAGACGGCCCGCGTACAAAATGAGAGGCGTCTCCGCAGGTATGCCGAGCTCAAGCCGGACTCTGACACCGGCCCCTTCGTCGGGCTTGAGCAGATCTGTGTCGACGTTGGTGTAGCATACCTCGATCTGAGAGGAATCGGCCCCTCTGGCGACCATCCACCCTTTCAGGTGGTGGGACGACACAAGATTCATGTCGAGGACATCCTGGTACGCCACAGCCTGGCGCGGATGCCCACCGCTGTTCCAGTGTTCCTCCTCGATGTGGCAAAAGTCCAGAAAGGCGCTATCCGGACAGCGTGGCCGCAGATAGGGGAGCAGCCGGTACCCAAGCTCGCTGTTCGAAACGAGGACAACATCGCTCTGCCTCGACTTTATCAGATACGACAGGAATCGCGGGTAGTCGAGTGGGCGCAGGAATGTGGGCAGGACAAAGATGTCGGGCGTGAGGCGGGCGAACTCGCCGTACCACGGATAGTTGTCCGGCAAGGTTGAGGCAATGGTCACGTCATAGCCTCTCTCCTTGATCTCACCGATCAGGTCCAGATTGAACTTGTCCGAGCCCCCGAGCGCCATCCAGGGAATCACCAGAAGCATGTGCTTGGTGGTCTTCTTCAGCAGGTTGGCAAAGGGCGAGCCCTCACGGACAGGCGAGTAGGGCGAAGTCGGGCGTGGGGCGGTAGAGGGAAACTCGCCCGCGTACAGTCTAGGATACCGCTCCCGCAGCACTTGGCGCATCTCGGCGATACCTCTGGGCGTCCACGCCGACCAGCGGTCGGAGTGGGTCTGCCGGCGCCGGTACCAGTCGAGGACTTCGGGGATGGAGTAGCCCCAGAAGCCGTGAGAGGCGCAGTTCAGCCAGAACTCCCAATCTTCGAGACCATCGACGAGCGACTCGTCAAAGCCGCCGACGCACCGCGCCGTATCGGTGCGCACGAGGCAGCGGATGGTGACGATGTTGCGCGACAAGAAAAGGCGGCCGGTCTCGAACCCAGCGCGGTAGAAGCCAGACTCTGCCCCAAAGGTCGCCGTCAGTCCCTTGGCGAAGGCAAACTCGGGGTACGATTCTAGGCACCAGGCCGTTTTCTCGAGGGCGGTGGGCTCGAGAAGGTCGTCCGAATCAAGAAAGAACACATACGGCGCCCGGGCTTCCCGCAGCCCAGCGTTTCGCGCGGCTGGTAGCCCACGGTTCCGCTCAAGGTCTACGACTCGAATACGTGGGTCCCCGCCCCGATAGCTGTCAAGGACCCGCAGGGACTCCTCCTGGTTGGAGCCGTCGTTGACGATGAGCCACTCCCACTGCTGCAGGGATTGATTCATGACCGTTTGTGCTGTCTCCAGGAAGAGCTCACCCGTGTTGAAATACGGGGTGACGATGGTCACCGCAGGCGCAGCGCTTCCAGGCAGACGCAAGTAAGGGAACGACGGTCGCCCGTCCGAGACAGGGGTCTTGGAGAGGTCGGGAGCCGGGAGCATCATTGGGAGCTTCCCCGACGGCCGAGTCGCAACGCCCTCATCAGTCGCATGACGCGCCCTGCCTCATAGCCGCGGACGATCTCCTGGAGGCGCGCGACTTGGTCCCGGAGTGCAGCTGCGCTGTCCCCTGGCGCGGCCTGTGCTGCCATGTCCTTGAGCGAGCCGGTGAGGGCCATGGCATCCGCCTTGGCCGCATCAATCCGGGGAGTTTGGCAGAAACGCACCAGCGGCTCGGCGGCTTGCTCCCAGCAGCACGCTGCGCGCAGCGAGTCAAAGGCCGGCTTCCGCTGCGAGCGGGTGTCTTCCTCGTCGAGGAAGGCGACGAGAGCATTCGCAACTCCGTCGACATCGTACGGGAGCACGGTGGTGCTCAGCCCGCGCCGCTCCAAGAGCTCGCCCAAGACGTCGCCGCCCGTGAGCACCATCGGCAGCCCAGCCCAGATCGCATCGAGGAGCCTGGCCCGAAAGGCATAGCGGGGCTCCAGCCCGGTGCGGTGGAGAGAGACGCCAACATCGGCGTCGAGCAGGTAGGCACCGCGCTCAGCGTAGGGCACCCAGCCGCCCCAGAAGACGTGCCTCCCGTCGAGATGCAGCCCCTGGCTCAACTCCCGTGCAAGCCGGGCCGTCTCCATCTCAGGAATGCGCGCAGCATCGGGATGCCTCACTCCTATGAAGACAAGCCGCGCTTCAGGGTGCCGCGCCGCGACCTGCGGCATGGCGCGGAGCAGCGTCAAAGGATCAAACCAGTTCCAGACGCCGCTGGTCCAGAGGATAATCCGATCTTGGGTGCCGATACCCGGCCAGACGCCCCTAATGGCGCGGCTCGGTTGGGGTGGCTCAGCCGGACAACCCACCGGCACGAGATCGACGAGACCCCGCACGTCGGAGTCCCTGGAGTGTGTATCGGGGTGAAGCCGTCCAAATGCCGTCAGCACCCCAAGCCAGTAGTCGCGCTGGCGCTCGCTCGCCACGAGGACAAAGTCCGCGCACCGTGCCACAGCCTCAGTGGCGCGCCATGCATCGTGATAGGCGGCAACCCGATGCGGCCGCTCATCGAATGCGTGCCATGCCAGGGACTCGACCGGCAGCGGGATCCAGAGATCGGCCACCAACGGCACATCCAGGCTGTGCAGGAAGGGCATATGCAGCACCTGGTGTCCGCTGACTATCACCACGTCGGCATGGCCTTTGGCTTCCCGCTCCAGCTCCTCCCACGAGGACGCTGAGGTCGATGAAGCCGGGTAGGGCAGCAGGCGGAACCCTTCTGGACCGAGCTCGGTGCCACCAGGGATGGCCAGGGTCACTTCGAACTGCCGCCCCAGGACGCGTGCAAGCTCCCAGAAGCGGACCGCCGGCCCGGCCATGCGTGGCCCAACCATGTCATGGCAGATGAGGAGCACGCGGTTCATGGTACGGTAGGCTCCTTGGCAGCGCCGTTGGCATGTGCTGGCGCACTGAGCCGCCAGTAGGACGGGATGATCACGCTCCCGTATCTCTCCTGGACGGCATCGTCCTGATAGACACGGAACCGATATCCTTGGTGATGATGGTCGTACGCATGGAGGCCATCATGGTCATAGATCGTCGCGGACAGCAGGTACGAACCGCCGGTCAGGGGCAGGTGGTCCACGCAGTAGTCCACCGTTCCCGCCCCTTCGATTGCCTCGATCTCGAGTCCTGAGGTTACCGTGTTCGGTCCGTTGATGTGGAAGCCGTTGGCGCTGTACATCGCTATGCCGAACTGGGGACGCTCGATGCGTTCGCTGGCAAGGTAGTGGATACGCACGACCAAGGGCTCGCCGCACTTGAAGCTGCGCTGCTCGTTGCCGAGCCCATCCAGAAGCTGGACGAGGGTTATCTCGGCCTCGCGTGACCCCCAACGCGCCAGAGTCTCGGCCGACCCCTGCGGTGCGCTGCCCCTCGATGCCGGCTGGGCCTTGGTGAGGTCGTGATGGTCCTGCGCACGGACGTAGGCCATGTACGCGTCCATGACCTGGTCGACGACTCCCTCGGCTTGAATCCGCCCCTCGTCGAGCCAGATGGCCCGGTCGCACAGCTCGCGCACCGTCTCGCGGGCATGCGTCACGAGCAGAACCGCCACACCGTTCCGCTTGAGCCTCTGCACGCGGTCTAGACATCGGTACTGAAATGCCTGGTCGCCTACGGCCAGAACCTCATCGACGAGCAACAGCTCGGGCTCAAACTGGATGGCGATGGCAAAGCCCAGGCGCATGTGCATCCCCGAAGAGTAGTGCTTGACGGGGACGTCAATGAAGCGCTCCATCTCGGAGAAGGTGATGATCTCGTCGATCCTGCGGGTGATCTCGCGCCGGCTGAAGCCGACAAAAGCGCCGTTCAGGTAGATGTTCTCGCGACCGGTGAGCTCCGGGTGCATGCCGGTGCCCAGCTCCAGCAGGGCACCCAGCCGGCCGTTCACCTCGATGTGACCTGAGGTTGGCTCGATGATTCGCGAGATCAGCTTGAGGACTGTGCTCTTTCCCGCGCCATTCGAGCCTACAAGGCCAAGCATCTCTCCACGCGCCACTGAAAAGCTCACGTCGCGGAGCGCCCAGAAGTCCTCCCGCGATGGGGGACTCTGCCGTCGGAGCAGCGCCAAGAAAAGGTCTTGGAACGAGCGAGACCTCTCACGGTGGAGTGTGAACCTCTTGGACACGTGGTCGAAGGCGACGATGCTCATGTGGCCTCGCCCTCCTTGGTTGTGGTGGCATGAGCTGTTCGCCAAACGAACAGGCAGAGAGACCAGGCAGACAAGGCTCCCGCTCCAAGCCACAGGGCTAGGCCCCGATCGTGGAGTGGCCCTTTGGCCAGAGCGGCGAGCAGCATGTCCACCTTCTGCCGGATGCTTGGACTGTAGTAGGTGAGGAACTGCAGGTCTCCCTCGATGGGCTCGCCGTTCAGCTCTGCTCCCGCTTCCTCCAAGGCACTGCCCGGGCTGTACCCCACCGAGAACCCCTCGCCGGGGGCACAGTCGGATTCGATGCTGAGATGAAAGGACTTGCCGAGCGAGTCAGAGATTGGGGTCACGTCAAGGCGCAGGCGCGAAACCGTGGCTTCGGGCGCGAGCGCGAGCGTGCGCTCGCCCACAGGAGCCGGCAGCCCTGCCTGGCTCAGGCGCAGGGTTGCCTCTCGACGTGCTGTGGATGGCTGGACATAGACGCTGACCTGGATGCCGCTCAAGCCCTGTTGCGGGGCGGTGAAGCTCTGCCCGACGCGGATGCCGTCGCGAATCTCAACCGACTGCGCTTCCCCGAGCGGACTTCCCCAGGTCGGCACCGAGAGGCGGCTCAGTGTGTTGGCCATGCCGGCCCCAAGGCATCCGAGCCAGGCAAGCGCGAGCAGAAGAGTCAGGGCTCTGTCCCGGGCCGCTATGTCAGAGGGGAAACGAGTCTTCCGAGTCATTGCGCCGCCGACCTCTGGTAGACGGTCAACCAGAGTGCGCCCAGACCGGGATAATGCCCCACAGGCGTGTAGGCCGCGCTGAACCAGCCGCTTGCCGGCAGGTCAGCAAAGGCCGAGCGATCGAGCACCACGTAGTCGGGCCAGAATCGCTCAATAGCCCACCTGGTCGAGCCAGCGAAGGTGCCGGCAGCCGTGAGCTGCTGGGAAACGGCAGGCTGCACGAGCCCGGAGAAGTCAATCATCGTTCTCTCTGAGTAGTAGCCGATGATGCCTACTTCGAGCGTTCCCACGGTTGCTGAGGCAGGTGTCTCTGCCCTGAGCCACTCGCCGATCTCACGGTAGGCCTGCAGTCTGGGATCCGGGCGCCACGTGGTTGTCAACGTACCGGCGAGCGGGGGCGCCAAAAGGCACATCACGAGCCCACCAGCCAACCCGGTTGCCGCTAGGCGCGGCACGCGCGAACTCACAAGCGACCGGATCACCCCTGCTGCTCCTTCAGACACCAACACCAGTACAGCAGGCGCGAGAGTTGCGTAGTACCAGAAGTAGGGACTGACTGCAAGCACGCTGTATCCTACGAAGTAGAGAGCGGTCCAAGCCAGCAAGAGCCCCCAATGGCGAGCACGCGACAGAACCTGTTGCAGCCCGACCAGCGCGAGCACTCCGTGGAGCCAATAGAGCGGGTGCCGGGCGTACTGACCGAGCAGCCGCAGGAATCCGGCGAAGTAGCCCACTGCGCCGCTCATCTGTGCCTGCTGCTGCTTGGCAGCCAAGTTGGTGGGCAGGAGTGAGCCCGTGAATAGCCAAAGCGCGCCATACCAGGCGGCGATTGGCGCCAGGTACAGCAGAACGAAGCGCCAGGGCACCGCACGTCGCCGGACGACGAGTGAGATGGCGACGACGAGCCCGACCAGCAGCCCCTCAGGACGGAGGATCCCGGCCAACGATAGAACGCCTGCCGCCACGGCAAGTCGGGAGCGGTCAAAGGCATACAGCCCAGCCAGTGCGAGGAGCATGAGGAGTGATCTTTCCAGCCCGGTGGTTTGGTGCACCAACGGGCACGAGAGGAGCAATAGCCCGGCGATCCAACCCCCCGTGGTGCACCTGCTCGCGCCCCATCTCATGAGCACGAGGGCTGAGGCGACCACCGACAAGATGGAGATCCAGTTGCTCACGGTGGGCACATCGGGGAAGAGAAGACCCAGTCCTGCCAGGACAAGGGCATAGAGGGGCGAGACGGTACTCAAGGTCTCTTCCCCCGTGTTATACACCAGACCCCTACCCGAGAGGATGTTGTCAGCATAGCGGTAGGTGACGTACGGATCGTCAAAGCCCCACTTGCCGAACAGAAGAACCAGCCACACCAGCGCTGTGACGCAGAGAAGAGCTGTTGCGAGGGTGTGCCCGGTCAGGTTGGGCATCCGCCATCGCTGAGGCACATGCCGCTCCAAAATCTGGGTACCAGGTTGCTCTTTCGTCACCAGGGTGCCACCGCGCCTCAGGATTCTAGCATCGCAATGGGCAACCGTCAAGCAGGTCGAGCGGCGGTGAGATCAGGGCCGGTATCCCGCTAGGCGGCACACTGGCAGAAGCCCGCTACCTCCGCAACTAGACTTGCTGCCCGGTAGGCTTGTCGCTCGTACTTGGCTCTGCTACAATTCCAGGAGGAGGCTGCGTATCTGTGCGACACGACGGAGAGAATGGGCCGATGCGTTCCAGGACCAGGCTGAAGCGATGGATCCTGCTGGTACCTGCGTTGGTGGCGATGGCTGCGGGCGCCCTGGCTGCATCGCCACAGCTCGCCGCCCAGAACGTGCGAGCAACCCGAGCAGCCGAAGGAGGAGTGCTCTCCTCGACCCCATACCTGTGGAATTCGGACGTCAACGCACTGCAGGGCCAAGCGAGCAGTTCCCACACGCTCGCCGGGGCTGCTGATGGCGCTTCCCCCAGCGAGGTCAAGACCAGGTTGGAGCCCAGCCGGGCGGAGTCGACGCATCGTGTCCTGCCGATGGCCTTGCACCACTACCCCGAAGCCACGCGGCGCTATTTGCCGCTGATAGGGACTCGCTATCCGCCTAAGCCAGCCTCTGTGGGAGCTCACATGTTCCGCGTCGTCCCTTCGCACGGCTTGGCCTGGGCAAGAGCCGCTGGAGTCCAGTGGGCGCGGTTGGACGCCTTCAACTGGGCGGACATTGAGCCCGTGAGGACGGAGCCGCCTACCTACCACTGGGAGACGGTCGACGAGGAAAGCCTGGTCAACGCGACCGCCGCCCGCCTGGAGACGATTGCGATCGTTCGTCATACTCCCGTGTGGGCCCAGAAGGTTGTGGGCTATGCCTGTGGGCCGATCAAGCAGGGCGCGCTCGACGAATTCGGGCAGTTCCTGGCTGCACTGGTCGAGCGGTATAGTGCCCCTCCCTTCCAAGTGCACTACTGGGAGCTGTGGAATGAACCCGACGTTGATCCGTCTCTTGTGGCGGACGGCAACTCCCCCTTTGGGTGCTGGGGTGACCTCGCGGATGAGCAGTACTACGGCGGCGGCTACTATGCCACGATGTTACAGGTGGCCTACCCAGCAATCAAAGCCGCCGACCCCCAGGCACAAGTTCTGCTGGGGGGCCTGCTACTTGACTGCGATCCCTCGGCAGGGCTGAGCAGCTTCGATCTGGCAGAGGCTGTGCCACAGCCCGCGGAGAAGGCCGATGGCGCCTGCCAGGTCGGCCGTTTCTTCGAAGGGATCTTGGCCAACGGCGGAGGAGACTACCTGGACATCGTCGGATTTCACGGCTATCCCCCGTATGACGGAAGCTTGCAGCAGGACCTCCAGTTTGGGAACTGGGATGGACGCGGCGGTATCGTGATGGGCAAGATCGACTATCTGCGCGACATGCTCTCCGCCTACGGCTTGGACAAGCCGCTCATGCACACCGAGGGCGCCCTGGTGTGCCCGGAGTGGAGTCCCGCGCTGTGTAGCGTGCCGGGTCCCGCTTTCTACGAGGCGCAAGCGGACTATGTCGTGTGGCTCTACATCCGGAACTGGGCGGCGGGTGTGCAGGCGACTGCTTGGTACACCTGGGAGGGACCAGGGTGGAGGCACGGCGGGCTCCTGGATGAGAATCAGAACCCAAGGCCAGCGTACTGGGCACTCCACTTTCTCACCAACGAACTCGCCCGCTACAGCTACACGGGGCCGGTGACCCTCTATCCAAGTCTCCAGGGATACGAGTTCTCGGTCACCGGGAAGCGTGTCTGGGTGTTGTGGGCGCCGGATGAGGTGCCGCACTCCGTCACTCTACCGGCAGGTACCGTGCGAGTCTTTGACAAGTACGGAGGCGACATCACGCCGCCAGGAGATACCCTGAGTGTCTCCAGTCCCGTCTACGTTGAGTTGATTCCATGACCATCGCACAGCCGGAGGAGCAGGGAAGCCCTGCCTTGCTCCCGAAGCTGGCTGACCACGCCAGCTCGCAGCGGCACCGGCTGTGCTGCCGTGTCCTCTTCTAGCGCCATGGCATCCCAAGGCCGCGGGCGCGCTCCACTGGCTTCGACCCTGAGAGGGCTTTGCGCCTTGGTTGCGCTGCTCGTTCTGGCAAGTTGCCAGCAGACCGGGGCTACCCCGCCGGCGCAGGCCCAGCCTTCAGTGGGCGACCCAAGCGCGACGGCGACGCCTTCTCGGGCAGCCGAGCAGACCAGCAAGCCCTCTACGCCGCTTCTGCCGCGGGCGACGGCAATCCCATTCGTGACATCCTCCCCGACTCCAGCTGCTACGCGCACCGCCATCTTCACCCCTCGGCCTTCGCTAGTTCCTTCTGCAAGCCCCGGCGCGACTTCTGCCCCGCTCGGGCCCACGCGCACTCCCACGCCCGCTCCAACGCAGCTGCCCCAGCTAGGAGCCGAAATGCTCTGGCCTGCCGAGGATGGCAGGCGCGGACTGGCCGGGCAGGCCGGTATCTATTGGGTACGGTTTGGCGCATTCTCGTGGGCCAGGATCGAGCCGGCGCGCACTGAGCCTCCAACCTACCACTGGGAGACGGTCGATGAGGAGAGCCTGCTGAAGGCTGCCTCCGATGGGATGCAGGTGATTGCCATCATCCGCTTCGCACCTGTCTGGGCACAGCAGGTACAGGGCAAACCCTGCGGCCCGATCCGGGCGGATACGCTGGACGCCTACTCGCAGTTCCTGTACGCGCTTGTAGAGCGCTACAGCGCGCTGCCCTTCTCCGTGCAATACTGGGAGCTCGGAAATGAGCCTGATGTCGCACCCTCGCTGGTAGCGTCAAACAGCGTCTTTGGCTGCTGGGGGGACGCCAACGATCCCTACTATGGCGGCGGCTACTACGCCGAGATGCTAAAAAGGGCCTACCCAGCCATCAAGGCAGCCGATGCTGGCGCGCAAGTGGTCTTGGGCGGCCTGCTCCTGGACTGCGATCCGACCCACCCACCAGAGGGCAAAGACTGCTTTCCTGCTCGGTTCTTGGAGGGCGTCCTGCGCAGCGGAGGAGGGTCCTCTTTTGACATCGTGAGCTTTCATGGCTATGCGACCTACTCAAGCGGCACACCCAATTCGGACCTGCTTCACCCGAGCTGGGGCCCGCGCGGGGGAGTGGTGCTGGGCAAGGCCAACTTCTTGCGCGAGGTCCTGTCGTCCTATGGCCTGGACAAGCCGCTCCTTCACACGGAAGGCGCCTTGCTGTGTCCGGTGAGCTACAAGGCAAGCTGCAACCCGCCCAGCGCCGCTTTCTATGAGGTGCAGGCCGACTATGTCGTGTGGCTGTATGTGCGCAACTGGGCCGAGGGTCTGTTGGGGACGGTATGGTACACAATGGACGGGCCCGGTTGGCACGAGAGCGGTTTGCTCGACGGCGGGCAGCAGCCGAAGCCGGCGTACCGCGCCCTGCAATTCCTGTCACAGGAGCTATCGGGCGCTGTGTACCGGCGGCCGGCACCCGGCCTGTCCGGCCTAGTGGGCTACGAGTTCGAAACGCCCACCCGGCGGATCTGGGTGGTGTGGTCGCCGGACCAGACGCCCCGCATGGCTACGCTGCCCGCGGGGACCGTGCGCGTCCTGGACAAGTACGGTCAGGAACTAGCATCTGGCGTCGAAAGCATCAGCGTAAGCAGCCCGGTGTACCTCGAGCTGGCGCCCTGACGGCTGCTGGTCGGTGCGTCGCCGATAGGCTTCACATGTGCCTGCTGGTGGGGTAGGGTTGGCTTGCCTCTGAAGGGAATCGTTGCACCGGCGACTCGGAGCGTGGAGGGTGCAGCCCTTGCGGCCCGGTTCGGGCCCTGCATCCGGGCGCACGCATCATCCGTAGTAGTAGGGCAGGACAACTCCCCACAAGGCGAGGGCAGCCAGGGCGAGCAGCCCAAGCAGCCCGAGCAGTGCCGCAGCGCTCCGTTGGCGGGGGGGCACAAGCGCCGCCAAGCCGCCACACAGAAGCAGCGCCGTAGGGATGATCACCACATCTGCGTACCGGGCGACCGGCCACCAGATGCGCGTCGTCACGAACACCGGGTAGATCCGGAGCCACACGATTCCCCAGCCGGTCAAGAAGGCCGCACCGAGAAGCAGGTAGGTCCTGAGCTGACTCATAGGGCGCTTCCCCCTCCGGCTGAGCCGGCCAACGAGCGGACGTGCAGCACCGGCCAACCCGCAACCCGTCGCGACCAGCAGGACGCAGAAGATGGCATCGGGCAGCTGGATGTGATTCCAGCCGAATCCGCCCCAGAAGCTCCTGAATAAGGTGGTGGCTTCCTGCCCCAGAACCCATGCGGTGCGCCGGTGGTCACAGACCGAGGTGAGTATGTCGGCCAAGGTCGAACGCCCGAGGACCTGATTGCCCAGAACCCTGGGCAGCCCCGGCCACGAACGCTGTGCTGAGCCGTTGCGCAGTAGGTTGGGCAGCGCCTGCTCGCCCGCGGTGATGCGGGTCGCTGCGGCATCGGCTGTTCTCGGCGCACCGTACGGCAGGGGCCCGTCCACGAGGAAGAGCCCGTCCAGGAAAGCCTCGCCCGCGGCAGAAGGGCTGTCGGGGAGGCTCACCTGCACGGCCACGCCCCGAGCCTCGTCCGTCATGGTCGCGCTGAATTCCACGAGCTGCCAGACAGGGGTGGCCCGCACCGGCTGGGCGTGGCTCCTGTCCCCCTCGTCCACCACAAAGAGCACGTCGCCTTCCATCCCTTCGGGCGCACGCACCCAGCCTCCCACGGTGACGGTGTGCCCGCGCAGGGCACGCCCCTCCTGCAGCTCGAGCTCTTGAACGATCGCGCTTGGACCGCCTTGGCGGGCTCGCGCAAGGCGAAAGCCGGTTTCGTCCAGGGGCGTGGGCGCCTCCACGCGGTTCTCGGCACCTCCCGGGTCCGCGCTATACCAATTCGCTGCCCTTCCGTCCTGCGCCAGAAGGATGACCAGCAGCGTGAGCAATGCGGCTCCCATTGCGAGCCACAGAATCCGGCACGTGCGCCTTGGGACGTAGGCAGCTGCCAGGGCACCGGCCGAAGCGACGGCCACGATTCCCGCGGTTGCTTTGGTGCACAAGCACAGGACCAGAGTAGCGGCAAATGCGCCCACCCGTCGAGGCGATGCGCCTCGGCTTGCGACGACCACTCCTGCCCAGAGCAGAAGGGAGGAGGCCGCTGCTGCTCCGGCATCGCTGTTCACCGAGCTCATACGGTCGGCGAGAGGGGACAGCAGGGCTAGGAAGGCCACGATCGCCAGCGAGAGCCCTGGGCGCCGAGGCCAGACCTCGGATGCAATCCTATGGGCTGCGAGGAGAACGACCAGGTAGAGACCAACTGAGCAGAGACGGGCGACATACAACTGCACTTCTACGGACTGATGTACAAACGGCTTGACGGCCAGGGCCACGAGCACATAGTAGAGAGGCGGGTGGACCAGCTCGTCCACACCGATGCTGGGCGGGACATCAGACCAGAAGTCGATGTCGGGCTGCGGCAACCCTCTGTAGAAGCTGTGGGCCTGCATCGAGGAAGCGATCTCGCGGCGCAGAGCCAGATCGTACTCCCCGGGGCGTGGCAGCCTGCCGCGCCGTGCGATCAGCAGCGCGTACTCAAGGTGGCTCGGCTCGTCATGGTGCTGCCATGGGGGAAAGACGGACAAGTAGATCAATCCATGAGCAAAGCCCAGCGCCAAGAGCAGGGAGAGTGCCCGATGCAACTGCGCATGAGGCTTCCGTCCCCGTTGCAACGGCGCGGCTGCGCTCAATAAGCTCCCTCGCGTTTGACGACCGCAGCAGCGGTGCGCCAGAGTATCTGGATGTCCAGCAGGAGCGAATAGTTCTGAATGTAGTAGAGATCGTCTTCAGTATGGAGGTACATGGGCTTGTCACTCCTCCCATTGACCTGCCACCATCCCGTCAGGCCCTGGGGCACCAGAAGGCGCTGCCACTGCCACGGTTCGTACCTCTCGACGAATACAGGCAACTCCGGCCGGGGTCCCACGATACTCATCTCTCCCCTCAGCACGTTGATGAGCTGGGGCAACTCATCCAAGCTCGTGCGCCGGATGATACGCCCCACTCGCGTCATGCGGGGATCATTGACGTGCTTCGCAAGCGGCATCCCTTCCTTGTTGAGCTCCAGAACCTCGTCCTGGTGTTGCTCCGCATCCTTCACCATCGAGCGGAACTTGAGCATCCAGAAGAGGCGGCCGCCCTCGCCCACGCGCTTCTGCCGGAAGATAACCGGGCCTGGCGAGTCCAGCCTGACCGCGATCGCGATCAGCACTCCCAACGGAATGGCTGAGATGGCCCAGATGCTCGCCACAGCCAGGTCAAAGGCACGCTTCACCGCCCTCTCAAAGGGCGTGAGGGCAGGCTTCTGTAGGGTGATCATGGGCACGCCGGCGAAGTCTGCCAACCTCGCCCGGAAAAGCGAGGACTTGATGTGGTCGGGTACGACTCGAACTGTGGCCGGCAGGGTCAGCCACTCATCGAGCATCCCGAAGAACTTGTCGTAGCGCCTAAGCGGCAGAGCGATGACCACCTCGTCCACAGAGAGAAGAGTGACATACTCGCGGGCTTCAGCGACCGTGCCAAGTACTGGGATGCCTTCCACGCGGGTACCGGGGGCCAAGCGGTCGTCGAGGAACCCGACTGCCTTCATGCCTGCCCACTCGTGGCTCTGGATCATGCGGCAGACGTCACGCCCGCCCTCATCTACGCCCACAATGAGGACGAGACGCGCGGCGGGATGGGGCACGCCAGCCCTGCTCAGCTTGACCCGAAGTAGCACTCGCCAGCCTACCAGCAGAGCCAGGTCGAGCAGGTAAAAGGTCACGATGAGCAATCGCGAGATTTCGCGATAAGAGAAGTAGAGGACCGACGCCACGACCAGCGTAGCCAGGGTCGTGGCGACAACCACAGCCTGAACCTCGTCGACCGCTCGCTGTTCGCGCGTCTCGTATACAGAAAGCAAAAGGAAGGCCGCCGCCCACACAACGGCAACCATCCCGCAGAGCGGGGCCGCCATGAGGCTCTGCCCGCCGTCCAGGGGGCGCCCGAACGGAAGCAAAGGTCTCAAAAGCCAGGCGCCAAGCAGGCTCGCCTCCGTCAGGGTGAGGTCGATCAGAAGACGGGCCAATGCGTTGCGGCTCCAGGAACGCTCCGGCATCGTTTGCTCTCTTGCGGCGCCGTCCCGCCCGGCGAGCTTGCCTCCTCGCAGGTCACTATACAGCACTTTTACCGAGAAGGCAACGCGCGCTCCTACCGCACTACGACATTCACCAGCCTGCCAGCGATGACGATGACCGACTTGATCTGCTTTCCCTCCAGGTGGCGCCGGACACCTTCTGTTGCCAGTGCCAGCGTCTGCGCGTCTTCGTCGCTGACTCCGGCCGGCACCTCGATCCGGTCACGCACCTTGCCGTTCACCTGAACTGCCATGGTTACCATGACCTCAGCTGCCACGGACTCGTCGAACAGGGGCCAGGGCTGGTCGTGTATCGAATAGCGGCGGCCCGTGCGCTGCCAAAGCTCCTCCGCGATGTGCGGACAGGCCGGCGCCAACAGGAGGAGCAGGGCGGCTGTGGCCTCTTCCCACGCCTCGGTCCCATAGAGCCCGGTGTCCTTGGCTTTGATCAAGGCGTTGTTCAGCTCCATCAGGTTGGCTATGTAAGTGTTGAAGCTGAAGGACTCCATGTCGGCCGTCCCGCGACGGATGGCCTGGTGCGTTCTGCGGCGCAGAGCGCGCACGCGCGTCTCGTCTGCTGTGTCATCACGACGGCGTCCGGGCTCCAGCACGCAGTCCCAAACACGGCTCAGGAACCGCGCGATCCCTTCGATTCCCTGCGAGTCCCATGGACCGCCCTGATCCCATCGCCAGCCGAACATTAGGTACCCGCGCACAGTGTCGGCGCCGTAGCGCGCCACCAACTCGTCTGGGGCCACGACGTTGCCACGGCTCTTGGACATCTTCTCGCCGTCTTCTCCGAGGATGATACCCTGGTTGCGCAGCTTCACCATGGGCTCGTTGAGGCTCACGAGGCCGAGGTCACGGAGCACCTTGGTGAAGAAACGCGTGTAGATCAGGTGCATATTGGCGTGCTCGATGCCGCCTGTGTACAGGTCTACTGGCAACCAGTATGCGGCCTCCTCCCTGTCGAACGGACTGGACTCGGTTCCGGCTTGCTCTCCTTCCCGGTAGTAGGGACTCAGGTAGCTGTATTGGTACCACGAGGAGCACATGAAGGTGTCCATTGTGTCCGTCTCGCGCGTGGCCGGGCACCCGCACTTGGGACAGGCGGTGCGCAGGAACCCCTCGTGGAACTTGAGTGCGTTCTCGCCTGTTGGCGGTATGACCGCGTCGAGGGGCAGCAGCACCGGGAGGTGCGCATAGGGCACTGGTACCACTCCGCACTGCTCGCAGTAGACGATAGGAATGGGAGCACCCCAGTAGCGCTGCCGGCTGATCAGCCAGTCGTGCAGCCGGTAGTTCACCTGGGGCTTGCCCTGGCCTTGCGAGGAGAGCCAATCGGTCACCGAGCCCTTGGCAGTAGGGCCAGGGGTGCCGCTGAACCGCCCTGAGTGCATCATCGTTCCGTACTCTGCGTGAAAGAGCACATCCTGGTAGAAGGGCACACCGGCCAGAATCTCCATCGCGCTGCGCTTGTCCCGAAGGGCCGGGTCCAGTGCTTGGCATCGAAGGACGATCTGCCGGTCAGCCTCGGCAGAACCCAGCTCGACGGCGCCATCGGCGAACAGGAAGAGCCAGCGCGAGCCCACGACCTCGCACCAAGAACCAGGCAGGAGCCGGCTCTGGAGCAAGTCAACGTAGCGGGCTGTCTGCTCGACGCCAAACAGCGTAACCTGTAGGCCGTCCGCGCCGCTGGTCGGAGACGGAGCCAGAAAAGAGATGCCCTCTCCTGCCAGTGCCTGTTCAAGCCCAGGGCCCACCGATCCCGGCCGAACGAAGCTCTTGGCCAATCCGTCGATACGGTCAATGACTGGCACAATGGGCAGTCCGAACTTGAGGGCGAACTGGAAATCGCGCTCGTCGTGTGCCGGGACCGCCATGATTGCGCCGGTCCCGTATGTCATCATGACATAATCTGCGATCCAGATTGGGACTGGTTCAGCGTTCACCGGGTTCACGGCATAGGCACCAGTGAAAACCCCTGTCTTCTCCTTCTCGGTACTCAGGCGCTGAATTTCGGTCTGCCGAGCTGCCTGGGCTACGTAGGCTTCCACTTCAGGGCGCTGGGCCGCCGTTGTCAGCTTTGTCACGAGGGGGTGTTCCGGAGCAAGCACCATGAAGGTGGCGCCCCACAGCGTATCGGGCCGCGTGGTGAAGACCACAATCTCTCGTTCCCCTCCGGGGTAGGGCGGAGTCAACCCGAAGCTCACCTCTGCACCCTCACTGCGGCCGATCCAGTTCGTCTGCATGGCCTTGACCGGTTCAGGCCAATCCAGCCCCTGGAAGTCGAGCAGCTCCTCGGCGTAGGAGGTGATACGAAAGAACCACTGGTCCAGGGTTTTTTTGACCACAGGGGTTCCGCACCGCTCACAGTGCTGGTCCTCACCCCAGACTTGCTCTCGCGCCAGGGTTGTGTTGCAGTGAGGACAGAAGTCGACCGCTTGATGGGCCTTATAGGCGATGCCACTCTCCAGGAACTTGAGGAATAGCCACTGAGTCCACCTGTAGTAGGCCGGCAGGCAAGAGATCGCCTCTCGCTCCCAGTCGAACATGGCGCCCATGCTCTTGAGTTGCTTGCGCATTCTGTCGATGTTCGACATGGTCCAGGTATGAGGGTGGATTCCGCGCAGGATCGCTGCGTTCTCGGCTGGCAGCCCGAACGCATCGAAGCCCATTGGAAACAGCACGTTGTGTCCCCTCATGCGGGCATAGCGGGCGCGCACGTCCGACGGGGCCATCGCATACCAGTGACCGATGTGAAGATCGCCGCTCGGGTAGGGGAGCATCGTCAGAGCGTAGTGCTTCTCTCTGCTGTGGTCGATCCGCGACCTGTACAGGCCATCGATCTCCCAGCGTTCTTGCCACTTGGGTTCGATCTCTTGGGGGATATAGCGCTCGGCCATCAGTCTGTCTCCTCGTCTTGGTGGCATGACAAGCCCCCTTCGCAAGGCGCGAAGGGGGCGGCGTACGAGATTGTCGATTTGGTGGAGCTGAGGGGACTCGAACCCCTGGCCTTCTCAATGCCATTGAGACGCGCTCCCAACTGCGCTACAGCCCCAAGCGTGACCTTTGTGATCTACTGGCTGGTGGAGCTGAGGGGATTCGAACCCCTGGCCTCATCAGTGCGATTGATGCGCGCTCCCAGCTGCGCTACAGCCCCAGTCTAGCTAACCGAAAGCCAGTATATCTGATGCAGCTATCCTTGTCAAGAATGGCTCGCCGGAAGGCGGAAGAGACCAGGCACAAACGGCGGACCGGCGAGGCAAGCATGCGCCCGGCCCTGCCACGAGGATTTCTCGCTGTGCTCTGCAGGGGTGTACCGCAGGCGGCGGCCAAAGCGCCGCTGGGAGAACGGCTTGCAGGATCCCGTCCTGCTGTGATATCCTGCTGGCATCCAGCCATGGAGGATCCGCACGCCTTGAGCCTCTATCCCGAGCGCATCGAGTTGGGGCCGCGCGCACTTGAGGTGCGCCCGGCAGGCCTGTGCAGTGGGGTTGGCGCATGGTGACCAATCCATGGCCAGACGAGCGGGCGATCACGATCGTCGGTCTGGGACCCGGCAACCCAGCTCACCTGACGCGCGAGGCGTGGGACCTCTTCTCCCATGTGCAGGAAGTCCATCTGCGCACGACTCGCCACCCAACGGTCGGATCGCTGCCCTCGCACTTGGTGCTGCACAGCTTTGACTACCTGTACGAGTCTGCTGCCGACTTTGCCTCCGTATATATCCAGATTGCGGAAGAGATCCTGTCCCTCGGAAGGCGGGCGGGAGGCGTCGTGTATGCTGTGCCGGGCCACCCCCTCATCGGCGAGACATCAGTACAGCATATTCTGCAGTTGGCTCGGCAGGAAGGGACAGCCGTGCATCTGGTACATGGGCTGAGCTTCGTTGAGCCTGTCCTGAGCCAGTTGGGCCTGGATGGGCTCGAAGGGCTGCAGCTGGCAGACGCGACGGATCTTGCGTCGAGGCAGCACCCTCCCCTCGACCCTGATCGTCCTGCCCTTGTGGGCCAGCTCTACAGCCAGCGGCTTGCAGGTGATGTCAAGCTCACCCTCATGAACGCCTACCCGGATGAGCACTCGGTCCGTATCATTCAGGCGGCGGGCATGCCTGACGCAGCCGTGCAGTCGGTGCCTCTGTACGAGCTGGATCGCCAGGGTGTGATCGCCGATCACCTCACCACCCTCTATGTTCCTCCCCTTGGACATGCGGCCGGGCTGCCAAGCTTGCAGCAGACGGTTGCCCAGCTCCGGGCGCCCGGTGGCTGCCCGTGGGATCAGGAGCAGACGCACGAGACTTTGCGCCCGCACCTTCTCGAGGAATGCTACGAGGTAATGGAGGCGCTGGACGCCGGGGAACCGGCCGAGCTGTGTGAGGAGCTGGGCGATCTCCTGATGCAGATTGCCATGCACGTGCAGATCGCGACGGAGCACGGGGAGTTCCACTTCGCCGACGTGATCGGCCAGATCGACGCCAAGCTCAGACGCCGCCATCCGCACGTCTTTGGGGATGCCAAGGTGCGAGATACCTCAGACGTGCTGCGGAACTGGGACGCTATCAAGAGGGAGGAGGCCCACGGGCGAGCCGGTGATTCGCAGGTGCCTGAGTCCCTGCTAGCCAAAGTCCCGGCGACCCTGCCGGCACTCGCGCGCGCGCAAGCGCTCAGCGTCCGAGCGGCACGGGCAGGCTTTGAGTGGCCCGATCTCGTTGGTGTGCTAGACAAGCTCGCAGAGGAGGTGGGGGAGCTCGCAGAAGCGAGGGATCACGACGCCGCCGAAGCCGAGCTCGGCGATGTGTTGTTCACCGTCGTCAATGTCGCGCGCTGGCTCGGCTTGGAGGCAGAGACGGCGCTGCGTGGCGCCTGCACTCGCTTTGCAGCGCGGTATGCACACATGGAGAGGCAAGCACGGCAGCGGGGGGTGAACCTGGCAGACCTCCCCATGGCTGAGCAAGAAGCTCTGTGGCAGTGCGCCAAAGAGGGCAGCTGACCCGCGCATGAAGAGCTGGCGCGCGATCTACACCAAACCGCGCAAGGAGCGCCAGGTGGAGGCCTGGCTGCGCGACAAGGGCGTCGAGACCTACCTGCCCACGATCCGCCGGCGGCGGCGAAGGCGTGACCGTCCCGAGAGCGTCGTCTACTTCAACTGCTATCTCTTTGCCTGTATCGACTTTGAAGAGCTACCGCTGTCAGCGGTCCGGTGGATGCCGGGCATTCGGCGCGTTGTGAGCGCTGACGAGCAACCCGTTGCGGTGCCAAGCGGCGTGGTGACTCTGATCCGAGAGCGCCTCGAACAGATAGACGAGGTCGGCTACCCCGGCCTGCGTGCAGGCGACCGGGTCAGGATTACCACAGGACCGTTCCGCGATCTGGAAGCCGTCTTTGAACGTGGGCTGCCCTCTGCAGAGAGGGTGAGCATTCTCCTGCGCGTCTTGGGGCAACTGACCGCAATCGAGATCGATCGCGCTGACATTGTGCAAGCCTGACTAGATATCGCTCAATGAGACCGGCCCCTGGCGGTTCAGATAAGGCACCTCACGGCGGCTGGCTCGCGCAACAGGCCAGAGCAGTAGAGCAGACCGGGACTCCGGACCCTTATCGCCTCACCAGGAGCAGGGCGACCACATCTGGAGGTGACTGTGAACGTACTCATCACGGGCGGTGCCGGATTCATCGGGAGCAACCTAGCCCATCGCTTGATTGGGGAGGGCCACCACGTGGTGGTGTTCGATAACCTGAGCCGGCTGGGCGCGGACAAGAACGCAGCTTGGCTGCGCGAGATGCACGGCAGTGGCTGGACCCTGGTGCAGCATGACGTGCGCGATGCGGAACACCTCCGTTTGGCCGCAGCGCGCGCAGATCTGATCTACCACCTGGCCTCACAGGTTGCCGTGACTACGTCGGTGCAGGATCCCCGCCACGACTTTGAGGTGAACGCGCTCGGAACGTTCAACGTGCTGGAGGCGGCACGGCTCTCAGGACGCCGCCCGATAGTGTTGTATGCATCGACCAACAAGGTCTACGGGGGCATGGAGGAGGCCGTAGTCATCGAGTCGCAAGGGCGCTATGCGTACCGGGACTACCCCACCGGAATCTCGGAGTCGTTTCCCCTGGATTTTCACTCTCCCTATGGCTGCTCAAAGGGAGCGGGCGATCAGTACGTGCGTGACTATGCGCGAATCTACGACCTGCCCACGGTCGTATTCCGCCAGAGCTGCATCTATGGGAGGCGCCAGTTTGGAGTAGAAGACCAAGGTTGGATCGCCTGGTTCTTGATCGCGGCCGTGACGGGCCGGCCGATCACAATCTACGGAGACGGAAAACAGGTGCGAGATGTGCTCTGGGTGGACGACCTGCTGGACTGCTACCAGGGGGCAATCGACCGAATCTCGACCGCAGCGGGTCAGGTCTATAACGTGGGGGGAGGCTCTCAGAACACGATTTCCATATGGAGTGACCTGGGGCCGATGCTGGAGTCGCTGATGGGGCGGCCCATACCGGTGTCGTGGAGCGACTGGCGTCCCGGAGACCAGCGTATCTTCGTGGCCGACGTGCAGAAGGCTGAGAAGGACCTCGGCTGGAGACCCAGGACCTCCGTCCGGGAAGGTGTAGCGAGTCTCTATGAGTGGGTTGTGGAGAACCGCGGTCTCTTTGCCGGCTAATCACGACTCCCCAGATGCGATCGGTTTCTTGCCGACCCGGGTCCTACCTCCGCGAGACCGGCGTGGGTACCCGCTGTGGTATGGGCGGGTGGCTGGGTCGAGGCGGGCCCAGACGACAAAGGGGGGCGTGTGAGGCTCTGTGCCACACGAGTGTGAGAATCCGAGCGGCCGCACTGCATCACTGCCTGGATGGCTGCCGTGGCTTCAGTTGGCGTGTGCGTCCCTTGCCGGCGCCATCTGGTATCTCGCGTCGCGCGCGGGTCCATGGCCGCTGCTACTCGTACTCGCTCCGTGGGCCTTGCAGGTGCTGTTGGCAGGAAGATTCCCGCGGCCAAGCGGCTATGAGTTCCCGCTCCTCCTCTTCCTTCTGTCCGCCGCAATGGGCGCATGGGCGGCGTTCGATCGGCAGGCGGCCTACCCCAAGTTCTGGCGTATTGCCGGCGGGGTGTCGCTGTTCTATGGGTTGTACGGAGCTGCGCCTCTGGGAAGAAAACGGGTGTGGCTCCTCTCCGCGTTTGGTTCCGTCGTTGCGCTGTACTTCCTGGTGACACACGACTGGGCGACCTACCCGGCCAAGGTACCACTTCTCACCCAGATTGGCCAGGCAATCCAAGGGCCTTTGCCTACCGTGTCGTTGCACCGGCTGCATCCGAACGTGGCAGGTGGCATCCTGGCCATGATGACTCCCTTTGCAGGCCTCAGTGCTCTCTGGTCGTGCCAGCGCGTGCGCGCCACCCTTCCTGGTCGAAAATCCGGGACTGTGATGTCGGCCATGCTCAGGATGTGTCTGGCGGCCAGCTCGCTGTTGCTCATTCTGTTTGGGCTGCTCCTGACCACTTCGCGTGGGGCGTGGCTAGCCCTGGCGTGTGCGTTCGTCCTGGCAGTGGTCTGGGCGCTGTCGCGCCGGATAGCGCGGGCGGTCCCAGCCCTACGTCCGTGGCTCGTCCCAATCCTCATCTTCCTTCTCTTCTTGGCGCTGCTCGTTGTGTCGATGGCTTGGCCCGGCTGGACCGTCGCCGTCCTGAGAGCGCTGCCGGGGCCTGACACGGGTGCCTCCAGGGTCGAGCTCCTGCGCAACTCCATGTCCCTGGTACGCGACTATCCCTTGACCGGAGCAGGGCTGGGAGGGTTCCAGCTTCTCTACTCGACCTATGTGTTGTTCCTGCATGTAGGCTACACCGTCCACAGCCATAACCTGCTGGTCGACGTGGCGGTGGAACAGGGCCTTCTGGGGGTGGCGGCGCTCTCTTGGATGTGGGCAACGCTCGTTCTGATGACCGGCAGGTGCAAGACAGGCCGGACGCGCACGACGTGGTGTCCGAAGTCGCCGGCAGATTGTGAGGGCTCGGTGATCGCATCGGCTGTCCTCTGCCTGGTTGTTGTCCTCGTGCACGGGCTTGCGGACGACGTCCTCTACGGGAGCCGAGCGGTTCTGCTGCTCTTCCTGCCGCTCGCGCTTGGTTGCCGAGGCATGAGGGAAGGCGCCACCGCGCCCGGCGCAAGATACTGGCTAAGGCGTTGGGAGGTCGTCCTGCCAACGGTCTTGGTGATGGCGCTTGGGCTGGCGCTTATCTGGCGCAAGCCCCTCCTCTCACGGGTCTACAGCAATCTTGGAGCTGTGCATCAGAGCCAGGCGGAGCTTGCGGTCTACTCCTGGCCCGAGTGGCCCCTGCAGGACGAAGTCCGCCGGAGCATCGACCTGGGCGTTCCGGTCGGCGAGTTTGAGCGCGCCCTGGAAATCAGCCCAGGCAACGGGACGGCCAACCGGCGACTTGCGATGGTCGACTTGGCCATGGGGCGCTACGACCAGGCTCTTGCGCACCTTGAGGCAGCCTACGGCGAGGAGCCGGACAGTGAGCCTACTCGCTCGCTGCTGGCCGAAGCCTATGTTGCCAATGGCCTGCTTGAGCAGGGCAGGTCAATGTTCGCTACGGTTGGGAATTCTGGCGGGCGGCTCGCAGCCCGCGCCTATTGGTATGCGTACATTGGGGATAGGGAGCGGCACGAGTGGATGAAGCAGGCGATCGAGGGGCGCTAGGTAGAGGCGGGCAGGCTCAAGAGAAAGGCGGGGGCCTGCGCGTCTACCTGTCTCGCCAGGCCAGCAGCCTCGGACGGTACCTGTGGGAGCAGTTCATCACAGCGCTGTTTGGTTGGATCCCAACAGTGGTCGGGATTGCACTGCGTGCAGGTGCCTACCGCCTGATCCTCCGGATGCAGGGCCTTGTCGCCATCGAGAAAAGCGTCCGCATACGGTTTGCCGACCAGATCCGGCTGGGCAATGGAGTGTACCTCGATGAGGGGGTCTATCTCCATGCCTGTCCAGGCGGCATCTCCATCGGCGAGAACACGTTCGTGATGCATCACGCCGAGCTTCACGTCTACAACTTCCGCGGTCTCCCGCACGCCGGCATCTCGATCGGTCGGGACAGCCTTATCGGGGAGTTCAATGTCCTACGCGGCCAGGGAGGAATTCAGATCGGTGACCGGGTGTATACCTCTCCGCTTGTGCAGTTGGTCGCAGTAGATCACGTCTTCGCAGACCCGGTGCGTCCCTTTGTCGAGCAGGGCCTCACGGCGGTTGGGATCGTGATCGAGGATGATGTGTGGATTGGTGCCGGCGCGATTGTCACCGACGGTGTGCGAGTCGGCCGCGGCGCAGTCGTGGCCGCAGGTGCAGTCGTGGTGAGGGACGTTCCCCCGCACACAGTCGTGGGTGGAGTTCCTGCCCGGGTGATCCGGGACCTGGTCGAGAATCCGGTTTCACCGAGGACCAAGGTGCACTAGGGAAGTATCGGTGAGGAGTTGCGAGTGGCGAAAGCGATGGACAATTTGGCCGAGAATCTGGGCACAAGGCCTTTGCGCCCGGTGCCCGAGGCGCGCTTCCCAGATGTCGACGAGGTCCTGACTCGGCTGCCGACAGGTGCGCGCCCCGCGGGCGCAGTGGATGTTCTGCTGGTCAACCCACCCGCACCGGATCGTGGGATCTGGATCCGCAGCCAGCACCGGGTTGGGCGGCGCAGTCGCGAGAACATGATCTGGCCCCAGGTGAGCCTGGCTCAATTGGCCGCGCTGCTTTATCCCGACTACTCTGTAGAGATCGTTGACGCCATACCCAGCCGGATGGGCTGGGAGGAGTTCGAGCGCTTGCTGGCGGAGAAGCGTCCACGCTACTACGTGACCCAGGTCACGGCGCCGACGCTAACCAATGACATGCGCGGGACCTTTCTTGCACGCAGCATGGGCGCGCGGACGATTGCCTTCGGAACTCACGTAACGCCCATGCCGAGGCAAACCCTGGACGCTTTTCCTACACTCGACTTTGTGCTGCGCGGTGAGCCCGAGCTGACGCTCCGGGAGCTCGTCGACACTCTGGAGGTGGAGAACGGCCGGTGGCGCAGGGCAGACGGCTCACTGCCTGACCCTGAGCTATGGACCCGCCTGGAGAAGATGTACCGCGACACTGACCCAGGCTGGCGCCCGGCCTGGGATGTGACGCAGCCCGAGACAGGTCCCGCTCACCCAGGTCACCGGCTTGCGGATATCAAGGGTTTGGCTTGGCGCGAGCCGCCTGAGGTTCGGATAAACCCGGACCGGCCCTTCATCCGGAATCTAGACGATCTGCCGCTCCCGCTTCACCGGCTGCTTCCCTGGGAGCAGTATCGAGCCCCAAGCATCCGGGGCCCCTACACGTTCATTGTCACCGGCCGCGGGTGCCAGGCGGGCTGCAAGTTCTGCATCAAACACGTCAGCTACGGAGGCGGGGTTCGCGTCCGCTCGCCAGAAAACGTGCTGCAGGAGCTGCAACTCCTATGGGAGCTGGGACTGCGGAATGTCCACATGTACTCGGATGCATTCACTGCAAGCCGCGAGCAGGTGGCGGGCATCTGCGAGGGAATGATCCGCGAGCAGCTCAGGTTCAGATGGCTGTGCAACAGCCGCGTGGACTATGTGGATCCGGAGCTGCTCGGCCTCATGAAACAGGCCGGATGCTGGATGATCTCGTGGGGAATCGAGAGCGCCAGCCCAGAGATCAGGCAGCGGGTGCACAAGGGCACGACCGACGAGAAGATCGAGCGAGCGCTGCGGTGGAGTAAGCAGGCGGGGATCATGAACTGGGGGTACTTTATCATCGGGCTGCCCGGGGAGACGGAGGACACCATCCGCGAGACAATAGCGCTCTCCAAGAAGCTTCCGCTCGACCTCGCCCTCTTCCACATCGCTGCTCCTTATCCCGGCACACCGTTCTTCTTCGAGGTGGTCGAGAATGGCTGGTTCCGCCCCGGCACGACCTGGGAGGATGTCGATATGGACGAGTCCACGGTGCTTGACTATCCTCAGTTGAGTGCCGAGCAGATCGAGTATTGGGCGCGCCGGGCATTCCGAGAGTGGGCCATGCGGCCTCGCCCCCTCCTGACCTTTGCGAAGAGCCTGAATAGCTGGCAGGCGGCCAAGTCGGCCTTCAACGCGGCATGGCAGGCGCTGGGGTGGATGCGGTAGGGATGCGAGTCTCCGGACACTGGGCTCAACGCCCACTCGTCCTTGGTCGATGCACGTTCCGCCACACGGGCCGGGGTCACTACCATGAAACCGACGGCACGAGAGGCCTTCGGGGAAGGAGGATGGAGCACTAGCCACCGGAAGGTGGCTCCGGCGCTGAGCGCCGCAAGCTCCGAGTTGTATGCCCGCTTTGCTTAGAACGTTCAGGCATCTCAATCGATACCAACAGGTCGCGCGCGTTCTCACTCGATATGGGTTCGGCCACCTTTTGACGCAGCTGGGCATCGGCAGGGCGATAGCTCCCGGACTCAAGCGGATGCGCTTCAGCTCGGCCGACATCGTGAGCGCCACCGTTCCTGAGCGCTTTCGCATGGTGATTGAGGAGCTGGGACCCACATTCATCAAGCTCGGCCAGATTGTGAGCACGCGCGGAGACCTATTGCCGCCCGAGGTCATCCGCGAGCTCGAAAAGCTCCAAGACGCCGTCCCGCCAGTGCCCCTACCGCTGGTTCAGTCCCAGGTTGAAAGGGAGCTCAAGAGGCCACTCGGCGAGGTCTTCGCAGACTTTGGCCCAACCCCATCGGCATCAGCCTCGCTTGGGCAGGTGCATGCGGCGACACTCATCTCCGGAGAACCGGTGGCGGTCAAGGTGCAGCGGCCTGGGATTGAGAGGACGATCGAGGTTGATCTGGACATCCTTCTCGAGCTGGCCTCCCTGGCCCAGAAGCGCACACGGTGGGGGGAGCACTACGGTGTCCGCGCTCTTGTCGAAGAGTTCGCGGCGACGTTGCGCGGCGAGCTGAACTACGAGCAGGAAGGTCACAATATGGACCGCTTCCGGCTCAATCTGGCCGCAGACGACATCGTCCGCGTGCCGAGAGTGTTTTGGGACGTCACCTCGCGGCGTGTACTGACCATGGAACGCATCGAGGGGATCAAGATCACCAACCTGGCTGCGCTGGAAGACGCCGGCCTGGATAGCCGAGTCATTGCCAAGAACAACATCGACATCCTGCTCAAGTCCGTGCTCGCCCAGGGCTTTTTTCACGCCGATCCCCACCCGGGCAATTTCGTCGTCATGCCCGGAGAGGTGATCGGGATCATGGACTTTGGAATCATGGGACACCTCGACCCCGAGATGCTTCGCGGCGTGCTACAGATCTTTGTGGGCCTGTTCCGAGGCGACACGGAGCGCACGGTCGCGGGTATGGCTGAGCTGGGGATTGCCACCAAGGCTTCGGATCGGAGTAGCCTGACGCGCGACATGGACCAACTGCGCCAGAGATACTACGGCCTGGAGCTGGAGAAAATGCGCGCCAGGACCCTCTTCGACGACTTGATGCGAGTCGTGCTTCGCAACCGTCTCAGGCTTCCGAGCAACCTGGTGCTGCTCTTCAAGACAATCGCGATGCTCGAAGGGGTGAGCCTTCAACTGGACCCGCATGTGAACGTGTTTACCCAGATGGAGCCATACGTTCGGGACGCCCTACTGGAGCTCGAGTCGCCGGCGAAGCGGGTCCGCAAAGCAGCCTCGCAGGTGATCGAATCGGCAGAGGCTCTGCTCGCACTCCCCGCGCAGGTCCAGAGGCTGATCGAAGGGTTGCAGAGCGGCGACGGCGGCATGAGCATGCGTATCCGCGGTCTGGATGAGCCCCTGGAGCGCGCCTCTCATGTTGTGAACCGGCTGGTCTTGGCCGTCCTTGCAGTAGCCTTTGTTATTGGCCCGGCGCTGATTATCCCCTACATCCAGCAGATCTGGCCAGAGTGGCAGGGCGCGGTGCTTGTGCTGATCCTCGGCGGCTTTTTTCTTTCGGTGTTGATTACGCTCGCCCTCATGATCTCGATCCTGCGGTCGGGCGGCTAATTGACTGGACACGAGGTTGCCATGACCGAATCGACTCGGTTGCTCGTAACGATTCTGACGCTGTTGGTTATGGTTATCGGCCTTCTGGGCACGGTTCTGCCCGTGCTGCCTGGGCCGGTGCTCATATTCGCCGCAGCGCTCCTCTATGGGGTTCTGGACGGATTTCAGGCCCTCGGATGGCCATCCCTACTGGCAATCGGCCTGCTGGCCCTCCTTGCCACCGGCATCGATTTCTTGACCTCCAGTCTGGGCGCCAAGGCGGGTGGCGCCAGCGGCTGGAGCATCGTGGCCGGCTTGATCGGTGGGCTGTTGGGGACCCTTGTCTTTGCACTGCCAGGGGGTATCGTGGGTGCCCTGGCCTCCGTGCTGCTGGTAGAGTATGCCCGTCTCAGGGAGTGGAAGCCTGCTGCCAAGTCCAGCGCAGGTTGGCTTGCGGGTTGGCTGCTGTCCTCAGTGGTGCGCTTTGCGATCGCTCTGGTGATGATTGGGGTCTTCGTGTGGCAGGTCTTCTAGTCTTTCCCAAGCACCCGTGCTGGAGTGACGCCCTGCTGGGCCTGGTATCGCCCCTTCCGGTCGGCGTAAGTCATCTCACAGGGCTCATCGCTCAGGAAAAAGAGCACCTGGGCAACTCCCTCCCCCGACAGGAGCCGGACGGTCTGCTGGCCTAGGTTGGCGAGGCAGAGTGTCACGTAACCCTCCCAGCCAGGCTCGAAGGGGGTCGCGTTCACCATCACTCCGCAGCGCGCGTAACTGCTCTTGCCTGTGCAGAGGGCAAGAACATCTGGCGGGATGCGGAGGTACTCGACGCTTCTCCCAAGCACGTAGCAGCCCGGCACAAGGTCGTACGAGGTGCCACGAACCTGCGTGAAGTGGCTGACTGAAATGTCCTTGGGGTCGAGGACCAGCGCTGCTCCAGGGGAGGGGGGAGTGCGCCATTCATCGGCCAGCCGGAGGTCGTAGCCGTACGACGACAGTCCGTAGGAGAGCACCCCCTCCTGCACGAGGCGCGGCACAAAGGGCTCGATCATGCCCTGTTCTTCAGCCATTCGGCGGATCCATCGATCCGGCTTGATGGTCAATCTGGCCTCGCACGGCAGTTGCAGCTGCAGCTGGTCACAGCTGGTGGATTCTCCTTGCGCGGGAGATGATCTCTTCGACGCCGTGCTCCCGGTAGGGCGATGGGCCCAGCGGATCCACGATGGCGGAATCGGGTTGGCCGAGAAGCACGCCAAAGGTGTTCAGGACCGAGTAGGAGAGCGCCTGAAGGTGGTAGCCGCCCTCTAGAGTGAAGACGAGCTTGCCTTCACACAGCTCGTCGGCGACTTGCTTCAGCACGCGTGCGATGCGGGCATAGCCGGTCACCGAGAGCCTCATCGACGCCAGCGGATCATCCCAGTGAGCGTCATACCCAGCGGAGACGAGGATGAATTCGGGTCTGAACCGGCGCAGTGCGGGTGCCACGATCTCTTCCATGATCCGGGCAAAGCCGGTATCTCCGATGGCGCTTGACAGCGGTATATTGATGAGGTGGGCGAGGCCTGCGGGCGTCCCCGTCTCGCCCCAGTCACCGGTCCCGGGGTAGTACGGGTACTGGTGGCTGGAGACATACAGCACGGCGGGATCGGCTTCGAATTGCTCCTGGGTGCCGTTGCCATGGTGCACGTCAAAGTCGACGATTGCCACACGCTCTAGACCGCGCTCTGCGACAAGATAGCGTGCTGCGACGGCCACGTTGTTGAACAGGCAAAAACCCATACCCCGGCTACGCAGAGCGTGGTGACCGGGAGGGCGTACCAGGGCAAACGCATTACGTGCCTCGCCGTCGAGAATAGCGCGGGCCGCCTCGACCAGTCCTCCGGCCGCCATGAGCGCGGCGGTGTAGGAGCCGGGGCTGATGTAGGTGTCCATGTCCAGATTGCCACCCCCACGCTCCGCTATTCGCCGCACCAAGTCGACATAGCGACCTTCGTGAACTCTCTCAAGCCTCGTCTGACTTATGGGCACCGCCGCGATTGGGGAGAGAAGTTCCCACATCCCGTGTTTCTCCAAGGTCTCCAGGATTGCCGTCAGCCTGCGGCTGTTCTCGGGATGACCGCGCAATTCGTGTCCGAGGAAGCTGGAATGGTAGACATAACCGGTTGTCATGTGGCTGCCCCTTGTGCTGAGCCCCGACCTTGGCATCGCTCGCGGCCGCTAGCGCTAGATCTCCTGACGCCCTTCAAGTGCCCGGCTGAGCGTGACTGTATCCGTGTACTCCAGATCGCCCCCCACCGGGAGGCCACGGGCCAGGCGGGTGAGCCGCACCCCAAGTGGGCGCAGCAGTCGCGCGATGTAGGTGGCTGTCGCCTCGCCCTCCAGGGTGGGGTTGGTGGCTAGGAGAACCTCGTGCACTTGGCCCTCCCGCGCACGGGCTGTTAGTTCGCCGATTCGCAGCTCATCTGGGCCGATCCCTTCCACCGGAGAAAGCGCTCCGTGGAGTACGTGGTAGAGACCGTGGAACTCGCCCGTTCGCTCGATGGCAAGCACGTCCAGGGGTTCCTCGACGACGCACAGCGTGCTCCTATCGCGACCTTCGTCGCGGCAGAGCGAGCAAGGGCTTACGTCCGAGATGTTGAAGCAGGTGGTGCATACCACCGTCTTCTGCTTCAGGTCGCGCAGTGCGCCGGCGAGTGTTTCCGTTTGCTCCGCCGGACGCCGCAGCAAGTAGAAGGTCAACCGCGCCGCGGTCTTGGGTCCAATGCCCGGAAGCTGCCCAAAGGCCTCTATCAGCCTGGTCACCGGCTCCGGAAGCACACCTGCCATCTGCCCCTCGACTTCTGCAGCCTGGCTGGCTGCGAGGCACCCCTAGCCCAGTAGGCCACCGAGGCCGCCCAAGGAACCAAGGCCACCCGTCAGCGCGCTCATTCTCTCCGCCTGGAGTGCCTGGGACTTTTCGATCGCTTCGTTCACAGCCGCCACCACGAGATCCTGCAGCAGCTCTGCATCCTCAGGATTGAGGATGTCTGGATCGATCGTGATGGACTGGACGCGCTGCTCGCCGGTCATCACGACCGCAATCGCGCCCCCGCCGGCAGTGGCGGTGACCGTCTCCTGGCCCAAGGCAGCCTGCGTGGCAGCCATCTGCTCCTGCAGCCGCTGCACCTGTGCGCGCATGTCAATCCGTCCGCCTCCGCCTGGGCGGCTCGCCCGAATTCTCTGACCTTTGCCCTTCGCCATCTGTAGCTTCTCCTGTTCTATGGGTCCACCAACCGCGCGGTCCCGCCTCGCTGCTGAGCCCACTCGATCAGCGGGTCCGGCACGCTATCCTGGGCGTCTGCCTGGGTGTCCGGAGCCGCCGGCTCAGCGCCCTGAGTTGGGGTTTGGCCCGCTGCCTGCACCCTGCCGGGCACGGCTAGATCTGCCGGCGCGTAATCGGCCTCCACAACGAGCTTGACGCGGCAGTGCGTCCCGAGCTCTCGTGCCATAACGTTCTCTATCTCCGTATGACGCGCGGCATCCCGCAGTTTTTCGGCCAGGATTCTCGACGGCACAGTGATCGTGACCTGGTCGCCCATCACCGCGACCGGCTTGCAGCCCGAGGCGAGCACGGCCTGCGTCGCATAGTTGTGCTGGCGCATTGCGCGCACAATCTGCTTCCACTTCGATTGGACCTCATCCAGCTCAAAGGACGAAGTGGCTTGAGCAGGGGACTGCTCGGTCGATTCGGGCACCACAGGAGAGGCTGCTTGAGGCCCTTCGGCCTCCTGCGCAGGCTGGCTCCTAGCGCGGTCCGGTGACGCGTACTGCGGATGGGGCTGGGGCTCAGTCGAGCGAGGGCGCAGCGCGGGGGCGGGTGCCTCTCGCACCGCAGGGTGCGGAACCGCGGCGCTGGCCGCTGGACCCGAGGTGGAGAACAGTACACCGGCGCCGCCCTCCAGAAAGCTCTGCACGAGCGCCATCTCCAAAGGTAGCTGGGGAATGCTGTCCAGCCCGCCGCGCTTGATGTCCGTTGTCGCGTCGTTGAAAAGGCGTATTGCCTGCACAACCCGTGCCTCCGGAAGCCGTTTGGCCAACTGCTCGACTTCTGCGGCCTGCTCGGCCGTCGTGCTCAGCAGTCTGAGTCCGGCGCCCTGCTGGACGAGCAGGACACCGCGCAGCAACTCCACGATCTCACGGCCCACCTGTCGCGGATCGGCACCATCGCCGACGGCGGCGTTGATATGCTCCAGCCCTGCCGCAGAGTTCTCCTCGGCCAAGGCCGAGACTACCCGGGCGGCGACGTCGCTTGTGACGGTGCCCAGCACTATCTGTACTTGTTTCAGGCTGATCTCATCGCCGTAGCTGGTCATCTGGTCGAGCAGGCTGATGGCATCGCGCATGCCTCCTGTGCTGTGACGCGCAATCAGCTCCAGCCCCGCAGGCTCGACACGGACTCCTTCCTGCTCCGCAATGGAGGCAAGCCGGTCGACGAGTGACTGCAAGCGAACCCGTTTGAAGTCAAAGCGCTGGCAGCGGGAAGCTATGGTGGGCAGGATCTTGTGAGGCTCTGTCGTCACCAGGACAAAGATCACATGTGGGGGCGGCTCCTCCAACGTCTTGAGAAGGGCATTGAACGCTTCTTGGGTCAGCATGTGAGCCTCGTCGAGGACGTAGACCTTGTACTCGACCTGGTTGGGCCGGAAGCGTGCCTTCTCCCGAATGTCGCGGACCTCGTCGATGCCCCGGTTGCTGGCTGCGTCAACTTCGATGAGGTCAAGCAACCTGCCCTCGTTGATCGCGATACAGCTCGCACAGGTGTTGCACGGTCGCTCGCCCGGTGAGGCCTTGCAGTTGACAGCTTTGGCCAAGAGCCGAGCGGTGGTAGTCTTTCCGGTGCCGCGGGGTCCCGTGAAGAGGTAAGCATGGCGCACGGTTCCCTGGCGTAGCGCGTTGCGTAACGTCTTGGTGATGGGTTCCTGGCCGACGACTTGATCGAAGGTCAGGGGGCGGTATTTCAGGTACAGCGCCTGAGTGGCCATGAAGTCTCCTTATCCGGCTGCGGCGGCCGAGCGCCGGCACCCGCTCCAGCCAGATCCATTATACCCAAGAGGAGTGCGTCTGGCAAGCATGCGCGGCCCTGCATCCGCCGGGCTGCCGCGCATACTGAGGGCCAGCTGCCACATGCGTCTGCGTTGACGCCAGTGTGTCTGTGCACCATGCCGAGCATCTGGCGCACGGCAGACCAGCGGAATTGCGGAAGGCCAAGAGCAGCCATGCCATATACGCGTGCGGAGACGGCGGCCGCGCATCACGGGCGACTATCTGAGCCTGCTCAGGGCTCCAGGGCTTGCGTGTTGGGCGAAGCAGCTACACGGCCCTTGCCTAGCTGGCCTGTCGCGCACCGCGGCCGAAGGCACGGCCTCGCAAGGAAGCTGCCCTCCCTGAGCAGCCCGGAGCGCCCCCAGGAGGGAGCCTTCCGCTTGGCGCCCGCTCGTGGTTGGAGTATAATCCCCATCGGGCAGTGGCCCACCACAGGTGGGCGCGAGAGAGGGCTGCAGGCTCTGATGACCCCAGGAAGGAGCGAAATGACGCTGGAGCTGGCCAAGATTGGCCATCAGATCCTGGAGATGGGCAAGGCGCTTGCTGAGCGTGCGCGAGCAGAGCAGAGCATGCGCCCAGCTGCGCGCCTCCTGCTCACTCGCTTTGCGGAGGAGCAGGAGCGCCTGCTCGCCGTGGCGAACACAGAGCAAGCTAGGCACCTGGGTTGCGCCAGTCCCGGACCCGAGAGGCTGGACATCGCCCTTCCGGCTGCAGCGATGCCCGAGCGGGTCGATGTCTACGCAGCGGATGGCTCGCAGATCTACCCGGACCACCATGGCCTGGCCTTTTACTTCCTGGTGAATGTGGGTGGCATGGTGTTCCGGCATGGGAGCGGCCAGGCGCCAGAGACCATGACCTCTCCGTCTCTCTTCTACAGGGAAGAGGAGGTCTACCCCGAGGGGCAGCCAGCTAGTGCCGACCTGGTGAACGCACTACGCAGCGTTGCCGAGCTCCGCGCTTTGGCGGCGATGGCCCCAGCAGCGTCCCGTGAGGGCCCAGCCTGTGTCGCCCTCGGAGACGGGCCGCTTCTCTTCTGGCTTGGACGCACCGAGATAGCTTCCAAGGTGCAGAGCGAGTTCCTGGAGCAGTACCTCCATCACCTAAGTGCGCTGCGGCAGGCCTGTGTGCCGGTGGGGGGCTTTGTCAGCCGGCCGCACAGCGCCGAAGTGGTTGCGCTCCTCTACCTGGCGCAGCCCGAAGCGCACCCCGTCGCGGGGCTGCACGAGACGCTGTTCCGAGGGCTGACCGACCGTGCCCTCTTTGGTTTTCTCGGGCCGGGCGAGCGATCGGCGCTCTTCGTCCGGGGATCGATGACCAATGAGCACTTCGCCAGAGCCGGGCATTCGATCTGGTTCTTCTTCCTGAATACCGGCGAAGATGTCGCGCGGGTCGAGGTACCGGAGTGGGTGGCGAAGCGCGCGGATTGGCTCGAGCTCGTGCATGCTGTGGTCTACGGCCAGTGTCGGCTGAACAACGGTTATCCTTACGTGCTGACCCGCGCCGATGAGCTTGCCGTGATCCAGGGCTCGGAGCGGGAAATCCTCGAGGGCATGCTGGTGCAGGAGATGATGCGGCAGGGACTCCAGCTGCCGGACCTGTCACGCAAGGCTGCACAGAAGCGGGTCGCACGATGGCGGAAATAGGAGCACGCGACACGTGGCGGTGGTTACACAATGGCCTTGAAAGGCAAGAGACCACACGCCAGAATGGAAGGTAGTGGAGGTCGATGGAGATCGCAGTAGGCAGGATCATACGCTCGAGCACTACGCGTTTTTCGGCCGGCTGCAATGTGCTCCGGCCGCTGGTGCCGGCCTTTGGAGCCCTCGTCAAGGTGTCTGCCGTGGGGGGCGAGGAGATCTACGGCTTGATCTATGAGGTAAAGATGGACGACGATCCGTTTGTCCGCCAGATGGCCGCAGCAGGCGAGAACCTCCTTCCGGAGTATGTAGAGGACATGCGTCACAACCGGCAGGTGCCCATCGAGGTTGGCGCCCTGGTGGTCGGATACCGAACTGGAGAGGAAGTGCGGCACTCCCTCCCGCCCCAGCCGCCGCTCAGTCTGGATCTGATGCTGGCCTGTGGTAGCGAGGAGCTGGTGGCATTCTCGCGACGCCTGGACTACTTCGGGCTCGTGTTGGGCAGTCGCGACCTGCCGGCCGACGAGTTGCTCGGCGCGCACCTCCGATATGCCGCACAGGCCCGAGACGCGGCGGGACACGACTTTCTGCTCGATGCCGGCCGGGTGCTGGCGAATCTCCTGGCGCTGGACCTGAACCGGCTGGAGTGCCTACTTCGGAGGTTGCGGCCATGACGGAAGCCGAGGACGTACTCGATTCATTCGTGCCGCCCTGGCGTCCCGGTCCCGCGGCAGCTGACGAACCGCGGCAGCTGGGCATCGTCGTGGGAGGTAGCCTCTCGGAGGGCCTCACGATCAAGCTAGACCGGACCTCTATGGTGGAGGGGATGGCGGTTGGGCGATATGTGGTGGTCCGCGGCAGCACCGGGCGCCGCTTCTTTGGGATCGTCAGTGACATTGCCCTAGACAGCGTCAACCCTGGGTTCGAGAAGACGCCCCCCGATCTCTCGGATCCCTTCGTCGCGCAGGTCCTGCAGGGTACCAGCACATTCGGCCGGCTCCAGGTTGCCCCGCTGCTCGTACTCGAGGATGGCTCGCCCGATCCACGCCCGGTCAAGACCGTGCCGGCGCACTTCGCACCCGTCTATGACGCCAGCAAGGAGGATGTCGACCGGGTGTTTGGGGCGGCCGATGATGCCCACTTCTTCGTGGGGACTCCTCTCGACATGCAGGACGTGAAAGTCCACCTGAACCTAAGGCGGTTAGTGGAGCGCTCAAGCGGCGTGTTCGGCAAGAGCGGAACGGGCAAGACCTTTCTCGCCCGTATTCTCCTTGCCGGCATCGTGACGCAGGACGTAGCCAGCACTCTGGTCTTTGACATGCACAACGAATATGGCTGGGAGAGCGAAGGAGAGGGACGGTACCGCGTCAAGGGCCTCCGTCAGCTCTTCCCCAGCCAGGTGAGTGTCATGACGCTCGACCAGGAATCATCTGACCGCAGAGGAAGCAAGACGGACCACACCGTGCGGATCGGCTATGATCAGATTGAGCCTGAAGACGTGGAGATGCTGAGCACTCTGATGGGTCTGTCGGATGTCCAGGTCGGGGCGCTGTACCACCTGCATCGCAAACTGGGCAAGGGCTGGATTCAGCGACTCTTGACCGATCATGCTCCGAGGGGCGAGTCCGACGCACCCGATGAGCTGGAAGAGCTCGTGGCCAGTGACCAGATTGCGAGCAGCACCCTGGGGGCCATCCAGCGCAAGCTCGGGATGTTCCGGCGGTTCGGATTCCTGGTTCCTCACGCTCACGATGATGCTGTCGGTCGAATCGTGGAGTACGTGAACTCGGGTCGACATGTCATTCTCGAGTTCGGGCGGTACGGGAGCACGCTGGAGGCCTACATACTGGTGGCCAACTTCCTCACGCGTCGAATCCACGCGGGCTATGTCACCCGCAAGGAGGAGGCTCTTGGGGATAGGAGGCAGGAGCCTAGGCCGTTGGTCATTGTGATCGAGGAGGCCCACAAGTTCCTGGATCCGGTCATAGCCGGACACACCATCTTTGGCACGATCGCGCGCGAGCTCCGCAAGTACAACGTCACCCTCCTCATTGTCGATCAGCGACCCAGTGGCATCGACGAAGAAGTCATGAGCCAGATTGGGACGCGCGTGACCGCTCTACTGGACAACGAAGCCGACATCCGGGCCGTGTTCATGGGCGTGTCTGGAGCGACACAGCTTCGCCAGGTGCTGTCTAGGCTTGATACCCGGCAGCAGGCGCTGATTCTGGGCCATGCGGTGCCGATGCCGGTTGTCGTGCAGACGCGCGACTACGGATTGGAGCTCTATGCAGCAGTCGGCTATGTTGAGGGCGGCGAGCTGCAGGACAGGCTCTCTAGAAACACGGCCCTGCTGCGGGGCGAGGAGCCTGAAGGGCTGGACTAGAGAGCCGCCTCTTGTGCGGTAGCTGTGGGCCGAGCCATGATGGGCGCGTGAAGGTCCGGTTCGCGGCGCTGGAGGGAATACGATGGATGATGAACCCGTTGCTGCTCGTGCGCCCCTTGGTGACGAGCAGGCTCCGCGGCAGCCGGCGCTGCTCAGCCGTAGGAGATTCCTTTCCGGAGCGCTTGCAGGGAGTGCCGCCGGAGTCGCCCTGGCCGCGGGCACCGCGCTCGGTGCATACCAGCTGGCTGAGGTTCACGAACAGGAGGCGCTAGCCGCCGCCGAAGCGGAGATTGCCAGGCTCAAGGGCCTGCTGCAGCTGTACGAGAAGCTGGAAAAGGTCGGCCTCGATGCAATCCTGAAGACCGGGATGGCGGCTCTGGTCGGTCCGCTGGAGCTGGTGCAGAAAGGGGCGCAGCTACTTGGCAAAGGCCTGGAATGGCTCGAGGCGGCGGCTCTGGCACTTCGCGATGCTTTGCCCAGTGCATCCGAGGCATTCTCATGGCTTCGGGAGCAGGTATCTGGCCTGACGACAGGGATCGAACAGCTGCAAGCCGCTGTAGACAGGCTCCTCGGTAAAGCCTCGGACCACCCAATTGCCGTCAGGTTGACCGAGGCATTCCACTGGGTGCTAGACCGGCTGCCCTTTGAGCTGGGCAACAAGGTCTCAGAGGCATTTGACCGCCTCCATGATCTAGTGGGCTCGGTCGACGACCTGGTGCGCGGCGTCGACGAGCGTTTCCTTGAGCCAGTCGAGCGGAGCTGGTTCTCGCGCGAGGTAGGAGCAGACCACAACCTTGCCCCTCTGGATCTCTTGGTCGAGCGCATACTGGATCCCCTCGAAGCGCACTTGGCCGCGGTTGGCGGTCTGATCGACGCCTGGCAGGCAGAGCTGGCAGCTCCGGCGCAGCAGGCCCTGGCTGAGAGAGAGCGGCTTCGTGGCGAGATCGCGGAATACCGCGCCCGGAACGGTCTGCCGCACTGAGCGCAGCCAGACATCGCTCGGGCACCACAAGGAGAGGAGGCAAACGATGCACGTCGAGCTAATCGCCATGACTCGGTACCTGGGCGACGGTGGTCTGCCGGAGAATCTGCTGGAGCATGCAGGGCGGACATGCTACCGTAGCGAGGCAACAGGGCAGCCGGGTCGTTACCTCAAAGCAAGGATCCGCGAAGGACACGAGTCGCTGATTGAGCACGCAACCATCACGTTCGAGATCAGCGGAGTCTCGCGAGCTTGCACACACCAGCTTGTGCGACACCGGATAGCTAGCTACAGTCAAGAGTCGCAGCGCTATGTCGATTTGGCAGAACCTGATTTCGTCGTCCCGCCTTCCGTGGCTGCCAATCCAGAGGCCATGGAAGTGTGGACGGAGCATACAGAGCAGGTGGCACTCGCCTACCGGAAGCTGCGCGAAAAGGGCATCCGCAAGGAAGACGCTCGCTTCTTGCTGCCAAATGCCACAGCCACGCGTATCGTCGTTACGATGAACTTGCGCTCGCTGCGGCACTTTTTCGCTGTAAGGTGCGACAAAGCGGCGCAGTGGGAGATCCGGGAGCTCGCTGTGGAGATGCTGCGCCAATCTCATGCTGTCGCGCCGGCGGTGTTTGCAGACCTGTACGAGAGGTATTGCGAACCAGGGCCCGGTCTGGTATAATCGCGGTACCAGCTCGGAGTGAGGCAAAGGATAAAGAGAGTGGCCGACATTCTGTGGGTTCTCTCCCACGTGCAGTGGTACGACGTCGTCGACATCCTTCTCGTCACGGCGTTGCTCTACCTCGTGTTCGCACTGGCAATGGGGACCCAGGCCGTCCAGCTTCTGCGCGGGCTGGTACTCGTGATCGTAGTCGTGTTCCTTGTGAGCCGCGCCCTGCCCTTTAAGGGGTTTGGCTGGTTGGTGGCAAATGCGCTACCTGCGCTCCTCATCGCAATACCCGTGGTCTTCCAGCCGGAAATCCGCAGAGCACTTGAGCGGCTCGGACGGACCGGAGGCCTGCTTGGGAGACGGCAACGCGAGGAGATAGCCGAGAAGGTGATCAGTGAGATTGCTCGCGCTGTCCATCGGCTTTCTTCCGAGCGCCATGGTGCCCTCATCGTGCTGGAGCGAGAAACCGGCCTTCAGGACATCGCCGAGACGGGCGTCTTGGTGGATGCCGAAGTCAAGGCGGAGCTACTGCAGACGATTTTCCACCCAAACACACCGCTGCACGACAAGGCTGTTCTTATCCGTGACGACAGGATCCACGCCGCCAGCTGCATGCTGCCCGTCACGCAGAATCCTGAGTACAGGAAGCTGGGAACAAGACACCGCGCGGCAGTGGGCGTCACCGAGGAGAGCGATGCGCTGGTCGTCGTGGTTTCGGAGGAAACCGGCTCGATGTCTGTGGCGTACGGGGGCCAGCTGATGAGCCGTCTGGACCTAGGGCGCGTAAGAAACGCGCTTTCTGGCTTCTACCAGAGGCAGCTCGCGGGGCGTCACTGGATGGAGCAGGTCTAGGTCAGCGGTCGAGTAGCTGGCCTAGCTCGTGGGCGAGTTCTGCCCTGCCGATGGGGCCGAGATAGTGTCGCACAAGCAGTCCCGCTTGGTCGATGACAAACGTCTCGGGGGCGCCCGTCACCCCATAGGCCCTTGCGGTGGCGTTGCTGGTCTCGGCAGTGGCAGGGTAGGTCACATCGAACTCGACCAGAAACCTCTTGACGTTCGCAGCGGCGTCCTTGTAGCCGACCCCGTAGAACTGCACTTCGTCTGGCCCGTAATCTCGCCAGACTTGCTCCAGGTCTGTGGCTTCTTGCCGGCAGGGGCTGCACCAACTTGCGAAAAAGTTCAGCACGACAACCTTGCCGCGTTGGGTTGCGAGGATCATAGGAGTCCCGTCGAACGAGATCAGCTGAAACTCTGGAACCGGCTCGCCCACCTGCGGCGACATGGCCGGTTCCCCATAAAGTGCGGCGACGAGCGCGATGACCACCACTAGGAAGACGGCACCGGCTGCCATCCAACCCGGGCGCAGTTGCTTGTGTCCGGTCAGGGGAATCTCATTCTGTTCCATTGCGTCGCTCTTGGGAGACGTCACGCCGATTGTACCTTTCTTCTCGATTCGTGTCCAGCTCGGCCTGCACAAATGGAGTGGGTGAGCGCCGGCAGCGGGCACGGGCTCGCTCATGAAAGGCACCAATGACAGAGCAAACGCTTCGCCGGATTCTTGGCCGTCTGCTGCGGCCCGCTGGCATACTGCTCATCATTCTCTTGGCCAGCTGGACGGCTATGGCTCCCGCTGAGGCGCGGATTGGCAACCTGATCAAGTTGGTGTATGTGCACGGGGCACTGGTGCTGTCCGGGATGCTGGCCTTTTCTCTCGCGGGTCTCCTCGCGATAGTAGCGCTCCTGGCACGTAGGCCCAGCTGGTTCCGGGCCGCGGACGCTGCCGGCAGGGGCGCCCTCCTTGCGTGGATCGTTTGTGCGATTTCTGCCATGGCAGTGACCAAACTGACCTGGGGGCAGCTTGTTGCCTGGAGCGAGCCGCGGGTTCGGTCGACGGCACTGATCCTTCTCGCTGCACTCGCCCTTGAGGTCGTTGCCAGGATGGTAAACCAATGTGACTTTGGCGCAGTGGTGCGGATCGTCATGGGGATTGCCCCATGGATTGTGACGCGCCAGGCAGAGGTGATCCGGCACCCCGTTGATCCCATTGGCGGTTCCGGCTCGACGGCGATCCAGGCCTTCTTCCTGTTGATTGTGCTGACCGTGGTCGCCCTCGTCCTGGACCTGATGGCATGGCTGTGGGTCGCGGCAGAGCTCCGGCAGCTGCACAACAGAGAGAGGCCACGACACCCAGGTGCAGGGGAAGATCCATGCGTGCACGTATCTTGACCGTACAGGAGAGCCGCTTCCTTGAGCGCGAAGCGAACAGACAAGGCTTGTCCTTTTCCCAGATGATGGAGAATGCTGGGATGGCGACTGCCATGGCCATTTGGGAGCGAGCGCAGCTGCGGAGCCGGCACGTCGTGGTTCTCGTGGGCCCAGGCAACAATGGGGGAGATGGACTGGTGGCTGCCCACTATCTGAGGGCCTGTGGGGCAGAGGTGACCGTCTATCTCTGGAGTCGACAACTGGGCGGCGATCCGAACTACGACAGAATAACCCAGGACCACATTCCGGTCGTCAGGGCAGAGGACGACATGGGCTACCAGGCCCTCCAGGCGCTCCTGAACTCGTCCCCCGTCGTTGTGGACGCTCTCCTCGGGGTGGGGGCCTCGAGGCCGATCGAGGGCAGCCTGTGCGAGATCCTCGGACTCGTGCGCGCTGCCAGTAGTGGCCCGACAGACGCGGTTCTGAGCGGTGCGACTCCACGGGCGCGGGCTGCGCAGCCAGTGATCGTCGCTGTCGACTGTCCGACAGGGCTTGATTGCGACACAGGCGCACTGGATCCAGCAAGTTTTCAAGCGGATCTCACGGTGACCTTCATTGGACCAAAGCATGGGATGCTGCGCTTTCCTGGGGCCGAAGCCGTGGGTGAGCTGGTGGTGGCTGACATCGGGATTTCCGATGACCTTCTTGGATACAGTGGCTGGCAGATGGCGACGGCCGGCTTGCTGCGAAGCTGGCTCCCGGGACGGCCCAGATCGGCAAACAAAGGTACGTTTGGGCGTGCCCTGATCGTGGCCGGCTCGATCGACTATCCGGGCGCGGCCGTGCTGGCGGGCACAGCGGCCACCCGGGTGGGCACCGGGCTCGTCACGATGGCGCTGCCGGAGCCGATACACACGGCTGTGGTTGCGCACTTGGCGGAAGCGACCTACATGCTTCTGCCGCAGAAGCATGGCGCTGTCTCCTCGGACGCAGTCTCCGCGGCGAAGGCGAAGGCCGCTGGATACGACGCACTTCTTGTGGGGCCTGGTCTGACGCAGGGCAGTGAGACAGTCGCTTTCGTTCATGGCCTGCTTGGTGTCGGAGGCCCGGGACGGCTGCCGACGCGAGGCTCTGGGGATGCCCTTCGCTCAGTCCTCTCCCTCGAGACAAGCACGCTTCCGCCGCTCGTCGTGGACGCCGATGCCCTGAATGCGCTGGCTGCCGCAGATCGTTGGTGGTCGGGCCTCCCTACGGGAACGATCCTGACTCCCCATCCGGGCGAGATGGCGCGGCTGATAGGGGGCGGCGTCCAGGCCGGCGACGTTCAGTCCGCGCGTGAGGAAGTGTGCTGGCGCATGGTCAATGAGTGGGGAGCGGTGGTGGTGCTGAAGGGGGCTTTCACCCTCGTTGCCGAGCCGGGGGGCAGGCAGGTGGTGATACCCTTCGCCAATGCGGGCCTTGCCAGTGCCGGAAGCGGCGACGTGCTGGCGGGGACAATCACCGGACTGCGAGCACAAGGGATGGGTCCCTTCGAGGCGGCCGTCGCTGGTGCGTACGTGCATGCGCTCGCTGGGGAGCTCGTCCGCTCAGACTTGGGTGACATGGGCATGGTAGCGGCGGATGTGGCGTTGCGCCTTCCACAGGCGCTTCGACAGATCCGCGGGCAGCGCAACTGACACTTGAACCGGAGGAGGACAATGATCCGTACCCTTGAAGAGCTGGTGTCCATGGCACAGAAGCACCCACCAGTCCGGGTCGCAGTCGCAGCCGCGGCTCACAGCCTTGTGCTTCAGTCGATCCGGCGGGCCACCGAGATTGGCATCGTCGAGCCTTTGCTGGTGGGACGCGAAATCGATGTGAGAAGGGAAGCCGAGGCCATTGGGTGGGACCTCAATGGCGCCCAGCTCGTGCTCGCCGACACAGGCGCAGCCACCGCGGCGACCGCTGTGGAACTGGTCAAGCGCGGCAAGGCAGAGGTCCTGATGAAGGGGTACTTGCATACGGATGAGATGCTGCGCGCGATCCTGAACCAGCAGGCAGGACTGCGCACAGATCGCCTGCTGACGCACGTTTTCGTTCTGGAAGTGCCGACCTACCACAAGCTGCTTATGATCAGCGACGCGGCCATCAACATAAACCCCCAGATCGCCGAAAAAGCAGCCATCGCCCAGAACGCTATCGACTTGGCGCGCAGGCTGGGAGTCGAGATTCCGAAGGTCGCTGCGTTGTCGTCGGTTGAGACGGTGAACCCCTCGATTCCCTCGACTGTGCATGCTGCCTGCTTGAGCAAGATGGCCCAGCGTGGGCAGATCAAGGGTGCGATAGTGGACGGACCTCTAGCGTTCGACAACGCAATCTCCGCCGAGGCGGCAAGCGACAAGGGGATCGATAGCCCCGTGTCGGGGGATGTGGATGTTGTGGTTGTGCCCGACCTGGACGCCGGAAACATCCTCTCTAAGAACTTGGAATACCTGGCACAGGCCAAGATGGCGGGCATTGTGATGGGTGCGAGTGCACCGGTGGTTCTCACCTCCCGCTCAGATCCGCCCAAAGCACGGGTCTATTCGCTGGCACTGGCCGGTCTTCTCTGCCGGCTGGGGGGATGCACAGACCGGCTGCCGATCGCGGCGGTTGGGTAGGTCCTGGCCGGAACAACTGGAAGGCTGATATGGCGTGCCAGCAGTCTATTCGGACGCAGCTCGGTGGCGGTCGCTCTCGGAGCGCCTCACCGGAGAAGGGAGACAAGCGATGGCAGCGTATGTGATCGTGGACATCGAGGTGACAGAGCCTCTGGAGTACGAGGAGTACAAGAAGCTGGCGGCGCCCGCTGTTGCGGCCTGCGGGGGCCGCTACGTTGTGCGCGGCGGCAAAGTAGAGGTGCTCGAGGGAGACTGGCCGACCAATCGTTTTGTGGTCCTCGAATTCGACGACGCAGACCAGGCGAAACGGTGGTGGGCGTCACCTGAGTACGGGGAGGCCAAGGCCATCAGGCACCGGACGGCACGAACCAAAATGATCGTGGTGGAGAACGCATGATTCCGGAGGCGTTCCTGAAGTGGGCATACGATGGCCGAGCACTGCTCATTCGACGCCAGGCTGAGTGTGAGCAAGTGGCCCCTCATGCGGCTGCTGTACGCTCCCGGATGTCTCGAGCGCCTCGATCTCAGGTTGTTCGGATCCCTGGAATTGGCCTTAGGCCACACCTGGGCGAATCTGCAGGCGGACCCATCGGTGACCTTGTTGTTCTATGAGCCGCCAGCCGTGAGCTTTGAGGTGCGCGGCCGTGCCGAGATTCACGGGGAGGGCAGCCTCTACCATCGGCTGATCAACGCCCAGCATGATGTCTACCACCAACCCCATCCGGAGCGCTGGGCCAAGCGTCCGGCATACCTGATTGCCATCGACGAGGTTTTCGACAACTCGGCGAGCTCGGAGGGCTTCGGAACGCGCCTTCTTTAGCGGCTCTGAACGCCTCGACGCACTAGGTTCCGCCTTCCGGGCCAGCCCGGCAGCTGGGCGCGTCTCGCCTCCCTGCACATATTCGGCTTGAGCCGGTCGCCGAATGAGGCGGCGGGGCTCAGGCCTGGAATTGACTTGACGGGCCAGAGGGCTTCTGCTACACTGGCGTACCATGAAGACCGCAGAGCGAAGATGTCCCGACGGGGCACGTGCCGCCTCATCGGGCATGACTCCCGGCTGGCGACTGGGCCTTTGGCCGGCGGTTGCCCTGCTTTGCCTCGGTGCCCTGGTCGTGAGCGGGTGCCACCTCCGCCCCATCCTATCGGACGTCTCAGTAGCGCCATCCACCATCTCTCCCAACGCCGATGGGTCGGACGACGCAACGAGCATTTCGTACAAGCTGTCTCGCACTGCCACGGTATCGGTCTACTTCGAGAACGCGAGCGGGGAGCGATTCTACTTCCGCCAAGAGAAGCCACGGTCGGCTGGCGGGTATCGCGTCCTGTGGGGCGGAGTGATTCACCGGCCGTATTGGCTGGATATGGGGGATACCCTTGGCTCGCAGCTGGTGAGGAGCTGGGTCTTGCCAGACGGTGCCTATCGTTGGGTGATCGAGGCGCGGGACGAGACCGGAGATTCACAGGAGGTGAGCGGCTCCATTCAGTTGGCAGGGGGCGATACCGTCGTGCCCGAGGTGCAGGCTTTTGGCGTGACGCTTCCAACCTTTAGCCCCAACCAGGACGGCCTCGCAGACCGCACCGGTGTCTCCTACTTCCTGAGCCGGGATGTCGACAGAGTCCAGGTATATGTCCACAGCCTCTCCGATCCTGCCGCTCGGTATCCTCTTGAGGAACAGGAGCGGGCCGTCGAGCCTGGCAAGGCTGGCTTCCACTACTACGACTATGACGGTGGGGTGGACAGGGGGGCGGAACCGCCCGCCGACGGCGACTATGTTGTGGTCGCCGAGGCGAGAGACCTGGCAGGTCACCACGTGGTAGTGAGCTCCACTCTGACGATTGCGCAGGGCGGGCAGCCACGCGCCGATGTTGTGCAGGGCACGATCCACTGGGCCAGCGCTCTGCGCAGCCAGTCGAGCACAGAGTTGTACACGGCTCTCGGTGAGACGTTGGTCTTCACGACCTATGTGGAGAACTATGGCGGCGTGCCCATCCGCACTTCGGGACCTCCCTCGGGAACCTGCTACCGGAGCGATCAGAACTCGAATACGCTGGCATCTGAACAGCAGAATGACAGCTGGTATCAGCAGGCCGGCGTGTGGCGATTCGGAGTCAACCTGGATGTCTCTCAGAGTGACTTCCCGTATCGTTGGGCCGTCGGCAAGCGCGAGGAGCTGCGCTGCGAGCTGATTGAGGGGCACGAGCAGTGCTTCCTGGACCCGGGCAAGCGCGGGACCGTAAGCGGCTGCATTCAGCTGGTTGGGCCATTCCCTCGGCCCGACGTCTACGCGTGGGGCGGGCTGATCCACGAGTATGTTGGCATCAAGAGCAAGAACAACTACGTAGACCAGGTGCTGCTTCACATCGCGGAGCCGTGAGCGCGCCTTGGACCTTGAGATCGTCATCGTCAGCTACAACACCAAGAGTCTCCTGGCACAGTGCCTCGAGTCCGTGTATGCCGGCCTGGAGCGGGCGGGTCTCCAGGGCCGGATATGGGTTGTCGACAATGCCTCGTCTGACGGGTCGGCATCGATGGTGCGCGACCATCACCCCGCCGTTCAGCTGCTGGCCCTCGACAGAAACCTTGGCTTTGCTGCGGGCAACAACGCAGCTCTCCAGGCGTGCGCATCTCGCGGCCGCTCGGAGGCCCGGCACATCCTCTTCCTGAATCCTGATACCCTCGTGCAGGGAGACGCCCTCGGCGGGCTGGTGCGTTGGCTTGATGCAACACCCGATGCCGGAGCAGCCGGGGCCAGACTGGTCTACCGCGACGGAGGATTCCAGCATTCGGCTTTCCGTTTCGCCGGCCTCGCGCAGGTCTTTTTCGACTTCTTCCCGGTTCATCACCGGCTGCTGGAGTCTCGCCTCAACGGGCGCTACTCCCGCCGCGCCTATGAAGCCGGGCTGCCCTTTGAGGTCGACCACCCTCTCGGGGCGGCGCTTATGGTTCGATCAGCCGTGCTGCGCCAGGTAGGCTCTTTTGACGAGCGCTTCTTCATGTACTGTGAAGAAGTTGACCTATGCCGGCGCATCTGGGCGGCCGGGTGGCGGGTCTTTTGCGTTCCAGGTGCGCTCATCGTGCACCTCGAGGGACAGAGCGCGAAGCAGTTCCGCGACCGGATGTTCGTGGAATTGTGGCGCAGCCGCTTCCTCATGTACGAGAAGTACGAGAGCAGGGCATTTCGGTGGGCCGCGCGGGCCCTGGTCAGACTGGGACTTGCCGCCGGGGGCTGGCGGGCGCGAAAGGCATTCCGCCGCGGGGCGATCGGCGAGGCTCAGTTATCAGGCCACCTGGCCGCCTATCGAGAGGTGGCATCACTGTGACCTGCAGGCTTGCCGCTGTCGTGCTGACCAGGAACGAGTCCAAGCACATTGTTGGTTGTCTGCAGAGCCTTGCCTGGGCAGACCAGCGAGTCGTCCTGGACTCGGGCAGCCACGACGATACCGTTACCCTCGCGCGCCGTTGTGGTGCGCAGGTGCTGATTCACCCCTTCAAGGATTTCGCGTCTCAGAGGAATGCTGCCCTGCTTGCCGTTGAGTCAGATTGGGTTTTCTTCGTCGACGCCGACGAGCGCGCAACGCCAGAGCTCGCCGACGAAGTGCGGCAGGCAGTCGCTCGCAGCGAAGACTCTCGGGTCGGCTGGTGGGTCCCAAGGCACAACTTCATGCTCGGACACCGGATGCGCGGTGGAGGGTGGTACCCCGACCCACAGTTGCGACTTCTGCGCCGCGGGAAGGCGCACTACGATCCCCAGCGGCCCGTACACGAGATCGTGATCCTGGACGGGTCCGCGGGCACCCTTCAGAACGTCCTTGTCCACTACAATTACGACAGCATCGCGCAGTTTCGGGACAAGATGCTGCGCTACACCGAGCACGAGTGCCAGATCCTGTACGACCGCGGGGTGCGCACCCGCCCTTGGACCCAGGTGACGATGCCGGTACGCGAGTTCTGGCGGAGATTCGTAGGGCTGCGGGGGTACAAGGACCATCTCTACGGCCTGCTTTTCTGCGGACTCATGGCGTGGTACACACACGTCACATACAGGAGGCTAAGGCAGAAGCGGGCCGGCGCCGGCTAGCACTCAGACCCGCTCGAGAATGCGCCGGAAGCCGCGGTCGATGTACTCTGAAATGATCTCCGCGCACTCGCGGTAGGCCTCGAGGGACTCGCCATACGGGTCGCGCACGTCCTTCCTCTTTCCCGCCATTTCGGCCAGTCGGTGCACTTTCCAGCGATACTGAGGCCACGTGCGCCGCACCATATCGGCCTGCTCAAGGCTCATGGTCAGAATGAGGTCAGCCTCCGCCACGTCGGCCGCATTAACTGAGTGAGCCACATGCTCCGAGATGTCGATGCCCCTCTCTGTCATGACCGCCAGTGCGTGCTCGCTGGCCGGTTGGCCGTCGATGGCCCAGGTGCCGGCCGACCAGACGCGGTGTGCGGTGTGAGGAAGCGCAGTCGCCAGCCTGCTGCGAAGCAAGCCAGCCGCCATCGGAGAGCGGCAGATGTTGCCTGTGCAGATGAATAGGACGGCGCTCACAAAGGACTCTCCCTGTTGGGCCCAAGTCTCGGGTGCTGGCAGAGGTCAGCGGCTGCCTCTGGAAGGGCGACTATACCATAGGGAAGCCTGAGCTACAAATCGAGCAGGGCATGGCCCGAGGCATATGTGCAGCGCCGTGGTCCGTCGAAGTTGGCGCACGGAGAAGCAAATGGGCCGGAACCCATGCTGGTCCCGGCCCACCAGCGTTTCGGTGTTACGATAGCTCGGGCTGGAGCAGTCCGAACGTGCCGTCCTTGCGCCGGTACAGCACGTTTGCCTGACCTTCCTCCGCGTTGTAGAAGACAAAGAAGTCGTGGCCGAGAAGCTCCATCTGCTCAATGGCTTCTTCAGGCAACATCGGAGTCATCTGGAAGCGCTTGCGACGGACGATGGCCGCAGGCGCCTCTTCAGCTTCCTGCTCTGCCTCAATGGGGAGTGGCTCAACCGCAACACCTGCTCCGCGCCAGCGGTCCGCTCGGCGACCCTTATAACGTGCAATCTTGCGGTACATCCTGTCGAGCACGGTGTCAATGGCCGTGAACATGTCGTCCGCACGTTCCTCCGCACGCAGGATGACCCCGTTGGAGCGGATGGTCACCTGGCAGACCTGCCGGTCTTGAGCAGCCCTGGTCCCCTCCGTGGTCAACTCGACCCAGGCCCCCGTGATCGTGGGCAGATACCGGTCGAGCTTGCCGATCTTGCGCTGGACATGGTCCCGCAGCCGCTCTGTCACCTCGATGTTCTTGCCCTTGATGTTCAGTTCCATTTTCGGTTCTCCTTGTTGGTAGGATTGTTGCTGCTATCTTGTGGGAGCTACTTGGCCCGCGCGAGTGTGTAGGCTACTACCGTCGATGCGCCACCACGGCGCAGGGCTGCCGCGGCGGCTTCGAGCGTCGCGCCCGTAGTGCAGACGTCGTCGATGAGCAGCACCCTGCTGTGGCGCAGGCTGTCATCCGTGCACCGGAAGGCACCCTGCACGTTGGCGTATCTCGCACGAGTATCCAGACTCACCTGTGGCAGCGTTGCCCGCGAACGCCGGAGTACATTCTCCACGACCGGATGCCCAAGAAGACGGCCGAGCTCGCGAGCGAGCAGGGCTGCTTGGTTGTAACCACGCTCCCGCTCGCGTGCAGGATGAAGGGGTACCGGAACAATGGCGTCCATGTCTGCGCCTCCCTCAGGTGCGAGCCTAGTCCAGGCACGGGCCATCATCTGTCCAAGGGGAGCCGCCAGCACGGTCACTCCCTGGTACTTGAGCTCGTGTATCGCCTCACGCATGGTCCCGCTGAAGTAGGCGTAGGCACGAATCGCGCCCAGGTCGGGCCCCGGCTCGCTACACAATCCGCATCGAATCGAGCACCCACCTCCTGAGGTGCCTGCCTCCGTGTCAGGAGCCACGGCACGGCCGCAGCGAGGGCACACCGGAGGCTGGATGACATCGATTGCCCGAATGCAGCGCTCACAGAGCCACGCCCCCAGCTTGCGGCACCCGGCACAGCGGGGTGGAAAGAGCAGGTCGACGATCGCCTCGGTCAGCTGGCGGACCCAGGAAGCTCTGGCCTGCCCGGATGGCTGTGTCTCGGATTGTGGGATCACCATCACATCGTGCCCGAGCTCGCCCAACCGCGCCTGGCCCGCACACAGCGGGAAAGCAGCTGGAGTGTGCACTCCCCGCGGATGGCGCGAGCAGCCTCAGACACCATTCTACCATCCATGTGGCTGTCAGGCAAACCGGTTCGCGCAGCCATTAAGTCGGGGGGCTGGGGTCCCTTAGGGCGCCGTCTTGAGCTGATCGATGATGTTGCCGATGGCCGGCTCAACCAAGAGGTAGACCACGATGACCACGATGACGATCAGGACAAGCACCAGTGCGTACTCGACAAGGCTGCCGCCCGCATCACGAGGTCGGTGCTGCATTTCTGTAGGTCTCCTTCTCTTGTGGGCTGCCAAGACGCTTCACACTCACATGATACCAGGGAGGTCCGTTTCCTGCAACCGGCGGCAGGTCCCGACCCATCCCACCTATTCGCCCCACCTGGACCAACCCAGCCGAGCCACCGTCTGCAACGCTCGTAGAATCTCGGTCCTGGAGATCTTGGACGAGCCCATCTGGCGGTTCTCGAAGAGGATTGGGATCTCGCCCACGGTGTATCCCTTCTGAGCGCACAGGAACAGCATCTCTATCAAGAACGAGTAGCCGTTCGACCGTATCGTGTCAAGGGGGGCGCTCTCCAAGACGGGACGGCGGTAGCCGCGAAAGCCCGCCGTTGTGTCTGTAGCCGGCAGTCCGAGGACGAGGCGAGCGAAGAGGTTCGCACCGCGGCTGAGCGCCTTCCGCGAGGCTGTGCAGTGCAGTGTGCCACCGCCCGCAACGTAGCGCGAGCCGATGACGATGTCCCACTTGTCGAGGGACTCGACGAGCTCAGGAAGGTGCCGGGGGTGGTGCGAAAAGTCGGCGTCCATCGTGCAGACACGAAAACATCCGGCCTCTATCGCTGCCCGCATGCCGGCAATGTGCGCCGTGCCCAGCCCAAGCTTGCCGGGGCGGTGGAGTACGTGCACGTGCGGATTCCGTGCCGCCATGGCGTCCGCCAGTTGGCCGGTGCCGTCCGGCGAGTTGTCGTCGACGACAAAGACCTCGAAGGGCACAGGCAGGGCGAGGATTTCGCCGATTAGCGCGACGATGTTCTCGCGCTCGTTGTAGGTTGGTATGATGACAGAGTTGAGTTGCACGTGACGTTCGTCCCAGAACCAGAGGGATTCTAGCCGCCTTGGGCCCGATGTGCAAGCCTCGGCGAGTCCGTCGTTCCCGAGGCGGTGCCTCCGAATGGATTTTGCCGGCCGATCGGTTTCTGGTATAGTGGGGCGGTGCGAACCAAGACCCACAGGGAAGATGTCCGCTCACGCCGCCGGCTGCGCACCATGCGGTTCTTCAGCACCCTGCGGCATGCGGAGAGAAGGTGAGGTAAGGGCCTAATGCGCAGCGCATGGGGCCTTTCTCATGACTGGTGCCTGTTGGCTGTGTGGAGGGGCTCGTGAGCGTAGGACAGCTCTATCGGCTGCAGCAGATTGACAGCGAGGGGGACGACAAGAGCCAGCGCCAGTCCGAGATAGTAGAGAGCCTGGAAGTGCCCGAGGATCTTGTGGAGGCCCGCGCACGTGCCGCCGAGGCCGAACTCCAGCTGCATGACACCAAAACCAGGATGCGCGCCATTGAGCTGGAAGTGGGCAGCCTGAACACCAAGCTCAAGGCCAACCAGGAACGGATGTACGGAGGCAAGGTCCGCAACCCCAAGGAGTTGAGCGGCCTTGCGGAAGAGGCCAATTCGCTCAAGCGCCACCGGTCCGAGCTCGAAGATGCCGAGCTCGACCTGATGCTGCGCTCTGAGACCCAGGAAGCGGACTTGGCCGCGCAGACTGCTCTGTTGCGCCAGTTGGAAACGGACTGGGTGGAGCAGCATGGAGCGCTCGTTGCTGAGAAGCAAGGCCTGGAGGCACGCCTTCTCGAAATACAGGACCTCCGGAAAGAAGTACGATCGCGCATCCCGCGGGCCGAGTTGGCGATGTATGATGATCTTCGTGCCAGGTTGGGAGGAGTGGCAGTTGCGCTCCTGCGGCATGGGATGTGCCAGGTCTGTGGGGTCGACCTTCCGACGGCCGAGGCTCTCGCGGTGGAGCGGGGCGCGACGCACTTCTGCCCCGTGTGTGACCGACTTCTGTGCGGGGGTGGGTAGCCTGGGAGGCGACAGCTGCCTGCTCGTCGGCTTCTCCGGCGGAGTCATTTGTCGAGCAATCAGACAGGGAGAGATAGCAGCGCATGGTAGACAGGGACAGAGTGAAGGGCGCGCTGGCTGAGCTTCAGGCGTTTCTAGGTGAAGGGAGAGCTACAGACTCCGCGATTCACCGGATGGCCTACAGCCGCGATTGGAGCCCTCGGCCAAAGGAAATGATCGATCTGCCGGACATCGTAGCTGTGCCCCAAAGCACAGACGATGTCGTGCGAATCGTTGAGGTGGCGTTGCGGCACCACCTCCCCGTAGTCCCCTTTGCAGGTGGGACGGGCATGGGCGGAAGCGTCGTGGCCTGGAAAGGTGGGATCCTGGTCGAAACCAAGGGCATGAACCGGGTGCTGGAGGTCGATCCGGCGAACATGTCGGTGACGGCACAGGCAGGCATCACGCTCTGGGAGCTGAACGAAAAGCTCGCTCCGTATGGCTTGTGGCTTCCGCACCAGCCGGAGAGCAAGCGGGCGTGCACCATCGGGGCGTCGATTGGATGTGACAACGACTCGACCTTCGGGGTGCGCTATGGCAAGATCATGGACTGCCTGACCGACGTTGTGGTGGTGACGGGGCGGGGCGAGGCAATTCGGTTTGGGCACCGGAAGGCGTCTTTCTCCTCCACCGGTTACAATCTCATGGACCTCTTCGTGGCTGCCGAGGGAACGCTGGGCGTGGTCACCGAGGCGACGCTGCGTGTTGTCACCCTGCCCAAAACGCGGCTAGTGCGAGGATGGGTGTTTCGCACGCTCGTCGATGCCGCCCGCGCCCTGGAGCGCACTCTTGCGAGCGGGCTCTCTGTGGAGAGCGCACACATCAACTGCCGTCGGCGCCTGCACTTCTACACTCACTCTTTCCGCCAGAAGTACGGCCGTGACCCAGACGTGCCGGAATGGGCCGAGTCCATCCTGTTCCTGTCGTTCGCCGGGGACGAAGAGGTCGTGGACTTTAGCCTGGGCAAGGCGCGCCAGATACTGGAAGGTGAGTTCGGCGGCGAGCTGGTGCGGGAGCAGGAGATGGTCGAAGGCTACTGGGACAGCAAGCACCGGCTCGACTTTGTTCCGTTCAAGCAAAAGTGGCCCGACAGCCAGAGGCAGAAAAAGTTCGGGGCGGCGGACGTCGGCGTGCCCATGGGCCACCTGGAAGAGATGTACCGTGCCTTCCTCGAGATTGCCGCAAAGTATGGGCAGGACATCCTGGGAATGACCGTCTACAACGAGACGCCCAACAAGGTCAGCCCGAGCATCAGCTTTGCGGTGTTTACCGATGACTCGACCCAAGAGGCTGTGGCGGACTTTTACCGGTACGTGCGGGAGATGAGCCTCAAGGCGGTGGAGCTTGAAGGAACGATGAGCACCTACATCGGCGACGGCGACCGGCTGGGAGGGTTCAGTGAGCGGGAGCACGGCCGCAGCTACCAGTACATGAAAGAGCTCAAGGCGCTGTTCGACCCCGACAACATCATGAACCCCGGGAAAAAGTTCGAGTCGCGCTGGATAAAGGACTGATCGAGGATTGGCATGGAGAACCACGAGGCATTACAGCCGTTCGTCGACGATATCTACACGTGCAACCGGACCAGGTGCGGCTTCTGCCGGGAGGAATGCCCGGTCTATCGCGTAAAGCGGCTGGAAACCTACTCGAGCCGGGGACGCATGCTGGCCGCACGGGGACTGCTCGAAGGGGTCCTGGAGCCTTCCGGAGAGCTGCAGGAGGTGATGGATGACTGCCTGATGTGCGGGTACTGCCAGGCTCGCTGTGCGCTCCACAATCTTGACATCTTCAGCGCAGTGCGCGAAGAGCTGCGGGCTGCGGGGTACGTCTCGCCGAAGCACGAAAAGACCGCAGCCAAGATCCTGGAGGAGGGCACGCTTTTTGACCGCCCGGCGCCCATCCATCGTCAGGGCACTACGCCTCTCTACCTGGGTTGCGCCTACCAGAACAAGCCGCACGAGGTGGACAAGATCGTCTCAGTGCTAGGCAAAGTCGGGATCGATGCGCTGATCTCTGACGAGGTGTGCTGCAGCTACATCGTCGGGGCGGTGGGCCTGGAGAAGGAGTTCGGACAGGCGCAGGAGCGCTTCCGCCAGATCTATGGCCCCCACCTGGCGGGAAGCATCCTCACCGTCTGTCCGACCTGCACGGCGACGCTGCGGGATGAATACGGCCTCCCTGTGCAGCACGCCCTGGTGGCGGTAGCGCAGAGGTTGGAGGGCATGAACCTGGTGCGGGTCAGCCGGAAGGTGACGTACCATGACCCCTGCCACCTGGGAAGGATGCTGGGCGTCACAGAGGAGCCGCGTCGGATTTTGCGGGCATTGGGCATGGAGCTGGTCGAGATGGAGCACCACGGGACCTTCTCCACCTGCTGTGGGGGAGGCGGCGGCGTGCTGGATGTGGACCGGACTCTCGCCGTCGAAGTGTCCAAGAACCGGGTGCGCGATGCGGTTGCCGTCGGCGTGGACACAATTGTGACGGCATGCCCGACCTGCCAGCCGACGCTGCTGCGAGGTTCGGGCCGGGTGGCCAATGAGCTGGGCGTGTTTGTGGACGTGCTTGACCTTTGGGAACTGCTGGATCAGGCTCTGCCGTAGCACATGGTACCGGCTCTCGAATTGCCTCCAGCGCGACGGCACTTGCGGGAGGCGTTCTTTTGTCGAGGACCCCGCTGCCCACCCTGTGCGTCAGGAACGGTAGAGCAGCGAGACAACAAGCATGCGTGCCAGGTCAAGGAGGATCATTGCCGCCACTGGGGAGATGTCCACCGTGCCTCCGATCGGGGGGATGACCCGCCGCAGAGGGGCCAAGATTGGTTCGGTGACCCGGTAGAGGAAGCGGACAATTGCCCGGGGTAGTCGGTAAGGGTTGGGTCCCAACCAGGAGAGGATCACCCGGACCAGAATCAGGAACTCGTACGCCCTGAATACGGCCGATATGCCGTTGGCCACAAGGGTCATCGAGTCAGTCCCGGGTTATGATCGACATAACGACTCCGAGCAGGAGACCGATTGGCCGCGCGCCGCAGTCTACATATCATGGGTCGTCTCCTGCGAAGATGGCTCGCCCGATCCGGACCATAGTGGCTCCCTCCTCGATGGCAACCTCAAAGTCGTCAGTCATTCCCATGGAGAGATTCCGCCAGTCGGTATCTGGAAAGGTGTCTCTCAACTCATCCCGCAGACGGCGCAGGGCGATGAATACGCCGCGCGCATCCTCCGCATCGGCGACAATTGGCGCGATGGTCATCAAACCTTCCACCTTGATGTGGGGGAGAGCCACGACCTGGCCTATGCTGGAGAACAGCCTCTGGCGTCCTTCGGGGTCCTTGAGCCAACCAGAAGCACCAAAGCCGCCCTTCGAGGCCTCGCCCGAAACGTTGATCTGCACCAGCACAGGCAGGCGCTCCGGGCGCTGCGCGGATAGCCGGTCGAGCCGGGCGGCGAGGCGCACGCTGTCGACCGAATGCACAACCTGCATCGACAGAAGGACCTGCTTGGCCTTGCGGCTCTGGATGTGGCCAATCATGTGCCAGGTGATGTCCGGCGGTAGGAGAGCCGCTTTTGTGGCGGCCTCTTCGACCCGGTTCTCGCCGAAGTGACGCAATCCAAGGTCGTACGCCGCCCGGATCGTGTCGATCGGCACCGTCTTGCAGACGGCAACAAGGCAGACAGCTGCGGGGTCGCGCCTGGCGCGCGACGCTGCGGCGGAGATGCGGCCCAGTACCGAAGAAAGCCGGGTCGATAGCCCCATCACAGGCGCCCTCCAGGTTCACCCTTGCCGCCCTGAGGGCTGATTCTGTGCTCGCCAAACCCGGGCAGGCTCCTTGGGTGCAGGGAGGCGGGAAAAGCTACGCTGGGACTGACCTTCCTTGGTGGTTCCCCCTGCGGCAGATCGCTCACTTCGTGCGCCAGTCGCTCGCGAAGGTACGCCACGACCGCAAAGCGCCCTGTAAGCCCTTTGTCGGCCCGGTGCGAGAAGAACTCGGAGCTGCCGCAGCAGGTGCAGATGCCTGCCTGTTCTATCTGAGCCACCCCGGCATCGGTCAGCTGGTCTGCATTGCCGGCGGAGAGATCGAGGCGCCAGCGAGCTCCGTCACGCCTCATGACCCGCCGCCAGTCTGGGAGCGAATAGCCCATGGCGGTGGCAACGTCATCGCCCACCTCGTAGCAGCAGGGGCCGATGGCTGGCCCGAGCGCAGCAAGGAGGTCCCGTGGCTCGGAGCCAAAACTGCGTCCCATGGCCTCCAGCGCTCTCCGTACCATGCCCTGAGCAAGCCCGCGCCATCCGACGTGGAACAACCCCAGGGCGTGCCGGGCTCGATCGTAGAGGAGGACTGGCTGGCAGTCGGCGAAACGCAGCATCAGAGCGAGCCTGGCAGATTGGGTCACCAGCCCGTCCGTCTTCTGGAGGACCCTGCCCGCATCCTCTTCCGTCGCGAGGGCAACGTGATTGCCATGAACCTGTTGAGCTGTGACCACACGGTTGGGCGATATCCCCATGTATCGGAAGATGCGCGCATGGTTCTCCGTGGTCGCCGGCAATTCATCGCCCACGCTGTTCCCCACATTGAGCGTGGCGAAGGGAAGCCTGGAGACGCCTCCCAGCCGGGTGAAGACGGCATGGCTGAGGTGCTCGGCGGGCAAGCTGTGGAAGCGGTAGGTGACCAAGTCACCACTGATCTCACGGTGCATGGTGCTGTCTCAAGCGGGCAGTGCCGGGAGTGTAGCATACCTGACCGGGGACGGCAAGCACCCGTCCACTCGGAGGGAAGCGACGCCGCCCTCCATGACTCATACGCCGTCAAGCATTGCCGGGGGCCGGCGCAGCGCTTCAGTCAGCGCCGACAAGCGACGGAAGCCCATAGACCCAGCGGCTGAAGCCATCGGTCCACTCATACGGGACGCCAAGCTCCGAAAGGCCGATCCACAAAATCCCCACGGCTTCCCTCGCTGTTAGCCAAGCCCGGTGGCGCCATGGGATGCCGGCTAGGTTCGTGCTTGTCGGGCTGGGGTGTACCGCTATGCCTTCCCCTTCGAACAGCAGGCGCGCTCGCTCGAGGTGGAGAGGGTGACTCACGAGGATGGCTGACCGCCAGCCCTGTTGCCGCATCAGCAGGGCAGTCGCGCGCGCATCCTCCCAGGTCGTCATCGAGTCTTCCGCGAGTAGTACGTTTGTCGCGGGCACGCCCTGTGCCACAGCCAGCCGGCACGCCACTGCAGCCGCGGAGAGGCGATCGCCCCGGTAGCCGCCGGTGCATATCAAGTGGCGAGCAAAACCGGCCTGGACGAGGGCGACTCCGTGGAGGGTGCGCGATTGGAGGTCAGGCCCAGCCTGGCCGCTGGCGTCCACCTGCGCCCCCAGCACAACCACAACATCTGCCTTGGTGGCCTGGTCACGGGAACCGGTGCGGTTAATGCGATATGCCAGGTACGCAAACTGCGCCACCCCGGCCAGCAGGGCCATGGCCGTTACGACAGAGAGCGTGCGCAGAAGTCGCCGGAACATAGGGCGATTTTAGCACGGCCTCCGCCACATGCCAACTGCCGTGCGCCACTATCCCGCCCCTAGCACTCGCTAAAGCCGCAGTTGACGCACTTCCGGCAGCCCTCCATCGCAACAAAGGTTGCCTGGCCGCAATCTGGGCACAGGTCCGCATGCTCGCCGGGAATATGGATGGGAAGAGGGAGATGCTCTAGCGGCGGTACTGATTCGACCACCGTCATGTGCCGTGCGAGGACCTGTGCAACGGCATCGGGCAGTGATCGAACGCGGTTGGGCCCAAAGCCCAAGGGGCGTGGGCCACCGATGCCTGCCAGTTGGTCGATGACCTCCGTGAGGCGTTCCTGAGCCGTCAGGGCAGAAGGCATGCGGAGTATGAGGCTGATGAGCCGGCCGATGGCTTCCGCGACGGCAGCTGTATCCGAACCAGCTTTGCCGACATTGGCAAACACCTCAAACGGTGCCCGATCGCCGTTTTCATTGATGGTGATGAACGCTGTGCCGAGAGGACTAGGTGTCCGATACGTGGTCCCGTGGAGAGTCGCGGGTCTCGGCTTTAGCGGCTCAGGTTCGGACCGCGCCAGTTCCCGCGCAGCGCGCGTCTTCTTCGTCTCGAGAACGGCCCGCTCGCGCGAACCCGCAACATAGGCAGTCAGCCCCTTGCAGCCCAGTCTCCAGGCGAGTTGGTAGGCGCGTGCGACGTCTTCGACCGAGGCGTCCTCGGGAAAGTTCACCGTCTTGGAGATGCTGTTGTCGACAAAGGCCTGAATCGCGGCCTGCATCCGCACGTGGCCCTCGGCCGGGACGTCGGAAGAGACGACGAATACTCGGGCGACGTCTTCCGGTACCCCAGGCACGCCTTGGCAACTCCCCGTGACCGAAACACTCTCCAAGATCCGCTCACGCAAGCCAGCATCGACACCAGCGCGCTCTAGGGACCGCATAAACAGCGGGCTCGAGTACGCGAGCTCCGTGTCGTGAGCCTCGTCATGGAAGTGGCGCACATACGCCAGCGCAAAGGCTGGCTCGCAGCCATAGGCCTCGCATCCGGCCACGGTGGAAATCGTGCCGGTGGGGGCTACGGTGGTCTGTGCCGCATTCCGAATACCATGAACCCGAATGCCCTGCGCGATCCCCTGCCAGTCCACGTGCGGTCGCCCGAACTCGCGGGCATAGGGTGTCAGAGGGGCGGGCGGATGCCACTCCAGTTCTGAGGGATCATAGATCGAGCCTTCGATGGCTGGAAACGCCCCTCGCGCACTGGCTCTCTGGATGCTTGTGCGCATCGCGTGATAGCGAACAAACTCCATGACCTGGGCAGCAAACTCCTCGCCTTCGGGGCTTCCGTAGCGGATGCCCACCCGGTACATGAGGTCGCCCAGCCCCATGACTCCCAATCCAATGCGCCTGGCCCGGCGTGCTGCCTCCTCAACCTCCGGCACGGCGGGCAGGTATTGGTTGGCATCGACCACATTATCCAGGAAACAGGTGGCCAACTCGACAGTCCGCTGTAAGAGCGCCCAGTCGACTCTGTCCTCCTCTGTTGCATGTTTTGCCAGGTTAACGGACCCAAGGCAGCAATTCTCATATGGGCCGAGCCACTGCTCGCCGCATGGGTTGGTTGCCTCAAGCTGGTATAGGTGGGCCACAGGATTGTGGCGGTTCGCGGTGTCTAGGAACAGGACACCTGGCTCGCCGTTGCGGTGCGCATATCTGGCGATTTCGTCAAACACCTCGCGAGCGCGTATGCGCTTCCACACCGAGCCATCCTGTGGGCTTATCAGGTCGTATTCGTCGTCCGATTCGACAGCGCGCATGAAAGCATCGGTGACGCCCACGGATATGTTGAAGTTGGCAATGTCCCCTTCGTCGCCCTTGCAGCGGACAAAGTCCAGTATGTCAGGATGGTCCACGCGGAGCACCGCCATGTTCGCCCCGCGGCGAGTTCCTCCCTGGGCAATCTCCCCGAACGCCTTGTCGTAGACCCGCAGGAAGCCGACCGGCCCTGTGGCGAGGCCCTTGCTCGTACTGACCCGAGCGCCCTTTGGCCGGAGGCGCGAGAACGAGAAACCGTTGCCTCCGCCTGTTTGCTGGATTAGGGCAGCCACACGCAGTGTCGAGAAGATCCCGGCCGGGTCCCGACCCATGTCGTCGTGGATGGGCAGGACAAAGCACGCCGCCAGCTGGCCGAGGGGTGTTCCGGCCCCGGTGAAGGTCGGCGAGTTGGGCATGAATCGAAACGAGGTCAGGATGTCGTAGAACGCCAGGGCTGTTGAGGAAGGATTCTGCCCGTAGTGGGCGTCTGGGGCAGCGACAACCGTCGCCACCCTCCAGAACATCTCCGCAGGTGACTCAACTGGCTCGCCATGGGCACCATGGCGGAGGTACCGCCGGCGCAGCACCGTGAGGGCATTCTCCGTCAGCAGGATTTCTCTGTCCAGGGCCGGCGGCTCGTCCGGAAGACCAATGGGGGATCGATCGATTGCTTCACGCATCTCTATTCCTGACTAGATATCGAGCTTGAGTTGGGACTTGGATCCGGCCTCGCGCTGCCGGCGTTCTAGAAGGTCTTGAATCTCGTCGGCGAGGTCCTCCACATCGGCGAACCGGCGATAGATCGTCGCAAACCGGATGTAGGCAACTTCATCGAGGCGGCGGAGGTTGGCCATCACCATCTCCCCGATCTCGCGGCTCGTGACCTCACGGCTGCCACGGTGATAGAGCTCGCTCTCAATGCCGCTGACCAGTTCTTCGATCGCTTCGGTTGCGATCGCTCGCTTGGCGCAGGCGATCTGTATGCCTCGGACGATCTTGTCGCGATCGAAGGGCTCGCGCCGACCGTCACGCTTGATCACCATCAGCCTGAGCGGAGCAATCCGCTCATAGGTGGTGAATCGGCGATTGCACTGCAGACACTCCCGCCTGCGACGGATTCCGCCTTCGGCGTCCCGTGTGTCAATCACTCGCGAATCTGGTGCCCCACACAATGGGCAGTTCACGCTGTCACTCCTGGGCACCGGCTGCACTTCGACGACCACAGACATACTCGCCGGATACTGGCATGCGCCAGGATCCGGCTCTGCCACCAGTTGTGGCCGGTCGTGGTGGACCCACAACTGCTAGTGTAAATCTAGTATACTATGGACCCATTCAGGGCGCAAGATCGGCCGTGGGGGCGTCCGGCAAAGGGCCCCATCCGTTAACCTGGGGTGCGAGCAGCCTCGCCCTCATAGAGGGAAGAGGGCGAGGCTGGTTTCTGCTATAGGTTGCTCCGGCAGTGGGAGCCCGGTTCTACCGACGGCGCAGGAAGGTCGGGATGTCGAGATCGTCGTCGACACCCCGCGGCGGGACGCTCGGGCTGGCTGTGGGGCGGGATGCCTGCGCCAACCTCGGACCTGGTCGCACCACGGTGGCAGCGGAAGCTGCAACGTGCTGGACGGCCACCGGCTTCTGAGGCGCTGCCGAGTCGAATCCGGTCGCGATGACCGTCATGCGGATCTTGTCCACCATGGCCTCGTCGACCACGGCACCGAAAATGATGTTGACCTCGGGATGAGCCGTCCTACGAATGATCTCGGCCGCCTCATTGACCTCGAATAGGCTCATGTCAGGTCCGCCGGTGACATTGAACAGGATGCCTCGCGCTCCATCAATGGTGACGTCCAGAAGGCGGCTGGCTATCGCTTGCTCGGCGGCCTGAACCGCCTTGTTGTCGCCTTCTCCGTACCCGATGGCCATGAGAGCCGCACCACCCTGGGCCATGATGGAGCGCACGTCGGCAAAATCGAGGTTGATGAGCCCCGGCAGCGTGATGAGCTCGGAGATGCCTTGGATGCCCTGGCGTAGAACTTCATCGGCTTCACGGAATGCTTGCCGGAGGCTGGTCTTCTTGTCCACGATTTCGAGGAGGCGGTCATTGGGGATTGCGATCAGCGTATCGACATGCTGCTTCAGGTTCGCGATGCCTTCGTCTGCGACCTGGCGCCGGCGTGCTCCTTCGAAGGAGAAAGGCCGGGTCACGACTCCGATGGTGAGGGCACCGGTCTCTTTGGCGATGCGGGCGATAATGGGCGCCGCGCCGGTTCCCGTTCCCCCTCCCATTCCCGCGGTGATAAAGACCATGTCCGCGCCGCTGATGGTTTCGTACAGGTCATCGCCGCTCTCCTCGGCCGCCTTGGCGCCGACCGCCGGGTCGCCCCCCGAGCCGAGGCCCTTCGTCAGCTTGTCTCCAATCCTTACGCGATTGGGCGCATTGGCGGACATTAGTGCCTGCGCATCCGTGTTGACGGCAATGAACTCGACCCCGCGAAGACCTTCCTCCATCATTCGATTGACGGCGTTGCTGCCGCCCCCACCTACTCCGAGAACCTTGATCCGCGCAAAGTTCTCCACATCGAGACTGACGTGCTGCTTCATGGCTTTCTCCCTTCGTTTCTATTGGTCGCTGAAACCAGTACTCTATTCATTGAGTAGCCGTCCGGCAGGGCACTGCAACTCGACTCTGCCGGCCGAACCTCGCTTCCACCGCTACCCTGGTAGGAACGCCCTAAGCCAGTCACGCACTTTGGTCCAGAAGATGCTGGGCCGGCGCTGTGGCTTGACTTCTTCCCTCGCAGAGGGCTCGTGCCTCATGCCCCAGAGAAGGAGCCCGACTGCGGTGGCGAAGGCCGGTCCCTCCACCGAGTCGGTCAACCCCTGAAGGTCATGGGGAGACCCGACGCGTACAGGCAGATCGAGCACCCGCGTTGCGAGGTCCTTGAGGCCGGTCAACTCCGAAGCTCCGCCGCACATCACAAGACCTGCGGCCAGCAGTCCATCGTAGCCAAGTCTCTTGATCTCCCGGAGGATAAGGACGAGGATCTCTTCCGCGCGTGCCTCGAGCACCTCAGCCAACCTCAGCCTGGAGACTGCCTGTCTGGCTCCGTCGCCGAAAGAAGTGACGTCGATCGCCTCGTCCGCGTCCAGTGCCGAGGACAGGGCATGCCCGTACTTGATCTTGAGATCCTCGGCCGTCTTGCGCGGAGTGCGCAGGCCCAGGGCCACATCGGACGTCATGTGCTCCCCACCAGTGGGCAGGACCTGTGTGTGCCAGATGCTCCCCTCGATGAAGATGCCGACATCAGTCGTGCCACCTCCAATGTCTGCGAGAACCACGCCCATGTCGCGCTCAGAGTCGCGTAGTACTGCCTCGCCCGATGCGAGCGACTGAAGAATGAGGTCGTCGATGCTCACGCCGGCATCTGAGACGCACTTGACGAGGTTGCTGACCAACGTGGATGAGCCGGTCACAATGTGGGCGTCGACCTCAAGCCGCGTTCCCTGCATCCCAACGGGATCCTTGACGCCCTCCTGGCCGTCGAGGATGAAGCCTCGCGGGATGGCATGGATGATCTCCCGGTTGTGGGGTATGGCAATTGCCCTGGCGCCGTCAAGGGCTCGGTCGACGTCTGCCTGGGTTATGCCCCGTTGGCTGCGGGAGATCGCGACAACTCCGCGGCTGTTGATCGCTGAGACATGCCCCCCTCCGACAGACACGTAGGCACTGCTGATCTCGTAACCCGAGATCTGTTCGGCCTTGCGCACCGATGCACGAATCGCCTCCGTAGCCTCCTGAAGATTGACCACGACTCCCTTCTTCAGGCCGCGAGAAGGCGCGATGCCGACACCGATGATCCGCAACTGATCGCCGTTTTCTGCCTCTCCCACGAGTGTGCAGATCTTGGTTGTGCCTACATCAATGCCTACGATCGGTCTCGGTTCCGTCACTTTTCCCTCATTCCTGCCACCTACCTGCCAATGGAAGAACCTTTGCCCTTGGCCGCTGGCTAGTTGTCGCCAGAGGCCGTCCTTCCAGATGACGAGCCATAGACCGGCCGGTCGGCCCAGCGCACGTCGACGTAGGTGGGCTTGATTGTGCTGTCTTGAAAGTGCTGGTTGAGTAGCTCAGTGACCTGTATCTTGTGGGCCAGGTCGGCGCTGTCCCCCACATAGACCGGCCATTCGCCGGCCTGGGCCACCTGGGTGTAGAAGAGGCCTCGGTTGGCATCGTGGAAAAAGACCCGGACTCCGGTGAGGGAGGCAGCCAACTCGCGTACCGACGAGGCCAGCCCGGAGGGCTCAACTTGGTCTCCGGGCACCAGGATGCGGCCGCTGTAGTCGATCACAAAGACCGTGCTCGGGGCCTGGGTGTCTCCGTGGTAGGGCAGGACGACTCCCTCTGCGTCCAGCCACCAGTCACGATGCTGGCTCTCCGAGCGCCAGAGGATGACCGGCTGGCGTTCCTCGACATGGATCGAGATCTGCGAAGGCAGAGAGCAACTCACGTCGACAGACTTCACACCCTGCAGTGAGGAGACCTGACCTTCGACTCGCCTCGGGTCTACCCAGAAGATAGACTGCTTGTCGATGTCCGCGGCCGCGTAGACGGCCTGCGGATCTAGGTGCTGCGTCCCTGAGATCACCGCCTCGTAGACAAAGAACCTCTCGTCCGAGGTCGCGTAGGCGGCGCCGGAGAGCAGCAGAAGAAGCAGCGCGAGGGCCCACCAGCGGGCAGCGACCATTCGCCGGAACTGAAGCCAGACTGCCGAACTGGGCGTAGCCGAATCAGCACGCGCCTCCGCAACCGCCGTTGTCGTGCGGCGGCGGATTGGCGGGCTTGCCTGCGTCCGAACTCGCCGCTGCGCGACGCCAGCCTTGAGCGGGACCGCCTCGTGAAACCGTTGCTTCCGCCCGCGGATGTTAGGGCGCCGGACCTGGGCTTGAGGTTTGCGCTTGGTAGTGACCAAAGGTATCCGCACGCCTAGTCTCCTTTTCCTGTGCTGTCTGAGGAAGTGACCGAGCGCGCCTTGTCCGCATGACGCTCCAGCGCCAACTCGATCAGCCGGTCAACCAGCTCGCCATACGGGATGCCCGTGGCCTCCCACAGCTTCGGGTACATACTGATTGGGGTGAATCCGGGTATCGTGTTGATCTCGTTCAGGTATACCATGCCGGTTCCCTTGTCAAGGAGAAAGTCCGCTCGTGCCATGCCCGCGCAGTCTACCGCCAAGTATGCCTTGATCGCCATCTGGCGTATGGCATCAGACACGGCCTCAGGGATCGGCGCCGGGATGAGGAGGCCAGAGGTGCCATCCAGGTACTTGGCTGCAAAGTCGTAGAATTCGTTGCAGGGCACGATCTCCCCTGGCACGCTGGCAATAGGTTCGTCGTTGCCCAGAACGCCAACCTCGATCTCCCGGGCGTCGATGGCGACCTCGACCACCATCTTGCGATCGTATCGGGATGCATCGCTCAGCGCGGTCAGAAGCTCGGAGCGGTGGTGGGCCTTGCTTATCCCAACGCTGGAGCCCAGGTTGGCAGGCTTCACGAAGCATGGATAGCCGATCTCTTCTTCCACCCGCTCCATGATCGCCTGAGCGTGGCGCACCCAGTCGACGCGCTTGACGGGTAGGAAAGGAACCACCGGTATGCCGTGTGCGCGCGCCACGTCCTTGAAGAGCAGCTTGTCCATCCCGACAGCCGAAGCCGCCACGCCTGCGCCCACATAGGGGATCCCGGCCATCTCAAGCAGTCCCTGGAGGGTACCGTCTTCTCCATACGGCCCATGCAGCACGGGAAAGATGACGTCCACCGGCCCCGCAGGCAGGGCAGTAACGGCCTGCCCACTGGAGTCCAGAATGACGAGGGAATGCGAGGTGGCCTCTGCCAGCAGGCCCGCAGGCGGCTCGCCTTCCGCTTTTCCCAACGTGAGAGCCTTCATCGGGTCGCCTGTTACAAGCCAGCGCCCCCCTTGGCTGATCCCGATCGGGATGACCTCATACTTGTCGCGATCAACGGCAGCCATCACGCTCTGCGCCGACATAAGGGACACGCTATGCTCGCTCGATTTGCCGCCGAAGACGACGCCCACTCTGATTTTCCCCATCGCTTCACCAATCGCCGATCACCTCGACCTCAAGCTCGAGCCGTATGCCGAATTGAGCCCATACTTGCTCCGCAGCCAGGTCGATCAATGCCTTTATGGCCTCGGCACCCGCTCCTCCCAGGTTGATGACAAAGTTGGCATGCATCGGCGAGATTTGCGCGCCTCCCAGGAGGGTACCCTTCAGGCCGGCCGCCTCGATAAGCCTGCCTGCATGGTCCCCCTGTGGGTTCCGGAAGACCGACCCACAGCTTGCGCCGCGTGGCTGCGTCGCTGCCCTTCGCTCAAGGATAGCGGTCGCTTTCGACTGCAGAGAGGTCCGATCGGCTGGTGCCAGTCGGAACTCCGCAGCCAGCACCACGGCATGGGGCTCAGGGGACGGGGGTTGGTGTTTCAGGAGGCTGGACCGGTAGCCGTAGCAGAAGCGCTCGACAGGCCAGTCGGCCACTGCGCCGTCAGACTCCAGCATGGAGGCCGACAGGAGGCTGTCTGCTACGCAGCCGCCGGAGGCCCCGGCGTTGCCGACAACGGCTCCACCGATGGTCCCAGGAATCCCCACCGCCCACTCGAGACCCCCAAGGCCCGCTCGGATGCATTGACGTGCAGCACCGGCCAGGGTTGCTCCACTCTCCGCTCCTATCCTCAAGCCTCGCGGAGACAGGGTCACGGACCGTGCGCGATTGACCACTACCAGGCCCCGCATTCCGGCCGGACTGACGAGCACGTTGGCCCCAGACCCCAAGACCCGACAGGGGACACCCTCCTCCGCTGCGCACCGCACGGATCGGGCCAAAGCTTCCACGCTCTGCGCCTCCACCAAGAGGTCGGCCGGTCCGCCTACCTTGAGCGTCGTGTATCGCGACAGAGGGCAATGGCTCTGCACCGAGCTCGGCCCGACTGCAGCCTCCAGGACCTTCTGGAGGCGCTCGAGGTCGCTCACCGTTGCCATCTGTTCACCGCCTTCACACCTCCGGTAGTTCGGCAGATCTGCGATTGCCCAGAGGCAGGGGAGTCGGGCTTGCTGGTGCTCCGTAGACGCTCCAGCACCAGCTCGCCCACCCGATATCCGTCTCCGGCTCCAAGGGTGATCACGACGGCTCCTGGGCGAATCCTTTCGAGAAGCCAGGCAGCTGCGCCTTCGAGGGATTCGACATAATGTGCGTCCGGCGCCTCGACGCCCATCGCTCTCATCCGAGAAACAATGTCGGCACCCGATACCTGCCCGGTGTCTTTCTCGCGGGCGGCATAGATGCCGGTGACCAGCACATGGTGCGCTTCTCCAAAGCATCCGGCGAACTCGTCCAGCAGGGCAGACGTGCGGCTGTAAGTGTGCGGTTGGAACACAACCCAGAGTTCGCGTCCGGGGTACTTGCTGCTGGCAGCTGCAAGGGTAGCGCGTACGGCAGTGGGGTGATGCGCATAGTCGTCGACCACAGTGACACCGCCCGCCTGCCCCTTGACCTCAAAGCGGCGAGCAGTTCCTCGGAAGCGTGTGAGTGCAGCTGCAGCCGAGTCAAAGTCAACGCCGACCGAATTCGTCGCGGCAATCGCTGCCAGCCCATTGAGCACATTGTGCAGGCCGGGCAGCTGTAGGGCACACTGACCCAACCGCCGGCCCTCGGCACGCACTCTAAAAACGGGGCAGCCGTTCAGCTGGACATCTTCCGCCTGCCAGGTGCAGCCTGCATGAAGCCCGTAGGTAGTGTAGCTCCCTTTCCCAGACTCCAAGGAGCCCGCTTCGCCAACGCAGGCTCTCAGCGGGTGTATCCTGCCACAGACACGCTCGGCCAGGCTCACGGCGCCGGCATCCTCGGCGCAGATCACCATCTGTCCCTGTTCGCACGCCTGTGTGGCGAACTCGGCGAACGCATCCTGCATATCCGCAATGGTGGGGTAGCAGTCAGGGTGGTCGTGCTCAAGGCTCGTAATCACGGCGACCTGTGGTCTCAGGCCGAGGAATGCGCGGTCATACTCGTCCGCCTCTATGGCGAAGAGGTGACCGGTGCCTGCCTTTGCGTTGGTGCCGAGGTTCTGAAGGATGCCCCCGACGACGAACGAGGGACTGAAACCGGCCTCCGTCAGAATCCACGCAATCATGGCTGTGGTCGTGGTCTTGCCGTGGGTGCCTGCCACAGCGATCGTGGTCTTGCCGGCAGTCAAAGCCCCCAAGAGCTCCCTGCGCCTGATGACTTCGAATCCTTGCCGTCGTGCTGTGACTACCTCGGGATTGCCACTGGGCACTGCCGAGGATACGACGACCAGCGGAGGTGTGACCTCGACCGCCCCCGTCGGCGGCAGGAGGTTCTCGGGCCTGTGCCCGATGTGCACGACGATGCCTTCCGCCCGCAGTGCATCTATAACAGCCGACGGCATCTGGTCGGATCCAGTCACCAGGTAGCCCCAACCATGGAGGACGCGGGCGATGCCTGACAGCCCGCTGCCGCCTATTCCGACTATGTGTACTCTGGTCCTCTCATCGAGGTCAGTCATTTGCGACCTACTTCAGAAGCATCAACAGGATGAGCAGAACACCAGGCACAAGCAGTACGAATGGACTGGTGTTCTGCATGAGGGACAATGGCAAGTAGTGTGCGATAGTGTTGTGCAGACCAGACAACGGCCCACTGACCAGATCCCACCTCGAGCTGTAGTAGTTGGCCTGCGCAAGCAAGTCCCAGAGTGTGCCCGCAATCAAGTATCCGTTGAGCAAACCGCTCAGCAATCCAAACACGGACCCAAAAAGGCCCTTCATCTGCTTGACGGGAAAGGAGAGGACATAGCCCTCGTACGAGATATAGGCGACGACCAGGATGGCGATGCCGAAATAGGCTGGCTTGAGCCAACCCGACGAGGCGGAAGGTGCAAGGCCGGCAATGAACTTGGACCAGACGATGTGGAGTGTGAAGAGACTGATCATCAAGACCGCCGAAGTGCCCAGCTCCTTTGCCAGGCCCCGAGCTGCGCCTATAGCGCAGAAGGCGAGCAGGGCAACGAACCACACGTATTCAACGGGGATCATGTCGGCTCCCCGAATCCTTTCCGCGCATAGTGCCGCGCCTGCGACCGGACCTGCTGCGCAATCGCCGCCGCCGCATCCGGCCTTGCCATGGCCTTCGCCGCGGAACCCATCTCTCTGAGTAGCGGCTGGTCGGTCAGCATCGCGCGGACGGTTGCGACCAGCCTCTCCTGCAGTGAGCCGTCAGCCAGGACGCGGGCCGCGCCATGGCGTTCCATGTAGCGCGCATTGTGCTCCTGGTGCTGGCCGGAGTGGGGGTAAGGCACCAGGATGGAGGGAAGGCCGGCGGCAGGAAACTCGCCCATGGTCGCCGCGCCGGCTCGAGCCACGGCCAGGTCGGCCGCAACCAGTGCAGTCGGCATGTCCGAAAGGTAGGCGTGATGCTGGTAACGGTGCCGAAGGCCTTCCGGTAGGAGGCGCGCGGCTTCGCCTACCCACGATGCGTCTAGCTCTCCGCTCACGTGGATCACCTGGCACACGGGAAGAAGGTCTGGGAGCCCGGCCACCAAGGCCTGGTTGATCGACCTTGCGCCCCGGCTTCCTCCGAAGACGAGCAATGCCGGAAGGTCGGGGTCCAGCGAGTAGGTGCGGCGTGCCTGGACCCGATCGGCGCCGAAAATGCCGGGCCGAACCGGATAGCCGGTCACGACAACAGTGCGTCGACTCAGGTAGGGAATCGACTCCTCACATGTCACAGCAACGACAGCTGCAAGCCGGCTCAGCCAGCGAACGGCAAGGCCCGGCACCACATCGGGCAGATAGACCAAGACCGGAACTTGACGAACCCGCGCGGCAAGTGTCACGGGGACGCACGCGTAGCCGCCCGTCACCAGGACTACCTCGGGCTCGATGCGGCGCAGGATCTTGCCTGCTGCGGCGGTGCTGCCCAGGATTTGGGCCATATTCCGCAGTGCCGTTAGCGGGCCCATGCCGCGCACGCCCCCGGTGGCCAGACCGATGAACTCGACTCCCGCGGACCGGACCATCCTGTCTTCGATCCCGCCTCGGCTCCCCACCCACAGGACATCAAAGGGCTCGGCCTTCCGCGCTTGCATCCCTGGCACGGAAGCCGTGTCCCTCTCCCACGCCGCGTGGCCTGACCGGATACTCTCAATTACTGAGAGGGCGGGGTAGACGTGTCCTCCCGTCCCTCCACCTGACACCAGCAGTCTCACTATCGGGTGCCTCCACTCCGATTGGCTCTCGCGATATGCTGAGGAGGATGCCAGAACCGATCATGCAAGAGATCAGCGAGGAACCCCCCAGGCTGATGAACGGCAGCGCAATCCCCGTGAAGGGGATTGTGTTGGTCACTACAGCAAGGTTGATCAGGGCCTGGAAAGATATCCAGCAGGAGATCCCGGCTGCGAGCAGCCGCCCAAAGGGATCCCGCGTGCGCCGCACAAGCATGAAGCCCTTGTACGCAATCAGCGCAAAGAGCAGGATGAGAAGAAGGCAGCCCAAGAGCCCCAGCTCTTCTCCCACGATGGCGAAGATGCTGTCCGTATAGGCTGCAGGGAGCCACTGGTGGCTCATGCGGCCGTTCCCCGGTCCCAGGCCCAAGAGCCCTCCACTCCCTATCGCGATGATTCCCTGCTTCAGCTGAAAGTTGCTGCTGACAAGTGGGTTGCCCCACGCTTCCTTAAAGGGCGCCAGGCGTTCCATGGCCGACTCCATGTTCCGCACAACCAGAAAGAAGGCAGCGATGCCGCCCGCAATACCTACAGCAAACTGCATGAGGTCTGCCCCCGCCAGGAAGAACATGGCGACGGCGACAAGCACGATCACGATTGCTTCAGAGATGTCGGGTTGAGCCATGACGAGTGCTGCCACGACCCCGACAATGATCGTGAAGGGCAGGAGCCCCACGGGCAGCTTGCGCAGCTGATCGGCCTTCTTGGAGGCCAGCCAGTGGGCGATGTACACGATGAGGGCCAGCTTGGCGAGCTCAACCGGCGAAACCGAGTCACCAAACAGGTGCCGCCCTTCTCCCTTGTTCACGATCACGACGGCAATCAGAAGGCCGATCGTGACCAGCAGGCCGAGGATCGAGACTTTGGTGAGGTGACGGTAGTTGATGAGTGCCATCGCTACGAGCCCGACCATGCCGATTCCGGACCACAGCAGCTGGCGCTCAAAGTAGTAGCTTCCTTCATTAAAGTTCCGGTAGCCCATGGCGAATGTTGAGCTGTACACCATCATGAGCCCTATGGCGATGAGTGCCAGCGTCGTGCCTGCCAATACCCAATCTGGGGCGGAGCGTGTCTTGGCTTTCGTCGTCTGATTCATGGAAGCTCCAGTGAGCGAACAAGGTGGCGGAAGTGATCTCCGCGGGCAGCAAAGTCGGGGTAAGCGTCGTAACTCGTCCCCCCGGGCGAGAGAAGCACCACCTCACCGGTGCCTGTTAGCCGGCTGGCTTGGGCAACCGCCTGCTCGAGGCTCGCGCACCGGTGGATCCGGCAGCCGCCGCCGGCTGCGGAGGGAGATCGGCGCATCTCCCTCTCAATCAGGTCGGCCGCCTCGCCAAAGAGCACCAGGTGCCGGACCTTGCGCCATACGAGGGCGGCCAGCTCCGACCAAGGAAGGTGTTTGTCTCTGCCGCCGGCAAGAAGGATGATCGGAACGTCAAATGCCTGCAGCGCCGCCATGGTCCGCTCGGGCGTGGTCGCAATGCTGTCGTTGTACCACCGAACCCCGCCCGACTCGCGCACAAGCTCCAGCCTATGCTCAACTCCCCGGAAGGTGAACGCGGCACTTCGTATGGCCTCGACCGGGGCGCCTGCCGAAGCCGCCAGGAGGCTGGCCGCTAGGACATTTGCGGCGTTGTGAGCGCCGAGCAGAGCCAGATCACCCCTACGGCATATCAAGGTCTCCTGCCCATCAAGCCGGAGCATCAGGCGATCCTCGCTGAGAAACGCTCCTTCCTGGGTCCGCTCGACTAGGCTGAACCAGAGCACACGGCGACCGCGGGCTTCGGTGCCCATCGTGCGGGTCACCGGATTGTCCCAGCCGACGATCGCGATATCCCCTGGTGCTTGGTGTGCCAAGATCTCCGCCTTGGCCGAGATGTAGGCGGCCATGCTCGGGTGCCTGTCCAGATGGTTAGGAGTGACATTGAGGACGGCCGCGATGTGCGGGCTCCAGCCCGACGGAGTCCACAGACCGCTGTTGACCAGGGACACCGCTGAGCGCACGCCCCCTGTCGGGGCCCGGGCGAGCAGTTCGAGCTGGAAGCTCGACAGTTCCATGACAACCGCGTCCGTCGGCTCGATCCCTCCGACTTGGGGCAGGAGCGGCTTGCCGATGTTGCCGCCGATCCAGGTCCGCTGGCCTGCGGCGCGCAGCATCTGCTCGGTGAGAGCCGTGGTGGTCGTCTTGCCGCTTGACCCGGTGATGCCCACGATCGGAGCAGGGCACAACGCGGTAAAGAGCCGAGTCTCGCTGCTCAAGGGCAGGCCCTGCTGTCGGGCCGCGACAAGAAGCGGGTTGTCGGCCGGCACGCCAGGGCTGACGAAGACGATGTCAGCCGATTCGAGTAGCTGCAGCGGATGCTCGCCAAGGACGTAGGTTATTGCCAGGCCCACCAGGGCCGAGAGAGCTGCTCCCAGCTCACCAGCAGCCTTCATATCGGTGACGGTCACTGCCGCACCATGCTCAGCCAAGTGTCGCGCCAGGGCGGTACCTTCGCGTGCAAGGCCGATCACCAATGCGCGGATACCCGCGTACTTGCGGCGCGCCACGTTCATCTCCGTCATCTCTAGATCAGTGCCAGCGCAATTCCGAGCATTGCGGCCATGATACCTACCAGCCAGAACCTCTGGGTGATCTGGGTCTCGCTCCACCCCAGCACCTGGAAGTGATGGTGGAGTGGCGTCATCTTGAAGATGCGCCGTCCGGTTCCCTGGAGCTTGCGGGTGAGCTTGAAGAAACCCACCTGCAGCACAACCGACCCTGCTTCCGCCACAAAGATGAAACCGATGATGGGAAGCAGAAGCCACTGGAAGGACATGAGAGCCACAACGGCCAAGGTCGCGCCCAGAGCGAGCGAACCGGTGCCGCCCATGAAGAGCTGCGCAGGATGGGCGTTGAACCAGAGAAAGGCAAACAGTGCTCCCACAATCGTGAAGCAGAAACTCAGCAATGGATTCTGGTGCTGGAGAAAGGCAATGATCCCAAATGCGATGAAAGCGACCGCCGCAACGGAGCCAGCAAGGCCATCCAGTCCGTCAGCAAAGTTCACTGCGTTCGCCATAGATAGGATCACGAACGTGGCCAGCGGGACATAGAGAACGCCTACATCGACAAGATCCGGAATCCCGGGCACTCCTACCCAGTGCAGATCCAGGACGCTGGGGTGATTCAACCCGATGGCGGCTGCCAGGGCAAGCAGGAATTGCAGCGGGAACATGATTCGGGCCTTGAGTCCTCCTCCGCCCCCCCAGCGCCTCACCTCGGCAAGGTCGTCCATGGCACCCAGTGCGCCAAACGCAGCCAGAACAAGCATGGGCAGGAGGATGGACTTGCCGATGAGTGGACTGCCCTCCGCAAAGTTGAAGTAGGCCAGCACAGCTTTGCCGGCATCAAAGCCGCTGAGGAGATTGGCAAGGTTGAGAACCGTAGTTATGACCAGTATCGGAACCAGGACCATCAGGCCACCCATGGTCGGGGTTCCGAGCTTCTCATGGTGAGACTGAGGGAGCTCGACTCGTATCTGTTTGCCGATCCTCCACCGGCGCAGGAGGCGGATCAGGGGAGGGCCCCAGAACACTGCCAAGATGAAGGAGGCTGTCCCGAGGGCCAGGGCAAAGGGCATTGGTCGAGAGCTCATCCCTAGCGCTCCTTGGCCCCGCTCACGGACGAACCGTTGTAGGACGATGTGATGGCTGCGACGATTTCCTCCATGTGCATTGCTCGCGAACCTTTGATCAAGACTGTGTCACCCCTCTGAACGATCCGCTGGAGCAGGGCAGCGGCCTCCGCATTGTCCGCGGCCATGTGCACCGTGTCTGAGGGCATAGAGGCCAGCAGCGCCTCTTCGCCGATCAACCGGCCCAACACACCCACCGTTACAAGCTGGTCTGCGACTTCGCGCGCGCGGCGCCCGACCAGCTTGTGACCTTCGTGCGTAAACGACCCAAGCTCGAGCATCCCTCCAAGGACTGCAACTCTGCGGCCGGCAAGCTCCGACAGCAGGTTGAGAGCAGCCAGAGCCGAGGCGGGGCTGGAGTTGTAGGTGTCCTCGATGATGGTCGAGCCCGCCGGACCCTGGACCACGACGATTCGCAGCTGAGCAGACTGCTCAGACAGGCCGGCTATGATATCCGGCCACCCCTGCCCCTCCACCAGGGCAACGGACGCGGCAGCCAGTGCGGAGTGCACGGAGTGTCTCCCTAGCATGGGAAGATGGGCCGGCACGCTCCTCCGGCCAAAGCGGAACCGGAAGCGCACTCCTTCGAGACCCTGGCTCTCAATCTCGTCTGCCCATAGGTCGGCCTGCGGGCGCAGCCCATAGCCAAAAACACGCGCCCGGGTTGACCCCTGCATCGCCAGCACGCGATCGTCGTCGACGTTCAGGATCGCTACCCCACCCTCTTCTGCGGGGGGCAGCGAGTCCGGCAGCTCGGACTTGGCCTGGGCTATGCGCTCGACCGTCACTAGCCGCTCCAGGTGACTGTGCCCCACGTTAGTGACCACGCCGATATGGGGTCGGGCGATTGCGGCCAGCTGTCGAATCTCACCGAGCGCGTACATGCCCATCTCCAGGACCAGCCGCTCGTGCGTTGCTTCCAACTGCAGTAGGGTGAGTGGAAGCCCTATCTCGTTGTTGTAGTTCCCCTTGCTGTGCAGGGTCCGGTAACTGCGTCCGAGGATGGCGGCTGTAAGTTCCTTGCAGGTGGTCTTTCCCACCGAGCCGGTGATCGCGACAACGCGAACGGAGCTCCTGTTGCGCCACTCTCCCGCAGCACGCTGCAGGGCCGCCAGGCTACTTTGTACCACGAGGCATACCGGGGCAGTCACCTCTGACGGGCCGGCCTCAGGCGTGCGCAGATCGATGACCGAGCCGGGAAAGCCGTCGGGGGCACGCTCTGCCAGGACAGCCACGGCACCCGCAGCAACCGCGGCGAGAGCGAAGTCATGCCCGTCGAGGTGCTCACCGGGAAGGGCGACAAAGGCGTTACCCGGCTTCACCTCGCGCGAGTCGATGGCAAAGCCGCGTATGGCGATCGCCTCGGCGCCTCCTGGCACCTCCATCGCCGGCTGCCCTGCTCGGATGCCGACGATGAGGCTCGCTACGGTTTGCATTCCTATCTCCCACTCACTATGGCTGGCCCTGATTGGCCAGGCGCACGCTGTCAGGCGGTATCTCTAGATAGAGGAGAAGGCGCTGGGCGATGGCGCGAAAGGTCGGGCCAGCCGTCTGCGTGCCCCACTCCGATGACGTTGGCTTGTCCAGCCTCACGAGGATGACGAACTCCGGATCATCGGCCGGTGCGAACCCAATGTAGGATCCAATTGTCAGATTCGGGTCATATCCGTAGGCGGTCGGAATCTGAGCGGTCGACGACTTTCCAGCGATGCTGTAGCCCGGTATCTGCGCCTTGGTGGCAAAGCTGTCGACCGTGTAGACCATCATCTCCCTCAGCTGCTGTGCAGTGGCCTCCGAGATCGCACGGCGCGAGATCGTGGTGTTGACCGGCTGTGTCTCGACACCGGAGCCGTCTTCCTTGGGGGTGATGAACTCGCTAACGGCGTGCGGCTTGACAAGCAGCCCGCCGTTGGCAATTGCCGACACGGCAGTGATCATCTGGATCGGGGTCACCGCGATACCCTGCCCGAAGGAGTTGGTGCCAAGGTCCGAGGGAAACCAGTTCGAGTCACCAGGCTGCCGGACCATGCCGGACTCCTCGCTGGCGAGGTCAACCCCGGTCAGATTCCCGAAGCCAAAACGCCGGACGTAGGTGTAAAAATGCTCAGAACCCAGGCGGGTGCTGATCTGGGCACTCACCACGTTGAGTGAGCGTGCGAGGGCCTCCCGAGCTGTGACCCAGTCATGCCCCAGATAATCCCAGTTGCAGACAGAACGCCCGCCAATCTCCGTACAAGCCGTATCGAAAAAGAGGGTGTCTGGGGCGATCGTACCCAGGTCAAGGGCAGCCGCCCACGTGATTAGCTTGAACATGGAGCCGGGCTCCCAGATTCCGCTGACGTTTGGATCGTACACGGCCCTGTGTCCCGACGTGGCATAGTCCCTTGGATCGTAGCTCGGCAGGCTGACGGAGGCGAGGATGGCTCCGGTTTTGGGCTCCATCACTATCACGGCGCCGCTCTCAGCACCATACTCCTTGATTGCCTTCTGTAGCTCATCCTGCGCGATGTACTGGACATTGAGGTCGACGGTCAGGACCAGGCTTGTTCCTGGCCTTCCCGGGTCCTGCCTCTTTGCCTTCGCAGGGACTGGCTCACCGCCGGCATCCTGCACATAGGTCGTGCTCCCCTCGACGGGTCTCAGGTCATTGTTGTAGTAGCCTTCGATGCCGTAGAACCCTTCCAGTGTGGAGTTGACAAAGCCGACAATATACGACGTCAGGTCACCCTGCGGGTAGACTCGTACAGCTCTGGGCACGCACTGGACCCCGGCAAGCTCCAGATCGCGGATGGCTTCGCCGACCTCCTGCGGCACCTGGCTCTTGAGAGGCACCCAAGCGAGGGTGGTGCTCAGCACGGCAAAGACCTCTTGCTCCGGCAGTTCGAGCAGAGGGGCGATCAACTTGGTTGTGGTCAATCGCTGAGCAGCGGAGATATACGGCGGATCGGCCGAAATGTCCCACTCGACCATGTCCATGGCGAGCAAGTTGCCTTTGGCGTCTGTGATGTACCCCCTCGCCGGGACAATGGGCTTTTCCCGTGTCACCTGTGCATCGGACAGCGCCAAGAGCTCGCGGTGCTCCACGACCTGATAGCGGATGAGCTGCCCGATGACAACGGAAAACCCAAGGGCCATCAAGAGGGCCAACACCAGGGTGCGCCGCTTGTCAAGGCCTTGACTCAGATCACCAGTCATCTCTGATCCCGTCCCCTAGGGGGCCGCCTGGTCTTGGTCCGCCGACGCGCTAAGGCCCACGTCTTGCGCTGAAGGCGTAACCAGTCTGGACAAGACCTCTTCCGCGGCAGGAGAAGTAAGCGTGCCAGTTCCGTCGGTGAGAATGGGTCGATCCGAGATCACGTACGCCGGACTCTGTAGCCCATAGCCCAGTTCAGCCGCCCGTGCGGCAAAGCTGCGCGGCGAGGAGGCCTCTGCGATAGAGAACAGCAGGACCCCATTGGAGCGCTCCACTTCACTCAGTGTGTCTTGGCTCATCTGAATCTGCCGGTCGGTCGATGCAACCTGGAGAGATACCACAAGGTGCAGCCACCGAAACAGGATGACGATAGATACGAAGCCGATGAAGGCAGCGCGAAGCGACCAGGCACGATTTGCCGTTTGAGACCGGTTTAGCTTGAATGCCTGAACGGGAACAGGTAGCGATTGGCTGCTCATCTATCCATCCTCCTCAATCTGGTCTGCCGTCTATCTGCTATGCGCAACCAGCTGGTGTCAACGCAGGCGACAACGCCCTATCTGCCGCCTTCCTACGCTTAGTCATCAATTCAGTCTGTTTCCATCGGTATTGCCCGGTTCTCTACGCAAAACCACAGGTATTATATCATTAAAGCGACTTCCTGTCAAATCAAACCCGGCTGATCTCAATGAAATGGTGCGCATAGTCCTTGACGCCTGCACCTTACTTGGTCCCCCGCTCGCCACCGCCGCCCCACGATCACTCACAATCGTTCGCCCACGCGCAGGCGCGCGCTTCGGCTCCTGGGGTTCAGCCTCTCCTCCTCGACCGATGGACGAATGGCTGAGCGGGTCGGAAGCCGGAGTGTCGCCCGGTGTCCGCAGGTGCAAATGGGCAGCCCGGGAGGGCAGATGCAGGCACTCGCTTCGCTTTGCAGGAACTGCTTGACGAGGCGGTCCTCGAGCGAATGGAAGGAAATCACCACCAGCCGGCCCCCCTCCCGAAGCAGGTCCCTTGCCTGCGGAAGCACCTCCGAGAGCGCAGCTAACTCGTCGTTGACGGCGACACGCAGAGCCTGAAAGACCCGGGTAGCAGGGTGAATCTTCTCGCGATGGCCTATGGTGCGCTCAACAAGGTCAGCCAGCTCCTTGGTCGTGCGGAGAGGGCGCGCTGCGGCAATGGCGCGGGCGATCCGGCGGGAGTGTCGTTCTTCGCCGAACCTCCAGAAGATGTCCGCAAGCTCCTCGGGATCGAGGCGGTTGACGAGATCCGATGCAGGCTTTCCCTGATCCGGGTCGAATCGCATGTCGAGCGGCCCTTCTAGGCCAAAGGAAAAGCCGCGCTCTGCTTGAGCCAGTTGTCTGGAGGAGAGTCCCAGGTCCATCAGTATCCCGTCAACTTGGACAAATCCACACTGTGTGCTAACGTCGCTCAGTGAGCGAAAGTTGGCGACCCTCAGGGTCGCCCGGTCACCAAATCGATTGAGTACCTGCCCGGCATGGAGTATGGCGTCAGGATCTGCATCGAGTCCCAGCAGTGTGCCACTGGGCGCCGATGCCTCTAGGATACGAGAGGCGTGGCCTCCTGCGCCCAGCGTCGCGTCGATGTACCTCCTGCCGGGGAGGACGTGCAGTTCGGCAAGAGCTTCTCTAGGCAGCACGGAAACATGTTCGGCAAGGCTTCCCATCACGCCGTGTCCGGGTCTCTGGAGAGATCCAGGCTCTCAAACATCGCCGCGCGTGCCTCCGGGTCGCTGTCGACCAGTGCGCGGTGCTCTTCCCAGTCCGCAGGATTCCAGATCTCACAGTAGTCGAACTGCCCAATGACGATTGCCTGTCTGTCCAGGTTTGCGTATGTCAGGAGCTTGTCGGGGATGTTGATGCGCCCCTGCCTGTCTGGCACATCATCCGAAGCCGCCGCAAGCAGGAATCGACGCAGCTCACGGACGTTGGCCCTTGTCACAGATTGGTGGCTCAGCTGTTTGATAATCGTGTCCCAGGCGACCTTTGGATACAGGAGCAAGTACTTCGCGTCAAGTCCCTTGGTGAGCACCAAGCCGTCAGCCAGGTATGGCCGGTACTTGGCGGGGATCGTGAGGCGTCCCTTGTCATCGATATTGTGCTCAAACTCACCGTAGAACATTGCCGTGCTGCCTGCTGGGATTGGGTGACAGGTGGCCCACTTCGATCCATTTCGCGCCACTTGTCCCCACTATGATACAGCATGCCCCCTGGAGGGACAAATCGCTCATCAATACTCGGTGTCACTGCCCCACTTTGTTAATAAAGTCGCCGCGCCGTTTGGCCACGAGCGGCCAGTCTCTGTTTGGCATTCCTCCAGATCCGTGGTAGACTGGGACCGTCAGGAGGCTGTCGAGGAGAGGTAGCATAGCCTGGCCGAATGCGCACGATTGGAAATCGTGTGAGGGTAAAACCTCCGCGGGTTCAAATCCCGCCCTCTCCGCCAGGAGACAGGAAGACGCCGCAGGTATCTCTTTCCTGCGGCGTCGGCGTCTGTTAGGGCTTTGTGCTACGTGCTTGCGGAGCGGATGAGTCGGCTGGTCAGCAGCCCTCCCAGCACGGCAAGGTCCTCGGTCGCCAGGTAGTGGTTGGCGGCTCCATCGAAGAGGACCGATGCCTCTGCAGGGAACTCGTCGTCCTCGAGGTGGAGCACCACGGCCAGCCAGAGTGAGGGCATCACTCGAAAGCCAAAGCTCGCATCGCCAAACGTCAGCCTCTCGCCACCCAAGGCTTGGGCTGCCAACTCGAAGGCTTCCCGGCTGGAGCCGAAGCGCTTGGCAAGACGCAGGTCCGCGCGCTGCCGGAAGGCAGCCTCGTACCCCATTCCTCCTCGCAGCGCCCTGAACGCCACCCACTGATCGGCCATCGGAGTTCCATCGGCGGTTAGGAGGTAATGCAGCAGCAGGAGTTGCGTGGTGACGTCCGGTAGGCTTCCGTCGACTGCACGCTGCACAGTGCCCATAGGCCAGTGAACCTCGTAGCCGGTGCCCAAGAAGGCAAATGTGAGGTAGCCCCGGGTCGCTTCTGCATGCGTGTAGGGCACGCTGGCAAGGTGGGCGATGCGCGCGGGATCTGCCTGGGCGAGCTGCTGCTTGGCGAGCGTGAGCGCTGGACCGTAGGTCTCCTCGGGTGCCCTGGCACGGATACTGGTCTGTCGCATCGCCTCTATACTCCTCGAGTGACTCACCCTCCGGCCGATGCGAGGTCTGCGTCTCCGGCCTGGGAGCGGTGTGCGGAGATTCTATCACGGCATCGGGCCGGGGGCCAGCTGGGTTCACGATGGGTCCTGGCGCCCCCAAGGCTCGGCGGTTGACGGCCGTGGCCTTTCGTGCTACAGTGTCTGGAACCTATAGATGCCGGCTGAGAAACATCGATCATGCGCATCGCTCTGATTAACCCGCGCTTTCGCCTTCCCATCGACACGCGCACAAGCCCACACCTGGGCCTGGCCTACCTTGCTGCCGTATCGCAGCGCCGGGGCGATGTGGTGCGCGTGCATGACGCCGATGTCGAGACGGAGCCCTTGAGGCAATTCGTGGCCGACTTCCGGCCCGACATCGTGGGCATCACGGCGAACACACCTCAGGTGAAGCAAGCCTGGCGCTCGGCGCTGGCGATCGGCGAGGTGATCGACGTACCTGTCGTTCTGGGCGGGCCGCACGTCAGCGTGGAGTCAGAGGGCCTTGACTTTGAGTCACTCGGGCAACCGGGCGTCCACATTGTGGCCCGCGGTGAAGGAGAGGCGACCTGGGCCGAGGTCTGTAACCGGCTCGATGCCTGGAAGCGGGACCAGGAGGTCCACTCAACGCTTCAGCTCTTCGATCCGGCAGTTGACTACTGGAAGGGCCTTCAAGGCATCAGCTACCGGACCTCTGATGGCGCGCTGCATCGCAACCCGAACAGACCGCCGATCGCGGACCTCGATTCTCTCCCCTGGCCCGCCTATGACCTCTTCAAGATGGAGCGATACACAAGCCTCCAGCCGGCAACGGACGCCGTCGAAGGATCTCGCTCCTTCTCCTTGATGACGAGCCGAGGCTGTCCCTACCGGTGCACGTATTGCTCTCAGTCTGTTATGCCGGTTCGATGGCGCGCGCGATCGCCCGAGGGGGTGCTCGACGAGTGGAGACATCTTGTGCGCGACAGGGGCGCGCAGGAGATCGGTGTCCTGGATGATTCGGCCAACATCCAGGTGAAGCGGCTCGAGAAGCTGTGTGACCTTCTCATCGCGGAACGCCTTCATCACGTGCCGTGGATCTTCGTCAATGGCATCCGGGCCAACCTGGCGGAGCGGCCATTCCTGTCCAGGCTGCAAGAGGCAGGCTTGAAGCGCCTGGCCTTTGGCGTCGAAACGGGTGACCCCGAGATGCTGAAGAGCATCGACAAGCGCACGGATCTGGACACCATCCGCCAGGCTTTTCGAGATGCCAAAGCGGTTGGCCTCGAGACGATAGGCTTCTTCATAATCGGGCTTCCGGGTGACACGCGTGAGACAATGCAGCGCACGATAGACTTTGCGATTGAGCTCGACCCTCTCATCGCCAACTTCTCGATGATGACACCCTATCCTGGTACCAAGGTTTTCGCCCAGGTCAAGCGCGAGGGACGTCTGCTCATCCAGGACTGGGAGGACTATGTCTTCTTCGAGCAGAAGGCGCGCTTCGAGATGGGCGACATGACGGCCGAGCTGGTCGAGACGATGTACCGACGTGCCTATCGCCAGTTCTACCTCAGGCCCAAGCCCATTCTGCGCCGGCTCTCGTCAAAGGGCTTCTGGCTCCACCTGCCGCGCAATGCACGGATTGCGCTGCGGACCTTCTTGCCCAAGGCGGAAAAGACCGACTTGCGCGCGCAGATTGAGGCCGACCTCAGGCCTCACGAGGCGCCGAGAGGTGACCTGCAGTGAAGACGACCCTCATCTATACCGGGATCGCTGGCTATGGCTTCGGCAGCCTGAGCAGAGGCATGGAGGCGGGGTGGGTGTCCCATGGCCTCGCTTCCATCAGTGCTGCTGCCAAGGCTGAGGGCTTTGACGTGAACCTGATCGATCTCCGGGCCCTTCGAGATTGGGATCATCTGCGCAGTCTCCTCCTGGAACGATCGCCCGATGTCGTCGGAATCGGCATGATGTCGGTGGACTACAACCCGACGCAGCGTGCGCTTGCAGCGGTCAAGGAGCTGCTGCCCAATTGTGTGACCATCGTGGGGGGGCCCCATGTGACGTTGGCGCTTCCTGACGCACTGCGAATGCCCAACGTGGACTATTGGGTGACCGGAGAGGCAGAGGTCACCTTTCCCAGGCTCCTGCGAGCGATTGAGCAGGGGACACCTCCAGCCACCAAGGTTCTCGCCGGCGCGGTTCCGGATCTGGACGAAATCCCCTTTGCAGACCGGGACCTATTCCTGCAGGAGTGGCGCACGTGGGGCTACCAGCTTGACAGCCCGGAAGTCCCTTTCGTGAGGGAGCTTCCGCCCCCATTTCTGACAGTCATCGCAGGCAGGGGATGCATCTACAACTGCTCGTTCTGCAAGCCGGGCGAGGATCTCATCTTCGGGAAAGGCGTGCGCCGGCGGTCCGTGGAGAACGTTATCGCCGAGCTCAAGGAGCTGCGGGAGCGATATCAGTTCGCCAGCTTCATGTTCCACGACGATTGCCTGACAGAAGACCGTACCTGGGTGGCGCACTTTAGCATGCGCTACAAGGAGGAGGGGTTCACGCAGCCTTTCTTCTGCCAGAGCAGGGCGGACATCATTGCGCGCCACCCCGATATGGTCGCAATAATGGCAGATGCGGGGCTCAAGGGCTACTTCATCGGCTTCGAGAGTGGGAACCAGCGCATCCTGAATCTCTTGCGCAAAGGCACGACGCCGCTGCTCAATCGGCAGGCCGCGCAAATCTGCCGGCAGAACGGGCTTGTGGTCTGGGCCAACTACATGCTGGGCATCCCCACCGAGACGCGGGAAGAGGCCATGGACACGGTCCGGATGGTCCGCGAGATCGACCCGGACTATTACAGCCCGGCTTTCTTCACACCGCATCCCGGCACCGACCTGTACGATTACTGCATAGAGAACGGCCTAAGCCTTATCGCTGACTATGACAGCTTTCGGCGCAACCCGACCGAAGCCAAGATCAAAGGGCAGGATTACGAGTTCCTCAAGTGGGCAAGTGAGCTGAGCCAGAAGCGACTGGCCAAGAACCGCCTACGCCGTGGGTGGCGCTCATTTGTCGACAAGTACACAGATCCCGCGCGTTACCTGCGCAAGCTCCGCAAAGTCCTTGGGATCGCGCGGCCGGGGTAGCGGCTCGCGAGTGGAGGTGCAGGTCACGGACGGGCAGAACAGAGGGCTGGGCAAATGGGGCGAGGAGTTTGCCGCACGCCTGTTGACCAGGAAGGGCTATCGCCTCGTCACCCGCAACTGGCGCTGTGTGCACGGCGAGATTGATCTGGTGGCTGAAAAGGACAGCTGCCTCGCCTTCGTGGAGGTGCGCACGCGCAGGGGAGAGTCGCTCGGCTCCCCTGAGGAGTCGGTCACGGACAGAAAGAGAGCTCGCCTCATCTCCTCAGCGGAAGCCTATGTACAGTCGACCGGATGGCAGGCTGCGTGGCAGATCGATGTGGTAGCCATCCAGCTCGACCGCCGTGGGCGGCTGGTGCGGGTGGATCACTATGAGAACGCAGTCACCGGCTGACGACCGGCCGCAGCACGCCGGCGCGAGCAGACCCCCTCTCGTTGCCCTCGTCGGGCCCACGGCTGTCGGCAAGACAGCCCTTTCCCTGGTGCTGGCCGTAGCAATCGGCGGCGAGGTTGTCTCTGCCGACTCCCGGCAGGTATATCGCCACATGGACATTGGTACCGCCAAGCCGACTCCAGAAGAGCGCCGCCGTGTCTCGCATCACCTGCTCGATCTTCTTGACCCAGACCAGACGCTTGGCCTGGCAGAGTATCAAGGGGCTGCGCGGGACGCCGTTGACCGCATCACAAGTCGAGGTCACGTGCCCGTTCTGGTTGGGGGCACGGGGCAGTATGTCATGGCGCTCGTGGAAGGGTGGCAGATTCCCAGGATACCCCCGAACAGCGCCCTGCGAAGGCAGCTGTACGATGAGGCCGCGGGTGGTGGCGCAGACGCGCTTCACTCACGGCTGCGAGACATCGATCCAGTGGCCGCGGCCTCCATCGACTCCCGCAACATCCGTAGGGTAGTGCGGGCACTCGAGATCTGCCTGGAGTCCGGTCGGCGGGTGTCAGACCTCAGGGGCAAGAACCCGACACCCTACGAAGTCCTGATGGTCGGCCTGACCCTGCCCCGCGACGAGCTCTATCGAAGGATCGACCAGCGCGTGGACAAAATGATCGAGTGTGGACTTGAGCAGGAGGTACGGGGCCTGGTCTCCGCGGGCTATGGGTTTGACCTGCCCGCCATGTCGGGTTTGGGTTATGCTCAGTTCGCGCCCTTGCTGCGGGGTGAGGCCACGCTCGCGGAGGTTGTCCAGGCCGTCAAGCGTGCCACCCGTCGCTTCGTTCGCCAGCAGGCCAACTGGTTCCGCCCGGACGATAGCCGGATCCACTGGTATGGCGCGGCTCCAGACCCAACAGACAAACTTGTTGAGTTGGTCAGCCGGTTTCTTGACGCGACGACCTAGAAGTACTCCTCGTAGCCCGGGATGCTGAGCTCATCGCTCAGCCAGCGCAATTCCTGGCGTAGACCCTCGTTAACAGGGATGCCGTGCAGCCTGACCCGCTGCTCGCTCTCATGCTCTTTTTCGCCCGCTGCAAAGATGCGCTCCTCTCCCGGCGCTTTGCGCGAAGCCTGCAGCGCCTGAATGATCCCGCCCGTGACATGCCGTGAGACCTCGACCGGGACAAAGTGCGCGATGTCGATGGCAAGAAAGAAGTGCCCGAGCATGAATGGCCGGCGCGAACCATCGGGCGCAAAGCCCAACAGATCCTTCAGAAAGACCCCGCCGCTGAGCGACGCGGACAGGATCTCGACCATCGTGGCGAGGCCATACCCCTTGTAGCCAGCATATAGCTCGCCGGCGCCTCCCAGCGGCAGGAAGGCTGCTTCTGCCTTTCCCAGGTTCTCCAGGATCACATCTGGATCCGTGACAAACTTGCCCTGTGGGTCGATGAGCCAGCCCTCCGGGACAGGCGTTCCCGCGCGCGCCGCTACTTCGATCTTGCCCCGCTGCGAGATCGACGTGGCGCCGTCGAAGCAGAAGGGGAACCCCGTATCAGAGGGCGCCGCAAACGCAATCGGGTTTGTGCCGAGCATCGGCTCTGTTCCGAAAGTGGGCGTGATGGCCGGTCGCGCGTTTGTCACGCAGAACCCCATCATTCCCTCCCGGGCTGCCATGAGCGGGTAGTAGCCGGCGATGCCATAGTGCGTGCTGTTTCGCACCGCGACGGCTCCCAGACCATACGCCCTCGCTTTGTCAATCGCCATCCGCATGGCCCGGTGGGCAATCACATGTCCCATGCCATGGTGTCCGTCCAGCACGACTGTCGTTTCCGACTCTCGGATTACCTCGATCTCGGTCGTGGTGTGCTGCACTCCGGCCCGAATGCGGTCGTAGTAGTACTTCAGCCGCCCTACCCCGTGCGACTCGATGCCACGCAGATCCGCCGTCAAGAGAACATCGGCACAGATCGCTGCATCCTCAGGAGGGGTGCCTGCTCGCTGAAGCACCTCGACTACAAACCTCCGCACAACATCCACCGGCACATGCGCAGTCTCGTCCATCTGTGTGTGAACCTCCTCACAAAGCCTTGCGGCTATCGGTACGTCAGCAGCAGGGACCGCACGTCGAAGGGAGCTTCGCCGCCCCTGAGTGGATGGGCCGTCACGTGAGTGTGGTTCTCTAGAGTCTGCCGCGTGCTCCGGTAGTAGACCCCGAGGGGGATGGCATCTTCTCGGTGCGCCTGTGCCAGGGCTTGAAGCCAATTATCGGCGTCGTGATCGGCCGGAAGTGCGGCGACCTTCTCCCTCCACGTATCGAAGGTATTGTTGAATGTCGGGCACGGGCTCATGACCTGGACAAATGCGAAGCCTGGGTGCCGCACCCCCTGCACGACGAGGTCGGTGATCTGCTTCGGATTCCCGGAGAAACCACGTGCCGCAAAGCTCACGCCTGACGCCAGGACCCACGCCATCGGGTTGATCGGCGCGTCAGCTGAGCCGGCCGGTGTGCTCTTCGTCCGAAAGCCCACGGGTGAGGTCGGCGACGTTTGGCCCTTTGTCAAGCCGTACACCTTGTTGTCCATCACGATGTACGTGATGTCCGGGTTGCGGCGAACCGCGTGGGTAAGATGGCCTGCCCCAATGGAGAATCCGTCTCCGTCTCCCCCCACGGCAATCACGGTCAGCTCCGGATTGGCCATCTTGATGCCTGTCGCCACTGGGAGTACTCGCCCGTGCGCCGTCTGGAAGCCATACGAGCGCACGAAGAAGGGAAGCCGGCTAGAGCAGCCGATGCCGGACACGACCACGGTGGACGCCGGGTCTAGCTGCAGGACGGCCATTGCCTGGTAGACCGCACTGAGGACACCAAAGTCGCCACAGCCTGGGCACCACGTCGGCTTGACGGGGGACCTGTATTCCTTGGCTGTGAGTGTGAGTCTCGCACGGGGCTCCTGGGGCTCAGCCACTGTTCACCTCCCGGCTGCCGCCCGCTCGTCGCTGCTTTGTGCTTGGCGGGGCGGCAGTCATGCATTCGAGTATCTTGGCGCGGACCTCGGTCGGAGTGAAAGGCAGTCCGCCATACTTGGTCAAGGAGATGGTGTGAAGCTCCGTGTGTGCCTTGACCCAAGCAGCGAACTGCCTTCCGCGGTTCACCTCGGGCACGATGATGGCCTTCAGATGGCGGGCGAAGCGCAGCACGCGCTCCGCTGGCAATGGATTGATGACCGCCGGGATGAGGGCTGCGACCGGGTGACCCTCTGCGGCCAGCCCTTCGACGGCCTCCTGCACGACACCTGCCGTGGAACCCCACGTAAGCACGCCTATCGTGGCCTCTTCCTCTGGAACACCGAACGTCATGCAGCCCAGCGGCGCTTCGAGCCCGCACAAGGCATCGGCAGCGATCTCGAACTTGCGCCCACGCTTGTCGAGCTGCGCACTGTGCATCTCGGGGGTGTAGTTGGGTGCACCATATTCGTCATGCTCAAGGCCGGTCGATGTGAAGGGTGTGCGGTCAAAGCCCGGAATGCCCATCGGCGAGACACCGCTCTCGGTGAGCTCGTATCGCTTGTACTCCGTGGCTCCCGCCGGCGGCCTCAGTCGCTGAACCACCGGGACTAGGTCAGGGTTGGGCATGGCCAAAGTACAGGTACGGTGCGCCAGGGATTGGTCCGTCAGCAGGACCACCGGCATCTGGAACGTCTCCGAAAGGTAGAAGGCCTGCATTGCCTGGTAGAACGAGTCTTCAACAGAGCGCGCCGCCAGCACGATCCTCGGTGCGTCCCCATGCCCCCCGTACAAAGAGATGTTCAAATCGCTTTGCTCCATCTTGGTTGGCATGCCTGTGCTCGGGCCTGCTCGCTGCGAGTCCACGACGACCAACGGCACCTCGGCCATCGTCGCCAGCCCAAGCATTTCCTGCATCAGTGAGAAGCCTGGGCCACTTGTCGCCGTCATTGCCTTGACTCCGGCAATCGAAGCACCGACCACGCTGCCGATCGCGGATATCTCGTCCTCTGTCTGAAAACACGCACCTCCCAGGGCCGGCAGCCGTTTGGCCATTTCCTCCAAGATGTCAGAGGCAGGTGTGATCGGATACCCGGCAAAGAATCTGCAGCCGGCTGCCAGTGCACCCGCCACGATCGCCTGATTGCCCGACATGACCGACTGCTTGTCTGCAGAGGGATCGGGTGCATTGAGGCGTTCCGGCCTCTCGGTTGGGGGGCTGTCATGGACCCACTGGTAGCCGGCCAGCACCGCGATTCGGTTGCTCTCGACGAACTCGGGCCGGCTCTTGCCGAACTTTTCCCGTACTGTGGCCTGCAGCTCCTGGACGTCGAATCCAAAGAGAGCGGCGAGCGCCCCGAGTCCGACAAGGTTCTTGCCCTTCCGGAGGTTGAGGTCCGCGGCTAGCTTTTGGAGAGGGATGGCGTACGCCCTGCCCTCGACCTCCTTCGGAGCAGCCATCGCCTCGGGATCGTAGACAAGCAGGCCGTCAGAACGCAACGCCGTCCGGTGAAGGTGCCATGCTTCCTCGTTGAACGCCATGAGTGCGTCCAGCTTGTCGCCGAGAGACGCAACCGGCCTGACGCCCATTCGTAGCTGAAACATGACGGGTCCACCCCGGATCTCGGCCGGATAGGTGCGAAACGTGTGTACGTGGTAGCCGCTGCGGGCAATGGAGAGGGTGAGTACATCTCCGGCCGAAACCACGTTGTCTGTTCCCGACTCTCCGCCAAGGCGCAGCAGGAGCGTGTCTCTCATGGTTCCTCCCTGATACAGACAGGCTAGGGTGCTTGAGTGGTGCGCTCTGGAGCCCCCGGCGCCAAGGACCTGAGCGCTTCCGCCATCGCGGCGATGTGTCGGGGCGAGGTGCCGCAGCAGCCGCCCACGATCCGCGCCCCTGCGGCGATTAGTTGGGGGGTGAGCGCTGCTAGGAGTTCGGGCTCCGTGTCGTAGACGACCAGGCCGTCATCGCCGAGGCGGGGCAGGCCGGCGTTCGGCTTGGCCCACAGGAAGGCGCCTGGTGCTGCCTGCGCCATCTCCTCGAGAAAACCAGGATACTCGGCCGGGTCACGGCCGCAGTTGGCGCCGACGCCGGTGACCAGGCGACCAAACTCCAGGGCGACCTGCTTGGGGCGCACGCCCATCATAGTCCGGCCACGCGTGTCGAAGCTGAAGGTGCAAAAGATGGGGAGGTTGGTGACCCGGCGCGCGCCCTCCAACGCAGCGCGCGCCTCGCCGAGGTCGCTCATGGTCTCGACCAGCAGAAAGTCAGCGCCTCCCTCCGCAAGCCCCTTGGCTTGCTCGGCAAACGCTTGGCTGACCTCTTCTGCAGTAACGGCTCCCAGGGGAGCCAGGAGCTGGCCGGTCGGGCCCATGTCGCCCACGACGTAGGCGCGGTTGGCGGCTACCTCGCGGGCCAGCTCCGCCGCACGTCGGCCGATCTCCGTGACCCGGTCCTGCAGCCCCTCCCGCTTCAGACGGAAGCGTGTGCCGCCGAAGGTGTTGGTCAGAAGCAGGTCGGAACCGGCGTCTAGGTACATCTGGTGCAGGGCACGCACCTTGTCTGGATGCTCTAGCAGCCAAGCCTCTGGCGCCCGGCCGGGTTCGAGGCCCATCGACTGCAGCATGGTCCCCGTAGCACCGTCTGCGAGGAAGACCTGGCCCTGGGAAAGCTGGCTCAGGAAGGCATCGGTTCTGGTCATGGCGCACTCCCGACAGGAGTATACCATACACTAGCCGGCGCGCAATGCGCAGGATGAGCTGCGGCGCCCAAGCCAGCCTCGCCTCCACCACGGCGCACCCGCCCGCTCGCCATCTTCCATCTCAGGCACAACGTGGTATAATGGGCCCATGGCGCACGCAATTGGCCACTTTGTGACTGGTGAGGCGGGCACAGACCTGCCGCCGGCGGCCCGGTTCTGGTCGCCCATCCCGCCCGGCGTGGCGCGTGCCTATGTCGAGGCGTACACTGGTCCGGGTGACGCGGTGCTGCTTCCCTATTGCCAGGGCCCGGCCGAAGTGCGTGATGTGCTGGCGGCGGGTCGGCGCGCGCTGGCAGCCAGCTTTGACCCGCTCCTCGTGTTGACGGTCGGCGCGGCCCTCTGGCCTGCTGCTCCACGCGAGCTCGAGGCCGCCGTGGCACGCCTGGGAGACGGCCCCAAACACGGCGTGCCTCTGCGACGCGCGCTGGCCGATCTGTACGCAACACCCTGCCCCTCTTGTGGCCGCCCGGCATCCGCCGACCACTTCGTGTGGGACCGTGACCAGGGGCGGCCCGTCGCCCGCTGGGTGCGCTGCGGCGAGTGCGGCTGGGACGCCCAGTCGGCCCTGGATGGCGACGACGAGGCACGCACGGCAGCGGTGCCAGAGCGCGGCGTCCACTACCTCTACCTGCTCGACCGGGTTGCGCCTTCCGATCTGGAGCCCGGGCTCCGCTCGCGGATGGAGGCGTTGCTCCGCTCCTACTCGCCTCGCAGCCTGTATGCGTTGGCCGAGATCACCATGCGCGTGGACGCCCTGCCAGCCGGCCCTGTACAGCGCGCACTGCGTGTACTGCTCCTTGATTGTCTCGACACCTGCTCTCCACTCGCGCCGCTATCCGGCACGGAGCCGCGCCGCGAGCCCTGGAGCCGCCCGGTTCGCTACCTGGAGCGGAACGTCTGGCGTGCCTTTGAGGAGTCGGCGCTTCGGCGGCGCCTCACGGCCGCTCCGCTCACTCCAGAGCTGCGCAGCTGGCTCTCCGAGCCTGGGAAGCCTGCCCTGCGTCCCGGGCAGTCGCACCAGGAGTCCGAACCACCGCCGTCGTCCGATGGCTTCTTGTGCCAGGCTGGGCTGCGTGACCTGAGGCGCGAGGTGCCGGCCGGAAGCGTGGGGTTGGTTTTGGCCTCACCCCCTCAGCTGGATCCTCACGCCTGGCATTGGGCATCTCTCTGGGCGGGCTGGATTCTGGGCGGGGCAGCTGCCGAGCCGCTGCTGGGGCTCGCGCGCCAGCGCTCCCCGGACATTGCATGGTATGCCGAGACGATGGCTCGCTCGCTGTCTGCACTGCATCGCCTCCTTCGCCAAGACGGCCGGATCGTACTGGTGCTGGAGGGGCAGCGGCCTGCGTTCGCCGAGGCAATCGCACTCGCCGCCGCACGCGCAGAGCTGCACCTCACGGCGCTCCACCACTCTGGCGAAGCCTACCGACTGGAGCTGGCTCGCAGATCTGCCGGCTCCCCAGTTCCGGCGCCGGCATCCACTGCGGCGCGCCCGGCTGCCTCTGCCTTTGCCGAGCTCGAGGAGGGACTGGACCGCGCTGTGCGCGCGACCGCAGTGGCGGCTATTCGCGCCCGGGCGGAGCCTGTGCCCTGGCCTGCGTTGCATGCCGCTATCCTGCGCGTGCTGGCATCAGAGGGCTGGCTAACTGCGGCTGACCGTGCCCTGGTGAATGTGCCGTCGTCGCTCTCCATGCTGGCCTCGAGAGCGCAGGCGGCCCTCGAGGATCCCGGGTTCGCTCGCCTGCCCGCGCCGGGACCCGAGGGCGACCTCTGGTGGCTCACGGGGGAACCGGATCTCGGTACCGCGCTTGCCGACAGAGTTGAGCAGGTGAGCTTCCGGGTGCTGGACGAGCGCGGGCCACAAACGCCCGGGGACTTTGCCGAGCTGGTGTGCCTCGCCCTGCCTGGGGAACTCACGCCCGAGCCGGAACTGGTTCAGGCATGCCTGCACGCCTACGGCGCCGAGATGCCGTCCGGGCGCTGGCAGCTGCGGGCAGAAGACCGGGCCGTAGCGCGCGCCGCGGAGCACGCGTCCATCGTGAGCGGACTGGCCGACTTTGGCCGGCGGCTGGGATACCGATCGGCGCCGCGCCCGCCCTGGGATGTGGCCTGGTACCGCGCCGGACTGGTGCAAGCCCTATTCCTGGTTCGCTGGCAGGCGCTGCTGGGCGAGCTGCTGCCGCTCGCCGAAGGAGCGCCCGGCGTACAACCATTCCTGGTCATCCCCGGTGGCCGCTCTGCCCTCCTGAGCCTGAAGCTCGCCCGAAATCCACTCTGGCAGCGCCAGGTGGAGGAGGGGCGCTGGCGCTTTGTCAAGTACCGGCATGTGCGCGACCTTCTGGCCCAGCCCGATGCGGACGAGTACACCCTGCGTACGATCGTCGGCCTCGACCCGATCGTCGAGAAGGAGGCCGTGCAGCTGGCCCTATTCTAGCGCTCGGAGTGAGGGCCATCCGGAGGCAACGCGGCGACCGAGGGCGCTGCGACGTTGCCCAATGCGCTGTCGGAACAACATACGCCGTCGTTTCCGCGCCTCGCGTTGGAGCGACGACAAGAAAGGTGGAAAACGACTATGGATCTGACTGGAAAACGAGTAGCCGTGTTGGCCGAGAACATGTACCAGGAGCTGGAGGTCTGGGTCCCGCTCATGCGGCTCCGCGAGGCCGGCGCCGAAGTGATCGTGGTGGGGACGGGCAGTGCCTCGACCTACACCAGCAAGCTCGGCTACCCAATCCAGGTGGACTGCGCCGCCGGCGACATCGACGCGGCGACGCTGGACGGCGTGGTGGTCCCTGGCGGCTACGCGCCCGATCTGCTCCGCCGGTATCCGGACGTGCTCTCGCTGGTCCGCGCTCTCTTTGACGCGGGCAAGGTCGTGGCCGCCATATGCCACGCAGGGTGGGTGCTGGCATCGGCCAAGGTGCTGGCAGGCAAGCGCGCCACCTGTGTTGCCGCCATCAAGGACGACATCATCCACGCGGGCGCGGAGTATGTCGATGCCGAAGTTGTGCGCGACGGCAACCTGATCACCTCGCGCATGCCCTCCGACTTGCCGGCCTTCTGCAGGACCATCGTACAGGCGTTGTCGGGTGGCTAGCGGGGGGCCTCCGGGGGTGGAAAACGGCGAGCCAAAGCCGAGCTCGCGGTGGTACTCCGGGCGTGGCGATGACGGCACCACGGGCCTGCTCGGCCCCGGTCGTGTTCCCAAGTTCGACCTGCGCCCCGCGACCTGTGGCGCGGTGGACGAGGCACAGGCAGCCATCGGTCTTGCGCGCGCAGCTGGCTGTGCGCCGGACGTCTGCTCTGTACTGCTCGCGGTGCAGGCAGACCTCTCGGCACTGATGGCTGAGCTGGCGGCGGCCGGCACCGAGGATGGCCAGTTTCCTGCGCAGATCTCTGCCGCGCACATCACGCAGCTTGAGACGTGGCTCGCTGGCGTGGAGGCCGCTATCGACCCGCCCCGCACCTTCGTGCTGCCGGGCAGCACCCTGCCTGGAGCAGCACTGCACCTGGCCCGCGCGGTCGTGCGCCGTGCCGAGCGAGAGGCAGTGCGCCTCTTGGACAGCGGCCTGCTCTCGAATCCGCACGTCCTGCGCTATCTCAACCGCCTCTCGTCGCTTCTCTTTCTGCTTGCGTGCGCCGAGGACGCTCGCTTCGCCAACCGGGCTTCGATGCCCGGCAACCCATGAGCCGGGTTTCCTTGCCTGGCAGAGAGGAAACAGATGACAACTTCGTCGAAACCACTCCTTGGTGCGCACGAGTCGAGCGCGGGGGGCGTGGCCAAGGCCATCGAGCGTGCGGAGCAGGTAGGCTGCGACGTGGTGCAGCTCTTCCTGAAGGGCCCGAGCCGCTGGGTCTCGCCCCCCATATCAGAGGCCGAGCGCGCAGTCTTCCGCGACGCCGTCGAGCGCACTGGCATCTGGCCGGCCTTTGGCCACGGCCAATACCTGCTGAACCTGGCGACGCCCGACGATGTCCTCTGGCACAAGTCGATCGATGCGCTGGCCGATGACCTAGGACGCTGCGAGTTCCTGGGGATGCCCGGACTCGTGATCCATCCCGGCTCGCACATGGGCTCCGGTGAGGAAACTGGCCTCGCGCGCATCGCGGCCGCCCTCGACGCGGTACACGACCGGCTCCCGGGGTTGAGCGCACAGGTCTGGCTGGAGGTCACTGCCGGCCAGGGCGACCATCTGGGTTACACATTTGGCCAGATCCGTTCGATGATCGATCGCGTCCGGGCGCCCGAGCGGCTGGGGGTATGCTTTGATACTGCACACGCCTTTGCCGCCGGCTACGAGCTGCGCACGCGCGAGGGGTACGAGGCCACCTGGGCCGAGTTCGATGCCGTGCTTGGGCTGGACCGCCTGCGCGCCGTTCACCTTAACGATGCCAAGAAAGATCTTGGCAGCCGCGTGGACCGCCACGAGCACATAGGACAGGGGATGCTCGGGCTCGATGCCTTCCGGCTTCTGTTGAATGACCCGCGCTTCCACGGGCTCCCGATGGCGCTGGAGACGGACAAGGGGCCCGATTTGGCCGAGGACGTGGAGAACCTGAGGGTCCTGCGCGGACTTGTGGAGTAGCCCCTGCAAGAGCGATTACCCAGGAGAGAAACGTGGACATCCCAATGCTGGAAAACGTCGAGAACCGGCTGGTCGCCTTTGCCCGCCGGCTGATACAGGCGCCGAGCTTGCCGGGCATGGAGCGCGATGCGGCGGAGCTGGTGCGCCGCGAGATGGAGTCGCTGGGCTACGACCGCGTCTGGATCGACGAGGTGGGCAACGTCCTGGGCCTGATCCCCGGCTGTGGGGGTCCGTCCATCTTGTTCAACGGGCACCTCGACCACGTCGACGCCGGGGATCCCGATCTCTGGCCCTACCCTCCGTTCGGTGGCGTGGTCGCCGATGGGCAGTTGTGGGGCCGCGCCTCGGTCGACATGAAGGGCGCGCTGGCTGCCATGGTGCACGCGGGGGGGCACCTCAAGGTGCTCGGCATCTGCCCCCCGGGCGACGTCATCGTCGCGGGCGTCGTGCAGGAGGAGGTCGGCGGGCTCGGCTCACGCCATCTCGCCGAGACGCTGCCGGTCGCGCGCGCTGTCATCGGCGAGGCGAGCGGCAACCATCTTCGCCGCGGGCACCGCGGCCGGATCGAGCTCTCGGTGCAACTTGCCGGACGCTCGGTCCATGCCAGCATGCCGGAGCTCGGCGTGAATCCCCACTTTTCGCTCGCCCGCTTTCTCCAGGCGCTGCGCAACCTCCCGGCCGCCGCCGATCCCGTCTACGGGGACTCGACCGTAGCGCCTACCCTAGTGAGCAGCACCCCGGCCAGCGCCAACGTGACGCCTGCGGGGATCCACCTCGTCCTCGATTGGCGCAACATCCCGGGCGAGCGCACGCAGGCCGTCGTCGCGCAGATCGAGGACCTGCTGGCGCGCAGCCTGGAGGAGGGCTGCCGCGGCCGCGTCGAGCTCGCCTCCAAGGAGCTCGTCAGCTACACCGGCGCCGTGCTCCGCTACCCCGACGAGTTCCCCTCCTTCACCACCGAGCCCGATGACCCCTTCCTCGTCCAGGCGCAGGCGTGCCTCGCCGAGGTCCTCAACCGCCCGGTCGAGGTCGGCATCTGGCGCTTTGCGACCGATGGTGGTCACCTGGCCGCGGCCGGCGCCTCGGTGATCGGATTCGGCCCCGGCGACGACACGCTGGTGCACACTGTCCGCGAGCATCTACCGCTCGACCAGCTCCACGAGTCCGTGGCTGGATACCTCGCGCTCGCGCAGATGGGCTGATGCTGCACCGCAACTGGTGGAGAGTGCGCATTGCCCAATAGGCCGTTGCGCCCATGCCTGGATAGGGCGGAGTCGCACCACGTTCCACGGCCCCTGCCGGGCGGGACGTGGCCCCTGCGCAAGGTGATCCACGCGGCGATGGCGGCGGTGCCGCTGGCCGGCTGGCTGTGGGCGCCCTGGGCCGCGCTGGCGCTCGCCGCCATCCTGCTGGCCGGTAGCCTCCTGCTGGAGGCGGCACGCCGTGCCTGGCCCTCGGTCGACCGCATCCTCTGGGGCAATGCCCCGGCGCTGTTTCGCCCGGCCGAGAGGCGCGGCGTGCTCGGCTCCACCTGGTTTGCCGGCTCGATGCTGGCGGTGCTGCTGCTCTTCGGGCAGGACGTCGGCGGGCTAGGAGTGCTCTTCCTGGCCTTCGGCGACCCCGTGGCGGAGCTCGCGGGGCGGCGCTGGGGCCGGCCCGGCCTCCGCAAAACCTGGGCGGGCAGCATCGCCTGCCTGGCGGCCTGCCTGGTCACCGCCGCGGGGGCTGCGCTGTGCAGCTTGCTGCCGCCGGCGGCTGCCTGCTCCGGCGCCGTCGCCGCCGCGGCCGCCGAGCGCTGGTCGCCGCCGCCCACCGACAACCTCTGGATACCCTTCTTCTCCTGCCTGGTGATGGCGGCCGGCATGAACCTTCTGGCCATCTGATCTCATCCTTCGAGGAGCCCCATGCATTGTCTACACTGCGCGTCCGAGCTGGTTGAAAAGCGGATCGACGGCCGCGAGCGGCTCGTCTGCCCCGCCTGCGGGTGGGTCTTTTACCGGGGCCTCAAGGTGGGTGCCGGTATGCTGATCCAGAACGACGGCAGGCTGCTCCTCATCAAGCGCGCTGTCACCTGTGATGCCTTCCCTGACACCTGGAGCTTGCCCGCCGGCTACTGCGAGGTGGACGAGGCACCGGCAGCCGCAGCCGAGCGCGAGGCGCTCGAAGAGCTGGGCCTGCGCCTGCACGCTGGCCGTCTCTTTGACGTCTACTTCTTCGACGACGATCCGCGCGGCAACGGCGTGCTGGTGGTCTACGAGGCCTATCACGAAGGCGAAGGGGTTGGTCAACCCGACCTTGCCCTCTCTACAGAGGTAGCCGCGGCGGAGTTCTTCGCCGCCGGCGCGCTGCCTGAGCCGCTCTGCGGCGCTGGGCACGACCGGGCGACCCTCGCCTGGCAGGCGCGCGCGCTCGACAGGTGGGTGCCGGGCGGCGCACTGCGTTTCTGCCCCCACTGTGCCTACCCGCTGGAGGAGCGCGACGCATACGGGAGGCAGCGGCTCGCCTGCCGGGTCTGCGGCTACGTCGAGTTCCGCCAGCTGAAGGTCGGCGTAAGCCTGGTAATCGAGCGGGAGGGCCGCATCCTGCTCATCCGTCGCGCCGTGGAGCCTGGCAAGGGCCTTTGGGCTCTGCCGTCCGGCTTTGTGGAATGGGATGAGCGGCCCGAGGCAGCCGTCTGCCGCGAGTGTATCGAGGAGACCGGCCTCGTCGCCGGCCCGCCGCAGCTCATGGCTGCTTCCTACTACAGGGATGACTTTCGAGGCCCTGGCATCAACTTGACCTACCGGGTGACCGCGATCGGCGGCCGCCTGAAGGCGGGCGACGACGCTGGCGACGCGCGCTTCTTCCCACTTGACGAGCTTCCGCCCGCCGACGAGATCGCGTTCTCCGGCCACGCCGACACTCTCCAAAAGCTGGTGCGGCACCGGCAGATGCCGCCGTAGTGCTGAGCATCCGACCGAGCCCCACCCTGGTGCGCTGCACCTTCCAAGTGCGGTGCACCTTCACGACCCGCTCCCCTTGGGTGGATGCGCTGCACCTCCTCACTCTCACACGGGCGATAGTCTCTGACTGAACCGCGCGCTCGAATGGGCGAAGATCGCCGCCCAAGCCCGTATCCTTTTCAGCCCCCGCGCGTCGTGGAGTTGATTCCATCAAGGGGGGAACGTTCAGATGAAAACCAAGAGCCTGTTGTTCGCCGCCGTCGTTGCTGCCATGCTGCTGACCATGCTCGCGCTGCCCGCGATGGCCGACGAGGACACCGCCATGTGGGTCAGCCGCGTGCGCCTGGCCTGGAACGGCCGTTCGTCGAGCTCGCCCGACCGGGTCGTCGGCATGGTCCATGTCCGCGATGCGAACCTCGCGGCCGTCGACGGGGCGCTGGTGACCGCGGAGTGGACGCTGCCCAACGGCACGCAGGTGGTCGCGACCGCCCTCACCGACTTCCAGGGCATCGCTACCATCGAGACCTGGGCAGGCGGGGGGTCCTACACCCTCTGCGTGACCGACGTCGCCAAGGCGGGGTGGGTCTACGCGCCCGATCTCAATCTTGAGACCTGCGGCGCGCTGCTCGTCAAGTGGCCCTTTCATCCAAAGAACTAGGAGCTGTGCGAAGACTGGTCTCGCTGCCCGTCATGGGTTTGCCGAGCCGCCGAGCGTCCTGCCTCGAGAGCGAACCACTCGTCATAAGCCGGGGGTCCAGGCTGTATACAAGCCTGGACCAACCTGGCTGGCAGCGCTCCGCTCCACGCCCTTCCAGTCCTCGCACCAACTTGTGCTCCGCTGCACACGTGTGCTAAGATGATCTCTCTTCGCGCCGGCACAGCGGCTCGCCCGCAGGGGTGCGTGGGGCCGGCAGCCTAGCACCGGAGGAGCAGCACGACGATGGGGTCGATCGATACGCCTGAGTGGGTCCGCGATGCCATCTTCTACCAGATCTTTCCCGATCGCTTTGCCCGCAGCGACTGTGTTCCGAAACCCTCCAACCTCGAGCCCTGGGACGCGCCCCCCACCACGCATGGCTTCAAGGGCGGCGACCTGATCGGCGTCGTAGACCACCTTGACTATCTCCAGGAGCTGGGCATCACTGCCCTTTACTTCTGCCCCGTTTTCCAGTCCACCGCCAACCATCGCTACCACACCTACGATTACCACAACGTCGATCCCATCCTCGGCGGCAATGAAGCCTTGCGCACCCTCCTGGACGAGGCACACCGGCGCGGGATGCGGGTCATCCTGGATGGCGTCTTCAACCATGCCAGCCGCGGCTTCTTTCAGTTCAACCACATCGTCGAGAACGGCGCCGCCTCTCCCTACGTCGACTGGTTCACGGTCCACAACCTCCCGCTGAGGCCGTACGACGCCCCGGACTGCCAGTACGGTTACGACTGCTGGTGGGGACTTCCGGCTCTGCCCAAGCTCAACACCAAGACTCCGGCCGTCCGCCACTTTTTGTGGGATGTCGCTGCGCACTGGATCGAGTTCGGCATCGACGGATGGCGGCTGGACGTGCCGGCCGAAATCGATGATGACGAGTTCTGGCGCGAGTTCCGCCGGCGCGTTCGCGCGATCAATCCTGAGGCGTACATCGTCGGAGAGATTTGGCATGATGCGCAGCGCTGGCTGCAGGGCGACCAATTCGACGCCACGATGAACTACATGGTCGCTCGCGCGTGCCTCGGGTTCTTTGCCAACGATACGCTCAACCAGGGCGAGGCCTCTCGCACCGGGTATCACTGGATAGAGCCCATCGATGGGGCCAAGTTCGCGGCCGAGGTGCGCAGGCTCCTGGGGCTCTACGCGCGCGAGGTCAATGAGGTGCAGTACAACTGCCTGGGCAGCCACGACACACCCCGCTTTCGGACCCTGGCCCTTGGTGACTCCACGGCCTACCGCCTGGCTACCCTCTTCCAGATGACCTACCTGGGCGCGCCAAGCATCTACTACGGCGACGAGATCGGGCTGGAGGGCCGTCATGAGCCCGCCAGCCGCCAGGGATTTCCCTGGGGCGGGCAAGGCTGGGATCGGGAGTTGCGGGAGTACGTCCGTCGCTGCATTGCACTGCGCGCAGCCCATCCGGCTCTTCGGCGAGGCGATATCGCGTTCCTTCTGGCCGAGGGGGGTTCCGCTGTCTACGGGCGCCGGCTGGGCGATCAAGCGCTCATCGTCGCCCTCAACACCGCGAGGCGGCCAGTAGTACAGCGCATCCCGGTGTACGGCTACCTGCCTGAGGGCGCACCCCTGCACGATGCCTGGACGGGGGCCCGATTCGCGGTTTCACAGGGCCACCTGGAACTGGCGCTCCCGGCCCGCGACGGAGCGGTTCTGATCGCCGGCGGCATCTAGCAGCCGCCCAGACGCGCTGGGCCGCAGGTCCCTGCCGGATCAGGTGTAGCGGCGTACCTCGAAGCGGAACATCTCCACCGGCTCGTCCGGGTCCCGGATGCCCGCCTTGTGGACGCGCGTCCAATAGACCTGTTGCTCGACGGTGTCGATGCCCTGAAGGTCGGGCAACAGCAGCCCGCGCCTCCATGGGTAGGCAGTCGACTGCACAATCAGCCCGTAGCGCCGGGGATCCAGCTCCTCCGGGCCAGCGATTGGCTCCGGCTCGCCCAGCACGTCCACCTTGACGTCAAGCTCCTCGAGCTCGCTCGGCGCGACCGGTGGGAAGCGCGGGTCGCGAGTGGCTGCCGAGATCGCATTCTGGATGACCTCCTCGGCAAGGTTGTCCTCTGCCGGCGTGATGGTGCCGATGCAGCCGCGCAGCTCCCCACCACGGTGCAGCGAGACAAACGCGCCCGCCCGCTGGCGCATCTCCGGGGTAAGCTCCGCGGGAGGCTCAATCGTCTTGCCGGTGCGGACGTAGGTCACGATCGTGCGGCGCGCCAGTTCGACCAAGGGATGCGTCTTTGGCATCTGCTCGCTCTCGCCTCCTGCCTTCCTTCGATGCCGTCCGCTCGGCGCACGCCGCCCAAGGCCGCGCTCCTGCAGCGCCCACGGGCATCTTGGCTTGGCTGCGGCGCGCACCTCAGGCCGACGCGCCTACCCGGGCTACAGGGCGCCCATGACCTGCCTGGCGATCACCAGCCGCTGGATTTCACTGGTTCCTTCGCCGATCGTGCACAGCCGCTGGTCCCGGTAGATCCGCTCGACTGGGTACTCGCGGCTGTAGCCGTAGCCTCCATGAATCTGCACCGCCTTGAAGGCAGCACGTTCGGCCACTTCAGAGGCATACAGCTTGGCCATCGCCGCCTCCTTGGTAAAGTGCACACCCGCATCCTTCATTGCCGCCGCTCGGTAGACCATCAGCCGGGCGGCATCGATCTCGGTTGCCATGTCTGCGATCATCCACTGGATCGCCTGGAAGTGGGCAATGGATTGCCCGAACTGCACGCGCTGCTTGGAGTAGGCAATGGCCTGGTCCAGCGCAGCCTGTGCCAGGCCCAGCGCCATCGCACCGATAGAGATGCGCCCTCCGTCGAGAGTGATCAGCATCTGCCGGAACCCCTCACCCTCCTTGCCCAGCATGCTGGAGACCGGCACCCGGCAATTCTCAAGGGTAAGGGCGGAGGTCACCGAGCCTTTGAGCCCCATCTTCGGCTCGTTCTTGCCGGGGAGAAAGCCGGGCGTTCCCTTCTCCACCAGGAAGCAGGATATGCCCCTTGTCCCGGCTGCGGGGTCGGTCTTGGCCGTGCAGTTGACCACATCGGCGATCGCGCCTGACGTGATCCACATCTTGGAACCGTTGAGGATGTACGAGTCGCCGTCTCGCACGGCCACGGTGCGCGTCGAGCCTGCGTCCGAGCCGGCCTCCGGCTCGGTAAGCCCAAAGGCGCCAAGGCCCCGTCCGCTGCACAGCATCGGCAGCCACCGCTGCTTCTGCTCCTCTGTGCCGAAGTAGTAGATGGGCGCGCAGCCAAGGCTCACGTGCGCTGCGAAAATGAGCGCAGTCGAGCCGCAGGCGCGCGCCACCTCCTCTACGGCGATGGCATAGCTGACAGTGTCACCGCCTCCGCCCCCGTAACGCTCCGGATAGGGCAGCCCCAGTAGCCCGAGCTCGGCCAGCCTGCGGATATTCTCTGCCGGGAACTGCTCGCTCTTGTCCACCTCGGCCGCGCGAGGCCCGATTTCCTTCTGCGCCAGGTCCCGCACCATGCCGCGCACCATGCGCTGCTCTTCGTTGAGTTCTAGATCCATGGGTGCACCCTCCGATCGGCATCTCCATAGCGGGTTGTCTGGTTGGCGCAAGGTCCCTATCTCGCCAGCACCTCACCCACCAGGCGTGGCTCGGCCCACGCCGCCCACGCCCACTCGTGATTCCCCAGGCCATCCGTCACCAGCTGCACTCGGATGACGTCGCCCGGCAGCGAGGGCATCGCGACTTGCTGCTCCAGCCACCGGCAGGCGTGTTGCGTATGGCTCCACAGCCTCCAGTCGTTGACAAAGACGCGGAAGGCAACGATGTTGCCTGGAGCCAGTTGTGAGCCGTCGCGGATGCCGGTCGCGAACAGGAGGCGCACATTGCGGACGTTGGCAGGTATGGGCACCTGGTACTCCACCACTGCCGCCCCCTGGACCGGCGGATGCTGCCACAGCGCCATGCGCCACTCGCCGCTGCACGCCGTCTCGCCCACCTGTACGTGCATCCCGGCCTGGCTCCGGTCGGCGCTGACGACTGCGCGATGGAACTCCTCGACGAGGTCAAAGTTCCAGGTCGCTCCCGCCTCAGCCTGGCGGTGCGGTGCCTCCTTCCATCTCAGGTACTCGATAAAGCGTTCCAGCTCCTGCAGGCTTGCCGGCGACAGCGACTCCAGGTCGTTGACGATCTCGTCCAAACTGCGCATCTTGCCTCTTCCTAAGGTCGGCGGTAGGGCAGTGGGAGCACGAGCTCCACTTCGTCGCCCGACATCTTTCCAGTGCGGCGGAAGCCCATCCCTGTGTAGAAGCCCTCAGGGTTGCCCGGGCCTTCGCCGCAGCTCACCAGCAGCTCCACTGCCCCAGGGCGGGTCTCCACGTACTCGATCATCCGCTCGATCGTCTGGCGGCCAAAGCCTTTGCCCTGGTGGGGTGTGGCGATCATGAACCGCCACAGGTAGTACTCCGGCTCGTCGGGGTCGTCGTAGAGCATCACAAACCCGACCAGGGTCTCATCGGCATAGATGGCACGGTACCATGCCTTGGGCTCAAAGAGCGCCTGGGCAAGAGAGACAGAGTTGGGTGCCACCATAAAGCGCTTCGGTGGGACGAGCGTGTCCGACAGCCGGCAGACCGCGCGCACAGTGTCTGCCGTCACCTCGCGCAGGGTGACCGGCGCACCGGACGAGGGCCCGATCCCTTTCTCGCCCGCTGTGCGCTGGGCATACCGCTCAAGAAGTAGCTCGATGGCATCGCGGACGGGGACATTGAGCTCGGCGGGAAGTGCCTCCACGAGCTCGACGAGGGTCTTGTCTCTCCAGGTCATGCGCTATTCCCTTCCGCCGCATTATACCAACCCCGCACCGGCCGCGCAAGATCGCCCTCCGCCCGCCGGGGGCACTGCCATGCCTGTGCCCGAAACACGGGCGTTGCGCCCGTCCGCACCACCACAGTGTAGCACCTTGTGCCCGCGTTGCTGGGCCGGGTGCCCGCGCTTGCCCGCCACCGGGGCACTTCCATGTCAGAGGCACCCGCCCGGCGGGGGACTCTGACACAGATCGACTACCGGCCGAACCTGGCCCTGAGGATTTCCTCGAGCGTCGGCTTGCCAATCACCTGTAACTCATAGCGGACCCTCTGGTTCGGGCGATGGATGTCAAGGAGTTTGGTGAGATCGATCGGCGTAGCCACGATGACCATGTCGCAGGGAGTCGCATTGATCGTCTCTTCCAGCTCCGAGATCTGCTTCTCGCCATAGCCCATGGCCGGAAGCACGCAGCCCGTTGTCTGGTACTTGGCGTACGTCTCCAGGATGGAGCCGACGGCATACGGTCTCGGGTCCACGATCTCTCGCGCCCCAAAGCGCCGCGCCGCTACATAGCCGGCTCCGTAGGCCATCTCCCCATGTGTCAGGGTCGGCCCGTCTTCGACCACCAGCACCTTCTGGCCGCGGATCGCCTCGGAGTTGTCTACAAAGATGGGTGATGCAGCCTCGATCACGATGGCGTCCGGGTTGACCGCTCGCACGCTCTCCCGCACCTGGCTGATATGTGCCAGGTCGGCCGTGTCGATCTTGTTGATGACCACCACGTCGGCCGCGCGCAAGTTGGCCTCACCCGGATGGTAGCCCAGCTCGTGCCCCGGACGGTGAGGGTCGGCGATGACGATGTGCAGGTCGGGCCGGTAGAAGGGGAGGTCATTGTTGCCTCCGTCCCACAATACAATGTCGGCCTCCTGCTCTGCCTGTCGGAGGATGGCCTCATAATCGACCCCTGCGTAGACGACGATGCCGCGGTCGATGTGCGGCTCGTACTCTTCCCTCTCCTCAATCGTGCACTGGTGCCTGTCCATGTCGTCGTAGCTGGCAAAGCGCTGGACCGCCTGCTTGGCAAGATCCCCGTAGGGCATCGGGTGCCGGACGGCGACCACCTTGTGCCCCATCCCCTGTAGGGCATCCGCCACGTGACGGGTGGTCTGGCTCTTGCCGCTTCCCGTGCGCACCGCACAGACGGAGACGACCGGCTTTGTGCTGCGCACGGCCGTTGTCTTGGTGCCTATCAGGCGAAAGTCGGCTCCCGCCGCCAGAACGGCCGAAGCCTTGTGCATCACGTATTCGTGCCGCACGTCGGAGTAGGCGAACACGACTTGGTCCACCTCGTGCGTCCGGATCACCTCCAGGAGCTCCGCTTCTGGGAGGATAGGGATGCCTTGCGGGTAGAGCCGTCCGGCCAGCGCCGTGGGGTACAGCCGGCCTTCGATGTTGGGGATCTGGGTGGCGGTGAAGGCAACCACTTCGAACGCCTCATCCTGCCGAAAGACTGTGTTAAAGTTGTGAAAGTCGCGCCCAGCGGCGCCCATTATCACGACGCGAGTGCGTGACATGCCGTTGCTCCTCCTTGAACTTCTCTGTTGGTCTGGTATGATCCGGGCGCGCGAGTAGATTGCGCGCCCTCTTTTGGGAGGCTGCAGCGATTCTCCGGCAGAAGTCGCCTACGGGCTTTCGCCCCCAGTCTTGCGGCGGGCGACTGCTGCCAGGACAATGCCTAGGCCATAAAGCGCAATGAGCGGCGCCATCACCAGTGCCATGTTGAACGGGTCCACCGTGGGCGTGATCATGGCTGCGACTATGGCGATCGCCAGGATGGCAAACCGAAAGTTCTTTGCCAGGAACCGAGCATCGACGATCCCCAGCTTGGCAAGCACAAAGACGAACAGGGGAAGCTCAAAGGCCACCCCTATCCAAAAGACTAGGCCGGTGACAAAGCTCAGGTACTCGCCGATCGCCCATTTCTGCTCGATCAGGTCGGCCATAAAGCCCTGCAGAAACGGGATGGCTGACGGAATCGTCAGGAAGTAGGCAAATGCGACGCCTGCCACGAAACAGAGCGTCGCCCCAGGCACAAGCAGCAGCATGTATCGCTTCTCTGTCTTGGTCAGGGCCGGCATCACAAACGCGCCCACTTGGTATACGATGTAGGGCATCGCGAGCGTCACACCGCAGATGAGGGCGACGCGCATATAGTTGCCGATCGACTCGGTAGGCTTGAGTGCCTGCGGGAGCGTCTCTCCCAGTGGCGCGATCAGGAAGGCCAGTGCCCTCTTGGCGAACACCATGCTGGCGGTGGTTGTCACCAGCAGCGCAATCACCGACCGCAGCAGGCGATCGCGGAGCTCCTTGAGATGCTCCACCACAGACCGTGTCTTGTCCGCGGCCGTTCCGTCTGCCGCGGGCGCAAAGGCTTCAGGCACCGGGCTCCTCCGCCTTCATGCGCTGGTTCTCGAGGGCCGTCTCTTCCGGGTCCGCCGCGGGGGCGGCCTTCTCCTCAGCCTGTACCGCACCGTCGGCGCCAACATCCATGGTAGTGGCTTGTGACAGGGCTCGGATGGCATCGCGCGGGAGCGCCTTGAACGCCTCAGCCGTCTCGCGTACCTCTTGCATAGCAGTGGGCAGCGCCGACAGCTCCGGCCCAAGCTCACGGCTGAGGTTGGCATAGACCCTCTGCAGGTCATGGACCACCGCGCCGATCTTCCTGGCAATCTCGGGCAGGCGCTCTGGTCCAAACACGATCAGTGCCAGCAGGAAGATGACAATGATCTCCGTGAGCCCGATGTTGCCGATGACGTTCATTATCTGTCGCCCATTGGCTCCGCCGCTACCAGCGTGCCAAGCACTCCGTTCACAAAGCGGCCAGACGAGTCACCGCCAAAGGTCTTGGCCAGCTCCACAGCCTCGTTGATGGCGACCTTGACCGGTGTGTCACTGCCGAAAACGATCTCAAAGATGGCGATGCGCAGGATGTTGCGGTCGATGATCGCTATCTGGTCTACTGGCCACTCAGGCGCGTAGCGGGCGATCAACCCGTCTAGCCTCTCCCGCTGTGCCCGGATGCCTCCCGCCAGCTCCCGGGCAAAGACCACACCCGGGTCCGGTAGCTCCATCTCCTCGAGCCGGTGGGTCAGCGCGTCGCCGGCATCATGCCCCGAGCAGTCCATCTCGTAGAGGGCCTGGAGCACGGCCACGCGGGCTCGATGCCGGATCTTCATGCGGATGCTGCCTCTGCCCGCTACCGCTCAGCCACCGGCTCCAGGACGACGTCCTCCACATGGACGTTGACCTCCCTCACAGCTTTGCCGACAATGTCCTCGATGGCGCGCGTGATCTCCCTCTGGACCTCCCGCCCCGTCTGCAGCAGGTCGATGCCCCGGTGCGCTACCACGTACACGTCGATTGCCACCTGGTCATCCTCCACGCGAACCTCGACCCCCTGGCCCACCGTCTGAAAGCCCAACAAACGCTTCATGCTTGGCACAGTCTCGTAGAGGCAGGCAACCCCCGGAACAGTGGCCGCCGCCTTTTGGGCGATCGTGACGAGTACGTTCGGAGCGATCGTCACCTTCCCCAGGTGTTGTTCCATGCAATCCTCCAGTACGCTGCCTGCGCCCCACTCAGGGCTCAGGCGATGGCAAGCCCGCCGTCCACTGCCAGAATCTGACCGGTGATGAAACCCGCGCGATCAGAGGCCAGGAAAGCGACAGCCTCTGCGATCTCCTGCGCTGTCCCCAGTCGGCCCAGTGGCGTCCGGTCAATCGCCGTCTGTACGAGTTCAGCTGGCAGGGAGGCCGTGAGGTCGGTGCTGACCAGCCCAGGGGCAATTGCGTTGCACGTGATGCTCCGCGGCCCGAGCTCCTTGGCCACCGTCTTGGTCAGGCCGATCAGCCCTGCCTTGGCGGCCGCGTAATTGGCCTGTCCTGGATTGCCTGCCAGTCCGGTAACCGATGTGATGTTAATGATGCGTCCATACCTCTGGCGCATCATCTGCCTCGCGGCCGCCTTTATGCAGTTGAAGCTCCCCTTGAGGCTGGTGTCGACGACAATGTCCCAATCCTCTTCAGTCATTCGCATCAGCAGCGTGTCGCGCGTCGTGCCGGCGTTGTTCACCAGGATGTCGAGCCGCCCGTAGGCTTTGATTGCTCCCTCCACGAGCGACTGCGCCTCCGCCGGCACGCTGACATCGCCCGCGAACGCGAACGCCTTGCCGCCGGTCTCGAGGACCTGCCGCACTACCTCGTCGGCCGCTCCGGCGTTGCTCCGGTAGTTGACCGCCACGCTCGCTCCGCCGGCCGCCAGCCTCAGTGCAATGGCCCGGCCAATGCCTCGCGCCGCGCCGGTGACGACAGCCACTTTTCCCTCGAAAGACGGCGCCTCTCCCTGGTTCATGCCTCGATACCCTCTCTCGGCGCATACGAGCGCACCGCCGCGACGTCACCTATGCTGAGCACCTCTGCATCGGGCACGATGCGCTTCACGAGCTTGCTCAATACATCCTTTGGCCCGATCTCTACATAATGCGAGATTCCCATCGCGGCCATCCGCTCGATCGAGTCGGTCCATCGCACGGGGCAGGTGAGCTGTGCGACGAGATCCGTGCGGATCGCGTCTGCCGACTCCAGGGGCCCTGCAGCAACGTTCCCGATGATGGGAATCGACGGCTGGTTGACAGGGGTGGCCTGGACGGCACGTCGGTAGTCGGCCTCCACACTGGCCATCAGGGGCGAGTGTGCAGCAATCGACACCGCGAGGGGCACGATTCGTCTCGCCCCACGCGCCCGCAGCAGCACCGTGGCCAAGGCCAGCGCACCGCTATCGCCGGAGATGACGACTTGCTCTGGCGCGTTGTGGTTGGCGATCTGGACCGGCTGGCCCATCTGGAGGGATGCCTCCCGGCACGCCTCGTCCACGGCCGCGTCGCTCATCTTCAGAACAGCCGCCATGCCGCCGGGGCTCAATTCGCCAGCACGCCTCATCAGCCGGCCGCGTTCGCGCGTGAGCCGCAGACCATCCGCAAAGCCCAGCGCACCGGCGGCCGCCAGGGCAGTTAGCTCGCCAAGGCTGTGGCCGGCCACGGCCCCGACTGATGGCAGGGACCCTTCCGAACGCAGAGCCTGCAGAATCGCCAGGCTTGTGACAAAAAGCGCCGGCTGCGTGAATGCGGTGTCGCTGAGGATCTCTTCCGGCCCGTCGAAACAGAGGTCAGAGAGCCGGAATCCGAGAATGTCGTCGGCCTGCTCATAGACGGCGCGCGCCGCTGGAAGGACGGCGATCAGGTCCCGGCCCATGCCCACAAACTGCGAGCCCTGCCCGGGGAATAGGAGTGCGGTCTTGGCCGCCGTCCCGCTCTGCATCGTAGCCGACCTCGCCTATCCGGCTTTGGCCAACTGCCGGGCGATCACCATGCGCTGGATTTGGTTGGTGCCCTCATAGATCTGTAGAAGCTTGGCGTCTCGCATGAGCTTTTCCACGGGATAGTCGCGCATGTAGCCGTACCCGCCGAGTATCTGCACGGCGTTGGTCGTGACCTCCATGGCGGCATCGGAGGCGAAGCACTTGGCCATTGCCGACCGCATCGTGACCCTTTCTCCTCGGTCGGCCAACCAGGCGGCCTGCCACGTCAGCAAGCGCGCGGCTTCTACCTTCATTGCCATGTCCGCGAGAAGGAAGGAGATGCCCTGGTTGGAGAGGATAGGGTTGCCAAATTGCTTTCGAGACTTGGCGTACGCAACGGCGTGCTCAAGGGCCGCTCTCGCGACCCCAACGCTCATCGCCGCGACCCCGGACCGGCCAAAGTCAAGGCACTCGAGGGCGTATGTAAAGCCCCAGCCTGGCTTGCCCAGCAGGTTCTCCCGGGGTACGCGCACATTCTCAAAGCGCAACTCCACGGTGTTGGAGGCGCGCTGGCCCATCTTGTCTTCGACCTTGGTGACGCGAATGCCGGGGGTGCCACCTGGAACGATAACCGCAGAAGCTCCCCTTGGGCCACGCTCCGGATCGGTCAAGGCAAACACAACCATGACCTCCGCTAGCGCCCCCGACGTGATGAAGCACTTTTCCCCATTGATCACCAGGTCGTCGCCGTCTGGAAGGGCCGTTGACTTGATGGAACCGGCATCGGACCCGGCTTCTCGTTCCGTCAGGCAAAAGGCCGCGTACTTGCCCTCTCGGGCGGCGGGTTCCAGGAATCTCGACTTTTGCTCCTCGGTCCCGTACAGGCTGATTGGGGTCAGGGCCAGGCCATTCACGAGGATTGTGACGCTGATGCCCGCGCAGGCAGCCCCCAACTCCTCCGCGATCAGGGCGTTCTCGAATGCGCCGTACCCCATCCCACCATACTCCGTCGGGATGGTCATGTTGAAGAGGCCGGCGGCGCGGGCCTTCCTGTTGAGGTCCGGGGGGACCTCAGCCCTGCGATCGTACTCGGCGGCGATGGGTGCGATCTCTTCCCGTGCGAACCGGCGAGCACGGGCCTGGATCTCAAGCAAGTCGTCCGATAGCGAGAAACCGATCATGGTGCCTCCCAACTGGCGGACAGCGAGGACCGAAGGACAAAAGCAAGGCCGTGCGAATCTAGCTCCACACGGCCTCTCGTACTCCTGCCGCGCCGGTGGCTATTTCTTCTCTTCTTTGGCCATCTTGATGACTTCGATGCCCCTGTAGCTGCCGCAGGACGGGCAGACCTCATGGGGCAGTCTCATCGCATGGCACTTGGGGCAATGGACCATATTGGGGGCCGACAGAGCCAGGTGGCTCCGCCTCCGGCCCTTTCGGCCCTTGCCCAATTTGCGCTTCGGTAAGGCTCCCATCTCTCAGATGCTCCCTTCGTTCGGTTCTTTGTCGTCTTTCAGCAATTGTCCCAAAGCGGACCAGCGCGGGTCCACGGGCGAGTCTTCACATTGGCACTCCCCCAAGTTGCGGTTGCCGCCACACGTTGGGCACAAGCCCGCGCAGTCCGGGCGGCAGAGCATCTCCATGGGCGCAGCCAGCCAGAGTGCTTGTCGAACCACCTCGCGCAAGTCCAGGATCTGGTGCTCGTCGATCAGCAGCGCCGAGTCCTGCTGCTCGTCCGGGATCTTGTCGATCGGCGCATCCGCAATCGGGTTTGTCGGGTGGAATTCCTCCTCCAGCTCGAACTCCACCTCCGCGCGCGCCGGCTCGAGACAACGCTTGCAGTTACCCTCGATCACGGTCGACAATGTGCCTGTCGCCAGGATACCCTGGCTGGTGCGCATAAGCACGATCGGGCCGGCAAGCGGCCCCACGGGCTTCAGCTCCTGATCCAGGTTGCGGATCTCCTCAAATAGGTCGTACTTTCGACAGGCCCCCGTCGGCCCTTTGAGGAGCTGCGCGACGTTGTAGCGCATGCGTCAGCCCTGCTTACCTCCTACCGCAAGTCCCTGATTATACGGCCTGCGCGCGCGTCTGTCAAGCCCCCAGACGTGCGTCGCCAGGGCTCTCGCACACCTGCCCACGCGACCCACCGCCGTAATAAAGGGCCTTGTGCCCGTCGCCGTAGTATGGGGCCTTGTGCCCGTCCTGGCTCGAAACCGGGCGCGATGTCGCGCCCCACGCCCTACTCCTGCTCGTCCGGATCGCCGCTCTGTTCCGGCACCTTGGCCAGCTTGGCCAGCCCGGCGCGCACGATAGAGGTCAGCCGCCCGATCTGTGATTCGAGGGTACCCAGTTGGCCGTCCAGGTCCTGCAGCACGCCGGCGGCATACTCGTCTGCCCCCGACTTGAGAATCTCTGCCTCGCGCTGTGCTCGTTCGATGATCGTCTGCGCACGGACGTTGGCAGCCGCCACAACCTCATGCTGCTCGGCGAGGCGGGACGCACTCTGCCGCCCCTCCTGTACTTTCTGCTCAGCTTCCACTTCGGCATCCGAGAGGATGCGGTCGCGCTCCTGGACAATGCGGTTGGCCTGCCGCATCTCCTTCGGAATCGCGGTGCGCAGCTGGTCGATCAGCTCCAGCATCTCCTCCTCGTTCACGATCACGTACGCGCTCATAGGGATGCGCCAGCCCTCACTGACCAGCTTCTCGATCTTCTCGACGTAGTGGTTGATGTCGCTCATCAGTTGCTCCTCCCAAAGCTTCACTCAGACGTCCCGCTCTTCCTCATCCGGTCCCGCGTCGGTGCGTTCGGGGCAGGCTGCGCGCGCGGACCCGCCGGCCGGATCAGTCCCTCAACGACACGAGGCGGACGCGCTCCTCGCCTTCGTGTCCCGGCTCGCTGAACTTGGCCGCGAGGGCCTCCGCCACGTGGGCAGGCACCAAACCAGAGATGCAGCCCCCCAGCATGGCAACCTCCTTGACGGTGCTTGCACTCAAGAAGGCATAGTCCTGCCCCGTCATCAGGCAGACATACTCGATCTCGTGCGCCAGCTTCTTGTTGGTCAGGGCCATCTGGAACTCGAGCTCAAAGTCCGAAAAGACCCGCAAGCCGCGCACGATCGCCATCGCACCGACTTGCCGCGCGAACTCGACGGTGAGTTGGTTGTACGTCGCCACGCTCACATTCGGCAAGTGGCGCAGAGCGACCTCGATCATCTTCCGGCGCTCCTGCGTCGTGAAGAGAAGATTCTTCTGCGGCCTATCGTAAACCGCTATCGTCAAATGCTCAAATATCGTGGCTGCTCGCGTGGCGATGTCGATGTGCCCGTTGTGGATCGGATCGAAGGTTCCGGGGTAGATTGCTGTCGTCATGATGATCTCCTCTTGGGTTAGCTCAGGTCACCCTGGACTACCCAGAATTCCGCCAGCCTGTCGCGCAGAAGGCTGTGCTCTGGCCGTGAGAGCTGTGGGTCTGTGCTGAAGAGGGTCCGCGCTTCCTGCCGGGCCCGCTCGAGAGTCTCAAGGTTGCTGAGACTCGCCAACCGTAGGGTGGGCAGACCGCTCTGCCGCACCCCGAAAAAGTCGCCGGGACCACGCAGATCGAGGTCCTTCTCGGCAAGTGCGAATCCATCCTGCGTCTGTTCGATGGCCATTAGCCTTTCCCAGGTGGCCCGCGTTTGAGGGTCGTCAGGCGAAGCCGAGTCAGAGAGGAGCAGGCAGTACGATTGGTGCGCTCCCCGGCCGACTCTGCCCCGGAACTGGTGCAACTGGGCGAGGCCGAACCTGTCCGCCCCTTCAATCAACATGACCGTGGCATTCGGGACGTCGATCCCCACCTCGATGACGGAGGTAGAGACCAGGATCTGGATCTCGCCCTGCCGGAAGGCCTGCATGACCGAATCCTTGTCACGGCTGCGCATCTTCCCGTGAAGCAGGCCCAGGCGCAGGTCGGCGAACACACTCGCCTGCAGCCGCTCGTACTCGTCAACGGCCGCCCTGATCTCCAGCTTCTCCGATTCCTCGATCAGCGGGTAGAGAACAAAGGCCTGCCGTCCTCGCGAGACCTGATCCCGGATGAACGCGTACGCGCCCTCCCTGTCCTTGGGCAGCAGCCAGCGCGTCACGATCCGCTGTCGGCCCGGAGGCATCTCGTCGATCAGGGACACATCCAGGTCCCCGTAGACTGTCAGCGCCAAGCTGCGCGGGATGGGAGTGGCACTCATGACAAGCAGGTGGGGCGACTGCCCTTTCTCGCGCAGGGAGGCGCGCTGGACCACCCCGAAGCGGTGCTGCTCGTCGACCACAACGAAACCGAGGTGGCTGAACTCGACACCCTGCTGTATCAGCGCGTGCGTGCCCACGGCGATGTCGGCCTCGCCCGACGCCACAGCTTCGAGCGTGCGCGCCTTCGCCGCCCGCTGGAGGCTGCCCGTCAGAAGTGCAACCGACGGCGGCCTGGACCTCCCCCACTCGCTGCGGCCGAGAAGCTCGCAGAGCGTCTCATAGTGCTGCTGCGCGAGTATCTCCGTGGGCGCCATCAGGGCGGCCTGCCGCCCTGCCGCCAGCGTCTGCAGCATCGCCGCGGCGGCGATCACGGTCTTGCCTGATCCCACGTCTCCTTGCAGCAGCCTGCTCATCGGCTCTGGCTCGGCCAGGTCCCGTAATACCTCTTCCAGGCAGCGCATCTGCGCCCCGGTCAAGGTGTAGGGGAGCGACGACAGAAACCTCTGCAGCAGCTCACGGCTCGTCGGAACGGGCAGAGCCTGCTGCGTCTTCCATCGCGCGCGCTGCCCCATCAGGCCAAGCTGAATCAGAAGGAACTCGTCAAAGGAGAGGCGCTGCCTGGCCCGTAGTGCTGCCTCCTGCGTCTCGGGGAAGTGGATCTGCCGGATGGCGGTGGGTAGGTCTGCCAGCCCGTGGCGCTCACGGACGCCCGGCGGTAGATGATCGATCAGTCGTGGTGCCCAATGGTCGACGACCTGCTTGATCAGCTTCCGCAGCCAGCGTGCACCGATGCCAGAGGTCAGCGGATAGACCGGCACCAGCCTTCCTGTGTGGATCAGGTCCGATTCCAGCGGTTCCCACGCCGGCGACTGCAGCGAAAGGTGCCCGAGGTACTCCGCAACTCGCCCGCTTAGCACCACCTTCCTGCCCTCGCGCATCTGCCGAGCCAGGAACGGCTGGTTGAACCAGACGGCATCGATCGACCCAGTTCCATCCGAGACGGTGCATCGCACGATCGAGCCGCCGCTGCGTGTCTCGCGGCTGTTGACCGCGATCACCGTTGCGATGACCGTGGTCTCCTCGCCATACATCAGGTGGCTGATGGCCTTGAGAGACGAATAGTCCTCGTAGCGGTGGGGGTAGTGGTGCAGAAGATCGTTGACCGTGATGATCCCGAGACGGCCCAGTTTCTGCGCATAGGCGGACTTGACCCCGGGCAGAGCGCTCACCGGAGCCTCGAGGCCCGCGGCGGCCCGCCGCTTCGCCGTCACGCTGGCTGCCACCGGCTTCAGCGGGGGCAGGGCAGTCTCCGCGGCTGCACTGGCTGGCGCTCGCGCCGGCAGCCTCGCACCTTCTGTGCGCGCCCGGTCTGCCTGCGCTCCGGCAGTCAACTGCCCTAGCAGCGAGAGGGCATGGGCGATGATCTCGGATCGCTCGTCTGCGCCTGCGCTGGCGTAGCCTGCCAACAGAGCGGCTATCCTGTCGACGGCAGCCAGATCCGCTGAGGGGGCCACTTCCCCGGCCTCGGCTCGCCATCGCGGGGCCAGCGCCTCCAGTCCACCGATGACTGCCTTGTTTCGGTAGCCCTGGCGCCTCTCGAGTTCGAGCATCTTGTCGAGCTTCTGATAGGCTGCGGCCATGTTTTACCCGGTGGCGTGCCCTGCTAGCTTGGCATCCTCTGAAGCCCGCACACGCCGACGGCCCCCAGGCCAAGGTGCGCCGTCAGCGCGGCGCCTGCCGGCGCGACCAGGATGGGCAGCCCCGGCACCACAGGCCGCAGTTCCTCCAACAGCCGCTCCGCGAGCGGCTCCGCTCCCGCATGCATCACTGCCAGGTCGGACAACGGCCCCCACTCCCGGACCTGTTCGACCATCTTCGTGAGCGCCTTGGAGTGTGTGCGCACCCGTCCGACGATGCTAACTTGCCCGCCCTGGATGGACAGGACGGGCTTGATTTGCAGCAGCGTGCCCAGCGCCGCCGACAGTTGGCTGATCCGTCCACCCCGGACCAGGTTGTCCAGAGTGTCGATCATGGCCACGACGCGCACAAGTGGCAGCATGGACCGCGCCTGCTCCACGATCTCCTCGCGAGAGGCGCCGCGCTGTGACGCCTCGGCAGCCTTGATGGCCATCCAGCCGATACCCATCGAGAGCTGCCCCGAGTCGATGATCTCCACCAGCCCCGGGTCCTCCAGCATCCCGGCCGCCGCATGCGCCGAGTTGATCGTTCCGCTCACACTGCTGGCCACCAGGATTGACACAACAGAGCCATAGCCCGCACCGTTGAGCGCTTGCTCATAGACCTGCAGGAACTCGCCGACCGGGGGGTGCGTCGTGCGCGGCGGGATAGGGCTTCCCGCCATCCGTTCGAAGAACTCCTCGGGGCTGATACCGTGGCGGTCTCGAATGAGTTCGTCACCAAAGTAGACATAATTCGGAACGATCGCTATCCCCAGGCGCGAAGCCATGTCGGCAGGGACGTCGGAGTTGCTGTCGGTGACGATGCGGACAGATCCGCTGCCGATGCGAGGGCACACCGCCGCCTCCGCTGCAGCACGGATTGGGAGATTGCTCGGCATCTCTACCCTAGTGCCTTTCGTAGACGAGGACGCCCAAAGCCTGCGGCCCGACGTAGCACGCCAGCACTGGGTCATACGCCAGCACCGGGAATTGCCGCCGGGGCAGGACTTCGGCCAGGTGGCGGCGCAAGTCGGCGACCATCTCGTCCATGCCATCTTCGAGCGGGCTGCGGAGGATCACGACCTTCTCGGGCGTGGCGAACTCGCCGACAAAATCGGCCAGCTTCTCAATGGCCGCCGCGCGTGTGCGGACCTTCTCCATCGGGACGACGTCGCCGTCTTCGACGAGCAGGATCGGCTTGATGCGTAGGATCGTGCCCAGCAGGGCCTGCGCGGCCCCAATCTTGCGCTTCTGCTCGAGATAGTCCAGCCTCTCCACGAAAAAGACCGTGTAGATGTGCGGCAGGAGCGCGCGCACGAGCCGCACCAGCCCGTCCAGCGGGAGGCCGGCCTCGGCCGCCCGGGCAGCCGATTCCACGACCAAGCCCAGTCCCCACGAGCTCGACAGCGAGTCCATGACCATGATGCGGCATCGCCCCCTGAATGGGCGCGTTGCGGCTTGGGCCTTCGCTACGCCGTCGCTCAGGCGGCCCGAGCCCAGGATCACGAGGATCTCCTGCGCCTCGCGGCTCAGCCTCTCATACGCCTCGGGGAAGTCGTCCGGCGCAAAGACCGCTTCCGTTGGCTGAGCGGGGCAGCCGTCCATTGCGTCAAAGACGCGCCTGTGCGATTCTGGGTCTTCGGGGTCGATCCTGAACCGGCCCTTGCCGAAGCTGACCTCCAGGGGAAGGACCGTGATCTTGTAGCGCGAGACGACCTCGGGCCTCAGATACGAGGAGGCGTCAGTGATGATGCGGGTTGTAGCCATCGCGATGCTCGTCCCTTATCTAGGTTATTCTGCCGACACAATGTAGTGGTAGTGCGGCTGTCCTCCGTTGATCAGTTCCACTTCCTGGTCCCGGTATAGCTCTGCTATCTCCCCGGCGGCCTGTTGTGCGTCGGCAGGGGACACCAGCTCACCGTAGTAGATCGTGATGTTCTCACGCTCCTGGGCGCCCATGTTCTCCAGCGTAGCCAGCAGGGTCGCACGCAGCGAACCGCCTGCGACTATTATCTGGCCGTCGACCAGTCCGATGTAGTCGCCCTCCTGGATAGACAGGCCGTTGATCTGCGTGGAGCGGACAGACACGGTCACTTCGCCGGTTGAGACCGCAGAGATCGCGCACCTCATGGTCTGGGCATTCGCCGCAAAGTCGTTCTGGTAGTTGAACGCGAGCAGCGCCGCGATCCCCTGCGGCACCGTGACGGTCGGGATGACCTCCACCCTCTTGCCGCACAGCGACTTGGCTTGCTCCGCCGTCGGGATGATGTTCTTGTTGTTGGGAAGGACGATCACGTCCTCGGCCGGCACATCCTCGATCGCCTGCAGCAGCTGCTCCGTGCTGGGATTCATGGTCTGCCCGCCCGGGACCACCCGGGTCGCACCCAAGCTGGCGAAAACCCTCGCCAGCCCGGCGCCCGGCGACACGGCGACCGTGCCGATGCCCCCGGGCGGCTCGTCCTCTGCCGGGGCGTGTGCCTTGGCGACGATAAAGTCCTGGTATTGCTCCTGCATGTTCTCGACGATGATGTGGCTCAGCGAGCCGCGGCTGGCGCCGTAGCTTAGCGCCGGGCCGGGGTCCGGCGCATGCAAGTGTACCTTGATCGTCTGGCTGTCTCCCACCACCAGCGCCGAATCCCCCATCGAGGCGATCGTGGCGCGGACCTCCTCAACGCTCAGCCCTTCCCCGCGCAGGATGAACTGGATGTCATATCCATATCCCTCCTCCTCGGCAGGTCTTGGGGCAGTTAGGTCGACGGCGGCCGAAAGCTCCGCGTCTATCGCGACTGGCTCACCTCGCAGGTAGCGCAGCATCCCCTCCAGGATCACAAAGAGCCCTTGCCCGCCTGCATCCACGACCCCCGCTTCTGCCAAGACGGCGAGGAGCGTCGGCGTGCGCGTCACCGATTGGCGCGCTTCATGCACCGCCTGGTCCAGGACGAAGCGGATGTCACTGCTCGTTGCCGCGGCAGCCACCGCCACCTCCGCCGATTCGCGTGCAACGGTCAGGATCGTGCCTTCCACCGGCTTGATGACACCTTTGTACGCAGTGGCGGCCCCTTCGCGCAGGGCATCGGCAAACTGCTTTGCGTCGAATGTCTTGTGCCCGGCCAGACCCCGTGCGAGTCCGCGCAAGACCTGGGACAGGATCACGCCCGAGTTGCCCCTTGCCCCCATCAAGGCGCCATGGGCCAGCTTCTGGGCGATTACCCCCGCCTCGTCGTCGTGGCTGTCCTTGATCTCCCGGTACGCCGACTGCATCGTGAGCAGCATGTTGGTGCCCGTGTCGCCATCGGGGACGGGGTACACATTCAGCGAGTTGATTAGGGCCTGGTGGTGCTCAAGCCATCTCAGCGCCGACCCAAATAACTTCACGAGGGTCTGCGCGTCACAGGAGGAGAGCGCCGGGGTAGGCTCGCACGGCTGCGGTCGCGGTTCATGCCCGGCTGGTGTGGTCCTCTTTGGGCTCAACGACGTTGCCTCCTCACTGCTGGACTCGAATCCCGCACAGTGCAGGTGCGCGAAAAGTGCATCAGACCTCCCGGCTCCCGCGTAGCCCCTGGACATGGACGTTCACCAAGCTGACTGGGATGCCCAAGGCCTTCTCGAGGGCGTACTTCACGCCGCTCTGGATGTTGTGAGCCACCATCGTAATGCGAGTACCGTACTGGATCACTACGTACAGGTCGACTACGATCTCGTTCCCGTGGATACTCACATCCACGCCCCTATGGTGGCTGCCGGGCTGCAAGGTCCCCGCGATGCCGCTCGCCAGGTCCTTGCTCGCCATGCCGACGACGCCGTAGCACTCCAGCACGGCCTGCGCGGCTAGGCTGGCGATCGCCGGCATCGATACTTCGATCTTCCCCAACTTGGTCTCTTCCATGCGTCGAGTCCTTGTTCCTATCTCCGTTTGCACACAGCCGCTGCCAGTTTGCGTGTATAACACGGCTGTGATACGATGGTTCCCGCTGTTGCGGGCAACCCGAACCAGTGCAGTTGAGAGCTGGCTCGATTACTGTGTGAGAGGTGGTACGATGGCAAAGTGCGATATCTGCGGCAAGGTCCCGACCTTCGGGCACAATGTGAGCCACTCCATGGTGCGGACGCGCCGGACCTGGCGACCCAATGTCCAGAAGGTGCTCGTCTATGAAAACGGCGTGCCCAAGCGCCTGAAGCTCTGCACACGCTGCTTGCGGACCGTGCAAAGAGCGCGCGAGTAGCCCCTGGCCGTTTTTTGCGGCGTGTGGCCGGCCCAGCCATTGCGGGGCCGGCCGTTTCTTGTCTCAAGCTCGGTCTCATTCGGGGTTGGCTCCTCCACCGCCTATCCCACGGTCGGCACACAATCTTAGCCGCACATCCCCGGAAATGCAAGCCCCCTCGCCCTGTCCGCCGCCCGTGGTGTAGCCCTGGCTGGCGTCGCCCACGTTGGGCGAGTTTCCGCGTCGCCGAGCCGCCTCTGCCTACCGATCTGCCGCCCCTTGCCGCTCCCGCAGCTGGCCGCACCCCGCCCGAATCTCAATGCCCCGCCGCAGCCGCACCGTAACTGGGACTCCCCTGCCTGCCAGCAGCAGCCGGAATGCCTCCACGCTCTCCCTCGGCGAGGGCTGCAGCGCAGAGCCGGGTGTGGGGTTCAGTGGAATCAGGTTCACGTGGCAAAGCATCCCCCGCAGCAGCACAGCCAGCTGCCGTGCCTGCTCGGGCGAATCATTGACCCCCTCGATCAGCGCATATTCAAAGCTCACCCTGCGGCGCGTCGCCGCCGTATAGTTCCGCACCGCCTCGAGCAGCGCTGCAAGCGGGTAGCGCTGGTTCACCGGCACAAGCCGGTTGCGCAGCTCGTCGTTCGGCGCGTGGAGCGAGACGGCCAGATTCACCGGCAAGTTCTCCTGCGCAAGGCGCCGGATGCCCGGGACAAGCCCGACCGTCGATACGGTAATCCTGCGCGCGCCCATCCCCAGGCCATCCTGATCTGTCAGCAGCTCTATGGCCTTCCACGTCGCCCGGTAGTTCGCCAGCGGCTCCCCCATGCCCATGAATACGACATTGCTCACCGCGTCCCCTGCGCCGGGGAGGCGTCCCTTTGACGATGCCCTCGCCCGCAGAGCTCGCGAAAAGTGCAGCACCTGCGCGACGATCTCGCCTGCCGTCAGGTTGCGCTGCAGCCCTCCCTGCCCGGTCGCGCAAAAGACACAGCCCATCGCGCATCCGGCCTGCACTGAGAGGCACACCGTCTGCCGCCTGTCATATCCCATCAGCACCGACTCGATCGTCGCGCCGTCGCCCAACCCGAAAAGGACTTTGCGTGTGCGCCCGTCCAGCGATCCCTCCTCGGCGAGCGCCCGCAGCGGGTCCACGGTTGTCCCTGTCTCCAGCCTGGTGCGCAGCGCGGCCGGCAGGTTGGTCATGCTCTCTGCACTGTCCGCGAGCGATTGGTACAACCACTTCCAGACCTGCTCAGCCCGAAAGCGCGGCTCTTCCCACCCGGCCATCATCTCGGTGAGCTCGCTGAGGCTCAGGTCTAGCAGGGCGATCCGCTCAGCCATGCAGCGCCGCTGCCCAAATCTGGTGCAGCTCACCCACATCTTCGTAGATCTCGTCGGGCTGGATCTCGGACGTCACCAGCATCTCCCGCTGAGTGACGCCGCTGAGCACGAGAAGTGTTCGCAGCCCCGCCCGCTGCCCCGCCAGGATATCCGTCTCGAGCCGGTCGCCGAGCACCGCGGTGTCTGCCCTGCTGCCCCCCAGGACGAGGAGTGCCTGGTCGATCATGGCTCGCTCCGGCTTGCCGACGATTGTCGGCGTCACTCCGCTCGCCGTCTCGAGCAGCGCCAGGAGCGACCCACAGCCCGGGATGATGCCCCGCTCCGAAGGAAAAGTGCGATCGCCGTTCGTCCCCACAAAGCGCGCCCCGGACCGGATCTGCAGGGTGGCCTGCACCAGCCGCTCGAAGCAGATGGTAAAATCCATGCCCGCCACGACATATTCGGCGTCTTCCTCCACCAGCCGGAAACCCGCCGCCTCCAGCGCGCTGCGCAGCCCGTCCATGCCAACCACGAACACGCGCGTTCCCGCTGCTGCGACGCTGCGCAGATACCCGGCCGTTGCCTGCGCCGAGGTCAGCACCTCGCCCTGCTGAACCTCGATGCCCATCCGCGCCAGCTTCTCCACATACTGCCGCGGCGTCTGGGTCGAGTTGTTGGTCGCCAGCACAAAGCCGATGCCTTGCCTGCGCAGGAAACCGACAAAGCCGGCCGCCCCGTCGATCGCATCCCGGCCGCGGTACAGGACGCCGTCGAGATCAACGATCAGATGCCGGAGCGCCTTGAGTGAGCTCTCTCTCTGCATTCTCGTCCTCCCCAGTCTCGCCCAGCGCCCGTTGCGCCTCCCTCTTGCGCAGCCATAGCCCAGGACCGGCCGTGCTCCGCCCCGGCTCCCCACTCTTGCCCCGTGCCAGCGAGGCGAACACGCCCCCCACGCACAGCACGGCAAAGATGGCGAAAGCGGCCTTTGTGCTGACAAGGAACGCCGGATACACCGCCGGCGTGATGGCAAGCCCTCCAATCACCAGCGCAAAAAGCAGCGTCGCGATCCCCATGCTCAGTGCTTGACCGACCAGCCGCATTGTGGACAGGGTGCTGTAGGCCACCGCATAGTGCTGCTTCTCGACGCTCCCCATGACTGCGCTGGTGTTCGGCGACGAAAAGAGGGCGAACCCAAAGCCGATAAACGCCAGTTGCACTATCAGCATCCACACCGGGGTTGCCTCGCTGAGGAAGCAGAGCGCGATCAGCCCGGCCGAGGTGCACGCCATCCCTGCTGAGGCCAGCACGCGCGCGTCGATCCGGTCCGACATGCGCCCCGCCGCCGGCGACAGGACGGCCATGACGATCGGTTGGGCGATCAGCACGAGGCCCGCCCGGTCCGGCTTCAGCCCGTGGATGTACTGCAGGTAGAGAGACAGCAAGAACGCGATGCCGGAGGTCGCGCTGTAGTGGATCAGCGCCGCTAGGTTCGAGAAAGCGAACGTACGGTTGCCGGCCAGCAGCCGTACGTTAAGGACCGGGTAGCGTGCCCGAAGCTCCCACGCCCCAAAGACCGCCAGCCCGACCAGCCCGGCCGCGATCAGCACGGCGCCCTGCGCGCGCGGCAGCCGCGAAAAGCCGAACAGGACGCCTGTCAGCGCCAGCCCATACAGCAGCGAACCCGGCACGTCCAGCCGCTCGCCCCGCGCCTCGGCCCACTCCCCCTCAAGCCGGAACAGCACATACGCCAGCGCCACCAGCCCTAGCGGCACGCTGAAGAAGTAGAGGCTCCGCCACCCCAGCGTGCCTGTCAGGAAGCCGCCAATCGTGGGACCCAGCGACAGGCCCAGGTACACCGACGCCACGTTGATGCCAATGACTCTCCCCCGCTCGGCCGGTGGGTAGACCGACGTGAGGATCGCCACGCCCGTCCCAAAGACCATGGCGTTACCGGCCCCCAACAGCACGCGCGATGCGATTAGCATCGGCCCCGAGAGCGACAGCCCCGACAGCAGCGCCGCCGCCGAAAAGATCGAGATCCCGATGCGAAAGATCCGCTTCCGGCCCCAGATGTCGGCCAGCTTCCCAAACGGCACCAGCAGCGCCGCCGCCGCCAGCAGGTAGGCCATCCGGATCCAGCTCAGCTGGATCGCGTTCATCCCAAACTCCTGGCTGATCGCCGGAAGTGCCACTGTCGTCGCCGAGTCCATGAACGGCGTCAGGAACCCTGCCAACGTGGCCGTGACCAGCGCTGCCCGTCGTGCCGGGGCCGCGCTCTCCATCAACGCTCCATCTCCTTGTCGCGTGCCCTCGTGTACTCCTCCCAGGTGTCGATATCCTCGACGATGCTGGCGTCGTCGATCTCGACGAGGCTCACCTCAGCGCCCGGCCTGTCGAGCAGCTGCCGCGCTCCGCGGTCTCCCTCGAGCCGGAGGAGGTCGTCAAACATCGCGCGCGCAAACAGGACCGGATGGCCGCGCTGTCCCCGCCAGGTCGGCACCACAATCGGGGACCCGCTGCTCCGGAAGCATCGCACCACCTGGTCTATCACGCCCGTCGACAGATCAGGGTGGTCGGCCAACACGATGAGGGCAGCCTTGACCTCCTGGCTCAGTGCGCGAATCCCCACCCCGATGGAGGTCCCGATTCCTTCCTCCCACCTCGGGTTGTGCACCGCGCGCACCGGCAGGCCCGCCAGCGCCTCGCGCATCTGCTCTGCGGCCGCGCCGGTCACGACCACGACCTCGGCCAAAGCGGCCGCGCAGGCCGCTCTCGAGGCCCATCGCACCATCGGCTCCTCGCCGACTCGGATCAGTAGCTTGGGCTGGCCCATCCGGCGTGAGCCGCCGGCCGCCAGGACAACTGCTCCGACTGCTTCTTCTGCACAGGCGGCATGCTTGGCATGGGATTCGATCACCTTAGCGCATCCCTCAACGAGCACAAGAGGGGGCGGCGGAATCCCGCCGCCCCACGCGAAACCTATCCTCCGGGAGGGGGGTTGGTTGGCCTATTCCAGCTTGGTCGCGCAGAACGCGCAGCGCCTTGCCTCGATCGGGATCTCCGACAGGCACTCGGGGCACTTTTTCGTCGCTGGGGCGGCCGGCGCAGGCTCTTCTTTTCGCCGCGCCCGCTCGATCGCCCGCACCAGCAGGAAAACCACAAGCGCCACGATCAAGAAAATCAAGATCGTGTTGATGAACATGCCATAGTTGATCGTCGCCGCGCCCGCCTCCTTGGCGGCTGCCAGCGACGCATACTTCTGGCCGTCCAGCGCGACAAACAGCTCTGTAAAGTTCACCTTGCCCAACAGCAGGCCGATCGGCGGCATGATGATGTCGTCGACCAGCGACTTGATGATGGCGCCAAAGGCCGCGCCGATGACCACGGCGACCGCCAGGTCGACTACGTTCCCACGCATGATAAAGTTCTTGAAATCCTTCAGCATCGCAATCCTCCTTTGATTTCCTTCCCCCAAACACCACCCGGTGGATCCGTCAACACCACGCAGCCCGCCGGCGCGCGGCACTCGGCTAGCGCCACGGCCAAGTGCTCAGTGCAATCAACAGCTGCCCTGCATAGTACAGGTAGAGCCCGTACGCCTCCGCCTTGAACGGCCGGCGGAAGCGGTTGATCGCCAACAGCAGGTCCGACAGCATGAAAAGCACCGCCCCGGCGGCGATGAGCCACGCTTGCGTCGGGCTGAACGCGCTGCCAAAGAGCGTCGAGACGCCGCGGCTCACCATGAAAAGGATGACCGCGAGGTACATCAAGACCGGGCCCCTCATGCGTCCCAGCCCAGGTCGCAGGTAGGCGTAGATCGCGGCCCCGATCGCCAACAGCACCAGCGCCACGATCCAGTCGGCGGGCTGAAAGCCAGACCGCATGCTGAACGCAACCGAATAGGCGACGTGCGCCAGCAGGAACAGCACCAGCCCGATCAGGAACCACCGGTTGGTGCGCAGCATGAGCGACACGTCACCGCCCAGCGAGAGCAGCAACCCCAGGGCGATCACCCACGTGTACGCCGGCATAACCCCTGGCTGCCCGAGCGCTAGCAGGGCGATGGCGATCACCAGCAGCGTGGAGAACGGCTTCGAGATGTACTCCACAAGACGGTGGTCGGTCCGCCTGGCCCAAACCAGAGCCGAAACCGCGCCGAACAGGACAGGGATCAAGATGTACAGGGCAACCATGCGCTTTCTCTCGCCTCCTGTGCAGCCATCACTATACCGCCGATCTGCCTCCGCCGCAAAGATCGCCGCCCAGTGAAAGCGACTTCCCTATCCCTGCTGCCCGTGTCAGTCCGGCAGGAACCGCTGAAACACCAGGTTGCCCAGCAGCCGTCCCCGCTGCGACAGCCGGATGCCCCGCTCGTCCGCCGCCAACAGGCCGCGCTCGACCAAGTCGTCGATCGCCCCCCCGAACCGATCGCGCAGTCCTGCGTCGAACCGCTGGCGAAAGCGCGCCTCCTCCACACCCTCCTGCAGCAGGCGCAGCCCGAGCATCATCGTCTCGCCTATCTCCATCTCCTCCGCAATCTCCTCTTCATACTCCGTCGGGGCGGTGCCTGCCTGCATGCACTCCACGTAGGCAGCCGGCGACGCGACGTTCGCCCTGCGCCTCCTGCCCGTCCACGAGTGCGCCCCGGCCCCGAGCCCCACGTACGGCTCGTTCCGCCAATAGACCATGTTGTGCCGGCACCGGTCCGCCTCGGTCTGCGCCCAGTTCGATATCTCATAGTGGACAAAACCGCTGGCCTCCAACTGCTGCTCGGCCTGCTCGTACAGGTCGGCCGCCCGGTCCGGGTCGGGCTCCTCCACACGTCCCGACGCGACCGCCTCGGCCAGCGGCGTTCCCTCCTCGATGCTCAGCGCATACAGCGACAGGTGGTCGGGGCGCTGCGCAAGCGCTTCTTCCAGCGAGGCTTGCCATGTCGCCGCCGTCTGCCCGGGCAGCCCGTACATCAGGTCAAGGTTCACGTGCGCAAAGCCCGCTTGGTGCGCGGCCTTCACTGCCTCGGCAGCTTCTGATCCGCTGTGGATGCGCCCGAGCAGCGATAGCTCGCGTTCGTCAAAACTCTGCACGCCCAGGCTGAGCCGCGTGAACCCCATGCGGACCATCCCGACGAGCATGGCGCAGTCCACAGTGCCTGGGTTGGCTTCGATAGTCATCTCGACCAGGCCCGAGGTTTCGAACGACATGCGCATTTCCTCGACGAGGCGCGATAAAAGCGTCGGGGGCAGCACGCTTGGCGTGCCGCCCCCGAAGAAAGCCGTCTTGATGGGCAGTCCCACGACCCGCCCCATCTCCTGCACCACCGCACCGGCATAGTCAGCCCACAGCGCCTCCATACCCGCGAACGAGCAAAAGTCGCAGTAGCTGCACTTGGCCCGGCAGAACGGGATGTGTACGTAAAGGCCCGCTGCGCTACTCAGAGAGGTAGCTGTCGATGGCCTTCTTGCTGATGCGATACTCCACTCCGATCTTTTTCGCCTTCAGCTCGCCCGACTGGATCAAAGCCAGCAGATCCGCCTCGCCGACGCGCATGTACCCTGCTGCCTCAGCCAGCGTCATGATCTCGGACACAGCCGCTGCAGCTGCCGCCGTCGTCTGCCCCTGGGCTTGTGCCTGCCCGGCTGCCATCGCGCCGCCGATTGCCTGGGCCATGATCGCGCCCATGCCCACACCCGCGCCCACGCCCACGCCTGCGCCTGCCAGCTCGCCGCCCGATCCGCCCGACTCGGCCGCCTTGCGGATCCCGAGAGCCGCCTGGTACTGCAGGTACTTGTTCATGTCGCCGATGGCGCCCATCGCCGCCCGCTCGTCGATCGCGCGCGCCGTCTCATCGGTGGGCGTGATCGAGTTCACGTAGAACGTCTTGAGCTGGATCCCAAGATTGCCAAAGTCGTCCAGCAGCTTGGCCCTAGTGCCCGCCCCGATTTCGTCGTACAGACTTGGCAGGTCAAAGAGGCCCTTCCCCAGCGTTCCCAGCAGGTCGGTCAGCTTGGCGACGATCATGCTGCGCAGGAACTGCGCAATCTGGTCGGTGCCATACAGCCCCTGGGCGCCTACGATCTTGTTCACAAAGAGCGCCGAGTCCTTGACCTGCATCGAGAAGGTGCCAAAGGCCCGCAGCCGCACCAGCCCCAGGTCGCTGTCGCGCAGCGCGACCGGCTCGGCCGTGCCCCACTTGAAGTCGATGAACTCGCGCATCGACACAAAGTACACCTCGGCTGTGAACATCGTCTTGCCGTCGGTCACCTTCTCCAGTAGGCCCGAAAGGATCGGCAGGTTGGCCGTCGTGATGGTGTGGCGGCCGGGGCCAAATGTGTCGTACGCCTTGCCGTCCCGATAAAAGACCGCCTCCTGGAACTCCCGGACGATTACCTGCGAGCCGAGGCGAAAGTCACCGCTGCCAAACTCTGGCAGCCGGCGTACGATCTCGTTCGCTTCTTGATTGGGTACATCAACTACATCGATAATGCGTGCCATGGTTCTACCCCTCCTCTGCCACTAGGCCACGGGCAGCTCGTCGGCGCCCTGCAGGATTGCGTCGCGCCGCCGCCCAAAGGTCTGTCCAGCCTGCTCTACCAGCAGCACCAACTCGGCGATCGCCACGCCCACGCCTTCCTTGGCGCCGATGGCCGATGTGACCTTGTCCACCTGGGCCGCCATCTGCTCGGTATAGTCCAGCATCTGGCTGTCAAAGTCGTACAGCGCGTCCAGCTCCTTCTCCTTGACCTTGACTGCGTCAAACAGGCCGGCGTACCCGTACGCTGCCGTTCGGATGCGGTCGACTAGGATCTGCAGCTTCATGACGGCTCGCTCCAGGTCGTCCAGGAACTCGATCTGTGCCTCGTTCAGCAGCTGTACCTGAAGTTCCTGTAGCCGCTGTCGCTGCTCGTCCAGTCCGGCTGCCAGCTGGGTGCGCAGCAGCTTGTCCGACTCGCGGCGCAGTTCCTTCTCCTTGTAGCCCTTGTAGCCCGGGATCTTCTTCAAGAACTTCTCCAGGCCCCCCAGGCTTTCTTCCACTTTCCTTCTTGGACTCATTCCAGTGCCCTCCTTATCTTTCTACACATCCGGCAGAGATCTTCGGCGCTCATGGCGAGAGCGTGTCTCTCGGCTGCCTCAGCTTCTCATCAGCGTCGTAATGGCTGGCGTGCGGTTAAACATCCAGATGGCTGGCGGCAGACCAATCACCGTCAGCGATAGCGCCCACGCCACGTTGCACCAGATCAAGCTCGCCCACCAGCCGATCAGGAGAAAGTACAGCGCACGGCCCAGCCAAGGTCGCTGAGGCAATCCACCGGCCTGAGCCGTGCCGTCGCTCGTCACAATAACATGCCGGTATGGCTGCAGAGTAAGCACTTGTGGGACCCGATTGAGCAACCACAAGCCAGCCGGCAAGCCAATGACCGTGGCGACCAGGAACCACGCCACGTTGATCCAGACGCCGGTCGCATACCAGCCAAAGAGAAAGAAATACACAACCCGCAGCAGAAGGGGCATGCCGGGCTCTCGCACCACCGTGGCTGTTCGACTCATCCGATCTGGTCCTCTTCCGGCACGGTCCCTTGCTGGGCACCTGTGCCATTCTACACACACTCTACGAAAAAGACAAGCACAGGTTGCCAGCGCGGTGCGCAGGCCACAGGGCACCATCCACACACCCCCTCCCGCGCTCGACACTTCTGCTCCGGCCTGATCCGGCAACTTGGCGTCGCCCGCACTCCACCCCGGAGCACCGACTGGCAAGGCCACTGGTTGACATCTGTCCCACCTGCTGCTAGACTGCCACGGGCACCTCGTCCGGCGGCGCTGGGCGGGCAGTGCGCCGCTGCCGGATTAAGCAACGGAATGAGGAGACAACACCCATGGCGGACGTCGACATCCTAATGGTTGGCCACTTCGCGCGGGACCAGGTCGTTGTCGATGGCCAGTCCAGTGTGATGTCTGGTGGTGCTGTCTACTTCGGCAGCATCGCACTCAGGCGGCTTGGCCTTCAAGTGGCCGTTGTGACCCGTCTGCACGCGGACGACTTGGGCCTCCTGCGCGAGATCAGCGACGAGGGTGTGCAGGTTTTCGCCAGAACGGCCGCTGCCACATCCGGAATCGCCAACTACTACACCTCCGCCGACATGGAGAGGCGCATTTGCCGGCCGCTGGGTTTCGCCGGGGCCTTTCGTGCCTCCGAAGTCCCGGCGATCAGTGCTCGCGTTCAGGTAGCCGCAAGCATCCAGGCTGGGGAGATTGACCTCGACCTGCTCACGTACTTGGCCGCCCGTGGACCCGTCGGCCTCGACATCCAGGGATTCGTACGCGTGCGTGAGGGTGACGAGCTCGTCTTCCGCCCCCGGCCCGACCTGGCCGAAGGGCTGGCCCTCGTCACCTACTTGAAGGTGGACCGCGCGGAAGCAGAGCTTCTCACCGGCGAGACAGACCTGGCGGTGGCGGCACACAAGCTATCTGGGTACGGCCCGCGTGAGATCGTGGTGACGCAGTCCTCCGGCGTTACCGTCTTGGTGGAGGGACGCGTCTACACGGCCCCCTTCTCTCCGCGCAGCCTCGAAGGGCGCACTGGGCGGGGAGATACCTGCTTCGCCACCTACCTCGGCGGCAGGCTCACGATGGGACCGCATGAGGCCACGCGGTTGGCCGGTGCGGTGACCACGCTCAAACAAGAAAAGGCAGGTCCGTGGCGCGGCAGCCTCGAAGAGGTACATCGCTGGCTCACTTCCACCACGGCCTGAGAGGCTAGCTATCTCCGGTCAACCTGGGATCGGTGCGGTGGATGATGTCACTCACCCTCTGTTGGTTAAAGCCCTTGAACCCCTGTCCCCGCTGGATGCACTCCATGTGACTGCTCAGCGCACCCTTCTCTTCGAACAGGGCGCGCTGCTGGCTTGTGATCAGGCCCACCGCTGCCAGCCCGTCGAGCCTGGTCAGCTCCACGGGCCATCGCTCGCCGCGCGTGAACGCCTGGCGCAGGTAAGACAGCTCGCTAAATGGGCTCATGAGCTTGATCCCCAGCTCGGGCAGCGTTGCAGTCGCGCCCTCAAAATCTAGGCGCGCGGCCAGGTGGTGCGTGCCGGCCTCGAGCATCGAGTCGCCATGCAGTGCACACCACAGCCCGATCGTGCCCAGCTCGTCGCGCTGCGCCAGAGGGGTGCGGGAAAAGTCGCTGTAAACCTCATCCGGGGAGAGGTCGACGTCGCAAAAGATTCCAAAGTGGCTGGTCTGCTGCTCCATGACCTGTGCGCCCCATCCGGCCTCGGCGCCCGCATAGAAGCGCTCGCGAGGCTGGAATCCAAAGGTCTTCAGGATCTGGATCAGCGCGGCAAAGCCCTCTCGGGAGCTGCGAAAGGCACAGTGGTCTTGGTTCCCCCAGCCCAGGCCAAGGGCGTCCTGCCGTGCTTTCTGCACCTGTCCCGCCCAATTGCGCTGTTGCCAGTAGGCGCGCTCGGCCTCGCAAAAGACCCACGCCCCCGTGTCCGTCCCGACCTCGGCGACGAGTCGTTCGGCCAACCGCAGTGTCGCTGCCATCCCCTCCTGGACATGGGCGAAGCGCCTCCGGCGGCCGGCCCATCGCTCGAAGGCAGCCAGGATCTGTCCTGGGTAGTCGGCCGGCATGCCCTTCGCGATAAACCCAGAGTGCGCACGTCGCTCGACGACTCCGATCCAGCGCCCTTGATGTGTCCAGACCTTGCCCGCACGGTACGGGCTAAGTGGCGTGCCCTCGACAGCAATCGAACACCGGTGCGCCATGGCAAAGCTCGGGATGCTTTCCACCAGCAAGTAGGCGCCAAGGGGCCCGCCCCCGCTCACGGCGGCCGGCGCCCGAAGCACAACCCGAGGCAGCACCGCGCCTGAAAGGGCAAACACCCGGTCTCCCGTCCCGGCATCCGCGTCTTCCTGACCGAAGCCCAGATCGAGGAGCAAGGCCCTGGTTGCCTCACCATCCGGCAGGACCAGGTGATCCAGGCAGTCGAGCAGCCGGCAGCTGGCGCGCGCCAGCATCTGGTCAGGCAGAGCCTTGCCAGAGGGCACCGCGGCGAACAGCTCATCCGCCTGCGCAGCCATCCAGGCCTCCGCTTCAGGATGCAACCCCCAGTCGAACAGCGTCCTTCGGTCCGGCATTCATCCTCCTGTGTGGCTTGCGTGCGTGGCGCCTTGCCCTCGCAGGTGTGCTGTGGCTACTTCTTGTCTCTATCGCTGCTGTGGCCGGGGAACAGCCGCGTCGCCGGATCGATGTGCTGCTTGGCATAGTTGGCCGCGATGGCTGCCTCCGCCGTGCCTATGGCGATGAGCTTGATCTTGCCCTCGTACATGGTAATGTCGCCCACCGCGAAAACGCCGTCTATGTTGGTGCGCATGGCGTGATCGACGATGATGGAGTTACCCGCAATGGCCAGCCCCCAGCTCTTGATCGGCCCGAGGTTGGCCAGGAACCCAAGCCCAAGCACGATCGCGTCGAGGCCGAGTGTCCGTTCTGAGCCGGTGCGATTGTCAAAGACCGTCGCCGACTGGAGGTGCTTCTGCCCGTGCAGTGCCTTCAGCTCGTGGTACAGCATCACGTGTCCGGGCGAGCCGAACACCTCCTTGACCGATTCCTCGTGGGCGCGGAACTCCCCTCGGCGGTGGACCAAGTACACCTCCCTCGCGATGGGCAGGAGGCACAGCGCCCAATCGACGGCCGTGTCGCCTCCTCCGACGACCATCACGCGCTTGTTCCTGAATACGTCGAGGTCGCGGACGTAGTAGTGGACGCCCTTGCCCTCCATCCGCTCGACGTCCGGCAGGTCCAGGGTCCGCGGCACAAAGGCACCCGCCCCGGCGGCGATGATCACCGTGCGGGAGAGGTGCACCCTGCCGGGCTCGGTGGTGAGCTCGATGATCCCGTCGTCTCGCCTCCGCAGGCCGGCAACCTTCTCCTTCAGGCACAGCGTCGGGGAGAAGCTCATGGCCTGAGTCACCAGCCGCTGCACAAACTCGCGTGCCTGGACGCGCGGGAATCCGGGTAGATCGTAGATGTACTTGTCAGGGTACAGGGCACCCAGCTGGCCGCCCAGCTCTCCCAGGCTGTCGATGATCTTGGTGCGGCTCGCTCGCAGCCCGGCGTAGAAGGCGGCAAACAGGCCGGAGGGACCTCCTCCGATGATGGTGGTGTCCAGGATGTCCGGGTCAGTCATGGGGCTGGATCTCCCTCAGATGCGCCAGAGTGGCCATGCGGGTATTTGCCGGCAGAGCCGCGCGGCCGCAGGTCGTGATTCTATCCTCTCCCCGGATAACACGCAACTCCGCTCACGGAGCAAGCATGAGAGTCGCCTCAGCATTCTCCTCGGCATCCTCGCGCCCAAAGAGGAGCGGGTGGTATTCGATCTCCTGCCACGCGTGCACCATATCGGCCCGGTGAGGGTGGAAAAGCTGGCCGCTCTGGCCCGTGCTGTGGATCGACAGCGAGGCACCCCAGTCGCCCACGTCCACGATCAGGCGCTGCGAGACGCCGCCGCTCATCGCAAAGGGATATGCATAGTTCACCCACGCGGCATCTACGGTAAAGTTGTCGCCTCGCGCTGGGATCGCTTGGCTGTTGAAGAGCCACTCGATGATCTTGATGCCGCTTTGCCCCAGGGGTTGGTGCACAAAGGCCATGGTGTGCATCTTTCCCCACTCCCACTTGCCCGGCTTGCCCATCGTCTCCTCCAGCCAGGCGGCCGCCTCCGAGAAGCTGCGGCGCACGATGTCATCCCGTTCCTCTACCTGTGCGGTGCCGGTATCGTCGAACCACGGACTGGTGGGCCGCTTCATCAAGTCCACCATCATGGGCACATGGCTGGTGTCGTAGGGCAGGTAGGCATCGAGGAGGTCGGCGCCCAGCTCGTCTCCCAGGGTCTCTCGGACAAGGAACCAGTACCAGGCTTGGAAGACCGCCCCTCCTGCCCGATCCGCTTCATACAGCAGGTCCCATCTGTTGACGATGTCGAGCGCTGCTGCTTCCAGCCCTGTCGCCGGCTGCACGGCCTGAAGGTAGGGGCGGAGTGCCTCCGCCGGCAGGGAATAGGTTTGTGACTGGATCGTGCGCACATCTTCGATGCTTACCGAAACGTTCGTGGCCAACAGGTCGGTAATGCGTTGCGACCGGTAGGGGGCGGACCACTCGTAGGCGAGTGAGTAAGGATAGGTGTCCTCCACCACCTTGTTGTTGGCACTCACGATAAAGCCGCTTTCGGGATTGTAGGTTCGGGGCAACTCGTCAAAGGGGATGTACCCCATCCATTCGAATTCCCCGGTCCAGCCTGGCACCGGCACCAACCCCTGGTGTCCGGCCGCGCGGATGGGGATCAGCCCGGGCGATTGGTAGCCGATGTTCCCGTCGACGTCCGCAAACATAGAATTCTGGCTCGGTACATCCCAGAACTGCAGCGCCTGGCGGAACTCCTCCCAATTGGCGGCAAGATTCAGTCCGAGAACCGCGTTCATCAACCGGGTGCCGTCGAGGGCCGTCCACCTGAGGGCCAGGGGCTCGGCATCCGCCAGGCCTCCGATTACATCGTTCATGACCGGACCGTGCCGGGTGACCTTCACGTCGACCACGACTGGCTGCCCACCCTTGACCTCGATAGTCTCGTGGATGATGGTCAGCTCCTCCCACCGGCCCTGGAACTCGTAGGCTTTAGGGTCGTCGGCATTGTCCAGATTCTCGATGTAAAAGTCCTGCACATCTGCCGGTAGGTTGGTAACGGCCCAGGCGACGCGGTCGTTGTGCCCCACGATGACAAGGGGGACGCCGGGAAAGGAGTACCCGGCCACATCCAGCCGGCCGCCGTGCAGGCTGTTCTCATACCACACCGAGGGCATGTTCAGTCCGAGGTGCATATCGTCGGCTATCAGCGGCCTCCCGCTGGCGGTCCGGCTCCCCGACACGACCCAGTTGTTGCTTCCCGCGTCACTCCCCGAATGGCCGAGCAGGGCGGTCAAAGCGCTCGGCGTTGCACCGTCGATGCCCTTGAGCCACGTGTAATTCCCCGTTCCGGCCGGGACGATTACCGGCGCGCCCGAGTCGTAGGGCGGCAGCAGCATCTGCGCAGCCTCTGCCCCCAGCTCGGCGATGATGCGCGCCCGCAGCAGCTCATAGTGGTAGTTGCCCCCCAGGTCGAAGGCCATCACCTTTCCCCAGGTCAGGCTGTCGATGGGGGTCCACGGGGCCGGGTCGACGCCGAGGATGGTGAACTCAAGCGGGAGCCGTCCGCGGTGGCTGTCCACGTAAGCGTTCACGCCGTCCGCGTAGGCTTGCATGACAAGCCTCACGTCTTCTTCCAGGAGCGTCCAGTCCCTCTCGGCCGCCCGGCGTAGCCCCAGGGTGCGCATGAAGCGGTCGACGTCGAGCGTGGAATCGCCCAGGATAGCGCTCAGGGTACCCGATCCGATGCGCCGGTTGAACTCCATCTGCCACAGCCGGTCCTGGGCGTGGACGTACCCCTGGGCAAAGACCAGGTCATGCTCGTCCTGGGCGTAGATGTGGGGTACGCCCCACTTGTCACGGATGACCTCCACCGGGCCGTTCAACCCCGAGATGGCCAACTTTCCCTTCACCTCAGGCCAGGGCCGGCGGGCAAGCCAAGCGCCCACGCCGGAAAGGATGACGACCAGCACGACAATCACGAGTCCGACGATGGTCAAGATCCTGCGTATTGTCCTCATTGCGCGCCCCTCTCCCTTCGGTGCCTGTCAAGAGACCGGATCGCAGCGCACGGCGCCATGACCATCCCACTGCCAAGATGAACACCGGTCGCCCGGTTTGGGTCATGGAGTGCGCGAGGGGTTCTGACGGAGCTTGGCCTCGCGAGAAGCCAGGATGTCCTTCCGCTCACCCTCCGCAAGGAACGCAACCTCCAGCGCGTTTTGCTGTACCTGCCTTATCTGCGCCTGCGTCAAGCCGGCCGCGGGCGCCGCAACCTCGTACTCGTGGCGCAGGTCGATGTTGCTAATGCCCGGATCGTCCGTGTTGAGCGTTGCCAGGATGCCCCGCTCCACAAAGTGCCGCAGCGGGTGCGACGCATAGTCGGGAACGGTGCTGGTCTGGACGTTGCTGGTGAGACTGACCTCTACGCCGATCCGGTCCGCCGCCAGCCGGTCGAGGAGCTCCGGGTCATGGCTGGCGCTCACCGCGTGGCCAATCCGGCTCGCGCCCAGCTCGCGCAGGGCGTGCCATACACTCTCCGGCCCGGCGGATTCGCCTGCATGGACGGTGATCTGGAGTCCCTCTGCCCGTGCTCGGCCGATGTGCTCGGCAAACAGCGCGCCCGGCCAGTTGGCTTCGTCTCCAGCCAGGTCCAGGGCAACCAGGGCGTCGCGATGCGCCAGCAGTGCTCGCATCTCGGACCAGGCAACCTCCGGGCCGTAGGTGCGGCTCAGGATCCCAATCAGCTTCGCTCGCATTGGAAGGTCCCGTTGGGCAGCGCTGACCCCGTCCACAACCGCCTCTACCACACCCGAAGGGTCTAGGTGATGGGTCTCGGCCATGAACCAGGGACTGAAGCGAAGCTCTACATAATCCAGGCCCTCGCGCCAGGCGTCTTCGACGCCCTCAAACGCAATCCGGCGGCACGCGGCATAGTCCACCATGACCTCGGTCATCCATCGGAACTTGGCGATGAAGGCCATAACCCCCGGCAGGCTACCGGCAGCCGGGTTGGCGGTCGCCTGCACGTGCGGGCGCAGCCCATCGATGTCCCAGGCGGGCAATGCTAGGTGGTGCGCTTGGCCTAGCTCCAGTATCGTTTGCAGCCGCACACTCCCGTCCAGGTGTCGGTGCAGGTCGATCAGGGGCAGGGAAGGCTCGATCAAGGCTCACCTCACTCCGACCAATGTACCATAAGGTGTGCGAAATGCCAAGGAGCTCACGCGCCGTTGGGCATCCCAGGGAACCCCAGATGACAGAATCCTCCGGCTGTGCTATAGTGGCGAACCAGGTACAATCTCGCAGTCATTCCAGCCACACGTCGCTTGCAGAAGGAGGGCCGCGCCGCAATGCGCGGCACCGGTATCGAGACGTGCTCCCGGAGGGAGAGAAGGGGAACCAAATGGCCAATCCGTCGACCGGCGACTTGTTCGGCGCGCGTCGCACCTTGGGGGGCGGGGCGGGCGAGCTTCAGATCTATTGGCTCGACCGGCTGGAGGAGCTTGGCATCGCGCAGATCGGCCGGCTACCTTTTTCCATCCGTATCTGGCTGGAAAGCCTGTTGCGGCTCGCCAACGGCCGGCAAGTCACCGAGGCGCACGTCGTTAACCTCGCGCACTGGAGTGCCCAAACGCCTGGGTCATCGGAGCTGCCTTTCATGCCGGGCCGGGTGCTCCTCCAGGACTTTACCGGCGTGCCCGCGATCGTTGACCTGGCTGCCATGCGCGCGGCCTTGTCTCGTTGGGGCGGTGACCCGGTCCGCGTCAACCCCGAGATACCGGTTGACCTGGTGATCGACCACTCTGTGCAAGTGGACGAGTTCGGCATTGAGTGTGCTCTACAGCGCAACTCAGAGCTCGAGTTTCAGCGCAATCGGGAGCGGTACGAGTTCTTGCACTGGGCGCAGGGTGCAATTCGCAACCTTCGCGTAGTACCGCCGGCAACCGGCATCTGCCACCAGGTGAACCTGGAATACCTCGCCACGGTCGTCACCCGCAAGAAGGATTCAGGGGGCCGCTGGATCGCCTTCCCCGACACGCTCGTAGGGACCGACTCCCACACGACGATGATCAACGGGCTTGGAGTGGTAGGCTGGGGGGTCGGCGGCATTGAGGCCGAGGCAGCCATGCTCGGCGAGCCCATCACGCTCTTGCCCCCGGAGGTGGTCGGCATGGAGTTGGTAGGCACCCTGCCTCACTCGGTCACCGCTACCGACCTGGTCCTCACCCTGACCCAAATGCTCCGCCGGGCGGGCGTCGTCGGCAAGTTTGTCGAGTTCTTCGGGGCGGGCGCCAGCCGTCTGAGCCTGCCCGACCGGGCCACCGTCGCGAACATGGCGCCCGAGTATGGCGCGACCATGGGCTTCTTCCCGGTCGATGACGAGACGCTCCGCTATCTGCGCAGTACGGGTCGCGAGCCCGCTGCGGTGGATTTGGTCGAGTACTATACGAAGGAGCAGGGCCTCTTCCGCAGCCAGGGGCTCCCGGCGCCAGACTACTCGCAGACCCTCCATCTTGACCTCACCACCGTGGAAACCAGCCTTGCCGGGCCCAAGCGTCCACAGGATCGGGTTCCCCATCACGATGCGAAGCGCGCATTTCGGGTATCGCTGACCGCGCCCGTGTCGCAGCTCGGCCATGGCCTTGACGAGAGGGATCTGGAATCCCTCGACCGGCGCATGGCGCCCCGCGCCGCCCGACCCGGCGCCGGCACCGGTGGACCCGACCTTGACCATGGGGCGGTGGTCATTGCCGCCATCACCAGTTGCACCAACACGTCCAACCCGGAGGTGATGCTGGCTGCCGGTCTCCTGGCCAAGAAGGCTGTCGAGCACGGCCTTCACGTCCCCGGCTACGTCAAGACGAGTCTCGCCCCTGGCTCCACCGTTGTTCCCCGCTACCTCGAGGCGGCCGGCTTGATGCCCTATCTCGAGCAGCTCGGTTTCCACCTCGCCGGCTACGGGTGCACGACCTGCATCGGCAACAGCGGCCCGCTGCCCGCCGCGGTCGCGGAGGCGATCCGAGGCGGCGACCTAGTCGCCGTCGCTGTCCTCTCTGGCAATCGCAACTTCGAGGGCCGCGTCCACCCCCTGGTCCGCGCGAACTACCTGGCTTCCCCTCCCTTGGTCGTAGCCTATGCCCTGGCGGGCACCATGGACGTCGATATGGCGCGTGAGCCTCTTGGGTTCGGCAGCGACGGCCGTCCGGTCTTCCTCAGTGACATATGGCCGAGCCGGGCGGAGGTCCAGGATCTGGCGGCCTCGCGCCTCGAGCCACGCATGTTCGTCGAGCAGTATGCCGGCATTCTCTCGGGCAACGAGATGTGGAACGCGATGCCTTCTGCCGCAAGCCAGGACCTGTATGCCTGGGACCCTGCCTCCACGTACGTTCGCGAGCCGCCTTTCTTCGCCAGACTCGGCGATGCCGCGCGCGACACTGGCGAGATTCGGGGCGCGCGGGTGCTGGCGTTCCTGGGGGACTCGGTGACGACCGACCACATATCCCCTGCCGGCGACATCGCTGGTGCCGGCCCCGCGGGCCGGTTCCTGCTCGAGCGCGGCGTGCCGACCCAAGACTTTAACTCCTATGGCTCGCGCCGTGGCAACCACGAGGTGATGATGCGCGGGACCTTTGCCAACGTCCGGCTCAAGAATCGCCTTGTGCCCGGCGTGGAGGGAGGCGTCACCCTCTATCACCCAACCGGCGAGGTTCTGAGCATCTACGACGCGGCCATGCGTTTCCTGGCCGCCGGCACCCCGCTTGTGGTACTTGCCGGAAAGGAGTACGGAACCGGCAGCTCACGCGATTGGGCCGCCAAGGGGACCTATCTCTTGGGCGTCAAGGCCGTGCTTGCCGAGAGCTACGAGCGGATCCACCGCAGCAACCTCGTGGGGATGGGGGTCTTGCCGCTTCAGTTTCGAGCGGGAGAGAACGCCGTGAGCCTGGGGCTGACTGGGGAGGAGGTGCTCGACATTCGCCTCGACAGCCGGCGGGCACGCTCCACCGCCGAGGTGCACGCCCGGCGCGGCGACGGCACCCTGGTGACTTTCGGCGCTTTGGTGAGGCTGGACACCCCGGTCGAGGTCGAGTACCACAGGAACGGCGGGATCCTCAACACCGTCGCGCGGCGGTTGCTGGGCTAGACGCCCCGCTGTTGGGCTCTGCCGTCGCGCGTCGGACGCCCGTCAGCACGCCTTGCGCAGGTATACCGCCTCCCGGGCTTTGCATTGGCCCCGTCCTGTGGTAGAATCACTCGCGCGGCAGGCCTGGTGTGCTGCCGGCACGTTCTCTGGGCCCGGCACGGCGAGCGGCTCTACCAAGCCTAGCAGGAGCAAAGAAGCACATGTCCGACGACTTTGTAACCGTGGTCACCGGTCTTCCCCGGTCAGGCACATCCATGATGATGAAGATGCTCGAGTCAGGGGGGATTCCGGTGCTCGTCGACCATATCCGGACCGCCGACGAGGACAATCCCAAGGGATACTACGAGTTCGAGCGGGTCAAGCAGATCGAGACGGATCAGGCTTGGTTGGCCGAGGCGGGGGGCAAGGCAGTCAAGATGGTCGCTGCCCTGCTCAAGCATCTGCCCACCAACTACCGCTACAGGGTCGTTTTCATGCAGCGCAACATCAGCGAGGTTCTCGCCAGTCAGCGCGCGATGCTGCGGAGACGCGGTGAGCCGGCCGACGACCTGAGCGACGAGAAGATGGCGGACATGTTCGCCAGGCATGTCGAGAAGATCCAGGCTTGGCTCGCGCAGCAGCACAACATGCAGGTGCTCTACGTCCACTATGCCGACGTCATTGCGCATCCGGCCGAACAGGTCGGGCGCATCAACGAGTTCCTGGGCGGCACCTTGGACGCGGCTCGCATGCAGCAGACGGTGGACAGCCAGCTGTACCGCCAGCGCTCGGGCGCCTCTGGCTAGAGACCCACACCACAGGCCGGCACGACCTATCGGCAGGAACGAATGGCAGAGCAAGAGCCACGTCCAGAAGTCGATCAGGTCGTCGGCCGCTACGTGGCGGCGCTTCAGGCGCTTGATGGCGCCAGGCCTCGCCCTGAGGCCCTACTCGCCGCCCTCCTCGCGCGCGACGGTGTCGCCGCCTGCCTGGACGCCGTCGATCGGCTGCCGGAGCGCGTGAACCTCATTGCCGGCCTCGACGCGCAGTTGCGCCTCGGGGCCGCCCGCGTCACGGGAGCCGGCTGGTCTGCATGGCGTCACGTTGTCGGTGCCCCCGATAGCCATTGGTGGTGGCGGCTCGATGAGGAAGGCGCGAAGGAGGCCGCGGAACGCTCCACACCCTGGCTCTTCATCTCCGGCCTGCTGATGACCGCCACACTCGGCCTGGGTGCCGACATGAGCCTCAAGCTCTGGGGCAGCGGCGCGGGCGCCCTCTCCGTGCTGAGCGGAACACTCACACTCCTCTTCACCAGCGGACCCTTGACGTCAGAGGTGCGTCAGGTAGCTGGGTGGCTCGTCGACCGGCTGCGACTTCCCCTCCGGTTTCGAGCCGGCACCATGTTGGTGGCCTCGCTGTCGTTCTTCCTGCTGGCACTTCTCCTTCGGTTGGTGGCCTTGCCAGCCTGGGCAAGGGCCTACAACGATCGGGGTGTCACCCAGCTGGCCGCCGGCGAGCTGGCCAAAGCGCAGCAGTCGCTGGACAGGGCGGTGAGCATTGACCCGCAGTACGCCCAGGGCTACTACAACCTGGGCGCGGCATATCTTGACGTGGGCGACTACGCTCGCGCAGAGGCGAGCTTCAGGCAGGCGCTGACTGCGGACAGGGATCTCGACGTGGCCTACAGCGGGCTCGGATACGCGCTCCTGCTGCAGGACTTGCCCGACCGTGCGATCCCAATCTTCTACGGCGGGCTCGCCCTGGCGCAGGACCAGGCGGCCAAGGTTGCCCTCTATGCCAACCTGGGGCGCGCCTTTCTGGATGCAGGGCGCGTGGCAGATGCCGAGGCGGCGCTCCGGCAGGCACTGGCTCTCGATCCTCGTGAGGCGGCGGCACACTGTGGGTTAGGGCTGGTCGCAGAGGCACAGGGCCTGGCCCCGGCGGAGGCCCTCGCGCACTGGGAGGCCTGCCTTTCGTACGCAGATCCGGCCACGGCCCGTGGTCTTGAGCTAGCAGATCTGGCACGGACTCGCCTGCAGGACCTTGGCGGAGGTCACTGACGTGCGGCGCCTTCTGACACTCCTCGTGCTCGCCTGTTCGCTCCTGGCTCTGGGTCAGTGCGGCTCATCGCGCACTCCCCAGGCACCCTCTCCTGCTGGAGGCCTTGACCAGAACCTCTTGGTGTGGGCCTCGGGCGATGCCGCCTACAAGCGGCCCGGTTGGTTGGAGTACTCCCCCGCTACCTTCGGAACCGCGTTCGTGCGCGGCGACCTGCTCCGTGTATCCACAGACGGCCAGGCCATCCTGGTGTGCGCCGACTTGAGCCTAGCGACCCTAGAATCGGGCTACATGGGAGGTGTGCCCTGTCCTGACGGGAACCATATCCTGACGCGCGGCGACAGCCTGGTGATTGCACCTCAGCGGGGTGTCGGAACCACTGGCGTCGTCCCGATCCTCCTCCAACCTCGCCACTCGTTCGTGCGCGACCCGCACCCCCTCATCCGCTGGACCCCGACCACCTCGGGCACGACCTATACCGTCCGCGTCTGGGGCACCGGTCTGGACTGGCAGGGAGAGACGGCCTCAACCGAGCTGCACTACCCAGACGACGCACCGCCGCTGCACGAAGGCGTCACGTACCGGGTCACTATCACTGATGGCGCAGGGCGCAGCTCCTCCGAGGAGACTACCGCACTGGACTTGGGCTTTGCCCTCCTGCCCGCCGGGGAGGTGGCAGGGGTCGACTCCCTGGTGGATCAAGTCCGATCCCTCCAGCTCCGAGAGGAGGGCGCCCGCCTGGTCGAGGCAGAGATCTATGCCGGGCACCTGCTCCGCGTGGAAGCCATTTCCACGCTGGCTTCCCTGGCGAGCTCGGGGGATGCGCCGGCTGTCCTGGAGCGCTTGGCGGATCAGTACGCCGCGATCGGGCTCTTCGACGAGGCACGGCAGCACTACGAGGCGGCGTTGGCTGGCTATGCGGCCCTCGATGTGCCCGCGGGCCGAGCTGATGCGCTCCTGGGTCTGGGCCTGGCGCAGCGCGGAGACGGCGATAGGACCTTGGCTACCGAGACCTTGGAGCAGGCTCGCCGATTGTACGCCGACCTCGGTGACGCCGGCCGGGCTGCGCAGGTACAGGGCTTCCTGGACGAGCTGGCGAACGATTAGTCGCGCTTCTCATGGCCCTCTCTGGCCCTTGCCCGTCTCTCCCTTCGTCTTTCTGCCCCCGGCGTGGCGTCACACCTGACCGCGGAACCGCGAGGCACGCGCTTGCCGGCCTACTCCTCACATCGCTCTCTCTGCTCTGGCTCGCCATTCCCGCCTGGGCCGCCCAGACGGGCGCTCAAGCCCCACAGTCCGCTCCACTCCCCACGGGAGAGTCCCTGCGCACAGAGTGCCAGGCCTTGGCCGCCGAGGGGAGCTTGGCCAAGGCTCTCGATGCCTGTCGGCGTGCGCTCGATGCCTTTGAGGCGGAAGGTAACCGGCAAGCACGGGCAGATGTCCAGCTGGGCCTGGGGTGGCTCCAGGAACAGCTGCGTGACCATGCGGCTGCGGAGGCCGCCTATGAGGCCGCGCTTTTGCTCTATCGCGAGTGGGCCGACCGCGGCGGCCAAGCCCAGGCAGTGGGAGGACTCTGCCGGGTCCTCTACCTCCTGGGTGACGACGAGGGCTCGTCTTCCGCCTGCGCACAGGCCGCCGCGCTGTTCAACGAGACCGGCTCCCCTGGCGACGAGGCCACCGCCCACTACGTTCAGGGCCTGGCACTCCAAAGGCGGGCCGCTGCGTTGGGGGACCAGGGCAACCGGGAGAGGGCGATGGATGCTTACTCCACAGCGCTCCCCCTCTACCAGGTTGTGGGAGACCGCGTCGGGGAAGCCGGCGCCCTCATGGGGATGGGAGACGTCTGCACGCTGGCAGGCGACGCCACCACCGCCCTGGCTTACTACCTCCGAGCCCTGCCCATTCGCCGGGAGCTCGGCGATGCGTCGCTTACCGCGGTGACCCTCGGCACGGTCGCGTCTAGCTATGCTGCCCTCTCCGACTCCCAGCATGCCCTGGACTACTACCGCGAGGCGCTGCCCCTGCGCCGTGAGGCCGGCGACCGCACGGGCGAGGCCGTCACCCTCTCGGGCATCGGATTGGCTGAGAAGCGGTTGGGTGATTACCCCTCATCGGTCGCTCACTACCAGGAGGCGCTCGCCCTCTGGCGCGACCTGGGCGACCGGCCGTGGGAGGCGTTGCTCACGAGCTCCCTGGGCGACATCTATGCCGTTCAGTTCGACTACTCCCGCGCAGCGTCGGCCTACGAAGCTGCGCTTTCCCTCTACCGCGAGCTCCAGGACAAGCTCAATGAGGCGCTGACGCTTCACGCCCTTGCCGGGATCTGCTTCGATCTTGCGGACTACCCGCAGGCTCTCGACTACTATGAACAGGCCCTCTCGATCCGGAAGCAGGAGGGCGACATCCTCGCTGCGTCCCGGACGCTCAACAACATGGCGCTCGTCTATGACACGCTCTCCCAGTACCAGCCGGCTCTGAGTCTCTACAGGGAGGCGTTGGCTGCCAAACAGGACCTTGGGGACAAAGCCGGTCAGGCGGCCGTGCTTGGCAACATCGCCGCCGTCTACGCGGCGCTCTACGACGACCCGCGGGCTCACGACACCTACAGGCAGGCCCTGGAGATCGCTCGCGAGGTGGGCGACGAGTCGGGCGTGATGTCTGCGCTATCCGGCCTGGGAACGCTACTGCGCCGGGAGGGACGCAACGACGAGGCGCTCGCCTGTCACAGGCAGGCCCTCGAGGCCGCTCAGGCCAGCGGCGACCGGAAGGGCGAGGCTGCCGCACTCGGCAACATGGCCGTGGTCTACGACGTGCTGGGTCAAGACGACGAGGCCCTGGAGCTGCACCGGCAGGCGCTCGCCATTCGTCAGGAGATTGGCGATGCTGTGGGCGAAGCGACGACTCAGACCCTGCTCGGTGAGCTTTTGCTCGAAGGATCCGACTTGGCAGCCGCCGAGTCGTACCTGGTCGGAGCACGTGAGACTTGGCACGCCACAGGCGACCTCCGCTCCGAGGCGACGACCCTGGGCGATCTGGCTCTGGTCTACGACCAGCTCGGCCAGCCCGACGCCGCACGGGAGATGGCCCTCCGAGCCATCGATGCTCTGGAGTCCATCTACTCCGCCATCAAGATCGAGGAGCTTCAGTCGGCCTTCTCCAGCGGCGTGACAGGGTACTACCAGTACGCTGTGCGTCTGCTGCTGGAGGAGGGCCGGCCCGAACAGGCATTTGAGCTGGCAGAGCGCGGGCGGGCACGCGCATTCCTCAACCTGCTCGGCAACCAGCCCGTCAATGCCAAAGGGACCGAGGTCCCGGCCCTCGCCCGAGCCGAGGCTGCCCTGCGGGCCAAGATCGTCGCCGTCGAGCGCACATTGCTGGGCATGCCCAAGCCCGACGACGAGCGCGCAGGTCTGCCTGCCGGCGACACGGCTGCCGAGCTGTCGCGCCTGCGCGAGGAGTATGCGCGGCTCCTGCGCGACCTTCAGCTCTCCAATCCGGAGTACGCCTCTCTGATCACCGTCGATCCGCTGACCCTCGCCGAGACACAGGCAGTGCTCAGGGGTCAGGCACCGGACGTGACTCTGCTCAGCTACTTCGTGGGCGTCGACGAGACGGTTATCTTCGTCGCCACCGCAGACGAGTTCCACGTGGCTCAGGTGCCCGTAGCTTCCGAGGACCTCCGTCACTGTGTGGAATCGCTGGTGGGCGAGATGAAGGTTGCCCCACTGCTTCCCGATTCTTGGCGGGCCGCTTCCCAGAGCCTCTACACCTGGCTGGTTGCGCCTGTCGAGCCCTATCTCCCGCCCACCAAGCCGGACCATCCGGCCCGCCTGGGTGTTGTTCCCTTCGGCATGCTACACTACCTGCCCTTTGGCCTCCTGCATGGGGCGGGTGTCCCCGTTGATGACGATGTGCCTCTGCTTCAGGATCGATACGCGCTCTTCTATGCGCCGAGTGCATCCAGCTTGCGCTACATCCTGCAGCCTCGCCCCACGGCTGAGCCCGGCGCGCTCGTCATGGCAAACCCCGACGCCCTTGGTGCTCCGCATCTCGCCCACGCGGACGGAGAGGCCCGTGCTGTCGCTGCGCTCCTAGGCACCACTCCACTCCTGGGGACCCAGGCCACAGAGAGTCGCTTCACGGCAGCAAGTGGGACAGCCGCGGTCGTCCACCTGGCAGCTCACAGCGACCTGCAGCCGGCCAGCCCGCTCTTCTCGGCAATTCTCCTCCGGCCCGGAGGCGCCGGCGACGGCCGGCTGGAAACGCACGAGATCATGAACCTCAGTCTCCCGGCGACCGGCCTGGTGTTCTTGAGTGCCTGCCAGACTCACCTAGGGAACCTCAGCCAGGGGGACGAGCTGGTCGGGCTGGAGAGAGCTTTCCTCCGGGCTGGCACCGCAAGCCTGGTCACCACCCTGTGGCCGGTCGACGACCAAGCCACCGAGATGTTGGTGCAGGGCTTTTACACGCAGCTGAGCGCCGGTGTGCCACGCGCCGAGGCACTCCGGCAGGCACAGCTCGAGACGCGCGGGGCTTTCCCCCACCCCTACTACTGGGCTGGTTTTGTGCTGGTTGGAGACCCCGGAGAGCCCCAGGCCAGAGGCGCCGCCGTTCCGTGGGGATGGCTCCTGGGCGGAGCGGCAGCTCTGGGATTGTCGTTGGCGCTGGCCCTCCTGACCCTGCGCCGCCGCCGGACGGCCACTGCGCCAGGAATCTAGCGCTCCTGCGCTGCGGAGCACCACCGCGCGTTGCCCCTACGCTGTCTGCCTACCTCGGCGGCTGGCCCGAACCCATTGCCGCGATGATCGCGTCAGCCATCTCCTGAGTTCCCACTGCCGTGAGGTCGCCCCGCACCGCCTTCAGGTCCTGGGTGACGTGCTTGCCCTCCGCCACGACCTTCCGGACGGCCGATTCGATCCGCTCGGCAGCGCCAAACTCCCCGAGGTGGCGGAGCATGAGCATCCCGCTCAGAATGGTGGCTGTCGGATTGACCCTGTTCTGTCCGGCGTACTTGGGTGCCGAGCCGTGCACCGGCTCGAACACGGCCATGTCGTGGCCAATGTTCGCGCCCGGCGCAACGCCCAATCCCCCGACCAGCCCTGAGCACAGGTCGCTGAGGATGTCGCCGAAAAGGTTCGGGCAGAGCAGAACGTCGTATTCCCCGGGGCGCTGCACCAGCTGCATCGCCATGTTGTCCACGATGCGGTCGTTGAAGGCGATCTCCGAGTACTCGGCAGCGATCTCTTGCGCCACGCGCAGGAACAAGCCATCCGTGGCCTTCAGGATGTTCGCCTTGTGGACGGCTGTCACGAGCCGCCGGCCGTTGGCGCGCGCATACTCGAACGCAAACCGGGCAACTCGCTCCGTCGCGGGCCGCGTGATGATCCGGATCGACTCCGCTGCCACGTCCGGGATCACGTCGTGCTCGATCCCGGCGTAGAGGCACTCGGTGTTCTCCCGCACCACCACCAGGTCGATGTCCGGTCGGCTCAGCGCGATCCCGGGCATCGTGCGTGCCGGGCGGAGGTTCGCATACAGGTCGAGCGCCTGGCGCAGGCCCACGTTCACACTCCGGAAACCCGTTCCGACCGGTGTCGTAATAGGCCCCTTCAGCGCCACCTTGGTCCGCCGGATCGACTCCAGTACGGCGTCGGGCAGGGGCGTTCCGAAGCGGTCCATCACCTCCGCACCGGCGTCCTGGACATCCCAACGGAAGTCGATGCCTGTCGCCTCGAGCACGCGGCGCGTAGCGGCGACAAGCTCAGGGCCGGTACCGTCCCCCGGAATCAGCGTGATTTCGTAGCCCACCTGCCGATCCTCCCTTCTAGGTTTCTGGGCACCCTCTGGCACGGATACCTATCCGGCATCGGGCAACGAGTCGGGCCAGAACTGCGGCGGCACGCGCAGCGCGGCCGGGCACCCCGCCAAGCGGCCGGCCACACTCTTGCTCTCGGGGTCCGCCTCCACGGCCGGCGTCCGCACCTCCATGTGGACCCATGCGCGATCTCGAGGTCCCGCATAGTACGCGCGCGGACGGATCAGCCGGTTGTGTTGCTCCTGCTCCAGCACGTGCGCCGTCCAGCCCGCGATGCGGGCAACCGCAAACATCGGGATGAAGAGGTCCACCGGGATGCCGAGCGCAGCCAGCAGCGGAGCGGTGAAAAAGTCGACGTTGGTGTACAGCTTTCGCTCTTTGAAGTAGGGGCTGGCAAGGACACGCTCTTCCAGCCGCGCGGCGATGTCGTACCACCTGGTCATGCCGCTGCCCAGGGCGGCCTTGTGCGCCAGCTCGCGCAGGATCGTCGCTCGGGGGTCCTCCGCCTTGTACACTCGGTGGCCAAACCCAAACATCCGCTGGCCGGCTGCCATCTTGCCCTCGAACCAGGGGTCGACATTCTCCAGGCTGCCGATCTCCATCAGGTCCTCCATGGCCTTCTGCGCCGCACCGCCGTGAAGTGGGCCCTTGAGCGTCCCGAGAGCGGTGACCACTGCCGAGTAGACGTCGCCCAACGTGCTGGCCGTGACCCGGGCGGAGAAGGTGGAGGCATTCATCCCATGCTCGGCCAGCAGGACCAGGTACGTCTCCAGCGCCGTGACGCTCAGCTCATGCGGCTCGACCCCGTTCAGCATCCACAGCAGGTTTGCGGCGTGCCCGAGGTCCGAGCGCGGTTCCAACGGCGGGCGGCTGCGCCGCAGCCGGTCAAAGGAGGCGACGATCGTCGGCAGCTTGGCCGTCAGGCTGACGGAGCGGCACAGCGACGCCCCCCCAAGCTCCTCGTGGATGCAGGCGCGGTCAAAGATGGACAGGGTCGACGCGATGGTGCGCAGCCCCTCCATCGGCGTCGCTTTCTCGGGAAGCGAGTGCATGATGCCCCACACCATCTTGGGCAGCGTGCGGTTGGCGCGCAGCCAGTTGGAGAGCATGCGGAGCTCGTCGACGGCCGGCAGGCGCTGGTACCACAGCAGGAAAGCCGCCTCCTCGTAGCTGGTGTGGGCAGCCAGGTCGACGATGTCGTACCCGCAGTAGGTCAGCTTCCCAGCGTCTCCGTCGATCGAGCTCAGGTTGGTCTCGGTAAAGACGACGCCCTCCAGGCCTCGCTTGATCTCTACGGGTGGTTGACTCATGAAGCCTCCTCGCGTTGCTCCTCTTCTTCCTTCGGTCGTGCCGCCGGACACCGCCGCTCGCTCATGCACCGAGGCCAAAGCTTTGGAGCGCCTTGTCGGCAATCCTCCGGCCAATGGCGAGCGAGCACGTCGCCGCCGGAGACGGCGCATTCAGCACATGGATCACACTCGGTGTCTCCACGAAGGCAAAATCGTCCAGCAAAGCGCCCCCCGGATCGAGCGCCTGGGCACGGATGCCCACGCCACCCGGCCTCAGGTCCTTCCCCTGCAGCTCGGGCAGGAGCTTCTGCAGGGCCTTCACAAAGGCCCGCTTGCTCCATGACCGGTAGAACTCGCCGAGTCCGGTGCGCCAGTAGCGCGAGGCCATCACCCAGAAGCCGGGGAACGTCGCCAGCCGGAAGAGATGGCTGAGATCGACGTCCGTCTTTCTGTACCCTTCTACTGCGAGGGCCAATACCGCGTTGGGTCCGGCCTCGACGGACCCGCGTATCTTCTTGGTAAAGTGAACCCCAAGGAAGGGAAAAGCCGGGTCCGGTACCGGGTAGATTAGCCCGCGCACCAAGTCGCGGCTGCCCGGCGCCAGCTCGAAGTACTCGCCGCGAAAGGGGACCATGCGCGGTCCGCTGCGGCTGCCGGCCATGCGCGCCACCACGTCGCTCTGCAGGCCGGCGCAGTTGATCACCGACCGGCAGTGGACGGGGTCGGCTGTCGTCTTGACGACGAGTCCCAGGGCTTCCCTGCCGATCCCTGTGACCCGCGTTCGCAATCGGATGCTGCCGCCCCCCGAAGCGATGATGCCGGCATATGCCTCGCACACCGCCCTGTAGTCGACGATGCCCGTCCTCGGAGAGTAGAGCCCCGCGACCGCCGCCGCGTGGGGCTCCAGCTCGCGTACTTCCTCACCGCTGATGCGCCGCAGTCCGGGCACCCCGTTGGCCGTGCCCCGCCGGAAGAGCTCCTCCAGCCGGGGTAGCTCGCCCTCGCTGGTTGCGACGACCACCTTGCCGCACAGCTCGTAGGGCAGGCTGTGCTCCTGGCAGAATTCGATCATCGACCGGGCGCCTTCGGTGGACAGCTGTGCCTTCAGACTGCCCGGCTTGTAGTAGAGCCCGGCATGGATCACGCCGCTGTTGCGCCCGGTCTGGTGGGCCGCGACCCGGTCCTCCTTGTCGAGCACCACGAGTTTTGTCGCGGGGCGCCGCTTGAGGACCTCCATGGCAGTTGCCAGCCCAACAATCCCGGCGCCCACAACGGCCACGTCGAATTCTGGCAGAGTCATGTGCTGTCCCTCCTCCAGGACCCGGGCTGATGCCCGGACCGAACCCCAGGTGGAAAGCGCAAGTATACCACCCCCCGGGCACTCCTGCCAAATCGGCCCACCCGCTGCCGTGCTGTAGGGCCTCGTGCCCGTTCGTCGCCTCGGACCCCGTTGCGAAGGTGACTTGACACACCCTAACCCGATGGTACAATGGGCCGGGCGCATGGGTTGTCACGCGCCCGCTTTCTTGAATCAGGAGGTCCCGATCATGAGTTCAGACGACACGGCGGGAGGGCCCGCTGCACAGGCCCCCCAGGCGGCCAAGCCTGCCCCGCGCCGGCCGCGCGGCTATGTCACCATCTTCGGCACCTGGTGCAAAGGCTGCGGACTCTGCAGCGAGTTCTGCCCGCAGGGCGTCCTGGTGGCCGATGAGCACGGCCGGCCACGCGTAGCGCATCCCGAGCTCTGTACGGCCTGCCACTGGTGCGACATGCACTGCCCCGACATGGCCATCACGGTGCGGCGCCTTGAGCCGGAGGAAATCGAGGAGCTCGAGGCTCTGGCGGAGCTGGCCGGGGCGGGAGCCCAAAGGGGGAACAAGTGACAGCACAGCTCATGCAGGGGAACCACGCCTGCGCCCTCGGCGCGCTGGCGGCCGGTTGTCGCTTCTACGCGGGTTACCCGATCACGCCTTCTTCCGAGATAGCCGAGATCATGGCGCGCGAGCTGCCAAGGCTCGGTGCCAGGTTCATCCAGATGGAGGACGAGATCGCCTCCATGGCGGCCATCATCGGCGCCTCTGTCGGCGGCCTCAAGGCCATGACCGCCACCAGCGGCCCCGGCTTCTCGCTCATGCAGGAGAACATCGGCTACGCGGCGGCGGCCGAAATCCCATGCGTGGTCGTCAACGTCATGCGCGCAGGCCCGAGCACCGGCCTTCCGACCAGCCCGGCCCAGGGCGACGTGATGCAGGCGCGCTGGGGAACGCACGGCGACCACCCCATCATCGCTCTCACGCCCTCCTCCGTGGGCGAGGTGTTTGAGCTGACGGTTGCGTCGTTCAACTTTGCCGAGAAGTACCGCACGCCGGTCATTCTGCTCATTGACGAGGTCGTCGGCCACATGCGGGAGAGGCTTGCCCTGCCCGAGACGGGGGAGGTGCAGGTGGTGAACCGGGCCATGCCCGGGGTGCCGCCCGAATGGTACGAGCCCTTTGGCATGCCCGCTTCAGACGTCCCGGCGCTGGCCCCATTCGGAGAGGGCTACCGCTACCACATCACCGGCCTGCTGCACGACGCCCGCGGCTACCCCACCACTCGGCTCGACGAGATCCAGCCCTGGCTGGAGCGTGTCTTCCGCAAGATCGAGCGCAACCTGGACGAGATCCTCATGTGGGAGGAAGAGGGGATCGAGGACGCGCGCGTCCTGGTCGTCTCCTACGGCTCGACCGCTCGCTCTGCCAAGCAGGCCATCAAGCAGGCCCGCGCCCGCTATGGGCGCAAGGTGGGGCTCTTCCGCCCCAAGACGCTGTGGCCATTTCCGGAGGACGCGCTGGAGCGCGCGGCCGAGGACTGCCAGCGCGTCGTCGTGGCTGAGATGAACCTCGGGCAGATGGCCCTCGAAGTCGAGAGGGTGGTCGGCCGCAACAGGGTGCTCCGCGTTGGGCGTGCCGACGGGCACCTCATCACCCCCGAGCAGATCCTGGACGCCATCCGGGAGACGCCCGGCAGCACGTCGCGCCGCCGTGTCACGGTGCCGCGGTGAGGTAGGCAAGATGCAGAAACACGACCAGGGAACGTACGACTACCTTCGCTCCAGCAAGAAATTCCCCCACGTCTGGTGCGCAGGGTGCGGCATCGGCATCGTGATGGGGTCCATCCTCCGCTCTGTCCGCAAGCTGGAGCTGAACCAGGACGACGTGGCCGTCGTCTCCGGCATTGGCTGCACCGGCCGCATGCCCGTCTACATGGATTTCAACACCCTGCATACCACGCATGGCCGTGCCCTTGCCTTCGCCACCGGCCTCAAGCTCGCCCGGCCGGAGCTCAAGGTCATCGTGGTCATGGGGGATGGGGATGCGGTGGCAATTGGCGGCAACCACTTTATCCACGCTGCCAGGCGCAACGTGGAGCTGTCGGCCGTCGTCGTCAACAACTCCATCTACGGCATGACCGGCGGTCAGTCGTCGCCCACCACCCCGCTGCATGCCTTCTCCTCCACGGCCCCCTACGGCCACATCGAGCCTCCCTTCCCGATCTGTGATCTGGCCCTGGCGGCCGGCGCACCCTTTGTTGCACGCGGCACGGTCTACCACGTCACCGAGCTGGATAAGCTCATCGAGCGCGCCCTTGGCAAGCGTGGCTTCTCGCTCGTCGAAGTCATGAGCTATTGTCACACGACCTTTGGCCGGGCCAACAAGATGGGCTCTCCCATCCGGATGATGCACCACCTCAAGGAGAATTCCATCACGGTCGGCGCGGCCGAGCGCCAGGACGAGGGAAGCGCCGGCAAGATCGTGCGCGGCGTCTTCCGGGATGAGGACAAGCCCGAATTCACCGAGCTCTACGACCAGATGACCAAGGAGGCGGACGGGACGCCACCTCCGCGCAAGCGCCTGGTACGGAAGGGCTGGACATAGAGGCTAGAATGGAAAGATTGCGGCAGGAGGCCCGGCGCGAGCTGGAGGACCGCTTCGAGATTCGATTGGCCGGCGAGGGCGGGCAGGGCATGATCCTGGCCGGTGTCATCCTCGCCGAGGCGGCCGTGCACGAGGGCCTGAACGTCGTGCAGACGCAGGACTATGGGGCCGAGGCACGCGGCGGTGCGAGCCGGTCCGAGGTCATTCTGAGCCATGGGGAGATCGACTATCCCAAGCCCATGATGCCCGACTTTCTCCTGTGCATGAGCCAGGAGGCGTGCGATCGTTTCTACTCGGAGGTGCGCGACGAGGGCTGCGTGGTCATCGACACGACCAATGTCAGCCGCATCCCCAGCCATCGCTGCATGAAGGTGCCCGTCACCGAGATCGCCGAGGAAGTGACCGGCCGGCGGATCACCGCATCCATGGTGGCGCTTGGGCTCATCGCCGGGCTGACCGGCCTGGTCTCCCGCGAGTCGCTCGAAAAGGCGGTGCGGGAGCGCGTGCCCACCGGCACGGAGGAGATGAACCTTCGCGCCGTCGATGCCGGCCTGGAGGAGGCAGCCAGGATGCAGGCATCTGGGTCCGAAGCGGTGTGCGGCTGACGTCCGGCTGCCGCTGACCGGTGGGCAGGATGCAAGCCGGTCGGGGACGCGGCTGCCATACGCGCCGAGGTCATCTGCCGTGAGTAGGGCTGCGAACCAAGGGGAGGCCCCCCGTCCGGCCGATCTGCTGGCCTGGCTCGCCCAACACGCAGAGGACGCCTACCTGGTGGGCGGCTGTATCCGGGACCGGCTCTTGGGTCGCCCGCTGCACGACCTGGACCTCGTGGTGCCGTCCGGCGGCCTGGCGTTGGCACGGCGGGTGTCTGACGCGTTTGGGGGAGACTACTACCCCCTCGATTCCGCCCGGGGCACCGGGCGCGCGCTCTTCCGCACGCCGGAAGGCACTCCCCTGGTAGTCGATGTCTCCGAGCTGCGCGGGCCCGATCTGCCCTCCGACCTCGCCGAGCGCGATTTCACGGTCAACGCGCTGGCCGAACCGGTGGCCTCTCCCGGTTGCATCGTCGACCTCTTCGGCGGCGCGGCCGACCTGGCGGCCGGCACCATCCGTCCCGTGGGCCCCGACTCTGTCAGGAATGATCCTGTCCGTGCCTTGCGCGCTGTGCGGCTCGCGGCTGAGCTGGGATTCTCCCTTGCGCCCGAGACGGCGCACCTCATCCGCCGCGATGGGATCGGACTCCTGCGCATCGCCGGCGAGCGGATTCGCGACGAGCTCGCCAAGGTCCTCGTGCTTGCCACTGCCACGCCTTCCTTGTTGCTGCTGGACGAGCTGGGCGTGCTGACCCTCATCTTCCGGGAGCTCGAGCCGCTGCGCGCCCAGCCGGACCGGCCGTCCCATCCGCTATCCCCTCTTGCCCATAGCCTGGAGACGGTCCGCGGGCTCGAGGCACTGCTCGCGCCGCTGCTGGAGGCACCCGGCGCGCCTCCCGACCTCCCGCCCTGGCTCGGGTCCTGGCCGCTCGTCCTCGGCGCGCTGGGACCCCGTGTCGCTGGGTACCTATCCGAGCAGGTGGGTGACTCCCGTCCGAGGTACGTGGCGCTCAAGCTCGCGGCCCTGCTGCACCACGCCGGCACGCCGGCGACCGCGCAGCCGGAGCCGGGCGGCCGCCCGTGCTTGCCGGGGAGTGCGGAGGAAGCCCGCCGGCTTGCCGGGGGTGCCTGCCGGCGCCTGCATCTGACCAACGCCGAGATCCGGTGGGTCGAGTGCATCGTGCTGCACCAGGCCACGCCACGCCTTCTCGAAGCGGACGGCACCGGCCTGCCTCCCGATGCGGGGGGCTGCATCCCCCATCAGCCGACGCAGGCTCGTGCCGTCTATCGCTTTTTCCGCGACACGGGTGATGCCGGCGTGGCCGTACTCTTCCTGTCGCTGTCCGACCTCCAGGCCGCACCAGGCGCGGGCCGGGATGCCTCTGCCGGGCAGGCGCTCCTGGGGTGGGCTGTGGGCATGATGCGGGACTACTTCGAGCGGTACTCGGAGGCCGTCGCGCCGCTTCCCCTCGTGGATGGGCACGACCTGATGGAGGCCTTCAGGCTGCCGCCCGGCCCGCAGGTCGGCGCACTGTTAGAAGCTGTGCGCGAGGCTCAAGCCGCCGGTGAGCTGGCAACCAGGGAGGCAGCACTCGACCTGGTGCGGCGCCTCCTCCTCCACCCGGCCGGCCCCGGCTAGGCTGGTGTCGTCCGGGCCATCCTGCCCTTCCCGCGCGCGCGCCGGGCCGGGCTTGCCGGGCTGGCCCTATCGGCCCTGACCGCGCGCTCCATCACGAGCGGCGGCGGAGAAGCGAGGTCGCCAGCCCTGCCAGGGGCTCGACTCCTGCCGGGGGAAGGCCGGCCTCGCCCAGCCTGCCCAGCGCGAGCCGGAGGTAATGACCCGCCATCTCTTCCGCGTGCTGCCTCGACTGCGCGCGTTCCAAGATGGCGAGTGCCTCTCGGCACTCCTCATCGTCCAGGAGCCCCACCTTCTGTAGCAGTGAGCTGAGCCGCTGCGAGCCGGCACCTCCGGCGTCGTGTGCGAGGGCATGCAGGATGGGCAAGGTCTTTTTCTTGTCACGCAGGTCGGTGGAGGAGGACTTGCCGGTTACGTCCTCTTCTCCCCAGATGCCGAGAACGTCGTCCTGGATCTGGAAGGCAAGTCCGAGGCTCTCGCCAAAGCCGTGCAGCGCAGCAGCGGTGCCGGCGTCCTCCGTAGCCACCAACACCCCGATGCGGGCCGAGGCCGCGAGTAAGGCGGCCGTCTTGAGGCCGATCATCTCCAGGTATTGCTCGACGCCGACCTCCGCCTGCCCCTCAAACCTCATGTCGAGGTACTGTCCTTCACATAAGGCGAGGCAGGCGTCGTCGAGCGCCCGAGCGGCTGCCAGGGTGCGCTCGGCCGGCACGCTTCCGCCGGACAACCGCAGTATGGCCAGGTGGGCCAGCGCGAACAGCCCATCCCCCACGTTGATCGCCTGCGCCTCTCCCCAGACATCCCAAACGGCAGGCCGGCCGCGCCGCAGCCGGCTGCCATCCTCGATGTCGTCGTGGACCAGCGAAAAGCTGTGCACAAGCTCCAGTGCGGCAGCGGCAGGCAGGGCGTCGGCGGGATCGCCCCCGGAGGCGTAGCAGGCAAGGAGGCAGAGCAGCGGCCGGAGCCTCTTTCCGGGGTTGGCGCTCACCGGCGTCAACCCTTCGTCCACCCAGCCCAGGTGGTACTGCATCATGCCGTAGAAGCGGTCCCTTGCCTGGCCCTCCTGGCGGATCAGGGCTTGCAGGGATGCGTTCACCAAGGGGAGATAGCGTTCCGCAAAGGCCTGATGATCCATGCCGGTGCCATCCTCACGGCCTGGGGCGGTGTTTGTTCGGCTCAAGCCCGCAACTCCGGTGTCCCTACCGGCTGGGTCCGCGCCACGCCCTGCGGACCGGCCGCAGCGCGGGGGTGCCCTTGAGGGCCGCGATCCGCCCGATGCCGAGGCAGAACATCGCCGTCCGGAGCACGGCGGTCAGCTCCGCAGCCAACTCTGCGACTGCCGCCGCCGACACGTTGGCTGCCTGCAAGAAGGGGCGGGCCATGCCGCCCAGGTCCGCGCCAAGGGCGAGGGCCTTGGCCAGGTCGATGCCGTCCCGGAGCCCCCCGCTGGCGATCAGGGGCAGTGTTGGGACTGCTGCCCGTGCGTCGACCAGGGCCTCTGCCGTGGGAAGGCCCCACGAGGCAAAGGCTGCGCAGACCCTGCGCTGCCGCTGGCCGGAGGCCCGGTGCATCTCCACCTGGCTCCACGACGTACCTCCCGCGCCGGCTACGTCGATTGCCGCAACGCCGGCATTCGCCAGGGAGCGGGCGATGCCCGCTGAGATGCCCCAGCCCACCTCCTTCACAATGACCGGCACGGGCAGGCTCCGGCAGACGCCCTCGATCCGGGCCAGGATGCCGCGCCAGTCGGTGTCGCCATCCTCCTGAAGCGCTTCCTGCAGGGGGTTGAGATGGAGGATCAGGCCGTCGGCTTCCACGAGCTCAACGGCTCGGGCACACGCGGCTGTGTCCATCCCGCGTCCGAGCTGCGCGGCGCCGAGGTTCGCCAGGAGGAGCACATCGGGTGCCGCCGGGCGCACCCGGTACGTCTCCGCCGCCTCGGGTGCCTCCAGTGCCAGGCGCAGCGAGCCGAGCCCGAGCGCGATCCCGGCCGCCTGCGCCCCTTCGGCAAGGTGCCGGTTGATGCGGAGGGCTTCGCGCGTACCCCCGGTCATGGATGAGATCAGGATGGGGGAGCTGAGCTGCTTGCCCAAGAACGTGGTAGCCGTGTCCACCTCGGCCAGGTCGATCTCGGGGAGGGCGCAGTGCTCAAACTGGTACGCCTCGAGCCCGCTGGTGAGGCGGCTCGCCACGTCTTGATCCAGGCTGATCTCCAGGTGCTCCGATTTGCGCCGCTCTAGCATGCGATCCCCGCAACCCTCTGCCTGCTTGGGTGTTTTGTCGCTCGGCAGTGGGAGCATCTTACCAACAGCGGCATGGAAAGTCAAGGGAGTTGACAAGCCCCACTGGCGCTGGTAGAATCGCAGAGTCATGCAGGCCGGGCATTGCCGGTCCCAGTCAAGAGCAGGAGGATACGTCATCATGGATCTGTTCGAAAAGATCAAAGAGATCGTAATCGATCGGCTGGGCGTGGAAGCGGATCGAGTTACCCTTGAGGCGCGGTTCCGTGAGGATCTGGAAGCCGATTCGCTCGACCTCGTCGAGCTGATCATGGCCTTTGAGGATGAGTTCGGCGGCGAAATATCCGACGACGATGCCCAAAAGATCAAGACGGTCGGTCAGGCAGTTGCCTACCTCCAGGCACGGATAGACGCAGGCGCATAGCCCATCCGTCGACCCTCCGGGGACGAAGAACGCCGGTGACCGCGGGGATCGCTCGCCGGCGTTTCTTGCATTATCGGCAGAAGCGCGTGAAGCCTGCGGAAGGCATTTCTGGAGTTGTTCTGGCCGGCGGGCAGAGCCGCCGCATTGGGACCGACAAAGCACTCCTTCCCATCCTCGGCAAGCCACTCATCGTCCGCGCCGTCACGACTCTGGCGGAGCTGAGCGACGACTTGCTGGTCGTGACCAGCAGCCCTGCCCGCTACGAAGAGCTTGGCCTTCCGGCCCGCATCGTGGCCGACGACCGGCCGGGCTACGGGTCTCTGATGGGGGTCTACACGGGTCTCAAGCAGGCCCGCCATCCGCACGCCCTGGTCGTCGCGTGCGACATGCCCTTCTTGAGCCTGCCGCTGCTGCGCTACATGATCTCACTGGCGGCCGGCCACGACGTCGTGATCCCCGGCGTAGACGACACGCTCGAGCCCCTGCATGCGATCTACGGCAAGGGGTGCCTAGGCCCGATAGAGCGCCAGCTGGAGGCCGGCGAGCGCAGGATCGTCCGCTTCTTGCCCGAGGTTATCGTCCGCGTCGTGGGGGCGGCCGAGATCGACCGGCTCGATCCGCAGCGCCTCTCCTTCCTCAACGTCAACACACCGGAGGATTGGAGCAAGATCCAGGAGCTGGCTAGTACTGGTAGCAGCTCCCCCCGATAAACTCCCTGAGGTGTGACGTGGGTGGGATCGTTTCCTCGTCTTCTGACCGGACCTCGGCGACGGACTCGAGCAGGTCGCGCACCCGCCGTGCGCGCTCCAGCGCATCCTCGCGCAGCGGGTCACCCTCATAGTCAACGGCCCACTGCTGAAAGTGGGCCAGCAGCCTGTGCCGCATGACCGGCAGCTCGTACGAGAGGGCGCCGTTCACAATATAGTCCGCGCTGTTGGCGTAGGGCAGGATATTGCGCATCTCACTGCTGCGGACATAATGCCAGTGTTCAAGCGTGCTGCGCGGGTCATACGCACGGTGGCTGGCATCGCGCACCATCCGCCGCATCAGGCGCAGGTCGGTCCAGCGGACCATGCGGCCGCCTGGCCCCTTCATCTGCAAGAGCGTCTCGATGTAGAGCCTGAACTTGCGATCGGCGTCGAGGCCGTGCGTCATCGCGGGGTAAAGGCCGTGGAGGCTGTCGATCAGGATCAGCTCGTTCTCAGCCAGCCGGAGTGGGAGCGCGTTGTCCTGCCTCTTGCCCGTGCGAAAGTCGTAGCGCGGCATCAGAATCGCCTCCCCGGCGACCAGCCGACCCAGGTGCTCGTTGATCAGGTCGAGGTCGAGGGCCTGGGGCGTCTCGAAGTCATAGTCGCCGAACTCGTCCCGGGGGTGAAGCTCGAGGTCAAAGAAGTAGTTGTCGACGTTCAGCGTGACCAAGCGTAGCCCTGCCTTGGACAGGAGCTGGCCGAGCTTGGTGGTCGTCGTGGTCTTGCCCGACGACGAAGGGCCGGCCAGGATCACGAGCCGGACCCGGTCGCTCCGCTCGGCAATCATCTGCGCCGCGGTCCGGATCTCCTCCTCGTAGGCGCGGTCCGACTCCAGCACAATCTGGCCAAAGTCACCCTGGGCAACCCGCGCGTTGAGGCGCTCCACCGAGGTGAGGTCGTGATCGACCGACCAGCGCAGCACCTCATAGATCTTGCGCCAGGGGATGATGCTGTCCTGCCGGTAGCCGCGTGCCGCCTTCTCACGCCGGAGCCGGGCCCGCTCCTCGCGGTAGAGGATGTACGCCTTGGCGACCCGGGCGTGGCCGTTCTCGATCAACACCTTCTCGACGAGGTCCTGGATCTCTTCGACCGTGGGGTTGCGCGTCGGGGGGATGCTCGCCTCCAGGAGTTGGATCACCTGGTCCGTAAGGCCCTCGGCAGTGCTCCGGTCGCGGCCGCCCACTGCCACGGCAGCGCGGTAAATCGCGTTGGTGATGCGCTCCGGGGTGAACGGGACCACCGCTCCCGTGCGCTTGACTACGTTTGTGATGCGTGCCACGGATCCTCCTCTGCAGGCAGGTGGGTGCTGAAGTCCGGCTGCCCCATTCCACCCGAGATGCTGTCACCCCGGGCGAAGCCAAGGGTCTCGTCTGGACCGGATCGAGATGCTCCGCTGCGCTCAGCATGACCATGCACGGACCTGGACAGGGCCCTGCCTCTCTAGGTTCGGGCTCACGGCCCGGATCAAGGACAAAGGGGAGTGGACCTGCATCCACTCCCCTCACTTGGTGGAGATGGCGGGAGTCGAACCCGCGTCCAGAAGAATCGAGCAAGGACATGCTACAAGCTTAGTTGGCCTTTTGGATCTCGCCCTTGCGGTCCCCGGCCAACAGGCTACCGCTCAGGCCAGCCGATACGGAGCGTATGGTATCTCCGCCTCTGATCCCACCTATCGGCGTCCGTAGGAGGGCACCCCCGGATTGTTTGCGCCCGCCAATCTCTCCCCCGGGAGCGGGAGAGGGCGGACGTCACCGTCTAGCGGTGAGGCTTTCGCTTCGCAGCTTACGCGGCGAGCGCGAAAGCGGGTTGAGTGCGCTGTTTGGCACTTGATTGTTTGCCCGCTTTTAGCGAGGCTCGGGCGCCTCGGCTTGCAGTCCCGGCCCAGCCTCCCCTGTCGAAGCCGTTTCATCCCCAGGCCGGCCGTATTACAGCTTCAGTATAGCACGTACCTGGCGCAAGTCAAGAAACCACCTGCTCCAGAGGCGGGTCGCCCGCGTGCCGGTCGGAGAACGGCCCGCAATTAGGATAGGCCGCCGCGCTCAGCCTGTCAGGTTTTGTGCTTGTTGGAGAGCCCGGAACCTGGCCGACTCGCCGAGCTGTGCCACTGTGCCAAGAATCTGAGGGTACTATCCCGAAATGCCCGAATTCCCAGAAACGACTATCGACCATGGGTCGCCGGGAGCGTGGCTTGTTCCGGCGTGGGCTCCGGACCGCGCCGTCGGGCCGGTCGAGACCGGCCCGCAACCTGGCTGGCCGGCCGAGCTGTGCCACTGTGCCAGGAGTGTTGTTCCGGCGTGGGCTCCGGACCGCGCAGGCGGGCCGGTCGGGAGGCCGGCCCGCAACTTGGAGCCTCGCCGCGCTCAGCCTGCCAGGTCTCGGGCTTTCTGGACAGCCCCTGGTGTCTCCTCTCTAGCGGCTTCGCACCACCAAGGGAAGATGCACCGAGTAGGGCAAGTACATCCAGACCTCGCCGCCGTTGGCATAGTTGACCGTGCCGACGTACAGCCCATCGTTGAAGACGGTCACCGAGTTGTCCCAGTAGGGGTATCGGTTGTTGCTGTCGCCGAAGCCGGCAAGCCCCACCTGCTCCCAGCTCAGGCCGTCTGCGGTCCGCCACACCTCCATGCCCGTCATCACGTTGCCGACGACGGCGTACATCGACTCCTGAAAGACCTCGAGCCCGGGCATGTATTGGGTGCTGGCGTTGCCAAAGCCGCCCGCCTCGATCTCTTCCCAGTCCGTGCCGTCGCACGCCTGACAGCGCCACACCTGGGCTCCGGCAGCGGCTCCGGTAACGGCGTACAGGTGACCGCCAAAGACGGAGAGGCCGCTCGCCCCGCTGGCACCGGCGTTGCCAAAGCCATCGTCGCTCACCGGTACCCACGTCCCGAGATTGCCTGCCGGGCTGCGCCAGACCTCCGTGCCAGAGATGTAGTTGAAGGTCGTGGCGTACAGGTAGGTGCCGAAGGGCACCAGGTTCACGATGCCGATGTTGTTGGCATCCCCAAAGCCTCCGGCGACCACCTGCTCCCAGTCGCCTGCATCGCCGCTGGCACTGCGCCATACCTCGCCACCGTGAGAGCTCGAGCCGCTCCAGGTTGTCGCGTACAGGGAGCCGTCGAACGTGGCGAAGCGGAACACTTCCACGTTGGTGGGGTCGCCAAAGCCCTGGCCGACCACCTGCTCCCAAGCGGTGCCGTTGCCACTGCGCCATACCTCGCCGCCGTTGGTGTCGGTTGACCAGGTACCGGCATAGAGCTGGCCTTCGTACTCCCACAGGTGGTCGATTGCCTCGTTCTCTGCGTTGCCAAAGCCGTCGGTCACCGCTGGCTCCCAGTCGCCGCCGGGGCTCCACCGCCACAGTTGTGCTCCGTTCCCGCTCCAGCTGTTGGTGCCCGCGAAGAGCTCGGGCCCAAAGGCGGCCAGCGAGGTGATCAGGCGATTCGAGAGGTCGCCGAAACCGTTGAGGTTCGACTGGCGCCAGCCCGGAACGCCGGTTGCGAACTTGCGGACGTGGTGGGCAAGGAGGTCGGCGATGTAGAGATGCCCTCGCCGGTCAACTGCCAGCCCTTCGACCTGATACACCTGGCCCGTGCGGCTGCCTGAGCTGTTCCCGACGGTGGATAGGTAGGCGCCGGTGCCGTCAAACACCTGGATGCGGTCGCCCCAGCCGTCGGCCACGTAGATACGCCCGGCGCCATCCACCGCTACTGCGGTGGGATACTCCAGGTGTCCGAGGTCGCCACCCGGCACACCGCTCTCACCGGCGATCGTGTCGCACGTCCAGGTACTGCCGCCCGGGACGCACTTTTGCGTCCGGTGGTTGTTCAGATCGGCGACGAACACGTTGCCGGCGCCATCCACCGCCACGTCCTGCGGCGCGTCAAAGTGGTCGTTGTCGCTGCCTGCTTCGCCCGTCACTCCGATGGTGCCGGCGTACGCCAAGTCTTCGTCAAACACCTGGATGCGGTGGTTGTTGAGGTCTGCGACGTAGATGCCGCCGGCCAAGCTCACGGCCACCCCGTTCGGGTTCGAGAGCTCATACTGCCCTTGCCCTTCCCCGGTTCCCAATGTGGCGTGGTAGGTCCCATCCCCGTTCAGGATCTGAACCCGGTTGCTCACCGAGTCGGCCACGTAGAGACGACCCGCTCCGTCCAGGGCCACGCCGCCCGGGAAGAAGAAGTGATCGTTGTCGCCCCCGTTCTGGCCGGGCTGCCCGAAGGTCCACAGGACCTCACCGCCGGCATCTAGCTTGACCAGGCGGTGCCCCCGGTTCTCGAGGACGTAGATGCTTCCATCAGCGTCCACCGCCACTCCGGCAGGCGAATAGTAGTGATAACCGTCCGTCACGTACGGGACGTCGGTTGTGCCATAGGTGCGGAGGTACGTGCCACTGCCGTCGTACTGCTGCACCCGCTTGTTGTAGTTGTCCGCCACATAGATCCGGCCCGCAGAATCCGCGACCACGTCGCTGGGGTGATTGAACTGGTAATTGCCCTGCCCATAGCCAGTCCCGATCGTGGCGACGTACGCCAGGGATGAGCGGTCAAAGATCTGTACCCGGTTATTGTTGCCGTCGGCCACATAGAGGTGGCTGGCGTCCACCCCGGCCCCTTCCGGCCAGTCAAAGTGCCCGTCGTCGGAACCAGGCTCGCCGGACACCCCGACCGTCGCGACATAAGCGGGAGACGCCGGGGCGGAGATGTCAAAGATCTGCACGCGGTGGTTTCCGGCGTCGGCCACGTACAAGAAGGCTCCGTAGACGGCGATGTGGCGTGGGCTGTTGAGGTGGTTGTTGTCCGAGCCCGGCACGCCAGTCTCGCCAATGGTAGCCAGGTAGGCGCCAGATGCATCGAACACCTGCACGCGGTGGTTGCCGTAGTCACCCCACACGCCCGAGTCGCTGACGTAGATGGTCCCGTCACCGTCAAAGGCGATGCTCAGCGGCGAGTTGAACTGGTCGTTACCCGAGCCCGAGCTCCACGCCTGACCCAGCTCCATCAGATAGTTGCCGTCGCTGTCGAACTTGACCACATAGGAGACGTCGGCGTCCACAAGCCAAACGTTTCCCTCGTTGTCCACTCCGACATCATTCACAAGGTCGAGGCTGGCTCCCGAACCGTACCGAAATCCGGCCGCGCCGATCTGTTGCAGGTAGCTCCCGCTCGAGTCGAACTTGAGCGCGCGAATGCCCCAGAGATCGGCGATCCAGACGTTTGTGCCGTCACAGGCCAGGCCGGCGACGTTGTAGAAGTGGGTGCTGTCTTCGATGTAGGCGGCTTCGGTCGTCCCAAAGGTCTGCTCGTAGCGGAAGCTGAGCCCGGGCTCGCCCAGCTCTTCCTCCGGCCCAAGGCCGGCAAGCTCGGCGTGTGCGGACGATGGAGGGCAACCAGCGAGCGACCCGTCCCAGATGGGCACTTCGCGGTCGAGGGATCCGCCTGGCTGCGGAACCGCCGACAGGTCCGGCCCCCGAGCTGCGACCGGCAGCGACAGAAGGATGCCTAGGATGAGCACAAGAGCCAGATTGACGGACCACCGACTTCTCATGGAACACGTCCTCCTTGAAGCAGAATGTGGGGCTGCGCTGGCAGGCCGGCGGCTGTCCGGTAGGACAAGTGAGCCAAGCCCCGCGCCCTGCGGAGCGGCCAAGCCCATGAGCTGCTCCGCCCGACGTCACCAATCTCAGCGCGAGAGTCTACGCGCGTCGCGAGCGATTGTCAAATCGAGCTGGGGGTGCATTTAATGTTGCGGCGCGCCAGGGGCTCTCATGCCCCGAATCCGTGAGGTGGGCTAGGTGGCCCGCCCCACCAGCGCTCGGGTAGTGCAGCCCTCTATGAGCGCCGTGCGCCGGGCGTCGCAGCAGGCACAAGGCCCTGCACTGCAGCTCGCTCCGGCGGCGCCTCCCGGCCCCTTGTTCCGGCGTGGTCTCCGGACCTCGCCGGCGGGGCTGTCCAAAAAGCGCGAGACCTGCCATGCTGGGCGCGGCGATGCATCTGACTTTACTGCGTTTCAAGCGGAATCAGAGATTCCTCGGTCGCTGCGCTCCCCCGGAATGACAGTTTTGAGACAGCCCCGAACGTGGAGGTCCCGGAGGCGCGCGAGCTCTTGTTCCGGCGTGGTCTCCGGACCACGCCGGCGGGCCGGACGGGAGACCGGCCCGGGACTTGCTCGCCGAGCCGTGCCGCTGTGCCAGGAATCTGAGGGCACTATCCCGAAATGCCCGCTTTCCCAGAAACGACTATCGACCCTCGGTTGCCGAGATCGAGGCTCGCGTGACCCTTTCCTGCGCAGCGCCTGTCCAGGGGGAGGACTGCGTGTAGCAGTTACTGGATGAGAGGGACAGCCAGACTTCCGGCTGCCGGATGGTCGTTGCTCAGGCGACGAGCGGCTTGCCCGTCGTCACGGCACAGGTGCTCGTCAGGGGTAGGGTGCCAGCCTGGCGGATCCAGGTGGCCGGCCGTTGGGAGTAGTGGTTTGCGCTGAGGTCGCCCCGCATTTAGTAGAGCCATGCAGGCAGCACTACGGGTGCAGATCACATACTCGTTGCTGTGCCTGGCCGCCCTGCGCCCGTGCCTTCCCGGTTGATCTGGTTCGTCCACTAGCCCCTGCTACTGCTGAGGCGTAGAGCAAAACGAGCGAGCTGTGTGGGAGGAACGGGTGCAGGTCACGGCCGCAGTGCAGTACGGGAACGCCCCATGCACAAGCTGCGGGCCGCGGTCCGCCGTGCCCATAGGAGCCTGCGGCGTAATGCGTATTGCGTAGGCGGACGATGGACTATCGTCCATCGGGCGTCGTCCATGGTCCATCGTCCATGGTCCATCGTCCGTGGTCGGTGAGGCGTCCATTGGCTTGTTCGTTTCGCACTCGTTGACGCCCCCCTTTGGCCCAGGCCTGACAGGTCTCGCCCACCTGTCAGGCCTGGGTGCTGCTACGGCGTCAGGTACACGTCGTCAAAGTAGTGCGTGCCGGTCGGGTTGGCCTCGCCGTTCCAGGCGCCGATCCTGGCTGTGAAACTCGTTGCTGCCTTGAGCGCATCCGCGTCTGCCGGGATGTGGCAGCCCAGCAGGGCCCCGTCCTGGTAGAAGCAGAACTGCGCGGTGAGCGGGTCCACCTCCATGCGCACCGTGTACCACTGGTCCACTTTGGCAGGCCCGCCCTCACCCCACTCCCACCCCGTGCTGCTGGCGATGCCGCAGTCGAGATAGGCGTCCGGGCCGTACTTGCTCAGGCCGCACGAGGCCCACCAGCTGCGGCCGGCCTGGCCGATGTCGTCGGCCACGATCTGGATCTTGGCGCGCCAGCCGTTGGTGTCCGGGCTGATCTTGAGCCGCCCCTGGAAGCGCTGCACGCGGGCCAGCGGCCGGTACAGGGGCGAGCTCGCCACGAGCACCGTGTCGCGCTCGGCGGGGGCGTCGTGGCTGGTGAGGACCATCGCGCCGTCGGCCTGCCCCATGTCGAAATAGTCCCCATCACCCCAGAATTGCCACTTCCCAGTGTCGTAGAAGCCATTGAAGGCGGGGTTGTTGAAGTCGTCGTAGAGGATTTCGAGCGGGTTATAGTTCCGCTGCACCATCGGCAGGTACAGGTACTTCTTGATCAGCCCGTCTGGCACCTCGATGAGGGGCAACTCGCCCTCGCGCGGCTGTACCGGCTGCGCCTCGTCCAGGACAAAGGCCACGCCGGCCGCCGGGTTGACGCTTACCCGCACGTGGTACTCGCCGGGGTCCGCCTGCTCTGTCCCCAGCGTGAAGGCGACCCCTCCGATCCCGTCTACCGCTACTTCTCCCAGCATTGTGTCGTTCACGACGACAATAGCGGTCTCGCCGGGTGGAAACCCGCTGCCGGCGATGTTGAAGTAGGAACCGGGTGCGCCAGACGAATGGTTGATGATCATCTCCGGCGGCTCTGCGGCAGCAAAGGCATCCCACCTGCCGGCGGCGTCGACAAAGGCGTCAAAATGCGCCAGGGTCAGCGACTTGGGGTCGTATGACACCTGCTGAAGGAAGAAGGGCCCGGTGCCCAGCCAGAAGTGGTCGCGGGCGGCATACCACGTCTGAAGATTGGTCCAGCGGGCGTCTGCCTCGGCCTGCGTTACGTAGCTGCCCATCGTCGGCACATACGGGATGTAGTGCTCCGCTGCCGACTGATCCATCCAGCCTTCCATGATCCCGAGGCTGTCGCCAGACAGGAAGTCGGTCCATGGCACGCCCAGCTGGCCGGCCTTGTCGGTGGAGAAGGCAAGTTGCCCATTCGCCTCGGCGCGGATGGCGGGCGCCAGGTTGTGCCACGCCCCCGGGCCCTGCCTGTAGTTCGGCCACCAGGGGTTGACCATCCACTCGGCGTCCAGCCAGACCAGGTCGTCATAGGTCGTGATCACGAGCGGGTCGAGCGACTCGATCTGGACGCCGCGGAAGTGGGAGAGGAAAGCATCGACCTGCGGTGCCAGCGCCTCGTCGTAGATGGGGCTCTCGGGCTTACCCACATCGAAGGCCATGATCATGCCCATGATGAAGTCCGACAGGTCCAGCGGGCTGCCGTCGTGCCATGTCACGGTGTCAAAGAGGCCCGCCGGGTAGGTGACCGTGCACTTGGTGTTTGCCTCCAGTGTAGGCGTGGTCATGTCGCCCGCTTCGATGAAGGTCTGTGACGCGGCGTCCCAGTCTGCCCAGGCGTCCTCCGGCACGGCGATGGCGGGCGCGGTGGAGAGTGTGATCCAGTCCAGCGTCTTGCCGACCGGCAGCCCCTCCTTCACCACGCATGCGGCGCTCTCGATGCGCTGTGGCCAGTAGAGCCCCGTATTCGGGTCAGTGAGCACGCCATAATCCTGCGTGGCGCGGATGGGGAAGACATCATAGATCCAGTTGCTGCCTGCGATGGGGTTCCAGGGCGCCATCAGCAGCCCGGGCTGGGCGATGCGCATCTCGCCGCCCTCGACCCCCTCGAAGCGTGCCACGTAGGGAAACATCTGGGCCCCGGCGACGCCCCCGGCCAGGTCGGCGGCAACGATGACATCCGCACGCTGCGGTGCGAAGGAGTGCGCGTCCACGAGCCAGACACGCACCGATCCGGCGCCCTCCGGCGGAGCGTCACCGGCGTCGTCCATAGCCATCGGCAGCGCCTGCTCAAAGAGCGCGTCGCGCTCCGCCATGCTGGAAAAGTCGTTCGTCCACAGCCTCTCGGCGACGTCGAGGAACTCGGGCGTGGGGTCATAGTTCTGCCACAGCGGCGACCCCGAGCCAAGCGGGGTGTAGAAGTAGCCAAAGTTCGTGGCATCGTCGCGGCTGACGGCGGTCGTGATCCAGCCGCCTGTATAGATGTGCCACTGACCCTCCCAGGGGTCGCTCTGGTTCCAGATGGGGCTGGCCTGGGAACGCGTCTTGTACTGGCGATCGACCGTGAACCCAACCTCCTCCAACTGATCGGACACATAGTCGCCATAGGCGCGCCTCACATCCTCGACCCGGATGACGAAGATGACGGTCACCGGCGAGCCGTCGTGGTGCCAGGTGCCGCCCTGCAGGTACGCACCCATCGCCACCATCTCCGCGCCGATCTCCGCCTCCGCCTGGGCCAGGTCGTAGGCATATGCGGCCTCGATTGCCTGGACCGTGTCCAGGTAGCGGGCATAGTCCGGGAAAGCCGAGTTGAGCGAGGTGTACTTGGGTGCCCCGAGCCCTCCGCTGATGGATTGGATCATGTAGTCGCGGTCGACCAGGCGGTTCATCGCCGCGCGGATCGCCGCATTGCTGAATGGGTTGAGCCGGCCGTCACTGAATTCGGGCCCGGCCGGGTTAAAGGTCAGCTCGTTGTAGGAGCCAAACGACTCGGTGTAGCCGAGGTTCGGGTCCTCCAGGACGGTCTGCCAGAGAGCCGAGGAGCCGACGCTGTAGGCATAGAGGTCGATCTCGTCTGCCTGCAGCGCGGCCACGGCCTGTGCAGCATCATTCAGCTCGGTCAGGACGATCGAGTCGAGCCAGGCGCCCTGGCGCTCTGGGCGGGGGGACTCAGCCGCCTGGACGGCGGAGGGGGGATGTGGGCCGGGCGCCCACATCCCGATGGCGATCAGCAGCGCCGCCAGTGCTGTCACGGCGAGAACTCGCTTCGTGAGCATCTTTGCCTCCTCTGCACAACAAGCCCAAGCGGCTGGGGACGCTCCCGGGGGGCGCAGCGGCCGTCTGGGTCACGTGGCCAGCCAGTTGGCAAGGCTGCGGAAGCTGCCGGCGTTCTCCTTCTTGGTTGCTGCTCAGCCGGACGATCGCATGCCTCGGGGTGCCCTGCACTGTGAGCCACCCGAAGAGGCAGGCAACTCTGCAACGGCAGAGTCCACACTAGCACAACTGCCCCGGTCCGGCAAATCGTCCTGAAGCCCGATGGGCGCCCTCGCAGCCGGTCTCCCTGACCGCCCTCCCGATCGTCCCGGTTACCTCGAGTTGGCTGCCGCCCACCTCTTCCCTGGGTCGTACCGGCTGTTCCCCACATCGGCGACCCGGCCGCCCAGCGCTCGCCGTGCCCGGTATATCGTCCGCCGTGGAAACTCGGCCGCCTGCGCCGCTTCCACGACGTCGCGCGGCTTCACAGGCTGCCTCGCCTGCTCCAAAAAGTCCAGCAGCCAGGCGGCACACTGCCGCGAGTAGGAGGGGGGCTCGCTCCCGACCGCTTCGGGCAGCCAGCGCAGCACTGGCACGGACGCTTCGCCCTCTTCGATGGCGAGCCCCAGCGCCGGAGGGCAGCGGCACAAGTTGGTCTTGCTCACCATGAGCCGGCGCGGTCCGTTGAGATCGGGTTGGCCGTTGGGTCCGGCGGTGAGGCCCAACGTCAGCAGGGACCGGGCGGCGGCGCTCAGATGCGACGAGCCGCGTATGTCCTCGGCTCCAGGCTGCAGGGCCGACACCTGGCCCGAGCCTGTGCGCTTGCGCAGGTGATGGATCACCAGCAGGCCCGTCTCGTACTGGTTGGCGAGTGAGCCGAGGAATTGGAGATCGTCGCGCGCCCCCTCCAGGCTCGACTCGCCGCGGCTCGTGGCAGCGGCGAGCGAATCGATGATGACCAGCTCGGGCTGGATGTTGAAGCATCTGGCACGCAGCTCCTCCCGGCCGGCCGGGTTCGACAGGTCGATGCCATGTTCCGGCCCCTTAGGCAGCATCAGAAAGAGGCGATGCCGGTCAAAGCCCCACGCGCGGGCGCGGTCCTGGAGGAGGGAGGGCACACCCTCCGCATCCACGATCAGCACGCGGCCGCGCCGCCCCGGGGCTGCCCCGTCCGGGAAGGGAAGCCCTTCGATCACGCGGCGGGCCAGGTCCAGCGCGACAAACGACTTGCCGGTGCCCGGAGCGGCCCCCAGCAGGGTCAGCATCCCGCGCGGGATCCACGAGGGCCAGAGCCAAGAAACCGGCGGGTAAAGCGCGTCCATCTCCAGCAGCGACGGGTAGGCGGCAAAGATGTCGCCGGAGGGAAACAGCGACGTGATCTCCCGGCCCAGTGAGTCGGCGTCCGGCAGGCCGCGCGTGGCGTCGTACAGCTGCTCCTGCGCATGGGTGAAGTCGCGTGCCTTGCGCACGCGGAGGTAGATCGTGTGCCAGGGATCATCCAGTGAATCGGCCGGCGGGAGCCGGACGCCCGGCCGGCGAGGCGGTCGACGATGGCACGCATTTGGGATGGCTCATCCATAGGTCTGCTCCGGGTTCCGGCACTCTACCCTCACCTCGACCCTCTCCCTGAGGCAGGGGGGGGAAGAGGCCGATTGCACGAATGCACGTGAAACGGAGGGATCGACACAAACATCGGTTTCGAGAAGCGAGTCGGGATCGGGGAGGACCCGCCGCTCGCGGGGCAGCGATTCGCCCGGGACGAACTGTGCAGGCCGGCGCGGCCTCGTCTCCAGGTTCACAATCCAGCCTTCGCGCTGAGCGACAGCCGCCCGCCGGAACGCAGCCGAGTGGTCCAGCTCCAAGTGTGCGGCGAGCGCGCGCATCGTGACCGGCGCCCCCTGGTAGAGCGCAATCACTGCCTCGACGGTCTCTCGGGTCTCGGGCTTGACCGTCGCCTGCACACCATCGGACACCAGGTTCGCCACCAGCGCATGGACGGCGCGGTAGTCGTCCAGCTCGGCCACGAGGCGCCCGTCGCAGATCAGGCGGCGCGCCTGGTGCAGGATGGCGTGTGCCTTGACGAGTCCCAGCATCGCCTCAAAGTCCCGCCGCAGCCGCACCGCGGCAGGCAGACAGCGCTTGGCCAGATCCCCGGCATAGGGGATCGTCACGTCGTGAAGGCCGCTGAGGGCGAGCCATTCCTGGAGCGCACGCCAGGGAACGAGTGCCTCCTCGGAGTGCCTGACCCCGTTGGCGCGCTGCGCCAGCGAGGCCAGAACCGCGCGCGTCTGCTCGCTGTCGTCGCGCACGGTGAGGCTGATCAGCCGCGTTTCCAGCTCGGGATCCAGGTTCACCGCAGTGGTCGTGAGGAACACGCCGGTGGGTCCGTCGCGCTCGATCAGCCGGGGGACCAGCCCCTGGCCCGTCTTGTCCACCGTCTCGTGGCGCAGCCGTCCCTCCGAAAGGAGGCTGCGCAGGAGATAGGTGGTGAAGTCGCTGCCCAGGCCGGCCGCCTCGTAGAGCACCAGCATCCGGTGGACCAGGGGCTCACGGCTGTAGACCAGGGCCCGCTCGCTCATGCTGGAGAGCGCATAGTAGGCCTCCTGGGGAAAGGCCTTCAGCACCGTCTCCACCAGGAACGACTTGCCCCCACCCGAAGGTCCTTTCACAACCACGGACACCGGCCGCTCGAGGAGCCGCGAAGTGGCGGCCAGATACAGGATCCGGGCCGAGCGCTCCTCTCCCACCAGGCCGAGCTGCGAGCAGAGCGCTGAGAACTCGGCAAGCAGGTCGGGGCACGTGGGCAGCCTCCCCGCGCGGGCTCTCGCCTCCGCCGCCTCTGCGCGCCTCGCCGCCTCGGTCACCAGGCGGTAGGGCGCTGCCGAGGCCCTCAATCGCTCCAGCGTGGCTCGTAGGTCGTCGCCGGCCAGGTGGCACTCGCTGGCGTCCTTGCGGCCTTCTGGCGGCGTGAGCACCCGCAGGTCCGGCAGAGACCCCCCGATTGCCTTCACGAACTGGGCACCACCCGCATCGGGCTCCTGCCACGCATAGACGGTGAGCCCCTGCAGGAGCGAGGCCCAGGTGGGGTCCCAGCAGTTGGCGCCCGGCACGCCGAGCGCCGGCACGCCATAGTGCCACAGCGTCTGAGCGTCCGACTCGCCTTCGACCAGCACGACATAGCCCGCCCGCTTGGCCTCTTTCAGTTTCCATAGGCCGTAGAGCAGCGGATGCTCGCCCCTGCGCCAGCTAAAGCGCTGGGTGCCACCGCCGTCCATCGAGTGGCGGTAGCGAATGGCTGCCTCGTTGCCGTCGCAATCGAGGTAAGGAATCCAGACCGCCTTCTGCCCGCCGCGGAGCGCGTTCCGCAGGCCGAGCTCTCGAAGGAACGCGACTGGGAGCTTCTTGGCGCCGGCATAGCCCTCCACGGTGAGCGAGGGGGAGGACTGCGGCGCGGCGGCAGGAGAGGGCTCCGTGCTCCGTGTGTCGGCATCTCCCGAGCCCCTCGCCGGAAAAAGATGTGGATCCTCCCCGCCGTTTGCATGCACACGTGCAATCGCTTCCGGGTGCCCAGGGGTCTCGGCCCCGAGCAGCTCGGCCAGGGAGCGAAGGCTGCCCTTGGCGTTGCAGGCGAAGCAGAAGAAGCCGCGCTCGCCGACGGAAAAGCTGCCGTAGTGCGTGTCGGCGTGGAAGGGGCAGAGTGCCCAGTACTCGCCGCGGGTGTCGGGCCACAGCCTGTCGGGCGCGTCGCCGCGCGAGAGGCGGGAGAGCAGGGAGGAGAGGAGGGGGGAGGGGGACGGCGCCGTCATGTCTCCACCTCCCCTGCAGCAGAGGTCTCGAAGGTGTGGTTCATGTGTGCTCCTTTCTCAGACGAAGGCAAAGCTGCAAGCGTGCGACCTGCCCACGTGAGGCCCAGCCGCCGATCCGGCCGGGCCCACGGGGCCTTGTCCCCCGTAGCGAGGCGGGCCGCGTTGCCGGCCCCTGATACGATGCCTCGGTTGGCCGGTGCGCGGCCCATCCTTTGGGCACTGTGCCCGGCGCCTCCCTGCGTCCTGATGCAGCGGGTGAGCTGCGCCGGCTGGGCCTCGTTCGCGTGCATTGGCAATTGGCCGGGCCCTCCGGCACGATTGAGGGCGGCCTGCAGCGTATCGATCTCGATGGGATGGCTGGCCTGCCAGAGGTCGAGCTCTGCCAGGTCGATCCTGTGGTGACGCTCCCCACGGAGCCCGGCAACGGCGATGGACTCTGGCCCGTGTCGCGACGCGGGGGATGATCAGCAGAGAGTCGAGGAGCGCACGCTCAGCCTCGAAGAGGCAGGGGCTGTCAGGTGCGGCTGGCACCGATCGTCTGCTAGGCGTCGGGGGGATGCGGGCGGCAAACGATGGCGGGACGGGTGTCAGGCCACATTCGATGGGATGGCTGGGCGTCGCGGGGTGGGTGGGAGTCAAGGGTGGGGGGCTCCTTGGGCACGGGGTGATGGTCGACCCACGTTCGGAGGTCGGGTCGCTCGAGGGCGCTCGGTCCGCGGTCCAAGGCCCGCGGCCGATACGGTGTTCAAGCGAGGGGGCGTCGGTGCCAGTGTCCCCCGCGAACTAAGGTGCGAGGTGGGCTGTGCCACGGGAGCAGTGTAGCACGGATGTTCGGGTATGTCAAGTTGAGGACTGTGTGCGGCTACGGGTTAAGAAGGAGAGAAAGACTGAGCTTCATGGCAGGGGTGGGGACCAGGAGCTGTCCGGTGTCCCGGCTCCACCGTCAAGTAGGCCGGGTTTCCATACCCGGCACCCTGACCGATGGGCGAAGGTCTCTGTCCGAGCTCGTTTGGGTGCAGGGCCTCGCGCCCGCCGTGGAAGTATAGGGTCTCGTGCCCGTCGTCGAAACGGCGGGCGGGTATGGAGACCCAGCCTGCGAGCCACGGGGTTCAGCTGGAGGGAGTTGGGTGCGGGTATGGAAACCCGCCCTGCTACTGCCCCATCGCTCAAGCTAGCGGAGGCTCACTCTCCTGGGGTAGCCGCACACCGGAAGCCGAGGCCGTAGTAGTCGCCGTGAGAGTTCGGGTTATCGAGGCTGCGGTACGCGACGGTGACGTAGTAGCCGGCGTCGTCCCAACTGCCGCTACGCAGCACCTTCTGCGCTCCAGAGGGGGGGCCCTGCGGGTTAAAGTAGGGCGAGTAGCTGTAATAGTCTGCGTCCCACCAGTCGTTGACCCACTCCCACACGTTGCCGGCCATGTCCAGCGCCCCGTAGGGGCTGGCACCGGTGGGATAGTCCCCGACCTTGCTCGTGTCGCCCACGCACCAGCCATAGCCGTCATGGTAGTAGTTCAGCCGCGAGCAGTCGCGATCGTCGCCCCCCCACGGATACCTGCGCGTGTCGACGCTGCCCCGCGCTGCCTTCTCCCACTCCGCCTCCGTCGGGAGCCGCTTGCCCGCCCATGCGCAGCAGTCCTCCGCGTCGTACCAGGAGAGCCAGATAACCGGGTAGTCGGCAAACTCGGGGTTGTCGTAGTACCAGGGGCGGGTGTTGGAGTCGTTGCTCGACGGCGGCGCGCAGGCGCCGGCAGCGACGCACTGCGCGTACTGTGCGTTGGTCATCTCGGTCGCGTCGATGAAATAGGCGTCCAGCCAGACGGCGTGCAGAGGCAGCCCATTACCGTAGCAGTTCCAGTTGAGGTTGTCCTCGTCGCAGCCCATCTGGAATTCGCCGGCGGGGACGTAGACCATGCCGGGAGGGGTGGGCGGCGCGCAGCTGGGGACATCATTGTCGCCTGGCGCGTAGACGTAGCCAACCTTGGTAAGGTTGTCGACGCAGAGCCGGAAGGTCCCCGCTTGGTTGCTGCCCCAATGGAAGCGCGCCCAGCCAGTCGACCGGGTCAAGCGCGTGCGGGTGTAGTCTGCACCGGCGGGAGTCGTGATCGTGGCGTCCACCGCCACGTTTGGCAGCGGGCTGTGGTTCTGGTCGTGGGCCAGGACCATCCAGCGCGCAATCGTGCGGCCGTAGGGGTCCATGGAAAGGCAGTAGTGGATATCGCCGATGTGCATGGGCTGGTCGACAGCGAGCGCATCGGCCGCCGGGGCGAGGCTCTGCGCCCACAGGGGGGGCGAGAGGGTCAGGGGCAGAGCAAGGGCTACTGCCAGGGCGAGCAAACGATGGGAGAGTCGTCCGTTCATCGTGACCTCCCTGGCGTTGGTTGACCGCTCTGTTCGGCGCTGGGCGCGGCTCGCCCTGAGTCCTGTGTGGTCGCCTGGGGTGATGGTTCGATTGTATCGCAATGGGGTCAGGTTGTCAAGCCGCGGCGCGCGGGCTTGCGGGCAGGGTCGAGACGGACGCCCGGGAGGGGCTACACTACGGCGCGGGGAACAGGCTCGGTCGGAGCCGTGCGCCCATCCGAGACGAGGGAGGCGGGTATGGAAACCCGCCCTACTGAGAGGGCGACGGCCACGAGGGCCTGCACTACGACGAAGGCGACAACGGCGGCGGGTATGGAAACCCGCCCTACTGAGAGGGCGACGGCCACGAGGGCCTAAACTACGACGAAGGCGACAACGGCGGCGGGTATGGAAACCCGCCCTACTGAGGGGGAGACGGGCAGCGCGACAAACGAGGTGCAGCGCACCCTGAAGGTGCACCGCACCGCGGACGGGGCAGGCCTGGAAGGTGCACCGCACTGGGGACGGAGGGGCGGCCGAGAGGGGCTGCATCACGGGGGAGAGTGGATGAGTGACCGGGAGATGATCCGGGCGGTGGCGGACAACTCCTGCTATGACGATGTGGAGCGGCCGGAGCCTTTGCCGGAGCCTTGGCCTACGATCTGGTACCGGACGGGGGAGGCGCTGCACATGACGGGCTCGTGGGCGTCGGCGGAACAGGGGTGGGCGCCGGCGCAACACCGCACGCCGTTAGGAGCAGGCTCGGGAACAGGATGCCTATTGCCGCTGCGAGTCGCTTCATTGCGTGCCTTCGCAGGGAAGGGATAACCAAGACACGACGTGGCCGGCCTCGCGGTGGCCAGATGGCACCTTCCTCGATGGCCGCCTGTCCGCCCTCGAGCAGGCAGAGCACCCTCGATCTCAAGGATCGCAGCGTCCAAAACCCCGTCGTGTTCCTGTTCGATGGCTCACGGCTCCAGCAGGGGAGCGACATCGGCCCAGAGCTCGGGCATCTCCAAGGCGGCGGCGAACTCTCGCACCCAAGCTTCGATCCGAGCGCGGTCGAGATCAGGATGACACCTGAAGACCTCCGAGATGTCCAGCAGGTCTTTGGGACGGTGCGCAACCGCCTTCAGGATGATCAGGTCCTCTGGGGTAGGCAATCGCAGCTCGATGGTACCCACCTGGACCGTCCTACCGCGCGACACAACCTCCTCTTCGAACGGCAGCATGCCCAACGAGACATCCACGCCGATGCCGCTCTCCTCATGCCGCAGCAGGAGCACCCGATTCCTGCGCGCAAAGTGCTCCGCGTCGGCGATGCGCGGCACAAGGCCCAATCGGGCGGCAGCGTCGATTAGCTCGGGCAAGCGGCTGACGGAGAGGAGGAGGACGACATCCACATCCGCGGTCAGACGCGGGGTGCCGAGCACGCTGGCAGCGACGCCGCCGATGATGACTCCCTGGTTTCCGAAGCACTCCAGTAGCTGCTGGACCGCGGCCAACGGGAGCTGCAGGGGGTTCATGCTGGAAATCGTCACACCTGGCCTGCCTTCAGCGCAGCCCAGCGCTGCCACACGGCGGCTTCGTCCTCGGTCTGTGCGCGGAGATCGAGGCCCAGTGCGATGGCCATCTGGAGGACGGCATTCAGCCTGCGCCAGCGGTCTTCCACTGTGGCCTGCCGCTGCTCGGCTTCTTCGACCTTCGATACCGCCAGCCAACGGGCACGATACTCCCGGACGAGGTTCGGATCCATCGCTCCCTCCAGGGTGCAATGTCGTGAGGCTATTCTAGCATGCCGGCGGCAAGCTGGCAACACGAACCTAGTGCGTCATCTCTCCCGGCATAGCCTTCTCGACTGGCCGACTGCCGGGGTGCCGGTGCGCTCATGTACGTGGGCGCAAGCAAGAACACGGGATCGCGTTGGCGGTGCGGGTGGTGCTGCCGGAGCGGACGAGGCAACAGCAAGCTCAATCTGGCGACGAGCGGCGGATGGAACGCGACGGCTGCCGAGGCAGGACATGCGAGTCACGCGCGGGAGAGGCGGCGCTGCCTGGCGCACTGCCTGCGCAGGGTGCTCTCCCCCTGCCGCAAGCCGCCATTCAACCTACACCATGGACCGGGCGGTGACTGTGACCTACCCCGGTGGAGAGGTGATCACTCCGACCTGCGCTGCGCAGGGGCTGCCGCAGACTCTGACCGGCGCCCGTCCGGGCTACCTGAGGATGAGGGGCAGGTACACACTCTCGCCGTCTTCACCCTCGGCCGTCGCCTGCACGGGCCCGTGCAGCGCGCTCCTGCCGTAGAGGTCGACATCCTCCAGCCAGTAGTAGTAGTCCTGCCCGGGCACCAGCCCGTCCTCGTCCAGCCAGACGTACACGGCCCCAAAGGGCGAGCCGGGCGGCACCTGCGTCGGGATGAGTGTGTCGTTGAGCCGGGCCATCGGGCCGGCCTGCGATTCGGCGCGGTAGAGGTTAAAGCCCAGGTTGTCGACCTCGTGCGCCGTCTGCCAGGTGACCAGGATGGCCGCGCCCAGCGGCGCGGCCTCGAACGAGACGAGCCACACCGACGTCGGTCCCAGCCCGTTGTACCAATAGCCGGCCGCCAGCGAGAGGGTGCCGCCCTCCGCCAGGTCGACGACCGCCTGGCCGAGCGTGTCGTTCATCGCCACGTCGCCGCCGGTCGAGGGACCGCCGGCGGCGGCGACGACCCACCAATTGGCTGTGACACCTCCCTGGGCGGCGGCCTTGCCCGCCGGGCCGCTCGGCAGGGCAATTCCCGTCGGGAGGAGCATTCCCACCAGCAGCAGGCAAGCTGGCCTTGCCCAGGACCTGCGAGGTCTGGGAGACCTCGGAGGTCTGCTGTCTCTTGTCTTCATCGCCCGCCTCCCGCCCTGCGGCGCGCGGTCCACGTCCCGCCGACGGCGACCAGGCCGGCGCCCAGCAGCCAGGGCAGCAGCCCGCCCAAGCGTGGCGGCCGGCCTGCGCTGCCGGCCCCCTCCAGCGCGGTCAGGCGCGCCGCGAGGTCGTCGATCTGTGCCTGCCGGCCGGCGTTCTCGGCCTCCAGCGCCGCGATCCGCGCGTCTCGCTCTAGCACCTGTTGGTAGAGTCCCTGGATGGCGGCCAGGGCCACGCCGTCGGCGTCCACCGTCGTGATGTGGGTGTCGTCCTCGCCCACCCCAAAGGCGGCGTAAAAGTCCTGGGCCATCGGCCCGATGTGGCGGATCGAGTCGTCCTGGCTCTTGTAGTTCCAGGTGGCGACGGGCACTTGCGCCAGGCTGGCCAGGAGCGCCTGCGAGTCGACCTGTTCCACGTTCTCCTTGAGATTACGGTCGCTTACCGAAGCCCAGGAGCCGCCCCCGGCCGCCGCAGTGACCCCGGTAGTCATACCGGCGTCGGTGTAAAAGGTCACGCCGCCGCTGGCACGTGCCACCCAGCCGTTGCTGGTGCTGCAGTTCACGTCGGCACTTGTGCTATCGCCCCAGACGAAGCAGCCCTGGTTGTTGGCCTTGGCCTGGCGGCCGGCGGCGAAGGAGTAGGCGCCGGCGGCCACGTTGTACGAGCCGCCCGGCACGGTGGAGCGCTCGCCGCTGGCGACGTTGGAGGCGCCGCCGGCGACGGTGGCATAGAGCTTGTCACTGGTCGTGCCCGCATTGTCGCCGGCCCGGTTGTTCGCCCCTCCTCCCACCGTGCCATAGTTGTCGGTGACGCGGTTGGGGTAGCTGGAGTTACCTCCTCCGCCGATCGTCGCGCCCCACACCCCTGGCGTGAGCGCGTTGCCGCCGTGACCGGCGATCAGGCTGGGGCTGGTGGCGTCAGGCCTGAGGCGGAGGCCGCCCCCTGTGACATCGACGGTAAGTGTCAATCCACCGGTGGCCCGGACGGCGAAGAGGTTGCTCTTGCTGCAGGTATAGTCGGCGTCGGTGGAGTCGGCCCAGACGAAGCAGCCCTGGTTGTTGGCCTTGGCGCGAAAGCCGGCGGCGAAGGAATAGGCGCCGGCAGCGGTGTTGCTCGCGCCGCCCGGCACGGTGGCATAGTCCCCGCCGGCGATGTTGGACTGCCCCCCGCCGGCGGTGGCGCTCGACCCGGAGGCTTCGTTGTTGTCGCCCCCGCCGACGGTGGCATAGGAGAAGCTGGCGAGGTTGCTGTAGCCGCCGCCGACGGTGGCATAGGCCGCGCCGGCACTGTTTTCTCGCCCTCCGGCGACCGTGGCACGCTCGCCGCCCGCGGAGTTGGTGTCGCCCCCGCCTACGGTGGCGGCATAGCTGCTGGCGGTGTTGACCATGCCCCCGCCGACGGTGGCGGCATAGTAGCTGGCGCTGTTGTTGCGCCCCCCGCCGACGGCGCAATAGGGGGCGCTGGCCTGGTTGCTGTAGCCACCGCCGATGGTAGACGAATGGCTGCTGGCGGCGTTCAGCCAGCCCCCGCCGACGGTGGCAAAAGGCACGTTACCGGTATCGCCCTCGTTGTCGCCTGCCTGGTTGCCGATTCCTCCTCCCACGGTGCCTGAGCTGTCGGTGACGCGATTGGGGTAGGAAAGCTGACCTCCCCCGCTGATGGTGGCGCCGAACACGCCGTCCGTCAGCCAGTTGCCGGAGTAGCCGCCCAGCAGGTTGGGACTGAGGCCGTTGGGCTCCAGGCGCAGCGCACGGACGGCCTTGACCTTGATCTCCAGCGCCTGGTTGTCGCTCGTCCCCAGGTAGTTCGTCCCCGGCGTGGTCCCGGCGTTGCCCGTCAGCGACCAGTAGGTCATGTCGTGGTTGTGGCCGGCCGGCGCAAAGTCGGCGGCGTGCTGCCCGTCCAGCAGGTCGGCGTCGAGCGTCGAGCCGGTGCCGTCGTTGCCGGCGTGCCAGACGGTGCTGCCGTTCACCTGGACGGCCGCCGTCCCGGTCTCGAACGTGACGCCCCCGTTGGCGCGCACCGCAAACTGGTTGTCGGTGCTGCACTCGAAATCGGCGTCGGTGGAGTCGGCCCAGACGAAGCAGCCCTGGTTGTTGGCCTTGGCGCGAAAGCCGGCGGCGAAGGAATAGGCGCCGGCAGCGGTGTTGCTCGCGCCGCCCGGCACGGTGGCATAGTCCCCGCCGGCGATGTTGGACTGCCCCCCGCCGGCGGTGGCGCTCGACCCGGAGGCTTCGTTGTTGTCGCCCCCGCCGACGGTGGCATAGGAGAAGCTGGCGAGGTTGCTGTAGCCGCCGCCGACGGTGGCCCACACTTCGCTGGCGCTGTTCTGCGAGCCTCCCCCGACGGCGGCGTTGCTTTTGCTGGCGTTGTTCAACTGGCCCCCGGCGACGGTAGCCCCATAGTAGCGGGCTTGGTTTGCTAGGCCCCCGCCGACGGTGGCGGCCGCGTAGCTGGCGAGGTTGTTCTCGCCCCCGCCGACGGTGGAGCTTTGGCCGCTGGCGACGTTGGAGGTACCGCCGCTGACGGTGGCATAGAGCGTGTCACCGGTCGTGCCCGCATTGTCGCCGGCCTGGTTGTTCGCCCCTCCTCCCACCGTGCCATAGTTGTCGGTGACGCGGTTGGCGTAGGAAACCATACCTCCCCCGCCGATAGTGGCGCCGTACACGCCGCTCGTCAGCCAGTTGGCGGAGTAGCCGCCCAGCAGGTTGGGGCTGGTGGCGTTGGGCTCTAGGCGCAGGGCCCGGTCGGCATTGACCTTGATCTCCAGGGCCTGGTTGTCGCTCGTCCCCAGGTAGTTCGTCCCCGGCGTCGTCCCGGCGTTGCCGGCCAGCAGCCAGCTCCCGGTGCCGACCACCGCCTCGCACGTCACCGAGCCGTCGGCGTTCACGACGCGGATGGCGTTGCCCGCGTCGCACGAGCCGCCCACCCGCAGCTGGTAGGCGCTGCCGTCCGCACCGTCCAGCGTGTCGGCGTTGGCCGCCTCCTGCGCCTGCATCGCGTAGGGCGCCGCCGCGATGCGCCGGTCGGGGCTGAGCTGCGTGAAGGTGCCGTTGTCGCTGCTGAACCACACCCTCAGGTAGCGGTCGGTCCCCGAGAATGCGCTCGACGGCAGCTGAGCCATGCCCGTGTCGCCCAGCAGCACGTTGAAGAGGCCGCTGCTCACCGCGAGTGCGACCGAGGCGGTTGGCTCGCCGTTCGCCGTACCGTCGTTGGCCCAGTAGTTGGTCGCACCCCCCGAGTCGACGACGGCGAACTTGAAGTAACCCGTCGGCCCGGCGTAGGGCGTCCCGCTCAACAGCACCTGCCCCTGGTAGCTCACCAGAGCCGGCGCGCCGCCGGCGATACCCGATTCATCGTGCGCCGCCGCCAGCCCCAGGCTGCCCAGCAGCGCAGCCATCAGAGTCACAACCAGCAGCCGGACCCCCACTCTCTCCTTCATCCTTCTCCCCTTTCTCCATCCGCCGATCCGGACACGAAAAGCGAGGACCGAGCGGGGTCTCAAAAGCCCACCCGGTCCGGTTGGTTGATTTGGAGTGTTGGCGATGTCCGGAGGGAGGCGCGCTCCAGCCGGTGCGTGAGGGGGCGGCTGCGGCTGTAGAGCAGGATGCATGCCCCTGCCCGGCGCTCCGCGCGATTGCCATCCGGCAGCGGAATCGACAATGGTCGGCAGATTGGCCACTCCGATCCACATTATATCATGTGTAGCCAATTCTGTCAATCTACCCTGCAAGACTCTTGAATGAGGCAAGACGGTCGGAGTGCGTTGGGATTTGGGCGCAGGCGGCGTGCCGCGCTAGGCGGGTGGGTCGCGCCAGGTCCGCGGCGAGGACGCTCAGATGGGGCTATGCTACGAAGACGGAGGACTGGGCCAGGTGCCGAGGAGGTCGGCGACGCGTTGGCGAGTCGCGCCGGCAGGAGTGCGGGTGCACGCATGAACTGCAACCACACGCTAGGGATGGGTTCGCGCTGGCGGTGCGGATTCAGATGCGGGCGCAGATTCGATCTGGGTGGCTGCGGCACCCGATCATCGCGGTCCGCAGGAGACCAGGGGCAAAGCGAGAGGTCGAGGATGAGGGTGAGGGCAGACGCCAGCTTGCCTGTCATGGGCCGGGCCAGTGCTCCGCAGATCCCTGTGTTCTCAGCGGGGAGTTGGGGTGACAGCCGGGCGGGATCAGTCCTCCCACGATGTCGAAGACAGACCCTCGACCGCGCGAGTGCGCGTCGTCCGTGACAAGCGTCTGCTCGTGTTGCAGCGCGATCGCCGCGATCCAGAAGTCGTTCTCAGGGATCAGGCGCCCTGCTCTGTGAAGCGCGGCCTTCACTGCACCGTAGCGCAGGGCTGTTTCAGAGTCACAGCCCAGCACGACGTTGTTGGCCGCTCACTCCTCGACACGCGCCAAGTTCTCGGCAGGTCGCCGCGACTTGAGCGCTCCCTAGCTCAGGTCCCCGATCACGATACTCGGCACATAGATCTCATCTGCGGCCATCAGATGTCGATGGACTGCCATGTCACCGGCAAGAAGAGCGATGACCACATTGGTATTGAGCAGGCAGCTGCCAGCCAGTTGGGTCCACCGCCTCGCAGCCATTCTCGATTGCCCGGCGCATCTGGCGCACGTCATCTGGCGGCACTATGCCGGAGAACCTCACCAGTTGCCGGCCCGGAACGCCATGCGGGACGGAGGCGGCCAACGCGCGCGTGAACTCAAGCACGCGCCACTGCAACTCGACCGGCAAAGCTCTCACTTGCTCAATCACCTTGCCGACCACAGGTGTATTCATCCGCGCCTCTTGCCCTGCATCGTAGCAGAAACCTGCGGCCAGGTCCATCCGCCCATCCTTGGCGCAAAACGCATTCTTGAGGGGGTGGGGCTGCGATACGGCGTCAAAGCGAGTCGAGGCCAAAACGCCAAGGTGCTGCAGGAAGCACAGCGGCTGAACGGACCCATGAAGGTGTCGCATCGCCGCCCGCAGCAGCGCTCGCGCCGTCTGGTCCAGCGGGCAGTACCTGCGGACCTCCGCCGGCCCCATGTCCGCGTTGGTCATCAGCGGCGTCCCGGGAGAGCGCCTCGCCAGCCGCTCGCGCTCCCTTTCCACCCGCTCGCGGATGGCCGACGACGCCTCGCGCAGCTGGTCGCCGGAGAGCCGCTCGTGCCCCACCCGCTGCACCTCTGCGTGGATCTCGAGACGGTCCAGCAGTGGACCGAAGCCGCTTCCTGCGGGAGGTTCACCATCGCCGGCGTGCAGGTGCACTCATGGCCTTGGGCGCCGGCAAGAAAGCGGGCTTGATCTGACGGCGCGGGTCGCACTCGCGAGGTGGATCAGACAGAAGTGCGCGTCTCCGACTTGCGGCTCTGACTCTCCCGCACTGGTGCGAGCCTATTCTGCACCTGTGACGACAGACTGCTCAAGAGAGCTAGAGGCATCCCCGCCTTGAAGACAAGTGTGGTATCGCCACTAGAAGCCATAGAGGAGATCGAGCCCTGACCGTGGAAGTGAAACCGTTGGCTGAAGTGACTGAGGGGACCATTCGGGTGCCGATCCGGGAAAGCGGGCCGGTAGAGGCCGGGCGCTTGCCAATCAGCTCACTGTGGTCTACGGCAACTACACGGAGGCACGCCGGCGAGTGTTTGCAGGCGTCACACCGCATGATCTCGCCTGGGTAGCCCGCACAGGTTCCTAGCTCGACATAACCCGCAACACTGCGTGGGCAATTGACCCAGTCCTCTGGCTCATGTATCCAGTGCCCGGGTGCTCAGCCACTTGACCATCTCCGGGTTGCGAAGGTCAAAGAAACTGCTCTTTCTGGCGCCCAAGGTTGCGAGGGCCGTAGTCCCGGTGGGGGCGCGGCTCAGGCGCTCGCTCCCTCTGCGATCGCAATCTCCTCCTCCGTCAGGCCATACAGCTCGTACACCAGGGCGTCGATCTGGCGGTCTGTCGCCTCTATCTGGCGCTGGTAGAGGGCGCGGTCCTCGGGGATGCCGACTGCGGCGAGCTTCTTGTGGAGATCGAGCATCTGCTCGACGAGGGCGACCACGCGGTCGTGGCGGGCGACGTCGGCGGGGTCGATTGGGTCAATGCGCGCGATAGGGATCTGGGCCAGGTAGACCGGCTTCTGCTCGAAGTAGCCGCCTTGCTTAGTAGAGGCACTTTGGCAGAGCCATAGCGTAGTCAGAGCCGAATTGAGAACGCCCAGCACGTACAGGTAGTCCTCACACCTAATGATCGCGGTTTTGTCATTCGAGTAGAGGCCAGCCAGATCTAGGGAGAAGGTAGCCCTTGAGACGATCGCAGGCGCAATCACCTTGGGTTGCTCAAACTCCGCGTAGTAGTCGCATGGCCGGAGCTCCCACCAGAATTCGCCCTTGTCCCAGCGCTTCTCGGCGGCTACCTGGAACGGTGCAAGGTGCCGGGCAACGGCGGGGTAGTTGCGCTGTAGCCACTCCCATTCACGGCCTTTCTTGGCACCCTGTCTGCGCGTCCAGCCGTTGGGCATGACGATGAGACAGCGTCTCAAGTCGGGAGGAGCATAGCGCCTCACGTCGCGCCCTGCCAAGAACGGTCTGATCACCTCGGCGCTCCGCGGATCCTCGAGCACTAGCGACTCGCGCGTGGATTCGTCGATAACGAAGGCCTCGTTGAATCCCGTGAGCAGGCCGCGGTAGATTCTGGTACCTACGTACTCGCCCAGCGGCACGCCGCGTGAGCGAATGTCGTCCAGGATGGCCTGGGTGCTGTCTGGCAAGAGCGACCAGCCCGAGTCATCCAAGCCCACTCGCACAACCAGGTAGCTTATCTCGCGGACCCTTTGCTCCAGATCCAGGAAGTCGAGTGACTTTAGCTTCGCTACTTGGAAGACCGACTCAGGCGCCTGCCTTCGGAGAACCAAGATGCAGGGGTAGGTGGTGGCGGTCTCGAAGACAGGCAGGTCCCCAAAGTCAACGATCTCGACGATGTGCTGGTCTTTGAGCCACCGCCGCAGCGGTCTGCCGTACCCAGCGCGCATCCACTTGTTGGCGACGATGTAGCTGAAGTAACCACCTGGCCGGAGTAGCTGCATGGCGCGCTCGATGAAGTACACATACAGGTCGGCCGTGCCCGCGTACAACTGGTACCGGGCGCCGGCGTAGGCCTTGAAGGGCTCGCCCAGCGTCTCCTGCCGGACATACGGCGGGTTGCCGATGATGGCGTCGAAGCCGCCGTCACCCTGGGCGGGCACGAGGCCCGCCCCTACAGGCGGCCGGGAGGTAAAGACCGCCGGGAACTCGCTCTCCCAGTCAAACGGGTTGACTCGGCGCATCTCCTCGTCGTCGGGCAGAAGACGCCCCTCGAAGTAGTCGGGGCCGATGAGCGAGTTGCCGCACTTGCAGTTGTTGCCGAGGTCGGGCAGCGCGCGCTCCTGCCAGAAGGCGAGCTGGCTGCGGACGGTCTCCTCGGACTCGCCTTCCAGCACCTTCAAGAGCAGGCTCAGCTTGGTCACCTCCACTGCCTGCCGGTCGATGTCCACGCCGTAGATGTGGTCGAGCAGGATGCGCTTTTTCTCGGCCGTGGTCAGCCGCCAGTCGCCCTGCGCCCCCTGGTAGAGCGCCGGCTCGCGGCCGCGCGCGTGCTCCGCCGGGTCGTGCTCCTCGTACCAGCGGCGGTAGTGGTCCAGCAGGAACTGGTACGCGCCGAGCAGGAAGGAGCCCGACCCGCAGGCAGGGTCGAGGACCCGGAGCGGGTGCTGCCCGCGGGCGTCGCGCAGCTCGCGCGGGCCCTTGCCCTCGACCAGCCGGCCGACGGTCTGGCGCACGATGTAGTCGACGATGTAGGCCGGCGTGTAGTAGACGCCGCCTGCCTTGCGCACCTCGGGCTTTTCCTCCACCTTGGCGACGTGCCCGGGGGTCAGGCGGATGACCTTGCCAAGGAACTGCTCGTAGACCTGCCCCAGCACCTCCACCGGGAGCACGGAGAACTCGTAGGGGCTGGCGGGGTAGTAGAGGCCGGTCAGGATCGGCTTGAGGACGCGGTCGTCGATCTTCAGGCTGGGCGAAAGGCGGTCGCGCCCGAAGTCGAAGAGGCCGGAGTTGTACTTTTCGTCGGCCTGGCGGAAGAGGTCGCTCACCAGCCGGGCGTAGATGTCGCGCCCGCCGGCGAGGGCCAGCAGCCGGCCGTAGATCTCGATGCCGCGGTCCTCGGCGATGCGCAGGAAGAGGATGCGGTCGATGGTGTGCTGCACGGCAAAGTTGAGCTCGTGGACGGAGAGCCCGCCGTTGCGCAGGGCGAGGTTGCGGGCGAGCGCCTCGCGCCAGCCCTCGATCTCTTTCAGGAACTCGGCGTCGACCTCGCCTGTGCCCCGTTTGGCCCGCGAGTCCTCGGCGTAGCGGTCGAAGGAGCCGCGCAGCACCGACTCCTTGGCAAAGACGGCGTGGAGATCGGCGAAGCGGTCGACATACTGGTCAAAGGTCAGGGCGGTGACGCGCCCCACGGCAGCGGTGTCGCCTGGACTGGGGCGCCGCAGGCAGTCGTAGACGGAGAACTCTTCAAAGTCGGTGAGGATGCTGAGGGGCAGCTTGGCGCTCCAGGCGTAGCGGCGCAGCTGGTAGGCCGGCCCGACGTCGGTCCGGACGGACACGGCAGGCTTCTTTGCCTCGAGGAAGAACTTGCGGGTGGGGCCGATGCGGACGCAGTAGTCGGGCGCCTCGACCTTGCCGCCGACCTTGAGGGCGTCCTCGTGGATGACGTCCTTGTACTGCTCGCCAAAGCCGGAGACGTTGCCGACGTCCCAGCCGAGGGCCTCCAGGAAGGGGTTGATGAACTCGATGCGGACCTGCGCCTCTTTGTACTCGGGACGCCGGTAGTGGGCCAGGTTGCGGCCAAAGCGCTCGACCAGGGCGGCGACCTGGTCCCTGCCTTCGTCGAGGGTGCGTGCGATCGGCATGTCGGTTCACCTCACAGCGCCCGCTGCGTTGCCCGCCTTCCCGGAAGGAGCCGGGGGCCCGGCGGGGCTCGGGCAAGAGGCAGTATAGCACGGAGCGGCCAGCCGGCCAACCTACAGGGACCGGCGCTAACGGGAGGGCGACAGACGGCAGGCGATGTGGCAGTGACTCGTGCGTGAAGTGGATAGGCAGACCTCGATGGGTGGGTGTCGACGTTCGGTGCTGGCTCGAAGTGCTGCGCCCGGAAAGCATGGGCTGGTCACGGCAGGGGAAGAGGGCTCAAGGTGGCCCACGCATGTGCACCCAAGCTGGTCCACGCATGTTCACCCAAGCTGGTCCACGCATGTTCACCCAA
>DAOQVR010000001.1:202005-525406 GCA_035341665.1 Anaerolineae bacterium
CACCCAAGCTGGTCCACGCATGTTCACCCAAGCTGGTCCACGCATGTTCACCCAAGCTGGTCCACGCATGTTCACCCAAGCTGGTCCACGCATGTTCACCCAAACTGGTCCATCCGCGACTACCTTAGGCGTCTATCCGAAGAGCGGGCAACGTCCCCGGGACAGGGCCCTGCGCTCGTGCGCAGGGGAGGCATCCGCATATCCCGATGCTCACCTGAGGCCCTGGCTTGGGGCGTGTGTGGTGCGGTACTTGAGCCGTCCCGGAGAGCAGGGCACGAGGAGCGTGAGGTCTACGACACCCCGGTTGCCCGCTCCCGCATCCAGGCCGGGAGGCGCTCGCGGAGGCGGCGGGCAAGGGCCTCGCCCTCCTCGGGCGAGAGGCGAACGGCGCCGGACCTGCGCTCCAGGAGGACCGTCTGTTGCTCTTCCAGGGGCAGGCCGGGCGGGCAGGGGACGATGTGCCAGTGCACGTGCGCGTTGAGCGACTGGCTGCCCAGCGACAGGACGTATACCCGTTCCGGCATCAGGGCGAGCCGGACGGCCTCCGCCACCGCATGCACAACGCGCTGTAGGGAGAGGTAGTCGTTGAGGGTGAACTCGCCGGTCACCTGCTCGGCATGCCGCACCGGAGCCACCAGCGTGTGGCCAAAGGCGGCAGGAAAGCGGTCGAGGAAGGCAATCGCGTGCGAGTCGCGCCAGACGACCTGGTGGGGCGGGAGGGACGGGTCGGCCTGCGCCAGCCGGCAGATGAAGCAGCCCTGACGCGCCTCCTCCACGTAGCGCGCCATGTCGACCGGCTCGCGGGCGGGCTCGTCGAGGGCGCCGGCGAAGCGCAGCGCCTCGGCCACAATGGCCTCGTCTCGTGCCGGGTCGCGCCGCAGCCGGCCCTGGTGTCCTGTCTCGAAGCCCCGATAGTCGAGGATGACCAGCCGCAGCCCATGGGCATCGGCGAACGCCTGCCGGCGGGCGTCGTAGAGCCGGCGCTGGTGGCCCCGGGACACGCCGCTCACGCTCTCGCCCTCGTCCATGATGCCCACCGGCGCCGAATGCTGCCTCTCCCAGTATTCGACGATGAGGCGGTGCCGAGGAAAGTACCCGTCCACGGGAAGGGTCCGCGGCTTGCCATCGCGCCCCGGGTCGCCCAGGAGCGCCGGAAAGCGGTGCTGCCAAGAGTAGTCTGGCTCGGCGAGGATGCGCGCGACGATGTCGAGGAGGTACTTCTCGTCGCTCTCGGCGCGCGCGGTCATGTCCCTGCGTCCGCGGGACGCGACTCCTCCGGCGCGGGCTCTTCGAGCTGCACCGGGGGCTCGGCCGGCCCGAGCGGCAGGATGCGTGGCGATGCCTGGAAGGGAGGCGGGGAGTATCGCACCCTTCGTGTAACAACCGCAAAAGCGACGGCCACTCCACCGGCCAAGGCCAGCAGCGCGGTTCCAAGCAGGACCACGACTGGCGGGGCGCTGCCGGAGAAGCCGCCGGTCGAAGGCTGCCCGATCGATAGGAGCCCGGAGCCAATAGCGAGCGCGTTCCAGGCGCCGTGGATCGAGACGCAGAGCAGGAAGAGCGCCACTGTCCGCCCCCCGCGCCGCTCGACGAAGGCGGCATGCCAGGCGAGGCCCATCAGTGCGCCGGTGAAGGTGTGCATCAGGCCGGCGGGAATGCGCAGGAGAACGGCGGCTGCCCAGTTCTGGAGCCCGAGGAGCGAGTTGAGCGCCGACTCGGCCATGGCAAAGCCGGCACCGCAGGCGGCGCCCCACAGGAAGGCCTCATCGCGTGCCGGCCTGCGGTAGAGCATGAGGCCCACGCCAACCGTCTTGACCGATTCCTCGATGACCGGGGTTGCCACAGCGGTCACCGCCAGCGCGGCGGCCCAGAACCAGGGCGATCGCGCAAGCCCGGCCAGGCTGCTCGCGTCCTGCGCCGCCCTGGCAGACTCGAGCGCTTGAGCGAGCCCCTCCAGCCACGCCTGCCCGCCGGGCAGCAGAGTAAGGACGGCCGCGCCCACCACGAGCAGGCCGACGAGGAGGAGCGTCTCGGTGAGCATGGCGAGGAAGACCGAGAGGAAGGCACCGCTGCCGGCCTGCGCGACGGCGTGGCGGAGCGGCACACGGCCGCCGAGGGCGCGGGCCAGCAGCGCGAGGAGGAGCGCCGGAGGCAGGGCCGTCGCCAGGACGTGCGCGGCCGGCAGCAGGAACGTGTCGAGAGGGGGCGTCTTCGCTGCCCACGCGCCGGTGGCGATGGCTCCTGCAAGGAGCAGCAGGCCGATCCAGAGGCTGCGGGGAAGCCAGGGCCGGGAAGGCCGGCCCTGGAGCGACTGGTAGCCCTGCCACGCCAGCGCGCCGCCCAGGACGATGCCCAGCGCCGCAATGGAGCTCGCCATGAGCGTGAGCAGCGCCCGGGTCTCCTCGGCTGCCAGCAGGGCAGCCGCGAGGCCACCCAGGCCGGCGAGCACGCCGCAGAGGAGGGCGCATAGTCCGCCGGCGAGGGCCAGGACGCGCACGGTCCTCTGCATCACGACCGTCCCCGGCGGCGCATCCGCGAGGCGAGTACGCCGCGGGATGGGGAGAAGAGGAACGCCAGGATGAAGAAGCCGGTGCAGACGAGCACGACGGCCGCGCCCGAGGCGATGTTGACGTAGAAGGAGAGGTAGAGGCCGATGACCGAGCTGGCCGCCCCGACGGCGGCGCCCACGATCATCATCTGCCAAAGGCGCCGTGTCAGGAGATAGGCGGTCGCGGCGGGCGTCACGAGCATCGCTACCATCAGGGCCACGCCCACCGTCTGCAGCGATACGACCACGGTGAGGGCGATGAGGATCAGCAGCAGATAGTTGAGCAGCACCAGCGGGAGGTGCAGCGTAGCGGCAAGCACGGTGTCGAAGGAGATGACCAGGAGCTCTTTGTACAGCAGGACCACGGCGACCAGGATGATGCCGCCCAGCGCAGCCGTCAGCCAGACATCCTGGCCGGAGACGCCCAGCACGTTGCCAAACAGGATGTGCGTCAGATCGACGGTATAGCTCCGTACGGTCGACAGGAGCGCCACGCCCAGGGCGAAGCAGGCGGCGAAGATGACGCCGATGGCGGTGTCCTCTTTGACCTGGCCGCGCCGGCTGAGGTAGCCGATGCCGACGGCGGTCAGCAAGGCCATGGCCAGCGCCCCCCAGAAGAGGTTGGCACCGAGGAGATAGGCGACGGCAACGCCGGGAAGGATGGCGTGGGCGAGGGCATCGCCGAAAAAGGCCATTCCGCGCAGCACGACGAACGAGCCGACGACTGCACATAACGTGCCGACCATGACGGAGGCAAGCAGGCCGCGCAGCATGAAGGGGTAGTGGAGGGGCTGCTCGATGATTGCCCAGAGCTCACTCATGGACGTGCCCCTCTGCGTCGCAGCAGCCGATGTCGCCCATGACCATCGCATAGTCATCGCCGCGCCAGAGTGCCTTGCCACCGTAGGCCTCGGCGAGGATCTCGGGGTTGATCAGCTGCCGGGGCGGCCCGTAGCCGATGAGGCGGCGATTCAGGAGCGCCAAGCGGTCGAAGCGGTCGACGGCGAGATTGAGGTCGTGGGTGGAGAGGAGCACCGTCACTCGCCGGCGACGGAGGTCGTCTAGGATGGCGAGGATTGCCTCCTGAGACGGTGCGTCGACGCCTGCGAAGGGTTCGTCCATCAGCAGGACATTGGCCTCCTGGGCGAGGGCGCGCGCGACAAAGACGCGCTGCTGCTGCCCGCCCGAAAGCTCTCCGATCTGGGTATCGGCCAGGTCGAGCATTCCGACCTCGGCCAGGCTGCGCCGGGCGATCTCGCGGTCCCGCGGGCGCTGCCAGCGCAGCCATCCCATCTTGCCGATGCGGCCCATCAGGACGGCATCGTACACGGTGACCGGGAAGCTCCAGTCCACGCTGGCCCGCTGCGCGACAAAGCCGATTTCGGCCGACTTGGCGCGGTGGATCGTGCCGGCTTGTGGCCGGAGCATGCCGACCAGCGCCTTGAGGAGGGTGGACTTGCCGGCTCCGTTGGGACCGACGACGGCCACTCGCTCCCCTTCGTAGACGTCGAGTGTCACGCCCTCCAGCGCGTGGGCGCCGTTGTAGCCGACGGTGAGCTCCCGCACCGCGAGGACGAGGCCGGGCTGAGGGTGTGTGACGCCGTCTCCGGGTGCCGTCATCTGGGGTTCACCCTGCGCGAGTCACGGGGCAGAATGCACGATGCACCAGTGGCGATCGGCCATTGCTCCTTGACGCCTATCGCTTGACGCAGGTTTCTTGACACCTGCTGCTTGTCAGTTGTCATTTGCTGCCAGGATTGCCTGGACATTGTAGCGCATCAGGTCTTGGTAGGTCTCGGCGCCGCTTCCGTCCGGGCCCAGGGACTCGGTGTAGAGGGGCACGAGGCGCACGCCGGTGTCGCGGGCGACTTGCTCGGCCAGCACGGGGCTGACCGTGCCCTCGGTGAAGAGGACGGAAAGGGAATAGGACCGGATGGCCTCCTCCAGCGCAGCCAGGTCCTGGGCTGATGGCTCTGCGGATGGGCTGAGGGGATAGACGGCCCCGACGATCTGGAAGCCGTAGCGCCGGGCAAAGTAGGCCAGGGTCTCGTGGTTGGTCACGATCCGGCGCTGCTCGGCGGGAATGGGCGCCACCTGGTCGACTATCCAGGCGTCGAGTGCCTCCAGCTCTGCCCGGTAGGCCGCCGCGTTGGCGCCGTAGGTGTCGCAGTTGCCCGGGTCGGCGGCGCACAGGGCCTGGCTCACGGCCTGGGTCCAGGCGAGGACATTCTGGACGTCGAGCCAGACGTGCGGATCCGTCTCGGGTGCCTGCCGCTGATCCCCCAACGCCGAGGCTGGAAGCGCGAGGCTGTCGGAGAGCCGGATGTGGAACGCCGCGGCAGAGCCGAGCGGAAGCTCGGCCATGCCTTCTTCCAGCCCCGCCCCGTTGGAAAAGAGCAGGTGGGCGTCGTGCACCCTTGCCAGGTCGGACGGCGTGGCCACGTAGGTGTGGGGGTCGGTGCCGAGGTCCATCAGCGTGTGCAGCTCGACGGCGCCACCGCCGATGCGCCCCACGACATCCCCGACGATGCTCGTCGTGGCGACGACGCGCAGCTTTTCGCCAGAGGCGAGCGGCGCTGCGGTCAGCGCGGCCGGGTCGCCGGCGGCGGGCGCCGGGGCAGCCGTACCGCATGCCGAAATGAAGGCAGCGAGCAGGCTCAGGACGAGCAGCACGGCTTGGAGCCGGCGGGTGCGGCGGACTGCCTTCTGCATTGCGGTCTGACGGGGCTTCATGGGCTAGGGGACCGGCGTCTCTTCGGGGTCGAAGGAATAGCCGACGCCCGGCTCGGTGCGGATATAGCGAGGGTTGCGGGGCTCGGGCTCGACCTTGGCGCGCAACCGGCTCACGAGCCCGCGCACCAGGTCCCGGTCTCCCTGGCCGCTGTAGCCCCACACCCGCTCCACGATGACCTCAGGCGAAAGGATCTGGGCGCGGTGGATCATCAGGTCATAGAGCAGGCGAAACTCGAGGTGGGTCAGCCTCCGCGGCGCAAGGCCTTCAACGGCGACCGAGCGAGTGGAAGGGTCGAGGGTGAGCCCCGAGACGCTGAGTGTGGGCAGCTCGACCAGGGGAACGTTGCGCGCACGGCGCATGAGGGCTTTGACCTGCGCAACCAGGAGCCGCACCCCGAAGGGCCGGGCGACGACAAGGTCCGCACCGAGCTCGAGGGCCTGCGCGCAGGTCGCCTCGCTGCTTCCCTCCACCAGCTGTATCAGTGGGACACTCGTCTCGGCCCGGATCCGGCGGGCCTCGTCGAGTGGATCGCCTGCGGAGGTGATCAGGATGATGTCGGCAGGCCGTTCCTGCCACGTGTCGAGCGCACGCTCGAGCGTGCCGGCTGTGGTGACCGCCAAGCCGGCTCGCTGGAGGACGAGGGACAGGAACGCGCGCTCGTCAGGGTTCTGGCAGATCAGTAACGCATACATGGCGGCATCATGCGGGTGGGCGGCGCATCTGGGAGACGGCTCCCTGTGCCGGGCCACCCGACGGAACGCTTATAGCATGATCGGAGCCGCTTGTCAACTAGCGGCTCTGCCGGCTGTTGGGGCAGGAACGGGCAGCGAGGCTCCGTACCCACATGGGCTCGTTCGGAGACGCTCGCCCATCCGCGGACACGAGGCTCAACGCCACGGAAGGCCGGACGGGCACGGTCGCCAGACTACGGCGGCGGGTGTTGGTGTCAGGGGTGGACCAGGACCTTGAGGGTGCCGGGTAGGGCGGCATGGTGGAAGGCCTCGGCCGCGTCTGCAAGGCGGTAGCGCGCGGCGATGAGGGGGACGACTTCGACGAGGCCCATCTCGAGATAGCGGAGGGCGGTGGCGAAGGGCCCGCAGCGCGAGCCGACGACCGTGATCTCGTCGACCACCAGCCTGGAGAGATCGGCCTGGATCTGGCCGTGATAGGTGCTCTTCAGCACGAGGGTCCCGCCGGGGCGAACGAGCTCCAGTGCAGTGTGAAAGCCTTCCGCGCGGCCCGTGCATTCGACGACCAGGTCGGCGCCCGAGTAGTAGAGGGGGTCGCCTGCCGTCGTGGCGATACCGCGGCGGGAGAGGATGGCGAGCTTGTCCTCGTGACGGCCGGCGACGATCAGGTCGGCCCCGGTCAGGGCAAGGACCTGCGCGACCAGGAGCCCGAGCTTGCCGTCGCCGAGCACGACGACCCGGCTGAGAGGGTGGACGTGCACCTGCTCGAGAATCTTGCAGGCGGCAGCCAGGGGCTCGGCAAAGACGGCCGCGTCGTCCGGCACGGATCGAGGCACCAGGTGCAGGTTGGTCACCGGCAGGGCGACGTACTCGGCCAGCGCGCCATCCCGGCCCCGGATGCCGAGGGCAGACCGGCGGAGGCAGTGCTCCCTGCGGCCGATCCGGCACATGTCGCACTTGCCGCACGTGATGTTGATCTCGCCGACCACCCTCTGCCCGGCGAATGCAGGGTCGGTACACCGCTCCACGACGCCGACGAACTCGTGCCCGAGGATGCCCGAGAAGTTCGCATAGCCCCGCAGGATCTCTAGGTCGGTGTTGCAGATGCCGACCAGGGTCGGCCGCACGAGCGCTTCGCCGTCCCGCAGCTCTGGGACGGATCGCTCGCTCACCTGAAGTTGTGTGCCATCATAGACGACTGCCAGCATGGGGGCTAGACTCCGCAGACGGGGCGAGGCCGCGTGCGATGGAGCGGAGAGCACCTCAACGCCGGTGGCCGTAGAGCGTCACGCGGTCCTCCTGCGTGACGATGCGATCGATGCACAAGGGATACCCTTCGGGATACCACTCCAGGACCTGGCCTATCAGGCTTTCGACCTGGTTTCGGACGACGACGGGCGTGAAGAGCCAGCCGATCTTGACGCTGCTTACGGCGACCGACGGCCGGCAATCAGAGGCGACCAGCGTGCCCTTGACTTGGGCGTGGAGGGGCACGCCAAGCAAGACCAGGTCGCCCAGGACCACAAGCTGCCCTCCGCGCAACTCGAGCTGGACGTTCTGATAGGGTAGGTCGCTCCTGCCCTCCAAGAGCAGCCCGACCTCCTTCTGGAGCGAGGCTTCCAGGTAGCGGATCTGCACGGTGCGCCCGGCAGCGGAGGTCGCGAGCTCCCGATCAAGGGCCGTGAGATCGTGGAAGGGTGGATCGGCCAGGATCAGGGGTGTCGTGATCGGTGCAGTGGACGCCGCCGATGCCCCGGTCGCACCGGGGGCGAGCGCCGATCCGGGCTCGAGTGCTATGGACTCGGGCGAAAGCGCCGCGGCAGACTCGACCGGCAGTGCCTCCCCGGCCTCGGCAGCCGCGGTTGTGGCCTGCGGTAGGGGCGTAGCGGGCCGCGGCACCAAGGCGGCCTGTCCGGCAGGCAGCACGGAGCCGTCCGGCTGCGCCTGGGGGCCGGAGATGTCGCCGCCGGTGGAGCCGGCGCCGGAGGCAGAGGCCCCCGGCCGACTGGCATTCCACGCCGCTATCGCCGTGGTTTGCACCTCGCGGACCGAGGACTCGATCCCGAGATCCAACCGGTCGCTTGCGACCAGGGACACGGAGTAGGCAGCGGCACCCCACACCACGAGATTGGCGAAGGCGAGGACGGCAAGCCAGATCTTGCGCCGAACCCAGGGGCGCATGGCTAGCACCCTCCTCCGACCGGGGTCTCGGCGACCGGACAGAGCGTATCGAACAGCTCATGCAGCTGGGATACCTTGCCCTGCGTGACCGGGTTGGTGGGCAGGAACTGACAACCCAACCCTTCCTCGACGGAGAAGTCGTAGGTGCCGATCCGGCGTGCCATGGCCATGATCTCGGTCTTGTCATAGCCGATCAGCGGCCGGAGGATGGGCTTGGCGATGCCCGCGGAGACGGCCTCCAGGCTGGCGAGCGTTTGGCTGGCTACCTGGCCAAGCGAGTCGCCGGTGACGATGGCCGAAGCGCCGGCCTCTCTCGCGACCTCGGCCGCCTTGAGCAACATGAGCCGCTTGCAGACGAGACAGGTCCACCGCTGCGCGTGGAGCTCCCTCAAGCGAGGAAGGACAGGGCCGAGCAGGTCGGCATGGGGCAGGATGACGGGCTTGAGCGTCCAGCCGTGGGAATAGCGCTGGAGGGCGGCCAGGAGAGAGCCGAGCTGCGGGGCCGGAGCGACGCCGGTGGCAAAGTGCACTGGGATGACGGAACAGCCGCGCTTCATCATCAGCCAGATCGCGACCGGCGAGTCGATGCCCGTCGAGAGGAGCGCCACGACACGGCCTGCGCTGCCGACCGGCATTCCACCCGGCCCGGGCAGCGTCTGGCCCGAGAGGAGCGCATAGTCCCGCCGGACCTCGACTGCGATTTCCAGGTCGACGGTGGGGTCAAAGCGCACTTGGGCCCCGGTCGCGTCTACAACGGCGGCGCCCACCTCCCTGCCGATCTCGGGAGAGGTGAGCGGGAAGGACTTGTCGCCGCGGCGGGCACGCACGCAGAACGAAGAGCCGGCATTGAGGCCGGCCCGGCGTGCCATGGACACGGCTTCGCGCTCCAGATCGTCGAGGGCCGCCGGAACCCTTCGCACCGGGCTGACAGAAACCACGCCAAAGACCCGCCGCAGTGCGTCGAGGGCGGCTTCTTCCCAGCTCGTCTCGACAAAGATGCGCTGGCCCTCCTGCCAGACCGTGCCAGGGATTCCCTCCTCGCGGAGGCAGCGGCGCACGTTGCGGCGCAGCTTGGCGAAGAAGTAGCGGCGGTTGTGCCCCTTGAGGCCGATTTCGCCGTAGCGGACGACGAGGAGAGTGCCCTGTGCGCCGACCTCCGGTAGGGGACCGCCGGCAGGTGCCGTGCTAGAGCCAACCATGGTTCCTGTACCAACGGGCGGTCTCGGCCACCGCTTGCGCAAAGTCGAGCTTTGGCCGGAAGCCAAGCTCCGCAGTGGCCCTGGCGCCCGAGTAGAGGTTGTAGCGCTCTTTCATGTCGAGGACCTTCTGGCTGTTGAGCAAGCCGGGCTGGCCGGTTAAGCGCCCCTGGAGGTCGTAGCAGAAGCCGATCGGCGCCAGCATGGCCCTGGGCAAGGAAACGTGAAGGGCTCTCCGGCCGAGCGCTTGGGAGATCAGGTGGGCGAATTCCTGGTGCGTGTGGTCGTAGCACACCGCGTTGTACGTGCGGCCTCGCGCGAGGTCGCTCTCCAGCGCTTGCACGATCAGGGATACCACGTCCTGGATGTAGGTGAAGCTAGCCCAACGCGCTTCGCGGCCTGCCTGGAGAGCGATTCCGCGGGCTACCCAGCGGAAGTAGGCCAGGATGTCGCGGTCGCGGGGGCCGAAGATGGGACCAGGGCGCACGATGGTGATGGGAAGCTCGCCCGACATGGAGAGGAGGGCTTGCTCGGCCGCGAGCTTGCTCTTGCCGTACCAGGTGATGGGGTGCGGCGCGTCCGACTCGCCGATGGGTTTGTCCCGGCTGGGAGCGGGCCCGGCGGCGGCGACGCTCGACAGGAAAAGGAAGCGCGAGATGCCGGGCGCAGAGCGCCGGCAGGCCTCGGCCAGTGCCTGGGTGGCCTCCGTGTTGACCCGGAAGAAGGTGGCTTCGTCCACGGCGCGGGTGATCGCCGCGCAGTGGCAGACGGCCTGCACCCCACGGCAAGCAGCGCTCAAGCTGTCGCTTTCGCGCAGGTCGCCGGTGGCCCATTCGACGGGGAGGGTGCGGATGAAGGTGAGGTCGCTGGTCGGCCTGACGAGGCAACGCACCGCATATCCACGGTGCAGGAGCTCCTCGACGAGGTGCGATCCAACGAAACCGTTGGCGCCCGTCACGAGGACGCGTTTGGCGGGCGCGGGCATGCCGGGCGGCTCCGCCTGAAGGCCGGAGGAATCAGATTCCATAACGCAACAAGCCGCTCCAGAGGAGCGGCCCGGATGCCTCGTGCAGCGTTGCCTGTTCCGATATGCCGGTCAGGTTAGTCGACAGAATCGCTCTCATCCATGAATATTGCGGTCGAGCAAGGCAGACAGTAGCACAGCGTGCGCCAATTGTCAACCTGCGCACGGGGTGGGGGGCAGGAGTCGAGACCTGGCCTGCGAAAGGATCACGCCCACGCGCAGCGGTTCTACAGGCGGTTGGGCGTGGTCTCTGCCATGCGGCGCAGCGCGCTCTCGTCGATGACCGGGACGCCCAGCTTCTCGGCGGCGGCTAGCTTGCTCCCTGCCTTGTCGCCGGCGACCAGGAAGCTCGTGTTGCGGCTGACCGAGCCGGCGACCTTGCCCCCGTGATCCTGGATGTAGGCAGCCGCCTGCTCGCGGCTCAGGGTCGGCAGCGTGCCGGTGATCACGAAGGTGAGTCCTGCGAGCGGCTGAGGCCCTGCCCGCCCTTCGGCCGCTGACTCCCACTGCACGCCGGCAGCTTTCAGCTTGCCTAGCACGAGGCGATTTGGGGCGCGGGAGAAGAACTCCACGATGCTCGTGGCGAGGGCCGGGCCGATGCCGGGGATCTGCTGAAGATCGTCGTGTGAGGCCGAAGCGAGGGCATCGAGCGACCGGTAGTGGCGCATGAGCGTCTCGGCGACCGTCGATCCGACACCGCGGATGCCAAGGGCCGTCAAGAGCCGGGCGGGCGGCTGCTGCTTGCTCTGGGCGACCGCGGCGAGCAGGTTGGCTATCCTTCTCTCGGCAAAGCCCTCCAGGCTGCTGAGCTGCTCGCCGGTCAGGGCATAGATGTCGGCAACGTCGCGAACCAGTCCCCGCTCGACAAAGAGCTCAGCCTGGCGGAAGCCAAAGCCCTCGATATCCATGGCTCCCCGGCTCACAAAGTGCTCCACGGCGCGCACCAGCTGGGCCGGGCAGGCGCTGTTCACGCAGTAGTAGGCGACCTCGCCCTCGGGGTGCTCCACCGGCTCGGAACAGGCCGGGCACCGGTCCGGCATGGACCAGCGCTGCGTGTCGGGCGGGCGAAGCTCCAGGACGGGCCGCAGCACCTGGGGGATCACTTCGCCGGCACGCTTGAGGACCACCATGTCGCCTTCGCGGATGTCGTGCTCAGCCACGTACTCGGCATTGTGCAGGGTGGCACTGCTCACCGTGACGCCGCCAAGGCGCACCGGCTCTAGCTCGGCGGCCGGGGTGAGCGCGCCTGTGCGGCCGACGTTGACCACGATCCGCTTCAGGCGCGTCGTGGCCTCCTTGGGAGGGTACTTGTAAGCGAGGGCCCACCGCGGTGCGTTGCCGACCGCACCCAGCCGCTGCTGGACGGCGATTTCGTCAATCTTGATCACCAAGCCGTCCGCCTCAAAGTTGAGCGTCTCACGGACCTGCTCCCAGGCCACGCAGTGATCCACCAGCGCCTCAAAGTCGGCAAAGCGGCGGTTCTCGTCGCTGACGGGGAAGCCCATCCGAGCCAGGTACGCGAGTGCCTGCCATTGCGTCGAGATCGCCGGGCCGTTCTGCACGTCAATCACTTGGTAGCAGAAGAGCTTGAGGGGTCGGGAGGCGGTGATGGACGGGTCGAGCACCCGGAGGCTGCCGGCCGCCGTGTTGCGCGGGTTGGCGTAGGTCTTTTTGCCGGCGGCAGTCTGTTCCCGGTTGAAGGCCTCGAAGGCATCGATGGGCATGTAGGCCTCGCCGCGGACGACGAGGCGCTCCGGCGGGGGTTCATCTCCGTGCACCGGGATGCGCAGCGGCAGCGTCCGCAGTGTGCGCAGGTTCGCAGTGATGTCCTCTCCGCGTACGCCGTCGCCGCGCGTGGCGCCGAGCGAGAAAACGCCCCCTGAGTAGTGCAGCACGACAGTGAGCCCGTCGATCTTGGGCTCGGCGACATAGGCAGGCTCCGGGTGGCCCGCCGGCAGGAGCCGGACGACACGCTCGCGCCAGGCACGAATCGCCTCCGGGCTGAAGCCGTTGGAGAGGCTCAGCATGGGCTGGGGGTGCACCACGCTGGCGAACTCTTCGCTCAACTGACCGCCGACCCGCTGGGTCGGCGAGTCGGGCGCTATGAGGTCCGGTTCCCTGGCTTCGAGCTCCTGAAGCTCGCGATAGAGTGCATCGTAGGCGCTGTCGCTGATGAGCGGGTCATCAAGGACATGGTAGCGATAGCTGTGGTATTGCAGCAGCTCGCGGAGCTCTAGGGCGCGTTCCTGGCTATCCATCGGTTGTATCTCCACGTGGGTGGGCCTGCACGTGTTCGGCTGCAGGCAATCGGTGACGGCGCGTCCCCTCCGTCACGCGGGGAGGCGCTGGCAGGCCGGGCAGATGTAGCCGGCCGTGCTGCCGGTGCGGATCTTCTCAAGGGGCGTGGCGCAGACGGGACAGGGCTTTCCCTCGCGGTAGGCCACGAGAAAATGCTCCCGGCCCCACCGTCCATGCTCGCCGTGCAAGTTGACCTCAAAGGCGGCGCCGCCCAGGTCGATGCTCTGCTGGAGCGTGGTTCGCAGGGCGTGCCACAGCGCCGCGATCTCCTCGGAGGACAACGTCGCGATTCCCCGCAGGGGATGGAGGCGCGCCATGAAGAGAGGGTCCTGGACGTAGACGTTCCCGATGCCCGCGATGTTGCCCTGGTCAAGGAGGAATGCCTTGATTGACCCTCGGCGCCCTCGGAGAAGTGCCTCGAACTGAGGCAGGGTCACGTCGATGGCATGCGGGCCAAGCCGTCCGACCATGGGGTGGTCGGCTGGGTCCGGGGAAACGTGGACATAGCCGAACCACCAAAAGTTCACCACCAGGCACGCTCCATCGGACAGGTCGAATGCCAGCCGCCAGTGCTCGGGCAGGCGCGTGCGGTCGACCAGGAGGACCTCGCCTCCCATGCCGAGGTTGATGAAGAGCCAAGTGCGCGACGTCTCAAGCTTGAGCCACTTGCCGTGGGCGTGGACGCGGGTGATGCTCGCACCCTTCAGACGCGACTCGAACTCTGCGGGGGGCACGTTCAGGCACTTGGGCTGGAGCACTTCCACCGCCGCAATCTCTCTGCGTGCCAGGTCGCGGTCCATGTCTCGGGCGAGCACAGCGATCTCTGGAAGCTCGGGCATGGGTACCTCCCTGCCGAGGATTCTACAGGATGTGAAGTGTGCGCGCAAGCGGGCGAGGGTCGGCGAGACTGCGCGCTCCCGGCGCGACTGACGTTGACTTTCGGCGCGGAAACGCTATACTGGATCGGTTCAGCGGAAAGACGACCGACCAAATGCGACTCAAACACCTCGAGCTGCAGGGCTACAAGACGTTTGCCTCCCGAACGAGTTTCTTGTTCGACGGCGGGATCACTGCGATCATCGGGCCCAATGGCAGCGGCAAGAGCAACATCGCCGACGCCATCCGCTGGGTGCTGGGCGAGCAGAGCTTTCGTGCTCTGCGCGGAAAGCGCACCGAAGACATGATCTTCTCGGGCAGTGCCCAGCGCGCGCGGCTCGGGATGGCGTCTGCGACACTTGCCTTTGACAACTCGGACGGCTGGCTGCCCATTGACTTTGGCGAAGTGGCACTCACCCGACGCGCCTATCGCTCCGGCGAAAACGAGTACCTGATCAACGGCAGGCGTGTGCGCCTGACCGACATTGTCGAGTTGTTGGCCAAGTCGGGCCTGGCGCAGCGGACCTACACCGTGATCGGGCAGGGTGTCGTGGATGCGGTACTGAGTCTGCGCCCGGACGACCGGCGGGCCCTCTTTGAGGAGGCGGCAGGTACCGCGATTCACAGGGCTAAGCGAACGGAGACGCTGGGCCGCCTCGACGAGACGAAGGCGAACCTGGTGCGTGTGCAGGACATCATTGCCGAGATTTCCCCGCGCCTTCAGCGGCTCGAGAAAGAAGCAGAGCGGGCCCGCACGCGTGGGACGCTGGAGCAGGAGCTGCATGGGCTGCAGCGGTTGTGGTATGGCTACCGCTGGCACCAGGCCCAGGTCGACCTCGAGCAGTGCCGAGAAACGGCCGAGCAGCGCGAGGTGCAAGCCAACCGGGAGCGCGAAGCGCTCTTGCAGGTGCAGGCGGACATGTCGGAGCTCCGTGTGCGGCAGTCGAAGCTTCGGGATCTGCTCGGCGGCTGGCACCGCGAGAGCAGCGACCTACACCGGCAGATGGAGCAGGTACAGCGCGATCTGGCCGTCTGGCAGGAGCGCGCAAGGCTCCTCGGCATCCAGGAAACCGAGCTGGAATCGGAGATTGCGACCCTGGGGACACGGGCCGGCGATTCGGCGCTCAAGGCGGAAGCGGCGGAGCAGGCCCTGGAGGAGAGCAAGGGTACCCTTGCCGAGAAGCTGGCGCAGCTCGACCTAGCTCAAAGGGAGCTGGAGGGGCACGAGGCCGAGCGCGAAGAGGTCGCGCGCGCCATCGCGGATGCCCAGGCGGCAGTCTTGGGCCGTAGTGTGGAGGAGGCTGAGCGCCGGATCCGGTTGGCTCAGGTGCAGGAGCAGCATGGTGAGGCAACTCAGCAGGCTGCAAAGCACGCGGAGGCTACCGAGACGCTGGGAGCGGATCTGTCTGGACTTGCCGGGCAGCTCGAGGCGATATCCCAAGAGCGCAGCCGCCTCGCAAGCTCGCGGGAGCAGCTGCACGCAGAGGCCGCCGAGCTGCAGGCTAGCCTCGCTGCCGCGCAAGAGGAGCTGGGCGAGCAGCGCGCTGCGCTGTCGAGAGCTCAGATCGCAGTTCAGCAAGCGCAGGAGCGCCAGGAGGCACTCGGCAGGCAGCGCCGAGAGGGGGAAGGGCTGCATGCCGGCGTGCGTGCCGTGCTGGAGGCATCCGCGGGGCAACGGCCATCGTCCGACAAAGGGCGGAGAGCGTCGCCCGGCCTGGAAGGGATTCTGGGAACTGTGGCACAGCTGATCCGGGTGCCGGAGCAGTACGAGGTCGCCCTGGAGGTGGCTCTGGGAGGCCATCTCCAGGACCTGGTCGTCGAATCGTGGTCCAGCGCCGAAGCAGCGATTGCGTATCTGCGAGAAGGTAACAGGGGCAGGGCCACATTCCTGCCGCTGGACACGGTGCGCCCTTCGTCCGAGATCGAGGTGCCGCACCTAGAGGGCGTGGTTGGGTGCGCCGTCGACCTCGTCCAAGCCGACGCGAGGCTCGAGCGCGTGGTGGAGATGTTGCTCGCCAGGACCCTGGTGGTGCTTGACCTGAAGACGGCGAGGCGGGCCTTCGACCGGCTCCAGGGAGGGTTCCAGATCGTCACGATCGGCGGCGAGGTGCTGCGCTCGAGCGGGTCGGTGACCGGGGGCCTGGGAAAGGGCACCCAGCAGAGCTGGGCGCTGGCGCGGGAGCGAGAGTGGCGCGACCTCCCGGCGCGGCTGGGCGAGGCGCGCGACCGAGTTGCCTCGATCTCGGCGGCGCTGGAGAGGGCGAGCGGCGCCGAGAAGGTCATCCGTGAGCGGATCGCCACAGTCGAAGCCAGTCGCCTGAAGACGGCTCAGGCTGAAACAGCGGCGGATGCCGAGGCGTCACGCGTAGGCCGGCAGAAGGATCGGTGTGAGCAGCAGCTCGGATGGAGCCAACAGCTCCGGGAGCAGGCCGAAGCTCGCCGGCGCGACCTGGGCGCTCAAGAAACCACTCTCGCCGGCGAGCTGTCGAGACTCGCGGACGAGATGCGATCGGGCGAAGCGACCCTAGCCGCCCTGCGAGAGAAGCTGGACGCCCTGCGCGGGGACGCCCTCTACCTGGTGCTCGCCGACGCACGGAGCGCGGCTGCCGTTGCCCGTCGCAACAGTGAGCACCGCCAGTCGACGGTCGAGAGCCTGCGCGAGCGGCACCAGGAGCTCCTGGCAGCCGTGCAAGAGAGGAGCCAACGGCTCACGGTGTTGCGCGAGGAAAGGGCCTCGCTCGCCCAAGCGGTCCGGGAGAAGACGTCGCGGCGCGAGGTGATCGATGCCTGGCTTGCCGCGCTGGCGCAGAAGACGGCACCGGCAGAGGCGGAGGTTGCGCAGATTGAGGCGGACCATGACCGGCTCTCGGCGACCGAGTCGACCGCCCGCCTGCGGCTCCGCGAGGCTGAGAACCGGCATTCGGAGGCCCAACTGGCCCTGAGCCGGGCCGACGAGGAAAGGCTGCGCCTGCGGCGGCAGGTGATGGACGACTTTGGGCTTGTCGACATGGAGCCGATGGGCGACCAGCCAGACCAACCTCCGCTTCCGCTGACTGAGCTGGTATCCACGCTGCCGGTGCTCTCCGTGCTCCCGCCGGGCCTGGAAGAGGAGATGCAGCAGCTTCGCGGGCAGATCAAGCGGCTGGGTCCCGTGAATCCGAGCGCCCTCGCGGAGTACGGCGAGGTTCGCGACCGGCACGCCTTCTTGACGGGGCAGGTAGCGGACCTGGGAGAGGCGGAGCAGCGGCTGTGGCAGGTGCTGGGCGAGCTCGACGATGTGATGCGGCGCGAGTTTCACCGCACCTTCGAGGCGGTTCAGCGCCAGTTCCAGGAGAACTTTACCCGGCTCTTTGGGGGCGGCTCCGCGCGGCTCAGCCTGACCGATCCTGACGATCTGTCGGCCACGGGGGTGGAGATCAGCGCCCGCCCGCCGGGCAAACGCCAGCAGACGCTCGCCTTGCTCTCCGGCGGTGAGCGATCGCTGACGGCGGTGGCTCTCATCTTTGCCTTCCTGCAGGCCAGCCCGCCGCCCTTCTGCATCCTCGACGAGGTGGACGCCATGCTCGACGAGGCCAATGTGCAGAGGTTCCGTGCGATGCTGAAGGAGCTTGCCCAAAGCACCCAGTTCATCGTCGTCACCCACAATCGGACCACCGTCCAGGCTGCGGACACCATCTACGGGGTGACGATGGGGGCAGACAGCGCTTCGCAGGTGGTGTCGCTGCGGCTGGAGGGCGACCACGTAGCGACGGCGTCGGGAGCCCACGGAGAGCTCAGGGCATACTAGAGGCCTTTTTATCTGCCCCCGCAGCCAGAATGTGCTGCAAAACAGAAAGGCGTGCCTTCTTCCGCGCGAGCCCGGGCGGGAAGAGGCACGCCTTTCTGTGCTGTGAGGCCTACTTCTGGCTATAGTCCATGGAGGCCCACTGCTCGTACATGCGCCAGCGCGCAAGCACGTCGGCCTGGGCCAAGTCGATCAGCTGCTCGGCGCGTTCCGGATCGGACTGTGTGAGGCTGCGGAAGCGCGTCTCCTTGTAGGCGTACTCCTTGAACGCCAGCTTGGGCGCTTTCGAGTCGAGCTGGAGGGGGTTCAGCCCCTTCTCGGCCCTGCGCGGATCAAAGCGGTAGAGGATCCAGGCGCCCGAATCGACGGCTGCCTGTTGCTGTTCGTTGCCGTGGACCAAGTTGAGGCCCTGGTTGATGCAGTGGCTGTAGGCGATCACCAGGCTCGGGCCGGGGTAAGACTCGGCCTCGATCAGCGCCCGGAGCGCCTGGGTATCGTTGGCGCCTAGGGCGATCTGGGCAACGTAGATCGTCCCGTAGGTCATGGCGATCATGCCCAGGTCCTTCTTGGGAAGGGGCTTGCCGCTGGCGGCGAAACGGGCAACTGCAGCGCGCGGCGTGGCCTTGGACATCTGGCCCCCGGTGTTGGAGTAGACCTGGGTGTCGAGGACGAGGACGTTGACGTCGCGGCCGGACGCGAGGACATGGTCCAGGCCGCCGTAGCCGATGTCGTACGCCCAGCCATCTCCTCCCATGATCCAGACTGACCGCTTGACCAGCATGTCGGCAAGGCTGCGAAGCTGGGCGGCGTCCTGAGTCTTGAGGCCGGCGATTCGCTCCCTTACCTGTGCGACGCGCTCGCGCTGCGCGGCGATGTCCGCCTCGGTCTGCTGCGGGGCAGCCAGGGTGGCGTCTACGAGCTCGTCGCCGATCACGCTGCGGAGCTTGTTCAGGAGCTCGCGCGCATGCTCAGCCTGTTTGTCAATGGTCAGTCGGTAGCCGAAGCCAAACTCGGCGTTGTCCTCGAAGAGGCTGTTGCTCCAGGCCGGACCGCGCCCGTTCGCGTCTATCGACCAGGGTGTCGTCGGGAGGTTGCCGCCATAAATCGAAGAGCAACCGGTGGCGTTGGAGACGAGAAGCCTGTCCCCAAAGAGCTGGCTGACCAGCTTGACGTAAGGTGTCTCGCCGCAGCCGGCACACGCGCCGGAGTACTCGAAGAGGGGGCGGAGAAGCTGCGAGCCCTTGACCTGGTTAATCTTGACCTGGGTCCTGTCAAAGTCGGGGAGTCCCAGGAAGAAGCGGTAGTTCTCGCGCTCCGACGCACGCAGCGGTGGCTGGGGAGCCATGTTGATCGCCTTGCGTTTGGGATCGGTCTTGTCCTTGGCAGGGCAGCTGGCGACGCAAAGGCCGCAACCGGTGCAGTCCTCGGGCGCCACCTGGATGGTGGCCACCATCCCGTCGAACTCTTTTCCCTTGGCTGCGATCGACTTGAAGGTGGGCGGTGCGTCCTTGAGAAGGGCCGGGCTGTAGAGCTTGAAGCGGATAGCCGCATGGGGGCAAGTGCACGAGCATTTTGCACACTGGATGCAAAGCTCGGGCTCCCACACCGGGATTTCCAGCGCGATGTTCCGCTTCTCCCACTGGGTAGTGGCCGACGGGAAGGTGCCGTCGACCGGCATGGCCGAGACAGGCAGCGTGTTTCCCTGGCGGACGATGATCTTGGCAGTCACATCCTGTACGAACTGCGGTGCCTCGGGCGGGACCGGAGGGCGCATGCCCAGCCGGCTCGTCGCAGAGTCCATGATCTCGACCGGGAAGAGGTTGGCGAGGGCCTGGTCCACGGCGGCAAAGTTCTTGCGGACGACGTCCTCGCCGCGCTCGCCGTAGGTCTTGACGATGGCGTTCTTGATCGCGGCGATCGCCTGGTCCTTAGGCAGCACGCCCGAAAGGGCGAAGAAGGCAGTCTGCATGATGGTATTGATGCGGACGCCCATGCCCGTTTCCTTGGCAACGCGGTAGGCATCGATCACGTAGAACTGGAGGCCTATGTCGATGATCTGCTGCTGAACCTCGCGCGGCAGCTTATCCCAGACCTCATTGGGGCCGTAGGGGCTGTTGAGCAGAAACACGGCGCCAGGGGCGGCCTTTTCCAGGACATCGAACTGCTCCAGGAAGAAGAACTGATGGCAGGCCACGAAATTCGCCGAGGTAATCAGGCAGCTATTCCGTATCGGCCGGGGGCCGAAGCGGAGGTGAGACGCCGTCACTGTGCCTGCTTTCTTAGAGTCGTACTCGAAGTAGCCTTGGGCATACAGCCCGGCATCTTCGCCGATGATGCGGATGCTGTTGTGGTTTGCGCCGACCGTCCCGTCCGAACCTAGCCCGTAGAAGATGGCGCGCGTCACATCGGCCGGCTCGCACTCGTAGCACTCGTCGTAGTCGAGGCTGGCGTACGTCACGTCGTCGACGATGCCGACCGAGAAGTGCCTCTTGGGGTTCTCGAGCGCCATCTCGTCGAATACGCCCTTGGCCATGGCCGGCGTGAACTCTTTGCTCGAGAGGCCGTAGCGCCCCCCGATGACTGTGATCGATCGGCCGGCCTCGGCCAGGGCCGTTGCACAGTCCTGGTAGAGGGGCTCGCCGATCGAGCCCGGTTCTTTGGTGCGGTCGAGAGCGGCCAGGATGCGCACCGTGGGCGGAAGCGCTGCCACGAAGTGTTCGACACTGAAGGGGCGATAGAGCCGCACCTTGAGGAGTCCGACCTTTTGTCCCTCGCCGAGAAGGTTCTCCACCGTTTCGTGCGCAACTTCGGCGCCGGAGCCCATCATGACCACGACCCTTTCCGCGTCGGGTGCTCCCACGTAGTCGAAGAGGTGGTAGTGGCGGCCGGTCAGTGCAGCGAACTTGTCCATGGTTTTCTGCACGATCGCCGGCGTCCGCTCGTAGAATGGGTTGACTGCCTCTCGCGCCTGGAAGAAGACATCCGGGTTCTGCGCAGTGCCACGGATGAAGGGCTGCTCGGGATTGAGGGCGCGGGATCGGTGGGCAAGGACCAGGTCCTCGTCGATCATCGCGCGCAGGTCATCGTCGGTCAGCTCCTCGACCTTGTTGATCTCGTGGCTGGTCCGGAAGCCGTCAAAGAAGTGCACAAACGGCACGCGGGCCTCGAGGGTCGCGGCATGCGCGATGGTGGCCAGGTCCATGACCTCTTGGGGCGAGTTGCTCGCCAGCATGGCCCACCCGGTCTGGCGGACGGCCATCACGTCGCCCTGATCGCCGAAGATGGAGAGGGCGTGCGTCGCCAGGGTACGAGCCGACACGTGGAAGACCGTCGGGGTCAGCTCTCCCGCGATCTTGTACATGTTCGGGATCATGAGCATGAGGCCCTGGGAGGCGGTGAAGGTGGTGGAGAGGGCTCCTGTCTGCAACGCACCGTGGACCGCGCCCGCGGCGCCGCCCTCCGACTGCATTTCGACGACGAGGGGCACCGTTCCCCATATGTTGGGCCGCCCCTCTGAGGAGTAGTCGTCTGCGTGCTCGCCCATTCCGCTCGAAGGGGTGATGGGATAGATGGCGATTACTTCGCTCAGCTTGTGGGCAACATGTGCTGCGGCTTCGTTGCCATCGATGGTCGTCAACTTCCTGTCTGGCATGTGAACCCCCTGTAGCTATTCTTGGTGATCCGGGCCTCTGTGCGGCCTGAACCCGGCGTGGTGTCTCCCGGCGCCGGGCATGACAAACGCCAGGCGCTTGGCCTGGCGGATCGCTGCAGCATCGCCGACGTTGAAGCGACGTCGCCTGGTGTCCTGTAGCGCAGGGGCCGATGCCCCGAGCAAGACTGGACCATGTCCAAGCGAGCATACTACCACGCGACGCGGCCGCTGTCAAAGCCCGTCTCGAGCGATGCCCCGGACCAGGGGCGAGTCCCAGCTATGGGTGCGCGCGACGGCTCTGGCGCTCGAGCTCCCTCTGGCACCGGAGACACAGCGTTGCGTGCGGGAGTATATCCAGGCGCGCAGGGTCGATCTCCTCGCGGCAGCTTTGGCAGATGCCGTACGAGCCGGTTTGCGCCAGCCGGATGGCGTGCTCTACTGACTCGAGCTTGCGCTGCAGACTGGTGATGAGGGCCCAGATCTTTTCTCTCTCAAACGCGTCGGTGTCTGCCTCATCAGCGGTCGGCTCGGCCAGGCTGTGCAGCTCCAGCTGAAGGTGCTCCAGCTCCACGAGAAGCTCCTGACGGGCGAGTTCCAGCTTGGATGTGTTGGGCGCGTTGTGCGAAGTGCCTGCTGCCATTGGGCCTTTCGCTCTACTCCTGATTGGGCGTGATTGAGTGTGCGAACTCGTGCGAAAGCCTACCACAACCGCCCCCGCCGGTCAAGTGCGCCGTCGGGAGCGGGTGAGCTCCTTCCTCTTGCAGGAGATTGCGTGAGGCGATATACTCACGCTGGCAGCTGTATGCGAGGCAGCGGCGCGGTGGAGAAGGCGACCCAAGAGCACCACCGGTGCAGGCAATCGTGAACCAGGAGGTATGGGTATGGACCAAGTCGAGCCGATGCGACTGGCAATCAAGCAGAAGCTACTGGATCTTGAGATAGATCCCACACAGCCGATTGATGAGAAAGCTCTCGTGCGCGCGACCGGTGCGAGCCTGACCGTGGTGACACAAGCTCTCGACCGCCTGACGGCGGAGGGCCACGTCACGAAGCAACGGGGCAAGTACTATGTTGCACGTACCGCTACAGCGTCCTTGGGGCGGGAGATCTCCGAAGTGCGAACGGTTCTCGAGGGCCTGTGTGCTCGGCTTGCGGCCGAGCGAGTAACGCCCGAGCAAATCGGCAAGCTAGAGCAGACCCATCGCGAGTTTGAGCGCGTCATCAAGGGTGGCGACAACAGAGCGCTGCTGGCTGTGGACCGCAAGTTCCACCAGGCGCTCTATGAGGCGTCGGGGAACCGCTTTCTAGCACGAGCGCTGGGGGACATGTACGAGTCGATCTACCGGCTCTCTTTCTTCGCACTCGACCGGATCGGCAGTGTCCGCACGAATGTGGAGGAGCATCGCGAGATTCTGGATGCACTCAAAGCCGGCGACGGCCGGAGTGCGGAGCGGATCATCCAGCAGCACATCGCCCACTTCCAGGCGATGGTCGAGGCGCTGCTCTAGACCTCGGCTAATAGCGCAGCAGCCAGAGGCAGAGGGTGGCGGCTGCCGGTACGGAGAGGTTGTCCATACCCCAGGGTGTCACAGCCTCGACGAGCGTGCACACCAGGGCGACCAACCCGCTGTAGGCGAGTGCGGCGAGCCAGCTCATGGGAGGGCTCCCGGCGAGGTAGGGCATCACGAGGAGTGCCAGCAAGGTGGCTATCCAGCCGGCGAGCCAGTTGGCCAGAGATCCTTCGAGGGAGCGGGTGCGGCCAGCCACTGTGAAGTGATACCGGCCGTATCGCCTACCTGCCACGGCTGCCATGGCGTCGCCCCACACCATCGGCATCATCGCGGCGACCAGGTCCACCGGCATCTCCCACCAGAAGTAGATCAACGCGGCGAAGGAAATCGGGAAGTAGAGTGTGCCGAGATTGGCCTTGTCCTCTGACGCCAGGGACTTGACGGCGCCGGTCCAGTGAAGCACGGCGTTGACGACGACAAAGACTGCAGGCGGGATCAGCGCGTAGTACCAGTTGTCAAAGAGAAGGCCTGTGCCTACGGACCACATGCCGACGCCGACGTGGATGAACTTGCGGGTGAACTCGACCGCCCGCCGCCCCAAACGCCGCAGCACTTCGCCGAGGGCGATGACGACTAGGACGTAGGCAAAGGAGAGGGCTACGGCTGTATAGTCAGGTTTCCACTCGATGTGCACGGACGACCCCCTTGTCTGCTGTGCTCTGTGCCGAGGACGGACCTACGGCTTGCCCTCCAGGCGCCGCAGGGCACAGGCGATCTGCGCGGCGACATGCGCATTGTTTTCCAGCAGAGCGACATTGGCCCTCAGAGTTGCCGATCCCGTCTCTCTTGCCAGCCAAGAGAGAAGGAAAGGGGTCAATGCGTTTCCGCGCACGCCCGCGGACTCGGCGGCAGCCATCGCCGCCGAGATGGCCGGCTCGACCAGGCTTGCCGGCAATTCCTGGGCGGCAGGCACGGGGACGGCGACGAGAGTGCCGCAGGTGAGCCCTAGGCGGGCAGCCGTCTCGATCGTCTGAGCGGCGGCCTCGGGCGTATCGACGCGCCTGTCCACCGCCAGCCCACTCTGCCTGGAGAAGAACGCGGGAAACTCGTCGGTGCCGTAGCCCAGCACGGGGACGCCATGGGTTTCCAGCCACTCGAGCGTTGCGGGTAGATCGAGTATGGACTTGGCGCCAGCGCAGACGACGGCAATCGGCACCGTGGCAAGCGTTGGCAGGTCGTTCGAGATGTCAAACGAGGTGCTGCGGTGGACGCCTCCAATCCCGCCGGTGGCAAAGACCCGGATGCCGGCCCAATGGGCGATTGTCGCAGTGGTGGCAACCGTGGTCGCGCCATCTTCGCCCGCAGCCACTACGCCAGCCAGGTCGCGTCGGCTCAGTTTGCGGACATTGCCGCCCTCAGCCAGGCGGACCATCTCGGCATCGGTCAGCCCGACTCGTATCTTGCCGCCAAGCACGGCTACGGTCGCGGGGACGGCGTGGTGAGCGCGGACGAGCTCCTCCATGCGGCGGGCGGTGTCGAGGTTTTGGGGACGAGGCAAGCCGTGAGCGATCACGGTGGATTCGAGGGCGACAACCGGTGCGCGTGCCTCCAGCGCCGCCCGGACCTCCTTCGATAGCGTCAGGTACTCGTTCATGGTTGTTGCTCCTGATGTCCTGGGCGACCAGTGGGTCGGGCCAGGAACGTGGCTGCCCAGCGCGCGGATGCACGCCGGATTGCTCAGATTCAGATGATGAGCTGGTCGTAAAGGCGTTCCAGGCTCAGTGTGGGACAAACAGTCTCTCGGCACTGGAGCGTGAGCGCAGCTGCTGACATGCCAAGGCGCACTGCCTCGGAGACGGGAAGGTCGTGAAGCAGGCTGAAGACAATGGCGGCGGTGAGGGCATCCCCAGTGCCCGTCAGATCGACCACCTCACACTCGATCGCCGGGACGTGGCCGCTCTCGTGGGAGGTCGAGTAGACGAGGCCCGTGGCTCCTAGGGTGACGATGGCGACCTCCACTCCCATGCCGACGAGCGCATGGGCCGCCCTCAGCCCACTGTCCCGGTCGGTGACCCGTATCCCGCACAGAGCCTCCGCCTCGGCTGCGTTGGGTGTTGTCATGTACAGCTCAGAGAGATGCGGCCGCAGGAGCGGGGCGACGGTGGTGCTGGTCGGATCGGCGCAGACGGGAAGAGAAAAGGCGCGAGCCAGGCGGAACACCGCGCGAAGAGCCGGGGGAGAGAGGTTGGCATCCAACACGACCATGCGGGCTTGCTGGAAGAGCGCGCGTCGCCTGCTGAGGTATTCTCCGCTGAGTGAGTCGCGGATGACGGCCATGTCGTCGATGGACATCACCAGATGGCCCGAGCCGTCGAGGATGGCCAAGTAGGCCGCGGTGGCGCGCCCGGGCGCCACTATGGAATGCGAAACGTCAATCTCGCACTCCCGAGCAGCCTGGAGTATGCGCCGTCCCGGCTCGTCATCTCCAACGGCCGTGATCAGCGTCACGGGCTCGCCCAACCTCGCCAGATTCTCAGCGACGTTGCGCGCCACACCTCCAGCGCTGGAGCGAATGGAACCCGGCGTGGAGGTTCCGATGCGGATCGCCTGCTCCGTGTGGCCCTTGATATCGATCGACGCAGCCCCGATGATCAGCACTTGGCTGGCACTCACGGTGGTCCCTCCTCCCTAGGTAGATATGTGGAGGTCGCTCAGGATTGAGCCACCCACGAACTCGCGCAGTATGGAGTTGTCCGGCACGAGGTCAGCCGCCAAGGGCTCAAACCAGTCGAGAAAGGCGAGGAGCCGCTTTGCCTCCGCATAGGCTTGGGTGCGAGGACGGACCTGCAAGAGCAGCGGCTCGGCGAGTGGTTTCAGCACCGACAGCTCGTAGACCAGGGAAGAGTTCAACATCACATCGGCGTGTTCCTGAAAAGGAAAGATCCAGCGCTTCTCCCCTCGGCGGACGCTGTCCCATCGGGAGATGGTTTGCTCGGCGGTGTACCCTCGCTGCGTCGCATCTCGCACGATACGCCGGATCAGGCGTGTGTCTGTGGTGGGAACCCTGTTGTGCTTGTCGATGTTCAGCTGCGTCAACGCCGAGACATAGACACGGAAGAGATGGTCGGGAGCCACATCGCGCACCAGCTCAGGGTTCAGGCCATGTATTCCCTCAACGATGACCACGTGGTCGGGCCGGAGCCGGACCTCACTGCCCGTCTCGCGCCGGCCGGTCTTGAAGTCGTAGCGGGGCAGCACAACCCGATCGCCTTCGAGCAGGTCGACGAGCTGGTGGTTGAAGAGCTCGAGGTCCATGGCGTACAGTGACTCGAAATCGTACTCCCCGGTCTCGTCCTTGGGCGTCTTGTCCCGATCCAGGAAGTAGTTGTCCATCTCGAGTGGAAATGGGCGCAGGCCGTTGGCCAAGAGCTGGATGCTCAGCCTCTTTGAGACGGTGGTCTTGCCCGACGAGGATGGGCCGGCGATCAAGACAAGGCGCACCTGGTCATGCCTGCGGGCAATCTCCTCCGCGATGCGCGCGATCCTCTGCTCGTGCAGTGCTTCAGCTACCAACACGATCTCACGAACGCGCGCGCCTGCAATGGCCTCGTTCAGGGCGCCTGTGTCTCGGATCCCCATCACGGCCAACCAATCGGCATACTCGCGGAACACACTCACCAGCTTGGGGTAGTCGACGAAAGGTTGGAGTTGCATGACCGGCTCATTGCGCGGAAAGCGCAGAATGAAGCCGGGTGAGTAGGTTTGGAGGGCAAAGAGACGCAAGTAGCCGGTGGACGGCACCATGTAGCCGCCGAAGTAGTCTCGGTAGCCCCGGAGCTGGTAGAGCGTGAGGTAGTCTTTGCGGCGGCGAGTGAGCAGTCTCACCTTGTCTTCGTCGCCACGAGCGCTGAAAAGGGAGATCGCGTCCATGATGGGGATGCGCTCCTTGCGAATCGGCTCGTCGGCGGCAACGATCTCGCGCATCCTGGCCTCGATCTGCGCAAGCTCGTCTGGCGAAAAGGGCTCGCGTCCATTCACCTGGCAGAAGTAGCCGCCAAAGGTCAGTGAGTGATCGACATAGATATCGGAGCCGGGGAAGAGCTCCTTGGTGGCCGTCACCATCAAGAAGACGAGCGAGCGGCAGTAGATGCGCATGCCGTCGCCATCCGCCATGGTAACGGGAGTCACCTCGACATCGCCGTCAACTCGGTAGACCAACTCGCGCAGCTCCATGTCTATCAGGGCGGCGACCGTCGGCGACTGGGGATCTGTGCCTGCAGCAAGCACAAAGTCCTCCAGAGGCGTGCCCACGGGCCCCTCGAAGACGCGCCCGTCTGCGAACCACACTTGAGCCACCTCTCGTGGCTCTGCCCTGGAGATCATTGCTTCGGCGCTCCCGGCTGCTTGCCCTGCGGCCTCAGCCACGCCGCCAAGAGCACGGCCAGCGCTGAACCGATGGCGGCCTCCGCGACGTGAACCTGTCCGACCGTCAGGGGTATGAGTCCGAGCTCCTGTCCCAGGAGCTGGCCTCCCACGCAGCCGGCAAGAGACGCCAGCCAGAAGAGGAGAAAGTCGCGCACATTGCGGCCCATCCAGAGATGAAGCAGGACGGCCACCAGGGAGGCGACCAGCAACAAGACCAACAGGGCAGGTATCTGTAGCATCTCACTCACTCGCGCATTCCTCCGGCAGGCAGGTTCGCCCCCGGATGGGTTGAGGCGGATGGGGCGCGGGATGGGCTGCGCACCTGACAGCCGGGCAGCGCCTGGGCGCAGATGCCCCTGGGCCGATCGTGATCCCGTGCGAGTTCCGCAGGGGCCAGGTCATTGCACCCTGAAAAGCAGCCGCTGCATCTGGCTGAGGCGGTCGATCCCTTTGACTTCCTCAGCAAAGAGCGGGATGCGCGTGATGCACAAGGTGCCTCCCACGTCCTTTTCGAGCTGCTGAAGATAGGGCTGCTGCATCGCCTGCCGACGACGCATAAAGTCCGAGTCTGGGTTATCGACGACAAAGTTCACGAGGAGGTTCTTGACATGCAGGCCGAACTTGGTTAGGTCATCCATTGTGCGCCGGGCCTGAAAGACGCCGAGCGCTTCCGGGATGGTGACGAGGACGAACTCGACCATGGCTTCGTCACGGAAGAAGCCTGCGACCTCCTCTGAGAGACTTCGCCAGCTCTCTATGAGCTCGAGGAAGGGCACTGACCCGAGCTGCAGTTTGTCTCGGACTCTGAGATAGACCTTGGGTGCCGTCCGGAGGTGCTCCAGGAATCGGTGTGGCAGCTCGAGCAGCCGCAAGGTGTCGCCGGCCGGGGCCGTGTCCCAGACTACCATGTCGTACTCGTTGCCCCGCACCTTGTCCAGAACAAAGTCCAGCAGGAATTCCTCCTGGATGCCGGGAGCCATGCCGACATAATCCACTATCTCGTCGTACGGCATGTTGAGAAAGACCTGGGACGCCTCGTAGATCTGCGCACCGAACTTGGCCTTCCAGCGACGCATGACCTCGTCGGTGTTCACCTCGAGCGCCCACAGGTTGGGAACGGCAGAGATTGGCGTCTCGGTTGCCCCTACCTCAGCCTCGAAGATGTCCGAGAGGGAAGGGCTCAAGTCGCTGGAGATGATCAGGGTTCGGAGCCCGGCGGCGGCGAAGTGGAGGGCGGCTGAGGCGGAGGTGGAGGTCTTGCCGACCCCGCCCTTTCCGCCGAACATGACCACACGCTTGCGGCTTAGGCTCACTCCAGAGAGCGACATGGCGATGACTCAGCGGCCTGTTCAACGTACCGAGGGCGCGAGCCAATCATCGCGACGACTAGCCGGCGCCGTAGAGAGGGCTCATCATGCGCAGTTTCTCAATGATATCCGGAAGAACAGCAAGGACATACTCCACGTCCTCGTCTGTGTTCTCTTGTCCGAGAGTCAGCCTGAGCGAACCGTGGGCCTCTTCGTGCCTGAAACCCATGGCCAGGAGCACGTGCGACGGCTCGAGCGAGCCACTGGTACATGCCGACCCGCTGCTGGCCGCGACGCCCAGCATGTCGAGGTGAAGAAGGATGGACTCCCCCTCGACGAATTTGAAGAGAAAGCTTGCGCTGTTGGCCAGGCGGTGAGTGGGATGTCCCGTGAGCCTGCTGTCGGGGATGCGGCTCAGAACGCCCTCCACCAGCCTGTCCCGCAACTGGGAAATTCGCCGGTTAGATTCTTCCCGGTCTTGGTGTGCCAGACGGAGCGCTGTGGCGAGGCCCACCATGTAGGCCACATTCTCCGTGCCGGCGCGCTTTCCTCGTTCGTGACCACCGCCTGTCTGAAGGGGCAGGAAGGAGACCCCTTTGCGAGCATAGAGGACACCCACGCCCTTCGGGCCGTAGAACTTGTGGGCCGAGAGGGACATCATGTCGACGTTGAGGGTACGGACGTCGAGGTCGAGGCTGCCGCCGGCTTGGACGGCATCCGTGTGAAAGGGGATGCCGTGCGCGCGCGCGACGGCGCCGATCTCGGAGAGCGGCTCGATTGTGCCCACCTCATTGTTGGCATACATGACGGTGATCAGTGCGGTGTCGGGCCGGATGGCATCCTGGACTGCCTGAGGGTCAACCACCCCGTTGGAGTCCACCGGAAGGTAACTGGCCTCAAACCCGAAGTGAGAGACGAGCTGATCGACGGTATGCCCGATTGCGTGGTGCTCAATGGGAGAGGTGATGATATGATTCTTGTTGGCTCGCGCGCGCCTTTCGAAAGCGAGGCCCCGGACGGCAAGGTTGTCGCTCTCGGTGCCGCAGCTTGTGAAGATGACCTCGTTGGGCGTGCAGTGTAGAATGTTGGCAACCGTCTGCCGGGCATCATCCACAGCGCGATGCGCGTCGCGGCCGATGCCGTAGATGCTAGAGGCGTTGCCATAGCGCTCGGTCCAGTAGGGCAGCATGGCTTGCACGACGCGAGGATCGACCGCAGTCGTGGCTGCATGGTCGAGGTATACGGTTCGCTCAGGTTTCATGCTCACTCTCTGGTCAAGTCGGTCGGTACTCGGATTATGCTGTGCGGCTGCTGGTCGCCAGCCAGACACGCATCCTGTCCTGCGATCCACAGGCTTCGCGGTACGAGCCGCAATTGTAGCACGTAGCACCACGCAGCGTCAAGTGTGCGGCCCGGCGCGCCTCCTCGCGAGAAGTTGGATGGAAGGGGGCCGTACCGGCCCCAGGGCGCTTCCGGTGAGCGGTCGGGCGGCTTTGCGCTCCGGGCGTTTTTGCGGTACACTGGTGCGGTCGGTTATGCCCGGGGCATGCCCGGAGCGGCTTTCAGGCGAATGGAGGAAGGATGGCAACACTGTACGTCGCGTCCACGGAGCGCCTTGCAGGCAAGACGGCGTTTTGCGCCGGCCTGGCTCGGCTGCTCGGGCATGCTGCGAAAAAGGTCGGCTACATGAAGCCTGTCAGCTCGAATCTCCTCCCGCACAGCGAGCCTGCCGACGAGGACGTGCTGTTCCTCAAGAAGGTGCTCGACTTGCCGGATCCACTCGAGAGCATGGCTCCGGCCGTCGTGCACAGCGGCTTGCTCGGCAGTCCGGCGTCGGACGCGGTGTGCCGAGGGTTGCGGCAGAGGATAGGGGATGCCCAAGCCCGCATCTCGGAAGGGCGTGACGTGGTCCTGGCTGAGGGAGCGGGCAACCTGCGAGAGGGCATGCTGGTCGACCTCGGGCCTGCTCAAGTTGCCGATCTGCTCTGCTCTGCAGTTGTGCTGGTCGTCAAGCACGAATCCGATCAACAGCTTTTGGAAGATAGTCTTGCCGGCAGGGTGCGATTTGCCGAACGCCTGGCGGGCGTCGTGCTCAACAGCGTTCCGCGCCCGCGGCTCGACTTTGCGGAAGAGGTGGCAAAGCCGGCGCTCGAGGGACGTGGGATCGCCGTCTTTGGCGTCCTGCCACTGGAGCGGCACCTGCAGTCGATCACCGTCCAGGAGATTGCCGAGGCGCTCTGTGGCCAAGTCATCGGCCAGAGCCAGCTGGACGAGCTCGTGGAACACGTGATGGTCGGGGCCATGAGTGCCGGCACGGCGCTGAGTCACTTCCGGCTGAAGCCGAACAAGGCGGTCATAACCGGTTGGGACCGGGTTGACGTGCAGTATGCGGCCCTGGAGACCAGCACCAAGTGCCTCATTCTCACCGGAGGCCAAGAGGCTCCTGAGGGCGTCCGCCGCCGGGCAGAAGAGCTGGGGGTGCCGTTGATCCTCGTCAGGCAGGACACGATGGCTGCGGCACAGGGCATCGAGCACGCATTTGGCCGGACCCGGTGCCACCATGACAGAAAGGTCGATCTGGTCGAGCAGATGCTGGCGGAGCGACTTGATCTGGGAAGGGTGACGGCCGCTCTTGACGCGGGCTAGGATTGCCTGACCTGTGGTTGACTGCGGCGGGTCTCTGCGACCACAAACAACAGAAGAGGAGTAGCACGATGAGCAGTATTGAGGAGGTCATTGCGCGAGAGATCCTGGACTCGAGGGGCAATCCGACGATTGAAGTCGAGGTGGCGCTTGAGGGTGGTGCCTTGGGCAGGGCTGCAGTGCCGTCCGGCGCCTCCACCGGTGCGCACGAAGCCGTGGAGCTGCGCGACGACGACGCAGAGCGATACGGAGGCAAGGGCGTTCTGCGGGCGGTGGAGAACGTCAACACGGTGATCGCGGATGAGCTTTGGGGCTTTGAGGCGCTGGACCAGGTGGGCCTCGACGAATTCCTGGTGCAGCTGGATGGGACCCCCAACAAGGGCAAGCTGGGGGCGAATGCGATTCTCGGCGTCAGTCTCGCAGCCGCCAAGGCCTCGGCCGTGGATCTGGGCCTGCCGCTGTACCGCTATCTGGGCGGAGTGCAGGCGCGAACCCTTCCGGTGCCCATGATGAACATTCTCAATGGGGGCAAGCACGCAATGGACGGCCCCGATCTGCAGGAGTTCATGGTCATGCCTGTCGGGGCACCTACCTTTGCCGAGGCGCTGCGATGGGGTGCAGAGACCTACCATGCCCTCAAGAAGGTCCTCAAAAAGAGGGGCTACTCGACCGGGGTGGGAGATGAAGGCGGTTTCGCGCCTTCTCTGAGGTCGAACGAGGAAGCGCTGGAAGTCATCCTCGCGGCCATTCAGGAAGCCGGCTATACCCCGGGCGAGCAGGTCTTCGTCGCCCTCGATCCTGCTGCCACGGAGCTGTTCCACGATGGGAGGTACCACCTCAAGAAGGAGGGACGCTCCTTGACGGGGCCCGAGATGGTGGAGTTCTATGCGGATTGGGTGAACAAGTACCCCATAATCTCCATTGAGGACGGCCTAGCCGAGGACGACTGGGACTCTTGGATCCTGATGAATCAGACGCTCGGGCACCGCATTCAGATTGTGGGCGATGACCTGCTCGTGACCAACGTGGAGCGCCTGCGCCAGGGGATTGAGCGGCATGCAGCCAACAGCATCCTGATCAAGCTGAATCAGATCGGCACGCTGAGCGAGACCCTGGCAGCGATCGAGATGGCCAAGCGGGCCAACTGGACCGCGGTGGTTTCGCATCGCTCGGGTGAGACAGAGGACACCACGATCGCCGACCTGGTCGTAGCCACCAACGCAGGCCAGATCAAGACGGGCGCGCCTTGTCGCAGCGACCGGGTCGCCAAGTTCAACCAGCTGCTGCGAATCGAGGAAGAGCTGGGCGATACGGCCCAGTATGCCGGCTGGAGCGCTTTCTACAACCTGCGCCGCTAGTACCGCAGCGCCCGCCCGCCTGCCTGGAGGGCTCTTCCTCTGCTATGTGGAGGGGGAGCCCTTCGCGTTGAGCCTCGGGCCCCAGGCCCAGGCAAGTGCACTCGCCAGGGCGAAGGCGGCAGCAGCCATCAGGAACGGCACGCGCAGCCCAGCGCCCGCTGCGACGGCGGCGCCGAGCATGGGGCCGATGGCGCTGGCGACCGAGGCGACGCTGGCGTCCATCCCGTACACTGCGCCGTGAAGCCCTGGAGGTGCAAGGTTCGCCAGGAGCGCACCGAACGCGGCGAGCATGCCGCTGATCACCAGCCCCAGGGCAACTTGGAGGGCCAGAAGCTGCCACGGGCTTGAGACGAAGTAGTGCGGCACGTAGCAGAGGGCAGCTCCGGCGAGGCAGAGGATGAGCACTTTCCGGTAGCCGGCCCGGTCACTGGCGCGACCGATCGTCAAGGCGCCCACAGCGCTGGCGCCAGCTGCGGCGCCCGAGACGAGCCCGGTGATGGAAGCCACTCGCCCAGAACCAGGGACCAGGCTCTGGATGAAAAGCGCCATCAGAGGTGCCAAGAGGCTTGTGGCCGTCCGCACCAGGAGCTCGATCCCGTACAAGGAGAGGAGAGGCCGGTGCCTGCCTATCTCCCGCAGACCGTCCCACAAGCCTGGGCCCTGCTGCCGGCGCCCGCCGCCTGGCTCCCGTTCTTCGGTGACAAAGCGCCAGACGGTGAGTCCTCCGACGAACAGCAGGGCACCTGTGATGTAGAAGGCCACCCGATACCCCCACGCGTCTGCCACAAATCCACCGATCAAGGGACCGATTGACGCGCCGACCCAGACAGCCATCTGGAGCAAGCCGAGTGCGTACCCAGACCGCTCGCGAGGCGTGGTGCTGGCAACCAGAGTTGTCGCCGCCGCAACGGTGCCGGTGAGGGCTCCTTGCAGTATCCGCAGCAGGAGCAGCTGTTGGACGTTGTGCACGAGCCCCATGGCGGAGAGCACAATCGCGCCGCCGAACATGGCCCGCTCGACCATGATCTTGCGACCGTAGCGGTCCGCCAAGGCACCCCAAATGGGTGAGAAGATGGCCATGGCAGCTGCCTGGGTGGCGATCAGCGCACCAGACCAGTACTCGACTGCCGCCAGGTCCTGAATACCCAGGTCCTGCACGTAGTAGGGGAGGAAGGGTCCAATGACAGAAAAGCCGGCAATCGCCACGAGCTCGGCGACGCCGATGACGTACAAGTTGCGTTTCCAGGTTTCCAAAGCAAGCCTCGACGTGAGCAATCTCCATCATAGCATCAGACCCATCACCCTACAACTGCGTCGGCAACCTGAACCACCGCACGCAGGCGACTGGATGAGCGTGCTCTGGCGGGCTCGAGCTGCCCGATTTGGGTCCCCTGCCGGCGTGTGATATACTTGCGTGCCATGGCATTTGGGCGGGTGTTGGGGCGTGACAGAAGATGAATCCAAGGCTGAGACCGGTGGAGGCAGTACCAATCCAGCACAGAGGACAGTCCATGCTGCTTCTGCGAGACCCCCTGCACCTGAGCCAGGCGCAGATGGCAATTCCGCGTCAGCTGGGACCGCTTCTGGCGCTGATGGATGGCTCCCGTGATGAGGGAGCGCTGGAGGCGGCCCTCCAGGTACGATCTGGGCTGCGACTTGCGGCGGGTCTGCTGGGTAGGCTCCTTGCCGACCTCGATGGCTCCCTTCTCCTTGACAACGAGCGCTCTGAGGCAGCCAAGGCAGAGGCGCAGCGTGCCTACCGCGAGGCGCCGTGCCGCCCGATGACAATGGCGGGAGAGGGGTACCCGGCGAGCGGCGACGAGGCGACGGCGCTTCTTCAGTCGATGATGGATGCCCTGCCCGAACAGCCGGCACCAGAGGAAGACGGGCGGATCAGAGGCCTCGTTAGCCCCCACATCGACTATGCCAGGGGCGGTCCAGTCTACGCCGAGGTCTGGCGAGCCGCTGCCGAAGCGGTCAGAGACGCTGAACTCGTCGTGCTGCTGGGCACCGATCATTTCGGGGGCGAGGGACGCCTCACCCTGACCCGCCAGTCCTATGCCACGCCGTGGGGCGTCTTGCCGACTGAGGTGGGATTGGTGGATAGGGTGGCCGAGGCCATCGGCCCAGAGGAAGCCTTCGCAGAGGAGCTGCACCACCGGCACGAGCACTCGCTCGAGCTTGCCGCCGTGTGGCTACACCACATGCGGCAGGGCAAGGACGTGGGCGTTGTCCCTGTCTTGTGTGGAAGCTTCTCAGCTTTCGTCATCGGTAACGAGGACCCGGCCGCGCACGAGCCCTTTGTGCGCGCCCTGGACATCCTGATGGAAGCGGTCTCCTCGCGCCCAAGCCTGGTCGTGGCCGCTGCGGACTTGGCGCATATGGGACCCGCTTTCGGCGACCCAATTGGCCTTGATCCGATTGGGCGGGCCCAGCTGCGTGGGGCTGACGCGCGCCTGCTGTCCTCTGTGACCTCGGGTGATGCGCAGGGCTTCTTGGAGCAGCTCAAGGCCGAGCGCGACCGGCGGCACGTCTGCGGTCTGCCGCCGATCTACCTCGCTCTTAAGCTGTTGGGGGAGGTGCGGGGCGAGTCAGCCGGCTATGCCCTGTGCCCAGCCGATCCAGAAGGCATGTCGTACGTCTCGATTGCCGGGATGGTCCTACGATAGGCCGGCTGGGCAAAGGAAGCAGCGGCATCTGCTCCGGCAAGAAGAGATCGCGTCCGTGGTGTGCCCGATCGCGTCGCAACGGCAGATTTGGTTGGGATCGGGAGTCAGGCTATGATGCGTGGCTGTAGCCCTGGCATGGGAGTCGAGCCCCTGCGCAAGGCTGTCGATCGGCGAAAGGAGAATGGCGGATGGCACCATCTTCGTGTTGTGTCTGTGGTCAGGCCGTCGGAAGCGATGCCCCTCGGCTTGGGGGCCGAGCCTACTGCGAACGGCACTTCTTGAAAGTCGCGCGACGCCGGGGCAGTGTTGCGCGCGCCAGCTTGCTCACTCTCTTGGCACTGGTGCTGTTCGCCGGGTTAGTGGCGGTACTTGCCCGCTTCGCCAAGCCTGTTCCCGAGGGCAGCGCTCTTGTTCTGGTGAGCCTTGTGTTGGCGCTAGTGCCTGCCGCCCTGTGGCTGTTGTTCTTCTACCTGCAGGACACGCTGGAGCCTGAGCCCAAGGCGTTTGTGTTTGGTGTGTTTGTCTTGGGCGGCCTCCTGGCGTCCGCGGTTGCCATCCCGTTGCTTCGCGACCTATTCCAAGTGCAGGAGTGGCTTGGGAGCAGCTTCTGGGCCAACCTCCTGGGCTCTGTGCTCGTGGTTGGCTTCGTACAGGAGTTCTTGAAGTACGCTGCTGTTCGCTACAGTGTGTATCTCCTACCTGAGTTTGATGAGCGAATGGACGGTATCCTGTACGGAACAGCTGCGGGACTTGGTTTCGCTACCATGCTCAACATCCTCTACGTGGTGGAGAGTGGAGGCGTGGACCTGGGGATGGGCGTCGTGCGGATCGTGGTGACTGCGCTTGCCCAGGCGAGCTTCTCCGGCATCACCGGCTACTTTCTGGCGCGCGCCAAGTTCGAGGAGGAGCGTGTGTGGTGGCTGCCCCTGGGCCTCACTTTGGCCGCGGTGCTCAATGGCCTTTTCTCAGTTGTGCGGGGAAGCATCACCCGTTCGGGCTCAGTTCTAAGTCAGAGGACTGCAAGTCCCTGGCTGGGCCTGGTATTGGCAGGTGTGGTCGCAGTTGTTACGCTCGGCGCCCTGCTCTACCTGGTGCGACGGGCGAACGAGCGGACCATGGCCGGCGGCGAGGGCGTGTAGGATGGGAGGCGATACGATGACCAAGCATGCGGCATTGCGCGGGCGTAGCGACCGTTGGTCGGATTGGGCCGTCCTGGTAGTGCTCGCCGTCGCACTCCTTCTCGGCTGGGGAGTCATGGTCTGCACCCAGAGACAGCGTGAGAGCTACACCGACCCTCTCACCGGTCTCTCCGTTTCTTACCCCAAGGGGTGGCTCCTCAAGGCGGAGGAAGGGCTCGCCTTTCAGGCGCTTGACCCAGGCAGTAATGGCTTCAAGACGACGTACCAGACTAGGTCGCTGACAATCTCGGCCTCCGAGCCCCTTACCTCGAGCCTGGCGGTGGCCCTCAGCGATGCATCGCTGTCGCGAGCCCAGGAGGGAACGGCATTCCGAATGCTCGATCTCGGGGAGGGTGAAGTCGTGCATGGGGTGCCGACCATGGAGGCCGAGTATGTGTACGTTGTCGAGGGAAAGGACCTCTTCGTCCAGGCTCTGCCTTCGGTGGTCCGAGGACTCGACATCGCCCTCACGGTGGGGGACAGGGCTTTTCTGTTCAGCCTATTGGCAGAGGAGGATGAGTACAACCGTGCCATCCGCGACTTCCGCACGATCGTGGCGTCGGCGACCCGTGAGTGAGATGCAGCGTGTAACTCGCGCTGAGCGTTGAGTGGTCCGATCGGCTACGGCGTATCCTCTGTTGGTGCGTACGGACTGGAGAACTAGGATGAAGAGAGCTACTCGATGGTTGGTCGTTCCGATGGTGTTGGTCCTGCTCCTGGAAGGTCTCGCTCCAGTCAAGGCCCTGGACAAGCAGACTCGCCTTGACATCTTGTCTTCGGTCGTGCAGATCTCGCTGGTGAAAATCAGCGGGGGCAGTGTCTACTTCCTGCCATGGGGTTCGGGCACCATCATCTCACCTGACGGGCTGATCCTGACGAACTGCCATGTCGCAGATCCCCTGCGCTATGGGCTGTCGCCCGACGAAGTTCCGGACTATGATGCGCTGGGCATCGGATTGACCGTCAAATCCGATCGGCCGCCGCAGCTCTCCTATCTGGCGGACGTTCTGCAGGCAGACCCCAATCTGGACCTTGCGGTCATCCGGGTGGCAAAGAAGACCGATCAGACTCCGATCGCGCCCGAGGATCTCAATATGCCGTACGTGGAGGTGGGTGACTCGGACGAGATCGAGGTGGGCGACGACCTGAACGTGTTTGGCTACCCTGGGATCGGCGGGGACACCGTTACCTTCACTCGGGGTGTGGTCAGCGGCTTCACGCTGGATGCAGGGATCAGTGGGCGCGCCTGGATCAAGACGGACGCCAGCATCTCCGGGGGCAACAGCGGTGGCACAGGTGTCGACGAGCAAGGGGTTCTGATTGGTGTGCCGACCCGGGCCGGCGTGGGAGGCGACACTGATCCGGTTGACTGCCGCCCGGTGAAGGACACCAATGGCGATGGGTACATAGACGGCAATGATGACTGTGTCTCTATCGGCGGGTTCATCAATGCCCTGCGCCCGGTCAACCTGGCCAAGCCTCTCATCGAGGCAGCCAGGCTGGGACTGCCTGACACGGGCCGGCAAAGCTCGTCGCAATCAGGGACGACTCCGGGAAGAAGCCAGCTGGGTGGCCTCTTCTTCTCGTCGGGCGTCAACGAGTTCAACCAGCCGACTCAGGTCGTGACAAGCCTGCCATCCGGGGTGCGCAGCATGTACCTCTTCTTCGACTATGCGGGAATGAGCGCGAGCCGGTTGTTTGAGATGAAGGTCTCGATCGACGGGGTCGAGCAGCCCGGGTGGGCCCTCCCCAGCGCTCCGTGGGCGGGGAATGAGCAGGGAATGTGGTGGATCGGCTGGAGTGATGCCTCTTTTCCCGATGGCGCATACAAGCTGACGCTGTACGTGGATGGCGATGAGCTGGCACATGCCCAGATCGCAGTTGGCGGCCGTGCCCAGGCAGGGCCGGCGTTCTCGAACCTTCTTCTTGGCCTCGAGGCGAACGCCCAGGGCATGGTTGGGGAGCCTGCGGTCCTGTTCCCGGCCGGTGGCACCAAGATCATGGCCTTCTTTGACTATGCCAACATGGCAACCGGGACGAACTGGGGCCGGACCTGGCTAGTCGACGGAGAAGTCACCGCGACCAAGGACGAGCCGTGGAGCTCGGCCAAGTCGGGCAGCATGAGCCTGACACTGACCAACCAATCGGGCTTTGAGCCTGGGGCCTACCGACTCCTCCTGCAGATTGACGGCGAGCTGGCAGCCCTGTCCAACTTCTGGGTGACGGGCGCAGGGGGCAGTGGAGCATCCTTCGGTCCTGTGAGCTTTGCTTCGGGGATAGACTCACGAGGCAGGCCCGTTGGGGGGGCGAAGGCCTTTGGCAGCGGCCTGGAGGAGCTGCACGCTTTCTCGACTTACGCCGGGATGGAAGACGGCATGGACGTAACGGTGAACTGGTACATCGACGACGAGAAGGTCGTCGAGTGGCCGTACACGTGGGAGCTTGGCCAGTCTGGGACCTGGCACGACTACCTGTACTCGGACAGCGGCTTGTTGCCTGACGGGACCTACGCGGTCGAGCTCCTGGTTCAGGGTCAGGCCCTGCAGCGGGGAAGCACTGTAGTCGGCTCGGGCTCGACCGGAAGCTCCAGCGGGGGATCCTCTGTGGAGGGTGTTCGACTCGAGGGCAAGATACTGGACCTCGAGACGAATCGAGCGATCCCCGGAGCCCTGTTCATCGTCTTGAAGCCAGGCATTGCGCTCGAGGCGTTTTCGTGGACGGACGACGAGGTCTACACCATGGCCGAAGCCGACCAGCAGGGCTTCTTCAGCCTTCCGGACCAGCTGGAACGAGGTGAATGTTACGCGATGCTTATTGGCGCAGAAGGATTCTGGACATACGGAGAGGAGGACGTCTGTATGGAACAGGACACGCAGTCTCCTCTCAACCTGACGGTAAAACTGGAGAGGCAATAGGTGATCCCGACACGGGAAGAAGCTTGGCGACTGATCACGGAGCACACCTCAAGCCAGAGCCTGCTGCACCACATGCTCGCCGTCGAAGCTGCGATGCGCGCCTATGCGGCCAAGTGGGGTGAGGACCAGGACTACTGGGGCCTGGTCGGGTTGGTGCACGATGTGGACTATGAGGAACACCCGGAGCTCTCCCCGGAGGGACATCCTTGCGTGGGGGCGCGTCTACTTCGGGACCTGGGATGGCCAGACGACATTGTCCGTGCGGTCCTGGCGCACGGGGGCGAGCACACTGGGGTCCGGCCGGAGTCCAGGATGGAGAAGACGTTGGTTGCGGCCGACGAGCTTACTGGCTTCTTGGCGGCCGTGGCCTTGGTTCGCCCGACGAAGGACATCCGTGACGTCAGAGAGGTGAGCTCCGTGCGGAAAAAGTGGAAGGACCGGGCCTTTGCCGCGGCCGTGAGCCGGTCAGAGATTGAGCATGCCTGCGAGGCGTTGGATGTCGATCTCTGGACTGAGCATGTACCAACCGTGTTGGGAGCGATGCAGGCGATCGCCGCCGAGCTCGGGCTGGCAGGTCAGGCCGACGAGCCGCGAGAGTGAGCGGCTAGCGCTCCGTTTTGAGCCAGAGGCGATGGCCATCGCTGACGAACTCCAGTGTGCCCTGGAGATCGGTGCGGAGCAACAAGAGGTCCCGGACACCCGCAAGGCGCAGTAGCGTCTCAGGTGACGGATGCCCGCTTCGGTTGTCTGCGCCTACAGATATTGCGGCAATCCTCGGGTTCACCGCTCTCAGGAACTCCTCTGTCGTGGATCCTCCGCTTCCGTGGTGGGCCACTTTCAGCACGTCGGCCCGAAGCAAGGGGGCGCTAAGGATCAGGGCGCGCTCAGCCTCTGCCTCGATGTCGCCGGCCAGCAGGAAGCTGCTGGTGCCATGGTGCAGCAACAGCACGATGGAGCTGTTGTTGGAGGCTGAGGTGCCAGAGAAGTCGTGCCCGCTGCGCGGGTTGATGACCTCAAGAGAGATGCCTTCGTCCAGGCTGATGTGATCGCCAGCCACAGTCACGTGACGCTCGATTTGCCGGTCCTGAAGTCCCCGGAGACATTCCTGCAACAGCGGGTTGCCCTCCTCTGTCCCGTTGTCAAGCCACCCGCCGACGTCATAGCGATCCAGTAGCGGCACGATGCCTGCGATGTGGTCGTTGTCCGCGTGCGTTGCGACGACCAGATCCAGGGAGTGGTCCCAGAAGGGCATCGCCTTGCCCAAAGCCGCGAAGAGGGAGTTCGGGCTAGGCCCGCCGTCGACGAGGACTTGGGTTCCGTTCGGGGTCGTTATCAGGATTGCGTCGCCTTGCCCAACGTCCAGGATGTGAACGTGCAGCCGACGGTCGGGCAAATAGCCGATGGTCAGGCCGAGCATCAGCACTGCGAGGGCCGCGATGAGCGGTCCCCGGTGGCCAGGCCTGGTTGCAGTGAGCGCTCTGATCAGAGGGCGAAAGCCGCCGAGCTCCCGGGCCAGGGCCAAGAGCAGGAGTGTCCCAAAGATGCCTGCGCCCAGCCATCTTGCACCGTCATCGGAGAGTGGGATCGAGGCTGAGGGCCAGCTGGACAGCCAGTGCACGGTGACGCGTGTGTACCACAGCAGGAGCCAAGGCACCCACGCGATCACGCGTGCCGCAGGCAAGAGCCACGGGCACAGGCCCACGAGTGCAGCGGCACAGCCCCATGCCATAATGAGCGGCTGGGCCGGTGAGATGAGGATGTTGGCTAGCGGTCCCACAAGAGACAGCCGCCCGAAAGAGGTGGCTACCAGAGGAAGTACCATGATCTGGGGTGCGAGCGTGACCGAGGCCATCTCGCCAAGCACACGGAACGCCTGCCTGAGTCGAGGCCGGGTCACCCGCTCCCAGCAGTGCGTGTTCAAGAGGCGCTCCAAGGGAGCGGTCAGAAAGACCAACCCTGTCGTTGCGAGGAAGCTGAGCTGGAACGACGTTTGCCAGAGCGACCACGGGGCTAGAATGGTGATGAAGAGCGCCGCGGCACAGAGCGAGACGTACGTGGTGGTGCCACGCCCGAGCTGGCGTCCGGTCAGGTAGAGGCCGACCATGATCCCCGCGCGCAGGACGGGCATCTCGGCGCCGACCAGGAGGATGTAGATGCTCAGGCCTGCCATCGTCAACCAGTAGCCGGTACGCCTGCCCAGTGCCCGGCCAAGAGCCCGCGAGAGCAGTGCAGTCACGATGACGACGTTGGCGCCGGAGATCACCAGCACGTGGCTTGTCGCGGTCACGTTGAACTCCTCGTAGAGGTCTGCTGGAATCTCGGCCCGGATGCCGAGGACAATGCCCTGCAGCAGCGCGCCCTCAGGTGACCTCATCAGCCGAGCTATGGAGAGCCGAAGGTGGTCCCGTGCAGCGTGAAGCAGGGCCCAGAAGCGGCTTGCCTGCCCTTGGCCGAGTCGCTCCATCCGCGCCCACTCAAAGACCGAGTGCACTCCCCTGTGTGCGAGATACTCGCGGTACGCAAAGCCCGGAAGATCTGAAGGTGTGGTGAGAAGGCCAACAACGCGAACGCGATCGCCATACCGATACTCCGGGAACAGGGGGACACGGGCAAGCGCGGTACCGCGCACTGCGTGCACCTGGCCTTCGTGCTCGATGTGGGTCACGTCGATCTGGACCTGGCTCCAGGTGTCTCTCCGGTCCGGGTAGCCGGAGATGACTCCTTCAGCAGACACCCAGCCGACATCGTTGTAATACGCGACCTCGTCAGGGCTCTGCTGGCCCGGTTGGGCGCACTGGTAGCGAAGAGCGGCGAGGAGCAGGGCAGAGGCACATGCCCCGCTCCGCAGGAGGGCCCTGTCTCTGTACCACAGCACCATTGCCCCGAGCGGCAGGAGGAGGAGCAGCGCAACGGCCTCAGGCCGCACGCCGCAGGGAACCAACCAGAGATGCGCTGCCAATAGGCCCGCCACCCAGGCAATCGTCACCAGCACCAAAGGCGGCACCGCCGTACCTCTCGGACAGTCTTGGCCGATTGTACACCTGCCCGCGGCCACGGTCAAGGCTGCCCGCACTGGCAAGGAAGTTGCCGGTAGGTGCGGGCGGGCACAGGCGAACAGTGGTGGTTGCCCATTTGCCGCGATCGGTGTAAAATGGCCTCATCTTGGACGAACCAGTCTCGGCGTGCAGAGATCCAGGACGCAGCCGCGCTGCTGTGCAGAGGGGCAGCGTGAGGTGGCGCGGGGATTCTGTGCCCAAACCCCCACGGATCCACCGTTCACACACGGCCGGCCAGAGCCGGCCCATTCTCAATACCAGGAAGTCAGAAGGAGGGCTCTATGTTCTCTGAAAGCGATCTCAAGGAGCTGGTCTCATTTCGCAGTGAGCAGGCGCCGGTGCTGAGCGTCTACCTCAATGCGGATCCGACCCAGCAGGCGTCTGACCAGCGGAAGCTAGTCCTTCGCTCACTACTCAGGAGCGTCGCGGATCAGGCTGCCCAGGCGGATGTGCAGGCGGTGGAACGCTACTTTGACTTTGAGCATCCCTGGCAGGGAAAGGGGGTTGCGGTGTTCTCATGCCAGGCGGGGGGCTTCTGGCGCGCATACCCCCTGGCTGTGCCGGTGGAGAATCAGACCTATGTTTCTCACCGGCCCTACATCAAGCCACTGACTGATGTGCTCGACGCCTATGGACGATACGGCGTGATCTTGGCGGACCGTGAGGGCGCCAGAATGTTCCTCTTCAATGTTGGAGAGCTCGTGGAGGCCACCGGCACGTTTGGGGAGCAGGTTCGGCGGATAAAGCATGGTGGGGCATCGGGCGTGACCGGGATGCGCGGCGGTGTGGCGGCGCGCCTTGCGCGGCGTGAAGAGGCTGCGGTCCAGCGCAACCTGAGAGAGATCGCCGAGGTCTCTGAGGAGTTCTTCGCTGCACATGGATGCACTCGCCTGATCCTGGCGGGCAGCGACTCGAACGTTGCGCAGCTCCGAGACCTGCTACCCAGGTCGCTGCATCAGAAGGTCATCGGATCTTTTACCAGCGACATTGGGGCGTCAGTATCCGAGGTGCAGTCCAAGTCGATGGACCTGATCGAGGAGCTCGCTACCAAGAGGGAGGCGGACCTGGTCGATCAGATGGTGGCCGCGTGGAAGCGTGGCTCAGGTGCCTCCGTAGCGCTGTCCGATACGCTGGCAGCCGTCCAGGAGCACCGTGCCGGCCTGCTGCTTGTGGCCGCCGGTTTTGAGGCAGCCGGCTTTCGTTGCCAGAACTGCCGGTACCTAATGCTGGCCGAGCGCCCAGAGTGCCCCCTGTGTGGAGGGCGAGTAGAGCCCGTGGAAGACGTGGTGGACTCTGTCGTGCACCGGGCCCTGGAGCAGGGAGTGGAGGTCGAGATCGTGCGGGGCAGCCAGACTCTGGAGAAGGCCGGGTCCATCGGCGCGCTGCTCCGCTACTAGAGGCGTACCTAGTCAGGAGATCGGGCCGGGCGTGGCCAGTCGCGCCCGGCTTTTGTCGCCCGCAGCGCAGGCTGCATACTACAGCAGCTGATCTGCCATCATTGCGGCGAAAGTCAGAGCCAGATAGAGGCTGGAGAGCTTGAACATCAGCCAGGCATTGCGCGCGGTCGGGCGGAACAAGAGGTAGAGGTGGCCCGCCAGCGAGATAGCGGCCCCGAGCATCGCCAGGGAGAAGTACACCGCACCGAACTTGGCAACCCAGCCCAATAGGATAGACTCGCCAGTCATGAGGACCACGCTGGCGACGATCAGATTGACCGCCAGTCGAAGGTTGGTGACGACGGGAAGCATGGGCACGTTAGCGCGAGCGTAATCGTCGCGGTAGCGAATCGCGAGGTTCCAGATGTGGTTGGGCGTCCATGTGATGACCAAAAGGCTGATGAGCACCGGGGTCCAGGTGAGGCTGCCTTGGACGACAGTCCATCCGAAGAGGACGGGCATGCCTCCGCTCAGCGAGCCAAGAAGGATGTTGATGCAGGAGCGCCGCTTGGCCCAGAGGCTGTAGATAACCACGTTGTCGAACAGTCCCAAGAACATCCAGAGAGCCGCGAGCGGGCTGAACAAAAAGGACAGGGCCATGGACACGCCGGCGAGGAAAACGCCCCAGGCCAGCGCTTTCTCGGGAGGATGTATGCGCCTGCCGGGCAGCGGCCTAGCGCGCGTGCGCTCCATCAGAGCATCGATGTCGCGATCGATGTAGCAGGTGAGGGTGTCTGCAGCGGCACATCCTGCGGCGATGGCGATGAGGGCCAGCGCCCATCTGCCGACCGACAGGGTGCCAACTCCGCCTGCGACCACCATCGCTCCGATGCAGGTGAAGACAAGGAGAGCCACGGTGCTGGGCTTGGTCACCTCGACATAACTTCGTACCCTTGGCAGCCAGCGGGGCTGGGCCTGATCTGTCTGTCGTGCGCCTGGCTCTGCTTTGTCGGTCATGGTTGAGTCCTGAACTCTTGTCCAGAAGCGCCATGGGAGATCTACTCCAGGACGCATCTGTCCGGCACTCACGAAAGGACGGGCGCTTGCGTGCCAGCGAGTATAGCTCACGTGCGTCGCGCTGTCATTTTTTCCACGGGGGTTGACAGGCTCTCCCGCTCTGGTATAATCACTCGGAGGACAAGGGTTCGGGAGGGAATAGATGGCTAAGACTCGGATTGGCGGTATCATGCAGAACGGTCATCTGGCGCTGCTGAATGTCACGGCCGTGCCCGACCGCCCGGGCATTGCGGCATCGATCCTGAGCCAGTTTGGGGCCCGGGGTGTCAACGTCCAATTCATCGTGCAGTGTATCGATCAGGCCCAACACGATCAGGTGGCCTTGTGTATCGACAGAGACGATCTACCAACTGCGCTGGAGATTGTGCGGCGGATAGCACCTGCGATCGATGCCGGCCGAGTGGAGGCCATTGGGGAGGTCGCGATTGTGTCGATCTTTGGGCCCGATTTCCGAGAGCGTCCCGGCATCGCCGGGACCATGTTCGATGCCCTTGCTGCCGGCCAGATCAATATCCTCGCCATCAGCACGTCCATCTCCACGGTCTCTTGTGTGGTGAGCTCGGCACAGCTCGAGCCGGCCCTGAGAGCGCTGCGGGAGACCTTCGATTTGCCCTAGTCGCAGTGACGAGATAGGACTCAAGTACGAGGCTGCCCGACGCAGACAGGCCGCCGGAAATGGGCAGCCGGGCCGCGCATCCATCCGGCTCAGCGCCTGGCGAAGCCTTTTTCCAGCTGCTCGACGGAGAAGTGAAGCAGGGTAGGGCGTCCATGGGGGCAGGTGTGGGGCAACTCACACAGCTCAAGCTGGCGGACAAGCTTCTGCATCTCCTCCGGGGCCAACACCATGCCCGCTTTCACCGCGCTGCGTTTGCAGATGGCCGCTATGAGCCTTTGCTCCGCACTCAGGGCGATGGGATCGGAACCCACTCGCAGGATTTCCAGGATGTCGACCACGGCTGCCCGCAGGTCAGATGTACCGAGAACGGGCGGCACAGCGCGCAGCAGATAGGCTGTTCCCCCGAAAGGCTCAATGGCGAAGCCGAGCTCGTTCAGGGCCCTCAGGTGCTGTGACAACATGCCTGACAGGAGTGGATCGAGCTCCAGGACGAGAGGGTCAAGGAGCGCCTGCGAGGTCACCGCGTGCTGCCGGTGGTCAGCGGACATTTTCTCGTACAGAACTCGCTCGTGCGCAGCATGCTGATCTATCAGGTATAGACCCTGAGGGCCCTCCGCGACAATGTAGGTCTGCCCAACCTGCCCGACCACGCGCAGCAGGGGTAGGCGGACGGGACCGCAAGGCTGGAGCTGCTCCCCCTCATCCGCAGTGCGATAGAGCTCCATCGCAATCTGGGTGGCCGGTGTTGCGCCAAGGACAGCCTCCTCGCCCGCCTGCTGTCCATCCCACCCCGAGCCGGGCCACGATCGAGGGGCGTAGCCTGGCGCCTGCACAGGGGCGTGCGAGGTCACAGCCGCGCGGACGGCTCTCTGGAGGGTGGCGAAGACCCTCTGCCCATCCCGAAACCGCACTTCGCGCTTGGTTGGGTGAACGTTGACATCTACCTCAGCAGGATCGATGGCAAGGAACAGGAAGGCAACCGGAAAGCGGCCGACCGGGAGGAGGGCATGGTAGGCCTGGACTACCGCGTGAGCCAGGGAGCGATCCTGGACCCAGCGACGGTTGACAAAGAGAACGATGTAGCTCCGGTTGGCGCGGTGCAGGGAGGGGAGTCCGACGTAGCCGGTGACTCTTGTGCCGGGTGCATCTGGTGGTTCGACATCGACCAGCTGTTCGACCGTGTCGAGGTCATGGACGGCCAGCAGCACGTCACGCACTTGGCCGTTGCCCGGCGACTGGAAGGTCGTCCTGCCGTCTGCAGTCAGTCCGAACTGGATCTCAGGATAGGCGAGAGAGTAATGGGTGACGATTGTGTAGATATGGCCCGTCTCGGTCTCGGGCTGCCGCAGGAACTTGGCCCGGGCCGGGATCCGGCGGAAGAGATGCTCAACGGTCACCACTGTACCGACCGGGCAGCCGTGCCCTTCATGGTGAGTGACCTGCCCACCGTCTACCCTGAGGAGCAAACCGACGTCCTGATCGCGAGGGCGGGTGAGCAGAGTCACCTCGCTGACCGCGGCGATACTGGCGAGAGCCTCCCCGCGGAAGCCAAGGGTGGCGATGCGGTCCAGGTCGCCGACGTCGTCCAGCTTGCTGGTCGCATGGCGCGCAAACGCCAGTGGCACCTCTGCCGACGGAATGCCGCAGCCGTTGTCGGTAACGCGGATCAGCCTCCGGCCGCCCTCGCGGATTTCCACGCGGATCTGGCTAGCCCCTGCATCAACGCTGTTCTCGATCAGCTCTTTGACCACGGAGGCGGGGCGCTCCACGACCTCTCCGGCAGCGATCTTTCCGGCGACTTCGGCGGTCAGCAAGTGAATTGGCATGCGTTTCCTCTTGTGGAAGGTCGATCGGACCTGACCTCGCAGTGTGTGCCAGGGCAGTTCTTTGCTCGGGCCCTGAGGGCCTGCCCGCAGATTCTAGCATAGGACGAAGCTTGGGCCAAGTTCTGCGCGGGGCGGTCTTGCTGTTGACAAATCGCGCAGACCGGCTAAAATCACCCACGCCAACCGAGACACCTTCGGGGCAGGGTGAGGGACACCAAATCCCGACCGGCGGTATGGCCATCACGCAGGTGGCCGAGCCCGCTAGCCTGGAGATCCGGGCAGATCCGGTGCAAAGCCGGAGCCGACGGTAAAGTCCGGATAGGAGAAGGTGGTTGGCGTGGCCCGAAGCCTGTGTCGGTGGGACGGGTCACTGCGGGAGGGGTCTACAAGACCCGCCAGCCCCGAGGGTGCATGCCCCGAGGGGCTTTTTTTCTGTGGGCAACGAAGAGAACTGGCAGGCTACACCATCCGATAAAGCACAAGGAGGCGGGCCCAAGGGTCCGCCGCAGCAGGTCCTGTGCAGTGAGCACGACTCGCGGGCCACGCGGGAGCGCAGACGGTCAGCGGGCTGGGTGACGCAACGGCTGGAGATCCTGCTGGTTCCGATTGCCATGGTCGCTCTCACCGGTGTTTGGTGGATCATCGTCAGGGTGAGGGATTATCCTGTCTTCCTGCTTCCTGCTCCCGGGCAGGTGTGGGACCGCTTCGTTGCAGCTGCCTCGGACGGCACCTTGTGGCTTCACACCTCGGTCACCCTGGTCGAGATCCTGGCAGGCCTTGCTCTCGGGCTGACAAGTGCAACCCTACTCGGATACCTGCTGGCCAAGGCGCCACTGATCGAGCGCTTTCTGAGCCCCTACATCGTCGCCAGCCAATCGGTCCCCATCGTGGCGCTCGCGCCGCTGCTGATCGTGTGGTTTGGCTTCGGGTTGCTGTCCAAGGTCTTGGTGTGTGCGCTGACCATATTCTTCCCTGTCCTCATCAATACAGTGGTTGGTTTGAGGTCGGTTCCGCCAGACTTGCGCGACCTCATGCGGACTCTTGAGGCGAGCCCGTGGCAGGTGTTCCGCTACCTGGAGATGCCTGCGGCGCTGCCCGTCCTCCTGGCCGGCCTGAAAGTGGGGGCAACCCTCTCGGTGATTGGGGCAGTGGTCGGCGAGTTTGCCCAGTCTGACCGTGGGCTGGGATTCCTGGTAAACCTGGCCAACCGGGGCCTGTATGACACGCCACTCATGTTTGTGGCGCTTTTTGTTCTCATGACCATTGCCCTGGCCCTGTACGGCATGGTGTCGGCTGTGGAGGCCCTCATGCTAAAGTGGAATCGGGGAAGATAGCGACCGGATTGCCGGCGCCCTGCGGGAGACCGGAACTCTAGATACGGAGGATTCGTTGAACAAGGTACTTCTCCCACTGTCTCTTCTTGTCCTTCTGCTTTCGTCCGGACTCATAGGGGGATGTGCGCCAGGAGGAGGACAGCCCGCTGACCAGACGGTGACGCTGGCCATGGGCTACGTCCCCAACGTGCAGTTCGCCCCTTTCTATGTGGCTGTGGAGATGGGGTACTTTGCCGAGGAGGGGATCCAGGTCGAGTTTGACTACGGCTGGGAGACCGACCTGCTGAAGCTCGTGGGCAGCGATGACTTGCACTTTGCGATCGCCAGCGGAGATCAGGTGATCCTGGCGCGGAGCCAAGGACTGCCCGTGGTGTACGTCATGAACTGGTACCGCCGGTTTCCCGTGACGGTCGTTTCTTTGGCTGAGACGGGGATTGAGAAGCCGTCCGACCTTGCGGGCCGCAGAGTTGGGACTCCGGCCATCTACGGGGCAAGCTACATCGGCTGGAGGGCCCTGCTGGATGCTTCGGGGCTCGAGGAGACCGACGTCAGCCTGGTGTCGATCGGCTATACGCAGGTGGCTGCGCTCACCGAAGCGCAGGTGGATGCATCCATCTGCTATGCCATGAACGAGCAGGTACAGCTGGAGGAGGAAGGCGTCGACCTGAACGTCCTGTACGTCTCTGACGTCGCCAACCTAGTGTCGAACGGGCTGATTACGAACGAGAAGACCATTCGCGAGGACCCTACACTGGTCCAGGGAATGACGCGCGCTGCACTGCGCGGGCTGTCGTTCACTCTCGACCACCCTGACGAGGCGTTTGAGATCACTGCGAATCAGGTGCCAGAGGTGCGTGCCGACGCACAGAAAGAGGCCGTCAGCCGCGCCATCTTGGCACGGTCGATTGAGTTCTGGTCTGCAGACGCCGGGGAGCTCGGACTATCGGCGCGCGAAGAGTGGCAGCTGTCGCTTGAGGTCATGCGCAAAATGGGCCTGGTAGGGGCCGGGGCGGGCATCGAATCGATGTACACCAACCGGTTCGTCGCCGGCGCGGAGGAGTAGAGCGGAGGTGGCGCTGGAAGCGACCGGGATATGCAAGACCTTCTCTGGGGCGCAAGGGGAGCTGAAGGCCCTGGAGGACATCGACATTCGGGTGAGCAAAGGGGAGTTTGTGGCTGTCGTGGGCCCGTCTGGCTGTGGCAAGAGCACGCTTCTGCGAATCCTGGGAGGCCTGGTGGCGCCCACTCATGGCACAGTCAAGCTCGATGGGCGCCCCCTGTTGTCCCCCCAGCGCAGGGTCAGCTATGTGTTCCAGTCGGTTAGCCTGCTGCCGTGGCGCACGGTGCTTCGAAACGTAACCCTTCCCCTGGAAGTTGCGGGTATCCACGGCGACCGGTGCGCGGTCCGGGCGCACGAGATGCTGTCGTTGGTCGGGTTGGACGGTTTTGAGAGGGCATTGCCGCATGAGCTGTCAGGCGGAATGGCTCAGCGGGTGGCGATCGCCCGTGCGCTGGTGGCCGACCCCGAGGTGCTGCTGCTCGACGAGCCCTTCGGTGCGCTGGATGCGCTGAGCAGAGAGCAGATGAACATCGAGCTGATGCGCATTTGGCAGGCCCGGAAGGTGACCGCGGTCATGGTGACGCATGACCTGGACGAGGCCGTCTTCGTGGCGGATCAGGTCCTGGTCATGTCGCCGCGTCCGGGGCGGATCCGCGCCAAAGTGGTCGTCGACCTACCGCGGCCGCGCACGATTGAGGTGACCTATACCGAGTATTTCGGGGCGATGACGCGAAAGGTCCGTGAGGCACTTGGACTCCAGGCCGCCGGCTAGGTGGAAGAGGACTAGCCGACCTTGCCCGCGGCGAGGGTCGAATGTAGAATAGGCGCTGTAGCCTGGAGTGGAAACCAATACAAGCAGGAGATCCGCCATGAGGTTCGTGCGCTTCACCGAAGGGATGATACTCGGCGCGCTGGTCGGAGGTGGGCTGGTGCTCCTCCTTGCTCCGAGAAGCGGCACACAGACTCGATCACTCGTGCAGGATTGGCTGGGCGCAGTGTGGCAGGAAGGCCAGAGGGCGGCCGAGGCCAGACGCCTGGAACTGATGGCGCGGCTTGAGGAGCTGCAGTCCCCGGACCAGTGAGGCGCTGGGGTCCGAACCGGGCAGCGCTGGGCCAGGAAGTGCACCTAGACTGCACTATGTGATCGCGTTACGTGGGCGGAGCGGCCCTCACAGTGCTTCCAGCCGGGTAGCGACAAGGGGCACCAGCATCTCGTCTGCCGAGAGGCCCCCATGCTTTCCGAGCAGGGGCAAGCGCGGCCTGGTGCGTAGCAGGGCAGTTCGGCCACGCCCGAGAACGAGGAGCTCGCCAGAGCGGGAGTAGCTTTCATCGCAGGTCGGGCTGCCGAACAGGCCGGAGTCCATTGCAGCGGCGGATGACACGACCTCGAATCTTCCCGGGAAGCCCGTTGTGAGGTGCTCCCGAATCAGATCTGCCCTTCCCGGACGTGGGTGGAGGAAAGCGGCGCGCGACTCTCCGACGACAGGGACCAGCAGATGGCCGGACAGCACCGGATCGTCGTCAGCCCGAATGACCTGGTCGGGCGGAACGTTGAGCTGGCCGTGGTCGGCCGTGATGAGCAACGCAGTGCCTTCTCTCTCGGCGGGCGAAAGCCTGGCGAGGAATTCGTGTTCGAGCAGGTGACACATGGTCCGAAACTCGGCCTGCCAATAGTCACTGTCTGGGCCATAGCTGTGGCCGATTGTGTCTATGCCGCTCCAGTACGCCGAGACAAATGCCCTCTGGTCTGAGGTGTCGAGCAAGATGCGGCGCAGCAAAGTCCAGAAGTCGCTGGCGTGGGCATGGCCCCAATACTTGGCCATGCCACGGTAGAGCATCTGTGTGTAGCCTGAGCCCTCGAATTGGCGGGAGGCGAGGGCGGCAGTCTGGATACCTGACGCACCCAGGCAAGAGGCGAGAGTCGGAACCTTGATCAATGTCTCCGGCCTGAGGCCCCAGTCAAGCAACAGATCGCGGTGGCGTGACCAGATCGGGCACAAGAGGATCCCATTCGCCGCGGTGCCGACCTCGCGGAGATACATCTCCCATGCCAGCCAGCCGTGGGTCGCAGGGGCGACGCCGGTCTGCAGGCTCACCAAGGCGGCGGCTGTGGTGGACGGGAACACGGAGGTGAGTGGTATCAGGGAACCAGCGTCCGCCACTCGAGCGAGAGCCTCGCCGTCGCCGGCCGCGAGTCGACTACGGAGAAGAGGGTAGCCGAGTCCGTCCATGATCACAAGGACGACGCGGCGCAGGCCGGCCGCCCAGTCGTTCCATGTCTCGCGCGGGAGGGCCGGCAGCGCGCCGGGAAGGTCCACGCCCAGCAGCGCAGCGATGGTGGAGGCCAGATTGGCGATGGATAGTCCCTGATAGGCTGGTGCGACCCAGTCTTCGCCCTGAGGGACAGCTATCGGCAGCGATTGGGCTCTGAGCGTGTTCTCGATCTCGTCTGCGCGCATCGTCATGTCCCCGATGAGACGAGGGCCGGGTCATTCGACCCGGCCCTCGTGAGAGGTGCACTAGGCCAGGGACTTGCCCTTGTATTTGAGTAGGGCGTGAGCGGCCGCCAGACGTGCCACCGGAACGCGGAAGGGAGAGCAACTCACGTAATTCAGCCCGGCAATGTGACAGAACTCGATCGAGCGGGGCTCTCCGCCATGCTCTCCGCAGATACCGACCTCCAGCTCAGGCCGAGCTTGGCGTCCCTTGCGTACGGCCCACTTGACCAGCTCGCCAACGCCCTCCCAGTCGAGTACCTGGAAGGGATTCTCGGGCAGGACACTGTGCTCGACGTAGTGGAGCAGGAAGTTGCGCTCGGCATCATCGCGGCTGTAGCCGTAGGTCATCTGAGTGAGGTCGTTCGTGCCAAAGCTAAAGAACTCGGCATACTCGGCGATGCGGTCGGCTGTGACAGCCGCGCGTGGGATCTCGATCATGGTGCCGAACTTGTACTCGACCTCGATGCCCTTCTCCTCCATCACCTGCTTCGCGACGGGCACGAGCAGCTTGCTGGCAACTCGTAGCTCGTTGTGATGGCCGGTCAGAGGGATCATGATCTCGGGATGGACCTTGATGCTTTTGAGCGCGACGTTGCAGGCGGCCTCAAAGATTGCCCGCACCTGCATCTGGGTGATCTCGGGCATGGTAATCCCCAAGCGGATGCCGCGCAGGCCCATCATGGGGTTGGCTTCCTGAAGCCCCTCGACGGCCTGGAGCAGTTTTTCCTTTTCGGCTAGCGCGGCGTTCAGCTTGGCCGCCTTCTTCTCCTTGCCTTTCTTGGCAAGCCGCTTGGCCTTGAGCCTGAGCTCCAGCACTTCAGCCAGCAGCTCGTCCTTGCCGGGAAGGAACTCGTGGAGCGGCGGGTCGATCAGGCGGATAATGACGGGCAGGCCGTCCATCGCCTCGAAGAGACCCTCAAAGTCCGCTCGCTGGTAAGGCAGGAGCAGGTCCAGCTGTGCCTTGCGCTCATCCTGGGTATCCGCCAGAATCATGGCCTGCACGATCGGAAGCCGCTCCTGCTCAAAGAACATGTGCTCCGTCCGGCAGAGGCCGATTCCCATGGCGCCAAAGGTGCGGGCGCGCTGTGCGTCGCGCGGGTAGTCGGCGTTGGTCCAGACCTGGAGTCCGCGAGCAGGGAAGCCCTGGTAGCCCTGCGGCCAAACGCGGCCATCGCCCTGGGCGCAGAGCTCGTCCGCCCACTGTAGCAGAGTGTTGAGGTCCGCCTGCTCCTCGAACTTGGGCGTCTCGGTGGCGATCTGTCCGGCAAAGACCTCGCCAGTGGTGCCGTCGAGTGAAACCCACTCACCCTGCTTGACGACCTTGCCGCTCACTTCGAGCTGGCGCGTCTCCAGGTTGATCTGGATCGACTCGCAGCCGACGACGGCGGGTCTGCCGAATTGTCGAGCGACGACGGCCGCGTGGCTCGTGGCGCCCCCCCGACTGGTCACGATGCCTTTGGCGGCAATCATGCCGTGCACATCATCTGGCTTGGTCTCAGGCCGGATCATGATGACGGCCTTGCCGGCATTGCCCCACTCCTCCGCCAGATCGGCATCAAACGCAGCGATGCCTACCGCAGCACCAGGAGAGGCATTGACCCCGCTGCCGAGGTAAGTACCCTCGGCACGAGCCTGCTTCTTGGCGGCGGCGACGAACTGGGGGTGCAGAAGGGTATCGACATCCGCCGGCTTGATGCGGGCGAGGGCCTCTTCGCGGGTGATGAGCCCTTCATTGGCCATATCGACTGCAATGCGGATGGCGGCCTTGGAGGTACGCTTGCCGTTGCGGGTCTGTAGCATCCAGAGCCGGCCGTGCTCGATGGTGAACTCGGTATCCTGCATGTCGCGGTAGTGCTTTTCGAGGCGCCCGCAGATCTCGACGAATTGTGCATAGACCTGCGGCATCTCCCGGCCCAACTCCGCGATCCGCTTGGTGTTGCGGATGCCAGCGACGACGTCCTCCCCCTGGGCATTCATCAGGTAGTCGCCATACATTACGCGCTCACCGGTGGCGGGGTCGCGCGTGAAGGCGACTCCGGTTCCCGAGTCCCATCCCAGATTGCCAAAGACCATGGTCACGATGTTCACCGCAGTGCCCAGGTCGTCGGGAATCTTCTCGGCTCGGCGGTACGCGATGGCGCGGGCTCCATTCCATGACCGGAATACTGCCTCGGTTGCCAGGCGCAGCTGCTCAATGGGCTGCTGAGGAAAGTCCGTGCCGGTGTGCGTGCGGACGATTGCCTTGAACTCTGCGGTCAGGGCCTTCCAGTCTTCCGCGCCCAGCTCGGTATCGTCCTTCACGCCCACATGCGCTTTTCGCTCGGCGATTGCCTCCTCAAAAGGCTCGTCAGGGATATCCAGAACTACCGAGCCAAACATCTGCAGGAGGCGACGATAGGAGTTGTAGACGAAAGTCTCGTTGCCGCTCAGGCGGACCATGCCCTGCGCAGTCGCATCATTCAGGCCAATGTTCAGGACCGTGTCCATCATGCCCGGCATGGAGAACTTGGCACCGGACCGGCAAGAGACAAGAAGTGGGTTGTCGGCGTCTCCGAATGTCTTCCCCGTCGCTTCCTCTGTGGCCTTGAGGCCAGCCAGGATCTGGTCCCAGCAGCCCTCAGGAAACTTGTCTCCGGCCGCGACATATGCATTGCATGCCTCGGTGGTGACGATGAACCCAGGGGGGACCGGCACGCCGATGCGTGTCATTTCGGCCAGGTTGGCCCCCTTGCCGCCGAGAAGGCTGCGAACGCCATCCCAACTCCCGGTCAGCTTTTCAGCCTCCTCAACCTCGTGGAAAAGGTAAACCCACTTCTTGGACATCTGGTCAGAACCTCCTAATCGACTTGCCCGTCCCGCGGGACGGTTATGGGAATCCAGGCGCGTGACACCGCGCGCAATTATAGTCGCTTGGGGGGGATTGGCAAGAAGGCGCAGCCCACTGACGGCGGATTGCCGCGAAGGATCCAATCTCTAGAATGGATAGCCCTTTGCTCCCTGGCAGCCCTTGAGCGCCGAGATCTCGCCGCAGTGGGCGTTGATGTGCCAGATCACAAAGGTGTCGAGCGCGACCGCAACCGGAAAATCACCGATCGGTGTGTGGACGATCCGGTCAAGGTCTTCGGGTGCCTTGGACGCCAGCCAGGTATCGAGGTCGGCAGCCACGGCTCTGGCATAATCGTGCATGGCCGGGAGGTCGACGCGGATGGCGCGCATCCACTCGAGCCAGCCCTCACTGCCCTGCGGTTCGGGCACATCGACGCGCAGCACACGGGCACGCCAGCCCTCGCGCTCGTGAAGGCAGGGGCCGCCCTCGAACCAGCGGTAGACAACCTCGTCAGCGCCCGAGATGGTGTGCCAGTACATGGCCCCGATTGGGTTGGCGCAGCCGGGTGGCGCCCAGTCTGCCTGTGCCGGTGTCAGGTCGTCGGTGACCTGCTCCAGGATCTCGAATGCGCTCCTGACCGAGTGCTGTACTAGTTCCACCGTGTTCATCTGCTTCTCCTTTCTCTTGATCCGTCAAGTTCGGCGCACCAGCGCCGGTGCGCTGCAGCTCTATGCCCCAAAGAAGGCGACGGCGGCCCGCATCGTGTCTATGACGGCGACGCCGAAGGGACAGCGCTGCACGCACGCGCCGCATTCGGTGCAGGCCGACGCCCTGGCCGCAAGTGCGTTGTAGGCGTCGCGCAGGCCAACGCTGGGAGCTGCGCGTGCAGCATCCAGCAGCCTGTTGACCTCGGCGATGTCGATTGCCTCCGGGCAGGGGAGGCAGTGATTGCAGTAGACGCATTCGCCCTCGACAGTGCGGCCAAACGCAGTAAGTAGGCCCGAAAAGTCGCGCTCGGCGTCCCTGGCGCCCAGGACAGCTACGGCAGCTTCCACCTCTTCCTCGGTCCTAGTCCCCACGAGGGCCGTGGAGACGCCGGTCTGCGCCAATGTGTAGCTGAGGCACTGCGCTGGCGTGATAGAGCCCGGGAACCTGACCTTGTAAGACTCGCCTCCTGCCTGGTAGCTTGCCACGCGCTGGGTACCCCTGGCGGTGAGCAGGCGGCCGCCCCCATAGGGTTTCATGGCCACCAGGCCGAGCCCTTTGGCAAGGCACAGGTCAAGGAGGCGGCTGCGGGCCGGCGCAGCATGGCCCAGTAGGTTGACGGGGAACATGACCACGTCAACGTGGCCGCTGTTGCAGGCCTGCTCGACTACCTCAGCGTTGTGCCCGCTGATGCCGATGAGACGGGCACGCCCCTCCGCTTTGTGCCGCAGGGCCACTTCGAGCTGGCCCTTGGGGCGGGTGACCGTCTCCCACTCGCGCAGCGAGTTGAAGTTGTGAAGGAAGAGGATGTCCACGTAGTCGGTTCCCAGTCGGGTCAAGACGTCTTGGAAGAAGGGCTGAGCTGCCTTGGCGCTGCGGCTGCGGCAATACTGCCCGTCTCTGACAGTGGAGCCCAGGTGGCCGGTGAGGAATACCTGGCGCCGGTAGCCGCGCAGCGCCTGCCCGAGGTTGTCCAGATACTCTGGGAAGGAGAAGACAACATCGAAGTAGTTCACGCCGTGCGCGATCGACTCCCGAATCACTGATGTGACCGTCTCTGGTGGCTGCCGCAGCAAATGCTCGGTACCCACTGAGATGGCGCTCACGTCCAATCCTGTTCGTCCCAGCTTCCGATATTCCATCGCCTACCCCTCCAGCGTACGCTTCAAGAAGTGCCCTGTGTAGCTCTCGAATGAGGCCGCGACGTCTTCGGGCGTGCCCTGAGCGACGATCCTGCCGCCGCCGTAGCCCCCCTCTGGCCCCAAGTCGATGATCCAGTCCGCCGTCTTGATGACGTCGAGGTTGTGCTCGATAACAATGACCGTGTTCCCGGCGTCGGTGAGGCGGTGCAGCACATCGAGCAGGTTCTGGATATCGGCGAAGTGGAGCCCTGTGGTCGGCTCATCGAGGATGTAGAGCGTGTCGCCCGTGGCGACGCGCGACAACTCCCTGGCGAGCTTGACCCGTTGTGCCTCCCCACCCGAGAGGGTGGTGGCACTCTGTCCCAGCTTGATGTAGCCCAGTCCGACGTCGGTCAGCGTCTGAAGCTTGCGTCGGATGGTCGGGATGTTGGCAAAGTGGGAGAGGGCTTGGTTCACATCCATGTCCAGGACCTGAGCGATGTTCTTGCCCTTGTAGCGAACCTGCAGTGTCTCGCGGTTGAAGCGGTTGCCCTTGCAGATGTCACAGGTGACCCAGACATCGGGCAGGAAGTGCATCTCGATGCGTTTCAGGCCGTGGCCTTCGCACGCCTGGCACCGCCCTCCCTTTACGTTGAAGCTGAATCGGCCCGCCTTGTAGCCGCGTGCGCGGGACTCGGGAGTTTGGGCAAAGATCTCGCGGATATCGCCATACACACCCACGTAGGTGGCCGGATTGGAGCGAGGCGTGCGGCCAATCGGGTCCTGCGTGATGTTGATGACCTTGTTGAGTCGTGCCGATTCCAGCCCATCCAGGCGGTCGTACGCGCCCGGCTGCACCTGGCTGCGGTGCAGGATACGCGCCAGTACAGGGTGCAGGGTCTGACCAATCAATGAGCTCTTGCCACTCCCGCTTACGCCCGTGACGCACGTGAAGGCCCCGACCGGGAAGCGGACGGTCAGATCCTGGAGGTTGTTCTGCCGGGCGCCAGAGAGTGTCAGCCAGCGGTCGCCCGTTCTCCTCCGGCCGTTGGGTGCCTGGACGAGGAGTTCTCCGGAAAGGTAGCGGCCGGTCAAAGAATGTGGGTTGCTCTCTATCTGCTCTGGAGTACCCTCTGCCACAACCCATCCGCCCAGGACTCCAGCGCCGGGACCGAGGTCCACGATCCAGTCGGCGGCGCGCATGGTCTCCGCGTCGTGCTCCACCACGAGCACTGTGTTGCCGAGATCCCGGAGCTGCCCGAGGGTACTGAGCAGCCTGCGATTGTCACGCTGGTGGAGTCCGATACTGGGCTCGTCCAGGATGTAGAGGACGCCCACCAATCCGGAACCCACCTGGCTGGCAAGGCGGATGCGCTGCCCCTCGCCGCCTGAGAGGGTGGGCGCGCGCCGATCAAGCGTCAGGTAGTGGAGCCCTACGTTGAGCATGAACTCGAGGCGGGCGCGAATCTCCTTCAGTACCTCCTCAGCGATCTGGTACTGCGCGGCTGTGAGATGTCCGGCAGTGTCTGGGGAGCGCACGTCCCCGCTGCCGGTACCGCCCAAGCCGCTGTGGCTGCGCACATGGGCCGGCTGCCGCCAGAGGCTTGCCACCCAGTCGATGGCGGCGTCGACTGACTGGGACGTTGCTTCGTGTATGCTCTTGCCACCTACGGTGACAGCCGTTGCTTCGGGCCGCAGCCTTCTTCCCTGGCAGGTTGGGCAGGGCTGCTCGCTCATGAAGCTGGCGTACCAGCGCCTGGTGTAGTCGGACTTGGTCTGGTGGAATAGACGTTTGACGTTGTGCACGATGCCCCGCACCGGTCGGTTTGACTGGCCGGACCAGCTGCTGTTCTCGCCCTGGTACTCGTAGGAGAAGTGTACTTGCTGGTCCCCCGATCCATAGAAAAGGACATCGCGGAATGTGCTCGGAAGGTCCTGCCACGGTGTCTCAAGGTCCACGCCGTAGTGTCTGGCTATGGACACGAGCTGGTTCAGGGTCCAGCCGGGCTTCCTTCCGATTTGGCCGTACCAGCGAAGGGCCCCATCCAGGATGGACAAACTGGGATCGTGTATTATGAGTGCCGGATCGACGTTGAGCTGGGTTCCCAAGCCGCTACAGTCGGCGCACATGCCGTGGGGTGAGTTGAAGCTGAACATGGCGGGCGTCAGCTCTGGGAAGCTCAGACCGCAGGTCGGGCAGGCATTCTGCTCCGAGAAACTGAGAATGGCGCCATCCTGGACATCGACATACAGTGTTCCGTCTGCCAACCTGAGTGCGGTCTCGACCGAATCGGTCAGGCGGCTCACAAAGTCTTCGCGGTCTGAGGCCGACGGGTCTGCGTCTGGAGTGTGCGCCGCCATGCCGTCGGCTCCGGTACTGACATCGTGCTCTGGGCCTGCAAAGGGCGGCACGCCAGGTACGGAGAGACGGTCCACGACGATCTCCACATCGTGTTTCTTGTTCTTGGCAAGCTTGACACGCTCAGACAGCTCAATCGGCACGCCGTCGATGCGGGCACGAGCATACCCATCGTTCCGGGCTTGCTGGAGTATGTCTTCGTGCTGGCCCTTGCGGCCACGTACGACAGGGGCAAGCAACTGGAAGCGAGTTCCTGGGGCGAACTGCAGAATCTGGTCCACGATCTGCTGCGGAGACTGGGCTCGGACCTCGCGCCCGCACTGCGGGCAGTGCGCGGTTCCCACGCGCGCGAAGAGGACTCGCAGGTAGTCGTAGATCTCGGTGACGGTGCCGACTGTAGAGCGGGGATTCTTGCTGACTGCTTTCTGCTCAATCGCGATGGCCGGGCTGAGACCGCCGATGTAGTCGACCTTGGGCTTCTCCATCTGGCCGAGGAACTGCCTGGCGTATGAGGACAACGATTCTACATACCGTCTCTGCCCCTCGGCATATAGTGTGTCGAAGGCGAGGCTGCTCTTGCCGCTTCCCGAGACGCCGGTAATCACGACGAGAGCGTTGCGCGGTAGGGTGAGGTCAAAGCCCTTGAGGTTATGCTGGTGAACACCCCGGATGACAATCTGCTCCTGAGCCATCAATCTCCTCAGCGGCTGGTGCGCCTTGATCCTCGGCAGGACGGTCCCATGCACCTGCGAAGGATGCCCCCACAGTAGCACACATGTTCGGAGCTGTCAAATCGAGGGCAGTGCGGGGTCATCCCTGCCTGTCCAGGGCACCGTGGCTCAAGGCTTCCGAGCGACGGGGCCTTTCCCGGCCGGGCCGGGTCCTGGCATTCCACCTTCTCAGCTCGAAGGCGGCATTTGACATCTGCTGCGCGACATGTATAATGAGTTGGATCACACAAGGCAAAGGCGAGGAAAGAGAGGAGTAGGCGGGGGAAGTCCCCCAGGGAGGCCGGGCCGTCGACTGCAAGCCGGGCCGGGAACGAAGCCGCCGAAGTTCGCTCTGGAGCCGACGGGTGAAAGTGCCGAGGGCGTGGTCCTGGCACGAGTAGTCCGCTCCGGTCGCCCACCGTTATGGGGCAGCTGGTCGCAGCGCTCTTTGCTGCCGCCGGCGGGATGAGTGGGCCGGCGCAGGCCGGCCAAGCAGGGTGGTACCACGGGGGTGGAACGCTCCCGTCCCTGGCGGACGGGAGCGTTTTAGTTTGCACCGGGAGGGAGTATGCTGGGGCAATTGGACGCATTGGAGAAGGAAGCGATGGCGGCACTCGAGGCTGCGGGCGACGAGCAGGCGCTGTCGGCCTGGTATGGAGCATACCTAGGCCGCAAGGGCAAGATCGCCGATGCTGTCAAGGCGCTCGCGACCCTGCCACGCGACGATCGACCGGCGTATGGGCAGAGAGTAAACGAGTCGAAGCGGCTTCTGGAGGCTGCTCACTTGGCCTCGAGCGCGGCCCTGAAGCAGGCCGCTGAGGAAGGTGCGCAGCGGGCCGACCAAGTAGATGTGACCTTGCCAGGAAGGCCGACCCGCCTTGGGCACCTGCACCCGGCGACTCGTACCCTGCGCGAGACATGCGCGATCTTTGCCGAGATGGGCTTTCGTATCTACCCAAGCAGGCACATCGAGACCGACGAGTTCAACTTCGGTCTGCTGAACATGCCTCCGCACCATCCTGCCCGGGATATGTGGAGCACATTCTATACCAGCACTCCGGGTGTGATCCCGCGCACGCATACTTCGCCCGGGCAGGTGCATGCTATGCGCGAGTACTGTCCCGAACCGGTGCGGGTGGTCTTGCCCGGGATGTGCTACCGCTACGAGCAGATCACGGCCCGTTCCGAGATGATGTTCCACCAGGTGGAGGGCCTGGCGGTCGGCGTGGGAATCAGCATGACCGACCTGAAGGGAACTCTCGTCGCGTTTGCGCGGCGCATGTTCGGCCCCGAGCGACGGGTGCGCTTCCGCGCCAGCTACTTTCCCTTCACCGAGCCGAGCGCTGAGGTGGACATGGACTGCGTGCTGTGCGGAGGGCGCGGGTGTCGTGTATGCAAGAACAGCGGCTGGGTCGAGATACTCGGCTGCGGGATGGTTCATCCCGCAGTGCTGCGCAACGGGGGCTACGACCCAGACATCTACTCGGGCTTCGCCTTCGGCATGGGCCCCGAGCGGATCGCGATGCTCAAGTACGGCATTCAGGACATCCGCTGCTTCTGGGCCAATGACCTGCGCTTCCTAGAGCAGTTCTCATAGGAGAAACCAGACCATGAAGGTACCGTTACGCTGGCTAAGGGACTATGTGGACATCACCATCTCGCTGGAGGAGCTCTCCGAGCGCCTGACCTTGGCAGGGCTCGAGGTGGAGGCCGTAGAGCGCATCGGTGACTGGTGGGACCGCTCGAAAATCGTCGTAGGTGAAGTGACAGAGGTGCGGCCCCACCCGGATGCCGACCGGCTGGTATTGGTCGACGTACGCCACAGGGAGGGGCCGGCTGACCAGTGCGTTACGGGTGCTCCCAACCTTTTCGAGTACAAAGGCCTGGGGAAGGTCAGCTTGAAGGTGGCCTATGCCATGGAAGGGGCTGAGCTGTATGATGGGCACCAGGAGGGGTTTGTCAAGACGCGGCTGAAGCGCACCAAGATACGGGGCGTTCCGTCCTCCTCGATGGTCTGCTCAGAGAAAGAGCTTGGAATCTCGGAGGCCCATGAGGGTATCCTGTTGCTGCCCGACGATGCGCCAGTGGGCATGCCCTTGGCCGACTACCTGGGAGACACCATCCTGGACATCTCATTGACACCTAACTTGGCACGCTGCATGAGTGTGATCGGTGTGGCGCGCGAGGTGACGGCCCTGACGGGAGCGCCGCTGCGGTACCCAAGCCTGGAGTGGCGCACCGAAGGAGGGCCTGCCGGGCAGCTTGCGAGTGTCCAGATTGAGGACCCTGACCTCTGCTCGCGCTATGTTGCCACGATTGTGCAGAATGTGGAGATTGGGCCGGGACCAAAGTGGATGCAGGAAAGGCTCTCAAGGGCAGGCATGCGGCCCATCAGCGACGTCGTGGATGTGACGAACTATGTGATGCTTGAGTGGGGCCAGCCACTGCACGCCTTTGACTACGACAAGCTCGTGGCCCGAGCCGGAGGCGGCGCTCCAACCATCATTGTGCGCAGAGCCAAGCCGGGAGAGACGATGAGAACGCTTGATGGGGAGGTGCGCACATTCACCCACGATGCGCTGCTCATCTGCGATACGGCGGGACCGATTGCCATTGCCGGCGTAATGGGCGGCATGGAAACAGAGGTCGACGAAGGGACACGATCGATCCTACTGGAGTCGGCCAACTTTGACATGATATCGATCCGGCGCACGACGCAAGCTCTGCGTCTGCCAAGCGAGGCAAGCCTGCGCTTTGGACGAGGGATCCATCCTGCGATGGCGGAGCGCGCTGCGCGACGCGCCAGTGAGATGATGCGTGTCCTCGCTGGCGGCAGGATAGCCCAGGGGATGGTCGATGCGTACCCGCGGCCCGCAAGGCCCATCACGATCGAGCTGCCAACTGCGCAGGTGGAGCGGACCCTTGGCATAGCGATGAGCACCGACGAGGTGGTCCGCAGCCTCCAGTCGCTGGAGTTCGGTTGCGAGGCGACAGGCGTGGAGGGAGCAGCGGTCGTCCGAGTGACCGTTCCAGATCACCGAATTGACTGCACGCTGCCGGCAGACCTGATTGAGGAAGTGGCCCGCATTTATGGCTACGATCGTATACCGGAGACCATGATGGCCGACCGGCTTCCGCCTCAGCGGGGCAACCGCGACTTGGAGCTTGAGGAAGCAGTGCGCGACACACTGGTCGTAAGTGGGCTGCAGGAGGTGATCACCTACACCCTGACCACCGTCGCCCGCGAAGCGGCGCTGCAGGATCACGATCCGCTGGGGTCAGCGGACCAGGAGAGCCGATATCTCAAGGTGACCAATCCGATCACCCAGGAACGCACCGCGTTCAGGCAACGGCTACTGACGACCATGCTTGAAGTTGTCTCGGAGAATCTGCGCTTCCGCGACAGAGTGGCGCTCTTTGAGTTGGGCAGGGTCTTTCTGCCGAGGCCGGGAGAGCAGCTGCCCAACGAAGTGCGCAGGCTGTGCATCGTGCTGAGCGGCCCGCGCGAGGAGCGCCATTGGCTTACTGAGGGAGGAGCCGATGTCGACTACTTCGACCTGAAGGGAGTGGTCGAGGCGCTTCTGGCGCGCTTGCACACAGGAAGAGCCGAGTACAGGCCGGCTGATGAGAGTGGCTATCAGAGAGGGCGCACCGCGCACCTATGGCTGGGCGAGACCTGCTGTGGCATCCTGGGCGAGCTGAGTGCGGGTGTGCGCCAACGCTTCGAGCTGCCTGCGAGGCGCATAGCGGCAGCTGAGATCGATCTGGAGGCACTGCTCGCGCTGGTGCCGACTGGGTGGTTCGTCGAACCGATATCTCCCTACCCCGCTGTGCTGCAGGATCTAGCGATCATCGTGGACGAAGACGTACCCGCGGCTACGGTACAGAGCGCCGTGGAGTCCGCAGGCGGTCCTCTGCTGCGGCAGGTCCGTGCCTTTGACGTGTACCGCGGAGCGCAGGTCCCCGTGGGCAAGAAGAGCCTGGCTTTCGGTCTGACCTTTCAATCGCCCGGCAAGACGTTGAGCGATGAGCTTGTATCGAAGCAGGTCACGAGGATCCTTGCGCGCCTGCGCAAGGAGCTGGGTGCCGAGGTCAGGGGCATGTAGCAGATGCGCCCGCCGCATTTCCCTGTTGGGGAGAGGTGCGCTATACTGATTGTCGACCTCTCGGGCCAAAGGCCCTGAGGATTTGCACGACGCCTGCCCAGTCGCCTATGGCCATGGAGCCCAGCGCTACAAACCCATACAAGCCGGGACAACCGGTCGTCGAGCCCGCGCTCTTCTTTGGGCGCGGCGATCTGCTGGCCTCTGTGCGCGAACAGCTGGTGAGAGACCGGCGTGTGGTGATCGTGGGCGGTGCTAGGCAGATTGGGAAGACCTCCTTCCTGCGCCGATTGGCCTCTGAGCTGCCTGAGGGATTTGCCCCGGTGATGGTCAGCCTGGCCGGAGGGTCGACCAGGGGTTCCGGGTGGCTGGAATGGCGGCTCGCCCAGGCTGTGGTGCAGGCCATCTCGGCGCAGTTCTCCCTCTCGGTCTGCGAGCCGACGTGGGAGAGCTACGAGGATAGGCCCGATCGGTTCCTCGCCGAGTGTTGGCCTCAGGTCCGCGCGGCTCTCGGCAGACGGACTGCCGTGCTGCTACTCGACGATGTGGATGCGCTCCAGGGCGGATCCGACGACCTCCTGGAGGGGCTGAGTGCTCTGCTTGCGCGCTGGCGCAGGCAGGGCGGCCGGCTGGCCGTCGTGCTCAGCGCTGCATCAGAGGCGCTGCACGCACTCGAGAGCGAGTACCCTGTCCTCTTCGCAGGTGCGCACGCAGTCACGCTCGGGCCTCTGCCGAACGATGATGCGGTGCGACTCATCACCCAGCCGGTGGAAGGCCGCCTGACCTTTGATCATGGGGTACCCAGGCGGCTTGTAGAGCTGACCTCGGGGCATCCCTACTACCTGCATCTGGTCTGCTCCGCCCTTTTTGACCGCTGCGCGGGCGAGGGATGGGTGAACCAGCATGATGTCGACCTGGTGGTAAGGGGGCTGGCGGGGCAGGAGATAGCGCGTTTTCGTGAGTCATGGAGCGAATCCGATGCGCAGGAGCAGGCCGTAATCGGGGCGCTGGCGTCGCTACGGGGCGCGCGCGGGGTAGCGACGGCACACGAGGTGCAAGGACTGCTCTCGCGTTCTGGCGTGCGCGTCACCCAGGCTCAGGTCGAGGCTGTGCTAGGGAGGCTTGCCGCGCGCGAGATAGTGGAGCGCTTGGGGGCACTGAGCTACCGTTTCGGAGTGGCGCTGTTCAGAGAGTGGCTGGCGGGGCAGGTGGACCTGCGCGCGGCCATGGCCGGTGCAAGATGGGAGGCCTCTGGCCGGGGTGGCCGCGAGGGTGCGCGCAGAGCCGCAAAGCCCTCCCCGGGACGGGTGCGGCTGGCGCCTCAGCGGGCAGGCCAGGGAATCGGCGGGTCATCGGAATCGAGAGAGGGTCAATCTGCGCAACCGGGATCGGAGGCGGGCCCTACAACGGCAGAGCACCACCGTGGCCGAGCGCCGGGACGCAGGCGCGCCTGGTTCCTTGTCGCCGGTTTGCTCTGCGCAACCCTGATTCTGTCTGCGGCCTGGGCCCTGAGACGGCCAACAAGCCAGCCGATCGCCGTCCCTACGGTGCGCACCAAGGCACCTGCCGTGGGCCTGACTTTTGTGCCGTCTGCGGTTGCTGCGGTACAGGCATCGGTGGCGCCAAGCCCCGTTCCGACGTTGACTTCGAAACCCGCGCCGACGGCACCGGTCGTCACAAGCCGGAGCCTGCCTGCGATAGCGTATCTCTCCAAGCCGAAGGAAGGCGGGTTGTGGACGATCTACCTCATGGGAAGTGACGGAAGCAATCGCATTCCCATAACCGAGGCTTCGTCGGATTTCGTCTCGGCACCCAGCTGGTCACCGGGCGGCGACCGCTTGGCGTTCGTGTCGGACAGGGATGGAAGTGCAGACATCTGGGTGGCCGACCGAGAGGGTCGCGAGGCTGTCAATCTGACGCGCGACAGCTCGAAGGACAATTGCCCGGCCTGGTCTCCGGACGGCCAGTGGATTGCCTTTGCCTCGGTGCGTGACTCACCTTACTGGGAGCTTTACGTCATGCAAGCGGATGGCTCGGAGCTGCGGCGGCTCACATGGTGGGAGGGCGCTTCCGATCTGTGGCCAAGCTGGTCCCCAGACGGCAGGCGGCTTGCCTTTGCCTCCAAGCGGGATGGGAATTGGGAGATCTACAGCGCCGCGGCGGACGGCACTGACCTGATCCGCCTGACCTACGATCCGGCCGATGACCAGCATCCGTCCTGGTCACCCGATGGGCGATGGATCGGCTTCGATAGCCTTCGGGGCGGCTATGCCGACGTCTATGTCGTGCCGGCAGAAGGGGGCGATGTCAGGAACGTGTCGCGCCTGTCCTCCGCATCGGACCTGGGACCCACGTGGTCGCCTGACGGCAGCCGCATCGCCTTCTGCTCAGACCGGAACGGGGACTGGGACATCTTTTCTGCTGCGCTGGACGGTTCCGCACTGGTGCAGCTGACCACGGCGGACACCGTCGACCAACTCCCGGCCTGGAGGCCCTAAGCGAGCGGGTGCGTCACCCTGTCCGCAGCGGCTTCCTGCCCAGCCAAGCCCTGCGGCGGGACGCCTACTGGCAGCCTGCCCCGATAATCCGAAGCCGGACACCCGCTGTCTAGCTGCTTCTCTCCCAGTCGCCTGTGGCCTGGGTCCAGCCGTGCTCTAGCCCCGCAGATTCGAGTGCCTCCAAAGCGAGCTCATACTCGTTGAGAGACAGTCGCCTACCCAAGACGGGATCATCGAGAACCCGATAAGCCGGGAAGTACTGGTCCATCAGGCTAACGTGGACTCTGTGGCTCAGCTCCCCGGATAGCCAGCGCAAGACCTGGGGCGCGCCAGACAACCCGCCGGGCAGCACGAGGTGGCGCACTATCAGGCCACGCAGGGCAATTCCGCCTTCGCCCAGTAGCAGCTCGTCTCCCACTTGCCTGAAGATCTCACGGAGGGCAAGTTGGTTGTTCTCGACATACCGGGGCCAGCCAGATAGGCGACGAGCTATGTCGTCTTCGGCGTACTTGGCATCAGGCAGCCATATGTCGATCACTCCATCGAGAAGGCGCAGTGCCTCCACGCGCTCGTACCCGCTGGTGTTGTAGACGAGCGGAAGCCGTAGACCTGCATGAACCGCGTGGGGCAGGGCAGCCAACACATGGGGCATGAAGTGGGTGGGGGTGACCAGGTTGATGTTGTGGGCCCCCTTTCGCTGCATCTCAAGCATCATGCCCGCCAGCCGCTCGACTCCGACGTCGATACCCTGACGCATCTGGCTCACTGGGAAGTTCTGGCAGAAGCAGCATCGGCCGGTGCAGCCGGAGAAGAAGATCGCGCCTGAGCCACGCGTACCGCTGATGGGCGGCTCTTCCCACCGGTGCAGATTCCAGGCGGCAACCTTGCACCGGTCATCCATTCGGCAGACACCCAGCTGTCCGTGCAGGCGATCGGCCCCACACTCGTGGGGGCAGAGACGGCAGGGCGCGAGCATAGCCCACGCATCCGAGATACGTTGGTGCAGCTCGCCGGAAGCGTGCAGTCTCAGGTAGCTTGGCTCGAACCCCGATGCAATCGGCAAGTACGCTGTCTCCAGTCTTTCCAGTCTAGCGACACCTGCGCCCCGAGTCAAGTAGTCTCACCGAGCCGGTACACCCGGCAGAATTCACTTGACACGTGGCATGGGGGCTGCTATACATAGCTCAGTTGCGGGTTCGGAACGGGACGAAATGGGCGCCAGCAGGACCTGTGTTGCTGCCTTTGCGCGCACGTGCGTCCGACGGACTGCTGGCTTACTCGGTGAAGCAAAAGTGAGGGGGACCTGTGAGAACGCGCCTGGACGAATTCCAAACGAACCGGGAACGGATGAATCAGCGCATCATGGATCATGCTCCGCTCGTCACCAAGCGCTTCTTCAGCCTCGATACCGGCACCTACAAGGACGGTGCGCTACCGGCCAAGTCGAAGGAGCTGTTGGGTTTGGTGGCATCGGCCGTTCTGCGCTGCAACGACTGCATCGACTACCACCTGATCCAGTGTGTGCGGGCCGGTTTCCGGGACGAGGAGCTGTATGAAGCACTCAACGTGGGACTCGTGGTTGGGGGCTCCATCGTGATTCCTCACCTGCGGCACGCCTACGAGACGATCGAGCTGCTGCGTGCGGAAGAGAAGGGGTAGCCCCATGTGCGGGCGTTTCACGCTGACAAGTCCGGATGGAGCGCTGGTACAGTTCAACCTGCCGGGCCTACCGGCGCTGGAGCCGCGCTACAACATCGCTCCCACACAACCTGTTGCGGTGGTTAGGATGGCTGCGCAAGATGCGTCACGGGAGCTGGTGCTGCTGAAGTGGGGGCTGATCCCCTACTGGGCGAAGGATCCTAGTCTCGGCGCACGGCTGATCAATGCTCGCTGCGAGACTGTCGCCCAAAAGCCGGCCTTCCGGGACGCATTTCGAAAGAGACGCTGTCTGGTGGTTGCCGACGGTTTCTTCGAATGGCAGAAGCAGAACGGAGGAAAGCAACCGTTCTACATCCGTCTGCGGGAGGGGGGACTCTTCGGCATGGCCGGCCTGTGGGAGGCGTGGAGGGGAGCTGAGGGGGTCATCGAATCGTGCACGCTGATCACTACGAATGCGAATGACCTCATGCGCCCGATCCACGATCGCATGCCGGTGATCCTCGAGCCGCGCGACTATGACCTGTGGCTGGAACGGGGCCTTCGGCAAGGCGAGCTGCTCCTTCCTCTGCTAAGGCCCCTCCCATCAGAGGAGATGATAGCCTACCCTGTCAGCCGACGGGTCAACAGCCCTGAGAACGACGACCCGCACTGCATCGAGCCCCTGGTGCACGGGCAGAGCAGCTCGCTTCCGGGCATGTGAGCCGTGCACATCGCGGTGCAGCTGCTGGGGAGCTACCGGAGTCTTGTTGTGGACTCTGGCGTGGGATCGGCTTCGGTGAGCGTGACGGTGGCTGAGGGAGCAAGAGTCGCGGACCTGCTGGCGCAGCTACCAGTTCCTGTAGGCACAGCGCCTACTGCCCTGGTGAACGGGCGCCACGCCGAGCTCGACCAGAGACTGATGGACGGTGATGTGGTGACTCTCTTCCCAGCTGCTGGCGGTGGGTGATTGACGTGAGTCAGATCCAGCTTGGCCGGGAACAGGGCGTCGGGCGACCAGCGCAGCGCGAAGGGGGATGCAATGAACGGTTGGCACGGGCGAATTCTTCGCATTGACCTAACGACAGGCGCGGTAAGTGAGCAGAGGATCCCGCAGAGGGTAGCGCTCAAGTTCTTTGGGGCACGAGGCCTGGCGGCCAAGATCTTGCTGGAGGAGATGGATCCGAGGGCCGATCCACTGTCGCCCGAGAATGTGCTGATCATGGCGACGGGTCCGCTTACCTCGACGCCCGCGCCGACCGGGAACCGCTATCTCGTCATCACCAAGTCGCCTCTGACCGGGGCACTGGCCTACTCCAATTCGGGCGGGGTCTTTCCGACGATGCTGAAGCGAACGGGGTATGATCTGGTGGTGTTCAAGGGCAGGGCGGAGCGCCCTGTCTACCTTTCAATCGGCGAGCGCCAGGCGGAGCTGCGGGATGCCTCGCACCTGTGGGGCACCGAAACACAGGTCACGGAGGACCGGATTCGCGAGGAGGTGGGCGCCGGTGTCCGTGTCGCGTGCATCGGTCCCGCTGGGGAGAACCTTGCCCTATTCGCTGCCGTCATTAACGACAAGCATCGCGCTGCAGCCCGATCGGGAGTGGGCGCCGTAATGGGCTCGAAAAACCTGAAAGCAGTTGCGGTGCGCGGCAACCTGAAGCCGACGCTCCACGACGAAGGTGCCCTGCGCGACCTGGTGCGGACGGCGGTTGGGGAGCTTGCTGTCGCCATTAGGAACGGGCATGCGATGCGCATCTATGGCACGTCCTATGTGCCGGACGTGACCAATGCGGCAGGCGTACTTCCCACCCGCAACTTTCAGTACGGGCAGTTCGAAGGCGCGAGCCGGATCAACGGGCCGACCCTGAGCCAGCACTTTCTGATTCGCAATGGGGGATGCTATGCCTGCCCGTTGGCCTGCGCACGCATCACGGAGGTCAAGGGGGATGTCTGGGGCGCGCAGTTTGGCGGGAGCGGCGAGGGGCCCGAGTACGAGACGATCGGCTCGCTGGGCAGCGCGTGCGGCGTTGACAGCATGGCAGCCATCACGAAGGCCAACTACCTGTGCAACGAGCTAGGCCTGGATACGATCTCGATGGGGCTCACAGTGGCCTGCGCGATGGAGATGTACACCAAGGGGATCCTTACCGCGCAGCAGATCGGGCGCCCACTCCCGTTCGGCGATGCCGAGGGTTTGCTGGAGATGATCCGGCTGACGGCGGCCCGCCGGGGATTCGGGGAGGAACTTGCCCAAGGAAGCTGGCGCCTGGCGCAACGCTACGGACACCCCGAGATGTCGCTGACAGCCAAGAAGCAGGAGTTTCCGTCCTATGACCCCCGTGGGCTCAAGGGCATGGGGCTGTTATACGCAACCTCGAACAAAGGTGCCTCGCACATGGCGGGAGACACGGCCTACACGGAGTTGTTTGGCGTGGGGCGCAAGCTGGATGGGCTCGCATACGACGGGAAAGCTGAGCTTGTGAAGCACTTCCAAGATGTGTTCACGCTGATGGACAGCGCCGGAGTCTGCGTTTTTGTGGCACTGCGCTATACGCTGGACACGGAGAACGGCTATCTCCCCACGCGCCTGACGCAGATCGTCAACCGCGCGACAGGTGCCCGATACACCCCCAAGACACTGCTCCGAGCGGCCGAGCGGGTCTACAACTTGGAGCGCCTTTTCCTGGTCAAGGCCGGGCTGACACGCGCTGACGACGACCTGTCACCGCGTATGGCTGAGCCGATGCCGGCGGGCCCGATCCAGGGTGAGACCCTGGACCTGGCCCGGCTGCTCGACGGGTATTACGTGGCCCGCGGCTGGGATGCAGAGGGGATTCCCACAGTGAAGAAGCTGCGGGAGCTCGGGATCGAGGCCTACGCGTGACAGGTCCCTCGGGCATGGCGCAGGCTGGCGGTGCAGCCTGCCTCGCTCAAGGAGCGTCCTGCCAGGAGTCAGCCCGGCGCTTCCGGCGTGACTGGGGGCCATGAGACTCCTGCCATATGCGCTCCCACTCCGGCAGGCTGCTGTCCTCCAACTGCTTGCGGAGCTCCATCATCTGATCGCGTAGCAGGGCGGCTTTCTCGAATTCGAGGCGGGCGGCGGCTTCTCTCATCTGCTGCTCGAGCTGTGCCACCAGATGCGCGATCTCGGCTTTGGGCATCTGGGCTGCTGCCGAGTAACCTGCGCGATCCTCGGCCGCCGTGCGGACCCGGTCCGTCAGGTCACGCACCTGCTTCACGATGCTGTGAGGCTCGATGCCGTGCTCCCTGTTGTGCTTCTGCTGGATCGCGCGGCGCCGGTTTGTCTCGTCAATGGCGCGCTGCATGGAATCGGTGACGCGGTCCGCGTACATGAGGACTTGGCCGTTCACATGACGTGCTGCGCGCCCGATTGTCTGCACTAGGGCGGTGTCTGATCGCAGGAAGCCCTCTTTGTCTGCGTCGAGGATAGCGACCAACGACACTTCCGGCAGGTCCAGGCCTTCGCGTAACAAGTTGATCCCGACGATCACATCATACACGCCGAGCCGCAGGTCGCGAAGGATCTCAACCCGCTCGATGGTCTGCACTTCTGAGTGAAGATAGTGAACCTTGATACCGATCTCGGCCAAGTAGTCGGCCAGGTCCTCCGCCATGCGTTTGGTCAGAGTCGTCACGAGCGCGCGCTCGCCGCGCTCCACACGAAGACGAACCTGGCCGATGAGGTCATCGATCTGCCCTTTGGTCGGGCGTATGAGTACCTCAGGGTCCACCAGCCCGGTCGGACGGATGACCTGATCGACGACTTGCGACGCAACCTCACGCTCATAGGGCCCTGGTGTTGCCGAGGTGTAGACGACCTGGTTCGTGCGCTCATCAAACTCGTGAAAACGCAAGGGGCGGTTGTCGAGAGCCGAGGGGAGCCGGAAGCCGAACTCGACGAGCACTTCCTTGCGTGACCGGTCCCCTGCATACATGCCGCGGATCTGCGGGATGGTCATGTGGCTCTCGTCGATCACCAACAGGTAGTCGTCCGGGAAGTAGTCGAGGAGGGTCCAAGGTGGGTCGCCGGGGTTGCGGGCCTCCATGTGTCGTGAGTAGTTCTCGATGCCGGAGCAGTAGCCGATCTCGCGAATCATCTCGAGGTCGTATAGCGTGCGCTGCTCCAAGCGCTGCGCTTCCAGGAGCTTGTCCTGCGCCCTAAGCTCCGCCAGTCTCGGCACCAGCTCCTGCTCAATCGCCTCGAGGGCTGCGTTCAGCTTCTCTGAGTTGGTGACAAAGTGCTTGGCAGGGAAGACCCGAGTGGAAGGGTGCTCGTCGAGAATCTCGCCGGTAAGCGGGTCGATCTCGGTGATGCGTTCGATCGTATCGCCCCAGAACTCGACGCGGAGCCCCGAGTCCCTGTAGGCTGGGAAGATGTCCAGCGTGTCACCCCTAACGCGAAAGCTGCCGCGCTTGAATGCCACATCGTTGCGCTCGTAGTGGACTGCGACCAGGTGGCGCAGTATTGCGTCGCGTCGGCGGCTCTCTCCGCGGTGCAGCTCCACCACCTCGCGTCCATACTCCTCCGGCGAGCCCAGGCTATAGATGCAAGAGACACTGGCGACTATGATGACGTCGCGGCGCGTCATCAGTGCCTCAGTAGCCGCAAGGCGAAGCTTCTGAATTTCCTCGTTGATGTCAGCGTCTTTTTCGATGTAGGTGTCGGAACGTGGCAGGTAGGCTTCGGGCTGGTAGTAGTCGTAGTACGAGACAAAGTATTCCACTGCGTTGGCGGGGAAGAACTCGCGGAACTCGGCGTAGAGTTGTGCGGCCAGGGTCTTGTTGTGGGCCATGACGAGCGTAGGCCGCTGCACCTGCTCGATTACCTTGGCGATCGTGTACGTCTTGCCCGTGCCTGTCGCGCCAAGGAGTGTCTGGTGCCGATTCCCATGGCGCAGCCCCTGCACGAGAAGCTCGATCGCCTGCGGCTGGTCTCCTGTCGGCTGGAAGTCGGATACAACCTGGAAAGCTGGCATGGTCACCTACCCTTGCGAACAAAAGTTCGCTATCATTGTACCCGACCGCCGGTGATTGTCCAACTGCCAGCAGGCTAAGGCGTGCTGATGCTCACCACCGCCGAACGCCCAGTGAATCTGCGCGCGGCGCTCAGCGGCCGCTGGCCCGCCGCAGGTAAAGGAGCTCGGCAAGGTAGGAGAGCATTGTCGTGGCTGCGGCGAGGAGCGCCCCAGTCCAGGTCAGCCAGCGGACTCCGGCCAGGAGCGACCCGACCAGAACGACAGCGAAGACCAGGATGGCATTGCGAACGGCCCTCGTATGGCCGCGCCGGATCAGTGCTCCGCGGTAGAGGCACTGCTCGCCCATCACGAGGGGAAGCAAGGCCATGACGCCCAGTGCCGGGCGCGCGACCTGCTGCAGCTCGGGTGTGAGATTGTAGACGCCTCCCATGACTGCGCCGTACAAGGGTGTGAAGACGATCGCGGACAGTGTGGCGGAAAGGCCCAGGCTCAGGATGAGCGAAAAGCGCGCCACGCGCCTGAAGGAGAGCTCGTCGTGGGCAAGTGCAGTCGCCAGCTGCTGAAGGCTCCAGGCAGGACCTGCGACCAGTGTGGCCAGGCCCCACGCCACCGCCCAGGATGCCAGCGAAGCGCGCGCCATGGCAGCGGCGGCGATGCCGGCACTCAGGACCGGCCGGACGCCCTGCCGGATGAGACTTGTCACCAGGAGAGGAGCATAAAAGCGCCAGAGCGCCCGCATGCTAAGGGTTTCCTGTGGCCTTGAGCCGTGCGCACCAAGCAGCCCGGCACGCAGAGCGCGCCGGGCTGCCCAGGTGACGAGGACGGCCTCGACGACGACGCTTACGTCCATGGCGACGCCAGCCACGACTGCGCCCTGCCCCGGCCAGGCGGCCAGGCCGGCGAAGAGAACACCGGCTAGAACTACCAATCGCGCTACCGTTGCCAGGGTGATGACCGAGGTGCGGTTGGCCCGGATCAGGACTCCCTGAAAGCTGCGGCGCCAGCCGATCGGGAATGGCCACAACGAGAGGACGATCAGGCACGGCCGCGCCCAGTCAGCGACGTCGGCCGGGATCCCCATCAAGCGCTCCACAATGAACCCGTAGAGAGGTGTCGCCGAGATGACAAGCCCAACTCCAGTCACGAAGAGCCCAACCAGGATGGTGAAGCGCCGTACGACAGCAAATGCCGCCGCGCTCACCGAGCGGGCGACTGAGGCGTCTATCAGCATCAGGATCGGCGCCTCAACCAGTAGCGCGACGCCATACGCAACTCCATAGGCGGCGAGGGCAAGCTCGGCATCGGCGGAGCGCCCGAGCCCAATGTTCACAATTGAGGTTTCGAGCACCATGATCAGCATGCTGGCGGCCAGAGGCAACCAAAGGGCCAGCATCTGGCGCAGCGACGGTGCGGGGCCAGCTTGGGGAGTATCGGCGCGCAAGGTGGTGGTGTCTTGACGGTTCATTGCTCGGCGCCTTCGGCTTGGTGGGCCGCAGGGGGAGTCTATCACACACTGGCGTCCATGGGTAGTTGGCGCAGCACATTGGCTGTGCTTGACGCCGCGAAGGGCAGGGAGTATAGTAGATCTGGCCTGTCTGGGCGGCCGCCCTGCCCCAAGTGATGCGGTGGGGACGAGCTGGTCCCGCCCGAGGGGTGCATGCCTACGCGAGCAGCGTGGATGTCCCCGCGACGATTCTTGGTTCATTGGAGCAGTGAGGAGGGGATCGATGCCGATCGACGAGCGGGCAGTAGGTGAACTCAGAGAGGAATTCCCAGCGCTTCACTTCGGTGTGGGCGGCAGCGCACCCATCTTCCTGGACGGTCCCGGCGGAACACAGGTGCACGGCTCGGTCCTGGCGGCGATTGCGAAGTACTTGACCGAAGCCAATAGCAACAGCGGCGGGCAGTTTTCCCACAGTCGACGCACGGATGCCACGGTGCTGGAAGCGCGCCGGGCCATGGCAGACCTGCTGAACGCACATAGGCCGGATGAGATAGCCTTCGGACCGAACATGACAACCCTTGCGTTTCAGTTGAGCCGGGCGATCGGCCGGACGATCCGACCCGGAGATGAGGTCGTGGTCACTAGGCTCGACCATGATGCGAACGTCGCTCCGTGGCGGGCGCTGGACGAGAGAGGTGCGGTTATCCAAGAGGTGGACTTTCGCCCGGATGACTGCACGCTGGACATGGAAAGCCTTGAGGCGGCGATAAGCCCAAGAACGAAGCTGCTTGCGATCGGCTATGCCTCCAACGCCGTGGGCACGATCAACCCTGTTCGAGAGGTAGTCCAGATTGCGCACAGGGCAGGTGCCCGGGTGTTCGTGGATGCCGTGCACTATGTTCCTCATGCGCCGATCGACGTGCAGGCACTGGGCTGCGATTGGCTGGCGTGCTCTGCCTACAAGTTCTTTGGGCCGCACATGGGCGTTCTGTACGGCCGGCACGAGCTCATGGATGCCCTGCCGGCCTACAAGGTGCGTCCGGCACACGACGAGCCGCCGCACAAGTTGGAGACGGGGACGCTTAGCTTTGAGGGATTGGCGGGAGTTACCGCGGCCGTGGAGTACTTGGCATCGGTGGGACGGCGTTTCGGGGCCGAGTGTGCGGTGGTGCCGGCCGGCGCCAGCAACAGGCGGCTGGAGCTTGTGGCGGGGATGGCCGCCATCCGTTCCTATGAGTGGGGCATCTGCCGGCAGCTCATCGAAGGACTGGCCGAGATCCGCGGCCTGCGTGTCTACGGGATCACCGATCCTGCCCGCTTCTCCGAGCGAGTTCCGACCGTGTCCTTCACCCTCTCAGGCGTGCACCCTAGAGAGGTGGCACGCCGGCTGGGGGAGCAGGGAATCTACGTTTGGGACGGCAACTTCTACGCGCTCTCTGTGACCGAGCGCCTCGGGCTGGAGGAACTGGGAGGGCTGGTCCGCGTTGGGCCGGTGCACTACAACACACCTGCCGAGATAGACAGGTTGCTGGAGGCGCTGGCATGGAGAAGCTGATCATCACGGCTGCCCTCACCGGCAGCGTACCCACGAAGGAAATGAACCGGTTCCTGCCGGTGTCTCCCGAGGAGATCGCCGAATCGGCGCAACGCTGTGGCGAGGTTGGCGCGAGCATCGTCCACGTGCACGCCCGCGACGTCGAGGGCCGGCCGACTCTGGATGCTGAGGTGTTTGCACGGATGCACAGGGCCATCTGTGAGCACACAGACCTGATCGTGCAGATCTCGACGGGAGGGCGCGCTGGGGCGGACCCCGAGGCCCGGTCCGCGGCCGTGCGGCTGATACGGCCAGAAATGGCCTCTCTGACCACAGGCTCCACGAATTTCCCGGATCGGGTGTACGAAAACTCCATCGGCCTGATCCAGCAGCTCGCGGTCGTGATGCGCGAGTCCGGGACCAAGCCGGAAATGGAGATCTTTGACGCCGGGATGATCCCAAATGCGGTGGAGCTTGCCGAGAAGGGGCTCGCGATCCCTCCCCTGCACTTTTGCTTCGTGCTGGGGAACCGCGGCTCTATGGCGGCGACCGCCAAGAACCTGCTCTTCTTGAGCGAATCGATCCCTGCGGATGCAACGTGGACCGTCGCCGCCCTCGGCCGCTGGCAACTGCCCATGGCAACTCTTGCGATTGTGATGGGCGGGCACGTAAGGGTGGGGCTGGAAGATAACCTTTACTATCGCAAAGGGGAGCAGGCCTCCAATGAGCAGCTCGTCGCACGCGTGGCCCGCCTAGCAGGGGAACTGGGGCGGCCGATTGCCTCACCAGGGGAGGCGCGGGCTATCCTGCACGTGGGGGATAGACCGTGATCCGCGCCCGACTGAGCTCGCAGGCCCAAGGGGAGAATCAAGTGGGCGAGGGCAGCCACGTCTTCTACCGGCGACTGGGACACTGCTACCCGGTCATCGTGCGCGGAGAGGGGGCCTACCTGTTCGACGATCAGGGCCGCCGCTACCTGGATGCGTCGGGGGGGCCGTTGGTCGTGAACATCGGTCACGGCGTGCCATCTGTGGCCGCAGCTCTTTCGACTCAGGCGGTGCAGGTGGCTTACGTGCACGCAAGTCTCTTCACGACCGAGGCGCTAGAGCTGTATAGTCAGCGGCTGGCGCCAAAGGTGCCTCTGCGCGATGCGCGCTTCTACTTCCTCTCGGGGGGAGCCGAGTCAGTCGAGACCGCGGTCAAGTTCGCGCGCCAGCTGCAGGTCGCGCGCGGAGAGAGCAGGCGCGATCGGATCGTCTCGCGTTGGGGTTCGTATCATGGCGCCACGCTTGGCACGCTGGCGCTTTCCGGCAAAGCCTCCATGCGCAACCTCTACGCGCCCATGTTCCAGGACATGCCGCACATCGAGGCGCCCTACTGCTACCGGTGCCCCTGCCACCTGAGTCCATCCAGCTGTGACCTTGCCTGCGCCTGGCAGCTGGAGACCGAAATCCTGCGGCAGGGGACAGGCCGCGTGGCTGCGTTCCTCGCGGAGCCGGTGGGCGGAGCAACGCTTGGAGCCGTTGTGCCGCCGAGCGGGTATTGGCCACTCGTCCGCAAGATCTGCGACAAGTACGGCGTACTGCTCATCGCGGACGAAGTCCTGACGGGCTTTGGCCGTACGGGAAGCTGGTTTGGGACGGAGCAGCTGGGTGCAGTGCCGGACATCATGGTGATGGGCAAGGGGGCGACGGGCGGCTACTTCCCACTTTCCATAACAGCAGCCGAGGCGTCAGACATCGAAACGGTTCGGCTTGCCCATGGGGACTTTAGCCACGGCGGCACATTCTCGCACCACGCCGTTGGAGCGGCGACTGCGCTTGCGGTGCTCGACTACATGGAGACGCATGAGCTGGTGGTGAGGGCCGCTCACTTGGGGCAGGTGCTAGGTAAGGCCTTGCAGTCGGTGCTCGGACCGTGCCGGTTCGTGGGTGATGTGCGCGGCCTGGGAATGCTATGGGCGGTCGAGTTGGTTGCCAACCGGCATACCAAGGAACCGTTTCCCGCTGAGAAGAGGGTGGCGGACAGGGTGTGCGAGGCGTGCCTGGAGAGGGGAGTGCTGTTCTACCCCGGTCATGGGGGGGTGGACGGCTCGCGGGGCGACCATATAATGGTCGCTCCTCCGTTCATCGTCACGGCCGAGCAGGTGGAAGCGATCGCTCTCACGCTGCGAGAGGCCATCGATGCAGTGCTCGGCGGCCCGACGCCATCACGACGCTGACGCCATCGCCATTGCGCTCCTCACAGCCGTCAAGGCGCGTTCGATGTCTTCGCTGTTGATCCCATAGTGCGTCACGGCACGGAGCTGGCGAGGGCCTGTCGCATTGACCAAGACCCCTTGAGAGGCCAGTGCGGCCACCAGCTCACGCGATGAGAGGGTGCCCTCGGCTAGACCCAGCAGGACGATGTTGGTCGGCACGCGGGCTGGATCTAGCAGAATGCCCGGCACCTGCGCGAGTCCTTCGGCCAGCCGGTGGGCGTTGGCGTGATCCTCGGCGAGCCGGTCGATCATCGTCTCCAGCGCCACGATCCCAGCAGCCGCGAGGACACCGGCCTGGCGCATGGCGCCTCCCAATACCTTGCGGTTGCGGTGCGCGCGTGCGATGAAGGTCGCTGTGCCGCAGACAAGTGAGCCCACTGGTGCCGAGAGTCCTTTGGATAGACAGAAGCTCACCGAGTCAACATCGCGCACGAGCTCCGACGGCGGTAGGCGCAAGGCGACGGCAGCGTTGAATAGGCGGGCGCCGTCCATGTGAATGAAGAGGCCATGGCGGTCGGCGAGTGCCTTTACCTGGGCAGTGTAGCCCGGCGCCAGTACTGCGCCGCTGCAGCGGTTATGGGTGTTCTCAAGGCATATGAGCCTGGTCTGTGGAAGGTGCGCATTGGAGGGATCGCGCACGGCGGCCTCGATGTCCTCGAGGCTCATCGTCCCATCCAGCTGGTTGGTCACTGTGCGCGGGTGGATGCCACCGACCGCGGCCGAACCCCCCGCCTCAAAGAGAAACGTGTGAGAGAGGTGTCCCATGATTGCTTCCTCGCCGCGCGCACAGTGTGAGAGCAGGCAGACCAAGTTCGCCATGGTCCCACTTGGCACAAAGAGGGCAGCTTCCTTCCCCAGGCGGGCTGCCGCCATAGCTTGGAGCCGGTTCACGGTGGGATCCTCGCCAAAGACGTCGTCACCCAGCTCGGCCCTGTACATGGCCTCGCGCATGGCGGGCGTGGGGAGCGTGACGGTGTCACTACGTAGATCGATGGGTGCCGCGTGTCTGGTCATGGTTCGATTCCCTCTCACTTTTGTGTTGCCCGGACGGCACGGCCCACCTCAGGCTCGGGTGTCCCCACTGGCGGTGTGCAAAGCCAGGCGCGTGGCCATTATAGCCAGCTTCGAGAGGCAACGCAACTTGACGCTTGGCTTGCCCACTTGCCGCCTGCCGCCCGGTCTGATATACTGCGTGCATGGAGGACACCTGGATGCCCCCGGACGAGCAGCCGCTGCGGCCGAAGCGGTTCAGCCAGGAGCAGTTCGAAGAGCTGGTGGCCGAAGCACTGGATCAGCTACCCAGCGACATTCGGAGCTGGCTGGATAATGTGGCACTGATCGTGGCCGAGGCACCGACGCCCGATCAGCTCAGGCGTGCGGGCGTCCGGCCAGGCGGATCGCTGTTTGGCCTTTACCAGGGGGTTCCCAAGACACGGCGCGGGGTGACCTATGGAGAATCGTTTCCGGACAAGATCGTGATCTTCCAGCGTCCCATTGAGCGGTTCTGCCGGACGCGCCGGGAGGTGCGCGACCAAGTGCGCCGCACAGTCTTGCATGAAGTGGGCCATCACTTTGGCCTTGGCGAGGCAGACCTTGAGGACGCGGGCTTGTAGTCTCGAATCTGCCTATAGCTCTACCGTGCAGCCAAGGCCCGGAACGTCGCGCGCCACAAGCCAGCCTTCCTCCAGGACAAAGCCAGGCCGGCTGGGATCGTTCAGCAGGTCGAAATGGCCGTCAAGGTCTGCGTAGCGCACGTTTGGGCTGCTGAGCGCGAGCCCCAGCCCGGCAGCGATCAGCAGTGCCGGCTCATTCACACAGCCAATCATGGTCGCAAGGCCAGCTGCGCGGGCAATGGCGTCTACCTGATGGGCGCAGTGGAGCCCACCGCAGGTCACCAGCTTGACGCTCAGGCCGTGAGCGGCCCTGCGACCGGCGAGGGCCAGCGCGGAAGGGGGATCTGAGACGCTCTCGTCGGCGAGGATGGGAACAGCCGAGTTTCGCGTAACAGCCTCCATCGCATCCAGGTCGCCAGCCGGGCCCGGCTGTTCCAGCATCTCGATCTCACCCTGGAGGGCGCGGGCCACATCCAGCGCCTGTCGAACCGTGTAGCCCTGGTCTGCATCCAGACGGAGCACCAGGCCCGGAAGAGCCTGTCGCAGCGCGTGGATGCGCAGCACATCTTCCTCGGGGTCCGCCCCGCCTTTGACTTTCAGGATGCGGAATCCGTGCCTGGCGCGCTCCTGCCCCTGCCCGACAGTCTCCCTGACCGATCCCAGGTTGACCGTCGCAGAGGTCAGTATCCGGTTGCGGTAGCCGCCCAGGAGCCGGTGGAGGGGTAGGCCCGCGGCCAGTCCAAGCAGGTCGTAGAAAGCGATGTCAAACGCGCACCGGGCAGATGGGGTGCCTTCTGTCAGCTCCGCCAACTCCGCGAGCGCGAACTCGGTGTTGAGCGGATTCAGATCGCGGGCGCGGTCAGCACACGCGCGGCAAGCGCGCACGACCTGTTCCATGGTCTCACCCGTCAGGGCAGTATCGAATGCCGCGCATCCCCAAGCGCTGCGTCCCTCGCGTGTCTCCACGCGGATGAAGACGACGTGGACCTGCTCAAGACCCGCGATGTGGGACGTTGAGCGATAGGGCACACGCAGGTCCAGGGTTACCGGAGTGACTTCGACTCGCGTGATCTGCATTCTCTGCCTCCTTGCCGGCGTGATTGTACCACCTTACACCAGGATCGCACTACCTGTGCTCAGCGCCATGGCATTACAGAGCATTCAGGTCGCATCCATGCCGGCTGGGTGGAGGCTGCCCTATGGGGGTTCCGCCAGTCGGTAGTTGAGGTCAATCAGCACCTCGCCCTTGGTCGATGTGAGGGAGGCACCAAAGAGCCACCGCCCGCCCTCCTGCGCAGGCTCGCACCGCACAAGAAGGTGGTTGTCCCCGGCATGGAGCCGGAGCGCCTCTGTCCTCCGCGTGGGCCGGAGGCGTGGGTGGACCGTCCCGTCGTACTCACCGGGCTCGACGGCGGCTGGATGCCCGTTGAGCCTCAGGTCCACTGGTCCGGGTGAGCGGAAGTGGAGAATCGCCCACTGCGCAACGGGGCTGGAGATGGTTGTCGCTAAGTAAGCAAGCCGGTGCCGGCTGACCTTGTCCGCGGGGCCAAAGCACTCGGCAAGGTGCAGGATGTGCGGCTGGTATACGTTCACGAGGCCATCCAGTGTCTGGGAGAGATCCAGCCAGCCGAGGCCCGGGCGCGGAGAACCGTCTTGGGCCATGAGCTCGCCCCAGCCTGCGCTGCTCTGCTCGCCATCGAGATACAGGCCCTGCCACGCGTAGATGGTGGGGAATAGCACATCCCCTGAGTGGCACGTCTCGAGAGCGCATTCTCGCCATCTCACCTGTACGTTGACATGCCAGCGGGCCGTGCGCATCGGGTGAAGCGGCGCAGCGGGAGCCTCCAGCACGACGTCGCCGGAGACGTCTGTCGACCTGTGGCTGTCGACTGGTGCGTCGCCAGGAAATGCCGAGCGCGGCAGCAAGCTGAGCTGTGCCGCATAGTCATATGACTCATCGGCCAAGCGTGGGGCTGCGATGATCACCTCTCCCAGGGAAACGCGGGCTTTCTCGAGCTCCCCATGCTCTATCACGTGAATGAGAGGGCCACCGAGCCGGGCAATCGCGTCGGCCTGCCCAGGGCAGGTGGTGCGAAGGGCTGCCTCAAGGAGCGCGGCTCGGGACGCACGATTGAGCCGCGGGTTTCGACGCAGCCCGAGCAAGCACTTGACGTCTGCCCTCACCAGGCGGAGGTTGTGGCTCTCTCCCAAGGCGCTCATCCCGGCCGACGAGAACGCAATCACGTTCACTGGGGCACGCCTATCCCGATTCGAGATATGGATCGTTGTTGTCAGGGATCGGGCACTGTACGTCCAGCTCGTGTGGGGCTGCCCGTCGACCAGCACGGCCTCCGGCGAGCGGCTGCCACGCAGGCGGACCTCAAGACTGCGCGACCTGGGAAGGGCGGGACAGCTGCCCTCGGAAGCCCCGATGCGCACCTCCCATGTGTTGAAGGAGGCCATCCGGGATTCGATGGGCGTCCACTCGTACTCTCCGTCCAGGTACGCCTCAGTTAGCCCGTCGTCCTCGTAGAGGCGGAAAGCTCCCTCTGGACCCGGAAAGACGGCCAGGATCAGCCGGTCATGCCGGAGGGCATCTGTGGTGCCCGTCTTCAGGCGTGAGGCATCCCCTGGCCCGAGTGCCCCTGACAGGGGCACGATCCCGCCTGCCCCAACCAGCAGCGGGATGCGGTTCAGACCCCCCACGATCCTGATCCAACCGGGGCCATCGAACGCCTCAAGCGTGACATAGTCGATCCAGGTGCCGGGCGGAAGCCACACGTCGGCTGCTGCCAGGCCGGTGCGGGTGCAGGCAGGGTGGACAATCGGCGCAACGATGAGTTGCTCTCCGAGAAAGTACTGGTGGCGGGCGAGGTAGGCAGCCTGTTGCTCCGGGTGCTCGTAGTACATTGGCCGGCAGGGGGACAGCCCTGTATCGGTGGCAATGCGGGCCAGCGTGTACAGGTAGGGTATCAGCTGGTAGCGCAAGTGGAAAGCGGCCCGGGTAGCCCGGCAGACATCGGGCGGGTAAGCCCATGGACGGCGCTCTGCCCGGGGGTCCTTGGTGGCATGCAGGCGCAGCACTGGGCTCAGGGCGCCGAACTGCACCCACCGGGCGAAGAGCTCAGGCTCTGTCGCACCTCCCATGTGACCCCCAATGTCATGGCTCCACCAGCCATACGCGACGTTGGAGGCCGTGGCGGTGAGATAGGGCTGGAATTGCAGGGCATGCCAGGTCACGTAGGTGTCACCCGAGAAGCCAATCGGATAGCGGTGGTTGCCGAGGCCGCCCCAGCGGCTGTAGAGCATCGGGCGTCGGCCGCGCCGCCTGGAGTCGCTGAAATGCAGGTGATTGAGCCAGGGCAGGGGGTCGAGGCCCTTCATCTCAGATGCCTCGCCCTGCTGCCAGTCTACCCACCAGAAGTCGACGCCCTGCTCCTCGAGCGGGTGGTGAAGCAGCTCAAAGTAGCTCTTGACAAAGGCCGGGTCGCCGATCCGGAATGGGATCGCCCGTTTGCCTGCGGGGTCCAGGCCCAGAGACCGGGCGAAATCGGGATAGGCTTCCTCAAAGGGCTGGACACCCTGCGCAGGGTGGAGGTTGAGGGTCGCGCGCAGGCCCTTACTGTGCACCCAGTCCAGGAAGGCATGAGGATCGGGGAAGAGCGAGCGGTTCCAGGTGTAGCCCGTCCAGGCGCAGGGCAAGTGCCAGTCCATGTCTATCACGAGCACGTCCAGGGGAAAGCCGCGGCGCTCGAACGCGCGCACGAGTGCCTCAAGCTCGCGGCCGGAATAGGCCCAATAGCGCGACCACCAGGCGCCCAGGACGTACCTGGGTATGAGCGGGATGGGACCGCCGAACCGTGTGTACTCGGCGAGCGCCGCCTTGTAGTCGTGGCCGTAGCCGAACAGGTACCAGTCCAGGTAAGGCGAGTCGGAAGCAGGCTCGACCCAGCCCGTGTCGGTCCCAAAGCGGATGGAGCGGCTGTCGTCGAACAGGGCCCATCCTGAGCGAGACAGGAGGCCTTCGTCGAGTGAGGCATCGCCCTCACAGGCATCCAGGGTCCGGCGGGTTCCGCGCAGGTTGGCAGCGTCGACCGGACCTGGTTGCCAGTAGGGCTCCAAAGCGCCGTTCGGAGAGGGCAGCGATTGACCGGCCTCGGACGCACAGCGCCAGGTGGCATAGAGCGCGCCGGGCCCGAAAGTGCGTCCCACCTGATGGCTCAGGCTCAGAGCACTGGTATGGATGGTCAATTCGTCGCCACAAAGCGCGACCTCGAACTCGGGTGCGGGTGCCAGCCGGCTGGGAAACGCATAGGTGGCTCTATCGTCGAATGCGCCTGTCGCGGACCACTCCATGCGGACCAGCCTGCTGGTCAGGACCGTGAACCGGGCTTTGCCGGCGCTGACCACACTCCGCTGGTCGGCCAAAGGCTGACCTCGGAAGCGGATGCGCTCAAGGAGTTCGTTGCTGGCCACCGCAGCGGACCCCTACAGCGCGCCCGGCGCCACGCGCGGCGTGAGACGGATGGTGGCGATCTCCTTCTGGCGCATTGGGAAAACCACCTCGGAGGCATTCTGAGCCAAGATATCTACTGTCTCGCTCTCATCCAGCGTCACACGAGTGATCTCGCCAAAGGTGCGCCATAGCCGAAGGCGCGCCTCGACGTGTGTCCGGGCGCTGTTGTAGACGCGGACGATCATTCCCTCTCCCTGCAGTGGCGGCTTGACTGCGGTCAGGATGACAGCAGCAGGCGAGACCTGTAGGAAGCTGCCTGCCGGCGGGAGGGATGGCTCCTGAGTTGTGGTTCCAGCAGTGCCTCTGCCCGACAGCGCCACGGCTCGCAGTGGGGCGTTGAAGCTGTGAGCCTCGCGCTGGGCTGTGAGGTAGTTGCCCGTGTGCGGCACGAGCGAATACCGGAAGAGGTGCCGGCCTGGGCACTGGGCTCCCGGGGTGGCGAGCGCCGGGCCGGCAGGCCCAACCCGGTTGGCAAGGTCACCCCGCGAGAGCCAGCCTACGCACCGCAAGAGAGTCAAGGCGAGCGTCGGGCTACTGCCGTTCCCATCTGCCTGCAAGAGCTCATACTCGGGTAGGCCCTGGTTGGCCAACAAAAGGCCCTCCCTGCCGTCGGTCAGATCAACATAAGCGAGCTGTGGGTGCGTGCCGACGGGTTGTTCTTGCCAGCCTTCGGTAGCGGAGGGCAGGGCCGCCCGCCGCTCGAGAACGTCATAGTGCCCCTCCGCCCAACTCCGATCACAAGAGAAAGGGATTGGGAAGAGGACCCGCAGGCGATGGTCGCAGGCCGTGTTCGTGATGGTCGTCTCGATGTCGACGCGACGGACGCCGGGCGACAGGGAGACGCGCGTGGAGATGGACAGGTCGATAGTTCTCCTGCTCCGAGTGGAACGGTCGCCTTCGGAAAGCGAAACGGGAATCGCCAACGTCATGTCGACCTCGATCGTTTGCCCAATGCCGTCTCTAATGCGCCTGATGGCCGGTGGAACAGAAGGTGCATCCACGAGCGAGTCATGCCGCGGCGCGCAGAAGTTGTACTCGTCTCCGCGGTCGCCACCGTCGACAAAGTGGTTCATGCCAGTGAAGGTGCGGCCAGTGAGCCTGTCGGTCACCGATAGGGTGCCATCAGACTGGCTGGCTTCCACAGAGAAGAACTCGTTCTCGATCTGGGGAAGAGCCAGAGTGTCTGACGACCGGTCGTCGAACGCTGAGGCTTGCGGGGCTGCTGGATAGATGTAGGACTGCCGGTAGCCAACGGGTGGCACGTCTCGCGCAAGAAGCTCAACCTCCAGGCCGGCGTCCTCGACGACGTGCAGGTGGAAAGCGGACAGGCTCTCGTCAGCGAGGAGTGCCGCGATGCGGTCGGCAAGCTCTTCCCACCCAACGGAGTGTTGCCCGATAGGGGCATCCGACAGGAGGCTGATGTCGAGGTGGCCCACGCCCTCGAGTACAGAGGTATCCGCGCGCGTGAAGGCAAGGTGCCTGACCTGATCTCCCTGTCTCTCGGCCATCTGGGTCAGAAAGGCTACAAGCTCGTCGCGCCCCATCCTCTCGTTGTATATCTCGCGAGGGACCTGCTCGACAACGCGGCGTGGGACCTGGCGGCCCAAGTCGTCCCTGACAAGCCAGTCGGTCGCAGGCGAGCAAGGCAAGTGGACCCGGACTCGATCGGTCCGGGTGCTGGCTGTGGGGTTGAACACGATGACGCGGAAGGCGTCGTCTGGAGCCGGCCCGGAGAGCCCGGTGTTGACCTGCCCAGCAATGGCCGCCAAGCTGATCCCGGTCACCTGTTCGGCGATCTGCTCGCTCCAGGCAAAGCGGGTGCGCATCTCGTCGTGGACCTGGTCGATGGAGCAGCCGCAGATCGAGTCATGGGCATGGTTCTGCAGGAGCAAGCGCCATGACTCGGCAAGGAAGCCGCGACTGGGGGTCACGCCGCACAACAGCTCGGCGATTGCCGCAGAGGGCTCTGCCCAGCGGGTGAGCAGGTTCTCGCAGCGGGAATTGGCCTGCTTGATCCAGATGCGGGTGGAGAGGACAGCGGGTAGCAGGTGAGCGCGTTCGGGCGAGCGCATCTCCCCGGCGCGCAGTTCGAGTGCCGCGAGTCCCTCACTCCCCAGGCTGTGCTGCACGGCCGCCAGGTACTCGGGCAGTGTGCTGTGAAGCACCCGGCCGCCCAGGCGGTCCTCTGCTTCCCTGAGGAGCGCTGGTAGATCGGCTTTGGGCTCCATGTGATCCGTGCCGTTCATGATGAGGATCTGGCCGGTGGGTGCGTGGTGTGCCAGTGCGTCGTGGGCCTTGCCCAGGTCGCGGGCGAATCCGCCGACTTCATCCTCAAGCCAGGCACCGTTGCTGTAGGACTCGCGCAGGTGGAGCATCAGCACTTCGGTGCCGTCTGGGGCTGCCCAACGGAACTCTGTCGGTGCGCAGCCGACGCCGCGCCAAAGGCAGGCAGCGGCCATGCCAAAGCCTGCGGCGATCTGCGGAATCTGGCTGATGTGCCCGAAGGAGTCGGGGAGGTAGGCAATGGCTTCCATGGGCTGGCGTTCCGAGGTGAAGCGGCGGCAGCCCTGTCGCCCCATAAGAAGGTTCCTGACCATCGGTTCTGGCCCCTCCAGGAACTCGTCAGGCAGGACATACCAGGGGCCGATGAGCAGCCTGCCAGCCTCAATCTGACGCCGCAGCCGGGCCTCGTGCTCGGGTCGGACCACAAGATAGTCGTCGAGGACGGTTGTCTGCCCATCGAGTGTAAAGTACAGAAACTGGGGGTCGCTCTCAAGTAGGTCCAAGAGCCGATCGATCAGGCGCACCAGTCGTGACCGAAAGTCCTGGAAGGTGCGGTACCACTCCCGGTCCCAGTGGGTGTGGGAGACAATGTGCAGCGTTTTCATGTGGCTTCTCCACGGAGGTAGGCGGCAGTGCCTAGCGGCTGCCTCTATCTGAGGATGATCTCGTCAAGGGCTCGCTTGGGCACGTGGTGCACTTGGGCAGCATCGCGCCAGTACTTGATACTGCCGTCTGCGCCAACCGGATCGATCTGAACCAGCTCCTTGGGTTTTCCAAGGGCGAGGACAAGAAGGACCTCGTAGCGGTCGGGGATCTCGAGTGCCTTGCGCAGGGCTTCCTTCTTGATGGAAGCGATCATGCAGCCCCCATAGCCTCTTTCGACTGCGCCCAGCATGATGGATTGCGCGGCAATGCCGTGGTCGATTCCAAAGGAGGTCGTGATCTCTGTGTCGCCCAGGATCACGATGTAGGCACTTGGGCGCTCGCCGTCAGGCGGGCCTTCCCACTCGGTCAGGTAACCGGCCCACGCCAGCGCTGGGAAGACGCGCGCATTCGTCTCGGGATCACTGGACACGATGTACTTGAGGGGCTGGCGGTTGGCTCCCGAGGCTGAGAGCCTGGCTAGATCGATGAGTGCAACCAAGGTGTCTCGAGCGATTGACACGTCCTGGTGGAAGCGCCGATAACTGCGATTGTTCATCGCGATGTCGTGCAGCATGTGTTTGGCCTCCCTGCTAGGTCATTCCACGGTCGCGCGGCGCAGAGACTACATGGCCGGCTCGACGAGAGCAGCCACCGGCATTGTAGCGACATGATGGAGAAAGTGCAAGCCGGCGACGAACCTGTCTAGGGTCTCAGGCAGCTCCCCATTCTCTCTGATTGCGGAAACCCAGGACCCCTCTGCCGGGGTGGCACTCGAGCTCGGGCTGCACCTCCGGCTCGTACAGAACGAGTAGCTGCGCCCATCGCTTGCCAGTCCGGGCGGGCCGTGCTATTCTGTCGCGAGCACCTCGCGGTTCGGCGGCAGACAAGGGTATGCCCGGATGGCCGGGTCGGGCTCTCTGGCCCGTTTGCAGGTGCCAGTGAACGACGGGGGAGACGAAGGAGGCAGTATCCCGGATGGATCAGAGCATGTCGACGGCGTTGCCGGCCGACCGGCCTGGCCCCACGATCGCGGAGTGTACGGCCGTGGGCAGCGGGCGCACACACAACGAGGATTCGGTGCGGCACTGTGTCCCGGACGAGCCCAGGATCCTGGCGCGGAAGGGAATCCTGTGCCTTGTGGCGGACGGCATGGGGGGGCATCTGGCCGGTGAGGTGGCGAGCAGAGAGGCCGTCGATCTCGTCACACGCCACTACTATGGGAACCCTTCGCACAATGTGGCTGCCAGCCTGGAGCGGGCGGTTCAGGCAGCCAATGCCACGATTGGCGCACGCGCTGACGCCGACCGGGGCCGGTCTGGCATGGGCACGACACTGGTGGCAGCCGTGGTCCGGGGCACCGAGGTATTCGTGGCTAACGTGGGAGACAGCCGGGCCTACCATGTTGGGGCGAAGGGCATTTCCAGAATAACGGAGGATCATTCCTGGGTCGAGGAGCAAGTGAGGGCGGGGTTCCTGACGCCAGACCAGGCGCGAACACATCCCCATCGAAACCTAGTCACGCGAGCGCTGGGTTCCCGCCCCGAGGTCGATGTCGACCTGTACGAAGGGGAACTCGAGGCTGGGGACTGCCTGGTGTTGTGCACCGACGGCGTGAGTGGCCAATTGCTGGACAGCGAGATAGAGGATATCGTGCGGACGCGAGCGCCCGGTGAGGCAGCGCGAGCGCTGGTCAGTTTGGTGAGCGAACGAGGAGGCCGCGACGATGCAAGTGTGTTGGTCTTCCGGCCCGCCTCAGACGCCCATGGGCGGCCACAGCCCGTCACTAGCCGCTCCAGGGCAGCGTGGACGTGGCTCCTGGTCAGTGTCGCGGTCCTCCTGGGGCTGCTCGCGCTGCTGCTGACCCTCGTGCCCGAGATGTGAGACACCCTGGGCGGCGCCGACCCTCCGATGCGTGTCGCCGAGGCGGTAGTGGACTCAGTTACCGCGGTTCTGGATTGACTCCAGGTAGGCCAAGTCGCCGTTGTTGAGATCGGCTGCATTGGCCTCGTCCGTGTCGAGGTGGAGCTCGAGCTGGTACTTTGGTGAGACCCGCACCGCGACATCCCCGAATACGAGCTCCCGTTCGTCGCCCGCTCTGACGCGCACTATGTCTCCATCCTGCAGGCCAAGGCGTCGTGCGTCTGTTGGGGTCAAGTGCAGGTGGCGCATGGCGTAGATCACGCCTTTCTTGACCTCGATCTGACCGGTTGGCCCCTCAAGAATCAAACCTGGTGTGCCGTCGAGATCGCCGGACATTCGGACTGGTGCATGGATGCCCAGAAGGTAGCCCTCGGTGCGCGAGATCTCGACTTGCGTCTGGCTGCGTGCTGGGCCGAGGACCCGGACGCGGTCTATGCTCCCCCGCGGCCCTATGAGCTTGACTGCCTCGTGGGCGGCGAACTGCCCGGGCTGCGAGAGCGGGGTGCGTGGGGATAGCTCGTAGCCCTTTCCGAAGAGCCGCCCGACATCGGCTTGGCTGAGGTGGACGTGGTGCGCCGAAATCCCTATCGGGATCGGGATCTGGCTGGCCTGCAAGTGCCGGCTAATGGACTCGTAGGAAAGGGCACGGATAGTCTCGCGTGCGATCATGCGCGACGCATCGGAGTGGACAACAAGGATCTTGACCTTGGAGTCGGGATGCGAGATGTCGGCGACGCCGCTTACGCCTCGCGTCGCGCGGTTACGTACGGCATCGACCAGGATCCCCAGCCCCCAGAGCCCTTGGAGTGCCAACGAGCGGGTGCCGGCCGCGTTTTCTCCAATGCCCCCAGTGAACACGAGCACATCCAGGCCACCGAGAACGGCGTAGTAGGCACCGATGTACTTGCGCAGGCGATAGGCGAACGCCTCCACAGCGAGCAGGGCCTTCGAATCGCCGGCGTTCGCGGCGTCGGCCAATTCCCGAGTGTCGCCGGAGAGGCCGGATAGGCCCTTCATCCCGCTCTCGCGGTTGAGAAGAAGGTCAATCTCGTCAGCTGACATACCCTTGCGAACCAGATGAGTGACCACCGTCGGATCGATGTCCCCCGATCGTGTGACCATGAGGAGGCCTTCAAGAGGCGTGAGCCCCATGCTCGTGTCGACGGAGCGGCCATGCTCAATCGCGCAGACAGATGCGCCCTCGCCCAGGTGACAGGTGATCATCTTGAGACGGGAGAAGGGCTTACGCAGATAGGTCGCGGCCATAAGGCCCACGTACTGATGTGAGGTGCCATGAAACCCATACCGCCGGATGTGATCCTTGGTGTAGAGCTCCTCTGGCACAGCGTACCGGAAGGCGTGAGGCGGCATTGTCTGGTGGAACGAAGTATCGAAGACTGCCACATGGGGGATCTCGGGCAGCTTCTTTCGTAGCCACTCGATACCCACTGCGTGCATCGGGTTGTGCAGGGGCGCCAGTGGGGCCAAAGCCCGGATGTCCTGGAGTACTTGGTCGTCTATGATGACGGGGTCGCCGTACTTGTCCCCTCCGTGCACCACTCGGTGCCCGACGGCCGTGATCTGCTGCAGGCCCTCCAGGGTGCCCATGGCGGGATCAACTAGCTTGTCAAGGGCGGCCTGAAGCGCTTCCTCGTGGTGGATCATCCCAAGGGGGAGCTGGACGGTGCCTCTGCACGTGGTGTGTGTCTGGAGCGCCCGGCTTTCGCCAATCCACTCCACCTGGCCTTCGACGTTCTTGGTCTCGTCGTCCGTGTCGAAGAAGCGGTACTTCAGTGAGCCAGAGCGCAGATTGATGACCAGCAGCCTCTGCGAGTGCTCAGGTGTCAAGCCTAGCCCATAGGGATCGACGTCAGCCTTTCGTGCCGCACGGCGCTCGGCGACTTCCTGTTTCCCTCGTTCCACCAAGGTGCTCCTCCGGGCGATAGTTTTGGAGAATGTCTGGAGTGCGAAGGGGTCAAGTAGCACCCATCGCCTGAAGAGCTGAACGGGAAGGAGCAGGATGCGGCATGGCGACTTGGCGATCATGTCGACAGGGGACTTGAGACCGGTGAGAATGGACATGTCGCCAAAGTGACTACCTGCCTCCAGGGTCTCGATAGGGTATGGCTCGCCATCCTCATCGCTGATAAACGCGGTCACCTCACCTTCCAGTATGAGCCCGAAGAAGGTAAACGGCTGATCGAAAGCGATGACCACCTCTCCAGGTGCGAAGGGCGCTATCTGAGCTTCTTCCTGCGCAGCAGCAGCGATTTCCTGCGGCATGCGCGCGAAAACTTGGTACTGGGCAAAGACCTCACGAGGTACCATCTTCCTCACTCACTCCAACGTGCGCTCATAATCCCGATAGCAGAGCGCCGCAATTGTATCATGAGAATGCTGGGTCGTGGAAACCTGGGGGCGCGGTAGGACACGCCTGGGCTAGTAGGGGTCCGGGGTTAAGGCCCTCGCGACCTCGCTCTGAACCCACGGGTTGGTCTCCTGTGCATGGGCCGCCTTGAGCGCCTCCATTGCGCTCGGTGTGCCAATGCGGCCTAGAGCCCATGCGGCATGGCCGCGCACAAGGACCTCGGGATCGTGCAGTGCCCCGATGAGGGCTGGGGTGGCCATCGGGCTGCCCCAGTTGCCCAGGGCAATGGCTGCGTTTCGAAGCAGGCCTCGCCGCTTGGCCCTCTTCACAGGGCTGCCTCGGAAGAGCCTGGAGAAGGCGGCATCATCGAGCGCCATGAGGTCGAGGAGGTGAGGTGATGTCAAGTGGTGACCTGGAGCAAAGGCCGGCTCCGCGGCTGCACGGGCGAATCGCCTGTTCCAGGGACACACTTCTTGACAGATGTCGCAACCAAAGACGCGGTTGCCGATGATCGGACGCATCTCATGGGGCACCGGTCCTTTGAGCTCGACTGTGAGATACGAGATGCATCGCCTGGCATCCATGGTGTAGGGGCTGGTCAGGGCTCCGGTCGGGCATGCCTCGATGCAGCGTGTGCAGCGACCGCAGGATGGCAGTCGCTCGCCCCGAGATGGCGAGAAGCCGCCCGACGACCAGGCGTCATCGGGAAAGCCAAGTGTGAGAAGCAGCTCGCCGAGAAAGAGCCACGAACCCATGCGAGGGTTGATCAGGCAAGTGTTCTTACCAATGAACCCGAGGCCCGCCTCTGCAGCAAGAGCGCGCTCCAGAATAGGGATAGTGTCTACGCCCGCGCGGTAGCCTGTGCCTTGGTCTGCCTGATGGAGCACAGAGCGAGCCACGCGTTGCAACTTGTCCCTCACAACCTCATGGTAGTCGTCTCCCCGAGCGAAGCCAGCGATGACCGCGCGCGAGGGATCGCCCAATAAGGTCGGCGACAGGGGCGCAGTGTGGTAGCTTATTCCAGTCACCAGTATCGACTGGAGGCCCGGCAGGAGGTCTTCAGGACGACTTCGGCTGGCAAGTGCGTCTGGTCGGGCCAAGTAGGCCATTTCGCCGTGAAAGCCCGCTGCAATCCAGCTTCGATAAGAGTCGGCAGCCCTGTCGTGGTGGAGGGCGCTGCGCCGCGGTGGGCCCCGCTCGACATACCCCGAATCCGCGACCGGGACGAGGGCAGCAAGGTCAAAACCCATCGCGTGAGCAGACTCAATCAGCTGGTGCGCCAAGCTGGAAGACGCTGTTGACCGCTTTTGCATGTCTGTGGTATTCTGGTCACCGGATGGGCGTGCGCCTGTAGCTCAATGGACAGAGCATCTGACTTCGGATCAGATGGTTGGGGGTTCGAATCCCTTCAGGCGCGTCAGAGGTCGTGCCGCCGGCTCTGTGTCTGGCGGCGCTCGCTTTCTGGGGCACTTGCCTGCGATCGATCGAGCAGACGCCTGCTGCAGGCCCCGTGGTGGCCCTGCAGTGTTCTCCGATGCCGCGCTTGTCACACAGGGTGAGTTCTGGGGAGGCAATCGTATGCAGACCATGGACCTCGATACGGCGCGCACGGTGGTTGCGGCGCTTCTCAAGCCCTGGCGAGACTCCGTTGCCAACCCGGCCCGGGCGCAGCAGGAAGTGCTCCAGCGACTGCTCGCTATCTACGACCGCACCGAGTATGGTCGCGGGCACGGTGCAAGCCAAGTCGACAGCATCGAGCGGTACCGGCAGGCATTTCCGGCGACGACGTACGAAGGCTACCTGCCCCTCATCCGCCGAGTCATGGCAGGGGACGTGTCCTTGCTCCTGGACGAAGAACCGGTTGGCTGGGCCATCACTCGAGGAACGACAGGGAGCGAGTCCAAGTTCATCCCAATGACCCCAACGGACCTCGCGATGCGGATCAGTGCCGGACGAGCAATGATGGAGTTCGTTGCCAGTCGGAAGGGGTTCGAGCTCTTCGATGGAGTGAATCTCAACCTGAACTTCCCTGCCATGGTTGGGACGGTCAAGGTCGGCGACCGGGAGGTTGAGTACGGCTACAGCTCCGGGATCTATGCCCGCTATGTCTCGTCCTTCACTCCCATTCGCTCCGTGCCTTCGCAGGACGAGATTGATGCTTTGGGCGGCGACAAGAGCGCGTCTGCCTGGGATGCGCGTTTTGGGCTGGCTTACGACAGATGCCGTGCGGAGAATGTGACACTCGTCGGGGGTGTCGTCACCACTGCCCTGCTGTTTGGCCGTTATCTGAAGCGCGTCCATGGCGTCTATCCGAAACAGATCTGGAAGCCCAAGGTGATGACTCTTGGCAGTGCTCCCGGGATCAACACGTCGCATCTGCCGGCATTGCGGGCACTTTATGGACCCGTTGCGATCCGGGAGATCTACGGTGCCACGGAGGGGATGTTCGGACAGCAACAGGATGAGATGCGAGCCTGGGTGCCCAACTATGATCTCTTCCTCTTTGAGGTTGAGACCGGTGCCGGACTGAAGATGCTCCATGAGATGCGCCCAGGAGAAGTGGGTAGCCTGGTGGTCTCAACACCGGTCCTGCCCCGCTACAAGATCGGGGACAAGATCCTTGCGTTTCGCGCGCCATACTTCCGGTGCATTGGGCGCGAGAGGTGGTGGACGTGCCTCAACTACGCCTGGAACGAGTTCCGGACGTTCAACCTGGGACGCCTCTAGGATCGCGAGGCAGCCCAAGGCAGTAGGACAGCACTGCCTCGGCACTGCCTCTCCGCCGTGGGCGGCTTCGCCAGCTACTCGCGCTTGCCCACAAGGGCACGGATCGCCAAGAGTACTCCTCCAAAAATGGCCGCGACTGCCAAGGCGTACACCCAGACATCTGCGCCGAACGCGCTGAGACCGATCAGGAAGAACACGGCGCCCAAGACAAGCGTGCCGACGATGGGGGTCCGGAACGCCGGCACAAGCAACCGGAAGAGGACCTCCAGCAGAAGGATGCCCCCGGCGCCGAGGAAGAACAGGTGTGACCATTCCCAGTCTGTAGGTCCGGGAAGTTCTTTGAGCAGGCCCAGGTTGTTGGCCAAGAGGGCGAGTCCCAGCCAAATGAGGATCAGGGCCCAGACAACGGCGTTCAAGGGGTCCCTGCGCCACTTCTCGTCCCAGCTCTTCTCACCTCGCTCCTTCTCCTGCTTCTCACGCTCTTTTTCCTGTTTCTCGGCCTTCTCCTCTGAATTCCTGGCACGTTCTGGTTCTGTCATCTCCTCCTCCTCTTGCTTCAAAGGTTGACTGAATTGTACCACAAAGCCAGCAGTTAGGGAAGCCCTCGCTTCATGGAGTAGGCGGGTCCGCGATTTCCCGGACTCCGAGGAACATGACAGCGAAGGCTGCCAACGCAGCGGCGGCCCCGGCGTGGGCCTGCAGTGAGATGGCGCCCACCTGGCGTTCCCAGAGCCATCCCCCAGCGAAGGAGCCGGCCATGCGACCGAGCAGCATGGCTGAGACCACGCACGACAGCAGGAGAGCACGCGCATCAGGCGCGGCTTCGCTGGCTAGCGGGATGAAGGAGACTATGGCGAACTCAAAGGCCAGGACAACCAAGACCATGCCCCCCAAGGCCGCCACGAGCCCATGGCTCGCCAGCCGAGGAAGCAGCCCAAGTCCGGCAGCCAAGCCTAGAAGCCCGGCCAAGACACTCCGCCGTTTTCCCAAGCGGTCTGTGAGCAGGGTTGTTCCGATTTCAGCGACGGCCTCAGCGATCCCCACGACGGCGGAGGCCAGGCCGAGGCTCGTGAGTCCGAGACCGAACGACTGCTCGAGCCAAGCACCGTACACGATGAAGGGAAGCTCGATCGCGAAGGCGAGGAGAAGCGCAGCGGCAAGCAGCGCCACTATGCCGGGCCGGCGGAGGATAGCGAGCCATGGTTGGGCAGGGGGTGCGTGTGCAGCAGGGTCCCTCGCGTCCCCGGGCTGGCGATCCGAGGGAAGGCTTCGGCGCACGAGAAGCAAGAACGCCAGGCCAAGAAGCCCAAGCATGGCCCAGGGTGCCTTCCAGCCGAAGTGCTGGATGAGGTAGCCAGACAGCGGCACGCCGAACAGCCACGCGGCTGACCAGGACAACTCCACGATCCCAATAGCGCGAGCGCGCCTGTCGTAGGGAATGATGTCACCCAAGAGGGCATGTATGGAGGGATCAAACACGACCTTGCTGAATCCGTACAGGACGAGAGCCGCGCCGAAAGCCCACGTGGCGCCAGCGGACGCGACCAAGAGACCGGCGAGAGCGAAGAGGACAAGTGCGACTTCGATCATGCGGCGGCGCCCCTTCCGGTCTCCGACGGATCCCAACCAGGGAGCTGCCAAGCCGGGAAGCAGGCGCAACGAGACCAGTCGGCTCGCGGAGGCGATCGAAATGTCTAGACCCCGGGCAATGGCAGGCAGGAAAGGGTAGACGATGCGGTAGGCTGTGTTGAGGACTATGCGCGCGCCAAAGAGAAACACCATCTGGCGGGCGGTCGATGCAGAGGAAACCTTCAACTTTGTGACTCCAGGGAGTTGGCCATGCGACCCAGGGCCTCTGCCAGCGTGGCGCGCGGGCAGCCGAAGTTGAGGCGAACAAAGCCTTCGCCCCCGGGGCCAAAGGAGGCCCCGCCGTTCAGGGCAACTCGCGCCCGTTCCAGGAAGAACCGCTTTGGGTTGCCTGGGGCGAGGGACGCCCGGCAATCAAGCCATGCTAGGAATGTTCCCTCAGGCTTGCGCATAGTGATCCCGGGAAGGCCGGAGGCGACAGTGTCGGCCAGAAAGTCACGATTGGACTGCAGGTAGCGCAAGAGGGCGTCGAGCCAGGGCCGGCCATCCCGGTACGCGGCCAGCATCGCAGCATAGCCCATTACAGACACACCGGAAACAAGGCCAGCTCGCGCCTTCACAAAGGCTTTTCGCAGATCGGCGTTCTCGATCACCGCAAACGACGAGTGCAGGCCAGCGATATTGAAGGTCTTGCTTGGCGCCATGAGTGTGATCGTGTGTTGACCGATCTCCGGATCCAGCGAAGCCACTGGCAGATGATGGTGACCGTCGTAGACCAGATCGCAATGGATCTCATCGGAGCAAATGACCAGGTCGCTGCGGCGGCATGCCAGGGCCATGGCCTCCAACTCGTCACGACGGAACACGCGCCCTACGGGGTTGTGAGGGTTGCACAGAACGAACACCTTTGTGCGAGGCGTGATGGCCGCCACAAAGGCATCCATGTCGACTCCATAGCTGCCGTCGGGCATGTGGCTTAGCTCCGTGGTGCCAAGGCTGCATCCGGCGTTGGCCGGCGCCCACAGGATGGGGAAATACACCGGAGTCTGTGCCAGAACATCATCTCCAGGATTGGCAACGGCCCGAATAGCCAGGTTAAAGCCAACCACAATGCCTGGCAAGAACACCAGCGACTCGGGCGCAACCCGCCAGCCGTAGGAGCGCCACATCCAGTCGACGATGACGCACCTCAGGTCGGGGGGCTCGGCTGGGTAGCCGAAGACTCCGTGCGACACGCGCTCGCGAAGCGCCTGGATGACTGGCTCCGGGCAGGCAAAATCCATGTCCGCGACCCACAGGGGCAGCACATCTTGTGCGTACGCGTGCCATTTCGCACTCTCTGTACTGCGACGGTCAATGACGCAATCGAAGTCGTAGCTCATGAGCTCCTTCTTGTGAGAGACTTGGCTGCATAGGCAGCTAGATAGGCATCAATGACGTCTGCGTGTTGACCAGCTCAAAGTGCGCGAGACCGGCAGAGATCTCGCGAAGCGCGCACTCAAAGGCGGGCACCTGTTCAACTGGGAACCGTGCAGTGAAAACCACACTCTCTCCGAACTCAGTGTCGATCACCTGACCCTGATGGGCGGCTATGATGATGCGGCTGCGCTCGAACAGCGCATAGGGAACACTCACTGAGAGCGTGTGAGCCAGGAACTTGATCGCCCTCGGCAGTACGCCAAGCACTGAGCGTGCTGCATCCCCATATGCACGGACCAGGCCACCGGTACCGAGCTTGACTCCTCCAAAGTACCGGGTCACCACGAGCACGATGTCCCCCAATCCGCTGCCCAGCAGGACGGCGAGTATGGGGCGTCCGGCGGTTCCTGCGGGCTCTCCATCATCGCTGCAGTGCGCAAGGACGCTCGCGCCGTGCCCGATCAGGTAAGCAGGCACGTGATGCGTCGCGTCAGCGAACTCCCGTTTGATGCGCACGATGACCTCGCGCGCTTCTTCAACGCTCGATGCCGGCGCCGCATCGGCGATGAAGCGCGAGTTCTTCACGTCGATCTCGCAGCGAGCCGCACGACCGGGGACGAGCGGGGCACTCATGGAGCGTCCCCTCCCTGCCATAGTCTCAATTGACCGGTGGTCGCAGTGAGATGGTGGGCTGATACACCAACCAGCCGAACGGCCCTTCGTCCGTCCCAGATGCGTCTGAAGAGGAAAAGAGCAGCACACCGAATCTGGTGCTCATCGTCCGTAGGGACGGGAAACGTCATCTGCCTCGATAGAGTCGAGAAGTCGAAATAGCGGAGCTTCACGGCCAACGTAGATGCCACAAGGTTCATTCTAAGGAGGCGCCCCGCAATGCGGGTTCCGAGTCGCTCGAGCCTCTCTTCGAGCATGCCTGGGTCGCGCACATCCTGTGCGAAAGTAGTCTCATGGCTGACTGACCGGGCTTGGCGGATCGACACGACGGGGCTGTAGTCTATGCCCCTGGCCTGCCTGGCCATACGGCTGCCCATGTGCCCGAAACGGCCCTGCAGTTCCTCCTCGGGTACTTGTACCAGATCGCCTACGGTGACCACGTTGAGTGCCTCGAGCCTGCGAGCCATGACCGGGCCGACGCCCCAGAGCACTCGAACAGGCAGTGGGGCCAGGAATGCCTCCTCCTGGCCGGGGGGCACGACTGTCACGCCGCCGGGCTTGCCCAGATCGGAGGCAACCTTGGCGAGGAGCTTGTTGGTAGCCACGCCCAGCGACGCAGAGAGACCCACCAATTCGCGTACCCGCGCCTGCAGGAGGTGCGCCTCTTCGACCGCGTCGTGCCAGACCGGCAAGTCGCTCATGTCCAAGAAGGCCTCGTCTACGCTGGCTTGCTGCATGGCCGGTGTGACTTCGCGCAGTATTGCCATGACACGCCGGGAATACTCCCAGTACACCCGGTGGCGTCCGCGAAGCACCACTGCGTCAGGGCAGAGCCGCAGCGCGCACCCAGTGGGCATGGCCGAGTGTACGCCGAAGGCCCGGGCCTCGTAGGAGGCCGAGGCAACAACGCCCCTGCCCTCCGGGCTGCCACCGACTATGACCGGCCTTCCGGCAAGCGCGGGGTTTTCGAGGACTTCTACCGAGGCAAAAAAGGCATCGAGGTCAAGGTGAACAATCGCGCGGCTCGGTAGGCGGCCAATTGGTGGCGGGCTGCCTGGGACCGATGGACGGCTGTGCACTGGACTCATGAACCCGCCGCGCCTGGGTGGCTGCTTGACTGCCCGTCAGGGCATGGATAGGTTTCCCGTGCCGGGTGATGTTGTCTCCTGGTCATCACCAGGCGCATCCTCCTCCAGCAAAGACCGCGCCTCGTCAGCAAGAACCGCCGGCACCAGAATCGCTACCTCACCCAGGCCGTCCAGAGTGATCCCAATTACAGGGCCAGCGCTTTCGTAGCGCAGCAAGACCGGGATACCCCATGCCTCAAGCTTGCTACGATAGACTTCAGCCGTGAGAAGGCCTGAGCACCGGCGCACGCAGACCAGTTCCGGTTGGTCTTCCATGCTGGTGTTCTCCTAGAGGACGAGTCCGGCGAGGGCACTCATGAGTTGGGCCATCGCCTGACTGACCATCACGCCCACGCCCAAGAGGACGCCGGCCAAGAGCGCTGCGACTGCCACGTTTGACCTGCGCAGTTCCCCAATCTCGTCGAGTCCTCTCGTCAAGGCTCCAAATATGAGCAAGGCCAAGGCCAAGGTGACAACCGCCAGCACGAGCCCGGTGACGATCTGGAGTCCCTGTGCGGCGATAGCCCTCCAGGCCAGAGTCGTACCTGCGTCCCAGTCACTGATGTCTAGAGACAAGGCCGGCCGCAGGACGATCGCGGTAGACACAACTGCCGCAGCCAATACGATGCCGACTGCGACGTTGCCCTGCTCTAGGCCCTGCCAGCCGTTCACCCTGCGCGTGAGGATTTCAAACAGGTAGAACGCAAGGTAGGCTGCGAGTGCGCTCAGGACAATGGCCAGGGCAAGTTGAGCAAGACCGAGTAGGAGTGCGTTCACCATACCCTCCCTAGTGCGATTGACCCGTGAAGCTGCAGTCACCGGATGACTCACCCGACTACAGAGCAGCCGGTGTCTGGCAGTGTAGCACACTCCCGGGGAACGGGCAAGCAATTGCCCGGAGAGTGGCGCATGTGGGCTGCCTGCCTGCAACCGCAGCCCAGGCAGTTGTCACGGCTCGGGAAGGCTGGTATAATCCGTGCGTTCTGCGCGGCCTGGACCCGACTTGGCATCGGCCCGTTAGAAGGAGAGACTTGTGTTCCAGCGGAAGACACAGACAGAAGGCTATTGGCGAGACCAGTTCCGACTGACCGCACCAGATGTCGCTCGCATCTACGACCTCATCTTGGATTCGGGCAAGCCGGTGCGGCCTTGGGTTCTGGCGCGCGCTCTCATAGACGCAGGCTGCCGTCGCGAGGAGGCGGCCATACAGGCTGAACTGAGCCGTGGAGTGCCGTATCGGCCATCGGGTACCTATAGCGTCGGGCAGGAGATAACCTTTCCGGCGCTTGACTATTCCTGGGCAACTGTGACCGGCACGCGGCCTGCGCGGAATCCCCAGTACGGGGAGTTCGTGGCGCTACAGGTCCGATTTGAGGGTGAAGAGCAGATCCGGGAGTTTGCGTCTGAGCTCCGCGGTGACCATAAGCTAGACCAGGAGGCGAGCGATAGCAGCCCACTGGCCTCAGGAGGAGCCCGGTCTCCGGAGGAGTTGGCCGAGCTCTATGGCGGCGTCGTGGCAGAGACGATTGCTTCCGGGCTTGCCGGGCACGCCGAGTTCGTTCGCCTTGGGGACGATTGGTTTCTCGGGGAGCTCCTGGCGGACGTCTCTATCGGCCACCTGAACATCGCCGAGGCGCTCATCGAGGTCAAGGGCATGCCGCTCCCGACTGCCGAACTAATGGCGGATTTGGACTTGCCACTGGAGGTACCTGAGGAAATCCGCGCACTCTCCCTGAAGCGGGCGCTGAAGCTTGACGGTCGATTTGACAACGTCGGGAATGGCGGGAGAGATGTGTGGTTTCTGAGGAGGCTGACGCCTGGGGAGGTCCTTCAGCCGCCGTCACGTCTGGTGCTCCGGCCTGACGCGTACGACCGGCAGTTGATTTCCAGGGAGTTGCAGTCGTTGGAGCGGGAGATAGATGACGAAGGGGTGAGTGAGCCCGATGCTGCGCCGCCCCGGCCCATCTACCGCACGAGCGTGACGCTCAATCACCCTCACTGGCGCTCGGGCACGCTGCCTCTCACGCTGCGAACACGCGGCATGTTCCCTCAGCCGACAGAGCACCACACTCCATTCGTGCTTGTGGATGGTCAGTCCGGAGACCGGTTCCAGGGATGGGTGGTTCAGCAGCCCCCCTTCGTGTATGGACTGAGGGAGTACTACCAGAAGCACGCGTTGCCGGTTGGAGCGTTTGTCAAGCTGGAGCGAACGCGAGATCCCAGGGTGATTACGGTTGATTACGAGCCCCAACGGCTCAAGAGCGCCTGGGCCAAAGTGGTGTCTGCACGACCTGGGCAGTTGTCGTTCCAAGTAAGAAAGATCCCGGTCGCTTGTGAGTATGACGAGCAGATGATCCTCGCGGAGGACAGTGCTCCTGGCATCGATAGCCTGCGAGAGGAGCACGAGGCGAGAGGTACCAGCCTGCTGGAGTTGATGATCCGGATCATCCAGGAGCTTGTCAAGCTGAGCCCTCAGGGCACCGTGCACGCAAAGACCGTCTACAGTGCTGTCAATGTGCTTCGCAGGACCGCACCAGGCCCAATCTTTGCGCTTCTGTCGACCGAGTCCTGTTTCGCCTCCATGGGCGGGGGCTACTGGACCTTTGACGCTTCACGGATACGACCTGACGTCGTTGCGCAAGGGGGATGAATGCCTGGCTGGATTAGGCCGACCATCGACACCAAATTCCACATAGACTTTGCCTGGTTCGATCAGACGGGCATGAGCTTTCGCGTCTTCTTGCTGGGAAACCTGTGCACCGAGTGCCGTGGGCAGTTGACCGACTATAGGTTAGCAGACCTGATAGACTGGGTGGACGCTGACACGGGCGAAGTCACGAAAGTGGATGGCCTGTGGCATTCGCTTCGCACATGCTGCAGCCTGAAACCAGACTATGTTGACGCGCAGACGCCGACACTGGCCGCGGTATCCCGAATCCTGCTGGCCAACGGCAACGAGCCATTGTCGCCTCGTGAGCTGAGCGAGAAGCTGCACCGGACGCCCGAGGCAATCCTCCGGACGATCGGAGGCCCTCAGGTGCACAATGGCATAAGGCCTTACCGCCCCAAGTAGATCGCGCGCGCTTTGCCCAGTCACGGTTTCCGGTTTCTTCGCTCGGAACGTGGTCGCCCGACCCGCATCCAGCGCAGGAATCGGGGAAGCCGATGTTGGTGGGCAAAGCTGTCGACAGCGTCCAGAACCTCCCCGTTCGCGCCCACTCGCATCTGGAGGCGGGCTCGGTTCTCGGCAATCCATAGGTACAGGTCTGCTTCTGTGCGTCCAGCAAAGCGCGCCAAGACGCCCGATGCGCAGATGCGTGCGATCATGGGAAGATAGACGGCTTGGTACCAGTCGAGGGCGGCTTCGGACAGGGCAGGGTAACGCCGCGCGTGAAGGGCCATGTAGAACTGGTGCACTTCGATGTGGTGGAGCAGGCTTGCGTAACCGCCTGGCCGCGTGAGAATGATCCTCAGATCAGGAGCTGTGCCGTCCAGAGCGGTTTGCTCCAGGAAGTCGCCATACTCTGCTCTCAGGATCAGCTCATCGGCTGATGCGCCCGGTTCCAGCGGCACACGAACAGGAATCTCGACGACTGATGCCCGGATCACTTCTTGCCCGCGAGCTCGCGCCACCGAAACCCTGTGGTTGCCGTCCTTGACGAAATAGACATCGCCGACCTTGAATACTTCGATAGGCGGCATGTCGCGCGACCTGCGCAACTGGTCGATGCGAACCCAACGCTCTGGGTCAAGGTGAGCGCGGGGCAGGAACGCCCGGTTAAAGTCTCGATAGCGCCCGACGCTGCCCACGATCTTGGATAGCGGAATCTCCACAACCACCGGCGCAGCGGAAGGCTCGGACAGGCGCAGCAGATCACGCACCTGGTCGAAGGACAGGAGATCGTCAGAGTGGCCGGACATGCCGGCCAGGGCCGACTGCACCAGCGCTCGTCGCCTGGCTGCGTCAAAGGCCTGCTCTGAGTCTGATCTGTGCATAAGGTACCAGTGCCAGATGCTCTAGCCAGCCCCGAGGATGGCAAAGACCAGGCATGCCGCAACCCAGGTCACGACCAACAGAACCAGCATGCCCCAGACTGCCCACCTCTTGATGGGCGGCAACTGTCGAAGGTATGCCAGCAGATACCTCACTTCGCTAGCCCTGGCCGGAAGCTCCGGTCGGTTGCACCGTGCCCTCCTCCACCTGGAGCGGAGGCAGCTGATCGAGGCCGTGCAGCCCGAAATGTTGCAGGAATTCGAAGCTCGTCCCGTAGAGGATTGGCCGACCGACCCGCTCCAGCCTACCTTGCTCCTCTATCAGTCCTTGGTTGAGCAGGGTCCTGATCACTCCGTCAGAGTCCACCCCACGCACGGCTTGGACTTGGCTGCGCGTCACAGGTTGGCGATATGCGACTATGGCTAGGGTCTCAAGAGCGGCCGGTGAGAGCCTGCCACCAGCGTCGAGGCCCAGGAATCTGCGGACATACTCGGCGGCCTCCGGTGCTGACACGATCTGTACTGAGTGACCTTTGCGTTGCAGTCGAAAGCCACGGGACCTGTACTCTGCCGTGAGCTCGGTTAGGACGCCCTCAATCTCCTGCGGCGCGGCACCAAGCACTGCGGCAAGCTTGTCAATTGCGACCGGCTCGTCGCTCACAAACAGGAGGCTCTCGACCAGGGACTTCAGCGAGAGTGCCTGCCCGCCCAGGTGCAGTTGGCGAGACTCACAAGCCATTTCGGTCAATTCGCCCTCTGTTGCGGTCTGTGATAGAATGTCCATCATGAAGCACCGGGTGCTCAGCCCGTGGGGGGGCAGACTGGGAGGAAGCGTGCGAGAGCGACGGGCGGTCTTCCGGCTGGTCATGGCCGTAATGGTGCTGACGGGCTTGGCCTGCGGTCCATGCAACTTGCTGTCCCGCGAGCAACCTACGCCTTCTCACCAGGTTGCCGTGTCAACTGAGGCTGCTGGCCAGCTGGAGTCGCGCATCCAGCAGAACCTCAGCGGCCAGCCTGAGCAGCCGTTTATCCTGCGCATGACCGACACAGAGCTGACCTCTCTGCTCAGAACCAAGCTGGCGGGGTACGATGGCGCCCCCGTCGAAAACCTGGTGATCTGGTTCACGAAAGGCAAGATGTACGCCACGGGTCGACTTGCCAATGGCTTGCCTGTTTCAGCCGACCTCTTCCTGATTGCGTCTCCCCGAATCGTTGATGGGAAGGTCGTGGTCGAGATCGAAGAACTGACGGCGGGCGCCCTACCGCTGCCGGCATTCGTGCTCGACGCTGTCACTCGCAGCCTGAATGAAACCATCAACGAAACCCAGACGGGGGTCGACATCACGGCGATGGAGATCCTTGAGGGCGAAGCGATTCTGAAAGGCTATCGCAAACAGCCTTAGCGCTCTCGTTTGCCGCCCTGCCATCGCCGTTGCCCCAAAGGCTCGATCTTTCTTGGGCGAGGTGCGCCTCAGCTGTAATGGAGCGCTCTCATCGCTTCGGATAGGGCGAGTGCCGGATCTTGACCTGGACCTTTCCCAACCTGAGCCCCATTCGCTCAGTTATGACCTCTTTGGTAATGTCCAGCACCTCCGCGGTTTTCACGGGTACATCGATTTCCGGCGCCGTTTCCAGTGCGATGTCGAGATCCAGGCCGTTACGCCCAAACCGTGTGATCCGGGGCACGGCGCGGACCACATCGGGAAGTTGGTCAATCGTGTACGCCAGCCTCTGAGAGATCGAGTCAACGGCAATGAAAGAGTCGCCTCCCTCAAGCTTCTGAGCGCGGATGATACGGACGCGTTTGCGGCGGAACTCGAGCCACAGGAGAAGCAGCAACAGGAGGCCGCTCACCGCCCCTGCCACCACACGCCCGATCGTCCACAGAGGCCAGTTCTGCTCCTGGTATGACTCCACCTGGGCGGACAACCAACCAAAAGAGTCAGCCGCTACGTCGAAGCTTTTCTGTGGCGCAGCCACAACCAGAATCGCGGCAGCGATCAATAGGATTATGAGTAGGACTACAACTATGCGGTTGAATGCGTTCACCTTGCTCACTCCTTCAGAGGCGATTATACACGCTCTCTTCGCTTTCGTCCAGCTTCAACAGCCGAGATGGTAACGAGCACAATCCAGAGGGACCATCCGGCGATCCCGGCTCCCAGACCCGTCCGAACCGATCGAGGCCGGTATCGAAGGGTGACACTATGGGCACCCTCGTCCAAAGCCAGCGCCTGGAAATAGGCGTCAGCGCACAGTATGGTCGCCGGCCTACCATCGATCTCCGCCACCCATCCCGGGTAGTAGGCTTCGGTAAGGACAAGGTAGCCGGGCGCATCTAGTGTTGCACGTAGCGCGATGCTCTCGGCGCTCGAGCGGAGAACTCGAAGATTCGAGTAGCCGATCTCAGCCTCTGCCCGCGAAGTGGCGGTTGCGTCGGAGGGTGCACTCGCCAGGATCACCTGTTTGGCCGGATTGAACTCCTCATCTTTCAGGAGAGCGACCGTGCTGGCTCCGTCTGCGGAGAACAAGGCTTGGTGCACCACGAACGCTCGCGGAAGGACTGCCAGGTTTCTGTAGATCTTGACATCACCCGAATGAACCAGTTCGAGGGAAGGGTCGACAGAGACGCTGATCGAAGTGCCGGTTCTGCTGTCGATAAGGCTGAGGCCCCTGAGCACGATGCGTGCTTGACTGCCCTCGGGAAGAAGTGACCGTATGCGTATCCTCTCGGGACGGGCCGGTCTCGGTAGGTCTATGTGGGCCAGATAGTCGCTCCCTCGCGCATCGCCGCGCCAGTGGTGGATGGCAATCGCTTGGTCATGAGAGACCGGGGACACGCCATATAGGCCTTCGGCAGTGTCATAGCCGGCTCTCAAGGTGGCTGACGCCAGCACAGACCCTTCGGCCTCAAGTGTGACTTCTGCAACAGGCACGCCGTTGGGCAGGCTCGCGGTCGCCGTCAAGTAAGTCACTACGCCAATCTGGGTGGCTTCGAAATCTGGCAGGGCCGTGAGCTCCTGGTCCTGCACTTGGAGCTCCGTCTCCAGATCATAGTAGATGCCCTCGTGCCAGGCGTCTTGTGTCTTGTCTGTGACGATGTACCGAACGTTTAGGAGCGAGAGTAGGCGCGTTGGCGGGATGGAGCTCAGCTGCTGACGGAGGCGGCCATCCGGCCATATCTCGCTCTCGTCCAGAAACAGACGCTCGAGCGTGACATACCGCTGCGTCGGCAGGAGACCTCCGTCGTATCCATCAACCGAGTAGAGCCGATAGCGCAGCGGTAGGTTGTAGGCCAGAACCTCCTTCATCTTTGTCGCGACCACCATATCGTAGACGGCCCCATCCGACAGATCGCGCGCGTACATGGCCTGTAGATCGGCTAGGTCACCAGGATCGTAGAGGATATCGGACAAGCTCAGAAACCGAAAGGGGCCGTCGTCGTCTGCAAGCAGATGAGCCGTCGCGGTGCGCAGGGAGTCGTAGGCAGCCGGTGCCGTGGGATGGTTGTGGGCGAGCTTGCGGCTCCAGGCAAACAGCTCGGCCACAACAAGGAGCAAAGCCAGCAGAGCCGCGCAGCGCAGAACGCCCCTTCTGAGGCGACCGACCCGGGTCATCAGGGACGAGATGCCGACCGCCGCCAGAATGGCCACTCCAAAGGCATACAGCAGAAGCCATCGAGCGGGTGCGCGGAACAGGGCAATGCCAGGCACGATCTTGTACAAGATGTAGTACACGGGGTTGTACGCACCGAAGGCAAGGAACAGGCCCAACACCGAAGTGCCAAGCGACGATAGCGCAAAGGGGCGCAGGTCACCAGCCTCGGGGCTGCAAGAGACCGGCTGCCAGACTCGGCGGCGCAGACACCCTACCAGAGAGGCTGCACCCAGGCCGGCGAGGCCCAAGCCACAGAGTCCCACGTACGCCACATACTCGCTGAACGGAGGATTCCACGCAATGGGGGGTAGGAACGCCCTGGGAATCTCACCAGGACTGAGCGAAAACGACGCGGCCTCGCGGTACTCGAGTCCTCCACTGCGGACGGAAAGTCGCGACAACTCGAGCGTGGGCAGCAGCTGACCGGCGGAGAGCAGGAGTGCGACAAGCGTCATTGCGATCAGCAGTGCAGGCCCTCGAAGCCAGCGCACAGAGCGTCGCCAGCCAGAGCCCCGAGTCTGCTGGTAGCCACGGAGCAGCGAGTAGCAGCCTGCTGCGACAAGGACGATGTAAGCCGCCTGGGTGTGGCCGGCAAGGATCATGAGGGAGATCACGGCGGAGCCAAGCAAAAAGGCGAGCGCTCTCCGTGGCCAGGAGTGCAGAGTGCCGGCCGCCTCCAGGCAAAGCAGGATCCATGGCATCCAGGCCGAGGCGTTGAGCTGATTGATGTGCTCGACCTGGGCTCCCACAAAGCCGCCGAATGCGAAGACTGCGGCGCCAACCAGTGAGGGCAGCGCCCTCAGACACATGACACGCCTGGCATAGAGGTACGTGCCCGTGCCGGCAAGCCAGATGTGAATGACGATGCTCCACGCAATCTGCTTGGGGACGGGTAGCCAGAGTAGTGGCCAGTGCAAAGGATAGAGCACGGCAACCTGGGAGTTTGCGAGCAGGGGTGCCCCCATGAATAGGTGGGGGTTCCAGAGGGGCAGGCGGCCTTGCCGCAGTGCCTCTGCGGCGTAGTCGCGGTACGGGTAGAAGTAGGCGAACAAGTCGACACCCGTCAACACCTGATTGGTGAAGATGACCTTCCAGAAGAACAAAAGGCTCACGCCCGCCAAGACCACAATGGCTGCCGTGTCCTGGACACCTCCCCGATGCCGTGCCATTTCTTCCTTGACGCTAGTCAATTGGCTGGCTCCCTCTTCACCAGTTCGTAGAGCCACCCAACCTCGCGGCCTGATGCACCGAACAAAGGAATGGCCAGGGGCTCGATTGGCACCAATCGAAAGGTGCCGCGTTGCCTCATCACAAAGTCGGCCATCAGGTCACCGTCATCGAGAAGATAGATGGACCGCGAGTTCGACGACATCGCGTCTACGAAAGCGCGCCAATCGTCATCGCTCCAGCTCTCGTAGGGCCTGATCGACTGCCGGCCACTGTACATTGTCACTGCACCTGCGTTGAGCGAAGCTCCGATCACAGACCCGGGGGGTGTCAGCTCTGCCAGTCGATCGAAGGCCGCGCGCTGGTCGGGCCGCACGTAGCCAAACGACGCCCAGCCTGGCCGGAAAGCGTCATCAATCATGGTCCATCTTGCCATAGCCAGCGCCAGCATGGTCGCGGCAATCGCGATGGGACTCAAGGCGGCCGGGCCGAGGCGCAGGGGCTGCTGCGAGTGAGTCGAGTAGGCGCGAGCGCTCCGAATGAGGCTCACAGCACCGTAGCCGACAAAGAGGTTGACCAGTGGAAAGAGCGACAGGAGGTCGCGGAGCCTTAGGAAGCGATACGTAAGGTGAACGAGAAGGACAGAACCAACGGCCAACGCCAGCACGACCAGGGATCGGCGATTGACGCGTACCAGTGCCAGGCTACCCACGAGGGCAAAGGGGAATAGGTACCCCCACTCAGCTGCGACCAATGCTTCGCGTAGAGCCTGGATGGAGACCGGCCCGATGTTCCGCAGAGCCATGGCTGGCAACTCGGTGGTCTCCGTGGCAAACATGCCGCCAAATACCCGCCACCTATAGAGGGTGTCAGGGATAGCCATGAGGAGGGCAGACGCTGAAAAGAGCGCGAGGGGCCATAGGCGTCCAATTGGCGTGAACACTCTTCTGGCATGTCCCGGCAGCCTGGGCTTCAGCGCGGCACTTGAGAGCCAGAGTCCCAGAGAAATAGGCAGGAGTAGGACCAGCTGCGTATGGCGTACCCAATAGCACCAGGCGAACGACACGCCGCCCAGGACCAGCTCCAGGGCTGCCCGGCCTGGTTCTTGTTCCAGCCGGCGCATGGCGCGCAGGCAGAACAGGATCGTCAGGATGGTGAAGAGCTGCGCCGCTGCGTCAGCCATGGGTACCAGAAGGCGATCCACATGCTCTGGGGATGTGGCAGTGAGTGCGACGGTGAGGGCCGCTGCCGCGAAACGCACCGGTCTGGGTTCGTCGCGCAGGACCTCCAAGGCAAGGAGGGCAGTGGCGAACAGTGCCACGAGGGCGGTTACGGGAGTGGTGACATAAAGTCCAGCCTCTCCGAAGAGGCGATAACCAGCCGCCAGAAGTACCGAGGCACCAGTCGCCCATACGGTTGCTGCGTCGCCAAGAGGACCTACGGGCAGGTGGTATCCGACGGGGAACAGTGGGCCCCAGGCAATGCCGAGTGGGCGCACCTCGGGGAAGAGGGAAAAGCGATGCAGGAGAGTGCCTCGGTTCGCCAAGTCGACCGCCATCTGAGCGTACGCATACGGATCGCTGCCTGTTGCTCCATGGGTTCGCTTGCCCAGGTAGGTTGCGACTGCCCAGGCGGAGGTGAGAAGCATCCCCAGCAACACAACCCATTGCCAGGCTCGCAGGGCCGGGAGTCGCCGTTGTGCCCAGCCGTCTGGCCCCACCGGCGGATACGTGGCCTGCGATGCGTACAGCTGGCACAGGATGGAATACGCGGCACAGGCAAGCAGGATGCCATCCAGATAGAAGAATGAGGTCATGGGGTTCGGAAAGGATCGGCCCTGCCAGCCGACAACGGTGATTCCCATGCTGTGGTAGGCGGCTGTGGCGAGGGCGACCAGGTAACCGCCGATCAGAGGTGTCAGTGCCCGGAGCGAAATGCGATTGCCTTCGAGCAGGCCTCGGAGCTGCGGAATTGCGAGAAGGGCAAGCACGGCGGGGGCAAGCCACTCGGGCAGCCCGAATCTGGTCTTGAGTACAAAGGCCGTACCGGCCACGTGCAGAGCGATGCCGACGGCCAAGCCTGCACTTCGCGCGCACCCCTGGCGGCGTGCGGCGGACCTACCCTCCGTGGCAGCAGGCGGCTCGCTAAATCGGAGATTCTCCCTGGCGGGAAGCAGAGCCAAGATGCGCAGCTGCTCACTCAGCCAGGTCGGTATGCTTCGTCGGCGAGCCTGGTGCAGGCAGAAGCCCGAGAGGGCCAGTGCAGCAAGGAAGGGAGGCCAGATGCGGGCAGACCAGCCTGGCCAGCCCAGGAATCGACCCACGATCGACAAGAGACCCGCGAGTGACACCGCCAGCTCGAACCATCCGTAGGCAGTCCGGGCCGACGGGGGGCCGGGGTGAGATTCATCTCGAGCCATCTGGCGATAGGTCATCCAGACAGACCGGCTCGCGAAGACGATGCCTGCCAGAAAGGCCAAGCCAATCGCTGCGTAGACATACCAGAGCCTGCCCGGCAGGCCCGGATTCGACACCGCCCAGTACTCTGGACTGAGCACACGCTGGAGGGGACTCACGGCCCCACCAGTTGGTAGAGACGAAACGAGACACTGGTGTCCCGCCGATGCGCTTCGAACACCGGCACCAGCCCGATACCCGCATCGATGAGCGCGCAAGTGGACAAGCGTTCCTCCTGCCAGCTAGGAAACGCGATGTACCTCGGCTCTCTCCTGTAGGCGACAGCGTCTCGAGCCAGGTCAGCGGGATCGGGATACCAGTGCACGTGGATGGGTGCACCGTAAAGGTAGAAACGGTGGTGGTGACCAAGCCAGTGATCGTAGAGGACGGCGCCCGGCGGTACTTGCACGCGCATGAAAGCCGCCAGCTCGTCGATCCCGTCATAGGCGCCATGGTCACCACCAATCGCCAGGTGACCTTTTTCGGCCGAGACCAGCGGGGGCGAGACACAAGCCGTCACCAGGGCAATAAGAGAAGGAAAGTAGACGGCCCTACAGCGTCCTGCAGGCAGCCCACGGCCGGCGACGACGAGACTACGGGCGAGCAAGAAAGCAGCCAGCGGGACCATAGCCAGCAAGTAGCGATCCCAGAGCTGGACTTCCACGAACAGGTGCACGGACAGGAAGACGAGAAGGAAAAGAGCGACCGCGATAGACATCGACTCTTTTCTACCTGCCGTTCCGAGTCTGAAGCGTCCGACAGGTGAGGGCAGGTGCTGACCATCTTGTCGGGCTGCCAGGAACGCCGCATGGGCCGCTAGAGCCAGGCCGACCACGAAGAGCACGTTCAGCGGGGGAGATGCCCAGAAGCTGGTCACCAAGCGGAACCAGGTGGCTGCCCTGTCGCCAATATCGGACAGAGGAGCCAGTCGAAGACCGCCATAGCTGATCACCGACTGCTCTAGGAACCCCGGACGAAGGTCACGTGCCTGGTCCCACACAAAGGTCGCGCAGACGACCGCAAGGAATCCCAGGACGAAGACGAGCCACGCCATCCACGCACTGCGGCACCAGCGTGGCTGTGCCACGGGCCGACTGGGTGGCAGGTCGTGTGCAGACACAGGGCCGAAGCTCATCAGGCCCGCCAGTGCGATCAACGGGAGAAAGAGCAAACCCTGCTGCTTGGTTGCCACAGCCAGGCCGGCGAACAGCCCCGCGACTCCCGGCCGGCCGAAGACTGCGGCGACCAGTCCTGCCACGACGCAGGCTGCCATCACGGTATCCACGAAACCGGTCGATCCGAATAGGACAGAGAAAGGAGAAAGCGCCAGCAAGAAGGCTGCCAGGAGGCCCGTCCTTGGGCTTCTGTAGAGCCTCTTGCCGAGTGAGTAGAGGAGGGCAATGGTGACCGTACCGGCGAATAGGCTGGGCAAGCGCGACGCGAGCTCGAGCTGCCGAACCTCGGCACGGCAGCTGCTGTCTGCGCAGGCGAGGGGGGCTCCCACGATCGGTGAGCCGTCGGCTGCCGGCCCGGATTCCGCGTTCTCCGTGTGCACGGAGGCGAAGAGGAAAAAGCTAAGGGCAAGCAGGTAGGGAAAGAAGGGTGGCTTGTCCACAGGCTCACGGTCTAGCATCGGATCCGATCCGCTGGCTATCTGAAGGCCCCAGTAACCGTAGAGGGCTTCGTCTTCCAGGCCACGATTCTGCTGCAGGGGAAGAGCGCGCAGCAGGAAGCCCACCAGAACGATTGCCACCATGACCATGCGTCGTCGCGGAACGCAACGCCGCACACCGGATGCTGCACAAGTCGGGTGCGGAGGGCTAGTCGACAAACCGGTACTTGAGCAGCGTCCAGAAGGCAATGGGGGCATCGCGCCAGGTAATCTTCTTCCCCTGGTGGAAGTCACGTCCGCGATAGGAGATGGGCACCTCGAGAATGTGGTGGCCTCGTTTGAGGACCTTCGCGGTGATCTCGGGCTCAAACTCAAACCGCCGCGACCGGAGCGGGATTCCACGTACAACGTCGGCACGAAACGCCTTGTAGCAAGTCTCCATGTCTGAGAGGACAGCCCCATACAGGAGGTTCGTCGTGAGGGTGAGCAGCCTGTTCCCAAGGCTGTGCCAGAAGAGCATCTTGTGCGGTGATCCTGAGAACCGGCTGCCGTAGACGATAGCCTGTTCGCCGCGTGTGATAGGCGTGACCAGGCTCGGGTAGTCGCATGGATCGTACTCAAGGTCGGCGTCCTGAATGATCAGGATATCCCCGGTGGCCTGGGTGATTCCGGTGCGAATAGCTGCTCCTTTCCCCAGGTTGGTCGGGTGCCGGAGCACCCTCAGGTCGCCGGAGTGTGCCTCGTCGGCAAGGATCTCCGTGGAGCCATCCGTCGAGCCATCGTCGACGGCCAATATCTCCTTCTCCATCTCATCGGGTAGGGCCACGGCCCGGACCTGACGGATGATCTCCCGCAGGGTAGCCCGCTCATTGTAGACTGGCATGATGATGGTTAGTCTCACAGGACCTCCTCATCCGAGGATGACCTACCCATCATAAACCATCTGGTACCTACCGGCAAGAACGAGGCACGGCAATTGGCGGTTGCGCCGAGGGGCAGGGGGTGCTATAATCGGCCGACAATGCCGATCTACGTTGATGTCTCTTCGGCCGTCCATGCGAAAGCAGGGATCGGGCGGTACGCGGCCAGCCTCGCCAGGGCGCTGGTGGCTCGCGCGCCGGACGACCTTGCGCTGTTTTTCAACCGCGACGCAAGGACCCGCCCACCAGCCGGGCTTGAGCAGCTTCCGGCGAAGACGGTTCGGGCGGGCTACAAGCCATGGCGAATGGCTGCCTGGATGGGTCATCTCGCCGGCCTCGGATTCAACCGGCTCGTGCCAGATGCAAGGCTCTTTCATGCCACAGAGCACTTGCTGCCCCCTTTGGTGGACGTCCCGACCGTGCTGACGGTCCACGACATGATCTTTCGTATCTTTCCTGAACACCAGAAGCGCCTGAACTACTGGTATCTGAACGCGACGATGCCTCTGTACTGCCGCCGTGCCAGCGCGATCATCACCGTGTCTGAGACGAGCAAGCAAGACATCCTGAGCCACTATGGCCTGGACTCCAGCAAGATCACCGTGGTTTACGAAGCTGCCTCCCCTGAGTTCGTTCCCGCCGGCCGGATGGCCCTCGATGGGGCGCGCAGAAAGTACGGACTCCCCGACCGGTACCTGATTCACGTGGGAACCATAGAGCCGCGCAAGAACCTGACGCGGCTCGTCGAGGCCCTTGCCCTGCTTCACAGCCATGGGCTTCGCATCCCGCTCGTGGTCGTGGGTGGGAAGGGGTGGCTTTACGACGACTTCTTCAAGCGGCTGGAGGGTCTGCCGGTCCGGGATGCGGTGCTCTTCCCGGGCTATGTACCTTCAGCGGACCTCCCCCTGCTTTACTCGGCCGCCAGCGTGGCCGTGGTTCCGTCGATCTACGAGGGGTTCGGACTGCCGGTGCTAGAGGCAATGGCTTGCGGCACCCCCGTCATAGCTTCTAGTGCATCCAGCCTCCCCGAGATCGGAGGGGATGCAGCACGTTACGTGGAACCGTCCAGCGTACCGGCGATTGCGGAGGCCATCAGTTCAGTCTGGGTCAACGCCGACCTGCAGGCTGACATGCGCGCTCGGGGCCTCGCGCGCGCCGCGCTCTTCTCTTGGGACAAGGCTGCCATCGAGACGCTTGCAGTCTACAACCGCCTCTTGGGGCCGGGGCAGCTGGGGTGAGCGCGGTGTGACTGGCAAGGCCTGCCGTGTATTCCGCGAGATGAGGGCTCGTGCAGGTGCGGAGCCCACTTGACATGACTGCTGTGCTGTGCTATACGTCACCAAGCTTCAGAGGCACTGGCTTACTGGGTGGCGTATGCCGGGCCATCAGTGACAACGGCGTCCTTGGGACCCTGGCATCTGACAGAGGAAGGCTATGGTATCCCGATCGCCTTCCTCTGTCACTTTTTTGGGCGCCCGGCGAGTTTGACAGCGACGTTGAGTACCACCAATCGGTGAGGGACGCAAATGAAGGTTCTGGTCTTGAACTGCGGAAGCTCGTCGGTCAAGTACAAGCTCTTTGGCTTGGGGAACGGTGCCGAACAGGTTCTTGCCAGCGGGATCGTCGAAGAGGTGGGCTTGGGCAGCCCGAGCCTCACTCACAGGTGCCCTGGACGAGAAAAGGTCGCGCGGGCCGGGCTGGAAGTGCGGAATCATACAGATGCCATCGAGTTGGTGCTGGGCATGCTGGTCGATCCCGTCGTCGGCGCACTAGCGAGTGTGCAGGAGCTTCAGGCTGTCGGCCATCGGGTCGTGCATGGCGGTGAGCGATTTGCCTCGTCCGTGCTGATCGACCACGAGGTTATGGAGGCACTCCACGAGAATATCCCACTTGCGCCCCTGCACAACCCGCCGAACATCCAGGGGATCGAGGCAGTGGATGCTCTGCTTCCGAACGTTCCGCAGGTGGGCGTGTTTGACACCGCCTTTCACCAGACCATGGAGCCGCCCGCCTTTTTGTATGCCATTCCGATGCGCTTTTACCGCGATCATGCAGTCCGGCGCTACGGTTTTCATGGCACGTCGCACAAGTACGTTGCACAGAAGGCGGCAGAGCACCTTGGGCGCGATCTGCAGGAACTCAAGATCGTGACTTGCCATCTCGGCAATGGAGCGAGCATCACGGCTGTGCGGAACGGCCTCTCAGTGATGACCAGCATGGGCTATACGCCACTTGCGGGTCTGCCCATGGGAACGCGCTGTGGCGACATTGATCCGGCCATTGTCCCGTTCCTGATGGAGCTGGACGACCTTGATGTGACGGGAGTCAACCGCCTGCTGAACACCGAAAGCGGGGTTCTCGGCCTCTCGGAGCTGTCGAGCGACATGCGAGTGTTCGAAGAGGCCATAGCGCACGGGCCGACCCACCCCAGCTACGAGCGCTCCAGGATGGTCCTGCAGCACTACACCTGGCGCGTGAAGGGTTACATTGGCGAGTACGCCGCCCTGATGGGCGGGCTGGACTGCGTGGTCTTCACGGGCGGCATCGGTGAGAACTTTGCCCTGGTTTGTGACTGGTCGTGCGAGGGGCTCGAGTTCCTCGGCATTGAGGAGGTGCATGCGCGCCGTGCCGGTGGCAAGACCGTGGAAGCCTCGGGACCCAATTCGAGGGTCAAGGTCTTGATTATTCCGACCGACGAGGAATTGGCGATTGCCCGCGACACTTATCAGATTGTGGTTGCGGCAGAACGCCAAGTCTGATCAGGTGCTTCCGGGTGCCTTGCCACCACCACGCAGATGGAGCGGCACTTCTCCGACAGGCGTTTCGTTGTGGCACCGGCGCATGCATCAGGGCCGAATTGAGTTAGCATCCGGCGTCGAGTCACGGACGCCTGACGCAGGCGTGCCCACTCGCTTGACCCGGGGCACTCGGATGGCTAGAATTCCGCCATCTTGCTGGAGTTCACCCCATGGAGAGGGCAGGGCTGTTCCACGCTTGCTTGTCGCTGGGTGGAAGCTGCGGCTTTGACGAAGAGCACAGCCGCCACGTTGGTAAGTTGGCTCTGCGACTGTACGATCAGCTCGAGGAAAGGCTCGATCTCCCTGACGAAGCGCGGGACATTCTCGAGTGCGCGGCCCTCCTGCACGACATCGGCTACGCTGAGGGCTATGAGGGCCACCACAAGACGGCGTTCCGCCTCATCCTTAACGCGAGTCTCCCTGGCCTGACCAGCCGCGACCTGGCGCTGGTAGCCAATGTCGCGCGCTACCATCGAGGTGCAAGGCCAGACGAGAAGCACCCCGGCTACGCTTCCCTGGGCGCTGATGACCGTTCGTTGGTCGTGCAGCTCGCGGCGATTCTGCGCCTAGCCGACGGCCTGGATCGGACGCACGGCGGCGCGGTGAGCGACGTCGAGGTGCGCTTCGAAGACAATCGCCTGACCGTCCTGGTGCGGTGCCCAACTGGCTGCGATGCGGAGTTGTGGGCCGGAGCAAAGAAGGGCCGCTTGCTTGGTGACGTTCTTGGGCTGCGAATCGAGGTGTGCGAGTCCTGCTGCTGCGAAGAGCGATAGGGGCTGACTCGATTTGGGTCAATCGCCTGGCCTGAGGTATACTGACCATCGGGAGGAGGGGCATGCAAAGGCTGCTGGTCATCAATCCTGGTTCGACGTCGACGAAGGTTGCCGTCTACGAAGATGAGCAACCTTTGTTTGTTGAGACACTGCGACACTCCAGCGACGAGATTGCCTCCTACGAACGCATGCTGGACCAGTTCGATTTTCGGCTGCAGGTGGTGCTGAGGCTACTCGAGGCGCGACAGATATCTTTGGTGACGCTGGCTGCGGTTGTTGGGAGAGGGGGGCTGCTGAGACCCGTGCCAAGTGGCACGTTTACCGTGAATCGCAGGATGCTTGCGGATTTGGCCGATCCGGCTGCGACCCGCACCCATGCTTCGATGCACGGGGCTCTGCTGGCGCACGAGATTGCCTGGCGAGCGGGCATTCCAGCCTACATTGTTGACCCGGTGTGCGTGGATGAGTTCGATGACCTGGCCAGAGTCTCGGGGCTTCCAGAGATCGAGCGCAAGAGCTACTCCCATGCGCTGAACCTGAAAGCAGTAGCCAGGCGGGCGGCGCGTGAGCTTGGGCGGCCCTATGCAGAGCTTCACCTTATAATGGTTCATCTGGGCGGCGGCATATCGGTGACGGCGCATCGCCTCGGGCGGATGGTGGATGTGAACCAGGCACTTGACGGGACGGGGCCGTATGCCCCAGAGCGCTCTGGTGGCCTACCGGTGGGAGACGTGGTGCGCATGTGCTATGGTGTAGCGCCGTATGAGGGCCTGCGGCTACGCTATGACGACATGTTCGAGAAGTTGGCGGGTAGGGGTGGCTTGGTTGCGCACTTGGGCACGAACAACGGGCTAGAGGTGGAGCGTAGAATTGCGGACGGCGACACACACGCCAAGCTGATCTATGAGGCCATGGCCTACCAGATTGCCAAGGAAATCGGCTCGATGGCAACGGTGCTCAAGGGGCAGGCCGACGCTGTTGTGATCACGGGGGGCCTGGCTCACTCAGAGATGCTGCTCGGGTGGATTCGCGAGCGCGTGGGCTGGATCGCACCGGTAATCGTCTTCGCGGGAGAGGACGAGATGCTTGCCCTGGCACAGGGGGCGTTGCGTGTATTGCGTGGAGAAGAGCAGGCGCTAGAGTACTAGGCGCAGCCGCCACGGCTGCGCGAGACCACATCTATAGGAGCTGGTTTTCGTATGCATGTCTCGAATCGGATCGACAAGCTGCCACCGTATGTCTTCGCCCGCCTTGAGAAGAGGCTGCGACAGCTGGCTGCAGAGGGGCGCGACATAATTCGTCTGGACATGGGTAGCCCAGACCTTCCGCCTCCCGGGTGGGTGAGCGATACGATGTACTCATCGGCCCAGAACCCTTCGCATCATGGCTACAGTGGGTACTTCGGCACGCCAGCGTTTCGACAGGCGATATGCACCTACTACGAGAGACGTTTTGGCGTGTGTCTGGATCCTGAAAAGGAGGTAGTCTCTCTGATTGGCTCCAAGGAGGGGATCGCCAATATCGCCCTTGCCTTCGTGGACCCCGGCGAATTGGTGCTGGTGCCCGATCCAGGGTACCCAACCTACTCCTTGGGCACATTCCTCGCTGGCGGCGTGGTGTACCCGCTTCCCATGGGCGCGGAGACTGGATGGCTTCCCGATCTGGAAGCCATACCGGAGGACGTGGTCGGCGCAGCTAAGCTGTTGTGGCTGAACTACCCGAACAACCCGACAGGTGCCATTGCTCCGGTCGAGTTCCTGGAGCGTGCAGTCGCGTTCGCCAAGAAGCACGACCTTCTCATCTGCTACGATAACCCATACTGCGACGTGACCTTTGATGGCTATGTGGCACCGAGCCTTCTGCAGATTCCGGGCGCCTTTGACGTGTCGATCGAGTTCAACTCCCTGTCCAAGACCTACAACATGGCCGGTTGGCGGGCCGGCATGGCCGTGGGCAATGCGGTGGCCGTTGAGGCTCTTGCCAGGACCAAGACGAACATCGACTCGGGTATCTTCCGGCCAATCCAGGATGCGGCGGCATTGGCCCTCACTGGCGACCAGTCCTGGCTGAAGGAACGGAACCTGATCTACGCCGAGCGCCGTGACGTGATTCTGGAAACGCTGGACGAAATCGGCCTTAGGGCAGAGCGGCCGGTTGCCAGCCTGTATCTCTGGGTGCAGACCCCGCTTGGAGTGTCCTCCGGAACGGTCGCTGAGCGGCTCCTTGAGGAAGCAGGGATCAGCGTAACACCGGGCACCGCCTTTGGATCGCAAGGGGAGGGCTACTTCCGGATTTCTCTGGGCACCTCTACCCCGCGCATTCGGGAGGCAATGGTGCGGCTTAAGCTGATCCAGTGGTAGAGCCTCACCGGCCAGCCGAGCCGGCCGAGACCGCAGGTCAAGCCGACTTTGGGCGCGCACTCCTGGTCGCGGTGCAGCTCAAGAGCGACCGTGGTGGCTGGCGGACGGAGGACTCGCTTCGTGAGCTGAGCCTGCTGGCGCGCACGGCAGGACTTGAGGTGGTGGGCGAGACGTGGCAGCGGGTCGATCGCTTTCACCCCGCCACGCTCATTGGCGCGGGCAAAGTAGAGGAGCTGCAGGAACTGCGCCGCGATGTCGACTGCGGCGTGGTCCTTTTTGACGACGAGCTATCACCCAGCCAGCTCCGCAACCTTGAAAGGGCGCTTGGGGGCGGAGTGAAGATACTCGATCGAACCGCGCTGATTCTCGACATCTTCGCGCAGCACGCAAGGACGCGCGAGGGCCAGCTTCAGGTGGAGCTAGCGCAATACGAGTACCGCCTCCCCAGGCTGACCCGAGCCTGGACGCACTTGGCGCGACAAGCCGGAGGTGGAGCGGCGCGTGGCGGCGCCGGCGGAGTCGGCCTGCGTGGCCCCGGTGAGACGCAGCTCGAGGTGGACCGGCGGGAGATTGGCAGGCGTATCGCCCGGATACGGGACGACCTCGAACAGGTGCGCAAGCACCGGGCGTTGCACAGACAGCAGCGTCGGCAACAGGCCATCCCGGTTGTGGCAATCGTCGGGTACACCAACGCAGGCAAGTCAACGCTGCTCAATGCAGTGTCGGGCGCGGATGTGCTCGTCGAGGACAAGCTCTTCGCCACCCTGGACCCCACCACCCGCCGTGTGACCCTTCCGACCGGGCGCGAGGTGCTCTTCTCCGACACGGTCGGCTTCATCCAGAAGCTGCCCACAGAGCTCGTGGCGGCGTTTCGGGCGACCCTGGAGGAGATCAACGAGGCGGACCTGATCCTGCATGTCGTGGACGTTACACATCCAAATGCCAGCCAGCAAGCTGAGGCGGTCCTGGAGACACTGCGTGAGCTCGGCGTTGTGGACCGGCCCATCATTACCGCGCTCAACAAGATAGACCGAATGCCGAACGCGCCGGAGCTATCTTCGTGGCTCAGCGAGTTCCCCAACAGCCTTGCGATCTCTGCCGCTCATGGATCGGGGCTCGATGCGCTCCTGTCGCGCGTCGAGGAGGTACTGGCGGCTGCCTCAGTGTACATCCGGGTCTGCGTGCCGTATGAGCACGCGAATCTAGTGTCCTTGTTTCACACCCACGGCACTGTGATGGAAGTGACCCACGAGGCTGACGGCAGCATCGTGGAAGGGCTGCTGCCCAGGCGTTGGCTAGAGCTTTTCCGACCCTATCTGGTCTAGCGGCGCGTGAACGCGGAGCGCCGGGTCACTCCCTCCGCGGGCAGCGGAGGGCGGTCACCCATGCTTCCCGTGCGCGGCGCACCCACTCCCGCTCAGGCTCATAGGTTAGTCGGTCAATGGCCTCGCCCCAAGGGAGCCAGCGGCGTTCGAACTTGGCTTCAGGTTCCCCCCAGCCTTCATGCGACCCAAGCTGCATAAGGAAATACGACTCATCTCGAACAACGTGATGGTCCTCGTGGTCGAACTCCACCGACAGGTGGTCAAGGTCCGCTAGAAGCCGCAGGTCGCCCAGCCCGGTCTCCTCCATCACCTCCCTGAGTGCGGCCTGAGCACGGCCCTCTCCCGGCTCAATGTGACCCTTTGGCAAGCGCGTTTCCGGAGCGCCCTCCGGGGTAGTGCGGAGGGGGACAACGAGAACCAGGATGCGGTTGAGTTGAGGATCGACGACCACTCCCCCCGCGGCTGCGTAGCTGCGAATCGGCTTGTCCGACATAGGGCCCTCTCCAGGAAGAAGAATGGGCGGGCTCTTCACCCGCCCTCAAGCTCAGGGGGCATAGCGGAAGGGATGCCTCGCAGCATCTTTCTCTGCGATCATTTCCGCCAGCGAAGGACGCTCTTCGAGGGCTTTGCGTATGGCCGCGCGCATTGCCTTGTAGTTGTTGATCTTGACCCTCTGGCGGATGCTGGCTGCCGGATGGACAAACACGTTCGCGATCAGGCAGATATCGTCCAGTAGCGCCTCGGGCAGGTTGTGCCGTTCGATCGCGTGCTTCAGCGCCAGCTCTACGCCGCTAGCTGCTTCCTCATAGACCAGCCGGCGCGCCTTGGCACCGCGAACCGTCACGGTTGGCACCAATAGTGTCATCGGGCGCTGCCGTATCAGGGCGATTTCGTGGCCTCGTCGAGCTTGTGCCTGAGCCCGCTCTATCGCCTTTCCGACCGGACCTAACTTGGAGCCCAGCAAGAGGTCGATGTGCGCCACTTCGCTGAAGGGTGGACCGGCAAAGCCTTCGCCCACGCGAAGAGTCAGGTCACTCAAGTGCGGCGGCTCAAGGTCCGACGGAAGCGAATAGGGGACGCCGCTGCTCCCCAGGGGCACCTGCCGAATGGGGATCTTGTCCAAGTTCTCCAGCTGGGTGCGCAGGTCCTCATAGTCCTCGCGTTCGAATTCGCCCCCCTGGATGAGGGGCAGCCGAGCATTGCTCATCCCGGGCAGCCCGATCATGCGGAGCCCTTCCTTCACAGCTTGGGGGCCGCCTTTGTTGGCGACGATCCGGCACAAGACCTGTATGTCCCGTTGCCGCCTGCGCACCGACTCGGCGTCTCCACGCTGTGCAGCTTGGTAGATCTCTTGCCAGATATCGGGGATCAGGTTGGCCGATGCCAGGATCACGCCGTCAGCGCCGGCCAGAAGGGCGGCGCCGGCTATCTCGTCGTGACCGCAGAAGAGGCCGATGGTGCCACGCAGTTTCTCGAGGGCAGCCATGAAGAAAGGCATGTCGCCCGAGGAGTCTTTCATGCCGATCACGTTCTCGAACGCAATCCCCATCCCCTCAGCCGTCCACCAGCGAAAGTGCGTCCCGGCGCACTGCGGGATGTTGTATAGGACAATGGGCAATCCGACCTTGTCGACCTCGGCGTAATGGTCAAAGACCTCGTTGAAAGTGGGCTTCAGGTAGTACGGCGCGACGACAAGTGCTCCGGACACGCCTGCCTCTTTGGCCCATTCGGTAAGAGAGATCGTCTCGCGCGTGCTCTGGCATCCTGTGCCCGCAAGCACGGGCACCCTGCCGGACACTTCGTCCAGGCATATCTCGATCAGCCTCTTCTTCTCCTCCAGGGACATCGAGCTGAACTCGCCGGTTGTTCCACACGGGACGACACCGTTCACGTGGGGCAAAGCAAAGCGAATCAGCTCGCGGAAGCATGCTTCGTCTATCTGATCGTGCGCGTCGAAAGGAGTGACCAGCGCGGGGAAGACACCTCGGAACCAGTCAACCTTCTTGCTTTCCATTCTATCTCTCCTCCGCGAATGCCTGGTCAATGGCTGCGCAGGTCGCGCCAAAAGCGTTGGCATGCAACCGGTGCCGATCCAGTGCCTGGGGGTTCACAGCAGCCAGCACAAAGATGACGTGACTCCCCATCGCGGCTTCGGGAATGATACCTTTCGCCAGCCGGTCGACCACCGCCTGCGCAACGGCATTCTGAACTGGACCATAGATCATGTTGGCCTGGCGAAGGTCTTGAAGCTCATTGGTCGGGATGATGAGGGTACTGGGCCGGATGGTCAAGTTGGGTTCCAAGATGGTAGTGAGTGCCTCAAAGCCGTGGCGTGGATACGTGAGCTGGTAAGCCCAGGCATCGCCCACCGGGCCGTCCTTTGGTCCGCACAAGAGGTCAACCTGGACAGCTTCAGCACCCGTTCCTTCTCTCCCGGAGCCCAGGAACGAGCCAGAGTCCCTGACAGCGGCCAAATCCAACCCAACTGAAACGAAGCGGCCGGCCAAGGGCCCCTCGGGGAAGTCATGCGCAGATGCCGGCGTCTGGATCTTGCCCAGCTTCTCAAGCTCGAGCTGGATCTCAGCTCGGTCTTCGTGCAGCAGAGCCCCGCCCACAGGCTTCATGGGGCTTCGTGGGTACCCTGCTTCGATACCCATCAACTTCAGTGCCTGTTTGACAGCAATGCCTCCACCGTACCGGCAGAAGATGCGCGACAGCTTCTGGACCTGCAACTGCAGGGACCGCGCCGTTTCCAAGTCGCCGCGCCGGACGGCAGCCAGTACCCCCTGCCAGACTTCGGGATACACTTGGGCAGAGGCGAGGATCATGCCACTGGCCCCGCCTGCGAGCGCATTGAGCACAACCTCGTCATGCCCAATCAGCACGGAAAGCCGGTCCCCGGCGTATTCAAGGATTTCCATAGTGTAGGTCAGGTTTCCGGAGGAGTCTTTGATGCCCACAATGTTGGGGATGTCCGCAAGGTCTTGGACCACGCGGCGAGGAAGGACCGCATCTACGACCTGGGGAATGTTGTAGAGAATGATGGGCAGGTCGGGCAGAGCGCGCGCGACCGAGCAAAAGTGCTGGTAGATGCCCTTGTCGGAGGGATGGAGGAAGAAGGGTGTGACGATGAGGCAGGCAGAGGCGCCCGCCTCCTGGGCATCGCGCGATAGCTCGATGGTGAGGCGTGTTCCGGCGGCGCCGGTGCCGGCAATGACCGGCTTGCCCCGGCACTCCTCGACGGCGATCTGGATCAAACGCCTGCTCTCATCCGGAGTCAGATAGTTGAACTCACCGGTCGTGCCACAGGGGACCAATCCATCGACGTCGGCGATGACGTGTCGGATGAGTCTTCTGTATGCTTGCTCGTCGATGGACTGGTCCTTGCCGAAGGGGGTCACCAGAGCAGGGTTGACACCTCCCGGCCTGAAGGGTCTTGTTGTCATAATGTGCTACCTGTGCAGATTCTGGGCAGCGATGAAGGACAGGCCATTCGCGGTCAGCGCGCGTGCCGTTCGGTTGATCGCATCATGCTTGTCAAGGTAGTTGCGCTCTAGCAGGGGCATGCTTCCCGAGTCCACCACTTCCTGCTTGTCGCGGAAGTAGTCGAGGATGTCTGACGGATGCTCTCGAGTCGCATCGACGACGGGATCACCGCCTTCGTGCTTGGCTGAGATGTTCGGGACTCGGGCTGCCAGGTCAACCAACTCCGCAGTGCGGTCGTAAGGCTGGCGCACGATGCTGTGGAACGTCTCCGTGATATGGTGCTCGAATCGGACGATCTCCTCCAATCCCAGCGCCCTGCGGATTTCTGCCGTGATCTCAATGGTCTCGTTGTTGACCGAGTTGCTCCAGTTGAACCCAATCAGGGACGTGGAGCCATCGCTGCGGGAAAAGAGGCGCGCTCCGATCAGCGTCCACAGAGCGGCGTATGGGTTGTCGTTGCCCATGTAGACCGATATCTTGAACTCAATGTCAATACCCAGCTTGTGCAGGAGATATCCGAGGAGTACGGTGCCAGAATTGACGTTGAGTACCTGGCGGATGCCGTAGTTCGTGTAGTAGTAAAGGTATTCGTCGACCCACTTCAGGGGATAGTGATTCGGCTGGCCCACACCACCAAAGTACCCCGTGATAGTTGCCGGCCCTCCGAGGTGGATGTTGGAGCCATCTGTGCCCTTGGTGTCGAGCGTCTCGACATAGGTTGCGCCGACGATCTGCATGGCGGCGGCAACGGCCAAGATATCCCCGTTGTCCGATTCCTGCTCTTTCATCTTGCGCACCCGGATGTAGCGGCCGGGCATCAGCTCACGGTTGGCAATCGCCTGCTTTGCCTCAGCGATCAGGAACGGGAAGTATTGCAGGGCTGAGATCTCCAGGGTCACGGCCAACTCGTCTTGGAAGGCGGTCGTGTCTGCGCTTGAGCCAAGAACCTGGCGCCGGAAGTCAGACACCGTGACAAATGCACCTTTGTCGCGCTGCTTGGTGAGCCAACGCAGGTCGGCCAAGTAGGGCGACCCGGTGGCCCGCAGGCGTTCGAGGAGGTGAGGCAGGCTGCGCGCCCTGCGCGCCTTCCGGTTGATCTCAGCCGGGGTCCCGTAGCGGGCGACGACCCCTAGGAGGTCGTTCACCACGCGCGTGCCTGGATCCAACAAGAGAGCATTGATCTCGTCAAGTCGGCTCTTCGAGATCCTGAGCTTTCCTCGAAGGCGATCGTCCATTTTTCCCTCCTATGTTTTGTGAGTGTGCAGAGTTCGCGCTGTGCGACACACAGGCCGTCAGCGGTGATTGTATCACAAGCGACCGGGACTGTCATCTTCGCTGCATGGGTGGGTTCTGGTCCGGAGACGCAGAAGGACCCCTGCCCTCAGGGCAGGGGTCCTCTGCTGTGTGGTACCCTTGGCGCGACTCGAACGCGCGGCCTTCTCCTCCGCAGGGAGACGCTCTAATCCACTGAGCTACAAGGGCTCAAAGGCGGGGAGGCAGGGATTCGAACCCTGGGAGGAACTCTTTAGTCCCTCAACCGCTTAGCAGGCGGCCCCGATCGACCACTCCGGCACCTCCCCAGGTGCCAGTTCCCACGCTTTGCCAGTGCGGACTTGTGCAAGCGCTACCCGACTACTTTGGCGTGGCGGAGGGAGAGGGATTCGAACCCCCGGTGACTATGCAGCCACAGCGGTTTTCAAGACCGTCGCCATCAACCACTCGGCCATCCCTCCGCGAAGCAGTGGTCAGTTGCCCCCTCCGGCCCACCAGCACTAGTATAGCAGAGAGGGAATCGGTTGTCAAAAAAGGATCGTGTCGCGCCCGGTGTCCCCATGCGCCACGCACGTCAGCGGATGATCTCGATGCCGCCCATGTAGGGCCGGAGAGCTGGTGGCACGAGGATAGTCCCGTCGGGCTGCTGGTAGTTCTCCATCACAGCGATCATGACCCTCGGCAGCGCGAGTCCCGAGCCGTTCAGGGTGTGAACATAACGGGGTTTGGCTCCTGGCTCAGGGCGATAGCGGATATTCGCACGGCGTGCCTGGAAGTCGGTGCAGTTCGACAGCGAGCTAACCTCCAGCCACTCTTGCACGCCGGGTGCCCACACCTCAAGGTCGAACTTGGTCGCTGCCTGGAACCCCAGGTCGCCCGTACACATCTGCACGAGTCGGTAAGGAACGTTCAAGCCCTGGCACACGGCCTCCGCATCACCAATCATCGTCTCCAGCGTGTCGTAGGATGTCTCGGGCGTGGTGAGCTGGTACATCTCGACCTTGTCGAACTGGTGACCTCGCTTGATGCCCCGCACATCTCGACCGGCTGACATCTTCTCTCGGCGGAAGCAGGGTGTATAGGAGACGTACTTGAGCGGAAGCGCGGACGCAGGAAGGATCTCATCGCGGTGGAGGTTGGTGAGGGGGATTTCAGATGTACCGATGAACCAAAAGTCCTCCTCGGCGTCGTGGTAGATGTTATCCTCAAACTTGGGCAGCTGCGCAGCACCTACCATCATCTCCCTGCGAACCATATAGGGCGGGTAGATCTCGGTGTATCCTTGCGCGAGGTGCAGGTCCAGCATCCAGGTGATGAGCGCCCTCTGAAGGCGAGCGCCCAGGCCCCGCAGGATGTAGAACCGCGTACCCGAAAGCTTGACACCCCGGTCCAGGTCCAGAATGTCCAGCGATGGACCGAGGTCCCAGTGCGGCAGGGGCTCGGATGCGAAGGCAGGCTGCTCGCCCACTTGCCGCACGATCAGATTGTGGGATTCGTCAGGACCGATTGGGACACCGGGGCTCGGGAGGTTCGGAACCTGGAGCATGAGAGCCGAGACCTGCTCCTCGGTCCTCCTTAGCTCCTGCTCGAGCTGCCCGAGTGTGTCGCCCACCGCGCGCATCTGCTCGATTCTGGACCTGCGGGCCTCGGGATCGGTCGTGCGGCTGATCTCCTTGGAAGCTGCATTTCGCTCAGCTCGCAAGGCCTCCGTCTGAGTCAGGAGCTCGCGCCGTCTGGCGTCAAGCTGGAGAATGACGTCGATTGGGGCTTTGACATTCAGATCGGACATCGCCTTCTTGACTGTCTCGGGCTGCTCGCGGATAACGTTGATATCGAGCATGCGTCACCTCATGGCACCGTGTCCTGCTCCCACCGGGCGAGGCAGGTGGGCCAGACTCTACCACAACCAGCCGAGGGTGTCAACTGCTTACATGCGGGGCAGTCAGGTTCCGTGCAGGGGCAGTCTGTGGTACAATGCTTGCACCCAGGACCTTGGCAGGAGCGCATGGCTGAACGGATGATCTCGCCACAGAACCGATCGGAGGAAACCGGCCTCGAGGTGCGGCTCCGGCCACAGCGGTTGCAGGAATACATCGGGCAGGACCGGGTGAAGGCAAACCTAGGCATCCTGATCGAGGCAGCAAGGGGGCGACACGAGCCTCTTGACCACGTACTGATTTACGGCCCACCGGGTCTTGGGAAGACTACCCTGGCACACGTAGTAGCCAACGAGATGGGAGTCAACATCCGCATCACGGCCGGACCCGCAATTGAGCGTGCCGGTGACTTGGCAGCCATCCTCACGAACCTCCGGCAAGGGGACGTGCTGTTTGTGGACGAGGTTCATCGGCTGGGTAAGGCCGTTGAAGAAGTGCTCTACCCGGCCATGGAGGACTTTTGCCTCGACATCGTGATCGGCAAAGGCCCTGGCGCCCGGAACATCCGCTTGAAGCTTCCGCGCTTCACCCTGATTGGCGCCACCACGCGATTGGCGTTGATGACCGCGCCCCTCCGGGCACGTTTCGGTGCTGTCTACCGGCTCGACTTCTACGAGCCGGATGCCATGCGCGCGATCGTGGAACGCTCGGCACGCATTCTGGGTGTGACGATCGACACAGCCGGCATTGCAGAGATCGCACGGCGGGCGCGAGGGACGCCGCGGGTGGCCAACCGGCTTCTCAGGCGCGTGCGAGACTACGCTGAGGTGCGCGCGGGTGGCGGGATCACCCAGACAGTGGCTGAAGACGCACTTACCCTTCTGGAAGTGGACCCTCTGGGCCTGGACGAGATTGACCGGCGTGTGCTTCGGACCATCATCGAGAAGTACGATGGAGGTCCGGTGGGGCTGGAGACGATCGGCGCTGCCCTCTCGGAGGAGCCCGATACCATCATGGATGTAGTCGAGCCCTACCTCCTGCAGCTGGGCTTTCTAGATCGCACGCCTCGAGGCCGGATTGCGACTCGGCTCGCGTACGAGCATCTTTCCCTTCCCTACCATGAGTCTCCCCAGCCCGGTCTCTTCTAGCCACTCGTGGGGGAGTGCTTTCGCGGATGCCGCGTCTAGACCTCCCTGCTTGCGAGCGCTCTTGCTGCGGACGCCACGTCTTCGAACGGGATCCCTTCCCGTGCGGCAAGTGCGGCACAGTCGTCGTACTCAGGCGCCGCCGAGATCACTCTGTTCCCCAGCCTCTTGATCTTGATCCTCACAGCGCCCCACGGGGTCTGCACTTCCCCGATCTCGCGCGACGCCTTGGCCCGCCGATAGCGCTGGTAGCGCAGGCCGAGGGTTGGAGTCTCCCTGAGCACAATGGCCGCCAGCTTGTCGGTGTCGGCCGGCTCAGCGAGGACGGACAGCTGGTAAGCGGGTCGGCTCTTTTTCATCTGGATTGGCGAAAACCAGGCGTCCAGTGCACCCGCCTGGAATAGCCGGTCCATCGCATAACCGAGCGCTTCCCCTGTGACGTTGTCCAGGTTGCAGGTGAGGAGTACGACCTCGTCGTGATCGAGAGGGCTCTCGGCTATCTCGCCGATCCAGACGCGAACCCCGTTTGGCCACGGGAGCTGCTTGCTGCCAAATCCATATCCCACAGCCTGAATGTGCATCGCCGGCTGGTGGAATGTGGCGAAGTGGGTGAGGAGCACTGCGCCGGTAGGCGTGAGTAGTTCGACGCTGGCCGGCCACGTTGGTTGCGCTTCCCTCTCGGCGGGGCCGCGGGAGGTCGGCGCGCCGCTCTGGGAGAGCAACGCCAAAGTCGCCGGCGCCGGAACGGGCAAGAGCCCATGTTCTGTGTCCACCGTTCCCCAGCCCGTCATCAGGGGCGAAGAGAACACGGCCTCAATGCCAAGGTGCTCCAACGCAGTGACGAAGCCGACGATATCCACCAGCGTGTCGACCGCGCCGATCTCGTGGAAGTGGACCTCTTCGACTGCGACGCCGTGCGCGTCAGCCTCGGCCTGGGCGAGACGCCGGAACACAGCAACGCTGCGCTCCTTGACCCTTCGGGGAAGGCTGCTCTCCCCAATGAGATGCTCAATGGTCGACAGGTGGCGGGCCGGCCGCTCAGAGCTGTCTAGGGTGACGCGAAGGTGTGTTCCGGCGAGTCCATGATGCGAGACACGCTCGGCTTCGAGCTGGTAGCCGCCCACTCCCAACGCACCTAGGTCGGCCTCGAGGTCGCCGAACGAGAGGCCGGCATCAAGAAGGCTGCCCAGTAGCATGTCGCCGCTGGCACCAGAGAAGCAATCGAAGTAGGCTATCTTCATCCTGACTCCGGTAGGGTGAAACCTGCCCAGGCGGCATGCCACCTGGGCAGGCAATGCGATGCGTGCCGGCCCGTGCTGGGCAAGGCTCTACTTCGCAGGCTGGTCTGAGGTTTGGGTCTCCTGATGCAGCTGAGGCTGCGGAGTCTTCCCGAAGACGTTGAGGAACTCGATGGGAATGGGGAAAAGGATGGTCGAGTTCTTCTCTACCGCGATCTCGGTCAGAACCTGTAGATATCGGAGCTGGATGGCGGCCGGTTCTTGCGAAATCACATTGGCTGCGTGCTGGAGCTGCTGCGCGGCTTCGAACTCACCGTCAGCGTGGATGACCTTGGCACGTTTCTCGCGCTCGGCCTCGGCCTGCTTGGCCATGGCGCGTTTCATCGTATCAGGCAGCTCCACGTCCTTGACCTCCACAGTGCTCACCTTGATGCCCCAGGGGGCGGTTTGCTTGTCGATAATCTGCTGTAGTCTCTGGTTGATCTGGTCGCGGTGGATGAGCAGCTCGTCAAGGTCCGATTGACCCAGAACGGAGCGCAGGCTGGTCTGGGCAATCTGCCACGTGGCACGGCGATAGTCCTCCACCTGGACGATGGCGTCGCAGGGCTCGATTACGCGGAAGTAGGCAACAGCATTCACCTTCACTGTGACGTTGTCGCGGGTGATGGCCTCCTGGGCAGGGATGTCAAGTACAACGACACGGAGATCGACTTTCACCATGCGGTCCAGGAAGGGGATGATCAGGAACAAGCCTGGCCCCTTTGCGCCCTGGAGACGGCCTAGGCGGAAGATCACCCCGCGCTCATACTCCTGCACAACCTTTACGGCCATGAAGAGAAAGAGCGCGAGGAAGACGATGACGACCGTGATCCATGAGTAGAGCCACTCCATTTGTCCACCTATCCTTTCGTGCGGTGACGGAACCTAGCCGGACAGCCTTGTGCCTCCATTCTACTGCCGGCAAGGAGAAAAAGCAACTGGGGCCAAAGGCTACTCGGGAACCACCTCCCAGAAGTCCAGCCGAGCGCTCGCCTGCTCAACTGCGTCTCCGGAGATACGGATATAGAGACCCTTGCCCTCCACCAGGACCGTGCCATCGGCCATCTCAACCCTTCCGCGCGCCTCGTAGGCCAAGCGACGATTGCGGATCAGTTCCCCGACGATGGTGATCTCCTGATCCAGTGGCACGGGCTTCCGGAAGACGACCTCCAGTCGGCCGGTGACGGCCCAGACGCCGTGGAGGGTGAGGACACGGCCCATTGTCTCGTCGAGTAGTGTGCTAATGACCCCGCCATGCAGGTGGCCGGGATAGCCCTGGTGCTCTGGTTTCGGCCGGAAGCGGGCGACGCAGCGCCCCTCGTCATCCGTGTAGAAATGCAAATGCAGGCCAATCGGGTTGTCAATGCCGCACACGAAACACATCCGCGAGCTCGGTTGTCTCTTCATGGCTCATCCTGTTCCCTTGAGGATCGGTGCCGACCAGGTCGGCCTACGCAACAGCCGGCCACGTCTGGTGTCTGCGGCGAGCCGAGCCCAGCCTACCCGGCTGACGCACCTGGCCGCGCTCGTGCAGGCCCGCGCTCGGACCTGAGTGAGGGCAAGGTGCGAGGGATCTACCTAGGCGCCCACCCGCGGATCGGGATTGCTCGACTCCGGTCCACCGCAGTCCGGGGTGTAACAGGTCGCGTCGATGAAGACGCACCTGGCATGGCAGCTTGGGCATTGGACAGGAGGCTCTACGTCCCTAAACATGTAGCCACAGTTCGAGCACTTCCACCACGGAGTCGTACTCTCAGGTTTCGTCATGGTCATCCCTCGTTACCGTGATCGTGCAGCTGAACCCGAGTCGCCGGAATCAGGCGCTCTCTGCGGGGGGCAGAGGATTGCCTCACCCGCTCTCGTCCAGGTCGGCCAGACCACCTTCGTCAAGAGTCTCACCGGCCCTCTCCTCGTGGTCCAGCAGGAACTCCATGTCATCGAGGTCCTCGACGTCGACCATGGAGAAGGAAGGCATGCCCTCGAGGAGATCTTGTTCGGCCAGTGCCTCGTCGATGGCGTCTTGGGTCTCATCATCGGCCTCTTCGTACAGATCCAGCAGCAGGTCCCGAGCAGCCACGCCACCAATCTGGCCGAGCGCCCAGATGGCAGCCCCGGCGATTTGCCGATCGGGATCGCGCAGCAGGCGGCCGAGGATCGGGACAGAGTCGATCAGGCTGGTCTCGCCGCAGGCGACTGCTGCCTGGTATCGCATAGCCGCTGAGCTGCTCTCTAGCTCCTCAAGGAGAATCGGACTCCATCTCCGGTTGCACGTTCGGCCCATCCCGACGACGGCACTCAACCTCCATGCCTCGTCGTCCTCGTCATAGGCAAGGCCCAAAGCCGCTCCAACTTGGGGCGAGCCGGAATAGGCCGCCGACTCAAGGGCGCGACGCCTGACGTCGACCGCCTCGCCCAGGAGGCTGAAGGTCGCCAGGAGTTCGTCGGCAACCTTGCCTGCCGTACCTGCGTCGAGTTCTTCCATTTGGCCTGCCAGCACGAACGATCCCAGGCCTGTCGCCGCTGCCGCCCGTACCTGCGGCGATGGATCAGCTCGAAGCAGCTGCAGAAGAGGAGTGACCAGAGCCGGGCTCGAGTCCTCCCAGAGGCCCTCGATCGCGGTCGTGCGAACCATCGCATCGGAATCTTGAAGGCAGTGCCGGTATATGGCCCCAAAGTCGACCTCGAAGCTCGTCTCGGCCAGCTCGACGAGCGAACGCAGAAGCTGCCTGCGTCGCTCGACTGGGAAGGTGTCGAATGCCTCACAGAAGTGGATCAAGGACTGTGCATGCAGATCGGAGAGGGTCGGCAGGCTTGACACGCGCTGCGGTGCGGCCGGGTCTGCCAGAAGCCGCAACAGACTATCGAGATCGTGGGTTCCGTGGTCCATGTCGCCTTCCTTCATCGAGATGCCCTGTCGGGTTGCAGCACAGGCCTCTTCCCCCAGCAGAGACCCGCTTCCTACTCATTCTAGGGGACCTGGCGTTCGAGCAAAGAAGCAGAGCAGGGTACTGCCATACTGGCGCTCGTCAGAAAGGTCCAGGTGCTTGAGGTCCGTAGGTTCGAACTCCTTTGGGAATAGCTGCACGATGACCTGCCCGCCGGGTCCGAGCCACGCAGGGTTCGCGTCTAGGGAGAGAAGAGCCCGGTTCCAGAGCGCACGGTACTGCGGGGGAGCAACATAGACCAAGTCAAAGGGTTCTGCCCTGCGAGTGAGATACCTGAACGCATCGCCGTGAACCAGGCGTGCGGCCGATTCGAGCCGCGTATGGGCCAGGTTGGTTCGAATGGTCGCCAGGGCTCGGGCCTCACTGTCGACAAAGACGGCCTCACTCGCGCCCCGGCTGAGTGCTTCGATCCCTACGCTTCCGGTGCCGGCGAACAAGTCGAGAAAGCGTGCGCCGACGACGGACTCGCCAAGGATGCTGAACAGAGCCTCCTTCACACGGTCAGAGATTGGGCGAGTCGTTGCCCCAGGCACGGCTTGCAGGCGCATTCCTCGAGCGCTGCCCGCGATTACCCTCATAGGCTACCTTTCCGGGGCCAGTATAGAGCATCTAGACCTATGGGCAAAATGGCCGGAGGAGCCCGGTTGCGCACCGCGGACATCTGTGATAGAGTGTCAGGAACTCTTCCTGGCAGGGGAGCTGGCTCTCTGGTATGGGGGACGGTTTGGTGGACTGGGTCGCGGAGTACTTCAGCGGGGGTGATCTGGAGTTGGTCCGCCGCGCCTACGAGCTGGCGGACCGGGCGCATGACGGCCAGATGCGACTCTCTGGAGAACGGTACGTCGTGCACTGTGTCGAGGTCGCCCGGATTCTGGCGGAGATGGGCCTGGACTCCCGTGCCGTGGCGGCTGCCTTCCTCCATGATGTTGCCGAAGACACCTCCATAACCATCGACGAGTTGCAGAGCACCTACGGCGACGAGGTCGCCCGGCTCGTCGACGGCGTCACCAAGCTCTCCTACATCGATACGATGAGCAAAATGGGCAGCCGTGACCTGGAGGCGGAAGAGGCTGAGAGCCTGCGGAAGATGTTCCTCGCCATGGCTGAGGATATCCGCGTCGTCCTGATCAAGCTGGCCGACAGGCTGCACAACATGCGTACGCTCGCGTCGCTGCCGCCCGAACGACGGGCACGTATCGCGCGCGAGACGCTCGAGATTTTCGCCCCCCTAGCCAACCGCCTCGGCATATGGAGGATCAAGTGGGAGCTCGAGGATCTGGGTCTGAGATACCACGACCCACACGCCTACAGCGAGATTGCGGGATTGATTGCCGAGCGAAGGGAGTCCCGCGAAAGATATATACAGAGGGTGGTCGCCGAGCTACGGACCCGGCTGAGGCTTGAAGGGATCGCGGCGGAAGTGGAGGGTCGCCCCAAGCACATCTACAGCATCTACCGCAAGATGAGGCGCAAGGGAGTGGACTTTGGCCAGATCTACGATGTGCGTGGACTGCGCGTCATTGTAGACTCGGTGCAGGACTGCTATGCGGCCTTGGGTGTGGCGCATGCTTTGTGGAAGCCTATCCCCGGTGAGTTTGACGACTTTATCGCCACACCGAAGGACAACATGTACCAGTCCCTGCACTCCGCGGTCGTGGGACCCGATGGGCGAACGCTGGAAGTTCAGATTCGCACGCGCGATATGCACCGGCGCGCCGAGCTGGGCATCGCTGCGCACTGGCGCTACAAAGAGGGAACGAAGAACCGCGACGTCGCATTTGAAAGCAAAGTCGCCTGGCTGCGCTCGCTTATGGATTGGCGCTCTGACGTCGAGGATGCGCGCGAGTTTGTCGACGCGCTCAAGGCCGAGGTGCTTGCGGAGCGCGTGTACGTCTTCACTCCGAAGGGGCAGGTCCTGGACCTGCCTGCAGGCTCAACATCTGTTGACTTCGCCTACCACATCCATACAGACGTTGGGCACCGGTGCCGCGGTGCGCGGGTGAATGGGCAGATTGTCCCGCTGACCCACACCCTGGTGAATGGGGACCAGGTTGAGATCATCACAGCGAAGCAGGGAGGGCCGAGTCGAGACTGGCTGCGACCTGACCTCGGCTATGTCCATTCCCCACGGGCCCGTCAGAAGATCCGGGCCTGGTTCCGGCAGCAAGACCGGGAGCAAAGCATTCTCCTCGGCAGGGAGCAACTGAGGAGAGAGCTGCGCCGGCTGAACCTGTCGGATGACATCCGGTATCAGGAGATCGCCTCTCTCTTCGACTACAAAACCCTGGACGACTTTTTTGCCTCGATAGGGTATGGAGATCTGAGCTCACAGCGCGTGGCGGCTCGCGTGCTGCAAGACCTTCGCCGTGAGGAGATTGTCGCCGAGGAGGAAGAGGCACCTGTCGCAGTTACGCCGGAAGGGATCCGTGTGCGCGGGGTCGGCGATGTCGTCACTCAGCTGGCACACTGTTGCCAGCCCAGCCCTGAAGAGCCCGACCCTATTATTGGCTACGTAACCCGGGGGCACGGTGTGACGATTCATCGTTGGGACTGCCCCAACATCCTGGCTCGCACGGGCAGGGGAGAAATCGAGCGGTTGATCGAGGTGGATTGGGGAAAGCCGGTGGAGCGGATCTACCCCGTGCACATCCGCATCCGAGCCTGGGACAGAGAGGGTCTTCTGCGTGACATCGCGACGGTTGTCGCGGAGGAGCGAGTGAACATGAGAAAGGTGGGCTCAGCCAATCCCCAGAAGACGAATCTCGTCACGCTGACCGCTACTCTGGAGATCACGGCCATGAGCCAGCTCGTCAGCATCCTGGACAGAATCGAGCGTCTGCCCAATGTAGTGGAGGTTCGCCGGGAGGCGCGTTAGCCGGCGATCTTGAGGGCTGGCCGATAGAAAAGCGGCTGGAGGCGCATGCCCCCAGCCGCTGGCGTTGGACTGAGTGCTACGGTGCCGTTGCTGCCGGCCCAGGTTCGATGAGGCGATCGATCCTGACCTCGGGAGACGCCTCGCGGTCCGCCAGCCAGTCCAAGAGAGCACTCGACTTTTTCGTCGAGACGACCTCGTCGGGCAGCTTTCCGTTCTCCTCTCTGGAGACGAGCAGGACAATGTAGAACTTGCCGCCGCTCTCCACTTGCCCCCTGGCACCAGTGTCCAGGGAGAACACCAGGTCCGAGACCTCCTGGCCGTAGTCGCTGACCAGCTGATCGGGCGTTACCGCCGCGATATCTCCCCCATCTCCCGCCGTGAGGGTATCAGAGGACACCTCGGTGGCGACAACGGAGAATTCCACGTTGGCCTGAAGCTGCAGTTCGGCGGCATCCGCCTTCTCCTTTGTGTCGGTCTGGATGATCTTGATGTGAGCCACCAAACCGGTAGTCGGCACTTGGCTTGCCAGCAAGTCCTCCAGCTCGGTCCTAAGGAGACTCCGGCTGATGATGCCGCGGAACGCCTTCTCAGAGACACCCATGCTCCGCAGGACAGACGCGAAGTACTCGTCCTTGGTCCTCTGAGGCACTGGAGTGGCTGTTGGCGCTGGTGTTGGCGTGGTCCCAGTCAGAGTCTCGGTGCTGGTTACCGTCGATGCCGAGCCGGCGAAGACTGAGTCCAGGTCGGCAGCAATGGATTCTTCCACTTCAGCGTCCGAAACGCTCAGGCCCAACTCTCCGGCCTTCTCGCGGATCAGCGAGTCCTCGATCAGCTCTTCGAGTGAGCTCGACTCCACGTTCGTCAGCTCGGTCTTGAGCTGATCCACATAAGACTGGTAGTACTGGATAAGGAACGCGTTGGTCTCATCCGTCGTGTCGAGCCCGCTGATCTCATTCTCGTAATTGGAGATGGCGTTCTCAAGATTCGCTCGGCGCACGTTGGTCAGTGCGACGTACTCGTCCATGCGGATCGTTGCTCCGTTGACGCGGGCAACGGCCTTCCTGGGCTGAAGCCAAGCGACGCTAACTACGGCCGCTAAGGCGATGCCCAAGACTACTAGCCCAAGCCCAACCAGGATAAGCGTGACGATGCGCTGCTGGCGTGCTTGGCGCTTCCCGTAGGCGATTTGCTTCTTGGTCTGTTGCGGCGCCTGCGGAGCCTCGCGTCCCGGTGTGTGTTTTCCAGGGGTCGACGACTTGCCCATGGTGGTTTGTTTGGCCATACCTTCTCCCTAGCAGCCGGCAGAACGGCGCTGCTTTCGGTGGTTTCGGGCTAGAAGCGACGGAGGTGCTCCGCTGTAAAGGGCAGCAGGGCAAGGTGTCGCGCGCGCTTGATGGCGATTGCCAGGCGGCGTTGGTGCTTGGCGCATGTGCCGCTTTTGCGGCGCCCCTTTATCTTGCCCCGCTCCGTGATGTAACGGTGCAGCACGGCCACGTCCTTGTAGTCAATCACATCTGCCTTCTCGACGCAGAACTGGCAGACACGGCGAACGGGAGCGAATCTCCCTCGACCACCCTCCGGCCGGTCTTCGTCGTCGCCGCTATATGGCCGCCGGCCGCCCGAACGTGGAGGCCCTGAGCGGGCATCACCACCGCCCGGGCCGCTGCTCTGAAAACGCTCTCGGCTTCTCATTGGATTACACTTGCTCCTTGTCTCTTGAGGCCTCCCGGCAAGTTGCCGTGCTTCGCAGGGAGGCACACCCGCCTAATCCTCGTCCAGGCGCACGACTAGATAGCGCAGGACCTGCTCGTCAAGGGTGAGCACGCGCTCAATCTCCGGAAGAGCCCGCGGCGGGGTGCGGAAGGTGAGGACGATATCCTGGCTTTCCACTCTGCGCTTGATGGCATAAGTCAGGCGCCGCTTGCCGCGGGCCTCAACCTTGACCACTTCGCCGCCGGTGCCTTCATAGCCGGCCACAACGAGGCTGGTGACCCTATCGACGATAGCGGCCGCGGCCTCGTCAGCGACGTCGGCGTCGATGACCAAGTACAACTCGTATTCCCTCATGGTTTGCCTCCTTTCCCTGGGATTGCCTGTGGTCGAGCCACAAGCGGAAAGTCAAGGGACGAAGCCCAAAGGCCCAACGACCCCATGACAGCGGGCGCCACTATAGCATAGCTGCAGATGCCGCGCAAACCACGGGGGGCGGAAGGAGAGTCGGCCAGGCGTCAGTGTGCGGGAGAGAAGCGGAAGTGAATGATGTCCCCATCGTTAACAGCATACTCCCGCCCTTCGAGCCGGAGGTAACCTCGCTCTCTCGCACCGGCCAAGTCGCCAGCGGAAATCAGGTCGTCGAAAGGCACCACTTCGGCTCGAATGAATCCACGTTGCATGTCCTGGTGAATCTTGCCGGCAGCGTGCAGTGCAGTCTGCCCGCGTTGCAGTGTCCATGCAGCCACCACGTTTGTGCCGGTGGCCGTAAAAAACGTGATGAGGTTCAGCAGCCGGTAGCTGGCCGAGATGAGCCTTTCAAGCCCTGGCTCTTTCACCTCAAGGCCCTCCCGGTACTCCGCAGCTTCAGCGGGCGGCCAGTCTGCCAGGTCCGATTCGAGCTGGGCGCAGAGAACGACAGCCTCAGCTCCCTGAGCTGCAGCGTGGCGCAGAACAGCCTCGGCCAAACGTCCGCCCGCAGGCAGGTCGGACTCACCGACGTTTGCTATATAGAGGCGTGGCTTGCCTGTGAGGAGGTTGAGCGACGTGATCCACTCAGATTCCGCGTCGGGACACGAGAAGACCGAGGCACGTTGACCAGTCGACAGGTGATCCTTGAGCCGTGCCAGGCACTCCAACTCGGCGGCGAACTCACGGGGCTGCGCCTTGGCCATGGATTGGACCTTCTCTACCCTGCGTTCCACGGTTCCTAGGTCGGCCAGGCACAACTCGAGGTCGATGACCTCGCAGTCACCCACGGGGTCTAACTCGGCGGTTACGTGAGCGATGTCCGCGTCCTCAAAGCAACGCACGACGAGGGCAACTGCGTCGACGTTGCGGATGTGGCCCAAGAACTGGTTGCCCAGGCCTTCTCCCCGATGCGCATCCTTGACCAGGCCGGCGATATCGACGAACTCGATGCTCGTGTACTTGATTTCCTTCGGTCGCACAATCGCCGCGAGCTGCTCGAGCCTCGTGTCCGGTACGGTCACCACGCCTACGTTGGGCTCAATGGTCGTGAACGGGTAGCTTGCCACAACCGCCCCGGCCTTGGTCAAGGCATTGAACAGAGTGCTCTTGCCCACGTTCGGCAGGCCAACAATGCCAATCTGCAGGCTCATCCCATCCTCCCGGCCTTGATCGCGTTGTCACACCACCTATTGTAGCACGCAACCTCCCTGACGGCAAGGCCCTTGCGCCGACCAGGACCCTGTGGCAGAATAGCCCTCAGGGAGGTGAGGCATGGACGAAATGAGCAAACGGGAGAGGCTGGAGGCGGCCACGGCTGGCCGGCCGGTGGACCGCCCGCCGGTGGCCCTCTGGCGGCACTTTCCGGTGGATGACCAGGATCCTGTAGGCCTCGCCAAGTCGGTCGTTGCCTTCCAGCGTCAGTACGACTTCGACTTTGTCAAGGTAACCCCTGCCAGCAGCTACTGCGTCTGCGGCTGGGGAGCACAGGACTGCTGGGAGGGGAATCCCGAAGGAACTCGCGAGTATCGCAGCCAGCCGATCCGCAAGCCCGAAGACTGGTTCAGGCTCGAGCCGCTGAACCCAGGCGATGGTGCGCTTGGGGCACAGCTCAGGTGCCTCGGCCTGATTGGCGAGGACCTGGGCGCGCACGTGCCTTTCATAGACACCGTCTTCAGCCCCCTGGCCCAGGCCAAGAACCTGGCAGGGCGCCAGGCAATCCTTGCTCACCTGAGGCAACACCCACGCGCCGTGCTGCACGGCCTCGAGGTGATCGCGCAGACGACCGAAGCGTACGTTCAGGCCGCGTGCACCAGGGGCATTGCGGGCATCTTCTACGCTGTGCAACACGCCAGCTACGAGGTGCTGTCGGAGCAGGAGTATCGCGAGTTCGGTGTGCCGTTCGATCTGCGCGTCCTGCGCGCCGCAGAAGCTCTCTGGCTGAATGTACTGCACCTGCATGGCACCCGGGTCATGTTCGACTTGCTGGCCGACTACCCAGTGCAGGTAGTCAATTGGCACGACCGCGAGACACCACCTAGCCTCCTGGAGGGTCAGCGGCGGATTCAGGGCGTGGTCCTGGGCGGGTTGAGGCAATGGGAGACGATGGTGAAGGGCACGCCAGAACTGGTCTGCAGCGAGGCATCCGACGCAATTGCCACGACGGGTGGCAACCGCTTCATCCTTGGCACAGGATGCGTGACACCTGTGACTGCCCCATGGGCCAATCTCCGGGCTGCGAGAGCTTCGGTCAACCTGCCCTGAGTGGGCCGGTCGATTGACCGCGCATCGTGCCTGTGCTATTATCCACCGAAATCGGTCCCCGGAGGCGAGTTCGCTTGATCAGCGTCGAAGAAGCTCTAGCCGAGATCCTAAGGCACGTCCGCCCCCTTCCTCTCGAGCGCGTGGCTATCCTGGATGCACTGGGCCAAGTGCTTGGTGAAGAAGTGATCGCCGATGTAGATATTCCACCATTCGACAACTCGGGCATGGATGGCTTTGCGGTGCGCTCGGCGGATGTAGCGCGTGCAGGCAGGATGGCTGGCGTGCGTCTGGGCGTCGTGGACACAGTGGCGGCGGGCTACGTTGCCTCGGTGCGGCTGGAAGCAGGTATGGCGATTCGCATAATGACCGGGGCTCCGATGCCCGAGGGAGCCGATGCCGTTGTGCCGATAGAGGACACCTCAGATGCGCAGCGCCAGCGTGCAGATCGACTGGCTGCCCCGGCTGAGGAGATCGAGGTGCACGCTTGCGTCAAGCCGGGGGAGAATGTGCGGGCAGCAGGCGAGGACGTGCGCCGTGGAGAGACAGTGCTGGCGCCCGGGCGCGCGATTCGCCCACAGGAGATAGGGGTTCTTGCGTCGCTGGGCCGTCCCTCCGTGTTGGTGCACCGGCGGCCCAAGGTTGCGATCCTCGCGACGGGCGACGAGTTGGTCGAGCCGAGCGAGCCGCTCTCTCCCGGCAAGATCCGGAACTCGAACGAGTACACCAGCGCCGCCCTTGTCCAGCGCACAGGCGGGGTGCCCCTGCGGCTGGGTGTGGCGCGAGATGTGTCAGGATCTCTGTCTGCCAAGATACGGGAGGGCCTGCAGCGCGGTGCGGACCTGTTCCTTACGTCTGGCGGGGTGTCGGTGGGCGACTATGATGTGGTGAAGGATGTTCTTGGCCTGGAGGGGCAGATGCAGTTCTGGCAGGTCAACATGAAGCCGGGGAAGCCGCTTGCGTTTGGCGTATTGCACGGCGGAGTGCCGCTCATTGGCCTGCCCGGCAACCCCGTGTCGGCCATGGTGTCGTTTGAGCAATTCGCAAGGCCGGCGATACGCAAGATGCTCGGCCACGTGGAGCTGACCAAGCCCATCGTCCAAGCGATCCTGGACGAGGATCTGAAGAACAGCGGGCGCCGCGGCTTCGTGCGCGTCATCGTCACCAGGCGAGGCGACGGCTACCATGCGATAGCGGCAGGAGAGCAGGGCTCTGGCGTGCTGACCTCGATGGCAAAAGCGAATGGCCTCGCAGTCATCCGCGAGGGCCTGCGGCTCTGCCCGGCTGGGAGCCAAGTCGACGTCCAGATGCTCGATTGGCCAGAAGGGATGGCGTCACTGCTGTGAGCAACCAGCGCAGCGTTCCCGTGGTATCGTTCGTCGGCAGGTCGGGCGTCGGAAAGACCACTGCCTTGGAGCGGGTGATCCGCGAGCTCAAGCGGCGCGGCCTCAGGATAGGTACCATCAAGCACGACGCACACGACTTTGAGATGGATCGCCCTGGCAAGGACTCCTGGCGGCACGGCCAGGCGGGGAGTGAGGTCGTTGTGATCTCCGGGCCTCACAAGATGGCGATGATCCGGAAGCTGGAACGGGAGCTTCCTCTTGACGCTCTTCTACCGCTGATGGGCGACCTTGATCTTGTCCTCACCGAAGGATACAAGCGCGGGGACCGGCCCAAGATTGAGGTCAGCCGTAGAGAATGGGGCAGCGAGCTTTTGTGCGAAGCCGAGGAGCTTGTGGCGCTGATGTGCGATTATGCGTCGAACCTACCCGTCCCGCAGTTTGGGCTGGAGGATGCCGCGGGTGTGGCCGATCTCCTCGTGGAGCGATTCGTCAAGGGCACGAAACAGCCCGAAAACGGCGACTTGGCGCCAGGGGTGAGGTGAGTTGGCAGATTCGGCCGATTTGATGTTGGTCGACGGCACAGTAGTAACCATGAATTCCCGGGGCGATGTCCATGCCCGCGGGGCCGTCGCGATTCGCGGCCAGGAGATCGTCGCGGTGGGGCCGGAGGACGTGGTCCGGGGCGATTGGGATGCGCCAGACATCGTCAGTTGCCCGAGCGCGGCGATTCTGCCGGGGCTGGTCAATGCGCATGCGCACGTGCCGATGAGCCTGCTGCGGGGCCTGGCTGACGACCTGCGGCTGGATGTCTGGCTCTTTGGTTACATGCTCCCGGTCGAGCGGGAGTTTGTCAGCCCGAGCTTTTGCCGGTGGGGCACCCTGCTGTCGTGCGCGGAGATGATCCGGTCGGGCGTCACCTGTTTCGCCGACATGTACTACTATGAGGGCGAGATCGCCTCGGCTGTGGCACAGGCCGGCCTGCGGGCCGTGTGCGCGCAGACTGTGATGAAGTGGCCGACCCCGGACTCCGAGAGCTACGATGAAGGCCTGGAGCACTGCCGAGCCTTCATAAGACAGTGGAAGGGCCATCGTCTGGTCACGCCTGCGGTCGGCCCTCATGCGCTGGAGTCGACTACTCCCGAGCTTCTCATGCAGGCCGGGCAGCTCGCGGCAGAGGAGGGCGTGCCGCTCCTCATCCACGTGGCCGAGACCACCGTCGGCGCGGAGGAGGCACGTGCGCTGTATGGTATGGACTCTACCGAGGCACTCCAGCAGTACGGCGCCTTCAAGACACATGTGGTGGCCGCTCATTGCGTTCACATAACTGCCAAAGAGCGCGAGCTGCTCGCCCAGGCGGGTGCCGGCGCCATCCACAATCCGACAAGCAATCTGAAGCTCGCCTCAGGGGTGGCCGACATCGTCGCGCTAAGGCAGGCCGGCATTGAGGTGGGCATCGGGACAGATGGACAGGCAAGCAACGGCGACCAGGACATGTGGGAGGAGACCCGCCTGGCCGCGCTACTGCCCAAGGGGATCCATCTCGACCCGACTGTCGTTCCTGCCCGCGAGGCACTCAGGATGGCGACCATTGGCGGAGCCCATGCCCTTGGCCTGGGCGACGTGACGGGTTCTTTGGAAGTGGGCAAGCGCGCGGACGTGGCCGTTGTGAGGCTTGATCCGGTCCACAACGTGCCGCACTTTGACCTCACCTCCGACAATGTCTACTCGCGGCTGGTCTACAGCGCGAAAGGGCATGATGTGCAACACCTGCTTGTCGACGGACGGTGGCTGATGCGGGACCGGGTGCTGTTGACACTGGACGAAGAGGAAGTCAAGACCGAGGCGCAGCGCATCGCGACGCAGATCGGGGCCTTCCTTTCGCGAAGAGAGCAGAGCCTGCTCGACAAGCTCGTCGCGTTGGGCACCCTGCAGTGGGGCGAGACGTACGAAGTGCAGGTCAAGGCCAGGGTGCCAGACGAAGCGCAGCTCGTGGCCCGCATGCAGGGATGCCTCGAGATCATGGTGCTGAAGCACAGCGAGCGCAAGCAGTACGATACCTACTTTCTGTTCGAGGACCCGCAGTCGGGGATCGTGCGCTACCGTGAGGACTACCTGCTGGATCGGGGACTGGAGGTCAAGCCGATCTATAACCTCACGCTGCGCGGTGCCACGGTTGAGCGCGAGTTCGCGGACTCGGTCCTGTTATGGCGCAGCCGGTTCACGGCAGATGCGGACCGCAGCCTGCGCTTCTATCGCGAGTACTTCCAGCCGCGCGAGGAGCGGCGCGTGGACAAGCTGCGGCACCGCTGGCGCATCAAGTACAAGGGAGTCGAGTTCGCAGTGAACATTGACCGCTTGATCCAGCCACCCTCAGCCGACACGTACGTAGAGCTGAAGGCGCGCACCTGGAGCAAGCAGGATGCCCTCCAGAAAGCGGCCCTACTCTCGGAGCTGCTGGAGGCACTGGGAATTGACCAACCCAAGCTGCTGCAAGACGAATACATGTCGTTCTGATGCCCGTGCCTGAGGCTGTGCACACGGAGATTCGGCCGCTCGGCAGGTACGAGGAGTTCAAGGCAAGCGAAAGACTCCAGCGCCGGGTTTGGGCGATGTCCGGCGACCTGGACGTGATCCCGCTGCATCTCCTTCTCTCTGCCCAACGCAACGGCGCATTGGTCCTGGGTGCATTCGATGGCGATGCCCTAATCGGGCTGCTGTTCGGCTATCTCGGGCGTACGCCCGGTGGATCCGTGAAGCACTGCTCGCACCTGATGTGCATCGCTCCGGAGGTCCAGGGGCGTGGCATCGGATTCCGCCTCAAGCTGGCACAGCGCGAGTTTGCCCTGGCCCAGGGATGCGACCTGGTGACCTGGACCTTTGATCCGCTGGAGAGCCGCAACGCGAATCTGAACATCCACAAGCTGGGCGCCGTCTGCCACACCTACTACCGGGACTACTACGGGCCCATGGAGGATGGGCTGAATAGAGGGCTGCCCTCTGACCGCTTCCAGGTAGAGTGGTGGATCGGATCGGAGCGCGTCAGGGCGCGAGTGTCGGGGCACCCAGGAGCTTGCCTCACGCCGGAGGATGCAGCATCGCTGGACGAGCTGCTAAGGCGACCGCTCCTCGCTCCGGGTCCGACCATCGACTCGATGTCGAGTCCCCGGGCGTGGGTGGAGATACCTGCCAACTTCCAGGAGATCCGGGCGTCGGATCCGGCTCAGGCGGTCAGGTGGCGCCTGGCGACGCGCCGTGCTTTTCAAGATGCCTTTGCGGCTGGGTCGGCTGTCACTGACCTGGTGTGCCGCGAGGGAAGGGCCTTCTACCTGCTCACAAAGGAGAGTGAGTGATATGCGCATCGACCAGATCGAGATCCGGTACGCAACGTTGCCCCTGGTACAGCCTTTTGTGACGAGCTTTGGACGTGAGGAGACTCGCGAGACCATCCTGGTGGCCGTTCGGAGCGAGGGGCTGACCGGCTGGGGGGAGGCCGCCACCTCCAAGGGTCCCTGGTACGAGTACGAGACAGTCGAAACATGTTGGCACGTGCTGAACGAGTTTCTCGGGCCGTGCCTGGTGGGACAGGATGTAGCCAGCCCGGAGCAGGCTGCCAGGCTGATGGCTCCCGTGCGGGGTCACCACATCGCCAAGATGGGACTGGAGGCCGCGATCTGGGACTTGCTGGCAAAGGCAAGGGGCGTCTCCATGGCAGAGATGCTGGGAGGAGTCCGCGAGCGAGTGGCGGTCGGCGTTAGTGTGGGCGTTCAGCCCTCTCCCGAGCAGCTCCTGGAGGTGATCGGTGGCTACCTGGCGCAGGGGTATGTCCGGATCAAGATCAAGATCCGCCCAGGCTGGGACGCCCATGTGGTGCGGCGGGTGCGAGAGCGCTTCCCGGAGGTGCTGCTCATGGCGGACGCCAACTCCGCCTATACGCTGGCCGACGCGGACATGCTCCTCTCCCTGGACGACTATGGGCTGCTGATGGTCGAGCAGCCCTTGTCCTATGATGACCTGCTTGACCATGCGGAGCTGCAGCGGCGCCTGCGGACGCCGATCTGCCTGGACGAGTCGGTTCCCAGCCTGGCAGCGGCAAGGGTGGCCCTGCTTCTGGGTAGCGGGCGCATCATCAACATAAAACCTGGAAGGGTCGGAGGGCTGGTTGCCGCGCGAGCCATTCACGACCTATGCAGGTCGAGCGGCATACCCGTCTGGTGCGGCGGCATGCTGGAGACCGGTATTGGACGCGCGCACAACGTGGCCGTGGCCAGCCTGCCAGGCTTCACGCTGCCCGGCGATATCTCGGCCAGCGACCGCTACTTCCGTGAGGACATCGTTGAGCCACCGTTCACCGTGGGCCAGGACGGCACGATGGCGGTGCCCACCGGTCCGGGAATCGGCGTGCGGGTGGTCCCAGAGCGGTTGGACGCGGCGACGCAGAGGCGCTGCCTGGTGGGCGAGATCGGGTGACATGCGCGGCGTGCTCCGCTGACCGCGCCGCGCAAGCAACCCTCAGAAGTACTTGGCCAGAATGGGCCGGAGGCGTTCGACCGTCTCCGGTGGGACGAGGTTGCGGCTGGTGATGACGGCCTCGGCAAGGGCCGTTGTGCACTCACAGGGTCTGCCATCGGCCAGCATGGGAACCAGGGCCGCGATGGTGCGCTTGGAGAGAGCCGCGTTGGCGGTCAGGTTGTCGATCAGCATCTGGACGGTGACCGGCTCCTCTTCCTTGTGCCAGACGTCATAGTCGGTCACGTGGGCCATGGTCGCGTAGCACATCTCGGCCTCGCGCGCGAGCTGGGCCTCGGGCACGGCGGTCATCCCGATGATGTCGACACCCCACGAGCGATACATCCGACTCTCGCCCTTTGTGCTGAAGCGGGGCCCCTCGATCGTGAGGAAGGTGCCTCCCACATGGACCCTGCCACCAGAAGCCGTGACCGCTTCGGCCAGCAATCCGCGCAGATGCGGGCAGAAGGGCTCGGCAAAGGAGATGTGTGCGACGAGGCCCTGGCCGAAGAAGGAGTAGTCTCGCTTCCTGGTGTTGTCATAAATCTGGTCGGGCAGCACAATATCGCGCGGGTGGTACCGCTTTCGCATGGAGCCACAGGCGCTGATGGAGATGACGCGCTCGACGCCAAGGCTCTTGAGCGCCCAGATGTTGGCGCGATATGGCACCTCGGAAGGTGTCAGGCGGTGACCGCGACCGTGCCGGGGGAGAAAGGCAACGCGCTTCCCCTGGAGCGTTCCGACCACGATCGAGTCCGATGGCTCGCCGAACGGAGTTGCGACGTTCAGCTCCTCCACGTCCGCCAAAGCCTCCAAGTCATAGATGCCAGAGCCGCCAATCACGGCCAGCTGGATTTCGGTCATGCGTGTCTCCTCGCGGGCAAATGGTGTAGTGGAGCCATTATAGCAGATGGAGGCTTGGTGGCCCAACCGCCGAAGCCCGCAGTGGCGCCGCCCATTGGCCGACGTCGATTTGACGCGGCCAGAGAGCCGTGATATAGTTGCCGCTGTCTGGGGGCGTGGTGTAGCGGTAAACATGTCGGCCTGTCAAGCCGAAGACCGCGGGTTCGAATCCCGTCGCTCCCGCACTTCCGTCCGTTTCGGTACGGAACAAAGGGGTAAAAAGCTTCTCTGAGTTTCACCGCCCGGATAAGCTTACCCCGGATGAGGACTGCTGCGACTGCCAATCGCAGCAGTTTCTTTTGTTCAAGTGCTGAGCTGGTGGACCATAGATGCTCAAAGCGCTCCAAGGTTCCACCTGCTTCCATTATATCAGAATAGCCAGCGGGCCGCAAGTCAGCCATTCGATCGTAGCCGGCACGCTTTTCCCGCTCGTAATGGACTCGATCCACGTCGCCAGCCAGGTACAGCTCCACCAGCCGCTCCATCCGCGCCCGGATCGCCTGCTCCTCCCGCTCCATCACTGCCCGGTCCTCTGCCGGGTAGAGCCGCGCCACGACGTCTTCGCGCCAGTTCGATGGCAGGCGGAAAGAGGCCAGGTACTGCGCCACCTGCTCTTCCACCTCTGCGGCCTTGACCATCTCTTGATTGCACTCGCCCGTGTGCTGGATGCGCGTCTTGTCCTGGTAGTAGCGCACGTGGTGAATCGACTGGGCGCGCATGGGGCGATTGCAGTGCGTGCAGTAGAGGATGCCCGACAAGAGGTAGAGGTTGGACATGTGGTTCTCGGCCCGGCGGGGGTGGTTGCACATCAGCGCGCGCACTTCCTGGCAGCGGTCAAAGGTCTCCTGGTCCACGAGCGCCGGGTGCTGTCCCGGATAGTAGGCCACAGGCTCCCGCTTGCGCCGGCCGTTCTCGGCCGGGCCGTAGTAGGGCACCTGGCCGGTGTAGTGGACATTCTGCAGCATGTCGCGGACCGTGTCCTTGCCGAAGCGGCCCGGCTTGCTGCGGCCTCGACGCCCCTTGGACTGGAATGCAACCCCGTCTTCATCCCGGTACTTGTTGAGCATTCGAGCGATCTGTCCATCCGAATACTCGCCGGTGGCGTACCACTCGAACGCCAACTGCACCGCCGCCTGCTCGATGGGATGCGCCACCCACGGGTCACTCGGGCTGGCCGCGCTCAGGCTGGGTTGCCCGAACTGAGGACAGTAGCCCTCGCCGTTGGGGTCCGTGCAGACCGCGCAGTTACCCCGGCAGTAGCCCAGGGGCGGAAAGCCGTTGGGCAGGCCCTTGCGGGCGCGAGCTTTTTTGCCCTTGCTGGTCTCGAAGCGCAGTTTGTCGAGATAGATCTCGGCCAGCGTGCCCAACACCGCCAGTGCCAACTTGCCCCAGGGCGTGGTAAAGTCCAGGTTCTCGCTGATGGAGATAAAGGACACGCCCAGGTCCTGCAGGTGCCGGAAGGCCGACAGCAGGCCCTGCAGATCGCGGTAGAAGCGGTCGATGGCGTGGACCACCACGACGTCGAACTTGCCCTGGGCGGCGTCCCGGAGCAGGCGCTGCAGCGCAGGCCGGTCCTCCAGGGCGCCCGACAGGCCAGGATCGACGTAGATCTCCACCAGCGTCCAGCCCCGCGCCCGGCAGAACTCGACGATGGCGTGCTCCTGGGCGTCCAGCGAGTGGCCCTCTTCGACCTGCTCGGTCGTGGACGCCCGTCCATATCCAACTGCTCTCACGATACACCTCCTCCATTCAGGATAGAGGAAGTGTAACGGAGCAGCCCTCAATTGTCAAGGTGCAAAGCGCGAATGCGCCGTGATGCTATATCACCGAAACTGCCATCATACCTTGTCACTCCCTGCCCGGCGCCGCGACGCGTGCAATGCAGTGCGAAACTGGTCAGCGCCTTATCCCAGGGCGACAAAGACGATTAGGCCGCGGCTTCGATCAGCCCGGGCGGAAAGAGGGCGCGGAACGGCTCGCGCACGTCGTAGCGGGTGATCACGCCGTCCAGGACATAGATGCCGGCAAAGACGCTGTTCACCAGCCGCTTGCGCTGCACGGCCGTCGCCGCTTCCCAGATCTGGCCAAAATCGGCCAACACGGCCTCGATGGCTGGCAGGTCGAGCTGGGCCTCCGGCGTCAGTTGGGCCAGTTGCTGCTCGTAGCGCCGCCTGTAGCGCCGGTAGTCGTCGGCGGTCATGGCACCTTCCTGGCGCATCTCTTGCAGGGTCTGCAAGCGGGTGAGCAGCATGCGCCGCTCGCGGCGCAGTGCCTCCCACCGCGGACCCTCCTGAAGATGCTCCACGATGGTCGCCGTCCACTCCGCTGGGATGGTGATCGTCTTCATGGTGGCCAGGACCGGCTCTTCCAGCTCCTCGGCCGGCACCGTGCGCAGCGGGCACTCGGACTTGCCCTGGACCCGGTTCGAGTCCTCGTACAGGCGACGGTCACCGTGCGCCGCCTGGCCCCGGAAGGAGCCGCCGCAGCGCTCGCAGACGAGTACATCGGTCAATGGATAGACGCGCGTCTGTTGCTTCTTGCGTCCCAGCGGCACATTCCGCAGTGCAGCTCTCACTTCGAACGCAGTTTCGAGAGCGTTCATCGACACCAGGGGCATGTGCTTACCACCGAACAGGACCCGCTCGGGTCCGGCGTCGTCCGCCTTGCTCAAGCCCTTGCTCGAACGCTGATAGACCACCAGCCCGGCATAGTATGGATTCTGGAGCATGTCGCGCACCGAGTCCTTGCCGAAGAAGCGCTCTTCTTCCATGTGTCCGTGCCGCCCCTTCGGTCGAAAGCGCATAGGGGTCCCATCTATCAGGTGATGCACGTGTTCATTGAGCAGGATCGCGACCTGCCGGTCGGAGAACTCGCCCGTGCCGTACCAGTCAAAGGTCAGGGTCACCGCGGCCGACTCGATGGGATGCGGCGCCAAGACCCCTTCCTCTACGTCCAACTCGTCGCGCAGGTCGGGCATCTGCCCGGCCCGCGGGCAGTAGCCCGGCCCGTTGTTGTCGGTGCAGCGGAAGCAGCGGCCGGTGCAGTAGCCAAAGGGCGGCAGCGAGGCGTTGCTCAACCCCTTGCGCGCCCGGCTTAGCTTGTTGTCGCGCGTCGTGCGGCTCAGGTCGTCGAGCATCATCTCGCCCAGCAGGCCCTTCATGGTCAGCAGGATCTTGCCCGTGTTGCTGCCAAAGTCCACGCCGCTGTCGGCCAGGGACAGGAGTGCCACGCCCGCTTCGTCGAGCTTCTGGTAGTGGTTGAGCAGGCCCTGCAGGTTGCGATAGAAGCGGTACAAGTCGTAGACGATGAGCCCACGGCCGCCGTCGCGCGTCACTCGCCCCATCATCCGTGAAAAGGCGGGGCGCTTGTCGTCCCGGCCGGTGACGCCGGCATCCAGCCAGACCCGTGCCACCTGGCGACCCTCCTGCTCCGCCTTGCGCAGCGCCATGTCGAGTTGGGTGCCCAGGCTGTGCCCCTTGGTCTGCATGTACATCGACACCCGGAGATAGACCTCCAGGGCATCGCGCAGCCGCCGGCCGGGAAAGCAGTAGCAGGCCGAGTAAATCAGCCCTTCCCGCCGCTCGTCAAAGACACCGTCCACCTGGAAACCAGAGGCCAGCAGGTGATCGCGGATGGTCTGCACCTCGTGGCGGATCTGATCTTCCTGTTGGGTGCGATCCTCTTCCAGCTCCAGCCAGCCGCTAGCGGTCATTGTCCTGTGCCTCGTCTCTGTTTTGAACGGCCACCTCGAGCTTTTCCACAGAGCGTTGGCTCGCCGACTCGTCTGGATCGGTGAGGACCTTGATCACCTCGGCCACGGTGCGGCGAAAGCGGTACTGGGCTTCGTCGTTGTTCATCCTCTATCCCCCGCAAGTTTGACGAATTCACCAAACGGCGTTATTCTTTCCGGCAGTCATTTTACCTGGGAAACGCGCCCGGCGGGGACCCATTTTCGGCCCGATTCGGCCCGTTTGCCCGACACAACACAGGTGCTGACATTGATCCTACAAGAGCTCTGGCAGCGTGGCCAGCAGCAGGGCGGGCTGTCCCAGGAGATGTTGGTTCGATATTTTGACGAGGCCGGGCTCCCCCTGTCCGCGACCGTTGTCAAGCGCATGCTGCGTGAAGAACGCCGTCCGCGCGAAGACGCCCTCCAGGTGGTCAACATCCTGCTCCGTTTCTTTGCCGCGCAGCGTGTACTGCACACCGAAGACGAGGTGGAAGCCGTGGGTGCCTGGTTCGGCCTGGCCCAGGGTACCGCCCTGGGCCTGATGCCCCAGGTCGCGTACACCAACCTCGACGTGCCGCTGAACGGCCTGACCTTTCAGAGGCCGGAAGAGGCCTACCGCTACATCCTGGACCACCTGGCCGTCAAGCTCACACCCTACGTCGCGCTCGAAGGACCGCCCGGCAGCGGCAAGACGACCCTGGCCTGCCACGTGGGACGCAATCCACTGCTGGGCAGTTGGTACGACGTCGTCCTGTACGCCCGCTCGCGTCACGAGGCAGGCTGGCAGGCCGGTGACGAAGCGGCCCTCCTGGAAACGCTGCAGGGGTTCATCTGGACCCTGGACCCGGACCGCCACCCGGCGGCAAGTCTGACCGGCGCCCGGACGACGCTGCGCAACCTGCTGTGGAAGCGCCGCACGCTCTTTATCCTCGACGACGTGGCCGACGTGCAGGTCCTGCCCCAGCTCTTTATCCGGGAAGCGGGAAACGGGCTGCTGGCCGTGGTGGCCAGCGGAACAGCCCTGCAGGATGCCGCGATGCACCTGCAGCGGGTCGTGCTGGAAGGCTGGCACAATGAACAGGCACGACAGTACGTCAGCGTGGTCCTGGAGCGGACGCTGTCTGCGGATCAAGCCCGTGCCATCGACGAGCTGAACGCGTGGATCGCCGGCCTGCCCGTGGCCTGGGCGGCACTGGCCGAGCTGCTCTACTTCGAGGAGGAGTGGCTGGACCTGGTCGAGGAGCTGAAAGCCGCGGGGGGAGAGACGGCACGGGTGCGCACCGTGCTGGAGCGCCTGTTCAGTAGGCTGCCGGCGGATCAGCGCCAGATCCTGGAGACCTTGGGTGCCTTCGCACCCTACACCGCGGCAGACCCGCCGGCGGTGGCGTTCGTGGCCGCTCTTGGCGAAAAAGAGGCGCGGGACGGGCTGCGCGATCTCCACCGCCGCCACGTGCTGCACCACTTCAAGGGCACCGGGCGCTTTGAGCTGCACCCCGTCCTGCACGGCTTTGCTCGTGACAAACTGCGGCAGAGCGGTCGGCTGGAAGACCTGGCCGAGCGCCACGCCCTCTTCTATGCCGATCGCATCTGCCCGCTGCGCGACGAACAGAGCAGCGCTGCCTGGGCCGCGGCAGTCCGGAAAATCGTGCCCGATCTGCCGAACGTGCGCCTCGGCCAGGCGTGGGCGGCTGCGCGCTCCCACCGCCTGGCGCTGGACTATTTCCTCAATCTGGCCCCTTACCTGGTTGCCACCCGCGACGAGGGAAGCCATGCTGCCTGGGGGCAGGCAGCCCTGCCGGCCGTCGAGGCAAACCCGGCCGCCATCCCTGCCCTGGAGCGGTTTGCCTTCTACGGCCAGCTCGCCGAACCCGATCCGGCGCGGCGACAGGCCAACCTGGAGCGAGCGCTGGCCATCGCCCGCGAAGAGGTGGAAGAGCACGCCGCCGTCTACCAGGTTTATGCCCTGTGCCGCCTGGCACAGTTTCTGCACACGGAAGACGGGCGGCCGGCAGAGGCCGAGCCGGTGCTGCGCGAAGCGCTGGCACTGGCCATCGAGAGCGGCTATCCCGATCTGCAGACCCACGCGTGGGCCGACGTGGCCCGCTTTTTCCTCGTGCTGCGTGACCGGGCCGGCCTGGAAGCGGTGGTGGAGCGGCTGCCGGCCGATGCGCCGGCGATGCACGCGGACGGCTTGAGCGGCGCCTACTACCATGGGCTGCGGGCCGACGTCCTGCGGGCGGTGGGCCGCTGGGAAGCGGCGTGTGAGGCGTACGGCCGGATCATTGCCCTGCACGACGACATCGACGACGTGGTGCACGGGGCCGAGGACCGGCTGCGGCGTGCAGTCTGCCGGGCACGTCTGGAAGACGGAGCCGGACAGGAGAACGATCTGGCGTGGGTGCGAGAGCGGCTCTCCGAACTCCCGCCTGTCAGCCAGGCGCGGTATCAGTTGGCACTGAGTGAGCTGGCGCTGTTGGTCGGCGATCGTGAAGGGGCGTTGGCTGCGCTCGATGCCCTGCCGGCGGAATGGCAAAGAGATCCTGACCTGGCCATGGATGCCTGGCTGACCCAATCACAGTCGGACCTGGTTCAAGGTAATTCAGAGACCAGGACGAGGGACGAGGCCCGGACAGCGTCTGGAGCCATAGGGTTCGGTCTTGTTCGGTTCGAGGAAGATTTGCAGGCTGAACGAGGGGTGTCTGTGCGCGGGCGGTAGGTGGGCGGCCGCCCGTACGTCGACAATCCTACCGTTTTGGCGGGGGCAACGGCTCGGGTGGCGGTGTGGTTGGTGGTGGATCGGGATCGCGGGCGCCTGCCCCATGCAGACGTATCCTCTCGTCCATGCCTGACCTCCTCTCCTTCGGATAGAGAGTCGGCCGGCCGACGGTGGGGGTGGCTCCCGCCTGGCTCGAATGGCCAAGCGGAGACACCCGGCTATAGCCTATCCTGTTTTTCAACGCAGGTCGGCGTAAACCTGCCCACGCTGTTGGCAGCCATTATACCGGGGAAAAGGACCGCTGTGCGGCCCATTTTCGGCCCGAATTGGCCCGCTTGCCCAACAGAAGCAGCGATTTTACCACAATTCTGCGGGAGAGGCCAAGCGAAAGGTTTATGTGTCAGCCACTGCTAACTCCCTCCTCGATCGTTCTTTGGGCTTTGCACCGCAGCTTGTCTGTTTCGACAGATGATGCTATAATGGCAGCCGAGTAGTTGGGCTTCGGGCGATTACATCTCCCCGAGACCAAAACCCGGCACCCTGTGGGTGTCAGAGGAAACATCGCTTGTCACGGCCACCCGTCTTTTACAGAGGATGGGTTTCCAGTTAGTTCACTCAAAGTAGGTTACGGTCGACATTATCTGAATCGTTGTATGCTTCGATCGGCACAGAATCAAAGAGGAGAAAGGGACCGTGAACGAAGGGAGTCAACGCGAGTTGCGCCTCAAGGAATACAAAGCTGACCTTGTAGAGAGGGTCTCCAACCCAATTCACAAAAGGATCATAGAAGCCTATCAGCTCAGCAATCCTGTGGAGTCAATGGAGGATGAGTTGGGTGAAATCCTCCTCGAGGTGCTGCACGATGAGAATTAAGAGTTTAACTGTGTGTGGCTTTCGCGGATTCAACGAGGCTTGTTCCCCTATCGAATTCCATGACAACCTAACTCTAGTATCAGGTGCAAACAGCTATGGCAAGACGAGCATATCGGAGTCGCTGGAGTGGTTGTTGTTCGGTGTCACATCGAAAGTTGAGAACGCTGACGCCAAGACAGAATACAAAGGTTCTTACCGCAACTGTCACTTTCCCGAATCTGAAACACCTTCTGTTCAAGTCACTTTTGTTGGGCGTGACGGCAGCGAAGTAATGTACAGAGGAGAACTCATCGGTGATGATGGCATCCGAAAGATATTAAACGGTGTAGAGGTGCCTTATTGGCCATGGGAACAAGACGCAGTTCTCGATCCTCGCCCCTTCGTGCTCCAGCATTCACTGAAGGATCTGCTCCTTACAACTCCAGGCAATCGATACGCAGGATTTACCCGAATGATCGGTGCACAGGAACTAAATGACTTCCAAGCTCATTTTACTTCTTTGTGTACGAAGTATGATCCTCACATACCACAAGAGGTACGAGACTTGCGTGATAGTCTCTCTGCCTTTGAGTCGAGGCTGGTTAGCCTGCCATCGGTTTCGGCCATTGCACGTCTTTACAAAAAAGGATTGTCCGACATATCCAAACTCTACAGTGTTGCGGTCGCCGAGTGCAGAAAGATACTGACCGACGAGACAGTAGCAGAAGCGGAAATTCCGCAACGTCTCAAACAGCTCAGGCAGGATACGGTGAGCAAAGTTTTCGACAGACGCATTATCCTGCTTGACTACTCTGAACAAGAGATGCGCTCCATTGCTATTGATGAGAGTGTTTTTGCAGGTGCAATCACCCAAGAATTCATCGCACGGTACATGCACCTGCTCAAACTTGCTACGATACAACATATCGTAGACCGGGAGACGTTTCTCAACTTGGGCCTACCATTCCTTGAACGGGACCCAGATAGTTGTCCATTCTGTGATCAGTCCCTTGACAAGCCGAAAAGAGATCAGATACACACGTCACACAAGACATTAAAAGAGAAGATTGCAGCACAAGAGGTACTCCAAAACCAACGTGCGGGAATACTGCAGGAGCTGCGTGACTTTCGTCAGCGCCTTGGGACGCATCATGCTCGTCACAAAGCCAAAGTGACTGCTCTGTTGTCACTTAAAGGTCAAGAGGGAATGTCTCAATTGCGAGATCTACTTGCACCCAAGCATGAGGAACATTACCTGGCTGTTGCGGCGGCTATTCAGGCCATCGAAGCGGAAGTTACCAAGTTAGAGGCAGCTCATAGGAAGACTGCGGATAGCTTGACCACAGTTATAGACTCCATTGACAGATCTGTTGAAGAGGCGAAACTCGCCGAGGCCGTGGGCATCGCTCTCCTAGAATACCTTGCTGTAGCACGGACGTTTAGCGAAGTAATCTCCAGTCATGTACCGGCGATGTCTAGAGCTGACCAAGTTCTAGCACGTGAGCTAGACGTGCAAGCTGGCACTGAAGACCTGAGTATTCTGATAGAGCTAATGGAAAGGCGCCAAGAGATTACGAAGAATTTCAGAGTCCAGGCGATTTTGGGAAGTCTCAAGGACCTTCGTACCGCTGCGGGCGAGTATGTAGCAGACAAGTTGCGAGATCTCGTTGAGCGCCAGTTGACAGACGATGTGATGGCTTGGTATGAGCAGATCAAGACCCCAGGAGATCCGGATGTCCACTTTGCGGGCTTTGATTTACCGACAACACAGAAGGGCACGACGAAAGATCGGTACATTGGGGTGAAGGCCACATCATACGACGTAGCTCTAGCCAGCGCGGTCTCTTCTCTCAGCGAGTCCAAGCTCAACGCGCTAGGCCTTTGCATGAATATTGCCAACAACTTGAAGGGGTGCTCAACCTTTGACTTCTTGGTCGTGGATGATCCAATTCAATCACTGGATAGGAGCCATGCAGCGCAGCTAGTTAGCGTGATCCGAAAATTGGTCGAGGAAGAGGGAAAGCAAGTTATTTTGCTTTCGCACGACCATGAATGGCTCAGAACAGTGCGCAAGGAGTGCCGTACGCTGAATGGCTACTACTACGAGATTACAAGCTACAAGCGAAGCGGTCCTGTCGTTTCGCGATGCTGTTGGGCAACGACCACAGAGCGCCGTGATGAGATTCAGGCAATACTTAAGAAAGCGGATGCCAGTGCGACGGAGAAACAGCGGGCGGCAGAAGAATTTCGGCTGGCGTTCAATGAGTTGACAGCCGACATATACCGTGCCAAGACTGGCCTGCCCAAGAACCCTGACAACCTCAACGGGGCAAGCATCCGAGCGCTACTGATAGAGTGTGATGTGCCATTGGCTGAAGTCGACAAGGTAACTGCTGCCTATGCAAACGTGGCTGCAGCACACCATGACAGCGCTTATGACGCTTCTGTTGAGGAACTACGCAAGTATCTGAATTTGGCGGATTACATGAATACGTATCTGACCAACATGCGTGCTTCAACAAGTTTAGAGAGGGCTGCGGAGCGCATCAGGAGAATCTAGGGTCATGACTTGCAACAGATCAGGACTCGCTGATCCAGCGTACTGTACGAACTAGAGGCAAGGCGAGAAGGCCGCCAAAAGATGAACAACGTGTCGCAGTCTCGATGTAGACAGGCAACAGAGTTCTTATGATGGGGGGAGAATCTCTTCCAGTACACTTATGTTAGCATCAGAGTTTGCCTTTTCTCACCTCTAGTGCTATAATGGCAGCCGGATAAGTGCAATCAGGTGCTTCGCGGCTGATCCAGACACTGGACGCAATCGCGGCGGCACTGGCGTCGTACCATACACTCCTTTTACACGATAGCTTGCCCGCCAGCAAGCTCCATCGACATGGGTTTGTTGTTGGCCGATATTGCTCAAGAGTTGATGGAGGATAATCTTGTCACTCGACGCACCCCTCATAATCCTCACAACAGATGACCTGAGTGCCTTGCAGGACAACAGAGTACAGGAAGGCAAGACTTTCGAGTATAAACGATCTCTGCCGGGTAACTCCTATGAGGACAAGAAAGAGTTCCTTTCTGATGTTTCTTCCTTCGCCAATGCCTCGGGGGGTCACATTCTCTATGGGATTGTCGAGGAAGAAGGCATCCCTGCCGCAATCTCGGGACTCGGGGATATCAACTCGGATACCGAGATCTTGCGGCTCGAGAACCTTTTGCGGGATTGCATCCAGCCCCGAATACCCGGTGTAACTATTAAGGCAATCTCGTTACCAGAATCGAAGGTGGTAATCGTAGTCCGGGTTCCAAAGAGCTGGGCACAGCCGCACGCGGTGGTGTTTCAGGGTCATTGGCGGTTCTACTCTCGCACATCAGCTGGGAAATATCCCCTTGATGTTCCAGAGCTACGTGCCGCCTTCCTGCTATCAGAGACCGCTTCAGAAGCAATAAGATTCTTCCGCATCGAACGGCTCAGCGTCATTTCGGCAGAGGAAACGCCCGTGCCTCTACGTGGAAGCGCCAAACTTGTTCTTCACGTTGTTCCGTTGTCCATCCTGGACCGGACAACCTGGGTGGACGTAGCATCCATGGGCAGCCACAGGAGCACACTTGCTCCATTGGGCAGGCCCGGGTTCGATCATCGGTTCAACCTCGATGGGTTTCTCACGTACACTCGCTCTTCGGCAGATTGCGCTGGCAGCTATGTGCAGCTCTTCCGAAACGGAAGCATTGAGGCCGTTGAGGCTTCCATTCTGAATTCTATAGACGAGGAAAGATTCCCGCGCATACCTAGCACCTTTCTTGAACAAGCGTTGCTTGACGCATTGCCAAGGTTCATAAGAGCCCAACAGCAGCTTCGTGTTTCCATCCCTCTGTTTGTCATGCTTAGCTTGATCGGACTTGATGGCCACAGGTTGGCTGTTCAGAACCCTCCTATCTTGGACCCACATAGATATGTTATTGACAGAAAAGACCTGATACTGCCAGAAGTTCTTATCGATGACTATGATTCGGATTGGGAGCGAGTCATGCAGCCCATCTTTGACGCGCTATGGAATGCGGCGGGCTGGCCAAGGTGTGGGGACTATACCGAGGATGGCAAATGGAAGTATGCTCACAGTATCCAACGGTAAGAGATCAACACTCCAAGAGACACTCAGATTGTTTTCGGGAGTAGGATGCCTGAGGAACAATGAACCGGCAGTTCTTTCGCATCCCCCCAGGGGGAGCTTGGAACTAAACATAGAGAATGATCATGGCACAACTTGAAGACCTGAAACCAGGCATCAAAGTCAAGGGCATCCTCCCCCAGCAAAAAGTCTTGGTGGTGGGGGTGCAGTGGCATGGCAGCACGGCTGTCGAGATTTTCTACAAACGTCCTGATGGCCAGCCAGGCACGCAACTGCTCTACCGCGGTGACGAGCCCAACCTGGAGATCGTCCAGGGACAACGACGGTGGACCTTTCACGCCGACGGTGACCTGTTCCGCCTGGTGGCCGAGGCCTACCGCATCCACCTGGCCCATCTCTTTGACCCGGTCCTCGCCGTTCATACGTCTCTGATCGAGCCGCTGCCGCACCAGATCACGGGCGTGTACGGCGAGATGCTGCCCCGGCAGCCGCTGCGCTTCCTACTGGCCGACGACCCCGGTGCCGGCAAGACGATCATGGCCGGCCTGCTCATCAAGGAGCTGATGGCCCGCGGTGACGTGCAACGCTGCCTCATCTGCGCGCCCGGCAACCTGGCCGACCAGTGGCAGGACGAGCTGTGGTTCAAGTTCCAGATGCGCTTCGAGATCCTCACCCGCGAGACCTACGAAGCGGCGGTGAGCGGCAACGCCTTTCGTGAAAAGGACCGGGCCATCATTCGCCTTGACCAAGTGGCGCGCGACGAGGGCCTGCAGGAGCAGCTCGGGCGTAGCGATTGGGACCTGGTCGTGGTCGACGAGGCACACAAGATGTCGGCCCACATTTGGGGGGGCGAGCTGGAAGAGACCAAGCGCTACAAGCTGGGCAAACAGCTCGGCGCCATCTCGCGCCACCTGCTGTTGATGACGGCCACGCCGCACAACGGCAAGGAAGAGGACTTTCAGCTCTTTCTGAAGCTGCTCGACCCCGATCGGTTCGAGGGGCGGTTCCGCGAAGGGGTACACGAGGTCGAAATCTCGGACCTGATGCGCCGCATGATCAAGGAGGACCTGCGCCGCTTTGACGGTCGTCCCCTCTTTCCAGAGCGGCGAGCCTATACCATGAGCTATCCCCTATCACCGGGCGAAGCCGAGCTCTATGACGCGGTGACGACCTATGTGCGCACCGAGTTCAACCGTGCCGACCAACTGGGCGACGACAAGCGCCGCGGCACGGTGGGCTTTGCGCTGACCATCCTCCAGCGCCGCCTGGCCTCTTCGCCCGAGGCGATCTACCAGTCATTGAAGCGGCGCCGGCAGCGCCTGGAAAAGCGTCTGGCAGAGGTCCGGAGCGGCCAGCGCACCGCCCAGGTGCCCGACGACGCCACGCGCTACTACGATCCCACCTACCTCGACGACCTGGACGACGCCCCGGCAGAGGAGCTGGAATCCGTCGAGGAGCAGATCATGGACAGCGCCACGGCGTCGCTGACCATTGCCGAGCTCGAGACCGAGATCGCGACGCTGCACGGTCTAGAGACGATGGCCTACCGCGTGCGCCAGAGCGGGACCGACCGCAAGTGGGAAGAGCTGGCAACGCTGGTGCAGGACGACCAGCGCATGGTGGACGAAAAGAGGCAGCGGCGCAAGCTGGTCATATTCACCGAGCACCGCGACACGCTGACCTACCTGTGGGAGCGCATCGGCACTCTGTTCGGTCGGGACGACGGCATGGTCACCATCCACGGTGGGGTGCCGAGGCAGGCGCGGCGCGAGATCGAGGACCGCTTTCGTAACGACCCGGACGTCCACTTTCTGCTGGCCACCGACGCCGCCGGCGAGGGCATCAACCTGCAGCGGGCGCACCTGATGATCAACTACGACCTGCCCTGGAACCCCAACCGCCTGGAGCAGCGCTTTGGGCGCATTCACCGCATCGGGCAGACCGAGGTGTGCCACCTGTGGAACCTGGTGGCCGGCGAGACGCGAGAGGGGCAGGTGTACGCCCGGCTCTTGAAAAAGCTAGAGACCGAGAGCGCGGCGCTGCAGGGTAAGGTATTCGACGTGCTGGGTGCCCTCTTTGAGCGCACGCCGCTGCGCAGTTTGTTGGTAGAAGCCATTCGCTACGGCGACCAGCCCGAGGTGCGGGCCAGGCTGGAGCAGGCGGTGGACAGCGCCGTCGACAAGGAGCGCGTGCGCGAGCTGCTGGAGACGCGCTCGCTGGTGAGCGACAGCATGGACGTGTCACAGATCGTGCGCATTCGGGAAGAGATGGAGCGCTATGCCGCGCGACGGCTCCAGCCACACTATATCAAGTCGTTCTTCATGCGCGCCTTCGGGAGCCTGGGCGGCTCGATGCACGAGCGGGAACCGGGCCGCTACCGGATCAGCTACGTGCCGGCGCGGGTTCGACAACGTGCCAAGGAGTTGGGGACGGCGGTCCCGGTGTGGGAAAAGTACGACCGCGTCTGCTTTGACAAGGAGCTGATGAACATGGCCGGGCTGCCTGATGCCGATTTCGTGTGCCCCGGCCATCCGCTGCTCGACACGGTCATGGACCTGGTGCTGGGGGCGAACCGTGAAACCCTGCGCTCGGGCGCGGTGCTGGTCGACCGCACCGACCCCGGCACCGCCCCGCGGGTGCTCTTTTTCCTGGAGCAGAACATTCAGGACGCGGGCAGTGGTAGCAGTGGCGAAAAACGGGTCATCTCCCGAGAGGTGCATTTCGTCGAGATAGACGAGATGGGCAACGTGCGGGCCGGCGGTCAGGCGCCCTACCTCGACTATGAGCCGGCGACTGCCGCGGAGCTGGCCTGCTTGGAGGATGTGCTGCCTGCCAACTGGCTGGCAGGCGAGGCGCTCGAGAGCACGGTGGTGGGCTATGCGGTGGAAAACTTGGTGCCGCGCCATCTGGAGCGGGTGCGGCGGCGGCGAGAGGAACAGATCGACAAGACTCTGGCGGCGGTTCACGAGCGGCTGACCAAAGAGATCAACTTCTGGGACCGGCGTGCCGCCGAGCTGCGCGCACAAGAGAAGGATGGCAAGGTCAACGTGCGACTCAACGCGGCCCTGGCCCAGCAGCGAGCCGACGAGCTGGCCGCCAGGCTGGAACGGCGCGGCCAGGAGTTGGCGCTGGAGCGGCAGATCTCGGCCACGCCTCCAGTGGTCGTGGGGGGCGCCGTGGTCGTGCCGGTGGGCCTGCTCCTGGGCGAGCGCACCCCGGTGGAACTGCTCGACACGCGCATCACCGAGGAAATCGCCATGCAGGCGGTGATGCAGGCCGAGACGCTGCTGAACAACCATCCGCGCGACGTGCACAAGGAGAACCTCGGCTATGACATTGAGAGCCTGGACCCACGTACTGGCAGGTTGCGCTTCATCGAAGTGAAGGGGCGGCGGGCCGGGGCAGAGACCGTGACGGTGACGCGGAACGAGATCTTGACGGGGATCAACAGCCCGCAGCAGTTCGTCCTCGCCGTTGTAGAGGTGCAGGACAGGCAAGCGCGTGAACCGCAGTATGTTCGCAAGCCATTTGGCAAAGAGCCAGACTTTGGCGTGACAAGCGTGAACTATGAACTGAAAGAGCTTCTAAGTCGAGCCGAAGCTCCCTCGTGATGCAGAGGTAGCCATGAAGATCAGCACGGTTCTTGACCAAATCGATCTAGGAGCCATTGCATTACCCGAGTTCCAACGCGGATACGTTTGGAATCGGAACCAGGTGCGTGGACTCCTGCTGTCCCTTTACAGGCGGCATCCGGTCGGAATGCTTTTGGTGTGGGTGACAGCGACCGAGACTGCCTCGGCACGAGGTGATGGCGCGCTTCAGCCAGGTTTTGTGAAGTTGTTGCTTGATGGCCAACAGCGGATCACCTCACTCTACGGCATCATGCGCGGCAAGTCACCCCAGTTCTTTGAGGGCAACGATCAAGCGTTCACCGGGCTGCACTTCAACCTTCAGGACGAAACCTTCGAGTTCTATGCTCCATTGAAAATGAAGGAGAATCCGTTTTGGATCGATGTGACACAGTTGATGCAAAACGGCACGGGCGAGTTCGTTCAACGATTGGCAACAATGCCAGAGCTGCAAGCCGATCTCTCGGCCTATCTGAGACGACTGACAGATGTTGAGGGAATAAAAAACATCGAGCTGTACGTTGAAGAGGTAACGGGTAAAGACAAAACCGTCGATGTTGTGGTTGATATCTTCAACCAGGTGAACAGCGGTGGTACCAAGCTCTCGAAGGGTGACCTGGCTCTGGCCAAGGTATGCGCAAGCTGGCCCGAGGCCCGCACCGCTTTGAGGGGATGTCTGGACAAGTGGCGCGGCGCTGGCTATCACTTTAGACTGGAATGGTTGCTGCGCAGCATCACGACAATCACGACGGGACAAGCCCTCTTTTCTGGCCTGGATAGCGTCGACATGCACACGTTCAGGAAAGGTGTACAACAAGCAGAACGTGCAACAGACAAGTTGCTGACCATGATTTCGGGGCGATTGGGGCTTGATCATGACCGGGTTTTGGGAAGCCGGTATTCGTTTCCATTGATGGTGCGCTACTTGACACAGCGAGGCGGGAATCTGGCTGATTCAAAAGAGAGGGACAAACTGCTGTACTGGTACATTCATACGTTTCTGTGGGGCCGTTATGCTGGTTCGACAGAAACCAGGCTCAATCAAGATCTGGCTGCGATCGAACAACAGGATGGAGCGCTCGATCGCCTGATTGACCAATTGCGCCAGGATCGAGGCGATCTTGGGGTTCATCCAGACGACTTTCGAGGCTGGAGTGTGTCAGCGCGATTCTATCCCTTGCTGTATATGCTCACGCGCGTAAATCATGCTCAAGACTGGGGAACGGGCATTGAGTTGTCCGATCAGATGCTGGGTAAACTCAGCAGCCTCCAGCTCCATCATATTTTTCCTAAGGCACTCCTGTACAAGTACGGCTACGACCGCCAAGAGGTCAATGCCCTCGCAAACTTTACATTTCTAACTCAAGAAACTAACTTGTGTGTCTCCGACCGGAACCCGGCCGAGTATCTTCCTGAGTATGCTCGAAAACACCCTGGCGCGATCGAGTCACATTGGATTCCAATGGATCCTCAACTGTGGCAAGTTGAGAACTATCGCGATTTCCTTGCCGCCCGACGCGAACTGCTCGCCCGATCTGCCAACGGATTCTTGGACAGCCTGGTCAAGGGCTCGGTGCCTGATGTCGCAGTGATTGCTGAACCAGTCCTGGAACGATTGGAACCACCAGTCCCGGGGACGGTAGCTACTGATCAAGAGGAACAACTTATTCGGGAGTGCAACGAGTGGGTTGTTTGCCTGGGGTTACCCGAGGGCGAGTACATGTTTGAGTTGGCCGATCCAGAGACCGGTGAACCGTTGGCTATCCTTGACCTCGCCTGGCCACACGGATTGCAGGAGCGATACAGCGAGCCGGTGGCGATGTTGGTTGACGAGGGCAAGGACACGGAAGAAGCGGCGAACAGGGCTCGATATCGCTATTTCACAAACGTGTCCGAGTTTCAGACCTACGTCAGGCGAGAGATTCTGGCGCTAACTGAAGAGAGTGTGTAAGAAAGGTACTATATGACCTACCGCAAGAAACTGATCGAAATCGCCCTACCACTGGAAGCGATCAACGAGGCCAGCGCGCGGGAAAAGTCGATCCGGCACGGACACCCGAGCACGCTGCACCTGTGGTGGGCTCGTCGGCCACTGGCCGCCTGCCGGGCGGTGATTTTCGCCTCGCTGGTAGACGACCCCAACGACCCCGACGCCCCGGCCGAGTTCGTGGAGGCGTGCCGCAACCTGCCGCGCGGCAAGAACGCGGCGGCAGACGATACACCGCGGCAGCGGCTGTTCGATTTCATCGAGACACTGGTTCAGTGGGAAAGCACCACCGACGAGCAGGTGCTAGAGACGGCGCGGCACCTGATCCGGCTGGCGACGAGTGACAACCCACCGCCGCTGCTCGACCCGTTTGCCGGTGGCGGGAGCATCCCCCTGGAAGCCCAACGCCTGGGGCTGGAGGCGCACGCGAGCGACCTGAACCCCGTGGCGGTGATGATCAACAAAGCCCTCATCGAGATCCCGCCCCGCTTTGCAGACAGGCCCCCAGTGAATCAACGCGACCGGGAGAAGATGGGCAGTGGCACGCGATGGAAGGGCGCAGCCGGTCTGGCTGCCGATGTTCGCTACTACGGCGAATGGATACGAGATCGGGCATGGAAGAGAATAGGGCATCTGTATCCTGACTGTAATGGCGAGACGGTGATTGCCTGGCTGTGGGCGCGTACCGTGAAATGCCCCAACCCGGCCTGCGGTGCGCAGATGCCATTGGTCAGTGCCTTCTGGTTGAGCAAGAAGAAAGGACGCCACACCTGGATTGAACCGATGATAAACCGCCAGACCAGAAGCGTGCGATTCGTGGTCAAAACAGGTGACGGGCAGCCGCCCGATCCGCCCAAAGTCAGCCGTGGGGCAAACTTTCGCTGCCTTGTCTGTAGCGAAATAGCACCGGACCAACACCTAAAAGACGAAGGAATGGCCGGGCGGATAGCCGCTCAACTAATGGCTGTCGTAACTGAAGGCAGAAATGGACGTAGCTACTATGCTCCGACATCGGAAGACGAACAGATCGCTATACAGGCGCAGCCAAGTTGGAAACCAGTGGGTCAACTGGCTGATGACCCTCGTAACATCTGGTGTCGCATTTATGGTTTTGATGATTTTGCTGATCTCTTTACTCCGCGTCAGCTTGTTGCCCTAACCAGCTTCAGCGACTTGGTAGCCGAGGCCCGCAAGCAAATCCACAACGACGCCAGCGTCGCTGGCATGTCTGACGATGACATCTCCTTGCGAGACAGTGGTACCGGCGCCTGGGCCTATGCCGAAGCGGTAAGTGTCTACTTGGCGTTCGCCGTAGATCGCAGCGCTGATTTTTGGGGAAGTTTGGCGATTTGGGCAAATCAGCCCAAAAATGAGCTGGTGGCACATGTCTTTGGAAGACAAGCATTACCAATGGTATGGGATTATGCTGAGGCGAACCCGTTTAGTTCGTCCGGAGGAAACTGGCTTGGCAACTTGGAGTTCATAGCAAAAGCGGTGGACAATTCGGTCCGAAATCCAGCTTCGGGAAAAGCAATTCAGGCTGATGCTACTCAGTTGGACGATCTGCAGACGACGGTGATCTCAACTGATCCTCCCTATTACGACAATATCGGCTATGCCGATTTGTCCGACTATTTCTATATCTGGATGCGAGCCTCTTTGCACGAAGTCTTCCCTGACGTTTTCAGCACACTACTTGTTCCCAAAACACCCGAGTTAGTCGCAGATCCCTACCGGTATGGCGGGGACAAAGATGCTGCTACAGAGCATTTCGAAACGGGGCTGATGAAGTCATTTTCCCAAATGAGACGCTTTGTACAGCCTAACTATCCGTTGACTGTCTACTATGCCTTCAAGCAGCAAGAAATCGTGGTGAACGAAGGTACGACCAGTACCGGCTGGGAAACAATGCTGACCGGTCTAGTCCAAACAGGCTTTCGAATTGTTGGTACCTGGCCTATGCGCACAGAGCGATCCGGACGTCTTGTTGCCAGTGGCACTAATGCTCTGGCATCTTCTATTGTGCTCGTTTGTCGCCTACGACCGGATGATGCCCAGATGACCTCTCGCCGCGAGTTCGTCAACGCCCTACGCCGTGAACTGCCGGCCGCCCTACGAGAGATGCAATCGGGCAACATTGCCCCGGTGGATCTAGCGCAGGCCAGCATCGGCCCGGGCATGGCTATCTACAGCCGCTACGCCAAGGTCCTGGAACCCAACGGTGACCGCCTCACAGTGCGCACCGCCCTGCAGCTCATCAACCAAGAACTGGACGCATATCTGTCCGAACAGGAGGGCCACATCGACGAAGACTCGCGCTTTGCCGTGGCCTGGTTCGAGCAGTTCGGCTTCCGGGAAGGGCCGTTCGGCCAGGCCGACGTGCTGGCGCGAGCCAAGAACACAAGTGTCGACGGTCTGGCCCATGCCGGCGTGTTGGAATCTGGCGCGGGCAAGGTGCGGCTACGGCGCTGGGCCGAGCTCGATCCCGCCTGGGATCCGAGGACCGACCGGCGTCTTACCGTATGGGAAACCGTCCACCATCTCGTCGAACGGTTGAATGTGTATGGAGAGGAGGGAGCAGCCATGCTCCTCGCCAAGATGCCATCAGAATTGGCTGCCCAGGCGCGGCAACTAGCATACCGGCTGTACAGCATCTGCGAACGGAAGGGATGGGCGGAGCACGCCCGCAATTACAATGCGCTGGTCATCTCCTGGAGTGCCAGCCAGGAGCAGGCGCGAACATTCAAGGAGCAGTACCAGCAAGCAGCGCTTTTCTAAAGAATCTGAGCAGCACGTTGCTAACATGGCTTGGCGGATCAAGGAGATAAACTTATCGCTGTTCTAAGCCGGAAATGGGTGGCTGAGGGTTTGTTATTCTATAAAGGTGTTCAGGATGTATTTTGATTCTGTTTACGTGCACAATTTTGGACCAATAGCAGGGATTCAGCTGCAGTTGGCCCCCAATGGCATTAACACGATCTTTGGATACAACGGATCTGGGAAGACTCAGATAGTCGGTGCGATTCAGTTTGCTTTACTCGGGGAGACGTGCAATGTAAGTTATCACACTGACGAAGCAACAGCTACTCCATCCATAGTTGAGCTTGTGCTTGCAGATGACAAGAGCGCAGAGACTCTTCGGTGTGAAGTTGGTATTGACAGTGCTGGCACTATGCACTGGAACAGAATGATCAGCTCCCCACTAACCCGCACGCATTCGCCAGAGAGAGCGACTGGAAGCTCTTTGATGTTGCATCGCAAGCTCGTAAGACTACTCGATGGGTCGAATGCACCGACCTTGGTCATTCCGTTGGAGTTGGAGACTGCACTTGATGTGCCACAGCTTGCCTTTGATCTTTTCGATGAGGCTTTGCTCGAAGACGACTTACTTCGGGAGTTCGTCCTCAACCTGAGAAATCTGGTACGGGGTCGGGAGAGCAGCTTCCCAGCGTTTCTGTCATGGGGCCAACGCAACCTGCTAACGTTGCTTCAGGAATTTCTAAGACGAAAGAACTTTCCACACTCTATCCCTTTGATACTTGACAGTAATCTTAGTGCTTTCGGTGGCGCAGCTTTGTCGATTGTCGTTAGGCTTCTCCGACTCATCGCAGTCAAAGACCAAGTATTGATTTTGTCTTCATGGTCTGATTCTTTCAGCTCCTTTGAAGATGGAGAGATTAAGACTCGTCATGATCTGCCCCAACCGAACTTTGCTTCCCGAGGTCTTTCACTCGTGTCGTACCCATACTACGGTGACGCTGCAACCGTCAAGGAAGAGCAGGAGACTCGAGCCTTGGTTGTTACAGAGGGAAAGACGGATAGCAAGCATTTGAAAGCTGCTTTGCAGGCATTCCGAAGTTGCGGAATGTATCAAACGCTTCGGGTGGAATTCCACGAGTATGGAGATGATACTCCAATGGGAGGCCCAGAGCTTAGAAAACTCTGTGAGCAGTACTCCAGACTACCGAATGATCGAAAAACTATCTTCATTTTTGATCGCGATGACTCAGTGGTCTTGAAACACATTAGCGGCAAAGACAAACCCTATAAAGAATGGGGGAATCGCGTGTACTCCTTTGCCATTCCTCTCGTTGACCATCGACCGGATGTATCTGAGATGTGTATTGAACTTTACTACACAGATGAGGAGATCACCCGCCAGGATCGGCATGGTCGACGCCTTTTCCTTAGCAGCGAGTTCAGCGAGAGATCGGGTTGGGCCAAAGATGGTAGCCCAGTAACCTATTCTTATCCCAGTAAGCTGCAAAGTTCGAAGGTCTCGATTATTGACAGCCACGTCTTTGCAGGAGGCGACACTAACGTTGCTTTGTCGAAGAGTCAGTTTGCCGACTATGTACTTGGTCAAGTCGAAGGGTTTCATAACTTTGACTTTGGATCTTTTCGGAACATTTTCGATGTGATCGCTCAAATCACTGCACGCAACTAGCGTAGAGGTTCCGGTTATTAGCCGCAACTCAACGGACGTACGAGAGGGTCGAATGGCACTAAGCAATAGAGAGCGCGTAGGACGGATCATGCAGGCGTTGAAGGATGGCCTGGTACCTTTTGTCATTCGTGAGTACCGGCAGACGTACGGGCAGCGGTACGGCGAAGAGATGGAGGCAGCGCTGACGACGCCCGGCTACCCCGGCCTGCCGGCGGACGCCTGGACGTCGGCCGAGGCGCTGCTCGACGCGCTCGACACGCATGCCTGCCTACACCTTATGTGGCGTCGCTGGAATGACGCCTTCCAGGACAAGCTGGGGCATGTCGGCCGCTCCTACGTCAGCGAGATGATCGAGGCGCGCAACGATTGGGCGCACCAAGCGGCCTTTTCCAACGACGAGGCCTACCGCATCGCCGACACAGCCGCCCGCCTGCTCAAGATGGTTAGCGCCGCCCCGGAAGCGGCACGCGTCGACGAGATTGGCCGCGACCTGCTGCGCCAGCGCTTCGAGGCCGAGGCCGAGGAAGCGAAAAAGAAGACGGTCGTCCAGGGCGATCAGATCACGACGACCTTTGGCCTCAAGCCGTGGCGCGAGGTGGTGCAGCCGCATCCCGACGTGGCGAGCGGACGCTACATCCAGGCCGAGTTCGCCGCCGACCTGGCCCAGGTGCTGGCCGGCACGGCCGAGGCCGAGTACCAGGACCCGCGGGAGTTCTTCCGGCGCACCTACCTGACCGAGGGCCTGCTGGAGCTGCTCATCACCGGCATCCAGCGCCTGACGGCCCAGGGCGGCGAGCCCGTCGTCCAGCTCCAGACCGCCTTTGGTGGCGGCAAGACGCACAGCATGCTGGCGCTGTACCACATCTGCGGGGGCGGCATCAAGCTGGCAGACGTGCCGGGCGGTGACCGCATCCGCAAGCGGATCGGCGACGTTGATCTGCCCGAGGCCAACATCGCCGTCCTGGTCGGCACCGCCCTCGACCCGTCCCGGCCGCGTGAGTACCCGGATGCGACGGCCCGCACGCTGTGGGGCGAGCTGGCCTACCAGTTGGGCGGCGTCGAAGGCTACAGGGTGGTGGAACAGTCGGACCTGAAGGGCGTCAGCCCCGGCGCCAACACGCTGAGTGAGCTGTTTGACCGCTTTGGCCCCTGCCTGGTGATCGTCGACGAGCTGGTGGCCTACGCCCGCAATCTGTACCGAGTCGATGACCTGCCGGGCGGCTCGTTCGACTCGATCATGACCTTCATGCAGGCGCTCACCGAGGCGCTCAAGCGCTCGCCCGAGTCAATGCTGTTGATCGCGCTGCCCGAGTCGGACATCGAGATCGGCGGCGAGGCGGGGCAGGCGGTGCTGAACGCCCTGGCGCACGTCGTCGGCCGGCTGGAATCCGTGTGGAAGCCGGTGACGCCTACCGAGAGTTTCGAGATCGTGCGCCGACGCCTGTTCGCCACCGAGATCGACTACCCGGCGCGCGACGCCGTGGTCGGCGCCTTTGGCGACATGTACCGAAACGCCGCAGGCGAGTTTCCTGCCGGTGTTGCCGAGCGCGATTACATCGACCGCGTCCGGGCGGCCTATCCCATCCACCCAGAGCTGTTCGACCGCCTCTACCAGGATTGGTCGACGCTGGATCGTTTCCAGCGCACCCGCGGCGTGCTGCGCCTGATGGCGGCCGTCATCCACCAGTTGTGGACGCGGGGCGACCAGTCGTTGCTGATCCTGCCCGGCACACTGCCCCTCGACTCTACACCGGTGCGCAACGAGCTGCTGCGCTACCTGCCCGATTTCTGGGCGGCGGTCATGGACACCGACATTGACGGCCCCGAGTCCCGCCCCTTTGCCATCGACGCCAACGTGCCCGCCCTGGGACGTTACAACGCGGCGCGGCGGGTGGCGCGGACGATCTTTGTGGGCAGCGCGCCGTCGGTGGCAGCGCAGCGGGTGCGAGGATTGGAAGAGGTGCGCGTGCGCCTGGGCTGCAGCCAGCCGGGCGAGCCGGCAGCCGTTTTTGGCGACGCACTGCGACGCATGGGCGGGCAGCTCACCTACCTCTACACCGACGGCAGCCGCTACTGGTACGACACGCGGCCGACGGTCAACAAGCTGGCACGAGACCGCGCGCAGGGATACCGCGACGAAGAGGTGAACGCCGAGCTGGTAACGCGGCTGAAGGGCGTGCCCAAGAACCGCGACTTTGCGGGACATCACGTCGCTCCACCCGAAACCTCTGACGTGGCCGACGAGGACCGGGTGCGGATCGTCGTCCTGCACCCCGACGCGACCCACAAGCGGGTGACGGGCGGAACCGAGGCCCTAAAGCAGGCGCGGCGCATCTTGGACAGCCGCGGCACGGCACAGCGCTTGTGCAAGAACATGCTCGTCTTTTTGGCCGCCGACGAGGGGGACGCCGAGGCGCTGCGCCTCGCGGTGCGCGACTATTTAGCGTGGCAGTCGATCCAGGACGAGCGCGACGAGCTGAACCTGGACGCCCAGCAACGCCGCCAGGTCAAAACGAGCCTGGACAAGGCCCACGAGACGGTGGACCTGCGGGTGCGGGGCGCCTACAACTGGCTTCTCGTGCCGGTGCAGCCCGAGCCTCTGGGGCCGGTCGAGTTCCAGGCGAGCAAAATCAGCGGGGATGACAGCTTTTACGACCGGGCCGCCCGCCGGCTGCGCAACGACGGGCTGCTGATCTATGACTGGTCGCCCGACATCTTGCGGATGGAGTTGGACCGCTACATCTGGAGCGAGGACCGCGGCTGGGAAGTCGGGCTGAAGCAGCTTTGGGAGTACCTGGCCCAGTACTGCTATCTGCCGCGGTTGTTCGACCGCGAGGTGCTGGTAAAGGCGGTGAAGGACGGCGTCGGCCGGCTGGATGCACCGTTTGCGTATGCTACGGGCAAGAGCCCGGAAGGGTACCATACCGGACTGGTCTTGCGCACGCTGGGGACAGTCTATTTTGACGATCGGAGCCTGCTGGTGCATCCGGAGCACATGGCCGCGCCGCCTGAGGTCAAGGTCGAGGTAAAAGGCAAGGAAGGGACCAAGACTTCTGGCGAGGGCGGGCAAACGACAGATGAGAAGCCCGAGCCCGTGGAGAAGATGATCTCGCGCTACTATGGCCGGGTGGCGGTCGAGCCGCAACGTGTGAACAAGGAGATGGGGCTCATCGTCGAAGAGGTCATCCAGCGGCTGACCAGCCAGGTGGGGTGCGAGGTCGAGATCACGATCGAGATCAAGGCCAGGAAGGCGGATGGGTTCGAGGAGAGCACGATCCGGACGGTGAGTGAGAACAGTCGGACGTTGAAGTTTGAGCATTATGGGTTTGAGGAGACATAGACACTCCTTCACGTGAGCTCATCGAGATTGCTTTCACAAGCGATTGGAGCATGCGAATGCGGATGACCTTCAACTACGAGACAGCAGAGAGTGTTGAGGCTTGGCTTAAGGACTGGGAAGATGATATCTTGCAGAAACCTGAGAACATCGTTCTTGGGCGTACACTGGGTAATGCTCTGGAATTGGTGCTTGCAGAGCTACGAAGCCTCAGCCCAGAAAAAAGAACCAAAGGAAGGATCGAGAGAAGTGAATCTGGGTGGGCTCGCGAAATGCTCGAGTTGCTTGAGGAAGAATTCGTGAATGATGCCCAGGGCCGGATTGCAATGTTTCGCAAGCATTACCCGACAGAGATTGGCGCGCTAGAGCAAGAAGTGCGCAGGGGTCACTTCGACATTGTTGGCACCGAGACAGCAATTACAGATTTGCTTCACCTTGATTGGAACGAGATTCTATACACAGAGTTGAAACAGGAGCTTGCCAAAGGAAAAGGGTATGACAGGTCGACACTGCGGCTCATATCGTATATGTTGGCCGAACTCGCACTGAAGAGACATCGGCCCAAAGACCTTCAGTCAGTTCCACGAGATGTGTTCACTCGCGAGTATACGAGATATCTTCTGGCAGAGCACGGTGATCAGGCTGTAGTGGCTTCTGCAGCCCTTGCGCAAGCTTTTGCTGATGCCGTAGACTGGATCTGGAAGCAAGGATCGAGCATTATGACGGCTTACAGAGCCGTGTCCGAGGCAAAAAGCTTGTTTGATGTATCCAGTTCAAGATTCTGGCACTTCTCCGCCTACGAACTGATTCGCATGATCCAAGCCCAGGTAGCAAATGTGCAGGTAACCACCAGTTCCTTAAAGAGTCAAACATCAGAAGGAGCAGCACCTGAGAAGTGTGACCCTGCATCTCAAAGGCTGGCCATGTTTGCTGCGGAGAGATATGCCCAGGCATTGTACGCCCATGCCCTTCACGTCGAGTTCAAGAAGCAATTGCAGTCTTGTGAGGACACGCCCCTTGTTTCATTTGCGCATCTATTGGTTGATGAAGTCATAGAAGCATGCAGGTTTGGCAACATTAGAACCAGTGATGATGACTCCAGATATAGGTCCGCAAAACATGTCCTTGAAGAATCGCTCGCATCTCCATTCGCAAGAGTGACATCTGAAATGCTACCTGCGATTGATTGGGCAAACGAACCGCATGCCATGGAATCACTTGCCAGGATGGGGAATTGGCTATCATCCGAACTACATTCGATCTTTGAACTTGCTCCATCATCTGAACCATGGACGCAAGAAGCTGCACTTTCTGCAAGCCAGGAGTTGGTCTGCAAAAGAAGCTTCCGAGAAGCGTTGTGGGACCACCTGAAGCCCATGACTTTTCCACCTGTAGGCAGGGCTGATGCAAACGAAGCTCATTCGCTTGCAACTGACATGAAGCGCTTTGAGCAGATGCAGAAACTCTGGAGAGAGTGGCGGGACGCCATACCTGCGTATGCAGAGATGTTCCATCTATTCTATTCCTTGCCATGGAAGGATCTATCTGGGGCATGTTTGTCTCAATTGGTAGATGCATTGTCACAGGAGCTCAATCGGCCATTTGAGGAGTGGTTGGTGTTTTATAAGGTCCAAGGTCTGGATTGTGCGGGTGCCAAGTGGAAGCTGGGCGAGGTACTTGTCTACGATCCCACAGTGTACGACTTCGGTGAAGGAGAGACATTCTATCCCCGAGCGCAATCTCTCGAAAACCTTGCAGGGATATGCGTAGATGTTAAGGCCAATAGCCAGTTCACTGCACGAGCGAAGGCTCACGCCTGGGCTGAGGAAGCGCTGGACGTGGTCTCGTTTGCACTCTCGGTTGGGCGCGACCTCGGTGGACTCAATCCTCGAATACTACCCCAAGTCCTCGAGATACCGAGAACCTCTCCTGGCTACTGGTCTGGAGAGGTTAGCGCTCCTGCTAGCACCAAGCCAACCACCGTGAAAGAAATCAGACCGAAAGATCGTCAGATTCTCGAGTCGTACGATGCCCTACTGCTGCAAAGCGAAACCGCCGCTTCATCATTGTCCGAGATCCAGCAGCTGTTTCTGAAGGCGGTGCATTGGTACAGAATGGGTAGATGGCAAGATGACCCTATCGAAAGCTTCTTGTTTCATTGGATCGCTCTTGAGAGCATGTTTGCCAGGGGAGAGAGGGCAATAGAGCGCCTGCTCTTGGAGCAGGTGCCACAAATAGAGATCACCGGTCGAGGAGTGCTGGGGGACTTCTGGTTATGGTGGACGAAAGATTGGCAGGCTGCGATCCAAAGCATCAAAGATTGTCCCGCTTTGTTGAGCAGTGTAGAGCAGGATTCTAACTTTGCTGGATGGGATCACTATTATCATGTGTTGTTGGACACTGAAAACGTCGTCAGATTGGAACAGTACGCCAATGCCGCCCATAGCACGTCGACGAAGGTAATTCAAGATTGGACTTCGAGAGTAAAGGGGATCGATGCAGGTGCGATCAAAGCGGAAACGGAGCAACGGCGCGCTGCCAGCAAATATCGATTGCACGTCATGTATGTGAGACGTAACCTGATAGTACATGAAGCTCATTCTTTTCGAGAAGCCAGTGACATGGCAATTTATTGTCAGGAACTGCAGGAGTTGCTGGAAAAAGTTCTCGTGGCTGTCGCGGGTGAAGTTACGAATCCGACTTCACAGTGCCATACTATCGAAGAATTGATCGAGTTGGCAAACCGCCCGTGGTAGGGAATGCTGAGCAGCAGATAGCAGCGAAGTTTCAGGCGGCTAGAGACGAATCTGTGCCATGATTCCTCTTTTCTCAATGGAGCGAAACACCAGTGAGGTTGGCCAGCCAGTCAGGGGCGACAATGTGATGGACCCTTTAACCAGGCACGATACGATTGAGCGCCATGCAGTCAGAATCCTCTTGATCTTGTATTTCTGCAGAGATCATCCCTACACACCCTCTTTCCGTCTGACCGATGACGATACTCACGTCATTGAGACGGAAGGCAAGCTGCAAAAGATAGATTTCTGGATTCGCTATCCCGACCACCTGGCGGCTGCTCTGCTGCGGGGATGTGAAGCCGATGGGCAGCTCGTTGCAGCTGGCCGCATGGACGACGTGAAGGACTTGGTTCGCGAAATCTTTCGCGAACGGGAGCCCGTTCTCCGTTGGGTGCCCATGCTCAAGTACTTGAGAGGCGCGTACGAGCCCCTGGATAACGTGATGGTCTTCCTCACCAGTAGGAATCTGGCATATCGCCGGATTGTAGAAAGAGGGCATCGCACCCGGTACATCCTGACCCGGAAGGGATACGATGCTGTCCAACTCATGCTACAGGAGTGCCCCGAGACTCAATGGTATGCAGACCGATGTCGGATCATCAACTCCTACTTTGGACACCTGAACAGCTTTGAGATCCGGAGGCTACAGTACCTTGAAGGAAACTATGCAGCTACACCCTACCGTGAAATGATCGTTCCGGTCGAGGCCGAGGTGCGACGGCGATTTGAGCGACTATTTGGAGAGTCTCTATGATTACATTCAACGAACTGGTTAAGCAGGTGGATGCGAAGCTTGCAGGTCAGAGGGGCCGTCGCGATCCCATTTCGACCGAAATCATCGAGGAGATACTCGGCGAAGTGGGCATTGCCGGATTGATACAGCCAACAGGTGAAGGCGGTACAGCCAAGAAACTACAGGTTCGCCAATTGTGGATTCGTGGTCGCAAGTGGCAGTCCCATGGACTGGAGCCCATTGAGTTCAGTTATCATCGCACCCTGGGGCCAGGACTGAATGGTTGGGTGGCAGGGAATGGCACAGGAAAGTCCACAGTCCTGAAAACCATTGTTTGGGCGCTTACAGGAGTTGAGCCTAATTTCAAACCTGACGTCCGAACCTGGTTGGAGGACATCGCTGTCGAAATCGACATTTCTGGGGATGGGATCTATACCATACGCTATTCCCCTCGCCCCAGCTCTCAAGTCTCGGGTCGCATATTCGCCCAACCACTGGACTCGGCATTAAGCACTGAAGAACCGGTGGGCAGTGTCGAATCTTTCAGCGGCAAGCCGGCTATGACTGAAGCTATTGACCGATTCTTTGGCAGCCGGATGGGGTTTTCCCCTCTCGAAGGGTTGGAGTGGAAGCGCCACACCATGACGCTAACATCACAGGTGACCTCGTGGGATGTCTACTCGCAAGCCCTCTTCATTAGCGCCGATGACTACTCTGACTATCTGTTCCCGAGCCGCAGCACGAATGGGCAGTACCACCAGAAGACATTGGGCGCCTATCTTGACATGCATTTGCTGGAAGCTCTGTCAAAGGCTCAGGCAGAGCAACTGCGAGCACAGCAGGACTACGAGTTCGAACGAAAGCGGGTGGAGGTTGATGCGGCCAGGATACGTGACGAAATCAACAGGCTGGAGGACGAGTTGCGGCACGTGGAGAGCCGGCTTGAGCGCATTGACGCAGAGCAAACCGTACTGCTAGATCCAGCTTTCGTCCATCACGTACGTGAAGAGGTCAGCCAGTCAACGGAACGAGTGGTTGCCCTGACACAGCAACTGCACGACTGGGAGACAGAGGAGACTCGACTCCAGAACGATCTTAATCAGGCACAGCGAGCCTGCCAGGCGTTGAAAGAGTCCATCGAATTCAAGCTATTCTTGAGCGGGCTGGAGGTCGAAAAGTGCCCACATTGCGAGGCATCGATCCCACAAACGCGAGTTGTAGAAGAATTGGAAACCGGACAGTGTCGCGTTTGTGGCAGTCATCTACAGCCTGTTTCTTCCGTTGATGCACAACAGGTATTATTGGGGAGGGCAGAAGAGAAGGTTGGAGAACTCCGAAAGGATCTTCGTAGGATCGGAAGAGAACACAAAAAAGTGGCTGCGGAGCTTGAACAGGCCCAGCAGGAATTGGAAGTGCATGGAGCTGAATTCAGTGATCTATCCCGTCAGGAGCGAGAGGGGTTCACCTCCGAGATGCGAACTCTGGTTGATGCGAAGGGCTATTTGAGAGGGCAGTTGGAGCGACTCCGAGAGCAGACAAAAGAGGGACGAGGTCCACATCTCAGGAAGCTAAAGAGGCGCCAGGATGTGCTGAGAGCCGCTCATTCTGTGCTCCAAGCTGCCATCTCTCAGAGCCATCGGGGCGTGCTGGAGATTCTGGAGAGCCGAACGACTGACACAGCCCAGACTCTAGGAGTGGGCAACCTTGAGCGAGTATTTCTGAACGATCGGTTCGACATGTTCGTCAAACAATCGAACGAGACCATTCGCTTCCAGACCATGGACATCGGTGAGCAGTTGAGACTAAAGATTGCCTTTCACCTGTCGTTGTTGAGCTTGCGCACCCAGAATGGTCTTGGCCGCCACCCCAACCTACTCATCATAGACGCTCCTGGAAGTGCAGAGCTAGACGAGCAGCGTTTCAGTGCAGTTATGAGGGGGCTCGTTGATCTGACAGACCAGTTAGGCGATCAAGTGCAGATTCTGATCGCCAGTACGAGGGACGAACTTCTGGACCTATGTGGGGCTGATCAGATGGAATACAAGCAAGAGGGAGAGACTCTTTTCTAGCCGGTCGATGTCTTTTTGCGTCGCCAACTGTGATCGGAAGGGCTGTGAGGACGATTGGCAGGATAGATCACCACGATCACCCAATCTGGGCTCTCTGATCCAGGAACGTCGCGCTGGTCAACATACCAATAATCTGCCTCATGCTTGAGAGGCGTTCCCAAGTCTTTCGTCGTCACGTCCAATATGAACAAGAACCCTAACTGGCAAGTGCCTGCCGCATAGGACTGGGCTTGGGCTATATAGTTCTCATGAATATGCCCGCGGCTAATGTCCGCCTTTTCGCGTTTGACTTCTATGGGAAAGTCAACATTCTCAGGGTAGCAGAGCCTCAGGTCCGGCCTCCCAGGCATGCCTTCACCTGCTTCACGCAAAACTGAAACACCGCCACTTGCCCATTGCATGGCCTGGTAGAAATGATCTCGTAGGTGGGCCTCTGTTGCCTGCTCGCCTAAACCAGCAGTTCCTCGTCTCTCAGCAAACAGGAAATTCTGAGCAGGTTGAGTATTCTCCCCAGCTGTTGCACAGAAGAGCAGATGAAAGTGGTGTGCGACAAGCTGGATTGCGTGTAACAGATAGGCCCAGCGTTGTGAACCAGGCTTCCAGCCCAGCGCATCCCTGAGCTGGGGAACTATCTTCTCATGAATATCAAGTTCAGGTCCTGAAACTGCTCTCGGCCGTGCTGCGTCTCGTGTTGTTTCGACGAACCGCCAAGCGGCCTCCAGCAGTATTTCCATCGTGTCCAGTCCCTGAGCGCGAAGCTCGGAGATCGTGCTTGCAAGTACTGGAGATTCCCGTTCAGCCGCCGCCAGGATTTTGTCCAATTTGGCGGCGGCTTCGTCTTTTGGGTAGACATCGCCTTGAACCTCCTGGAGCACAAGTTCGTAGAAGGCGATTTCGGAAGCCGGCGTAACCTCTCGCCACCCCATGTTTGCGAGCACGCTTTGCAGCTTGGCCACTATCTCCTGTACTTGGACGAACTTGCCAAACATGTGCGGAAGCATGACCAAGTCATGCGTAACTCTACTGGCAACGCCGACCAATCCCTCAATGGCTTGAAATCGCCGCACTGCGTCGTAGACATTGGCCAGCATTTCCATGGGAGGCTTGATATCGGGCCATTCGGTAGCCGTCGCAAGCTGCTCGCTCCAACGGTCGAGTTGTGTGATGAGCTGTACAAGATGGAACTCAACATTCATTCGGTCTGGAGACGCCGCCCCGCCAAACGAAAGGAGCCGTTCGGTTAGAACACTTCGTGCTGTTTGAACGGCTGCTGTAACTCCAGCCGCATTGGGGGATGCTATGAGTTGTATATAGCACTGCCCAATGGCAAGAAACAGTTCTGCATCCTTGCGGCTCTCCTCCGCGGCGATGGATTGTTCGAAACGATCACAGGCGATTCTAAGTGATCTATGCAACTCGGCATGATTAGATGCCTGGAAGGCGCGATAGAACCAGACGATCCCCAGATTGAAGCGAGCCTCTGAGTCAACCGCTGTATTCTCCACTCCAACGCAGTCTTCAATGGCCTCCACAACGACAGTGTCTTGGGGACGAACATCATAGCATCTTCCAAGGAGTTTCAGTGCCTTAACTGGCAGCAGAGCGGCATCTTCAGGATCGCTTGGGATAGGCGGAAAATCGTTGAGCAGCAACCCGATCGACTTGACCAGCAGCCGTTCATTCCCCTGATAGATAGGGAGCATTACGATACCTTCAAGTGCTAACGAAGCAATGAAAGGATCGCTATTTGCCAATCCACCCCGATATCCACGTTCGAAGCGATCGTGGAATAGCCTTGCTGAATCAGCGTCCCAACTCGGTGCCAAGCCCAGTACAGCCTTCTGCCCAGCATTAAACACCAAACTGTCAAGGGTAGGATCTAGAGCATGGATTAACACATCGCGTGCGGATACGCGATCCTGAATCGACGTGAATGCATCGAGGATAGCACGCAGCAGAATTGGCCCAGCAAGATGACCTTGTTCTGAGTCATCAATGATTGCTCGCGCGTGTTGCCAGACCGTGCTTTCGGGAACTGATGCGAAAAGGGCTGCGGGTTCTCCCTGTTCGTCTGCTCGGTAAATCGATTGAACGACTTCTAACTGACTCGGAATACTCATCACCCCTACCCTCCGCTGCCCTTACGTTAACACCGCAGTATTGTGACGGTTACTGTGTGGATGGGCGAGATTCGTGCCACAGCAGGAGTTCCTCAAGGACAGAGCCCACTCTTTGTTGCTCGAGGCGGGGCAGAGTAAGTAGCTTTGCCAGACTGGCTCGCAGCGAGGTCGGTAGATTGCTTTGAGTAAGGTAGCCTTGAAGCGAAGCGGGCTCAACATCCAAGGGATATAGTTCTGTCTCCTGGCAACCTAAAACCCGTGCAATTCTGCGAACAAGCTCTGGGTCAACTTGCTTCCGATGGCCATTCTCTAGGCGATTAATCGTCACCCGAGCCACGCCTGCCTTGGCGCCCAGTTCCTCTTGAGAGATGTCCAGAGCTTCGCGGACTCGGCGTATTCTTTTGCCAACCTCTTCAGAGAGAGATGCGACTTCATTCACTGTACATTCTCCGTTGCTCGTTGCCAACATGTCTTCCGGGACCATTGTATCATATTATGATATATTTGTCAACAAGATATATCAGATATCGATACTCAACGGCGCTCCAGTTCGGAACAGGGCCACACATCACCCTCGGTCTAACCGGATTACCGCGGGGCCGACAAGCTGCAGCGCCGAGGAAATGAGAGGGAGCCCAAAGACTCCCTGAGAGTTACTGTGCCGTGACTACATGGCGAACATGGTCAACTGAACAGGCGATCCGGTGCGCGACCCTGTTGTAGCATTGGTCATATCGCCTCGCGCACTTCAGGCAGATGGCGAAAGTAGACAATCTTGACTTCACGGCTTGACCCGGCGCTGTCTGGCTTTCACCCCTACTGATGTCCGGCCAAAGACCAACTGTCCGGCCATCTTCTCGACTGCTGCCTCGGCCTTGGCTGCCGCCTCCTCGACCGTGGCGCTTTCTCGGCGGAACTCGGCCTTCAGCACCGCCTTGGCCACGGCTAGCTGGGCGTTCGCGAGAGCCGCCTCTGCCAGGATGGCTTGACACCACCGTCTTGTGTCAATAGCCGTGCTATACTGGTCCATAGTGTTCGAGAGTGCGCAATTGACGTTTATTACTGGCAACCTGGCTCAAGGTCGATCAGCACGCCTGTCGGTGCCTGTTGAAACTGCCCTGATAACGATAGAAGTTTCTTCGAGTTGCGTCAGATTGAGCGTCGAATCGAGGCGGCCCATAGCTTAAACGTCAATTGCGCAGTCTCAAAAACGCTGGTACATTAGCAGGTGAAAGTTGACAAGGCAGGCCGGGGCAATCGAAGAGTATACGAGGATCGGGGTTCTTCTTGCCGTCTGTCAGCCGCGCGCCAAAGAAGGCGGGATCTCGACATCGACCCAGACCTGAGCACCAAGGGCAATGTCGAAGGCCGTACGGAGTGTTTCGATAACGATCTCGCTGACTTCCCTCTGGATCCGTTTCGTCGGGAGCAAATCGTCTTTCCCTTGGACGAAGCCGATGGCAGACAGAATAGTGAGGTCGGCCCTCGCCTCTATGTGCCACTGACCTGAGGGCTGATTCGAGAAAGCTGCCTGGATGAAGGGGGCGTCGTTCTGAGGTGTGGTCGACACGATGAAGAATCCGTCGCCGCTTGTCTCGATCTCGCACACAATGCCTTCAACCGCCTCATAGCTGAGTGCCATGTGTCTACGGTTTCCGCCTGTGGAAGCCGCGGACTCGAGCTCGGGCAGGAGCCGACCACGCTTCTTGCCCTTTCTCTCTCTGGGAATCGGATCAAGGATGTCGCGCATTTCCGATCCCGACAAGTCCACGGTCACACCGACGGCACGGTCTATGTCCTCTTGAGTAATGCGCACCTCCCCGTCGTCGTAGTAGACCCCTGATGGCAGAGTGGGTGCAGGCTCTTTGCTTGCTTCGAAGTCGGCCATTGTTTCGGTGACCGCTGCAGTGAAGGCCTGGCCCATTGTGGCCTGCAAGTCCGCGATCGCTTGCAGAGCATGATCACCAGCGGGCGTGGCGCGGTAGAGGATGACTTCAGCGACCATCTTGTCGAGTTCGTCGGATGTGCAGTTGCTAACCACTCGGTTCACGAGGTCATCCTTCCTGCCCTTGTCTGACAGGCCTTTCGCCCTGAGCATCAGCCGCAGGTCAGTCACAGTCGTTGACCCTGCGAGCTTGCCTGGAGGCGATGCATCGACAATCAAGCCAACAGACAAGAGCAAATCGAATAAATCTCGATATGTCTGTTTGTGGAAAGGGTCATACTGACGATCCAGATCAACTTTGAACTCTCGAAGGCGGTCGCGGCAGCGCGCCAGAAGATGAATCGCGCCAGGGGTCAGGTGCGCTAGGTCACCTGGCGCCACAACTAGGGTCGCCTTGATGATTGAGTCGCCGTAGTCAATGCCCCACCACTTGTGGACGCCTTTGAGTAATCGGGTGAGCCGCCTGAGTTGTTTCGGGGTGGGGTTGAACTGCGAGAAATACTGAGACACGCTAGGATCTTCCATGCTCTACTCTTACAACCTCAACTGGGCATCGTCATTCTTGGCCGGCGCACGAATTGTGGACACCTTGCGCTCCAGGATCTCGAGACGGATTAACCACCGAGGCTCTTCCCAACAGAAGGAAGCAGCTCGTGGCAAAGGCACAAGGCATTCGTTGTGAGCGCTAGCGCAAGGCATTCAGAGCGCTCATCGTGATTTGTTCCAGCGGCTGGAACAGGCGCTGAACACGCGCCTCTATCACGCGGATGGGCTCCAGTGTGACGGCTGCTCGCGCGTAGGTGAGATCTCTTGTGTGCAGCCGACTCATGTGGACGGTCAAGGCATCTAAAAGGGAGTAATCACGTTGTTGGTAGTTCTCAAAGTGTGCTTTGCCCAGTTCGACGCGCACGACGCCGTTCACTGCGCCAGCGAGTGGCGGCGAGATTCGGGCATAGAAGGAGACTACCTGCACGTCCTTCGTCTCGACCTCAAAGGCAGGCGTTCGTTCCCCAAGTTCCAGGCTATACAGGACAGGGAGCCTGCAAATGTCCAGGTAGCGGCGTCGCATGGTCTTGATGACACCCACGACAAGTTGATCGCTCCTTGCGGGCAGGTGATCCACGTAGCGCCCGTCCACATAGGCGGGCAAATCGATCCGACGGACGAGCTGCTCCTCGCGCCGGAGCATCTCGTCAGTGACTCGCCGCCGCAATCGGGTGCGCACGGTGGTATAGTCACGGATGGCTGCCTCTCGTTCTTCTTGGCTTCGAAAGTAGGCATCGCTGGTGGCTTCCCAGGTTATCAGATCGAAGACCCTTGGGTGGTTCCGCAGATCCGCTCGCAGGGGCTCAGTCTCAGCATCGGAATAACCCATGGTGCTGATAGCCATGAAGCAGTCGCACGAGATACTCGAATGCTCCGGGTCCTTCAGGGACAAGGCTCCGACACCTAGCTGACCGGCGCGGATAGAACGAGCATAGCCCATGCTGTCCTGGACACCCGCGGCGATCTCGGAGCTGGACACGGCCCCGTCCACAAAGGCCACGGGGAGCCTACTGTCGGTGGCGGCGGAGATAGCCGGGCGGATCGACTGCCAGTTGTCACGAGGGACCTCGTAGTCAAGGTTAACATTCGGAACCACCTCCAGCGGGTCGTCGCCCCCGAAGGATGTCATTTCTTCGGGCAGGGGTGCAGCCTGGTAAGGCACGGCCTGGAGAAGCGAGAGGAGGTTGGTGCAGCACAGGGCACTCATCAGAGTGACTCCTCGGCCGGTAAACCTGGCGCGGAGCGATCCCCATCTCGCCTGAGCTCGACCCGGTTTGGGAAGTATGCCTGCATATCCGCAAGGTGACTGATGACGACGACCTGATCGCGGCTACCGATCTCTACGAGTCTTCCTATGGCGTCATCGATGATCCGTTTGCGGTGCTTCTGGTCCAGTGCCCCGAACCCCTCGTCGATGAAGAGGCAGCGAATATTGCCTGCCCCATGAGTCACGCGGCCAATGGCCAGGGCGACTGCGATGGCGATGGCAAAACGTTCGCCGCCGCTGTATTCGCCGTATTTCCGGACGGCGCTCAGGGCACGATCCTCGATGGTGAAGCCGTGCTTGTCGTAATAGGCGATCCCGATGGGCCATCCCAGTTCCGCAAGGATCTGGCTCGCCTCGAGGCTGATGCTTTCCATCAGCCTCTGCGTAATGAGAGCAAACAGCGGCCCCGGAGCACGCGTCTTTGTGCCTGGGTCGATCGCATCCTCGATCGTTCTGAAGGCCCACTGCTGTTTCCTACCGTCCTTCAGTTGTAGCTCCAGGTCGTATCTGCGCTGGCAGTCGCGCTCGATGTTTCCGATCTCCCTGTTGAGGTCCATGAGGTCCCGCTCGGCTGAGGTCAGATGGGCCTGCAGCTCTTGCCAGCGTTCGCTGGCGACGACTTCAGTTACCGATCCAACCTCGGCACCCAGATCGTCGAGAGCCCGTTGCTTGAGCTCAATCTCGGTCTGGACTCTGGCCGAGTTTGTTTGTGCTTGCTGAAGGTCGGCAAGCTGACTCGCTTGCCCGCCGTAGGCATGGGCTAGGTTTTCCAGGGAACTGAGGGTGGTGGGGCTGTCAACGGCGTTGAGAAGATCGGCGGCGAGATCTGGGAGGCTCGACCCTATCCTCCGCTGCTCGGTTTGCAGGGTTTGCCGGGTTGCCGAGAGGTGCCCTTGCTCCTGACTCTGGGAAGCCTTTAGGCTGGTCAGGTTCTTGTCGACTGCGGAAAGGCACTTTTCGGCGGCTGTCCATTGCTGCTTCGCCTCCTGGACTTGGTCCTCTGCGTTCTTGACTGTCCTCTGGAGCCGATCGCGCCTTGACTCTGCCTCGCCCACCTGCCCGGCCAGGGCACGATACTTCGCATCCAGCTCCGCGATCTGGGCGTCGGTTACGGGCGATTCGATCTCCAGAGCGGCTCGGCTTCGTTTTTCCCGATCCAGGACCTGTGCCTGCGACCGGTAGGTCGCTCGAACATCAGTCAGAGTGCTGAACTGCGCCTCGACGTCGGCCAGCCGGCGAAGCTCCGCGTCCACGATTTCCTGCATTGCAGGGGAAGGCGCTTGCAACCAGTCTGGAGGGGGTATATCCCGCCACTGGTTAAGATGTTGCTGCCACTGGCTTGCTGCCTGTTGGCGGCGCCTGGCGGCAGTATCCCGTGATTTCCTGGCTGAGGCACCTGCCTGGCTTGCTTGGCTTTCCAGCGCGGCCCTGCGGCTCTCCTGGCGCTTGATTTCGTCCTTGATCTGCGTGATCTGGACTCGATTGTTTTCGAGCTCGACGGCGACGGCCACTAGTTCCTGCTTGACCACGGTCACTGTGGCTTGGTGGTACTCGATCTCTTGGCAAACGTGCTCGCCGATCTCCCCCTTTAGCTCGGTGCCACAGGTGGGACACACGCCCGCGGCAACGGCCTTGTTCCGGTTGGCGATGACATCCTCGGAAGCATCTTGCTGCCGATGGAGCTCTCCTTGACGGGTGCGAAGGGTCTCTGCTGTGCTTTCCAGGGCCTGAAGCTGAACTCCTTTGACCTGGAGCAGGTTCTGAAGTTGGGCGGCCTCGCGGTCGGCCGTATTGGCCTCGGTCTCCCTGGCCTTGGCAGCGGTCAGGTCCTCCTCGGCCTCGCCGAGGGTCTGCAGTGCGAACTGCAGGGCGTTTTCAGCACGTGTCAGGAGATCTCTGTAGTCCTTCTGGCGCTTCACCTCGTCGAATCGGGCCAGATCAGCCTCCCGGGCATCTTGCTCCGCTCGTATACTGGCAATGTCACGATCCAGGCGCTGGGCCTCCCTTGCCGTGGCTAGCGCATCTCTGGCTGTGGAGCGGCGACCAGACAGTGCCAATAGAGCGTCTTTCACATCGTTCAATTCTTGTAGCTGCCTTTGCTGCTCGAGAGCCAGGTTGTCGTAGACGATCTTTTTGCCTGCTGCTTCCTGCGTTGCAGCGGCCAAGTCTTGTCGCGCCTGTTCGATCTCCCCTTCGCGGCGTGCGACGCTCTTGGATAGCCTGGCCCCCTGGATCAGCGTGTTGTGGATACGCTCCCAAGCGATGATCCACCGGCTAGCGTGGTGTATCTCATCAGCGTTTCTCAGGACCTGCTCCCACTGAGCCAGCTTCTGTTTTCCCTGCCGGATCTCGTCGTCCAGCATGGCCGCACGTTTCACCTTGTCGAGAAGCTGCCTGGCCACCTCCTCATCCCGTCTCAGCCCGTTCCGCCTGGCTTCCAGGTTCTCCGCGTCTTTGCGACGCGCTGATAGGTGCAGCCCGGTGGCGTACTCGACAGAAGCGAACTGCGCCTGAAGCTCCTTAACGCGGTCGGTCAATGTCCTCAGATGGGCGTGTGCGCGCTCGTATATCTTTGCATAGATCTCCAGCCGGCATAGTCGAAGAAGCTGCGCGCGTTGGGCGGCGTGAGATAGCTCCATGAACTTGCCGGCCTCCTCCTGCCGGAGGAAGACGGCGGATGCAAATGCGTCGTATTCCACACCCCGCAGGAGATCTTGGACGACATAGTCAGTCACAGCCTTCTGGCCGCTTTGGAGAGTCAAGGGAGGGCCATCGGCGCGAAGCTGTGTCAGCAAAGCCGTTGTTCCGCCGGCTCTTTTCGACAATGTGCGCTCAACGCGGTAGGTCACGTCCCCTTTGGCAGTGGGCAACGTGAAGTCAAGGCGAACCGCAGCCGACGTTTCGCCGCTCCGAATCGCGTCCTCGTTGTTTCCCCTGGGATACTTGGCGAATAGCGCGTAGCAGATTGCCTCCAGAATGGCGCTTTTGCCAGCTCCGTTGTCACCCGAGATAAGAACCAGCGGCTGTCCTGAGAGGTCGATTGTTGGCACCACCTGTACTGTGCTGTCCGGCTGACCTGGGGGTGCCCAGCGGCGGGGATAGCTCATCCAGTTCTCAAGCTCAATGTGCTCAATCCTCATCGGACAACTCCTGCAAGATGGTCTCAAGGGCCTTGGAGAGATGCGGCCTGTCCTCCTCCGCGAATGTAGCAAAGAATTCGTTGAATACCGTGCTGTGGTCGGCTATCCGGCTGTAGTCAGGGCTCGCCTCGAATTTGGGCAAGGGGCTGGACTCGGGCGCGTCGGGACGGACAGTGTTTGCCTCCTTGAGGCGAGGAAACAGGTCGTACGCTTGATCGCGCAGGGGTGCATAGTCGGCGATGTCGCCCACTTTGATAATCAGGTCACCAAGAACACGCCGCGATAACTGCGCGCCCAGCCGGTCGGCAAGAGCCTGTAGCTCGGCACCGCTCGAGATCGCTTCGCTCACAAAGGGGGTTGCGGTCTGGATTGGCACGGGAACGACCTCCACCCGCCCGCGTTCGGGAAGGTCTACCACGAGAACGTGCGGTTGGTAGTCCCTCTCACCTCGGTCAAACCGGTCAGGGGCGCCGGCGTAGTAGGTGGGCACGACGGTTTCGTGCACCTGCTGGCCCAGGTGCATGTGCCCGAGCGCGTTATACTGAGGTACCTGATCGCTGTTGAGCAAAGCGTCGCGGCTGATGGCCAGGTCCCGCGCGTAGGAGGTCTCGAAGCCGGCGTATGCGCGGTCGTCTCCGTGTCCTTCGGGCGTGTAGCTCGAGCCGGAGACTGCAAAGTGACCGATCAACAGAGCAGGACTTCGGCCTGTCAGGTCTCGCTCTATGATGGCCTTGATCGCTTGCTCAAACAGCGAGCTCAATGTCTGGTTCTGGAGGTCCCCTTGCCCCGGGACACTGACCCTTTGGTCGGCAAGCAGGGTCGCAAAGTTTCGCAGGCTCAAGTAAGGCATGCCCAGGACCTGGAGCCGATCGAACCGATGGATACCCGGCTTTGTGAAAATGACGAGCTGCGCGGTCGCGCTGAGGGGATTGACACTGAGAGCGGCTTCCAGCAGGCGAAACAGAGGCATGTTGTCGTGGTTGCCCGGGATGAGGGCAACGTGTACGCCGCTCTCCAGAAGACGCCTTATGGGCTGCCGCAACAGAAGAGAGCACAGGTTGAGTGACTCGCGGCCAAATCCCTCGAGAATGTCACCGGCGACCACCACAAGCTGAACCTGATGCCGGAGTGCGATGTCTACGATCTCGGGGATTACGTGATCCCTCAGGTCGAGTGTGCGGTCGACCCCGTGCCATTCCTTGCCAAAGTGCCAGTCGGCGGTGTGCAGAATCTTCATTGTGAATCTCCGAAATCGAGGCGATCCAGGATGGTGCTGCCTGGCTCAGCAGGACCGGTGCCGATCTCATCCTTGCGCGTGGCCCAGGGGGTAAAGGGGATACTTGCCAGCATGGGATAGCCAAATACATCCTGGATAATGATCTTCTCGCTGGGACCCAAGCTGGCGGCGCGAGAGCGCGCAACAGCGGGAAGTACCTGGCGCCACATGTCTGCTGAGAGCTCAACGGCACCGGTCCGGCCTAGTGCCTTGGTGGAAGCGTTCTCCCAGACGAGCGGAGCAACGCTGCTCGCCTTCTGCTGCGCGCCAAACAGGATGATGCCCTGCGATCGGAGCTGGGCGGCCACGTGCTCGAACAGCTTGGACACCTCATCCGTGCTTCCTCGCGGCGCAAACCGGTTGAGCTCGTCTAGGACGATGATGTACCTCTGCCTTCGGTCAGCGTGCCGCTCCCGATGCTGCTTGAGTCGTTCGATCACCGAGGCGACAACGAATCGTTGAGGCGCTTCCTCCAATCCATCTATGTCAATGACGATCGGATCGGTTGTCCGGTCCGCCGTGACTTGCGGGGGTTCTCCACTGGCGCTGTCTCTTACCAGAACGCCTCGCGCGCCGGCGAGAATGTTGTTGAGCCTGCGTGCCGTGGCCTTGATCGTGCTCCTATCGTGTTGCCGGGTTATCAAGTAGTGCGGTTCTTGTTCATTGTCCTTCACAGTCGCCGCGATCAGCCACTTGATCAACGTGTCGAAATTGCTGATGCCCTTGGAGCAGTCAATCGTGCGCCCTGAGGCTGAGCCAGCGTGCTCTTGTGAAATGAACTGAAAAGCGTCCTCGAGAACACCCTGCATCAGCTCATGCGCCCGCGTCTCAGTGCTGAACAGGTACTTCTCGACCCCCCAGTCGATGACGTCCTTCAGTCCCCATGTGTACTTCTTCGTGGCCGGCGGCAGCCCTTGCCGGATGCCGCCGCCCTGAATCGGATAGCTGTAGAATGTAGCTGCCAAGAACGGTTGAGCGAACTCGTTGAACCGGTCCACCCCCCATGCTTGTCGGTAAGGATTCCAGTGCTCGGAGTTGACCTCGAAGCGCGCGTTGGGGCAGTTGAGCCACATCAAGTCGTTGCCCTTGACGTTGAACACGATCGGGACGACATAGAGAGGGCTCGCGGGGTGATCGAGTGTGACCTCTCGGGCATGGAGGAGCAACATCTTGACGAGGACCATCAGGAAACTCGTCTTGGTGCCGGTACCCGCTACGCCGGTGACGTTCACATGCCCACCGAACTCGCCGAGGACGTAGCGTGTGTCTAGCTTGGCTGCACCGGCAACGTCTGTTCCCCCATTGCGGAGCAGGCCGACAACTAAATCGGCATCGGCCTTCTCCATCTCTGGATAGCCATAGCCGCGCCCCGCTTCGGCCTCGGTGGCCAAGAAGATCGGCAAACCCTCGATGAGCGGGACGAAGAGCGTTGGCTCAATGCTGAGCACGTGGCAGTGGGCGTAGGTGAACCCTGCTGGCGGCAGTAGGGGCGACTGCCCGGCCTGCCCGTCATATCGTGCGTGGTCGGATCCCAGGCTGCGCGACTCGGATTGCCTGCGCACCTCTTCAACGACGCCGATGACCATGACGTGATCCCAGCCCATCGCCCTGACGCGCGGGTCTGCTTGAGGGAGGGGCATGGTCACTCGAACGAGCTGCCCGGCTTCGACGAGGCGCCGGCTGTCTGCCCAGAAGTAGAATTCATCCTGCGTTGCCTCCGAGGCAAGCGCCGTGGAGATCAGCCCGAGGCAGTTCTCGGGCAATGGCAAGGCCATGTCCTCCACAACCAAGTCGTCCATGAGAGTCGCCCTCCTGTCGGCCTGCACCTCGACGATATCGCGGCAAAGCAGGAACCCGCCGCACCAGCCGTAGGGTCGGGAGTGTATATCGCAGTTGCCGTTGCGATTCTAGTGTTAAGCGTCGAGCGAGTCACAAGATCGAGCGAGGTCTACCTCGCGCCAGTCAATTATACCAGAATCTGGTATGAGAGACAAATCGCTGACGTAAGAGAAGGCTCGGAGCTCGACTCAAGGGACAAAGCTGAGCCTAAGGCATGCACAGTAGGACCGGTACTTGGTGCAGAGCGCTATCCTGCCACTGCAAAGCTTGTATGTTTACGCATAGTTTTGCCGCTGTGGCAAGGCTATGCTTCCAAGGCGCGGCAAAACTATGGGCAAGCCGGCAAAGCTGCCGGTAGGAGATGGTGTTGTCCAGGCTCTCGTATCATCGCTGTGACCCGCCGAAAAAAGAGAGAGCCGACTGGCTCCCTCTTTTCCTTCTGGATACGTCTACCAGGTGAACATGGCGAACTGCACCGGCTGCTCAATGGATGGTACGACCACCTGGCCCTCGTCACCCTCGGCATCGAAGAGACTGCGGAAGTAGACCACCTTGACCTCCTGCTTGGACTGGCGCTGTCTGGATTTCGTCCCCACCGGCATCCGGCCAAAGACTAACTGCGTAGCCATCTTCTCCACTGCTTCCTCGGCCTTGGCTGCTGCTTCCTCGACCGTCGCGCCTCCGCGGCGGAATTCGGCCTTCAGCACCGCCTTGGCCACGGCGAGCTGCGCGTTGGCCAGCGCCGCCTCGGCCAGGATGGCTTCCACCGTCTTGTGCTGTGCCTCACGGTCCTGCACGGCCCGCTGCGCGGCCCACTTCTGGTCGACCAGATCGTACATCTGCTCGTCCACTGTGTGGCTCGACAGCAGGTAGTGGACGTGCACCTCGCGCGTCTGGCCCGGCCGGTGGCAGCGGTCCTCGGCCTGCAGCGTCGTCTCGGGACTCCACTCGAGGTTCAAGATCAGCACGTGGTTGGCGCCGTTGACCGTCACGCCCCGGTTCAGCGTTCCCGTCCCAGCAAGCAGCACCGTCGCATCGGACGCCTCGAAGCGGCGGACCACGTCGTTGCGGCGCCGGGTCCCCACGCTGCTATCTATGCCCACGTACGCGATCAGGCGGTCAGTGAACGACACTTCAAGCGTGCGGTACAGCCCGCGCAGGCTGGTAAAGACGATCACCTTCTCGCCGGCGGCCTTGATCTCTTCGACGATCTCCAGCGCCTTGACCACCTTGTTGAACGTATAGGCCACCTTCAGGCCGCGCGGCGCCGGCAGGTAGGCGCCCTGCAGCCGCATCTGGTCCAGGATCGCTGCTGCTTCCGCCGGCGACAGCTCGTCGACGTTGACCATGTGCCCCCAGGCACCGGCAAAGTGCAGCGCGCCGTACTCGTTGGGGCACGAGGCGACGTAGCGGCCCCACCACAGCGCGGCGCTGATGGCGCCCATGTTCGGGTCGGACTTGCGCAGCTCACGCTCGAACACGTCCTTCATCGCACCTGTGACGTGGCCAACCAGCAGGTCGTGCTTGCCGGTCGGTTCCAGCCAGTGGACGTGTCTTGTTTTTGGCGGGAGACCGTGAAGGAAGTCCTCCTTCAGGCGCCGGATGGAGACAGGCGAGAGGAGCTTCCAGAGGCGGTTGAGGTTAGAGACCGAGGGGATCAGCTTGCGCCGGCCCACTTCGAGCGTGTCCGCGTACTGCTTGGTGATGTACTGGTAGGTGGCGAACTGCTGCAGGAAGCGCGCCGAGCCGCCGCGGTAGGCAAAGGGCCACAGGGGAGAGCCAAAGCCTAACAGCCAGCCTGCGCTCCAAAACACGTCGTGGATGTACCCCTTGATCCAGGTGCCGGTCAGGATGGCCTTGCCGTTGGCGCGCAGCCCCCTCGACGCCGCCCCGCGCAGGCTGAGCTTGGACTTGATGTCCTGCGCCTCGTCGAGCATGACGCACGAAAAGAGCGTCTTGACCCGCTTGGCGAGGGGCCACTGGTGGTAGGTGGACAGGAAGACGTCGTCGCTTGAGCTGCCGGCCCGTGCCGCCAGGTGCTGCTCCTTGAGGGCGGCAATGCGCTGCCGGCGGGTCTCGATCTGCTCCCGCCTGGGCGCCTTGCGGTTCACGACGGGCAGCGGATGCTGCGCGGCGCGGCCCATGGTCCAGGCGACGTGGCCACACGCGCGGCAGACGCGCCCACCGCCGTCCCCCTCACCGCGCCAGGCGGCACCGCACTGCGGGCAGTTGGGGACCTGGCTCTTGCGTGCGGCGTCGCAGGTGCAGTGAGCGCCCCGTAGCTGGCGGACGGTCCCCTCGAAGTTGCCCTGCCGGTCAAAGTGCTCGTGGTCCCAGGGCTCAAAGATGCCCAGGTGGTCACCCAGGCTCAGATCCTGGTAGCTGGTCACGTAAAAGTCGGGGAGAAGCCGGCACGGATCGTGCGCTGCGCGGACGTCGCCTAGGGCATGGTAGACGTCGGTGAGCTGGTTGGTTAGTTGGCTGAGTTGGTTCATGGTTTCGACGATTTCCGCTTCGATGCCCCTCGGGTCGCGCGCCTTGCCCTTGTCGCGGATGGCCTGCAGGCTGCGCAGGTGCCGCCGCTTGCGGGCCAGGCTCGCTTCCAGGTCGACGCGATCCTGCTCGCGGCGCAGGACTGCTTCTTCTGCCTGCAGCCGCGCTTCCAGCGCTGCCGATTGCACTTTGACGACCTGGTCAAGTTCGCGAAGTGTGGGTGTTACTCCCGCAGGCAGGCCCCAGTCGGCAGATTGTGCGACCATCGCCCCATTCTCCAGGGCCAGCAGGTGGCCCAGGCGCCGGCGCAACCCGGGTGCACGCCGCTCGGCCGTGCGCACCCGCTGGCGGGCCAACCGGTGCTGACGCTTGTGGGCCATCAGCCTGGACACGAGACCGTGGTCGAGGCGCTGGGCGGGAAAGCCCCAGTTGCCCAGGTCCTCGAGGATGCCGGGCACCACCGAGGCCGGCGTGGCAAAGAGCACGGTCCGGTAGCCGCGCACGACCGCCCAGTGGGCCATGGTCGTGGTCTTGCCTCCACCCATGGCGTACAAGAGTGCGACCGAGGACTTGCAGGCCATGCGGGCCACGTCCTGGGCCTGCGTCGGGTAGAGGCGGCGGCCGCCGGCGGCCTCTTCGTGCTCGTCCATAAAGCGCGCCAGGCGGTTCGTCCAGCCCTCGAGCTCCGGCAGGCTGTCCACGATGGGCACCTCGGGCAGGCCAAAGGCGTCGACGAGAGCCTTGACCTGGTCAGGGTTGACCTCTTCGACGACGAAGGACTTGAGGGCCACACCGTCGTGCTCGGCGGCCATCGGCTTGAAGCGCAGCACCAGGTAGCCGCGGTCGACGTAGGTGCGCTGCACGTAGCGTTTCTTGCCCTCGCCCTTCTCGCTGCCCTCACCCACCTGCTCGTCGCGCCGGAACCAGCGGCTGCGCAGCTCGTAGGTCGCGCCGGCGGGAATGACAACCGGCTCCTTGCCGGCGCCATCAGGCAGCGTGGCCGAGTCCTGGGCCGTGATCGGCCCATCCGCGAAATACGCCAAAAACTCCAAGGGCTCCAGCTCGCGCACCGGCAGCCGGTCACGCTCGTAGCGCCGGGCTCGCCGCTCGATCTGCTCCGCGTCGTGGTCGGTCAGCGCCACCTCGAACCCCAGGCCGGCCAGGCGGTCGCGGCTGTCGGCCACGCCGCCCATCAGCACGTTGGGCAGCGAGCCGTACGACTCGCCCAGCGGGGCGTAGGTGCCCTGCGCCGCGTCGTAGGCCTGCAAAGGAATGATGCCGTAGTACTTTAGCCAGGCCGATGACCAGTCGCTGCGGGCGCTCACACCGCGGGCGGTGAGGTTGAGGGGCAAGGTGTCGGCGTCCACGTCGACTGTCATTTCGAGATTCGGCACGAAGGGCACTTTGTCTTGCCGGAAAGGCGGGTGCAGGTAGAACACCGGTGGATTGCCCGGCCCGGCCGGCTGCCAAGCGCGATGTCCAGAATTCCGCCGGATCTGGTCGAAGGCGGCGTTCACGGCCCGGGCCAGCATGGGGCCATCGCCCTCGAAGCGGCCGGTCAGCGGCGCGGGTTTCTTACGGGTGTTGTAGACGCTGTCAGTGATGGCCACAACGAAGGTGGCGTCCACGTCAATGCCGTACTCGGCCTTGAAGGGTTTGGGCAGGAGGACGCGAGCGGCGACTTGAAAATGCTTGGTCAGAAAAGCGTATGCCTTGGGGTAGGTGTCGAAGAACTTGCCGCTAAAGATGCCGAGCAGCAGGCCGTTGTTGTAGGCCAGCAGCTTGGTGGCCAGCTCCAGGACAAAGTGCTGGCTCTCGATGTTCTGGTCGGAGCGCAGTTCATAGTCGTCGTACGTGGCACCGCAGTTCCACCAAAGGCCGTAGGGAGCATTACACGGGATGACCTGCCAGCGGCCTTCGGGGATGAGCGAGCCGTAGGCGACGATGTCGCCCTGGCGGATGGCGCGCCTGCCCACGGCCTCGCCGGCGATCTCGGCCAGGCGGGCGTCGAGCTCGACGCCAAAGACGTGGTGGCCGGCCTGCTTGAACGGCACCAGCAGGCGCCCGGAGCCGGCGGTCGGGTCGAGGACGCTCAGGCGCGGGCGCTCTTCCGGGATCAGGCCGTCGAAGCCGAAAGCGTGGTCGGCGATGGGCGGCAGCGCTTCGCACAGCCAGCGCGGGGTAAACACCTGCTGGTGGGCGTGCGCAAACATGGGCTTAAAGACCGCTGCCTTGAAACCGGTGGTCTCAAAGGCAGCGTCCGCAGCGGCATCAACATCGGTGAGTTCCTGTGTGTCTTGCATCGTGGTTTCCTCCATTGATTGATTGTGGTCACAGCACGAGGGGCATTCCGTGCCATGCAGAATGCCCCTCCGTCTCACATCTGGATGAGCAGCGCGTCCGGCCCGCGCCCGGCCTCGTCGGCCACATGGATGGCGCGCTCCAGGACCTCGTCGGGCGCGAGGTCAGGCCGGTACTGCTCCAGGGCGAGCAGGACCTGGGTCTCGACGGCCTCTGGCGTGGGGCCGACGAAGGTGTAGTGGTACGGTGGGGCCTTGAGCCGGGGCCAGTCGCAGCCGTAGGGCGGCTCGCTCCCCTCGCCCTGGGCCAGGTGATAGCTGAACGGCCGCTGCGCAAAGGCCAGCGTCACCGGCCCGCTCTTGACCACCTGCCAATGCTCGGCCAGGTCCTCGACCTTGAGCGGCGTGCGCCCGGCCACGGCCAGGAAGAACCAGCCGCCGGCGCGCGAGTCGTCGTAGCCGGCCAGTAGGGTGTAGAGCTTGCCGTTGACCGTGGCCAACGTGCGACCGTCGCCCGCCTTCTGCACCTCGATGATCAGGTTGTCGCTCATGGGCTGGTTCTCCTATGCGGCGCCCGCCCAGCGGCGGTACTCGGCCAGTTGGGAGAGGGGCGTGGGCTTGAACCACAGGTCGCGCTCGATGGGCAGGCCCCACGGCCCGCGGGTGGCTTCCAGTTCAGCCAGCGAGAAGTGGCCCATCTCGACCTCAAAGCCGGAGACGAGGCCGAACAGCGTGTCCTCGCCGTCGAATTCCGTCGCGAACCAGGTCCAGGAGCTGTCAGGCGTGAAGAACTTGGCCTGGACGATGACCTGGTCGTGGGGCAGGCGGTCGGTGCTGCCCAGGGGCGGCAGCTTGGTGCAGATCTCTTTGGTCAGCAGTTTCACGGGTTTGTCCTTTCGGGGTAAGTTATTGGTTTGCCATGGTGCCGGCAGGCGATGTCGCGGGCAGTGAGCTCGTCGACGGTGTCGCTGCCGGCGAATCGCACCTTTGTTCAAGTTGAGAACCCGAGACCTCGCTCTTTCAGCGAAACAAAGACCGTCCGCGAGACGATCAGGTGATCCAGAACCTCCACGTCCATGAGCTTGCCGGCCTCGACGATCTGCCTCGTCACAGCCACATCTTCAGGACTGGGGCTCACGTCTCCAGAGGGTAGGGTAAGGGCAAGGCGCACCTTCCCGCCTTATGGCAGGCGTGTTTCACTCGCCCTCCCCTCCGAACCGTACATGACACTTTCGCGTCATACGGCTCTCCACTGTGATTTTCAACCCGATTGTCTTTTGCGATTCCGGCCATACGATGGGGTCAGTACATGGCAGTAGTTGCACAGAGTCTCCAGATTATCCATCCTATTTCCGCCTTTAGGTTTGACGTGATGGACCTCCAGATTCTCCATAGCACCACACTTGAGACATCGGTACCCGTCCCTTTGTAGGACTCGGGCACGGATGGTCCACCATTCAGCTTTCCTGCGGCTGGTGGAGCCGTCCCACGTCTCCAGGTGTGGCGATTCTGCCCCCAGTGCAGGGATGGTGCAGGATTCGTCATCCAGATATGGGTTTCCTCGCTTCTTACTTCGGTAAACGCTATGTTTGATGTCTCGGAGCAGGAAAAGGAAGGTTTTGTCCTTGCCTTCTCCGGCTCCCCAGTTCATACGGCGTCCACCCTGGCGAATGTTGTACATTGCCAGTAGCTTGCGTTTTCCCAATTTCTGATGCCGTTTCTGAAGCCATATCAGCATCCGTTGGCTTACCCACCAATCCAGTTCGCCTCTTACCTGTGAACTGGACACATGCCGATAATAGTTTCCCCATCCCCGCAGTATCCGGTTGATGGCTCGGATTTTCTGCCGAACCGATTCCCACGTTGTGGCACGGTTGGTCATTCGTTTGATTGTGTTGCGTAGACGCTGTTCACTTTCCCGGGTAGGGGTCACGCGTAGCCACGGCTTGCTGTTCGATGGTGTTTCCCACTGAACATGGAAGCCGAGAAAGTCGAACCCTTCGGTAGCGTGAGTGATTTTCGTCTTTTCTTCCGACAGTTCCAGATGGAGTTCATTCCAAAGGAATTCCCTCAGTTCGTCTCGCAAACTTTCCACTTCTTCCTGTGGTCCGTTGTAGAGCAAGATGAAGTCATCGGCGTAGCGAGTCAGAATGCAGTTGCCTTTCATCTCGCGGCGTCTCTTGGTCTTTTGCCACCGCGTCAGGCTTCCATACCTGTCCCACCACCAACGATCAAGTTCATGAAGGTAGATGTTTGAAAGCAGTGGAGAGAGCACGCCGCCCTGTGGGGTTCCTTCTTGATTTTCATGGAAGATACCATCTTCCATGACTCCGGCCCGCAGGAAACAGTCGATCAAACGGATGATTCGTTTATCCGCAATGCGTCGTTGCACTAGCTTGAGGAGGTTGGTGTGATTGATTCTGTCGAAGCATTTGCGGATGTCTCCTTCGATGACCCAGTAATACTTGTTTCTCGGTTGGATTCTGTCATAGAGAACAGCAATGCAATCCATCGTTTGCCGTCCTGGTCGGAATCCATTGGAACAGTTCAGGAAATCACTCTCCCAAATGGGTTCCATCAGCATCCTGAGAAGCTCTTGTACTACTCGGTCTGTCATTGTCAGGACACCCAAGGGACGCTTTTCCGTCTTCCCAGGCTTAGGTCGCCATGCTCGGCGGACTGGCGAGGGTCGAAATTGTCCGGTTTTCAGCTCATGCTGCAAGATTTGAACAAATTCGATTTTCTGAGCTTCTGTTTGCAAATCAGCTTTGCTCACCCCATCAATCCCAGGAGTTTTGGCTCCCTTATTGGTCAGAACTGCTTCAAGGGCCGTTCTAATCCAATCCTCCCGACAAAGGAGATGCCACAAGTCTTGGAACCGGTGTTCCGGCTCTGCCAAAGCTTTTCGGGCGAAACTTCTTTGTGTCTTACGGATGTCATTTGACTGGTCCATACTTTTACAAGACCTCCCTTTCGTTTTCCGTAGTTTTCCAAAGTTTCTCTTTCACAGCTGCCGCCCTTCGCCGTGTGGTTGGCTCTCCCAACCTCAGACTACTATGACGGCTCCGACTCCTTTCTGTCACATCAACCGCAGCTGGTCCAGACCTCCCTTTGAGGTCCGACAAAAAGGTCTCCCATGTTCACAATGTTGCACTCAACATCTGAGTTTAGGCTGCTCCTCTACCCCTGTCCGCTACCTCCTGGTAGCGTCACATCCAGCCGCTGGCTTACACCCCAAATAGCCATTGTCGGTTTCCCCTTCTGGAGGTTTTCTCCCACACACCACCACGTGTGAGATACCCGGATGCTCAGGCCATCACCATCGTTTAGCGGCCTGTTATGCACTGTAGAGGCGTCAAACGGAGCTTTCTCTCGTAGCCATGCTCAGACTCAGGCTGGCAGCCTTTGGGTCGTGATGGTGTCCCGCCCCTTGCCGCTTTTGTCCCCTGAGCTTCAGACAGTGGTTTGCTCCGGTCACTGCCTGTCAGGGTAGCCTCACGAAGCAGTGGGGACTGCCGCGTGGTCTCTTGGATTCTGAGTGAATCTTTCGGACATTGCAACATTGTGCTTCATGGCGCGCGGTGGTTGTGCAGGACGATGAGGGACGGGCAGTTGCGGCGGATCGCCTCGCGGAAAACCTCGGCGACGCGGATCATGGTCGTGTTGACCGAGCCGACATAGATGGTGGGGATGTCCACCACCCGGTTCTTGGTATCGAGCAGGATGGTGCGCAGATGCTCTTGTTCCAACAGGCCCATGTCGGCCATGACCAGGTTGGCGGCATCTGCCGGGGTGCGGATCTGGTGACGATCGGGCGATGGCTGAACCATCAAGCGCCGGCCCAGCTCGAAGGCAGCCTTGATGCGGGCGGCCGTGGTGGCGCCGATGCCCGGCTGCTGCAGCAGCTCGGGCATGTTGGCCCGCGCCACGCCCTCGATGCCCGCGAAGGCGGCCATCAGGTTGGCGGCGTCCTGGAGCTGGTGCGGGGTGCCGGCCAGGATGGCGAGCAGCTCGGTGGTGCTCAGGGCGGCCGGCCCGTAAAAGTTCATGCGGTGGACGGGGCGCTCGCTCTCGGGGAGCTCGCGCAGGGTGGGGTAGCGGCGGGGCGCCTTGTCGTATGGCTGCGGGTTGAGCGCCACGGCCTCGACGGCCAGGCTGCCCAGCAGGGGAAGTTGCTGCGTCATGGTCCTTTCCTTTCCTCGTTGAGGCTCGTTTCGCCGGCTGCCGCCGCCCCACCTGCCGCATCCAGCAGCGCTACCGCGGCGCGAAAGACGGCGGGCAGGCTGGGGAACCAGCACACCCGGCCGTCCACCCGGGCGATGACGCCCCTGGCGAGCTGGTGCGTGACGACGACGGTGCCGACGATGGGCGTGTCCGTGGTCATGGTGCGTCCTTTCTGTGCGCCGGCGCCGGGATCGCGGGGACCCCGGCGCCGGCATGGAACGGAGGTGAACGATGTAGTCAGAACAGGCTGAGCTGGCCCTCTGCGGGCTGGACCGGCGTCTTGGGCTCCGGCTCGGGTTCCGGCATGCGCTGACGTGGAGCCGGCTTGGCGGTGACCAGGCCCTGCGCCTCTTCCCAGCGCCGGATGGCCTCGGCGAGCGCCCTGGCCGCGACGGCGTGCGCGTTCGGGTGGGTGCAGACATAGTTGTCGAGCTCGAGCCCGAGGAAGTACTGGCAGCCGCTGCAGGTGCAGTAGCCGTCCGCGCCGGGAAAGCCCACTTTGCCGGGATGAGCGGGATTGGGATTGACAGGACCGCCGCGCTTCGGGCATGCCGTTTCCCAATCCGGACGAATCAGGCCGCATTCGCCGTTCTGCATCTTCCACGCGACGAGCTGGTCGCGCGTGGGGTTAGCGGGCAGCTTTTTCATGAAGGACATCGTCCGCTTCCTTGGCCGCATTCCCTGCAGCCGCGTTCCCAGCGGCGTCATCCTCGACGGCGCGCCACCCGAGATCGAGGCACTCCCAGTAGACGCCGGCCTCGTCGCGCAGGACGTCGCCGACGGACATCGAGGTGTGGGTCAGGTCGAGCATCTCGATCAGCGGGCGCGCCTCGCCGTGGGGTGACCAGTTCTCACCCTGCATCTGGAGCCACGCGTCGGCGCGGTTCTGTGCCTGGATGGTCGTCAGGTGGACGTGGGTGTGCTGCAGACGAGAGACGGTCAGAAGCGGCGTGCCGAGCTGGCCGCTGGCGACGTACGTCGGCCGGCGGGCATAGTACACCTGGTAAACCGGCATGGTCGGTTCCTTTCTGTCAGATTGGCGCCAGCATGGAAATCTGGCGCGAAAATGGCGCGATTCTGGCGCGCTTTTGGCGAAAAGGGCATGACAAGGGGTTCGGGGAAGGGCGCTCAGGCAGGGGTGCAGAGCGCCAACTGGAGCATCTCCGGGGCAGGCGCCATCTGTCCTGGGACAAGGACGTCTTCCGCCTGAGCACATTTTGCGTGGACACGAGGGGGGTGGACGTGGGCTTCCAGCCAGGCTTGCTGCTCTGCCGGCGAATCGCCGTTCCAGGGGTAGCGCGGCCGAGGCGGATGGGCGGCCAGATAGCGCCGCAGAGGGTTCATCCTGACCATCCAATAGTGCATCGAGTCGAACGTGCAGCGCCAGCCGGGACCGTGCGAGCTGTCGACGTACCGGTCGGGCAGCGTCGGGCAGTCGCAGACCGGGCACAGCGGGGGGACGCGCAGCCAGCGGTCGGGCCAGGTGTCCTCGTGCCTGCCCAGTGGGCGCTGGCCGCCGGCGGCCAGGTACTCCTGGACCAGTGGGATGGCCGGGCAGGGGCGCTGCGGAGTGCCGCCGCAGTCGCAGACGCGGTCGCGGCGGACGCGGTGCAGCATGCCGTCGACGTGGACGAGGTAGAGGGTCCGCGTCAAGGTCACCCTGGGACTTGCTCGGTGGGGTTGGTCAGAATAGGCAAGGGGTGGGGCAGCGGCCAGCGCCAAGGATTCACGCAGGGCGCGGCCGAGCCGAGAGAGAACGTAGGTGATCATAGCTCGCCCCCGTCCCGCTCTGCAGGGCACCAATCGGTGTGCTCGCCGGCGAGGACTCGAGCGATGCCCAATCCGTTGTCCACCGCATCAGGTTCAGTCGGCGAGTTTGATGCCGAGGGCCTGGGCAACGCATTGTCCGGCATGATCGCTTCGCGGAGGAGCTTCCACACCCGCTCCCGCCACTCAGCCAGGGATAGGTCATCAGACTCGATCTCCCACGGCCGCCGGCAGACAGTCATGGTATCGGCAGCGCAGCCGATGATGGCCACCGCCAAGGAAGCGGTACTCCGCAGGGCTGCGGCATACTCGGTCGCCGGGTGCGGAGCCCGGTGGTTGCGTCGCACCTGGTAGGCCAGGTAGGCTGCCGAGTCCGACAGGGCCAGCGCCTCGCGCAGGACCGAGATGGCGTGGGCCTGATCCCAGTCTTTCAGGTCACTGGCCCTGTCGTAGGCCGGGATCAGGGCCTCGCGGGTGCGGCGCACGATGGCAAGGTCGGCACTGCTGAGGGCGCCGACCTCCATCAGCAGAGCCAGGGTGTCGCCTGGATCGACGACCAGGGCGAAGGCACGCACGAATCGGTACTCATCGGGGATCCGCAGGGTTTTCGTCATAGGTTCCTCCATCCTCACCGGGTTATCACCCTCTTCCAGGCGGCCTGGTATTTGTATCCACCCTGCGCTTCCGCGGGATACTCCGGCGGTTGGATGCCCATCTTTGCGCAGGCGGCTTTGAGCTGCTGCTTGATCCGGTGGCGGCGGTTCCGGATTGACTTTTCGGTCGTGCCCAGCACGGTCGCGATCCCGGCATTCGTGTACCCCTGCGCCAGCAGGCGGATGATCCGGACGTCAGTTTCGATCGCGTCCACGCGGGCACGAGCCGCGCTTTGCCTGGCGGCCGTCAGCGCTGCCACCAGGTCGACCTCTTCCAGCCAGCTCCTCTCGCCGGCGTCGTTAGGGGCATCGGACGAACCACTCGTGCAATTGATGCCAGCCGCCGAGGTCAGCTCCACGGTGTCGAGGGGATTGCGGCCGACAATGGCCTGCGCGTAGCAGCATGCGGCCGCCCGGCTCGCTGCTGCAAAGGTGTAACCGGCTTGCTCGCCACGGCGCAGCGACTGCCAGTAGACCAACGCCGCGGCCTGGATCATGTCCTCGATGTCCCAACGATTCAGGACGGTGTGGCCTGACAGGAATCGAGACCGGGCATGGAAAACCGCCTGGCGTGCAGTGTCTAGGAGAGCATTTGGGCTCTCCAAAGCCTCGTTGTCCATTTCGCACTTCTCCTTGTCGTTATGGTGTGGTTCTGGGCCACCGAGAAGGCCCGTGCACCCGGCGCGGTAGCGCCTGACGACGATGCGAGCACCATGTGCGCGAGAGGAAAGGGGGTGTTGCGATGGTCAAGTTTTTCTTTGAAGTGCGAGTATGCTATAATGGTGGTCACAGTTGAGAAGAGGAGCCGATGGGGCACTATTGTCGAATCTGCGGCCGGGAGCGGGCCAACGAAAAGTTCTCCGGCAAAGGGCACAAGATCCACGTCTGCAAGGACTGCATGCGCCTGCCCAAAGAGGAAAGACAAGCCGTCGAGGAAGAACAAGAGATCTGGGGCTATCTCAGCCAGTCCAACATCTCGCCCAGGAACTTATCCCGCCTCAAAAAGCTCGCGGCCTCACCCAACGAGGAGATCGCCGGCATTGCCAGGCTCGTGCTCGAAATCGGACGGGTTCACCCTAAGAAAAAGAACTGGCTTCGCTTCCTGGCAAGGGAACGCCAGGACCTGCTTGATCAGCTTGAGGAGACCGGGCTGATCTTGGCCTACCTGCCCTTCTGACAGAGGGACAGCACAGAAGCATCGGATTATTTCTTCACACAGGCTCCAGATCGTGACACTCGTGATCTAATCTTGAAACTATGGAGGGGAAAAATGTCAAAGAGAGCAGGCATCACTCTTACCGAGCTCATACACGAATTGAAGCGGGAGCTACTCCATGAACCGCCTCATGCGGAGGATCAACCTCCACTGTTCTATATTGATGAAATTCTGCTCGACGTGGGACTGATCGCTTCCAAGAGAGCTTCGGGTGAAATCGAGTTGGAGGTTGTTGACGCAGGTAGCAACATTGCGGAAGCCCGAGTACATAGAGCGACTATTAGGCTATCTTCGCTGCTTTCGAGAGAGCAATTAGCCTCCTCCCTATCAGACAATCTCGAGATGCGAAACGCTGTCGTAGAGGAAAGCGTGAGAGTCCTGCTGAAGGGAGGGCATCTTTCACGACCACCAGGCGACCCCACTACCGATGCTCCTCCTCCAAAGCCGGGATCGAAGGACGCAGCCAACGAGTAACCAATTGGCCCACAGGCTTGTGTGTTGGCGCAATGGGCCAAGTGATTCTACGCCAATGCCGCATTGGTTCGGATAAGGAGTCCATTATATGTTTAGCAAACTACCCGAGGTTTTTCATCGCAGTTTCATGGTCGGCTACTTTGTACCCGCCGCAGTGTTCGTCGCGCTGTGTCTTCTGGTCGCGAACGAGTTCGGCTTCTTGGCTGCTATAGATACAAAGACACTTAATGAGGCGGAAATCCTCCTCGGTACCGCGATCATCGGTCTCGTGTCATGGTTCGGGGGGATTTGCCTTTTGGCAACCAATCGGGAAGTGCTTAGGCTGATGGAAGGATATGGACAATTCAATCCTGTACAGCTCTTTGCTGGCATAGAACAACGGCGTTACAGAGAGCTCAAGGAAGACATATCCAAACTAGATCAAGAGTATTCTGCCCACACTTCGAGCGGAGAGCAACCTCCGCCGCAGCTCCGTGCCAAGCGCAATCGCCTGATGCGAAAGGCGGCAGAAAGATTTCCAGATGAAGAGAGATGGTTGCTCCCGACCTCTTTTGGGAATACCATAAGGGCATTTGAGGTCTATCCCCGAGTGATGTACGGCCTTGAGTCGATACAAGGTTGGAGTCGTTTGCTTGCAGTGGTTCCAACAGAGTATCAAGCGCAAGTCGATGATGCGAAAGCACAAGTAGACTTCTGGATAAACCTGTCTCTTCTGAGTCTTCTACTTGTGATCGGTTATGTCGCAACCTGTATTTATGCATGGCAGATAAAGATGCTGTGGTTCCCCTTTGTCTTGACTGGAATCGCGTTGGTCACTTTCTACAGAGCCAGAAGTGCGGCTGTAGAATGGGGTGATTTTGTCAAAGCAGCTTTTGATGTCTTCTTACCCGCGCTCCACCAAAAATTGGGCGTTCCGTACCCGGTGGCTTTGGACGAGCGGATACAGCTATGGCGAAAATTCAGTCAAGCAATCATCTATCGAGATCCCGAACGCATGGTTGACCGGATCATTTTGCCGACGAAAGACACCAATCCAAACGGTGAGTAGTCTCTTGGAGGAAGGTAGCAAGAGGTTTGCAAAATCAGCCAACTGGTGCAACACCGCTCAGAAGAGTCCCTGCCCGGGAGATGCTTACACAGGAGCGAAAGGCCCTACTCGAGCAGCTTGAGGAGACGGGGCCGCTCTTGGCCTGCATGCCCTTCCGGCAAAGGAGCAGTACCGATTATCGGAGCAGTTTTGCAGGGACAAGGAGAGACACAATGAGGGTCGCAATCTATGCCCGTACGGCGGCATGTGAGGGGAATCCGTCCCCTTCCATCACAAGGCAGCTAGAGCGTCTGCGTGCCCACGTGACCGCACAGGGCTGGGAAGTTGTAGAGGAAAACGTCTTTGTGGATGACGGCCAAGGTGGTTACACGTTGGAGCGCCCCGCGTTGGAGCAATTACGAGTGAGAGTCAGAGCTGGTGAGATAGACCTTGTCTGGTCAACTGATATGAACCGGCTGACGCGGAACCATGCAGATGTGCGGATTCTGCACGAAGAGTCACAGTCGGCTGGCTGCCAGGTGAGATTCCTCGACGATCCCGCATGCGAAGACAGTTGGTTCCGCAAGTGGAGCGAAGCTCAAGGTCACAACCGGATGCGCCTCGCTCACGGCAACCCCACATCTCGCTGAAGTCACTGGCTATACATGATCGTGAAAACGAAAGCCGAGTTCGAGATCTTGCCGGCCCAGTACAATGACCTTGCACCGGGTGATCCCATGCGACCGGCCACGATCGTCCACGCTCTGGGTGCAGGCGCTGAAGCCTGCTACGAAGCGGTTGGAAGACAATACTCCATCTATGTAGTCGGGCGTGGCCCTTTATCACCGACAATCGGACCGGGTTACTTTTTTACCGCGGCACACGTGGATTACTCCACCCTTCGGGCTGCCCTCCGCCCCTTTTGGCCGGACATGCCTGCCAGCCCTCCCGCCCGCAAGCTCGGCGACATTCCTCGCTTGATTACGAGCCAGGAGTTTGCCGATGTGGTGAACTACACGAGCCGTCCACCTGAGCCAGATGCCCGGATCTTTAACGAGGCCCGGACGCGGATGCCCACGGAGATGTCTCGCTCTTTGCAGGCGCCTTTTGCCCGCGTTTGCCGGTGGCTACGCACACACATGCTGCCGGCGAACAACTGTTATGCGCTCGCCGCGCTGCTTGCCCGGTGGTTTCAGGTCCAAGACGTCCAAGCAGAGTTTTGCACCGGAGAGCTTGCCTTTAAGCCCGCTGGACGCGAGATCGTGGTCTCCCATGCATGGGTAGAAGTCGCCGGTCAGGTGCTCGATCTGACCGTAGACAAACAGGATGCCTGGGGCAATGATCAGACGCTGCGCAAAACAGCCCGCATTGGGGTTCAGGATCGTCGCCTCAGCTGCAGTCGAGCCGATGGCCGGGATGCCCAAGAGGAGTTGGCAAATCTGTGGCAGCGCTACAGTAAGCCAGAGTCCAGGTTTGGGTACAGCTATACCCCTGCTTCACAGGAACGCCAGGCAGCGATGATCCGAGAAAAGCTTCAATCGTTGCCGGAAAAGTCAGACCTGCGCCACGAGCGGGCGGCGTGGACAGCTCTGGTGGTGCAGTATGGCGTGATCGAGGGGACTTTCCGGCTACTGGAAATGGTTGGACAGGACCTGGTTCTGAACGTAGAAGAAGGTCAAAAAGCATATTTCTGAGACCTCACTTTCACTCTGTTTTCCGATCGAAGAGGCATCTGACACTTCAACCGATCTATGCCAAAGATGCCTACTGTCGGTGCAGCCGAGTATCTGACCACAACAGCTAGTATTTGCATCACGCCCGATACCTACTCCTTGTAGATCGAGTCTCCTAACCTGACAAGATTTGACATTCAAGAACATCTGTGCTAAACTTACCGGCAGAGAATACTCGCTGCGAGTAGCAGAATCTTGCTTCGAGAGATATAGAGCACAAATGGCGGGGAGTCGCTTCTTGGAATCTTGATCAATCGACGAACCAGGGCACAACCGGTACCGAGGACAGGAACATGCCGTCCCGAAAGACTACCTATTTCGCGCAGTTAACAGATGCCGACGAGTTTGAATCGTTGGTAAGAGACCTTTGCGCCTTTGAATGGGGAGACCCGCATACGCAGAAGTTTGGACGGAGAGGACAAAAGCAATTTGGAGTAGACGTCTATGGTAAACCAATCGATCTTGATGGACTTTACCGGGCTGCCCAGTGCAAATTGAGATCCAGGACGCATCACTTGGACGAGAAGGAAATTGAGGATGAGGTCCACGATGCTAGACACTTTCCCCATTCTCTGGATGCTTTGATAATAGCCACTGACGCGCCGCGTGATACACGTACGCAAATCCTAGTTGATCAAATCTCTGATCGTGAAGTTCGCGCTGGCAATTTCCGAGTCGCTATCTGGTTTTGGGAAGACATCACTGAGCGGCTTGCAGCGCATCCAACCCTCATGGTGAGCTACTACAAGGACTATTTTGCCAGTCTTACCACACTTCCCATCGTTGAAAAACTTGTTGATATTCCACTCCATGTTGCATTTCGAGCGATTCAGCCATCGTCAGATGTGAGCCATCTCCAGGCGCTGCTGCAATTAAGAGGAATACGAACTCCTAAGCCAGACGAGCTGCAAACTATCTTCATAGAGTTTCAGTCCGCTCGAGCACTCGACGGTCTCGTGTTTCAGTACAATCGGATGCAAGATGAATCGGATACTGCTGCCATCCAACGGCTAGCAGGCACTATACTGAGACACGTAGGCGAAGTTGATAAGAACTGTCCCGTGTTTGCCGTTCTTCCAGAAGGATTGAGAAGGCCACTCCTGGAGTGTATTGAATCTTTAGGTGGTGACACTCAGAGGCTCGTAGTTCTTGCCGATGAGTTGCCTTATAATGAAATCGCAGACCGCATCTTTGGCCCTGTGTTCGATTTTGGCTATGGGCGACGTGGTAGCTTGACTACAATAGACATTACAGCGAGAACCAGTCCAAGTAAACCGTTCTCAGCCCTTCTAGACATAGACTGGTGCTCGTGCCTAGGCATAGATCGTTTCCCAGATGCAAGAGAGTGGCAAGAGACTTGCGTCCCTGCCCTAGAAGTCGCAACTCGGGCAGTTCTGTCGTTACGAGACGGCTCCAGGATCCAAATCGATTGCAGGTTCCCACTACCCGCGGCGATTGCGCTCGGCTATTACTTCAATCTTCGGGTTGCTCGAATAGGCGTGTGGGCGCGCAGAGTCAACGTGAGCGACTTTAAGAAACAGCTCTGGATGTCCGATGGCGAACCTGCTAACTCGACTTGCTCTATTGAGTGGATGAAGCAAACTGGGAATGGTGGACATAGTGCAATCGTTGAGTTAACTACGCAAGTAAGTATTCACAAAGCTGTCGAGATTTTCGCCAGAAGGGCAGGATTGACAGCGGATATGTGGGTTGAGATAAGCCTCAACAATTGCGAGTCTCGTGGAAGCAACATTGATGAAGGCGTCGGAGTCGCCTATGCAAATACGGTAGGCAAGCACATTCGGCATCTCAATGCGATGGGTGTGACAGATATCCATCTTTTCGCCCGCATGCCTTCTGCTTTGGCAGTTCTGATTGGTCAAAGATTACAGGCATGCGGCCGTGTTCATCTTTACTGGTTTGACAATCCAACATATCGGTTTGCGTTCACACTAGAGTAGGAAGGAGTAAAACCGTGGCGACACTTGATGATCTGTTTAGGGAATTCCTGTCAACAATTGAGCCGTCAGAAGCTGCAGTTACTCGAGCCAAGACAGCACACGAGGATCTGCGAAAGGATCTAGAAAAAGACGAAACATACGGTCCCTATGTTGCGAGGACGCTGCTATCCGGTTCATACGGTCGTCACACTGCAATTCAGCACATCAAAGATGTTGACGTGATCATCCAGACGACCTTCACCAAGGAGATACTTCGAGAAAAGAAGCGGGAGGATGAGTCAGAACAACGATGTCTCCTGCGATTGACTCAGGAAGCAATAAGACGAACCGGAAGAGTAGCATCAACCCGGCAACGCCGACGCTCCATCTATGTGAAACTACCCGAAGAGATCAACGACTTGGGCGAGCCTAGTCCCGAGCTCACAATGGACATAGTTCCTGTGTTGATCCAAACTGACAAAGATGAAGATCCTATGACAATCGCAGATAAGGAGTTGGTGGGCTGGTACGATACATATCCAATCACCCAACTGGCAGACAGTAGAGAAAGAAACAAGCGCAGTTCGGTTATCGGGACACGCCACAGCTACAAACCAGTTGTAAAGATGTTCAAGGCGTGGAAACAAGCACACTTCCGTTCTACCAAGACCCCCAAGGGATTTGTGCTGGAGTGTCTCGCTGCTAGATACCACGACCCGGAAGCAAGCACCTGGATTGAGGCTATCCACGGTCTGTTTCAGAGCATATGTGACAAGTGGCCAGATCCAGACCGATTGACGGACGTTCCAGAGGTTCCAGATATCTCTAACTTATCATCGGTATCGATTCCCATCGCCAAGGAACCAGAAGATGCACGCAAGGTTCTGCGCAAAGTTCATCAGCACCTTCTACTAGTGGAACAAGCTATGGAGGAATCCAAATCCGATCTGGCCAAGAGTGCCAAGACTCTGCAAAGAGTCTTTGGCGAAGATTGCGACATAGTCTGCTTTCCCCTGCCAGAGGATGACAGCGTCAGCAGCGAAGACAGTCATGACAATATGGGAAGTGTTAAGTCGAGTCCTTTCGTCGTGGGAAGCAGGAGTAACGTGAGGGAGGCGCCACCGTTTGGCAATGTCTGATGCGAGGGGTCAGCATCGTAGAGACTTTGAGACTTGGTTGCAGGATGCAGGCTTTAGCCTCATTCCAGAAATTCAGGACCTGCCTGGAACCGATTGCTTGTGGCTTGGCAGCATATCCGTAGAGTGGCTGAACGGGAGCACAGGTTCTCTGGAAAGAGCGGAGCACAAAGTCGCGATCTTTTTACCGACAAGCTTCCCATACCGCGCGCCAACAGTAGTTTGCGTAGACCAGCCACCTCTCACTCCGAGCTGGCATCTATCGCCGAGCATAGAACAGACTCTATGCTTGTGGGATGCAGAAGCTGGTTGGCGCCCCTACATCAGTGCCCAGCGACTCTTGAAACGGATTGAGGAATGGTTTTACCACTACCATACTGACAACTGGCCATCTGATTCTGAAATGCCTGATCTTCATAGATACTTGCGTTGTGTAGGGGTCGTTGTTACTGGGGAAGAATGGAATCCACCCAACGACAGGAAGGATGGCAGGTTTACCCTCTGGCGTTATTATCAAGGTGATCCCGAGTTGCATCCGTGCATTGCATCGTGTGGAAATGATATTCTTGAGTTAGCGCGAGATAAGAAACCAGAGACAAGACTGGTTCAGAACCTGTTATTCAACGTAGAGCAGAGCAAGCGACACTCCGGCGTGTGGTTTCGCTTGGCCAAACCGTTTGTGCCACCTGATAGTCTCGCCGAACTGCTGACGTGTATTGATGTAGGCCTAGATGCCGAAAAAGGTTCAGCCGAAAGAATCTGCCGCTCTCTACTGGGGCAGGAATTGTCAGAGCCAGGGTTTCCTTTGGCGATTGGCTATACGGACGGCCAAGATCAAGAGCACTGGTTGTTTCTTTGGGCAGAGTTATCTGATGGGAATAGAAGGAAACATGAAATACCTTGGTCAAGGGCCGAGAGACTAACTGAGATTAAACTGACAAGTTTCCAGACAGCACCAGCAGCAAAAGGAGCGTTACTCCGCCGTTCTGCTTATTTGAGCAAAAAGCTCTCATCCTGCAAAGTCATTGTCTTTGGACTAGGTGCTCTGGGAAGTAGCGTTGCCCTGTTGCTTGCAAAAGCAGGCATTGGCGAAATTCGACTGGTCGATCACGATGTAGTAATGCCGGGCAATGCCATGCGTCATATCTGCGGACTCAATTTAACCGGACTTCCCAAGACTGTCGCAGTCAAGTTGGTCGTCTCAAAACACAATCCCGACTGCAATGTCTTAACACTGAGTTCAAGCTGGGAAGCCAAGCAGCTGAGGAGCTATATGGAAGGGTGCGATATCGTTGTTGACACTACAGCTAATTACAACTTCTCCTTGTACCTTAATGAATTGTGCGTTACATTCGATCATCCTGTCATCTTTGCCACCACGTATCGTCGTGCTTCAATCGGTAGGGTGATTGTTCACCGAGACAGCAATGATCCTTGTCTGGCCTGCTATGCAGATGCCCCCAGATTCTGGGCGGAACACGATTATCCTATTATTCCACCGTCCTTTGATCACGCATTTATCGAAGACGGCTGTGGTGCTGTTACGGAAGAAGCTGTTGCATTGGATGTCGAAGCAGTTGCCAATCTTACTGCACGCACAACGATAAAAGTCACGCAAGGAGAATTTAGGAATCGAAACCTGGCAGTTCTAGTCAACGAAGTCAACCCTGATGTAGAGGGCATTCTGGCTCAAGAAGGTGTACATTGGAGGCAAAATAAACGTCTCGCGAAATGCTCGATATGTCGCAGCTAAACCAGATTGCACTGTGCAAAGTGTTGGAAACAGTCGAACTCTATCTCAGAGAAGAGAGTGCAAGAGCTTTCCCCAACGAAACAGGCGGGATGCTGGTAGGGCGACTTGAGGAAAACTGTGCTGTCATAACCGATGCTACAGGCCCTGGACCTAGGGCACTCCATTCACCATCCTCATTCCGGAGAGATGGCGACTACAGCCAAGTGGTGCTAGACAACATAGTAGTTAAGTCAGACGGATTGAATGACTATATCGGAGAATGGCATTCTCATCCCGTCCATTGTTCACCAAGTGTGAAAGACCGAGATGCGATGCGTTGGATCGCTAACAACTCTAACTACGCGGCACCTTGTCCATTAATGGCTCTTTGTACTCGTCAATCCACTGGCATCTGGTACCTCACATTTTTCGTGCTAGATAATGGGTGTTTTCGGGTACTGGAGTTGAGCAGCAACAGAAATGGCTAAACAAACCTTGCCAAAAAGCTCTGCCATCTTCGCACGTTTTTGAACCACTTGCGGTTGTGCTGGATAACCGAAGATCGGTTACAAGTACAAGCGTCTTCAGTTAGTCCAACATCACCTTTCGGCCTTTTTTTACGTGTTTCGCTTGTGGTGTGTACACTTGCACTTGCTAACGCGCTACATCTTGGGGGTGCAGTCCATGTGCGATCAGGCTCCAGTCCACGCCTTCCGTGAGCAGAGTTCGCGCTTCCGCCAGATTAAAGCGTGCCGTCTTTTCAAATATCAGTACGCGTGGGTGGTCGTAGACGCTGAATGCCTCTTCGGCGGGTGGAAGTGTGATCACGAGCGGCTGCGCCTGCTGGACGTAGGCCGCTTCCATCAAGGGGAAGGGGCACTCCTGGTCGGGGAACTGGAACGGGCCGAGCGCCGGGCGAGAGGTAAAATCGGCGACCAGATCAAACCCCAGCTCGCCGCTGAACAGCCTGCGATAGTAGTTGATCGTCATTGGATAGCGGGCCGGCAGGCGCGGGATAGAAGCGTAGAGGCGGTTGCTGGCAAGAAAGATATAGTCGGCCTGGTCGAGCCAGGCAATCATTTGCTCCAGCTTTTCCGACGTGTCCTCGTTATAGTTCTGCATCTCAAGGCCGGTGTACATCCCGGCAAAAGGGTTGTGCCCGTCTATCGGCAGCGGCAGCCCCCAGTCCCAATGCTCGTTGGCGACCACGGACCCTGCCGGCGCGTGGTCATAGATCCAGCGCGACGCCGCCACGCGCGTGTTCGGTCGGGTATAGATCGAAAAAACGGCGAGCGCCCACAACATCGTGAGCCCGACGACCAGCGCAGCCAGCCCCACGCCTGCCCGCCGCCGCCACCCGGTTGAACCGGCGACGATCCGAACCAGCAGGTAGGCGGCCAGGATGGCAAGGAGAGGGTAGAGCGGCAGGAAATAGCGCATCGCCTTGACCCAGCGCGTAGCCTGGTAGAAAAAGAGGAGCGTCGCCCAGCTCCACACGACCAGGTGCGCGAGCTTGCCGCGCAGCAGCTCGTAGCCCGCCAGCGCCCAGCCGGCCCACGCCGCTAGCCCAAGGGGCAACCCCATGCCCCACACCACCATGTTCATCCAGGGAAAGAGGATGGGGGCGCGGTTCGTCCACTGCCGGCCGGACGGGAGATCCATCTCGCCGTTCTGTTCCGCCTGGATCTGACCCAACCGCTCGAACCAATCGGGGCTCGGCTTCACATCCAAGAAGCTGGGTCCCTCAAACGCGTAGGGCTGTGCGATGCGAAAGGCGACCAACGACAGCGCGCCGGCGAGGACGAGAGGTGGGATCACGAGAAGCAGTGAGCGGAGCACTGGCCGGGGGGATGGGGCGCGGACGGCGCGCAGCCACCACCACGCTCCGGCCAGGGCGACGAACAGAGCGGCTAACGCCGCACTCACTTTGCACGCCGTCGCCAGGCCGGTGGCGATGCCGGCGAGGCCGAAATCGAGCCACGAAGGCCCGCGCGAGACGCCGGCCTGTCCCGCCCGCACGGAAAAATAGGCGGTCAGGACCATGAAGAAGGTCGCTGCACTGTCTACCGTGAAAAAGTGTGCCTGCTGGATGGTAAACGGGGTGAACGCGGCGAACACCATCGCCAGTAAGCCCGTAGCCTGACCGTACAGCCGGCGTCCGATCAGGTAGACGATCACGACGGTGCCCGCGTCAAAGAGTGCCGAAAAGAACCGGCCGACCAGGGCGCTGGCAGAGCCGGCAAAGGCGCCGAATGTGCACGCTGCCCTCCACGCCGGATCGGGCAGCCTGTTCAGGACAGCGCTTATTCCGCCCGAGGGCGCCTGGCAGCTCCTGTCGAGCCACTCGGCCGTCCACCGTGTCAGGAATAGAGGCAGCGTCCCATAGCTGTACACGTAGCCGCTGTTTCGGCAGTTGAGGGGCGAATTGTGGGTGTCAAAGTAGAGGGAAGGGCTGTCGGGCACGTGGATCACGCTGGTGATGATGCGCATGTGCCCTTCGTCTGGGTGGATCCACTGTCCCTCATCCCAATTCAGACCGGTGAAGCGCAGATAGGCCGCCGCGCACAGGATGCCGACAAACAACAGCCAGTGCCAGGCCGGTGTACTATGTGCGCGTTCAACTTTGTCGCTGTCCATCTTGTTCACTATTTCCAGTTCAGTTCTCGACAGGTGCAGGATGGCGAAGTGTCGAGTTGGTTTTCAATCAACAGTGATCCATCTTGAGTGCCTGGCGCTATTATACCAATACTCGATCAATTCGTAAAGGATAGGGAGGCAGTGGCTTTGGTGGAGAGGGTAGGATGGCTCACCAAGATTCAGTTGTTGCAGTTGATACCTGTATTCACCAGTCCATCAGAGTGCTCATGGCAGATGTTCCACCCGGTGCTATTTGTTAGCCATCCTGATCTTTGAGCGGGGTTAGTGTACCGACGATTCGTTTCTGCCTTCCTTTTGCTCCTTCCGGTCGATAGAGCGTGGCAAGGTAGGTGCCCTCACGCCGCGGCGCATCCTTTGGGAGATAGCCAATGCGCTGAATTCGATCGCCAGCCTGATTCAGCTCGTAGGCAGCCAATCTTCGCTCCGTTCGGCTGTAGCTATCCTCGTAATCCTCCAGTAGGACATGAATCCGGGTCGTACGCGGTTGATCATATTCCACCACACGTTCACCCAGGTTGTTGTCATGCTGAGCACCCAGGATGACAACCTCGCGCATCGGCCGGGGGCGTGGCGATTTCAGTTGATCCAGCATCTCGGGTCGAAAGGCATGGAACGCTGCGGATGCCGTCGCGCCAGGCCGTTCCGTCTCGTGTGCGGCGTGCCACACCGCCTGAGCCATGACCCGACGCTCCTGCGGATCTGTGTAGGTTGCACTCCAACCTTCCAGCTCCTGGATGGCACTGACCAGAGCCTTTTCGTCGTCGGTCTGCATCGCCCGTGCGATGGTGCGGTTGTAGGCTCGCACGCGTTCTCGTGCTTGGTTGTACTGGTCTGAAGTGAATTCTGAGGGCAGCATGTCCTTGAAGTGCTGTGGCGGCTGAGGGGCTCGCTCCCAGGCGCGGAACTGGAGGGTGGTATGGTTCCAGAGGTGAGAGACAGCATCCTTGCTGGGCGACAGCCGGGTCTCGCGGGTAAAGATGTCCGGGTCCTTGTGCACGTCCAGCCACACCAGGTCCCTGCCCACCTTCTTGCGCACCTCGTTCACATAGTCCATGTTCGCCGATGTGTCGTACTTGAACTTGTCCACCTCGGCCTGCAGTTCTTCAGCCAGCCGGCTGATGGCCCGCTCCCTCTGTTCGCGCGGGTAGCGGTCAGCGGCGTTCACCCGCGAGATGGTGTAAACGATCTGGCCGAGGGAGCTGTCCATGTTCTTGAGCGCCTGGCGGGCCGCCTGATCCCGATTGTAGCGGTGAGCGAGGCTGTACAGATCGGATTTGCGGCGCGCGATCCAGCCGTGGCTGTCAAAACCATGGGCTTCGGCCATCTCGACCGCTTCGTCCAGGCTCCGCCCTCGGTCGCCGGCCACGGCGCTCAGGGCGTCGGCCAACTCTGTTTTCTGCTCCGGCGCCAATGACTGCCCGTCGAGGTGATGACCCAACTCCACCAGGAATTGGTCCCGGTGCCCACCCTGGTGGATGGCGGCCGACGCCAGCCACTTGCGGTTGCCGGCAGTGACGTCCTCCGCCCGCTCTGGCGCGACGTGGGTCGCGAGGCGGCGCTTGACCTTTGGCGTCGTGCCCATGGAGCCCCATCCCTCGCGACGCACCTGGTCGACGAGGGGCGCCAGGTCGGACCAGTCGCGGTTCGGATGGGCGATCTCGTCCAGAGGCTTGTGGGGCGTGACAGGCATGATCTGAAAGTTGTCGCCGTCAAAGTCGCCGCCCACCCGCTTGGCGGTGGCGTGGCTCATAAAGACCACGCCCTCGTGCTTGCGGGCATACAGGAAAAAGCTGAGGAAGCGGCCCTCATCCGCCTCGCTGCCTGCCTCGAAGCCCAGCTTCTGCAGCTCCTTCCAACTGGTGACGTTTTGCCAGATCTGCACGTCGTGGCGGGTGCGGATGGGGTAACGCGTGGCCAGCACCTCGCCGGCGGGCAGGTCGGGACAGACGATGACGCCTTCCGGCAGCCAGTCCACGGCGCCCCGGAACGAGTCGGGCAGACCCATGAAGGACGGCACCTTGACCCCGCCGCCCACGGCCAGGTCGTGCCACGCCTGGCGCAGGCGGCGCTTGAGCCCGGATTGCACGTAGGGGTGGTCGATCAACTCCCCGCTGGCGTCGGCGGCCAGCACCTCTTCGAGGACCGCCGGTTCGCGGGCATCCTCCGCTTCCAGCTCGCCGCGCTCCGTCTCGTACACTTCGGCCTGCCGCTCCTCGCGCTCGATCTTTAAAAACTGACGCGCCCCCTCACTGCTCTTCATCGCTTCGAGCAGCAGCGGGATCTGCGTATCGGCACGGGGAAAGATGCACTGCTCGACCAGGTCCGGGTCGAACCACTGCAGGATCTGGTAGCTGAGCTTGGTGCGGCGCTCCTGCGACCAGGCGACAAATCCCAGGTGGATGTCCAGCGTGTGCTCGCCAAAGGCAGGCACATTGCCCTTGAACGAGGAGTCGGGCAGGATCAGGTCGTAGTCGGGGTCGCGCCAGTCCATCTGTTTGAGCGTGCCCTTGCCCACGGCAATCGTGTCCTCGTCGAGGCGGATGCCGAGGCGGAACTGGCCGGCCTGGCTGCCGTCCTTGCCAAAGATCTCGGCTAGCCGCGCGCTCATCTTGCCGGCGCAGTCGCCGGTGCCCATCTCGCCTTCGGGCACGACGAGGATGCGGACGCCTTCGATGAGCTGCGGCTGCTGCTGGCAAGGGGATGCCAGCAGGCCGCCATAGGCCATGATCTTTTCAAAGGTGCCGGCCACCTGGCGGCCGACTTGCGCATCGGTGTACAGGAAGCGGCCCTCCTTGCGGGCACCGGTGGCTACGTCGAGGGCCAGGGCAGGCTGGCCATCGATACTCTGCTGACTGCCAAGGTCCCGAGCCAGATCGTCGAGAACCGATTGCCAGTAGGCTTCGAGCTGTTCCGGGGTGGCACGTGGAGGCGGAGCGGGCACCTGGCCCAAGGCAACCTGGAGATCCGGAAACATGACCTGGAGCAGGCTGTTGTCCAGGTTGACCGGAGTCTCCAGATCCTCGCCGGTGGCGACGTCGTAGACCTGCAATGCGCGCCGATCCTTCCCTCGCCGGCCCACGGCTTCGGCTGGCTCTGATAGCGGCGGTTGCTCTGCTTTACGTTGCTCTCGCAGACTAGAGTCGACCTCACCACCAGCCGATGCGCCCCCCAATCCGGCCGGCGGTCGCTCGCGCAGCACAGCCGCCGGCGACGAGAGTTGGTAGCGGATGGTTCCCCTTCTTCCTGTTCCCGCGCTCTTTGACCAGCCCATGCTCCGCCTCAGTAGCCCGCCTGCCCCACAAAGACCTGGATCTCCTCGTCCACCTGGTGCGCCAGGTGGGCCAGGTGCAGGAAGGCATCGATCGGGTCCGCGCCCTCGCTCAGAAGCTGGCCGAGGGTCGGATGCGGCACACACTCGGCACACGGCCAGGTCGGGAATTTCCCGCCGAAATCGGGTTCCAGCTCACCGGTGCGCAGCCAGCGCAGAAAAGCCTGCAGGATGGCTTCGTCGGCGGCCAGACGGTCAAAGGCATCGTAGGCCGCCTGCTGTTCGAATCCGAACTGCTCCTGCAACGCGCCGACCACCTCGTGCAGGGCTGCCTGCAGGCTGCTCGGACTCTGCGGAGCCTGGGGTTGAGGCTTCTTCCCATTCGTCACATCCAGGAAGTCGCGATAGCGGCGCACGTTTTCGGCCAGGATCAGGTCCGGGTGACCGTCGACCGGCTCCTTGATGAGCCGCGTGCCGTCCGACTGCAAGCGCACGTGGCGCTGCGCCAGGTAGTGGGCGGTGGTGTTGGTGAACGACGACTCGGGAAACATCGAGGCCAGCGCCTGCATGCGCTTGAGCGAAACGACGCCGGCGAATAGGAAGCGGAGATCCGGCGCCTGTGCCTGGATGATCGGAAAGCCTGGCGACACGGCGTCCCAGCCCTGGCGCTTGAGCATCTGCAGGTTCATGGTCAGGGTGTGAAAGCCGTGCTCCTGGGCATAGTGGAGCTGGCGCTGCAGGTCGAGGATCGAGGCCCATTGCAGATGGGGGATGGGTATGAGCGCGCCGATCTGCTGGATCTGGGCGACCGTCAGCCAGCTCCGCCTGATGTTGATCAGATGCTCCATGCGGGGCTGGTCGAGGTAGATGGAAAAGTTTAGGCTCGTGGCAAAGTCGAACCCCAGGACGCGCATCTGCATCCAGATGTCCTCGGCCCTGCTGCCGGCGGCGAGCTGGGCCTTCCACAGCCGCTCCAGGTGATCGTCCTGGTCGTTGCCGACACACACCAGCCGGTTGATCTCGCTCACCTGCCATTGAGTGCGCAAGTTGTGGGGGCCGAACTGCCACGGCAAGGCGCGGTGGGAGACCCGCCCGCCAGGTGTCAGCACCTTGGCGATGCCCACACCGACGTCCCCGGCGGAGAAAAGAGCCGAAGGGACTTCTAGTCCATTCAGGAGCTGGGGAAAGTAGCCGGCCAGCCGGAACTGGGGCTGCGGCTGCAGCGGCACGTCGAGGGCCAGACCACCGATGGACGCCAGCCACTCGTCGAGGTCATTCCGCCGATTGCAGCGGACGGGACAGGCGGTGCAGTCTCTGTTGCACTCGCTGTATGAACAGGGTTGCGTGCAGCCTTCACATTCGCGTCTGAAGGCAGGGCAGTGGGTGCAGTTGCAGGTCCGGGGTCTGAGCTCATCGACGACAGTTGTGTCGCTATCCACGTTCGATTTCTCCTTTGAGCCAGTGAAGTTGTTGGCCGATGGACATCCGGGCCAGGGGCGTCTCACACGCGGCGGCAGAGGATTTTAGCCACTGCGCCAGGTAGGTGGTGTAGGCCTTTCCGGCCAGCAGCGTAAAGTGCGTCCCGCCGACGTCGAGAACCTGGTGCAGCTGGCCCCAGACGGTCGCCGCCCAGGCCAGCCGTTCCTCTTTGGACGCGGTCGAGAGGGAAGCATCATAGGGTTGGAGCACCTGGTCGAGCTCGACGAGGTGATACTTTGCCGACAGGACGTACACCTGGTCGGCGTGCTGCTCCGCCCAGGCGAGCCCGTAGCGGAACAGGGGCGAGGTGTAGAGCTCTGCCGCCGGCGCCGGGCGCGACCCTTTCTGGGCGACGCAGCCGACCAGAGCGACGCGCGCCTGGGGTTGGTGGTAGACGCACGTCATCCAATCCCAGCCGCGGGGCTGGCGCGGATCGGGGCGCTGTTCACGCTCCAGGCGGAGCACGCCCCGTTCCGCCAGGGCATAGACCGACTTGCGGACGTTGTCGAATCCCAGGCCGGGGCACGGATCGTGCAGTTGGTACGGCGCAACCATGCCCGGCAGGGTGTCGTGCTCGGCCCATTTCTCGGCCCTCTGCCGCCTATGAACGTTCGAATATGATGCACAGGGTCCGCAGAACTCGGTGGACGGCTGCCCATTCAGGGCGCGGCAGAGCAGCGCCAGGTTGATGCCGGGGCAGGCCTTGACCACGGCCACGATGCGGGCCGAGGGACGCTGCCCGTTTTGGCCGGGACCGACGAATACACGCGTATTCATAGGACCCACTCCGTGGCTGGCAGTCCTGCGAACTCGTGGAACCAGATGATGAGGCGTCCAGGCATCTCAGGGCGCCTCCCACTGCGTGGCGGACAAGATCAGCGGATACTCGACGTCCAGCTCGACCACCTCGCTCCACGGGGGCGAGGTCCAGGTCGCCCGGCCGCGCAGGCTCGTCACCAGAATCTCCTCGCCCGGCGCCCGGCTGGCGTAGACGACACACGGACCGTCTGAGCCCGAGACCGGACAGGACGGTGTGCTGCCGGCAGGCAGGTTGAAGTAGAGGTGCAGGTACTCGCGCGGCCAGATATAGTCCGGATCCGTCCAGCGCGGGTGGGGGTTGAAGGTGTGTTCGGCGGCGCTGTACGCCTTTGTCACCGTTCCGGCCGGCGAGGGGAACCAGTGCCCCTCGCGCCGCACGCCATCAAAGGAATAGTCCAGCCACTCAAAGCTGTCTGCCGGCGTGCAGGTCCAACCAGTGCCGTTCCACTCGCAGTACTCAGGTGGGCTGACCACCTCGGCGGCGGGCACGGCGTGCAGGTAGACCTGGGTGTAGTAGTGCACGTCGTCGGTGGCCAGGTAGTCGATCTGCTGCGTCGTGTAGGGCGGCTCGTGGCCACGCAGGTGCAGGAAGGGCCGCACGGTGGGCGGCACGACGTAGGGCGGCGGCGTCGGTGTCGGCGTCGGCGTGTTGGTAGGGGTGGGCGTGGGCGTGTTGGTCGGCGTACTCGTCGGCGTGGGACTCGGCGTGATAGTTGGGGTGTTGGTGGGCGTAGGGCTGGGTGTGGTGGTGGGTGTGTTCGTTGGGGTCGGAGTCGGTGTCGGCGTGGCAAAGACGCCATAGACCACCCGGTTGCCTGCATACCAGTCGGGCCAGCCGAAAAAGATGTTGCGCGAGGCCTGGTTGACCTGGATCACACCAGGTGTGGCCGTCACCCCCAGAAAGATTTGGTTTGTGTAGTAGCGAAAGTAAGCACCGCGGTTGTCGTAGGAACCGTAGGGCGGCGCCGAGCCGCTATAGTCCGAAGCATCTGTGTAATAGTCCCAGAGCCAGGCGCTGCCGTCGGCGTCAAAGCGCACCGAACCAGCGCGCGACACGGCGACCGGCGTGCCCTGCGGGTTCACGGCGTGAACGATGATCTGCGGCACAGGGGTCGGGGTTGGTGTCGGCGTGGCCACGACAAAGGTGACGTCCCGCTCGCCCGTGTTCCAGCCCGACCAGCCATAGAGGGTCGTGCCCGATACATCGCGGCGGGTGCCGCTGACCGGCGCTGGCGTCACGCCCAGGACCACGTTGTTGCCCGACGGTGCGATCCGCGCCCCACGATAGGTATAGCTGCCATAGCTCATCGGGGCCGATTGATAGTCAGCCACTGTCTGGCAAGTGTCGTAGGTCGGGCTGCCGCTGGTGTTGAAGCGGGCACGGCACACGGTTTGTGCCACGGGCGTGCCCTGCGGATTGCGCACGTGGGCATCGAGCCAGGGTGTCGGCGTGGGTGTCGGCGTGGCCGTGGCATAGACGGCCACCACGCTCCGCCCACCCGTGTACCAGTTGGGCCAGCCGTAGTAGAGGTCGGTCGTTCCGCTCTGCCATGCTACTCCGTTGGGCGAGGGCGTGATGCCCATCAACACCTGGTTGCTGTAACTGCGAAAGAACGCGCCGCGGTTGGCGCGCCCGGCGTAATCCATCGCGGCGTCCGTGTAGGACGAGCGGTCGGAGTAGAAGGAAGCCTCGCCCGGCCCGCCCCCGTCAAAGCGGGAGCGGCCCATGCCGGCGACGTTGACCGCCTGGCCCTGCGGGTTGCGGGCGTAGGCCTGGACGTAGGGTGTGGTCGTTGGCGGCGGCGTGGGGGTGGCCTGAGTCCAGTACTCGGTCGAAAAGTAATCGATGTACAGCGGTGGCCACAGCCCTGGCCAAGTCTGCAGGGTCGGATCGCCGAAGGATACGCCCAGCGGCCAGCCGATCTCGCCCGTGTGCGTCCAGATCGTCTGCCACGTCGCACCGCCATCACTGCTGATCTGGTAGGACCAGGTCGGCGCCCCACCCCCTGCTGCTTCCAATCCTGTCAGCAACAGGTCCACGTAGCCCGGCGGGCTGCTGCATGAAAAGTTCTGGCTCTGTGAGTAGCCGCCGCTCATCTGCCGGTACCACCGGGACGGCCCGTTGGTTTGCCCGTAAAGGCCGAACATCGACAGCACCAGGTTGGGGTTGTAGCCGGGCCAGTAGTAGGTCGAGCCGTTCACGCCATAGCCGGCAGTGTTGCAGAAGGTATTCGGGGGCGCCGGAGAAACGGGGCGCAACCTCATTCGCATCCGCACGCCATCCCGCCCGCCGGTGCGCACAGGAAAGGTACCTCCCTGCGGATGGGAACCCCCGCTGCCGCTGCCTGTCTCGTCGTCGTCGCGCCAGGTATAACCATAGCAACGGCTGTTGGAAGCTCCCATATTCAGCACATTAGAGCCGATGGCGCTGTCGTACAAGATGCCGAGCCACCAGTTGCCCCCGCAAGCCCCACCGGTCAGCCACGAGCCGTTGTTGCCTGCCACCGGGGGTACATCCTCGGAAGTGTTTAGGCTGTTGAACTGGGTACAGTAGTAGGTGTGCCAGGCGCCCCCCGCCTGCTCTAAGGGCCCCTGAGGACAGGCGCCGCTTTGCGCCCGGACGGCGACCGATCCGGCTCGGAGGCAGGTCCAGATCAGGGTTGCCAAGACAACGCCGGCGAAGGCGATCCGGAGAGGCAATCGCGGATCCATTCTCTTCGTCTTCATGATCGGTACTTGACCTCCAGCGCGATCTGGGAGCGACCGAATGAAATGCTCTGTGGTGCGGCCGGCGAGGCCCCTTCTCCAGCATGGCGCAGTTCCAGGCGTGTGACGCCCGCCACGTCGATTACGGCCGGGTCCAGGGATATACGTACCGTACGGGCCGGGTCCGGTGCGTACAGGGTACTGTCTTGATCGGCGTGCACGATCTCGCGCTCCTCGATCCGACTGGTGGATAGATGCCAGCGCCCCACCGCCTGGCTGCCTGGCGACTGCCAGTTGTTCAGGCCGATGGGAGGTGTCCAGTCGCCTCGGTAGACCACGACGTCGAAGGCTTCTTCCCGCCCTCCACCAGCAGGCAGATTCAGAATCAGGGTGGCCGATAGCACCTCGGCATCGTCAGGCAACTCTGCAGTGTCCCAACCCAGGTAGGCCCGGCCGATCCTGTAGTCAGGTAGATATGGACCATCAGGTGACGACTGGCCCAGAAACACCTCTGTCGTCAGATCAAAGCGAAATCCATCACCGGCCATAGTCCCGGCGTAGGTCTCTGCTTTTGCTCCGGCCGCGTACCACTCATCGGGCGGTCCAAAACGGTGAACGGTGGTTCGTTCCATCAACTGGGCTGAGCTGGTACTCAGGACATCCACCGTCGAGCGAGCCACCCCGCCGTTCTCCGTACCCGGGTTAGATCCCAAGTCCGACCGGGATGAGGAATGTGACCACAAGATGGCGAGCAGCAAGATGGCAATTGCTACCCCTGCCGCCGCCCAGACAGACATATGCTTCTTCATGGCTCCTCCCTGTAAACGATCACCAGCGCAGGGAACGACGGCGACCTATTCACCTGTACTTGTTCGGCAGTCACAGGCGGCGTGCCCTCGCGGTCACTGCGCATTTCCAGCAAGGTCAACCCGCGCTGGTTGACGACGATCGCGTCGAGCTTGATTGACACCTGGCCCGAACCCACGTGCCCAGTGCATGGATAATGGGTCGTATCCCAGGTACCCACCAACTCACTGCCCATCGCATACCAGGCATCCTCATCGAGGGGCGGTGTCCAGACGCCGCGGTAGACGGTCACGCCGAAGGCGGTTTCGGGTGGGTTGCAGTTCACTTGCAGGATCAGCGTCGCCGACAGCACCTCGGCGTCGTCAGGCAGCGTCGAGGTATCCCACCCCATGTAGGCTCGCCCGATCACATAGTCCGGCATGTATGGCCCATTGGGGGGCGATTGGCCCAGAGTGACCCCATCGCCGTCGCGGAATCGGCCCGCCAGGTCGAACCCGGCCAGCGCCTGCCAGTAGTCCGGGTTCATGCTTCCCCCGCCAATGGCTAGTCCCTCGCCGTACGGGATAGTGAAGGTCACCGTCGTAACCGTGGCTGTCGGCACCGGGGTAGGCGTGGGTGTGGGGGTGGGCGGTTCAGCCTGGTTGGCGACGAGTGGCAGGTAGCCGGTATACGGCGGCACCCAGGTTTTGCCACTGAACTGCCCGACCAGCTCTCGGTCATCGTAGAGGAACATCTCTTCCACCAGGAACCGCCCGGCAGGGTTGTCCACCGTCACGATCAGACCCAACGTCACCATCTCGCCCGGTGGGACGTCACCAACCCAAGCAACCCCTGACACGTCGTTGGTCTCGGTCAACAGGACAGAAACCCGAAGTTGGGCATCATAGGCCTGTCCCTCGGTCGGGGCCGCTAGAAGGCTATCGTGCATTTGCCCGCCCACCACTGGAAACGCGCCGCCGGAAGCCGACACGTAGGTCGACCCGAGCGGAAGCGGACTCCACATCAACACGTCCGTAGCGGTCACAGGGCCGGTATTAACCACGTACAGGGCAAACCCTGCCTGCTGCCCCACGCGCACTTTAGCCGCCGTGGGCACCACCGATGAACCATCGAACGGCCCGCTGCTCGCCTGGATGGTCAGACCGAGAGCGACCACGGCCACAAGAGCCAGGAGCAGAACAAGCATCAGCGCTGAGCCGTGGCCCCTGCCAGATATTGGATTGTGTTTCATCGTCCTGTCACCTTTCATCATTGTATGTGCCTCCTCAGTTTGAGTGTTGGACTGCCACCATCCATGCACCCAAGCGCGGTAGCACGAAGTCGGAACCGCGGGACCGAGAGCGCAAGGCGTCTACTCCACAGGCAGCGACGTCGTCGCCGGCGTGCCCGCTTGCAGCGTGAGGACGAGCGACCGATCGTTCACCACCACCTCCAGGGTCGCGGGCAGGGTCGCGCCCGGTGTGCGAAGCAGGTACCAACGCACCTCACCGGCCTCAGATCCGTTCCAGGCGAACCCCTGGCGCGTCTGAAGCAGGTCTCCGCGCCAATAGCGAAAGCCAGACGGTGGCTCGTGGCTTACCCGGCTGCCTGCTGGTAGGGTGAGGACCACTTCCACCAAGCCCACCGGCCCGCTGGCATCGGTCCAGGGCTGAACCGAGAGAGTGGTTAGAAGTGGGGGTTCCGTGGTCACTGGGCGCGGTGTGAAGGTCGGCACCAGGGTCATGGTCGCGATTACCTCGGCGGCAGGATTGTGCGGCAGGTAGCGCGTTCCATATGCCAGGGCCAGGCCGCCTGCCACAAGCAGCAGCATTCCGGCGATACCCAGGATGAGCCACACTTTCCAGGTCAGGCGACGCTTCGATTCTAGATAGAGATTGTCCTCGTCTGCCATCAAAAGCCCTCCTCGAAGGTCAAGGATGAAAGCACCTGGTTCAAGCCGGAAGCCAGTGCCGGCCATTCGTCTGCCGGCCCCTGGACAACCAAGACCCAACCATTCGTCGCAGCGAGGAAGAGCCGATTGCCGGCGTTCACATCGACAAACAGCCCGATGAAGGCCATCTCATCCAGATCGACTTCCAGCGGCAACTCGGTGCGGCGTACGGCGGCTGTGGCATTCAGCATCTCGGCCAGCATCTCCCCTGGCTCACCCGACTGTGGGTAGAGGATCAGGAAACCGGGCATCGACTCGTGATAGAGGAAACAGCCGCCGTCCACCCCTTCCAGCACCCGGTAGCCCTCTGGCAGGTTGAAGCGCAGGCTGCGCCCGGAAAAGGGCTCGTCATGGCCCTGGATAGCCAGGCCCTCGGTGGTCGTCGGCCCGAGAACCGTGCCAACTGTTCGCGATGTGTGCAGTGGGCTATCGAAGGCAGTCACCGGGCTGCTAGTAGCCGATGCGCCGCTATTCTGTTGTCCCCTACTTTCCCGATTGTCTTGGATCTTGGGAAGCGTTGCCGTGGCGGCTGCCAACGGCTCGGTCTCCAGGTGGGACAGAGGCCAGTTGCAGGCTGCCAGCAGGCCGGCGAGGAGCAACAAGACGAGCGTTGGTGTGCGTTTATGCATCGATCTCTCCCTCCAGATTCCACTCCACGCCCGTAGACAGAGCCTGGATCTCGGCCAGGTCGGTGCGCATGTCCAGCAGCTCATCCTGCAGGCGTGCTCTTTCCTGGCGCAGCTTTCGTCCGTGCCGCGCCCGCACGTAGCGGTTCAGCGCAGCCGCCGTCTCCTGGAGCAGGTCCAGGGGCAGGTCACACAGAGCAAGTGTCATCTCCGTTCCTCCTCCTGTTGCAGCCGGGCCTCGACGACCCAGGCACTCGATTCGTCAATGGGTGTGTACAGCAGCAAGGTGCCGCTCACGAGCCGGTCCGTCGCAGCATGAGAGACGACTCCGGGCAGCATCTGCTGCAGCCGCTCCAGGGGCCAGGTGCCGGCAGCCGTGGCCCGGTAGTCGTGACAGGCACCGTCGCTGTTGCAGCCGAGGAGCCGGTCGCCGGGCCTCACCTGCCAGAGACCCGCCGGCACTGCCTCGCGCGGTATTGCGGCGAGCATAGCCCCTCTCTCGCCAAAGGGAGTCGATCCCGGAAACACCCCCGCCCCGCTCGTCGGCAGCACAGGCTGAAGCACCGGTATCCCCTCGACGACCTGAACGCTGACGGCCATGAGACTCAACGATAGCTCAAGCCGCAAGGTGCCGGTCACATCGAGAATTTGCACCGCCTCTGGCTGAACGGCCTCTCTGGCCTGGATCGGGACGTCCGGGCCGGCACCCACCGGCTGCGGAATCACGACGGTCGGAGAGGGGATCGGTGTTGCGGTGGCCGGCGCTCGCATCGGGCGGGTGGTGGTCCCGGTCGGTGGCGCGGCGGTATGGGTAGCTGTGGACAGGACGACCACGGTGGAGCGGTCATCCCGTCCTGGAAGTTTCAGCCCAACCGTCCACGCGATCAAGATCGCCGCCAGGGCCGTGATCGCCAGGGCCAGGACGATACCGGCGACGAGCCACACTCGCCGGTGTTGGGCCGCTCCCCTTCGCCCCGGAAGGGCCTCGGACGCGGGCAGGGGTGTCAGCGTTGTCTCAACGGCCGGAGCTGGCACCACAGCCGGCGAATGCGGCTCCAACAGGTCCGAGAGCGCGCGCAGGGCATCGAGAGCCTGGTGCTCCAGGCTCTCGACGTCGTCCGGCACATCGCCCAGAGCGGCCAACTCGGCATCCAGTTCATCCAACCGTGCCTGCAGATGCGCTTCGCGGCCGGCCAGAAAATCGCTGCCCGTCAGGACTGTCTGGTGTCCGTCCGGCTGCAGGTGCGGCGTCGTCTTGTCTTCCATCTCAGACTCCTCTCACTGCCCGTCCTCACCCGACGGGATAGGCGAGGCGATGGTGCCCCAACGTACCGGCAGCCCGGCCAGCAGCGGGTCGACGGCCGGCTCCACGGTTGGCAACGGCGTCCACGTTGGCGTAGGAGTGAAGGTCGGCGTCATGGGAACCGTAGCCGCAATGGTCGGCGTCGGTGTGCCGGTTTCCCTCGGGATGGGTGTGCCGGTGGGCAGTGGCTGGCGTGTCGGTTTCACCCTCGGTGGCGGAAGCGGTGTGCTCGTGGCAGGTGGCAGGACTATGACCTGCGCCTCGACGATTTCCTGCTTGCCGTTGGCCCCGTTGACCTTGAGGCGGTAGGTGGTGGTGGCCTGCGGGCAGACCTGGCGCTGCCCGTTGCCTTCTACGCCGACCTGGCCGCTCGGCAGGATCAAAAAGACCTCTGTCGCCCGGTCCACCCACCAGTAGAGCGTCGTGCACCCATCGGGAGATTGAACCGTATCCGGCGAGGCGTAGAAGGTGATGACCAGATTGCCGGGTGTGGCGGTCGGTGCCGGGGTGTTCGTCGGCGCGGGCGTAGCGGTGGGCGTCAGAGTCGGCGTGTCGGTCGGGGTCGCGGTCACGGTTGGCGTGCTCGTCGCAGTCTGGGTGGGTGTGCTGGTGGGTGTCGGCGTCCAGAGCACGATCAGAGCCAGGGCAAGGTCAACCGGCTCATGCGTGTCAGCAGAAAGGTCGACCTGGGCCTGGCAGCGCACGCACACGTAGCCTGCCGGCGGATCGGCCTCAATCAGGTAGGTCCCCGGAGCCAGGTTCTCAGCCAGGTAATAGCCCAGCAGGTCGGTGACCGCCGTCTGTGGTGTGGCGCTGCCCAACAGTGTGACGGTGACCGTGACGCCACCGATCCCCGGCTCCTCGGCTTGCCGCTCGCCATCGCCGTTGGCATCGAGAAAAACATAGCCTTCCAGGAGCAGACCATCCTGCGCTCGAGCCTGCACGGGGCCAAGGAGCAGGCTGACGACCAGATGCAGCAACAACACGTTTCGCTTCATGCTTCTCTCCTCCGTTGTGTGGCCGGCAGCCTGGACAGCAGCTCGTCGCTGGCCGCCTGGTAGTGGAGCTGCCGGCCGTCAAACAGCGTGGCCACGGAAAAACGGACCTCGCCGCCACGCTCGGCAAAGCCCACGCACTCGCCGATCTCGGTAACGCGCCGACTCTTCTCCTCGAAGCCGACCTGAACGACTACCGGGCGGGCAGCCGCCAGCCAGCGCGCCAGCTCCCGTGGCGGCCAATCGGAACCGAGCCGTGCCAGGGCCAGGATCTTGTCCAGCGCCTCAACCGGCGTGTTGGCGTGCACCGTGACCATGCCACCGCCCACACCGGCGTTGAGCGCGTAGAGCCAGTTGGCCGCCTCGCCGCCGCGCACCTCGCCGACGACGATGCGGTCCGGCTGCGACTTGAGCGCCTGGTTCACCAGATCACTCATCGTCACTTCCGGCCTGTCGGGTGACAGTTCCCACACCACGGAACGGGGATGCTCCGCCAGCAGGAATTCGCACTCCATCGTGACGACCATGATCCGTTCTTCTTTCGCCGTGGCACGGAGCAGCGCTTCCTGCACCGCCGTCTTACCCGCCCCCGATCCACCCGAGACCAGAACGTTGGCCTTCGAACGCGCCAGGCGCACCAAGAAGTCGGCCGCCTCGGCGCCAAAGGCCCCCACTGCTTGCAGGTCGTCCAGCGTCCACGCCCGCTGCCGAGTCCGCACCGACAGGGTCGGGCGGGGCACCGAGTGGCGTGCCGAGACGTAGGTAAAGCGGAACAGGCGGCTGGTGGAGGCGGTCAGCGGGTCGCTCACCCGGTCGCTGCCCCGGTTCACACGCCAGAGCCTGACCAGGAACTCGATCCACTCCGGGCTGAGCTTCTGCTCCGTGACCTGAAGCGCGCCGTCGGCGCGGCGGATGACTACCACGCCACCATTGCCGATCTCCAGGTCTACGACGTCCGGCTCCCGCAGCCACCGTTCCAGCGGTCCGGCCCAACAGACGCGCGCCAGGTGGCTCACGGCTGCCTGCCGGTCTGGCGTGCCCAGGTGGGCCATGACCTTCTTCAGTGCCTCTTCCACGGGTTCATCCCCGGTGATGCTCGGCGGGGTCTTGGCCCCCGCTGGGTGCTCCCCTCGTGTGCCTTCCATCCCTACCCTCCACCCAACACGCCGCTGAACATGATGCTCTGCGCCATGCGGTACGCGGCCGGCTCCAACAGGGCCAGCATCAGCGGCGGAAAGAGGCCGACGACGGTGACGACGATACTCAACAGTGCCTGGCGCTTGACCTGGAAGCGCATCTCCTGCCGCAGGTCGGCGACGATCTTGCGCGTCAGGCGATCGAGGGTGGCCTGCGGCTCGCGGCTCCGTTTCACCTCGCGCAGCAGAGAGCTCAGGGCTTGCAGGTGCCTGTCGTCGCGCGCCACCCAGGCATCGAACGCCTGGTGCAGGTCCACGCCCACCTCGACGGCGCCCAGGCAGCCTTCGATCCGGCGGGCCAGGGCACGGTCCGGCTCGACCTCACGGGCAAAGGCGTGCAGCGCTTCAGGGATCGTGGCCCCCCGGCTCAGGCTCTGCCGCAGGTGGGCAACCAGGGGCAGCACGTCTTCGGCCGCAGCCTGCTTTTCCCGGCTGCCCGACATTCCCCGTAGCAGGAGCAACCCGGCGCTGATCACGCCCAAGCCACCCAGCGCCGCGGCAATGCGATTGAGGGGTAGCAGGAAGAGGGCCAGCGCGGCGCCGGCACCCACGATCCCCAGGAGGAGCGTCAGCCGACGCGAGCGCGAGAGCTGGGGCGGCCCGACGCTCGTCATATCCTGATCGTCGTACAACAGGCGGGCGAGCGTCTCGCGCACGCTCAGCTCCTGCCGCCAGTGGCCCACGATGGCCAACGCCGAACCGGCGGCGAACAAGAGGAGCAGGTTCAACCCTGCCCAGCGTACCGTCTCCATCTCAGAACCTCCACCCTTTCATCCTGGACAGCCGCTCCCCCATGCCGACAGCCACGGCGATAAAGATCGAAACCAGGAGCATCGTCACCTGCCCGACCAGGTCGTGCAGCCAGTGCTGGCGGGCGTCGGGCATGACGACGGCCATGAACAGGATGCCACCGGCGATGATGGCCACCACCGTCCAGCGGCTGTAGCGCGTCTGCGTCACGTCGACGGCCAGTTCCCGCTGCACCTCGTCCACCATCTCGGCCGTATCGAGAAAGGCGCGCAGGGTATGCTCCGTCTCCTCCGGTGTGAGGCGGCTCCGCACCGTGCGCGCCAGCTGCAGAAGCAACTGGTGGTAGGTGCGATAGGGGACGTAGCGTGGGCCTTCGACCAGACGATTCAGCACAACGACCAACGGCTCGCCGCTGCCCAGCGGGGTCAAGAGGAATCGCTGCATTTCGCCGGCCAGGTGCGCCTGGGGATGGCGCTGGACGTAGCCCCGCAGCGCGTCGGGCAGCGGCGTGCCCAGCGTAGTCTCGATCACCAACGTATCGGTCAGGATCATGGCCTCGTCGTGGATCTGCCCCTCGCGCCTGGCGCGCAGGGCTTGCAGAACCAGGGCAGCCACCTCGAAGAACAAGATCCCCGCCGCGACGGCCAGGATCGGCCCGGCCAGGGCCAATACGCCCAGCGTCAACACGCCGGCAGCCACGAACGTCCCGGCAATGGCCTGCGGAGAGACCACCCGCCAGGGCTGGCTCTCCTCACCGGGCACAGGTCCGGAAGGCTCGCGGTTGCGAAACCAGCCAAGCAGGGCCAACCCCACGCCGAGGCCCAACAATGCCGCCATCGAGATCGCGATCCACCGTTCCACCTCACATCTCCTTCGCCCTGGACAGCAGCCAGGGTACGATTCTCTCAGTCACCAAGCGGACCGACATGCCGACGGTCATCACGGCCAGGAACGTGACGACGACGTGTCCAAACAGCCCGAACGCTGCCGGCATGGATGCCACCCAGATCGAAGCTTCGACGGTGTGGAGCAGCACCGACACGGTCCAAAGCAGGACGGCCCGCCACCCTTTGCTGCTCCTGGCTTTCGATCGAAGCCTGCGGAGCCCCACAACTGGGCTGAGCCACTCTGCACTGTCGAGGGTGAGAATCACGCAGACAAGGGCGAACGCCGCAGAACTGATCCACCACATGGTTTCTACACTCACGTTTCCTCCAGGCTTTTCAACAGCCGCTGCGCGGCACGGTAGGCGCCGATTTGCTGCAAGAGCCGGCGGGCTTGCGTTCGGTCACCTGTCGACAGGGCCAGGCAAGCCCGCGTGTAAAGGGCTTGCTTCTCGCCCTCGTGGCCGTCCGCTGGCCCGCTCTCAAGCGAGAGGGCTTGAACAGGCAGGGTCTCTGTCTGTGGATCGAACCCACTCCATTGGTTGCCGGCCCAGCGGTGCAGATCGTCGTACGCCGCCGGCAGCAGGCGCACGATGGCGCGGGCCACCCGCGCCTCGTCTGGCGCATTGCTCACATCTTTAGCATCCACTTTGGCCTGCAGCGCGCGGAGCTGCTCGGCCCGGGCGTGGATGACCCGATCGCCGGCGCCCGGTGGCAGGCTTTCCAGAGGCAAGTCGGCCAGTGTCGCCAGCGCGTCCCAGTGCTGCCCGGCTTGCCCCAACCTGGCCGCTCGTTCCACTGCACGGTCCACGTCAGCCAGTGCCTGCAAGCCGGAGTCGACCTGTGCACCGAGATCCTCCATCCCGACCTGCTCCAGGGCCACGGCCGCTTCGGGGTCCTGGGACGTGGCTTCGAGGATCTCCCGGGCCTGGAGCCAGTCACGCTCCTCGGCCAGGGCCTCGAGCCGTTCTCTGGTCCGTCGCGCACGATCCAGGGCCGACTCCCAACGAGCAGGTTGAGCCAGCAACGTCTGGTAGAGCAACTGCGCGACGGTCCGGCGCCCTTCCTCACCGGGGGCGAGGTGGTAGAGGCTGCTCAGGCGACGCGTCGCCTCGACGGCCTGGTTGCTCTCCAGGGCAGCCTGGACCATGGCCAGCTCTGCCTGGAAGGTCGCCTCGTCCAGGCTGCCGGGCTGGAGCTCGGCCAGCGCGAGGCGGGCGGCGACGTCGTCCGGCCAGCGGAATGCAGGGTTCGCTTCCCAGTTCACGGCCAGCTCTCCGCCCTCGACCCGCTGCCGCACCTCAAAGATCGGCAGTAGCTCCCAACCGGTACCGCTGTCGCCCAGACCCGCCAGCCAGTACACCCCGGCGACGACGAGCCGGTCATCGGCTAGCCGGTCCATCTGTACGATCAGCCGCAGGCCGGCTGCCAGGTTGCGGCGCACCAGGTGCTCCTGGCGGCCGCCGCTGAAGGGGGAAGGTGGGCGGGTGCCGCCCATCTGCGCCGCCGCGACCAGCCTCTCCAGGCCATCTACCGGCGAGGTGCCATGGACCGTCATCCACACGGCTCGGTAGCTGGGCATGACGGCGATGATCGCTCCCGCCTCTGCACCGCGCACCTCGCCGCAGACGAGGATGTTCCGGCAGTTCATGCGCAGCGAAGCGAGCACCAGCCCCAGGAACCCGACGGGCGCCTCCTGGCCGGGCCTCGGTCGCGGCACCTGGAAGGCAGAGACGTGGGCCAGCCCGTGAACGTTGACCTCGGGATCGTCCTCGACGAGCACTACGTGGCCCTGCGCTGCGGCGGTCAGGTGCAGCAGCGCCTCGAGCAGGGCCGTCTTGCCCGAGCCGGGCATGCCGGTCACCGCGATCGACACGCCGGCGCGCACCGCCTCGCCCAGGAACGCCGCCATCTCGCCGTTCATCCGACCCTGGTCGACGTAGTGGCTGAGCGGGAAGGCCTGGCGCCGCCCACGGCGCAGGGCGAGAAAGGGTGCCTTGCGCCCCAGCAGGTTGAGGTGAACGCGGGTGGCCGGGCCGTCGGGATCGTCCCACACCAGGTCGATGACCGGTTCCGCGGGCGTCAGGGACCGCCCGGCGCGCTGCGCCAGGGCATCCATTGTGCGCAGCAACGACTCGGCCGTGTCAAAGCCGGGCACAAAGGACACGCCGCTGCGGTCCAGCCGCTCCACCATGAGCAGACCCGGCCCGTTGGCCGTGACCGAGGTCACCGTCTCGTCGCCGAGCAGGGCATCCAGCGGACCCAGGCCAACCGTCTCAGCGTACAGGCGGCTCAGCGTCGCCGGGTCAGGGCTGAGTGGGGCGTCGATCAGAACCCTGTCACGCAAAGCCTGGGCGATGGCCGCGCGAATCGCCTCGCCGTGGCCGGTTTCGCCCGGGTTGAAGGTGGTAAGCGGCAGGGTTCTGAGCAGGTAGCGGCGCAGCTCGGTCCGCTGCTGCGTCGTCAGCAGGTAGCCCTGGAGCTGCCGCTCCAACCGTGCCGCCAGGTAATCGTAGCCGGTCCAGTCCCCGGTCACGGCCGGCCTCCTTCTACCAGCCACGCTGCCAGCCTGGCATAGGCCTGCGCCGGAGGGCAGAGCCGCTTCTTCTGAAAGTCGTACACCAGATCGGTCTCGTGGTGGGCCGCCGCCGTTCTGGGATCATAGGGGATGACCTCAGCGATCTCCACACCTAACGCCTTTTCCAGTTGGCGGGCGTTGCCCGTCGCCGGGTTGCGGTGGATCAGCACACCCAGCACGGTACCGTGCTCCGTCCCGCACGCAGCCACAAAGTCGAGCACCTGCCGGGCGCCCCAGCGCTCCATCGGCTGCGGCTGAACGACGACCAACCCGACAAAGGGCAGTGCGTTGCCACTCACCGAAACGGCTTCGGTACTGCGGAGAACTGCCGCCGGGAAGGGGGAGCTGCGCTGCAGGTCGGGCGGTGTGTCGAGCAGCACCACGTCAAAGCGCTCGCCAAGGGCGGCCAGCACCGCCTGCGCATGGCGCGTGGTCAACGCCGTCCAGGGCTGTCCGCTGTTGAGGGCACCACCCGGCGCAGCCAACAGGGCCAGCCGCCCGTCGTGCAGAGAGATCAGGTGCCGATCCAGGGCAGCGCGAATGCCACCAGGCGTGCGATCGGCCACCAGGTCGAGCACGGTCGTCGACGGCTCCACGCCAAGCAGGCGGGCCAGGTCGCCGCGTGTCAGGTCGCCGTCTACGGCTGCCACCCGCAACCCGTGGCGCACCGCGAGCGCAGTGCTCAGGTTGGCGATCAGAGAAGTCTTGCCCACACCACCCTTGGCGCTCAGCGCCAGCACGACGCGCGCCTGGGCTTCCCGGCGCCGCGCCAGCGCCAGATAGGCCGCCACGTCGTCCACCTGGCCCGGCCGGAAGACGTGCACCCGGGCATGCTGCAGCTCATCCCGCAAGTACCCCTGCGCCTCGCTCACCACGGCCGCCACACGGCAGGCAGGCCAGCGGCCGGCCGCGGCATCCAGCAATTCGACGAGGACACGGTCGACGCCGGGGTCGTGCAGGCCGGAGACGTCGGCGACCATCACGGCCGGGGCCTCGGCGCCGGCGCGCACGAACGCCAGGGCGGCCGCCGGTTCGACAAAGTGGGCCACCGTCTCCAGCCGGTAGGTCGTTTTCAACTCCTCGAGGCAGGAGGCGATGGGTACATCGGTATGGCTGTTGGGGCCAACCAGCACAGCTCTCATCGGATCGGCTTCTCCTCGGGGGCGGCACTCTCCGGCTCCCACGCGTCTGCCGGACCGATGGGCTGGAACAGCTCGGGGGCAATGCGTCGCAGGTCGTAGCGGGTTAGCGCCGGCAGGTCGGGGTTGGCATCCTGCGACAGCAAGAGCAGAGGGCGCACCGGCTCGACCTCGGACGCCAGGTAGGCGTCGAGGACCACCGCCTGCTCGACTTGCAGGGCGAGTGTCGCCGTGGTCTGGCCGTCGCCCTTGACCAGTTTCAGCAGCGGCGCCTTCTGGAGCAGCAGCAGCCCCTCGCCGACCTCATCCTGGACCAGCACCAGGTCGACCAGGTCGCCCGGCACCAGTTCCTGGGTGAGCGGTGTTTGCACCACCAGCACGTAGCCGCGCCAGCCGACAGGCAGCAGCACCTCGCCCAGGACGCGCCGCTCGGGCGGCACGTCGCTCAGCATGGCGGCATTGAGCAGGGTGCCGGCAGGCACGTGGACCACCGTCCAGAGGTCCAGCGGTGCGTCGCGCAGCACGGCGATCTCTGCTGCCCTGCGCCTGGGTAGATCCACCTTGATCACGTCCTCGGCCGTGACCTGCGCGTAGCGCGGCAGGTCCACGGCGGCCACGTACACCGCCTCCGTCCGGGTGTTGACCCACCACAGCCCACCGAGTGCCGACACCGCAATCAGCACCAGGATGATGCCGACGCCTCGCAGTCCGAGCCTTCTCTTCCCTTTCATGGTTCTTTTCTCCTGTCCTTCGTCTTTGTCTATTGTGGTGACTCGCCCGCCTCGGCCACCGCCCGGCCGGGCAGCGTCACCGGCCAGCTGCCCCACGGCAGGCGCACCGGCATCCGGACGCGCAGCGACACAAACGGCACCTCGTGGCACGGCCCACCCAGCGGGTCGGGCAGGCATTCGCCCGGATTCGGGTTCAGCACGTGAACCTCGGCATCGTGGGCCAGATCCACCGGATCACCGTCCACGAAGGGCAGGCGCGCCAGGTTCTCGGCCAGCAGCCGCCGCGTGGCTTCCTCCGCCCGGCCGGCGTCCAGGGCGCGGGCACCAGGCAGGCCACCGACCTCGAGCGTGCCTGCCGCGGCGGCAGAGTACGTCGCTTCCTGTAAGGCAGTCCAGCACGAGCGCAGCCACAGCAGGTTCACGGCCAGCACGGCGCCGGTGGCGATGACGGCCGCCAGCAGCACGCCGAACAGGGCGATCTCTTGCCCCTCTTCCCGCCGATCCTTCCCCCCAGGGTTTCTCATGGTACCCACGCTCCATGCTGCGCCCGCACCTGGTGGCTGGCCGGCAGCTCTCCCTCAGCGCCCCAACCCAGGACGCGGATCTCGAACGGCTTGGCCACCTCGACGAGTACCAGGTCCCCAAACTCCACCGGGCACGGCTCCACCCAGCAGACCTTGGGGCTGCCATCGGGGTTGAGCACTGTCGTGACCACCACGACGTCGCCGGGGTCCACGGCGTGGGCCCGGAGCGTGTCCCGGACCACGGTCTCGACCTGGACCACCGACCCGCTGTCGCTCGCCTGCCTGGCGCCGGCCACGGCACCCGCCTGCAGCCCCGACCAGGTGTTGAACAACTGCGCAAAGTAGATGAACAGCAGCACCGTCAGCAGCAGGATGGGCAGGATCAGGGCGAACTCGACCAGCCCCTGTCCCGACTCGCGTCCCTTCTCGTTCATACGACCTCTCCCGGCCACTTCAGTCCGTCAGGCCCTGTGTGATGCGCTGGATGTTGACCTGTTGGGCGCGCAGCCACAGCGTCTTGCCCACGATGGGTTCGACATCGGCGGTGTGCTCGCAGATCCCCTCGTCGACCAACCACACCAACGCGGCACCGAATATCGCGTCCAGCTCGTCAATGGTTGGCAGCCGTTCCAGGCGCTCATACTGCTCGGCCAGTTCTTTGTTGAGCTCCACGACAAAGCCGACGGCTGCTTCTTGTGGCTCCAGCACCCGGCCATAACCGTAGACGGGATCGTGAAGCATCGCGACCACGTCCTCGACCGTAAACTCGGTCACTCTCTGTGTCATCTGCCTTCCTCCTTTACCTGTACATGGTTTTCCAAGTTGGTTTCGCCTGCTTTTTTCGGTTGCTGTTCACTTATCGTCAAACCCCCGGCGCGCCGCAGCCCCGTTCCAGGAAAAAGTCGTATCGCGGATTGAGGCGTCGAACCGGCGCGCACGCGCGTCTCGCGACAAGGTCGCGGCGCCGCACGTGGTCACTGTCCGGAACGGGCGTGGAACTCTCGTCTCTGCTGCGCCCTGCTTCAGAGTCACAGTCAGCGGGCTAGAGGGCAGCGCGCTCACCGCGACACCCCAGGGCGACAGCAGCAGCGCCGACACGCTCACCCCCACAAGCAAGGTGGGAGGGCAGGTAACGCGGGGGCGAAGTGGCTCTTTCATGGCAGTTGCTCCGTTTCCAGCACGTAAGTTTCGCCAGGTCCAAAGTAGCCGTTCTCAGAGGTCACCGTCACCACGACCACCTCGTCGCAGGCCGAGACCCAGTCGATGCTCGCTTCGGCGCCGTCCGTGTCGGCGAGTGTGCCGCTGCACGTCGCGATCTCCACGTTGGTCGAGGCCCACCCACCCAGCGTGTGGGTGCGGACCTGGACGTGCAGGCCCGACCAGACCCACAGGTGCACAACATCCACGTCGCCAGTGGGATCGAGGCTGCGCGCCTGTGCCTCGTTCACGGCGATCGACGAGTGGTCAGGCGGGTCATCGTTTTCGTACGAGTCGCCGGGCGCTGGCGTGGGTGTGCTGGTGGGCAGTGGGGTTGGAGTCGGGGTAGGTGTGGGTGTGATGCCGCTCGGGCACTCTGCATACCCCACCTGCGGTGTCGTCGTAGGCAGCACGTAATCTGCCACCTGGTAGCCGTCGGCCAGCAGCGGCACCGGCGTGCCCTCCACGTCCACCTCTTCGAACTCCAGGCACAGGCCGGTCAGCGGCGCGCCGGACGGTACGCCGTAGACGTCGCTGTAGGGATTGGTGAACTGGAAGGGCACCACCATCCGTCCCGAGCCGTCCGGCTTGGCGAAGGCCGGGCCAACCGTGAAAGTCAGCGAGTAGGGCTGCGCGACGCCCCAAGCACCGGCGATCTCTTCCGTCGTGGCAGCGATAGCGTCCACGTACGGCACGGGTGGATTGCCGTGCGCTGCCAACAAGCTGTCGCTGCACAGGACTGAGATGCCATAGTAGTCGGGCTCGGGCGCGGCCCAGATGCCGGCCCAGATCACCTTCGCCGTTTCGACCAGGTCACCCCAGGCCGTGACCACGTTGGGATTGCAGCTCAAAAGCGGCGCTGCCAGCAGCACGATGAGCGCCAGGAGCAGGTGTCGTCTGCGCTTCATGGGCACCTCTCCCGCAGCCGACGGCGCAGCGCGGCCGAGGACTTGAAGACCGGGACCCGCCGCCCCTCGACGGTATAGTGGCCGGGGCCATCGAACCGGTGCAGCGTGCGGCCGGGGTATGCCTGCGTCTCAAAGCGCCCAAAGGTGGACAGGACCACACAGTCGTCGCCGGCCAGCGCCTCGACGATGGTCTCCAGGATCGTGTCCAGGGCTTCCCGCATCTGCTCTCGTGTCAGGCTGCTCTGCCGCGCAGCCACATCGACCAGCTGTCGCTTGTTCATGCCGTCACCCGATCTCCATGTCCTGGCCCAATGCCGCTTCGATCTGCTTGCCGAACTCTGATCCCAGGTCCGTCGCAGTTTCAGGCTCCTGCTGGCCGGCTGCCATGGGCTCCTCTGACCGGGGCGCCGGGGGTGCTGGGGGCTTGTGTGGCCTGGGGCCGAAGCCGACCAGCGGCGCTCTGGGCTCCACCCGGTTCAGGCGCCAGTCGCGGCGCCGGAAAAAGGGCGCCAGCTCGGCGGTAAAGATCGCCTGCTCGGCCCGTCCCGCCTCACCGTACGCCGCAAACACCGTGGCGTGGCCTCGCTCGGGCCGGATGATGTCGTCGGCCAGCAGCAAGGCCCGGGCGCGCAGGCTGGCGGTGCTGCTGTCGTGCACGCCGCCGCCCGGCGCGCGGGAGCGGGAGACAGAGGTGAGGGCCACCGTCTGCTCGCCGCTCAACGCGGAAAAGTACTCGGCCGTCCGGCTGTCGCAGCCACCAAACACGATGCGCGTCGCCAGGCCGGCCAGGAGCTGCTCCGCCTCACCCGGGCTAGCATAGATGTGGTCGAACTGGGCGAGGGACTGGGCAGCGGTCAGCACCGAGATGCGCCGCTTGCGCACCAGGTTGATGTCGCGCACCAACGACTCGAGGCGGCCCAGGACCGGAAACTCTTCCAGGATCAGTCCCACCGGGATGGGCAGGACGCCCCCGGCCCGTTGGCCCAGGTCGTCAAGGTGTGAGGTGAGGACGCGCAGGATCGTGCCCAGGTAGGGACCGTAGGCTTCCGTGTGCCGGCGCGCGCAGCGCAGGATGACCACCGTGGGCCGGGTGATGAGCTGGTGTGCCAGATCCAGGTCGGTGTGATCCGTGATCGCCCGCAGGGCGGGCGAGGCCCACGGTGCCAGGCCGCTCTCGAAGGCGGTGGCCATGATGTTCAGGGCCAGGCGCGGGTCTTTGGTGCCCATCGAAGCGGCAAAGTCGGCGGCCAGGTCGGCCACGCCGGGCACCCGGCTCTCTTTCAAGTCGCCCGCCATCTGCTGTAGATCGTGCCGGGCGTCCAGGATCGCACCAAAGCTGGGGTAGTGCAGGGCGCAGGCTGCCAGCAGGTTGATGGCCGCCTTCCGCCAGAACGAATCGCCGCCCTGCCGGCGGTCGCCCGAGAGCAGGACCGCGGCCATGGCCTGGGCATCGGCCACGTCGTGGAGCCAATCGCACAGGTTGATCGCGCAGCTCGCCTGCGGCTCGCTCGGGTTGTGGACGACGAGCAGGTGGTCGGTGACGGCCGCGATCTTGGAGATGTACGGCTCAAGTTCCCCCTGCACGTCGGTCACCACCAGGCTGTGCCCGGCGCGCATCCTGTCGGCGATGGCCGGCAGAATGACGCACTGGGTCTTGCCTGAACCCTGTGGTCCAAACACGGCCACGCCGCGGGCGACATCCTCGCCGCTGAGGCAGAGGCGGGAGCCGAGGCGCTGCCCCTTCGCCCCCCAGAACTGGCCCTGCACCGTCCAGCCCCACGGATCGGGCCGGGACCAGCGGCGGAACGTAGCCGGGGGGCAGAGGTGCGCGCTGCCCAGAGCGCCGCTCTGCCCACGGTCCTTTTCCAGTATCCGTCTGGCCCCCTCCCCCGGCTGCTCGCGCGTCGCCAGGTGGTAGAGATAAGCCAACAGGCCGAGGCTCAACACGACGCCGGCTGCCGTGATCTGCTCCCAGAGGCGAAAGGCAGCGGGGCCGACGTAGCGATCGGCCACCTCTTCGAGCCTGCCCCAGATGATGGGATCGACCGGCCGCCCGACGCCAAACAACCCGACCGCAACGCCGGCGCCGAGGATGCCAACGGCGATGGAGAACACAATCGTGTTCCTGGAACGGCCCAGCAGCCACAGGGTCAGGGCAATGGCCAGCGCCGCACCCACCACCGCGGTGAGCGGCGGGTAGAGAGGCAAGCGCTCTGCCAGGCGCGACAACAGAGTGTGGATCATAGCGACATCTCCAGGTCGAATGATGGGCCGGGCTCGATCTCCGGCTCGACCGCTCGCCCGCGCTCGGGCTCCGGCTGCTCCCGCTCCCGCTCTCGTTCCCTGTCGAGCTCGTAGACGCGGTCGAGCTGGCGGTAGACCGTCTCCTTGAAGGCGTCGATCTCGGCGCGGTTGTTGTACAGCGGCGTGCGCTCGCGCGTCAGCGGATCTTCCGTGGCGGCGGCCAGGATGACATGGGCGTGCATCTGCTCGCCATAGTCGCGCGCCGGACGGTGCACGACGAGGCTGTACTCGATGGCTCCCACCTGCGGCCTTCTGTCGTGCTCCAGCCGCCACGCTTCCCACTCCTCAATGGCCGCCCTGACGGCTTCGACAAAGCGGGCTTGTGGGTCACCCTCGACGCCGGCCAGCGCTTCGGGATCGGGCGAGATGACCAGCGCGTGGCAATAGGCGTGGCGGTTGGCCGGGCTCAGCTCATCTAGGCGCGAAAGGATGTGCTGGTAGCAGGTACCGAGTCCACCGTCCACCCAACGCTCGGGGCCGCCAGCCATCGGGATGTGATCGTCCCGGTTGTCCCTGTATTGCAGGTACTTGAGCAGGCCGCGCACGTTGGGAAAACTGCCCCCACCTCGCTTGCTGCGCGCATAGCCAAAGTTGCAGATCGACTTCATTTCTCGGTCCTGAGCAGCTTGTCCAGCGCCGGCTGGCTCGCCAGGCTGACGATCTGTTTGGTCGCCTGCCCGGCGTCGAGCCCTTGCCCTGTGGTCAACACCAGGATCGCGGCGGCCAGCAGCAGCTTGCCGATGTGGGTCATCTGCCGCAGCAGTTGGTGGTGCATCAGCTCCAACTGGTGCACCACGGTCCGCCCGAGACGGCTGCGGCTGCTCATCACGTCCTCCTGCACGTCCAGGTATTCCCGCAGTGCCTGCCGGATGACGTCGTTCAGGCTGGTATCGTGGCGCTCGGCCATGAGCTGCAGGAACTGGTGCATCTCCTCGGTCACGTACAGCCGGATGTGCTTGGTGTACTGGCCTGTCCGGGTCATAGTCTCTCCCCCGGGCGCGCCGGCGTCCCTGCGTCGCACCCCGCAGGGGTGCGCGCAGGAGCCGGAGCGCAACTGCCTGCTGAGGCAAAGCCGCAAGAAGCCGGCCCGCACGCCGCGGAAGCGCATCGCCATGCGGAGCGGTGGCAGCGTCCCGCACCCGGCCGGTGCCCGTCCCGCACGGCGCCGGGCCGCATGCCCATGCGCTCGGGGGGCGGTACCCCGCACCCCCCTTTTAGCTTGCTACCCCGGCGCTGAGGCGCGTTCCTTCCATCCCTGCGTAGCAGCAGGAAGCAGCGCCTCAGCGCCGGGGTCCCGGTTTTGTCCCTGGGAGTCTGTGTCATAGTGCGACACCCCCCTCTCCCCACGCCCGGTACAACGCTTCGACCATGGCGCGCGCAGTGACAAAGCGCCGCTTCGGTTCCTTGTCCAGCGCACACAGGATGACCCGCTCGACGGCGCCGGGCAGGTTGGGCACGTGCGCCCGCGGCGGCATCGGGTCAGAGCTGATGGCCATCAGGGCGATGCTCAGCGCCGAATCCCCTTCGAAGGGCAGGTGGCCGGTGACCAGCTCGTACAGGATGCAGCCCAACGAGTAGATGTCGGACTGCGGGTTGGCCGCCTGGGCGTCGAGGGCCTGCTCCGGCGCGGTGTATTCCGGCGTGCCGAGCACGTTCTGGCCGATGGTCGTGATCAGGGTCGCCCGCGTCCGGCGCAGCGTCGCCAGGCCAAAGTCGGTCAGGATCGCCTGGCGCGACCCGCCTACCTCGGAACTCGCCGCCAGCAGCACGTTGCCCGGCTTGACGTCGCGGTGGATGACGCCCTGGGCGTGGGCATAGTCGAGCGCGTCGGCCACCTGGCTCAACAGACCCAGAATCTCGTCCGGGCGGTAAGCCTGCCCTATCGCCCATCGCCGGCGCATCTCGGCCGCCAGGTCGCTGCCTTCGACGTACTCCATAGCCAGGTAGTAGGTATCATCCAGGGGACCAAAGTCGTACACCTGCACGATGTTCGGATGGCGCAGGGCAGCGATCGTCTTGGCCTCGCGTTGGAAGCGCTGGATCAGCTCGGGCGTCGTCGGCAGCGCACCGGCCAACACCTTGATGGCCACATGGCGATCCAGCTCGGCGTGCCGGCCGCGGTAAACGGTCGCCATGCCGCCCTGGCCGATCTTTTCCAGGACCTGGTATGGGCCGATGTGCCTGCCCACGACCTCACCGGAACTTGGCGGCAGTGGCTTGACCGGCTCCGCGGCCGGAATGGCTGGCGTGACCCACACCTCGTCGCCGGGTCCCGGCAGCGGGGGCAGCCACAGCGCTTCTTCCGGCTCCGGCTCGGCCGGCTCCGCGGCGGCCGGCACGATCTCCTCTTCTTCCGGCTGCGCCGCGTCTTCTTTGCTAACGTCGGCATCAGGGCATGGTGGCAGCAGTGCGCGGCGCGCCCGCCGGCGGGCACGCGTCGCGGCCATGTCGACGACGACGGTCGTCGCACCAGTCAAGAGCAGACCGGCCAGCATCAGCACGTCCGTGCGCGGCACCTTCACCGCCGCCACGACGGCGAGGGCGAAAACAGCGAGCAAGGCGACGACAGGCATGACAATCCGCTTCATGGTTGCACCTGGTCGCACCTGGTAGCAGGTGGTAACAATCGGACGCTGTGATTCATCGGCTATCCCTCAGCACCACCGGGCCGGGCAGGTCCGGCAGCCGGGCCAGCGCCGTGCCGGCGGGCAGCTCGACCAGCTCGGTGGCGGTGTAGGCCAGATCCCAGCCCTCGACCAACGATTCGGCCAGCCCCTCGGAGCAGCGAAAAATGATCTGCCCCGACTCTTCAGGGAGTTGGACCTGGTAGGTGTCCGGCTCCTGGACGTCCAGTACCAGCGACAGCCGGGGATCGCGGCGCGCGACCTCGATCCAACGCCGGCCCGTGTCGGTAGAATACGCCCGTGGGTCTTGCAGGTAGAGGGCCAGCCGCAGGTCGTCTCCACCGGCATCGAGCACACGCGCGAGGGTCAGGTTGAGCACGGCCGCCAGGAAACGGTCATAGTCGCGAAAGTCGGCGTTGGTCAGGGGCACCAGGAACAGGGCCGGTATGCTCAACGCTCGCCCGGCATTCAGAAAAGGCGGCTGGCAGAGGACGTGGATCGCCCCACTGCGCAACGGGCTGAGCGCGGCCCGGATCGTCGACAGGATGGTGACGATCTGAACGTAGCCGGTGTCGGTCTCGAGCTGCCCGGCCAGGTACCGGACACTGTCGTGCGTTTCAGCGTCGAGGGCCGGCGCGGCAGGGTTCGCCGGATCGGGCGCCAGGCTCTGCAGGTCGACCAGGAACGCGTGCAGGGTCTGGGTGCTCTGGCTGATGGCGTACAGGTCGGTGAAGGCAAAGTCGTGCCCGGTGTCGTGCGCCGAAGCGGCCAGGATGCGGACCAGGTGCCGGATTAGCCGGCGCACGGTAGGCAGGTGCAGGTGCAGGCCCAGGTCGGTCAGGAAAGCTTCGGCCAGGCCGATGGCGGCGTCGACGCTCTGCCCCGCCCACTCGCCGGCGCTGACCACGGCCAGGTGCGCCGAGGTGCGGGCGCTCTCCTGGTCCAGCCAGTAGCTCGTGACCGGTGCTTGCAAAGTACCTCCGCCGTTCAGGTGGCGCTGGATGAGGTTGAGGGTTCGGCGCTGCGGTGAGACCACCACCACGGCCCGGCCCTGGGCCAGGTCGCCGAGGACTTGCCGGACCAGGAAGGAAGGCGGCGCGCCGGCGGTGAACAGCGGCACGTCGTAGCGCATCGAGAGTGAGCGGCCGTCCGTGGACTCGCCCAGATCCCTCTGCCCGTCCGCGCGATAGCCGTCCGGCGGCGCCAGGTGCAGCAGCCGCGACCGGCTGGAGTAGACGGCACCGTCGTCCGTTGTGGGCAGCAGATGGCTGAGCTTCACCCCGCCAGACAACTCGTCCCACACGGGCAGCCTGCGCCATAGCCTGGCAGCGGCCGGCCGGGGCAGCGAGATAGGCAGCCAGTGGCCGGGCAGAACGGCTGAGCCGTCTGTCTGGGCGACGGCCGTGAAGTGTGGTCCGCGGTGCACGTGCAGGCGCACTCCCCGCTCCGGTCCCTCCGTCGCCCAGCGCAGCAGGTCGCCGGCGAGCGGGTCCAGGCACAGGTGTAGGGTGTTCCCTGCCTGCCTGCTGCTGTTGTTGCTGCTGCTCACCCGAGTCACCCTGGCCTCGGGCAACGCCTGCTCTAACTGCACTTGCACGTAGCGGTCAAAGGCAGCGGGCGCTTCCAGAAAGAGGCCCTGGCTGCTCGCTTCCAGGACGATGTGGCCGGCCCGCGCGGCCAGGAAGTCCAGGGTGGCGTCCAGACGACCGTTGGCCTGGTGTGCCTCCAGCCAGTAGCGGATCTGCCAGCGGCTGGCCCGGCCTGTGCCGGCTGTGGCCAGCAGAAAAAGAGAGGCCAGCAGCACGAGGCAGCAGGCAAGCAGGATCGGCAGAAAGCCGGCTGCCTTCCACAGCAGTGGGGTGGCCAGGACCAGGCCGAGTGCCAGGCCGCCGATGCGGATCAGGGTGCGCAGCGACATCTACCCTTCCTCTTTTGCGCCGCTGCCGGTGTCCTGCAGATGCTTCTCTTCGATGCGCGCCTGCCGCGCTGCTGCCTTTTCTTCCAGGTAAGGCATCCACACCTTGATTCGGCGTCGATTGTAGTTGTGGAGCATCTCGACCATCTGGTAGCGCGGTTTTTTCTTCTTGGCCACAGACTATCTCCTTCTCGGCGGCAGCGGAATCAGCTCCTGCCGCTGCGGGGCGTAGGGGGTCAGCATTTCCACCTCGTCCCGGCTGGCTTGAAAGTAGACGTGGTACGGTTTGTTCTCAACGATGAGGATGCCCTCCCCGATATCCGCCGTCAGGATCACCTCGGCGTGGTGGCCGGTCAACCCCAGCGCCTCGACGATGGCCGGGGCGGCGGTGTCGTCGACGCGCATGATGGCCTTGACCAACGTGTTTTCCAGGATCTGCCGCCCGGCTGCCGTGGTAAAGGTATCCCAGTTCTGGTCCAGGCACTGGATACCCACCTTCCAGGCGCGCACCCGCTTGGCCAGCGCCCCGGCGGCCTGGGCCAGGGCCGGGATGCGGGACAGGATAAAGAACTCGTCCAGGATGATGTTGGTCGGCTGCTGTGCGCCCCGCCGGGCGCGGATGGCCAGCTCGACGCCCGACAGCAGCGCAAAGACGAGCGCCGGCTGGAACTCGCCCTCGAGGTCCGACACGTCGAAGGTGACGATCGGGTAGCGGCGGTCCAGGTCGAAGCTGAGGGTCGTGTGTGCGTTAAAGATTTCGTGCAGCGAGCCGTCCACAAAGCGCTCCAAGTCGGCGGCCAGCGTCGAGCCGTTCAGCGCGGCAGCCAGATCCTCCAGGAGAGGCGTCCTGGACACGTTGAACACGTCACCCTCGGCACCAAAGGCTGCGGTGTAGATGTCCAGCAGCGCCCGGTCCACTGCCCCCTTTTCCCGGGAGCTCAATGCGCGGCCGAGCAGCGCTTCGAGCATGACGATGACGTGCGAGATCTGGGCCGCCGGGTGGTCGTGGACGATGTCCAGGACGTTGAGCGCCGTGCCCACCCCCAGCCGCAAAAAGTTGTACTTGCCCCCGACCGCCTCGGTCACCTTTTGAAAGTTGCCCTGGGGATCGATGAACACCGTCTGCACGCCAAACATCCGCTCGCGGTAGGCGCGCAGACCGGCCATGAACGTCTTGCCCGAGCCGGTGCGGCCCAGCACGACCTCGTTGTAGGCCGGCAGGGCGAACTTGTCCAGCCACAGCGGCGAGCCGGTGGCGCGGTTGATGGCTACGAACGGCCCGCGCGTGTCTTTGCGCGTCTCGTAGCAGAAGGGCGTCAGGCATGACACGCCGCGCGAGTCGGCGTTCCGGTAGGCGCGGGTGATGACGTCGGGCACCGCGCGCGCCGTGAAAAAGCTATAAGCCTCCCGCTGGTGGCACCAGGCCGGCCGTAGATAGATCTGTACCCGCGCGGCGGTGGCCAGCACCAGCTCGACATGTTCGTCGAGCTGCTTGCGGCCGTCCCCCACCACGGCCAGGCCGAGGCCCACCTGGTGGATGCTCAGACGCTGGTCATTAAAGACCTGCATCGCCTCCTGCACGTCGAGGTACGCCTGCTCCTTCTCCGGATCGAGCATCTCGTTGCCGCTGCGCCCCAGGACGTCTGCCCGCAGCTTGTTGTAGGCGAACTGCAGCGTGCGGATCGCCCGGTCGGGGCGGATCGTCTTGACGTCCACTGCCAGGTAGACGGGGAAGGGCAGGCTGAGAAAGTGGATCGCCGTCGCCAGGCTGAGCTGGCCGCGCAGGTCGTAGGAGTAGAGCAGAGCCACATGCGGCCGGCGCAGGGCGGACCGGGCAGGCGCCAGGTGGTTGACCGCCTCGCGGTACCGGCCCTGCAGCACGGCGGGCAGGGTGGGCAGGTGCCGCACCGGCAGGCGCAAGCCGCCGGACAGGATGTTGCCCAGGACGTGGGGCGGCTTGTCGTCAAAGACGAGCACGTAGTAGGTCGTGTCCTTCAGGTAGGCCGCCTGCACGATCTGCTCGATGAAGCGCCGGTATGCGGCGATCTGCTCCCGTGCCCGCGGGTCGGCCGCGTTGGCCATCATCGCCTTGATGGTCTCCAACGGTTCATCGAGGGGATAGGGCCGCGAGTAGGCCAGCAGCCGGTAGTTGCCCGAGAGCGCAGCGTAAAAGTGAGCCAGGCTGTGCATCTTGGCCCACAGCTCCCCCTCTGAGAACTTGGTGACGTCGAACGAGCCGACCTGAAAGACGTGGGCAGGCACCTATTCCTCCTGAAAGATGATCGGCCGGCCTTCCTCGTCGCGAATGACGAGGGCCATCGCCGGTGGGGTGAGGGCCGCGTCCGGTTGCGCGTCCGGCTCAAAGCTGTCGTCGACCAGCCGGCGGTAGAGGTAGACGCCCGCCAGGGGCAGGAACTGGTAGAGGACCAGACCCTTGACGGTGACCGTGGTGAGCACCAGGCCCAGGGCGGCGCACATCAGTTTGACCCACGAGCTGTCGCTGATCACCTGGGCCAGCAGGTAGCCGCCCAGGACGCCAGCGGCGTGCGCCACCGTGATCGGTCCAAAGATCGTCGTCTTCTGTCGGATGAACTCGGATGGGACACGGTACATGGTCGGTTCTCTCCCTCAGCGGCCAGCAGGCGACGGCAGGCGATCCATCGCGCATGGCCCAACGCGCACGCTATGACCCCACGATGAGCGACGCGATTTCGTCGACCATCGACAGGATGATGCCGCCGAGGATCATGCTCACGAACGCCGGCTTGTGGTCGCGCGACCAATCGGGAGCCACCAGCCGGGTCAGCAGACCGACGCCAAATACGGCGACGCCGACCATCGAGATCACGCCCTTGTAGTCCTGGATGAACTGCAGGATGCCGTCCAGGATGGGGATGCCCGACTGGGCAAAGGCCGCCGGCGTGATGCCAATGGTCATCACGGTGATCAGGCAGAGCACGCGGGTGGCCCGGTTATCCCTCGGGTCCAGCCGCTTCAACAACGCCAACGATTTCTTCACGATCCTTCCCTCCAGTCTCTATTCTTGGTTTTCTACAGGCACAGCCCAGACGACCAGCCGCTTGTCGTGCTCCCCGTCAGGGGCCTCGTCGTTGCCGCCAAGTAGCCCTGGCGGGCCACCAAGCAGGACCAGCGTCAGCCCTGCCCGGCGCTGGCTGAGCGCTTCGATTTCGTATACGCCCACCGACGTCCGACCTGCAACCCGGTAGCGGTTGGTGCCGGCCACGCTGGTGCGCACCGTCAGGGTGTCACTCACGATCAGGCTGCCGGCCACCAGGTCCAGGTTCTGGGCCGTGAAGGGCAGGCCCAACACGACGTTGACGTAGCTGCCGGCTAGCCAGGAGATCCGATCCGGGTCGGGCAGGTAAGCCCACGTGTCCTCGCGCAGCGTGGTCGGCACCACCGGGAAGTAGCGCCCGGCGACCTCCAGAGAGACCGGGATGACGGCGCCCGGCTCCAGTTCCACCGGCTCCGGTTTGACCTTGACCTCCCTGGGCGTCGCCGGGGTCGCTGTCTCGGTCGGCGGCAACGTCGGCGCGGGCGATGGAGTCGCCGTCGCGGCATGGGGCGTCGCCGTCGCTGCGGCCGTGACCGCGAATGTGGCCGTCGGGGTCAGGGTCATAGTCGGCAGGTGGACCACTGCTGCCGTGGCGGTCCCAGTCGCAGTGGGCACCGCCTCCCTGGGGCCTGTCGCACTGCGGACCAGGGCAAAGGCAAAGAGGGCCAGAAACGCGGCCAGCAGCGGCCAGTTGGCACGCAGCCGCTGCCGCAGGTCCTGGTCGTCCTCGATGAGAAAGTCGGCGTCCACGGGCAGGTTCTCAAGCTGGGCCAGGTCGAGGTATACCAGTGCCGTACCGGTGTCGTTCACCACGGCGCCGTGCCGCGCTTCTTCGAGCAGGTGCAGGGCGATGGCCAGCTCCTCCTCGTCGGAGGTGGCGTCCGCGATGGCCCGGCTATAATACCGCTCGCAAATCTGTCGTTCTTCGTCCAGGTTCATGTCCTTCTCCCCACTTGCCGGTCACTACTCGTCAAGGAATGCGCGAGGGCAGCCGCAGTGCCGGGATGACCACGCTGAACGTCGCCTCTTCGCCGCGAAAGCTGACCGCTTCGGCGCGCCCCAGGCCTGTACTGAGCGAAGCGAATGCATGCGGGATGAGCACCGCGTAGGAGCCGGCTGCCGTATCCCGAAAGCGCACCTGCCCCTGGCTGTCGGTCCTCTCGACGGCCAGACGGTCGGGCGCCGCCTGGGCGCGAAGGTAAACCAGCGCGCCGCTTACTCCCTCGTCCGGGTCGTCGGTGCCGTTGCCGTTGTTGTCCACGAACACGACGACGTGCAGGGTCGCCCTGTCCCCAGGCCTGAGGCTGCTGCTCCTGTCACCCGCCGCCGGTTTCGGCGTCGACACCGCCGTAGGCGTCGGCAGCGGCACGGTGACTTGCACGCGCACCGTCTCGTTGCCGCCCGGCGCATTGACCTTCAACACGTACTCGCTCGTCTCGCTGGGACACACCTGTCGCTCCCCCAGGCCCTCGACGCCTTCCTGGTTGCCGTTGGGCAGCACGAGGAAAACCTCGCTGGCCCGGTCCACCGCCCAGCGCACCGTGGCGCAGTCGCCCGGCCTGGCCAGACGCTCGGGCGTGGCCGAAAAGTTGATCACGGGCCGGGGCGGCGTAGCAGTGGGCGGCGGCGGGTTAGTCGGTCGGGGCGTGCTCGTCGGTGTGGCTGTCGGCGCGGCCACCTCGCCCGCGGTGAGCTTGTAGGTCTGCTCCGGGCCATACACAGCCTGGCGGTTGGTGATCGTTACCATGGCCAGGCCGTCGGCAGGCGCCTGGAAAAGAATGCGTGATGCGAGCCGCTCTGCCCCATTGTCGTCGTCTTCATGGATGGTCCCAGAGACTTCCGCAGACAGCACCGTGTCGACGAGCGGCCCGAGACCAGCGGTCTGGACCTGGTACCAATGCCCGACCTTGACGTACAGCCTGGCCCGGTCCACGTCGCCCTCCGGATCGAAGGATCGATTTTGCGTCTCGCCGTCGGCGATCCAGGACGGGTCGCCCGCATCGGGGTCGTCCGGTTCGTAGGCGTCACCCGGAATCGGCGTCGCCGTTTCGGTTCCTGCCGGCGCCTGCGCCTGGCTCGGCCACGGCGACAGCGCCAACTGTGCCAGCAGGCACACGAGGCTCAAGATCAGGATCGCAGCCAGGAGTATCACCACCCAACGTCGGTTCATGTCGCATCTCCCTCGGCCGGCTGTGCCCGCGTAACGCCGAGCACGGCCTGTCCAAAGCTCGTCAGTTTCTTCGGGCCGACGCCCTTGACGGCCAGCAGTTCCTCCTCGGTCTGCGGCCTGGCAGCGGCGATGCGCTGCAGGGTGGCGTCGGTAAAGACGTGGAACGCCGCCTTGCCCTGCCGCTCCGCTTCCTCCCGCCGCCAGGCCTGGAGCTGTCCGTAGAGCGCCGGGTCGTACGTCGTGCTCTCTGGAGCTGCCGGTGCAGATACTGGCGGGGTCGTCGTTCCCGGCGCCGGCGTTGTGGCGCCCAGGGCGATGGTGTCCGCCAGGTTCAGCCCACTGCCGCCCGCAGCGCTCGCCCTGGCCTGGCTCACAGTGAAGGCCCTGGCGGCCGCCGGAGCCTGCTGGATCACGTCGTCCACGAAACGCGGGTCGACGATGCCGTTCTCCAGGAAGGGGGAGCGCGCCTCGCCCTGCCAGCGCTGTGCCGCGTCGTAGCTGGCCTGCATCAGGTCGTAGGCATTCTGCCTGCCCTCGACTGGGGCGACGCCCAGTTGGGCAGCGGCTGCCTGGAGCTGCTGGCCAGCCGCCGGAGACCAACCCGACAGGCTTGCCGTTGGCGCGGATGGATCTCCTGCCGGGCCAAGAATCGCCTGGATCGCTGCCACGGCCGGGGCCATGCCGGAACCGCCAGCGGATGCAGCGGCGCTCGACGCATGAGCGGGCAATGACGATCGGCTCGCGGGTGGCGTCGCGGATTGCGGCGAGGTCGTAGCTGGCGTGCTCGCCGGCGCGCCCGGTGTTGTTCCGGACGGGGACCCACTGCTCGTAGAGGCAGGCGCTGCAGGCCGCCGCAGCGTTGGCGCTGTGTTCGACGGTGAGCTCGGCGCCGCCCCGGAAGGCGCGCTGCCGGCAGGCGTGGTCGGCATCGCAGGTTGTCGCCCACCTGTGCCCGTCGCCCCGGCCATCGCCCGGCGCAGGGCAGCGGCGCTGGCGCCGAGGGTGAACCCCTGGGCCGCGTCGCGGCCGCCCAGGATGTGCGCCGCCTGCCCACCGAGGGCCAGGCTGCCGAAATCGGCACCTCGCGCGGCGGCTGCGGCGCCGACCAGAAAGCCTACGCCGCCTGTGCCGGCGCCCAGTGCCGCCGAGACCGCTGTCCGGGCACTGCCCAGCGCACGACCCGGTGCGCTCGTCGCCGCGCCGACCAGCCCGCCGCTGGCACTGTGCAGGTAGGGGTTGGGCGCCCCCATCAACGTCTGGGCCATTGGCCCGCCGATCATCGACGCCGCCATGCGCGACTCGGGGCTGGGATAGCCGGCTGCGCCGCCACCCCCACCACCGGTCAGGCCAAAGGCGGAGCCCAGGTTGCTCACCGAGCTGCCGACAAAGCTGACGCTGCTCAGCAGCGAGGACAACGCCTCCTTGGCCATGATGCCGCACAGGATCAGGGCGATCAGCCCGACGGCGGCCAGGGAGATCAGGCTCGCCGAGGCGACGGTGAACAGGCGGATGACCACCGCGGCCAGGGTCAACAGCACCACGCTCTTGAGAAAGATGCCGATGTAGTTGCGGATGACGCCGGCGGGAAAGCTCTCCAGAGGCAGGTAGAAAGCGAACATGGCCGCCACCGGAAAGAGGACGAACATCATGCCTGCTGCCAGCCCCAGGGCCATCTGCAGCACGCCGTAGGCCAGGATGACCAACCCCAGGATCAGGCTCAACGTCTGGCTGCCCAGGGCATTCTGGGCATAGGTCAGGACTTGCCACGGGTCGCCGGTGGGGTCCTCGGGATCGCAGTCGGCGTCGCCATAGTAGACCGGCGGGTTGTAGGCGCAGTGGTTGTACAGGTCGTGGATCGTCTCCGTGCCGCCGTAGGGCGGCAGGCTGTCGGGCAGGACGGTCAGGTCGGGATGCTGCACCTCCCCTGGGTTCGTGCCGCTCATGCACAGAATGACCTCAACAGTCGACCCACTGCAGCCGGGCACAGCGCCGCTGGAGACGGCGGCGGCCACCTCTTCGGCCAGGTCGACGCGCATCGCCTCCAGCTCGGTATAGATCGTCGGCGCGTTGAGCAGGTAGGCCTGGATCAGGGTGCCCCACAGCACGATGCGCTGGAAGGAGACGACCTTCAGGTCGGGCCACACGATCCGGGCCAGCAGCGAGATGCCCAGGAGCGCGACGCTGACCATCAGGCTGGCCCGAATCACGCCGGCGATGGTGCCGCTGACCACGGCGGTGATCGCTTCCACGACGACGCTGCCAAAGAGGCTGGAAAAGTCGCTGCCCAGCAGGCCGACGATGCCGCACAGCTTAAGCGCGGCCCAGAAGAGGATGCCGATGCCCTTCATCAGGTCCTGGAGTACCTTGACCAGGGCGGCCAGCAGCTCGGCCACGATCTCGTCCAGCCACGGAATCGGCGCATTGGCCGTCGTGGCAAACCGGAGTGGGAACGACTCACCCACCGAAGCGTGGGCGATGGCCGGGCAGAGGATGACGGCGATCACGAGCAGGGCGGCGAGCGCGCCTGCCGCGCGCGACAGACTGCTTGCGCTCATGAATGCTCCTGACCCGTCGATTCTTTGTCGCGGTAGCGGATGGCCAGTTGCTCGCGGACGACGGCGCTCAGGCTGATCATGCGCCGCCGGGCGTCAACCTGGATGCGCCGGTACAGCCAGGGCGGAATGAGGGCTGTCACCCGCTCCGTCGGCCGGTCGTCGGTCTGGGTCTGCTGCAAGGCAGTCTCCTCGTTTCTACGATGATCAGGATGTGCAACGTTCTCGCACGTCCTGCAAGCCAGTATAAGGGGGGATCGGGCGCCTGCCTACTGTGATTTTCTACAGACCTGTAGAAAGTTACAGGGGGAACAGGGTACTATGGGGTTGTTGAATTGGGGAGAAAACGGAGAAAAAAGAAGCCTGATCCACGAGGGATCAAGCTTCTTTGGCGGCCGTGCGCAGCTCCAGGCTGGTGATGGCCCGGACGCTGCTCGTACAGCCATGGCGGCACTTGCAGATGCGAGGGACCAGGTGCTCCATCTCGGGCGGAACACCGGTCGCGGCGAGCACAGGGGCTGAAAACCGCGACCAGCGTCCGCACGCGGGGCATCGGCCCCACCGGGTCCAGCGGAACAGTAGGGCAGCGAGAGTCTCCATGGCGCCCTCCCCTCAGTGCCCGAGCACGCGCACGATCTCGTCGCGCGGCACCTTGACCAGGTCGCAGCGGCCGAACGTCTGCACCAGGCCCCGGGCTTCGTCCACCAGCGGGCGCAGGTTTGCCGCTTTGACCTGCCAGCCCTGGGTCAACTGCCCGACCATGAGCTGCGAGTCGGTGTGGACCAGCAGGCTGTAGTCCGCCGGCGCCTTGCCTGCTCGCTGGATGCGGCCCACCAGGTCCTTCAACCCGGCGATCAGAGTCCGGTACTCGGCCTCGTTGTTGGTCACGCCGCGGCCAAAGTCGAGGCGGACGGTCTGCTTCTGGCCGGTTCGCACCTGCACGCAGTACGATCCGTATCCGGCGCTATCTGCCGAACCATTGGAGAGACTGCCGCCGTCGACCGTCGCAAAATAGTCAAACTCGAAACACATGACGCACCTCCGCGAATGATGGGATGGGACTGCCGGCTGGGATTTGGCCGTCCGCGCACCCGGACGCGGTAGCGTCTCTTTTGCATCTGTACTCTTGCAAGTCGAACCAGGCAGGCAAGAAATGGACGACATTCTTGCTAGTTCGCGGGAATTGTGCTACAATGAATGCACGGTGAGAGTCCAGTTTGGGAATCTATCTTGTCGAGTAGGCTTGGAACACTCCATCTAACCATCTAGTTGGTGGGCAAAGACCGTTTTCGTATGAACAGCAGTTAGGCGGCGAAGCAGAGTCGTCACACAGGCGATGTAGAAGTACGGCAAAAAGGCACTGCAGCACAGCCAAGTGGTTGTGACATCAGGGAGGAGACCGTGCAAGTTTTTGCTGAGAGCAAGATTGATGGTGCGTTCACTGGTTGGGATGGCGATAACTACTACCGACTTATCAACGGTCAAGTCTGGCGACAAGCCCATTACAAGTACAACTATCATTACGCATACCGACCGAATGCACGAGTTCTGACAGATGGGTCAAGATATTTCCTAGAAGTCGAAGGCATGAACGAAATCATAGAAGTACGCCGTGCTTCAAGCACTGTTTTCATTTATGATAGTCGCGGGAATGCGATTGGTTTCTGGAAGGGGAGATACATCTATGCTCTCAACGGTAACCCCATCGGCCAGTTGAACGGCACTCACGTGCACAAGCTCTCCGGAGGCTACGTGGGTGAGCTTTATAAAGATATGGTTGTTGACAAGCATATCGGTAGCGTTGGGAACATTGGACATCCAGGTCATCCCGGAAATGCAGGCAGCCCGGGGAACCCTGGCAATCGTGGGTCCGTGAGTTGCGCCTACCCCGACGTGTTCCACAAATTGCTCGAGTAAAAGCCTTCTTGAAGTTTCGACTCGTCTCTACGCCTACAGCCGACTGCCATAAGTGCAGCAGGCGATGCCAGCAGCTGGTTACTGCGCTTCCGTTGAAATCCGTAAAGTTCGGTCGGTAGTGCCGAGCCCTGCGATCCACTAGGAGTCACAAGCTCAGCTCCCGCCAAAGCCACCCAGACAGTTTGAATGTACCTGTGGGACTCGCAGATAACGGCAGCAGAACGCCCTCAAATGGCCTGTTGTTTCAACGATAATGGCAGCGGGTCTCAAAGGCAGCGGCAGTAGCTCGCTCGTATCTCGAAGATGTTGGCAGCAGCCTAGAAAAACACCAGGTTCTTGTCTCAAAGATAACAGCAGCGGCCTCATCAACAAATGGCGCCTTTTCCAGATTCGTGCTCGGTTGCCCTGTGCTAAACGGCAATAATTGTCAAGTTCAAGAAGAATTGGTGGGTGATATATGAACACGGATGGAGTACAAAGCTGCTGCCAATAACTCTGAGACAGGCTGCCATTATCTTTGAGACTGCCAATAACTTTGAGATCCTACAAACTGACAAAGCTTGACGTGAACCAAAGCCCATGCTAAAATAGGCCACATTCTCCTTATAATAATCGTCATGTGGCTTATTTGAGTAAGGAGGCAGGTCTTGTTTGTCGATCGTCAAGCCGAGCTGGCTTTCCTTAACTCAGTCCTTGAACGCAAGCGCCCAACAGTAGCACAGTTCGTGCTACTGTACGGTCGGCGCCGCGTGGGCAAGACCGTTTTGCTTCGACATTGGGCTGAGCACATGGTGGTGCCGCACACCTATTGGGCAGCCGAGAAGGAGCCTGCCGCTCTACAGCGGCGCAAGCTCTTTGCCCGCCTCCTGGGTGTCGAACCAACGCGGGCGGCGACCTTCGACTCATGGGCCGACTGCTGGCAGGCCATCGCCGCCTTCCTCGCCGACCGCCGCCACATCCTCATCCTGGACGAGTTCACCTACGCCGTCGAATCGGACCCGGCCATGCTCTCCTCGCTCCAGCACGCCTGGGACCAGCAGTTCAAGGACTCCCAGGTGGTACTCGTGCTATGCGGCTCGCACGTCCACACCATGGAGACCCTGCAGTCTCGCCAGTCACCCCTCTTTGGCCGGCTCACTGGCCAGTGGTGGCTGCATCCGCTGCCCTTTGCCGCCCTGCAAGAGTTTCTGCCCGGCTGGTCGGCCGACGAGCGAGTGGCCGGTTACGCAGTCGTGGGTGGCGTGCCCGCCTACCTGGAGTGGCTGGACCCCAGCCTGTCACTGAGCGACAATGTGCGCCAGGTGATCCTGGCACCGGGCAGCATGTGGGTCGCCGAGCCGACCTTTCTGCTCTACGACGAGGTGCGCGAGCCGGCTACCCACCTGGCCATCCTCAAGGCCATCGGCGCCGGCAACCACACCCTGTCCGAGATCTCGGACGCCGCCCTGGTGAGCAAGGCGCACCTGTCGGCCTACCTGGCGCGCTTGCAGGAGCTGCGACTGGTGGAACGGCGGCTGCCCGTCACCATTCCCCCGGCCAAACAGCGCCGCTCGCGGAGCGGCCGCTATCACATGAGCGATCCCTACTTTCGCTTCTACTTTCGCTTCCTCGCGCCGAACCAGGACGAGCTGACCTACCACCCGGACCTGGTCCTGCCCCGCATCCGCGACGGGCTGCGTGCCTTTGTCGGCATGACCGCCTTCGAGGAATTGAGCCGCCAGTGGGTGACCGAGCAGGGGCGGGCCGGCAAGCTCCCCCTGGCCGTTCAAGAGGTGGGCAGCCATTGGAGCCGTGCGGTTCAGGTCGACGTGGTGGCTATCAACTGGGCAGAGCGGGCCATTCTGCTAGGCGAATGCAAATGGGGCACCGGCAACGTCGACCGGGCCGTGATCCGCGAGATGTTGGAGTCCAAGACGCCCAAGGTGCTGAAGGATCTACCCGAAGAAGGCGCTGGCTGGAAGGTGCATCATGCCTTCTTTGCGCGCACGGGTTTCACCGAGGCAGCTCGAACCGAAGCCCTGGGAGCAAACGCTCAGCTAGTGAACCTCACGAGGTTGGACACGGAATTGAGACACACGCTGACAAATCTGAATTCGCGATAGCTTCTCTGCTCTTCGCAAAGAAGGATATGCAAAGACAATGACTCTACGACATGTCTTTCTTGATCAGAACCACTGGATCTACCTTGCCAAAGCCTATTGGGGCGATGCGCACAAACCTAGACATAAGTCAGTTCCAGCAAAGCTTCTTGACCAGATTGATCGCGGCGATATTCGGATCCCACTTAACACACTACACGCGATTGAGCTTTTGCGAAGTGAACAACCAGACAGACGACGGCGACTTGCAATGATCTTTGAGCGTTTCAGCCGCGGCTGGTTCGTGGCCCCTTGGACTGATGTTCTGCCCATCGAAATACATCGTGCCGTCATTCAGACTTTCGACTCTTCTCACACACCACCGGTGCCAGAAATTTTCGGGCGAGGATTTCTGTATGGGATCCCTACTAAAGTTCGAAATAATCTCATACGAGAATCGATGGTCAAAAACATGGACAGCCTCACTCGGCTTGCAGCGCAGCCCACAGCGTTGTTTGATATGCTTACAACTCAAAATGAGATGCTCAGAGCACGGCAGAAAGAGCGTATATTGGAGTTGAATCTTCGGGATGCTCAGTCCGCAGAGCAATTGCGGGCTGTAAGAAAGCCATATGCCAAGGATATACATCGACGTGCTCAATTCGCCGGCTACACGTACCAGTTTCAGGATCAGATACGTCTTGCGCTTGGCTCCATAGGTCGGACACTGGATGACTTTCGCGCCCTTGGTCTAGAGGGACTGACTCGATTTTGGTCACAAGTTCCATCACTTGATGTGGATTGCGAGTTAACCCTATACCGTGATCGGCAATGGTCGCGGAAGGTTCAACCGAATGACTTCACTGACATTGGCCACTTGGTACTGGCAGTGCCATATTGCGATGCAGTTGTAGTCGAGAGGTTCTGGGCGAGGGCACTTCAAGAAACTGGCCTTGCGGAGAAATACCACATTGCCGTATTCTCCGACTTGGAGGAGCTTTCGGCCTTACTCGTCAGCTAGGCTGGCGTTCGGCTGCGCAGTATCAATCGGTGGAGTAAGTTCGGCTATCTTGATGCGATTGCTGCTCTCAAGGCTTGACCCTTCCTTCAGTCATTCAGGCAAGTGCTGTCCACGCCGTAGACAGCTCTTTCCTTTTCCAGCCAAGAACTGGATCACTTTCTTGATAGTTCCCGGCAATTGTGCTACAATGAGCGGCAGGAGAGCAATCGTGCTCAAACCAGAAACGAGTGAGAACACAACATGACTGCCCATAGACGTTGGATGGTTCAGGATCGATATGGGAACGACATTTATCTCACGCAGGAGCGGTGGGAACACATCGTCGATCCCCTCAATCATCCCGAGATGGCAGAATATGAAGAAGAACTGCAAAGGACTGTCAGTACAGGGAAACGAAAACAGGACCCGTTGGCTCCCCAGAAGTTTCGATACTCAATGGAGTTCGTCGGGTTGGCAGAAGACAACACCCATGTTGTGGCGATTGTGCTGTTTGGCTTCAGCCGGGATGCTGCTGGCAACCCCATACCAAACAACTACCTCGTCACAGCTTACCAGAAAGAGATAGGGTGAGCGAATGAGAGAACCTGCTTTTAGCTACGATGAAGCGAGTGATACCCTATACGTGACGTTCGAGCCGGGCGAAAAGGCAACGGGGATAGAGCTCAACGATCACATTCTACTGCGCATGGACAAGCGCGAGCGCAAGGCAGTCGGCTTGTCGATTTTCAACTATTCCATCTTGGCCCAGACAACCGAGATGGGGCATCGGAGCTTTCCACTGACTGGCTTGATGGAGCTGTCGGCGGAGCTTCAGGAGATTGTGCTGGACATCCTTCAGCGTCCACCGGTCAGCAACATCCTCACCGTGTTTGCCTACACGCCTTCGTACTGCGTTGAGCCTACCCCCATTACCGCGCTACAACCAATCCCAATTCCTGCCGGCTGAGAAGGGGCGTTGGGAGTAGCCTTCGATGGAGAAAAAAGGTGAGCCGCTGGAGAACCAGCAGCTCATCCTTTTTGTAGCGGGCAGATGGCCGGCAGCAAGACGCGATCACTGCTGAATGCGAGCGCCTGACAGCGCTCCTTCCTCTTTTCGGCCGCCGAGATACGTGGCCTTGATCTCCGCTGCCCTTTTCTGGTTGCCGCCCGACTTGTCCCACTCCTCGACCAGGTCGGCGACACCGGACTGTTCCGCCAGCGCCGTCAGCCAGACGCGGATTCGAGTCCGGCGGTTCTTGATCGTGCCCTCGGTCGTGTCGAGTAAGGTTGCGATGGCCTCGTTCGTGTGCCCCTGGGCGGCCAGGCGAATGATCGTCGCCTCGTTATGAATCGTGCCCATGTTCAGGGCATAGCTGATCTTTTGCTGCGATACGCCGGCCGCCTTGCGCCCCTCGACGAGGGCATTTACCAGGTCGTCCTGCCCGAGCCAGTCGAGCCGCTGCAGGTCCGTGGCCTCCCGGCCGGCAGCGGCGATGCGGTCCAGCAGGGTGACGTCGTTTTCTGGGCCAAAGAAAGGGTCTTCGAGGTGGGCGATCTTGACCTCTTTCAGGTACTCGACCTTGCCACCGCGCATCTTCCGGTAATAGTACGTGGCTGAACGGTCGCGGGCCGCCACCCACGCTTTGGGCGGCGGCGCGCCCTGCAGCTCGAGGTAGTGCCAGTAGATGGACGCCGCGTGATTGATCAGCTCGTCCATCTCGTCAGGGTCGGGCTGGAGATGGTAGCGGCGCCTGGCGCAGCATGCAGCCACGCGCCCTTTGCCAAGATAGTCTGTGTCCGCGGGCAGTGCACGCCGGCCGTTGGACGTCCGGCTGGCGCTCGGGATCGTCTGGGTAGACATCGATGTGTTCCTCCTCGGGATGAATTCGGTGAGCCTTATCCGGCCCACTCGTGCACCCCACTGCGGTAGCAGCCCGACCTGTTCTTCCTGCATCTCGTGAGAGAAACGTACCCGTCGACGTCAAGGGGCACTGCGGGAAGAAAGAGAACCTGGCCTGTGCAGCCAGGCTCTCTCTTGGTGGTCTCGCCGGCATGCGCCGACCAAGATGGTGTGTCAGCTCGTGCTACTGCACGCAGCCGTAGCACGATCCAGTTTGCACCTGGTAGCCCAGGCTCTGGCCGTGCAGGTTCACGGCCCAATGCAGGCCGTCGCCAGCCTCGCGGATACCGCCACCCCACTTCCAGCCGGCCGGCTCGCCCACGGCGTCGTACTTGCGCACCAGGCCGGACCAGTGAGCTGGTTTGTAGGTCACCCTGGCGAAACCGGCCAGGCATACCGAGGCCATCGACAGCAGGATGGCCACCAGCACTAAGACGATCAACAGCTTTGCAGAACGGGACATGGTCTTGCTCCTCTCACGTGGATTTCGGCAGCAGGACTGCCATGCACCCGGATGCGGTAGCACTCAGCCCGTACCCGTACTCAGCCGGCACAGAAAACGGACGACAGATCGAACACCTCGACGGTGCCCAGCATGGAAGAAAAAAAGCCGAGCCCCTGATTGCTCAGGAGCCCGGCATTTCCCGGAGTGGCGGCGGCACGCCCCGTTGCGTATTCAGTTGTGGTCGCGCTTGGCGCTAGAATGGCAACAAATCGTCATCCTCCCCGCCCGGCGGCGGCTCGTTGATCGGCGCACCCCCGTTGCCCTCGCGCTTGCCCAGGAATTTCACTGTGCGCGCCGTGATCTCGTAGCTGGCCCGCGCCTCGCCGTCCTGCCCCGTCCACACTCCGCGGGTTCTGGCTGCCCTCGACCGCCTCGCCGCGCAGCTCCCCTTCCACGAACACGGACGAGCCCTTGGCCACGAACTCGTTCACCGCCTCCGCCAGCTTGCGCCAGCACGAGATCCTGAACCAGGTCGTCAGCTCCCAGTTCTTGCCGTTGAGCGACTCCTTCCAGCCGCTCGGGCACTCCTGGCAGCGCTCCTTCGACACGACCTGGCGCGTGGCGACGGAAAAGTTGGTGACGGGCGTGCCGTCGGGCGTGTAGCGCATGGTCGGGTCAGAGCCCACAAAGCCGATGATGGTCACACGATGGAACATGGTTTCACCTCCGAAGGTTTGATTTGTGACAGTTCGTTCCACAACTGCCGCGCACCCTGGCGCGGTAGCGCCGTTTCTGCCGTACGCAGACACTGATAGGCAGCAGGACGTGGGTGTGCGAGAGAAACTATGACGCCGTTGCTCCCCATTCGTCGAAGGTGGACGGCCAATGGCTCAGACGCTCATTTGTACTTCCACGAAGATACTGGTATAATTCTCGCACGATCGAGAACATAAGGATCTGAAGTTGTCGCTCTGATAAACAAGGATCTTGTGATTTTGCCTGACAACAATGAGAAGGAAATAGATAGCTCTTTTCGACGGAGTTCAGAATAGCACCCATCAACGACGGGAACAGCTCAATTCTCCATACAAAATGGGCGAGCCGGTTCCCCACATCTACCAGCTCGGCTGAAACGGACTGAAAACTGTCGTGGGAGCTGCCTCTCCTCGGTTTTGCATCAGGCACCAACTAAGAAGATTCCAGAATAGTGATGGTATGATTATGGGGCGCAGTAGATTCACGAGAGTCGGTACACTTAGGAAGGGAATTGAATACCAAGATACGTTCGCTCTTGCAATTCTGGTTGATTGGCTGGAACATTCTGATCGTTATTTGTGGGTGTCCGTTGAAGCAGATGCTGCAGGTTATCTTGACGATGTTGTTGCCCTTCGCTCTGACGGTAGACTTGTCGCTCAACAGATCAAGTTCTCAACACACCCAGATGATGTCTCGGACTACTGGTCATGGGATGATTTGCTCAGCAAGCAAAAAGAGAATCAAGAATCGCTATTACAGAAGTGGGCGTTCTCTCTGAAGAAGCCACTACTCACGCAGCACCCTATTCACGAGGTGTCGGTTGTTAGCAATCGCCAACCTGCCTCAGATATCAAGCATGTACTATCACTAGACGGGTTTGTCGATTTCGACAGAATCTTGGACCAAGATGTGCGCCAACGGATTGTTGCACAGTTGGGAGCAGAAGAATTAGCTCGTGACTTTTTTTCACAGTTTCGGTTTCATCTGAATGAACCTAACCTTGATGATCTAGAGGACGGATTGCGCCGTAGGTTCTACCGAATAGGTGGTGACGAGGCGGGGTGGCGAAACCTGGAAGAAGAGCTACGCACATGGGTTTGCGAACGAGATGAACCAAACCCGGACGGCCGGATCAATCTGGCAAATGTCAAAAGGGCAGCGCTATGGTACCAGCTTCAATCCCTGCCGCAAGGATTTGAGGTTCCCTCCGACTACGTTCTCCCTTCAGATCAGTTTCACGCAGACGTACTTGACAGGTTGCTCGCTCAAAGGCAAGGCTGTCTGATATTGACAGGTAGTCCCGGTGCGGGGAAGAGTACATACTGCAGCTATTTGTATCGGCATCTGCAGGAAAGTGGAATTCCTGTGATCCGTCATCACTATTTCCTATCGTTGAAGGACCGGACAACACGAGAGCGCACTGACTATCACCGAGCTGCCGCTTCGCTAATGCACGACCTGGAACGTGACCATGCTGAAGCGCTGAGTGATCAAACTTCCCAAAACCCCACGCCGAACAGATTAGGCGAATGGCTCATTGCCTGTGGAAGCCATTGGCATGAACAGGGCAAAGCCCTCATCGTGATCATTGATGGACTTGACCACGTCTGGCGAGAGCGTAGATCGATCGAGCAACTGGATAGATTATTGGCTTGTGTTCTGCCTCCACCTGATGGTGTTATTGTGTTACTGGCGACTCAACCTGTTGCCGATTCTCAACTTCCGACCTTTCTTGCGCAGACACCGCGTGACCAATGGTGTAAACTTCCCCTGTTGAAAGAGTCAGCCGTCAGGACTTGGCTACAATTTCACACAGATGACATCGGGTTAAGCGCGAATGAAAGCACACATGATTTCATTCTTCAACGCCTGTCAGATGCATTCTACCGTAAGAGTCAAGGTCACCCGTTGCACCTTCGGTATTCTCTAAAAGCGCTGCAAGAGCGCAGTATTGCTGTTACTGAGGAATCCATAGACAACTTGCCCGAGTGCCCGCATGAAGACATCAATGCATACTATCGCATTTTGTGGCAAGTGTTGCCTGAGGAAAGCCGAGAAATCTTACATTTATTTGCTGCGTGCCCGTTTCCTTGGCCTCAGCGTCGAGATATTGCGAGATGCATCGATCCACTGGGGACAAGAAGTGCTGAAGTGTATAAAGCGCTGCGCCAAGTAGAACATCTATTAGTTCAAGACAGAATGGGATGTCGCCCCTTTCATAGTAGCTTGCCTGTGTTTATCTGCAATCTTCCAGAGCACCAGGACTATGCTTTCGATCATAAGCAACGCGTATTGAATTGGTTACATAATGAGGCGCCAGACTACTGGAGATGGGCATACGAGTGGACTCTTGCAGCTGATTTGGGTGATGACCATTTCCTGCAGGAGGGACCGGATCGACAATGGGCGGTTGAATCCATCGCTAAGTACTATCCACGTCGTGAAGTTGAGAACATCTTGGCGCGAAGCATCGAGGCAGCACTCACGGCCAAGAATCTGCTGCGTGCAGTCGAGTGCGGTTTGTTCAAGGACTACTTCTACTCTCTTTTTGAGTTCGAAGTCGAAAGGCGAGAATTATTGTTGTATCCGCAGCTCATACTTGAAGATGATCCCTTTTTGCGGGCACGGCTGCAAGCTGATTTGACGGTTGATTCCGTGAACGAACTGTACCTCCTAGCGGAGGCAGAGTTCAACCAAGGTAACTTTGAAGCGGCGCGCGCATGCGTGGAAGAATCATACGCCCGTTTTAAGGCAAGCCCCTCTCGCGAGAGGCTGCTTCCGTTCTTAAGAACTGCAGCTGTTACACCTGAGTATCAATCGGCTTGGATAGTTGACCTCGCAGTTCGCAACAGAAGAAGTGGTTATGCAGTTGAGATCCTCGCTTATTTTAGTGAGTATCTGCGTGCACACCAGGACATCTCTCGGCTGAGGCAGCTACTGACAGTTGAGATGGTCCTCGGGGACGAGCAAGAACTAACAGCTGAAGCGCTTGAAGGGCGGAGCCTCAGTGAAACCGAGCGTTCAGTTGTGCTCAAGCAAGCTGTTTTGTTGGCTTTGGAAAAGGTACTAGACATAGATGCTCTGCTATCTGATCACCGCAATTGCTGCAATCCCTACATGGCAATATATGCTGTTCTGCGTCATAAGCAAGGCGTTGATCTTGGCGATTATGCTTTTCCAGACGCCAAGTATCTCTCTGATCAGCATTACATCTCCTATGAACAACAGCATCAGCTTACTGGATGGTTTTGTGAAGCCTTTTTTTGTTTGTTAGCCAACTATTTGAGCAATAGAAGCATCCAGAACGAAGAGTGGCTTCAGAGCATCGACAGTTATACTTGGCAACGTCGCTTGGTACAGCGGCTGGCAGGAGTTGCTGCTAGTTTGTCAGAACAGCTAAGTCTTGGAAAAGCCGTCTCGTTCGGTTGGTTTTACAAAGAGATCGGTAAACTTGAGTTTCCTGATGTCCAGACTGCTCGTCAACAGTCAATTTGGCGTTATAGAGCTGCAATCGCAGATGCTGCATTAGAAATTGGTCTGGATATTCTTATGCTCGTCGGTGCAAATGACAACAGGCTTGTTATCTCAAGGACTGATCTAGAGACGGCATTTGAATGCGACTACTTCTATTCGAATGCCTGGATGAATCTGTACTTCTCTCGTCGCCGCGCTCTGCTCGACGAGCACGCCCTTCGGTGGCTCTTCCACAATACGATCAATAGAGTATCGTCTTCAGTTACTCCGTTCTACGAACGGGCAGATGTCTTTGGAAGCCTGGCCTGCATAGCTGCGCTACACGAGTTGCGTGATCAGGCACGTGCCTTTGCTCATGATGCTGCCGAGAATATTTTCACTCACGGTCATCATAAAGATCTTCTTCTAAATGAAGTACTTGAAGTCATTCAAACATGTCATCGAGCGGCTGGCAATCTGCCTATAGCAAGTGATCAATCGCTGCTAATGCAGCTCGTAAGGCTCGCCCCCGCAATTGCTCATATTGATGACTTCACAGACTCGGACGAAACAGGTCATCTACCAAGGTTGTTCGCAGAGGTTCTTGCAGAAATAAGGTTAGAGCTTCTGCCTACATACTATCGTTGGTTGTGTGAAAGTGAAGAATACTATGATGCCTTACACACTCTTGGGGTCTTCGTAGAATCGGCGGACTTGTCGTCACCGATCAACAGAGCTATCTCATCAACGGCAGTGAGTGATCAGGTACTTGAGATATTGGCAGAGAGAGCCAGGAAAGGCGATACCTATGCATCAGACGTGTTGTCAACCCACCTGGATTTTCTCGGCAAGAATGCCTTGTATAGACTACGAAATCACGAGGAGTCATCTGGTGATCCAGATGGAAGTGGCCTAACCCTGACCGAAGAAGAGATGCCATCGGTAGAGAGTTTTCCTCCTGCACACTTTGAAGACCTTGTATCTGAGTTGTCTAACTATAGCCTATGGCAGCGCAATAACTACACTGATGAGTGGATTAAGTTTTGGGCGAATACTGATCAAAGCAACATAGTGCTGGAGGCTGTAGAACACTTGTTGGAATGTGGAATTGAGTTGCGCAACTACGATCTAGTTTTTAAGCTTGTCTGCTCGGTACGCGGAAAGAAAGATGCTTATCCGTATCTGGTCAAATCGCATTACAGCGACAATGGTTGGGGACACTATTTCGTCCCAAGAGACAGAGCGGTTAAACGATGGGAAATGGTCAAGCAACACTACCCTGACCAGTGGTTTGACTTCATTCGGGATACTTTCACCTACGAGAACCCTTCCATTGATAGATTGTCAGTCCTGCGGCTCGTTGAGTACTGTTTCTTCATGGGACAACCCGAGTTGTCAGTGAGGGTGATGGAGACACTGGTCGAGACAGCAGTCGGATTCTTGTCACCGTTGACATTCCCTGAGCCGAGATGGCTCTCCGCAAATCTCAATCCGGAGCCTATCGATTCCTCTATTCAAATGCTATTCACGCAACTAGTGTGGCCTTCTGCATTAGTCAGAGAACGCGCGAGTACGGCTGTTGCTAATCTGCTCATTGATTTACAACACTCCGAGATCGTGGTTGAGTATCTTCTCTACTGGTTAAGCCAGCAGGAACTGGAAAGTCTAGTCACTATCGGTCTTTTGTCATTGTTCAAAGCAAAAATGCTGAACGATGACTTCCAGCCACCTTCGGTTGAGATCGTTGCTTCTGCCCTAAACAAGCCGTCACTCCTGTCTTGGCTGTTGTTGAATGAACTAGATCCGGCTTACGACTTGGATCCTGTCCATGCATTAGTGCACTCGGGTGCACCGCCACGAGACTTCGTACCAGCTCCGTTCTTCGATAAATACGCGAACAACTTTTTACCGCCGATCTATTACGACTTCTGGATTAAGGAAGTCGAAAAAAAGACGCAGATTCGCGTGGCTTTGCAGTATGCCTATGAGTGGCAGTGTATTCTTAACGAAATCGGAATGGAGCCTTCTGCAAAATCCCTGGACTTTTGGTTAAGAAGGCAAGAGGGCAAAGAGTACTATGTCAGCGTAGACACAGTGATGAGCGAGATCTATCGGTCATCCTATCTACGAACTCTAGCTTGGACGTACAGTCAGGGAAGGATGTCACATCGTGATGCCATCTTCCTAGCCTCTCAAGCGTGCCCAATTGACTTGGAATTGTGGCGGCTGAATCCTGGTGTTCGTCCTATTTGGTGGCCGCATGTAGAAGAAACAAACAATCAAGTCGACACAACTTTCGTCGCATTATGGCAGCAGATCGGGCTTTTGTGGAAACAGCAATGGCAGGAAGCTCCGGATTGCTTTGACCACGGTTGGATGCTCGCTGAAGCAAGTGGCGCAGTGAGCGGAGGCTCGGTAATCTTTGATCTAGAAATCTATGGTCTGTTTCAGAAGTGCCATGGTCCTACAACTCCTTCGCTAGAAAGAATTGTAGATTGGTGTCGTGGCATGGATAAGGACGACTTCAATAAAATCGACACATCTTGTGCCTCGAATTTACACTTTGCGGGGACACTCGAAAGCCAATCTCTCCGTGAGCGTGTGCAGGTTTTTGACGATTGGACCCTTGTACCAGCAGCGAGCATAGTACAGGTAAATGGCACCGTTCCTCGCTGGCAATACTGGCGAATGTTCCGGAATATATGGCTTCCTACTCCATTTCTAACCGATTCGCTCATTTCGTTCCAGTACGACGATGAAGCACTCCGTGCATATTGTGAAAACATGGTTATCGGTAAGTGGAGCGACTGGACAGATGCCCTCAATGAGAAGTTCATAGACGATGTCCCTCCAGCAACAGGTCAACATCTGTTGGTATCCCGCACCACTATAAGGGAATTTGCAGATAGGACTGAATCCAACTATTGCTGGGTCTGTTGTCTGACAGGGTATTACCGAAAGCATCGATACGAAGCTTACAAGAAGTTCACCGATTATCGTGTGTTCGGTGCATCCGCGATCGTTCGCTCATGAACTGATTTGTGCTGCACAGACGAGCCCGATACCCCGATTAGTGGTCCCGCCTGTGCTTACACCGGGTGTTCGAGTTGCACTACTTAGTTATTGTCCAGTTTAGGAACTCAGAGAGCGAGCCTCTAGGTTCCAAAGGCTCGACCTTTTTTGAATGACGGCTGCCGGCCTGTTGCATATCCGACTGTGAATGTGAAAGGTGTTACTATGAGCAAAGAGCCGATTGGGCTAACTGAGGAATATGAACAAAGAGGATGGTGGTGGCTCCCAGAAAGTCCAGAGAGCAGGGTATCCGGTCTATTCAGTTTTTCCCCTACGGCTGGAATCACACTGGATCTGCATGGTAGCCTCAACAAGATGGAGAAAACAGGCTCTAGATGCTCCACTATTCTTGGCATCCTAGCTTCTGGCAGTTCTGCGACTCTATGTGATTGTTATGTAAGAAGTTCCACAGGAACTTATGGGCTTTCTGGCTACCAACAGGATCATTGTATTCTTCGTGTGGGCAAAGCGTTCGTGGGTGTTCACTTCGAGTCTGTAGAAGATACCGAATTTTCTTCTCTGAGCGTTCAGTTTGCAAACTTGGATGAATGGGCAGTTAGAAAGAGTCTTGAAGAAACAACGGAGTTTGTCCAGTCACAATTGGATTGGCACACTCGACGAACATGGTATAGTGATGATGTTTCCACGGACTATCAAGGTGTCAAGTTGAGCGATTTGGTTGACTCGTACGACGCCGTTGCACGGCTTAAGGTGCCACAGCCGGTTCAGGTCAAAGTTGGCGACTGTGACATTGCTATTTCCGTCGAAGGAACGGTATCAGAAGCGAGCACGCAGATCAGTTTCAGCCAACAAACCTGGATCAAGTTTTCTTGGAAGGAGGGCAAACCTTTCGAGGATTGGCTTGAGATTCTGATGAAAATGCAGAATTTCCTGACTTTGATGATGAGCAATCCAACTTTCCCCATCATCGTGAGGGGTTCCACGGACAGAGCCAAGCATATTGCTAAATCCGGAAATCCAATGTACCTTCCCGTTCATATCTTGTACCGCATGCCTTGGCCCTACGTGGAACCCGATTCCGTTGGCCGAGGACTGATGTTATTTCCACTGCCGGCGATTGAGGAAGATTTGGAAACTTATCTAGCAGAGTGGTTTCACAAAACCGAGAGGTTGCGTCCCGTACATAACCTATACTTCGCTACTCAATACAATCGATCTCGGTACGCGGAAGACAGGTTTCTAGACCTTACACAGGCGATCGAGAGCTATCACCGACGAGTATTTGGGGGTCATTACCAGACTAGTGCACAATCAAGGGACATTTTCGGGAATGGTGAGATGATCTTCATGAATGCAGTCAAAGGCCGCACATACCCTCTCGGCCAGCTCATTGGCCGACAAGGTCCGGTTCGGCTCAACGATCCGGCGCTTGCCATGAGCCCACTTCGGTTCGATGGGATTCAGCCACGGGCTCTTGACTGGCAACTTGCAGACCAAGATACGCACTCCCTCACCTGTCCTTTTGACCCGCCGATTATGATCCTTGATCCAGTTACGCACAGCACGGCTGATATGCCACGGCGCATTGTCCCAGATGAGCGCCAACACCCGGAGGCCCATGCCGTGCAGCTTGATGCAACACCACTCCAGGTACTGCGTCGTGATCGCACTCACCGGCCGGCCATCCACGAACCGCAGCCAGACCTGCTCTTGGGCAGCCTCCATCTCGGTCATCCAGCGCAACAACAAGCCATAGCAGGCCAAGGCTTTGGGCTCAGCGTCATCTGCCTGCTTCACCTGCTCCACCTGCTCCACCAGCCGCAACGGCTCGTCCGGCTCGCTCCACGCCCGCAAGGTGGGTTGCGCGAAGCGGCTCCACCAGGTCTCATCCTCGAAGCCCAAGGCCCAGTCGCGATGAGTCTTGGCCAGCCGGATCAACCGGTCTCGGGCGTTTTTTTTCGCATGTACTCCGGGTCCGGGCTGGTAATCCAGTGCTTGGCCCGTTTCCATCTCACGCCCAGCCGCGCCAGTGTCGCCCGGACCGTCTCATCGCTGACGCGTGTCGCCGTCAGCCCTTGCTCGAAGCTGACGTCGGCCGCCAGCTCCAAGGTCCACACACTGGTCGGCTTGCCAAAGTCCCGTGGACTGCGGTGGAGCAACTCGCGCAACCGTTCCGCTTGCTCGGCTGAGAATGCTGCCTGTGTGCGGTGCGGCCGCCTCGACTTGCGTTGCAAGGCCTGTAGCCCGCGCTCGTTGAATGCGCGGATCACATTCCGCACTGTTTCGTCGTCACAGCCGACAACTTGGGCAATGGCAGGTGGGTGCTGGCCCCGGCTGCTGGCCAGCAGGATCTGGCAGCGGCGCAACACAAAGGCATCTGCGGAGCGCAGTCCGGCCTCAAGCTGCTTGCGCTCATCTTCGGTTATTGAACGTACAAAGTGTGGTCGTCTCATGCCTGAGATTGTACCACATCTGCCAATAATGACGCAATCCCGAATGTCTTATCGGACAGAGCACTAGGGATGAGTATCTGAAAGGTCTATATCAGCAGTTTGTCCAAGTCATACCGGCGGACCTTTGTCCCGGATTTAAGACCGCCCTCAAAGAGGGCAAGTTGTATTATGCAAATGAGTATTCATTGAGGAAAAGGTTGACAGAGTTGGCTCGCAAACTTTCAGCTGCTCACCCTGTGTTTGATTTTATTCGTACAGCGAATGCCAGAGATGCCTTCGTTGGAAGAGTTACGACAATAAGGAACCATCTCACACACTTTGATCCAAAAGATGATACTGTCGTGGGGAATGGAGAACTCCACCACCTTGCTCGAAAGCTGGATGCAGTATTAGTAGCATTGTTGCTGCATGAAGTTGGACTTGGCCTTGACGTGATCATGGAGACCATGGCTCAATCCGTGCAATACCGCGATCTGTTTCAATCGAAATAGTTTAACTTTTGTAACTTGAGCCCGGCTGAAGATCTTCGTGATAGTTCGACTCAACTGAATGATACGCTGGGAGTAGCTGCCGAATCTTGAGCTTGTGCAAGGGGGTCATCTCCACAGTGTCAAAAGCGACTTGTAAGAGCTTGAAGAAAAACAGAGAATCAATTGCTGACGCTGCCTGTCATGCTTTACAGAGCTCCAACGTCTTAGACACTGATACTTCTGTTTAGCCGAAGAACAAGACCGGCAATTGTTTGCATTTGCTGGAGTTGAGGATTAGCAAATAGTGAGCGAATCCTTGACCGAAGGGAAAAAAATCGAGCCTTTGGGCGCTTAGAGGCAGAAGGACTGGTCGGATGAATATGAAACGAGAGCCCTTAACTGTTGGATATGTTGCTCGTTTATTCGATATAGATAAATCGCTGGTGAAATCCTGGAGTAAGTGGTTCGCCGAGTACTTGAGCAGCCCTACCAACAACAAAGGAGAACCCCGAACATATACACAATCTGATTTAAGAGTCTTTGCTGTGATATATGAAAACTATGACCCGTCGGACGACGATATCACCAGCGCTTATAGTGGCGTCTACGGTCCATTGAATTCCGACGATCAATACGAAGAACGTTATATCGAGTTTGCCTACCTAAATTCTCCTATATTCCAAGAAATCCCGAGCGAATTCGAATATTCTAAACCTGGTGAACACGGCGTAATTATTGGCGGTATGGCAGATCCAGCCTGGATTGATATCGCACGAGCGTATAGATTGGCGGCCGATATGTTGGTTGACACCGCCCTGAAGAGCACAGGACAATATATGATTTTCAACTTGTACGATGTGGTCTGGCCCATTCTCTTTAATTACCGCCACTCTATTGAGATGTATTTAAAAATCTTGACCGGTTATTCCAAGAGGAAACATAGTATCGAAAGTCTGATCAACAGTCTTCGTGAGAAGTACAAGCCGTTGAAAATCAATGACTGGATAGAGCATCTGTTGTACGAATGGAGTAGTATCGATGATTACTCGACAGCGTTCCGATATCCTCATGCGCTAAAGGGTGAGGAGTATTGGGTTGATTTTCATCATTTGAAGACGGTGATGGGAATTCTGTGTGAGGGTTTTGACAAGTTAGTGATGGAAATGTGACCCGTCATTGACAAGTTGTATTTCCAAAGTGACCCAAATGTGCCGGAGCGAACTGACCGTAATCGCAACTATGTTGCCCGGTTAGCCGCTCAAGCAGATTATGAGCGCTACATATCTTCGACCGGCGACACCGTGATCTTGGAGTGGGGGAGTATAGTCATGTAGAGAAAACGATCTCGGAGCTATCGAAGCACGGGAGAGGCTATAGATGTTCAGATAATGATCTTGACACTTGACCTTGTTATTAGCCATGCCTGAGGGCGCTTTTGTCAAAAACAATATCTGAAGATCTATAGCAGAAATCCTCACGCTAGGGATGGGGGACTAGAAGAGGTGGGAGCAACACGTCTTCAAAAGAACGAGCTTGTTGATCCGGCACACTGTCTTCGTGTCCGATTTGAGAGAGTGGTCAAGAACGAAACCAAAACGGTCGTTCTACCAGATAGGCTCCGCGTTCCTTCGGTTCTATGCGAGTAGGAAAAACTTGAGCCCCTGATGTCTCAGGGGCGCGGAGCGTTTCGACGTTTTGGTTAAAGTACGCAACCGGCCAGATGGACTTGCCTTTCGCCCTCGCCTATGTAAGTGTGTGAGAAAACATCGTTTCTCCCAGCACTTGCCATTTGACCATCCTTCGGTCTCCATCGATGATGTACCAGAAGTACATCGCGTAATCGGCGGGCGTCAGCTCGTCGCAGGTCGGAGGCGGAGCGGGCCAACGGAGTGCCCACCTGCCTACCGTGCCGACCCCGTACTCTTCATGCTCCGTAAGCGGCTTGTAGCCTTCCTCAAGCGGATCGATCCCCACCTCCCACGCCCCGCGCAGTGCGCGTGGGATGAGCTTGGCTACCAGCCAGTCGAGATACCATTGCGGCATGTTCTTTCACCTCGCTTCCTGTCTATGTTGATTGGGAAAAAGGTTGAGCCTCTGATTGCTCAGAGGCCCTACCTTCTCGCTCCCCGGCTGCCGGCCCGTTGCGTATTCAATTGTAGTTGTGTTTCGCGCTAGAATGGAAGCAAATCGTCATCCTCCCCGCCCGGCGGCGGCTCGTTGATCGGCGCACCCCCGTTGCCCTCGCGCTTGCCCAGGAATTTCACTGTGCGCGCCGTGATCTCGTAGCTGGCCCGCGCCTCGCCGTCCTGCCCCGTCCACACTCCGCGGGTTCTGGCTGCCCTCGACCGCCTCGCCGCGCAGCTCCCCTTCCACGAACACGGACGAGCCCTTGGCCACGAACTCGTTCACCGCCTCCGCCAGCTTGCGCCAGCACGAGATCCTGAACCAGGTCGTCAGCTCCCAGTTCTTGCCGTTGAGCGACTCCTTCCAGCCGCTCGGGCACTCCTGGCAGCGCTCCTTCGACACGACCTGGCGCGTGGCGACGGAAAAGTTGGTGACGGGCGTGCCGTCGGGCGTGTAGCGCATGGTCGGGTCAGAGCCCACAAAGCCGATGATGGTCACACGATGGAACATGGTTTCACCTCCGAAGGTTTGATTTGTGACAGTTCGTTCCACAACTGCCGCGCACCCCGGCGCGGTAGCGCCATTTCTGCCATACGCCGGCCGCCGATGGGCAGGGTGCGCGCGGCCAGGCGCGACGGCGCACCTCCCTCGTCCAGGGGAAAAACGGACGACAAATCCGACTCTCTTTACTCATCGTCCGGTCTCCGTCGACCGTCTCAAGACAGGCGAGATACGCTTCATGGGTTCAAGGAAGCAAGCCCTGCTCGTGCGCCCGGGTGATCAACTCGGGCCGGCTGCGAGCCTCCAGCCGCTCCTTGATACGGTCCACGTGGAACTGGACCGTTCGTGCACTAATGTCTAGCTGATTGGCAATCTCGTAGTCGGTTGCCCCCTTGGCCAGAAGTACAAGGACTTGGCGTTGTCGCTCGGTAATGGATAGCAGTTTGTTCGGCACAGTTTCGGCGATCCCCTCTCGCGTGTAAGATGATAGGCATTCATTGCGTTCTTTCTCCCTCGCCTTCCTGCAGCAGAACAATCTCCAGCTCTTCCACGGGCCGATCCAGGTGGCGGCCCAATGTGTTCTTGATGACCCGGTCGAGTCGATTCTTCAACCAGTCCGCGGCGTACGCGTGCCTCACGCCGAGGGTAGCCCGGCCGTCATCCACGCTGAGGAGCAGGGCACTCCTCAGCCAGGTATCGAATGTGGCCCTGGTCATCTGCAGCGCCAGCTCATCCTGAGCCTTTTTCCACGCTGCCATCGTCTCAGGCGCGATGTTGTAGCGGGCCATGGCCTCCTCTGTCGGAGAGAGAACGGCCTCCATGAGCTCGCCCTCATCCTCCTGGCGCTGCCATTCCTGCCACTGCCGTTCTCGCTCACGCGCTGCACCGTCCTTCTTCTCCGCCGGCCAGCTCGAGCCGCGCAGTTGCGTTCGGAGAAAGCCGGCTCCCAGCCTTGGGTGTGCCTCCACGTATCGCACCCAGGCCCACACAAAGTCGGGATCGCGGGCAGCCACTCCGCGGACCTCGGCCCATGCATCATCTCCTGACCAGCCCAGATCCCTGAGAGCCCGCCCCAGATCGTCGGGCAGGGCATCGGCAAGCTCTGCCGTTCCGCTCGACGCGTGCTCGTCCACGTCGCCAGACCCGTTGTTGCCCGCGATCGTAACAGGATCTGGAAGAGGAGCCTGCGGCGCCGGACCCGAGCGAGTTGGTGCCGCCGGCGGCGGTGGGGGCTCGGTGTGGCGCTGCAGGATGTGGAGCAGCAGGCCGGGAAGATTGTGGATGCCCGGGCGCTTTAGCAGGTTATCCCCCCAGGCGCGAACCAGGTCCGGCGTGACGTGGGGCAGAGCAGCCACCTGACGGGCCAGGGGCTCCAGAATGTTCACGCCAAACTCGGCCAGGGCCTTGTGGGTCTCGTTGGCCACTTCGGGCGCCAGCGGCACCTGGCCGGCCGGCACCGCACTGGCAGGCTCATCGGCCGATTCAAAGAAATCCTTCACGCTGGTCACGTTGCCCGGCCAGACGGGAAAAAAGATCATGCGCGTCTGAACCCCTTTCTCTTCTTCCCACGCCAGCAGGCCTCGCTCACCAAGCTCACCGATGTGTCGCCACATGTTGCGAACGCTCAGGTTGCAGATCACGGCCAGTTCATAGACGGTCAGCGCCGGTGTTTTTTCATACGACCGCTCGGTTTCTTCCTCCTTTTGCCAGGCCAGCCCCACGATACGAGCGTAGGTCCGGTACAGGTGGTCTGGCAGGTCCGGGTCGTAGAGGAACGACGCAGCGGCGATGGCGAACTTGGGTGGCACCAACGATTTCTGCTTCATGGAGCCACCTCGGCACCAGGCAGCTCCAGCTCCAACTGTACCAGTCGTGGATGGGCGATCCGCAGCTCGATGAGCGCATCGACGAGCTCCATGACGTGCCGGTCCAGATCCCGGCTGTGTCGAACCACGTAGAACGGCTGACTGCGGGTATCCTCCGGGTGCTGCTCCTTTCGCGGCGCTGCACCGCCATCTAGCGACGCCAGCAGCCAGGCCAGGCGCTGGCCGAGGGGTGTGGCTTCCACCAGGATGTCCTGGCCTGCATCTTCCCGATGCCGGATCGCCACGCGCGTCCCGCCCACCGACTGCAACGAACGGATCTTGTCGTCTGTCATCTCTTTCTCCCTTTGCGATTCAAGCGTAGCCGATGCGCCCGTAGCGCTTGTCTGGCGCAGTGTGACACGGCTGTCACAGTCAGCTATGACGCCGATGGCACAGCCAGGTATGACACGGATGTCATAGCCAGGTATGACACCGATGGCACAGCCAGGTGTGACACGGCTGTCATAGCCAGGTATGACGTGCGTGCCGCAGCCAGCTATGACACGCATGTCACAGTTGCTGCTGCAAGCATGATGCTTGTTGTTGATTCCGATCCTGAATCATCAACAACAAAACAGCAGCATTATTAGGGCTCAGCTATGACACGGATGTCACAGTATGACACGCGTGTCATAGTCGTGGACATCGGTGTCACAGCCAGGTATGACACAGGCGTCATAGCCGGGTATGACACGGATGTCACAGCCAGGTGTGACACCGATGTCATAGCTCGATGCCTCAACGATTGGAAAGCGCTGTTACTCGATCTCGCTGCTCCTTTCTACGCCATTGGGCACACCGGTCCTCCTGGACGACCTGCCTCGCCGGGCCAACGCCGGACACGGCCGGCGCGGGGCGCTCACAACAGTAGCGGAGCGGCCCAAACAGTAGCTGGGTTCACCCCACGCCACCCGGTCGGGAATCAGCCCGCCCAGACAGGCAGCCAGAGAGCCGGTGCGCGAGATCGCGTAGGGCGGCCCGCTGCAGGGGGATCCTTTCAATACCGGCCGATTCTTCTGCAGCGGGTAGGCCCTCGGCCACGCCGGTGATCGGCGTGTTAGCCAGGCATGTCGCCCCGACGTCGGGGTCCCGGCCACCGACCTCACGTTGCCCGATTCTGGCGTTCGATTAGTCTGTCGGTGACACCTCCGTCACGCTCACGTCAATCCATCCCTCGATTCAGCGCTCACGCAAAACCAGCGCCTCTCCCAGGGCATCCAGCAGCTCTTCGGACTCGTCGTCCTCTGTGGATGGCGAGCTGGGAGCCGCAACCATCTGTCCCTGCAAGCGGCTCAACGCCGTCTCGACCGCAGCCTCAACGACGCGGCGCATTTCCGACAGGTCTATAGCCGGCGAACCGCCGGCGGGCGATCCGCTTCCAATGCCACGCAGCAATGCCTCCTTCACCGCCTGGCTCTTGAGTCCGTAGGCCCGGTCGTCGAGCTGCTCCAGCCAGTGGAGCAGCTCGTCATCCTGTCCCGGGTAAAGCCGGATGTGCAATTGGACCTCCACCTTGCGCCGTTTCGACCTTCGCGGCATGTGAAAAGCCTCCTTCCGCGAGATGGTAGCACCCGTTACCAGGTGCTACCATCTGCTACCACGTCTCAGGACCGGAAGGCACGCATCGCATAGCGGGCCAGCCCCAGGGCATTGGCAGTCACCGGCTCGGGCAGCACCACGCCGTGGGGATACTGCTCCAGCAGCACCTTGCGCAGCGCCTCAGCCCCGCCGCCCGTGAAGAGCAGGTGCGGAAACTGGCGCCCGTTGCCCCACCGGCGCTCTACGTAGCTCACGACAGCCGCGGCGGTGGCGTCCATGGCCTGCTGCACCAGTTGGCTCAGGTCGACCTCTCCTTCGGCGGTGTAGAGTGTGGGGCGCCTGGCCCGCAGTAGCGCGTCCGCCTCGTGCAGCGAGAGGGCCAGGCCGTGGCTGCTTCGCACCGCGGTCAGAATCAGCTCGGCCGAGCGGCGCATTCCCGCCGTGTCGCCGCCGGTAAATCGCCCGATCACTTCCCCACCCTGCACCGTGAACAGATCGAGGGTGTTGTAGCCAATGTCGCACACCGCAATGGGTGCCTTGAGGTCGGGCCTGGCCCGCGTCCACCGGCCCCGGTCGTTCAGTCCCCAGGCAAAGACTGCACCCGCCGGCTGGGCCATGACCTGCACGTCGTCGACGGCAAGCTCGACCTCGCACCCGCTGCCGCTGCCGGCAGAGATGACCTGGTAGGTGTGTGTGCCGATCATCCAGCGCCGCAGCGCTCGCAGCGTGGACTGCGCCTGCTGCCTATCGGCCATCACCTCGACCGGCAGGCCGGCCATGACGTTGAGGTGATGCCGGCCGTCGCCCAGCAGGCGAAAGACGACGTCGTAGAACAGCGCCCGCAGCTCCGGGCCATCGCTGAGCCGCAAAAAGTCCATGCGCTCCACCGGCCTGGCGTAGCGCGCCACCCCCTCGCCCACCAGGTAGGTCACGCCTTGCGAGGTCACCTCGTCGGGCTGGGCGCGGCGGCTGCGCCGGCCCATGCTGCCCAGGGACAGCAGCCCGAGGTCGGTCTCGCCGACGCCGACCACCGAGGGCACGGAGGCAATCCGGGTACCCGCCGTGTCGACGAGCGCAGCTTTGAATCCTCCAAAGCCGGGGTCCAAACCAAGATTGCGTGTCGTTTCTTCCATGGTTTCCCTTTCTCCTTGCAAATGTTGGTCATCTCACACCACTACCCGCCGCCGCGCCGGCGGCCCTCTCCATAGCCCGGCGCGAGGATGGCAAAGACGGTGCAGCGGCCCACGTCCAGCAGGCGAGACCGGAGACGCGGGTCCAGCTCCTCTACCGGCTGAGCCGTGGTCACGACCGTCGGCAGCCGGGCGTTGTAGCGGTAATTGAACAACTGGTAGAGCTTTTCGCGCGCCCAGGGGCTGGCGTGCTCGGCGCCGAGATCGTCGAGCACCAGCAGTGGGGCCGTGCGCACCTCCTCGAATCGCCGGGCAAAGTGCACCGGCGTCGCCGGGTCAAAGGCGGCGCGCAGATAATCGAGCAGGTCGGGCACGATGGTCAGGAGCACCGGCTGCCCCAGAGCGGCGCGCCGGTTGGCGATGGCGGCCGCCAGGTGGGTCTTGCCGCAGCCATAGCCACCGACCAGGACCAGCCAGCCGTCGGGGCGCTCGGCATAGTCTCGGCACACGTCGAACGCCCGCTTGAGGTTCGCCGCCTCCTTCGGCGGCAGTTCACCCTGGCGCAGATCGAAGCGGTCGAAGGTCAGGTCCTGCATCAGGGCCAGGCTGGACAGCGGCGACTGGTGCAGGCCGCTGCCGCTGAGGCGAAAGTCGGGTGCCAGGATGGTCACGATCGTGGCCAAGCCTGGGTCGACCATCCGGGAGCGCAGGCGTGGATCGATCTCATCCAGGCCATGGTTCGAGGTGATGACGGTCGGCAGGCTGGCGTTGTAGCGATGGTTGAGGATCTGGAACAGCTTTTCCTGTGCCCAGGGCGTGCTGCTCTGGGCGCCGAGATCGTCCAGGACCAGCAGCGGTGCGTTGCGGATCTCTTCGAAGCGCTGATCGTAGCCGACGGGGCTGTCGGGTCTAAAGGTCGCCCGCAGGTGGTCGAGCAGGTCGGGCACGACGACGAACAGCACCGGCTGTCCCTGCTCGATGAGCCGGTTGGCGATGGCCGCCGCCAGGTGGGTCTTGCCGCAGCCGTAACCGCCGAGTAGGATGAGCCAGCCGGCCGGCTGCTCGGCGTACTCGCGGGCCAGGTCAGAGGCCAGGCGCAGGCCGGCTGCCTGCTCCAGCGGCAGGCCGTAGCCGTCGGGCACGAACGACGCGAAGGTCATGCCCGTCAGGCGCGCCTGCTGATCCAGGCAGCTCAGAGCGCGCAGCCGATCCAGCCGCCGCCGCTCGAACTCGGTCTCTTTGCAGCGGCACGGAAAGAGCTGTCCAAAGCGAGGGTGGCCCGGCGGAACGTCGTCCCGCACAAAGCCCAGGCCACCGCACAGGGGGCACTCACCGCTGCCGCGCTCAGCCGTTTTCACGTGTGCGTCCACGATTGTTATGTGTTCGTCTACTGCTGTCATCTTTTCCTCCCGCCGGGCAGGGAGCCCGGAGACTCCCTGCCCGGGTGCAAAGGGAGAAAGGGACCCGGTGTGCCTGCACCGGGTTCCGGGACGGACACCCAGGGACATCACGCCAGGCATCCGCCCCCGAACCAGGTCCAGTGACTGGGAACGGCGAAGCACGACGGGACAGATTCAGCCTGTGCCATGCCTCGTGCCTTTTTCTGCCCGAGCTCCTGCGTGCTCGTTCTGTCTCGTACATTCCGCAGCAGCCGCCATCAGGCGCAGGTCGACGGGGAAAGAGTAGGATCCGCGGCGGGTCTCGATCCCCCGCGCCTGGAGCCAGCCGACAATCTGCTGGTAGGCGGCCTCGGTCCGGCCAGGGACATCCTTGTCGGACATGACGCTGTCATAGATACGCTGCTGGCTGCCGGTGACTACCCACGCATAGCGTATCTCGCCGTCAACACGCGCCGAGGCCATCACCCCAAAGCGGTCGAGGCGGATGCCGGACTCGCCGGGAGCACCCGGCAAGTGCAAGGTTTCCACGCGTACTCGGTGGACCCCATCCTGCTCGAGGTCCGCTACCAATTCCTCCAATGTGCCAAAGCCTGCATACATCAGATCACCTCTCACGATTCCACCCGCTCGGCCGCGGGGAGTGAGCGCGGCGGTTCCCGTCGCCGGACTCGGCGTCGATCGTGTGTGGGCCTGTCGGATGCCGCGACGCGCCCGGCAGCTGCGCCGGCGCGGCGACGCCAAAGGCCACACCCACCGCCCGCAGCGCATCGACAAAACCTTTCTGGTAGGCGTCGGCTGCTTCCGGGTTGAGCGGGGGCGTCGCGTCGATCGACGAGCTCATCGTCTCGTCGGCTGCTGCGACGCGAAGCGTGCGCTTGACGTCGTCCGCCAACCAGAGATCCAATCCAGCATACACGGTGCCGGCGAGCAGCTTGGGGTTAAAGCTGCCGCCGCGCTGCACGAGGCGCACGCGATCGGCCAACAAGGCCACACGTTCGCTTCGCTCAGTGCAGGCCTGGCTGCTGGTCAGGGTCACCTCACCTGTGTTGCTGGAAAGGGTCGCCGGCGCGCCGTGCGACCCTGTGCAGGACCAGCGGTTCAGCACGACGGCCGCCCGCTCCTCTCCCGGCCACTGCACCAAAAAGACAGCGACCTCGCCCCGTGTCGGGGCAAACCGCTCCACGGGTAGCAACCGCCAGGCGGCGAGCACGACGTCGCCATCCTGGATCGTTGGACTCAGGCAGTTGCCACGGACCCGGAAGAAGGCCAGGTTGTCCACCCGGCTCCGCGGGCCGGCGAGTCCCGCCACGTCGACCAAGTCGTCTACTCTGTGCATTACTCGTCCTCCTTTTGGGGAGCCTTCTCCCCGCCTCATCTCCACTCGTCCTCGTCCAACGACGCAGGCGTGCCCTGCCCGAACTCGGTCGGCGCCGGGAGCCACCATACGCCCTGGGTCGGCAGGAGCAGGGGTATGGCATAGCCGCCTCCATGAACCCTCTGTCCTCGTTTTGGGTCTTGCTCCCCTGGCCGAACCATGCTACAATAGTGGCATCTTGACTGGAGGGAAGACGATGGGACGAGTGATTGCGCAGACACTCGTGAGCCACGAGGTTCACGATCTGGTCGATCTTTTCCGGCTGTTGGCCGAAAGCGACCATCCGATCTATGTCTCCGGAGAGGATGCCCAGGGCGTCCTTCTTTCCTACGAGACGTACCAGGATTTGCAGGCGCATCTGGAGGACCTGGAAGATCGGCTGGCAATGCAGGAAGCGGAAGCCGAGTATCGAGCTGGCGACGCACGCCCCTTCGACGATATCCTGGCCGAGATCGAGGCGGAAGAGTCGGCCCATGTATCGGATTGAGGCCCCCAGCAACCGGATCAAACAGGAGCTCAAACGGACCCCCCGGGATATCAGGGCTCGCATCGCCGAAGCGGTCCGTGCCCTGGCTGAAGACCCTCGTCCCGATGGGATCCGGCAATTGGAGCCGGACGTCTACCGGTTGCGAGTTGGCCAGTATCGGGTAATCTACAAGGTTCTGGACGACGAGCAGCTGGTTCTGATTGGGCGCATAACTCGACGCGGCGAAGCCACGTACCGGGACGTGAGCCAGTTGTTTCGTTAACATCTCTCGAAACGTTCCCCCTGTTTCAAAGTCGGTAATTCCTGTCCCAGCCTTTGTTCTCCAGATACGACTGTGGCTCGCTTGCGTCGCAATGGCAGCCGAGCGCCGGATGGCGGATTTTTGGAACGTGAGAGAGGTGATACATGACTGAACATCCACCGAGCCGACCCTGGGACGAGTTTTTGAAGGAGCGAATGCAAGACCCGGCTTTTGCCGAGGTCTCCCGTGAGATGGAGCCCGAGTTCCAGGCAGCGCGGGAGGTGATGCGCCTGCGGCTGGATCAGGGGCTAACCCAGAAGGAACTGGCGGAGCGGGTCGGCACCCAGCAGGCCAGCATCTCCCGCCTGGAGCGGGCTGCCTACAAGCCCAACGTGGCCTTTTTGCAGCGGGTAGCCGAGGCACTGAACGCCCGGCTCGAGATCCGCTTTGTGTCCAAAGAGGAAACGCCTTGACCATTTAGAGAGCCTCCACCAGCGGATCTTCCGCTCCCCACGCCGCCGGGTCGCCATTCAGCCCTAGCCTCAGCATCTGACGGATGCGCCCTGCCCGCTGTCGCTCGGGCAGGTTTTCCAACCACACGAGCAGATCGTCATCCCGGTCCGGGCACAGGCGAATGGTCACCCGGACGTCCGGCTGGAACCGAATTTGGGGCCTGCCCCGCCTCGGCTTCTTTCTGCTTGAGGTTCCACTCATCGGCGTCCTCCTTCGCTCGTGCGGGTGGACATGCGTGTCGCCCGGAAACGCAGCCATTGCATCCGGACAGAGGCCCAGGCTGTCGTAGCGCAGGCCAGGTAGTCTGCCGCGTGAACAGGGCAGCGGATGATGCTGTATGTCGTTTTCGAAAAGGGTTGCCTTACAACAGGAGCCAGACAAGCCCCGGCTTCCAGTCGACGGGAGAATCGAACAGAGATGGGAGTTCTCTGACCTCGGCCAGCATCGGCTGGCCGATGAGGAGCGACCAGGAACGTATAGATGCGGTTATGAACCTTGCACATAAAAAAACACCCCGGATGAGATTACCATCCGGGGTGTCTGCTTCTTCCAGACGAGTATGCTATACCGTCTGAGCAGTTCCCAGTTCTGTACCAACACGAGACGGGTTGCCAACAGGGAAGCCTGGCGGCAACGTTTCAATTTCGTCGGGAGAGACGGAACTCAACGCGCCATTCCCGTCGCTCCCGCCAAAGCGTAGCGGGCCTTCCGAGAAGGCCCGCTACGCTTTCCGAGGATCTCCTGCCAGCCAGACTGCCCACCAAGGAGCCTGCTAGCCCTTTCCGCTGACGAACTCGCAGTAGAGCCTCTCTGCGTGCTCGAGGGGATTCTGGTAGTACGCCCCCGATGTCACGTCGAGCGTCACAGTGCGAGACGCCGGTCTTGCCATGGGTTGGGTCAGGGCGAAGCGACGCAGTTCTACGGCATGCGGCTTGAGAGAGCCATCGGGGCGCACGAGCCCGAAGTGACGCTCGTGTCTCCACTCATTGCAGAAGGGTCGATCGTACAAGCTGGGGTCATAGTCTGCGAAGCACCAGAGGAGCGCGCCCGGCGAGCCCACAGCCTGCAGGCGGGGAAGCACCTGCGCCACGTAGTCCGCGAGGGCCTCTTCGCTTGCCATGAACTGCCTGTGGGGCTTACCGCACACCTCCCATTCCCAAACGACCGAGGCAGCGCCTCGCGGGGCCGTGCACCCACCCCATTCTTCGGCCAAGGTGGGTTTGCCGCAGAGTGCCGATGTGAGTGCGCACGTGAAGGGCACAAAGTCAGGGTCCAGGGGCTGGCGTGCCCAGCTAGCGTACATGGGATAGGCGTGCATGACGGCGACGTCCGTCTCGCCAAAGACCTCGTCGATCCGCAAGTGATTGTCGGCCACGAGGCTGTCGACGTGCAGGCCGCAGGTGACCGGATGGTCCTCATCCACGGCCCGGATGGTCTCGGTCATGAGCCGCACCCACTGCTGCCCGCTGAAGTGATCGGGAGGGCGGGCAAAGAGGTCGGGTTCGTTGCCCAAGTTCCACATCCAGATGGCGGGGTGCTGGCGAAACGCCCCAACCACCGTGTGGAGCAGCAGGGTTTCGGCACGCAAGGCCACGCCGTCCACATACGGGTTGCGGTAGCCGCAGTCTACGAACTCCGACCCCAGTGCGGCAGGGCGCTCAGACCGGGGAGCCAGTGGATCAAGAAGCCAGCGAGTAGGCCAGTTCGGTCCGCTCATGTGACCGGTGAAGAAGGTCACGTCCAGGCCCAGGCCGCTCGAGGCGGCGAGGTCGCACACCTTCTCGAAGGACCGGAGGCAGTTGCGACTAACAACATCGGGCTGAGGCTGCCAGTCGTCCCACAGCAGGAAGATCCGGATCACGCTGAGCCCGAGCTCCGCACACAAAGCGAAGTCCTCGCGCACCTCGCCAGCGTCAAATGCCCTCCAGAAGGCAATGGCCGTGCGACGGGGCCAGTAGTTCACCCCAAGTACGAACTTGGCTTTGTCCATGTCGCGAGTCTCCTTCTAGCCTGCCCCTTCTGCGGAGCGCGCTGCTTGGTTGATCAAATGCGCCATGCAGCCGGCTCCAAAGCCGTTGTCAATGTTGACAACGGCCACGCCCGGCGCACAGCTGTTGAGCATGGTCAGCAGAGGGGCAAGGCCGCCGAAGCTAGCCCCGTACCCAACGCTCGTGGGAACTGCGACAACCGGCCGGTCGACCAACCCGGCCACGACGCTTGCGAGAGCACCTTCCATACCCGCGACAACCACCAGCACGTTGGCTGCGTTAAGCTTGGGGCGGGCATCCAGGAGACGGTGAATGCCTGCGACACCGACGTCGTAGAGCCGCTCGACGGGGCTGCCCAGGGTCTCCGCCGTGACTGCCGCCTCGTCTGCGACAGGGATGTCGGCTGTGCCGGCGCTCGCGACGAGCACCGTGCCAACGCCACTGCGCGGTGCGGGCCCTCCGACAACGATCATCCGCGCACTGGCGTAGTGAACAGCATCGGGGAAGGTCGCGAGCATTAGCTTCGCTACTTCTGGGCTGATGCGGCTGGCCATGACGCGGCCCTCGGCCGCTAGCAGCCGCTCGACGATCCGCATGACCTGGTCAGAGGTCTTGCCCTGGCAGAAGACAACCTCCGGGAATCCAGTGCGCAGGCTGCGATGGCTGTCCAGCCGCGCGAATCCGAGGTTCTCGTAAGGGAAAGAGCGCAGGCGCTCGAGGGCGTGCTCAACGCTCGATTCTCCCTTCTGGACCTCTTCCAGCAGCGTACGCAGCCAGGACGACTCCATTCCGATACCTCCAGTGCTAGTGGCTCTCGGTGTGCGCGAGCACTTCGTTCAGACTCCCCATGCGGTATCCGGCCAGATCGAGCGTGACATAAACATAACCCAGCTCACGCAGCAGTCGGACTGCCAAAGCGCGCGCCTTCGGCCGAGCTAGGCGGGCAATCTCATCCGGTGGGATCTCGATGCGAGCCAGGGGGAAGTGGTCACGCACGCGAAGCGGAATCGCCCCCCACTCCCCCTGAAGCCTTGCTTCGGCAGCCTCGACACGGGCCAGTCCTTCGGCGGTGAGCGCTGTGTCGTAGGGGAAGCGGGTGGCCAGGCAGGGAGCTGCTGGACGGTCCCACGTCGGAAGGCCGCGTTGTCGAGAGAGCACGCGGACCTCGCTCTTGGTTAGCCCGATCTCGGCCAGGGGGGCGCGGATACCCAGTTCGGCGCATGCCCGTCTGCCTGGGCGGTAATCGTGCTGGTCATCTGCGTTCTCGCCGGAGGTCACGTGCGCCAGGCCCTGTTGACGGCCAATGTCCAGCAAGGAATGGAAAAGGTCACGCTTGCAGTGGTAACAGCGATCGGGCCCGTTGGCAACTACGGCAGGGTCGGACAGGGAATCATACCGCACGACCAGCAGGCGTGCTCCCAGCGCTTCTGCTTGAGTGCGGGCGAGTGCCACCTCAGCGCGGGCTGTCAACGGTGAGTCCGCGGTAACGGCCAGGACACGGTCTGAGCCGAGCTCGTCCAGACTCACAGCCAGCAGGTAGGTGCTGTCAGTGCCTCCTGAATAGGCGACCAGCACACTGCCGAGCTCGGCGAGAGAGGCTCGCAAGGCTCTCTCTCTGGAGTCGAGGTCATGCTCGTTGTATCGCATCATCTATCCAGGCTTCGCGGGTAGATTCTAGCCGTGGTTGCAGTTCTCTCCAAGTCCGGCAACCCCGTTGCCTGCGCCTCGCACGGCCAAGATACGAACATAACAAAGGGCATATCGGCACAAGAAGACATAACAACTGGAGCTCCCCCTGCGGTTAACATAAGCAACGGTAGCGTCGCGGGCTGAGACTAGCCCGCAGATCGTGATCGTGCGTAGGCAGCCAACACACGTTCCCGTGCCCAGCCATGGTCGACGACGGGAAACGGGTAATCGTGCCCGACACGGCACCCTATCGCTGCCTGTAGGTCAGTGGGCATCTCCCAAGGTGCGTGGAGGTAGCGCAATGGCACGTGGGCGAGCTCGGGAACCCAACTTCTCACGTACACGCCCTCGGGATCGTGCTTGCGGCCCTGGAGGATGGGATTGAAGATGCGGAAGTAGGGGGTAGCGTCGGTGCCTGTGCCAGCTGACCACTGCCAGCCGCCGTTGTTGGAGGATGGGTCAGCGTCGAGCAGGTGCTGCATGAACCATCGCTCACCCCAGCGCCAGTCGATGAGCAGGTCTTTCACCAGGAACGAGGCGACGATCATCCGTGCCCGGTTGTGCATCCAGCCCGTTTGCCAGAGCTGGCGCATCGCGGCGTCCACGATCGGATACCCTGTCTGTCCCGCGCACCAGGCTTCGAAGGCCGCCTCGTCATTCTCCCACGCAATGGCCTGGAGGTCGCGGCGAAAGCTGTGATCCGCCGTCTCGGGAAAGTGAGCCTGGATCGAGATGTAGAACTCGCGCCACACAAGCTCATTGAGCCAGGTATCCGCTCCATGGCGGTCCTGTTCGTCCGGCGCGTCGTCGGCCTTGCGCAGGGCGCCGACGATCACCTGCCTGGCGGAGAGCATTCCAAAGCGCAGGTAGGGTGACAGCTGCGAGGTGCCCTCCATGTCCGGACGATCGCGGTTCTCGGCGTAGTGGTAGATGCCCAGGTCGTGGTCCGCCAGGAAGATGCCCAGCCGTCGCTGCGCCTCGGCTTCTCCGGGCACGAACAACGCATTGGGAGGAAGCTCGCGCTCGGCGTGCAGTGGCAGGCTCGCGACCTGCTGGGGAACGGGGGGCACCGAAGGCGGCTCTAGCAGGCCGCCAGGGACCGGCAGCGGACGGCTTTTCCAGGCGCGGAGGAAGGGCGTGAACACCGTGTAGGGAGTCCCATCGGCCTTGAGCACTGCGTCGGGCGGGTGGACCGTCAGGCCCGCGACCAGGTGCAGGCGCAAAGCCGTGGCGACAGCGGCATCGCGGGACCGGGCGTAGGGCCACGGGTCTTCCTCGGCGAAGACAGCCGTGGCCCCGGTTTCACTTGCCAGCTTGGCGAGCTCCTCGGTTGGATTTCCCTGTAGGATGACGAGGCGGCTTCCTCGAGCGCGCAATTCGGCATCAAGAAGCCGCAGCCCACCAAACAAGAACGCGACACGCCTCCATGCGGCATCTCCTACCTGCTCGGACTTTAGGATCGTTGGATCCAGCACGAAGACGGGGATGAGCTGATCGGCTGCTGCGATGGCCGCGTGCAGTGCTTGATTGTCGGCCAATCTCAAGTCGCGTCGGATCCACCAGATCGCAGTAGTCACTGGTGCATGCTCTGAGCTACCCGGTGTCCCATCTCGGGGAGGATGGCGTGTGCCAATCTGCCGGTGGCCTGCGCTACGCAACGGCTTCGCGTAGTGCTGGTTCGATCTCCGGGAAACGGAACTGGAATCCTTGCTCCAGGAGCCGCTTCGGCACAGCCTGCTGGCCTGTCAGGAGAAGATCGGCCACCTCACCGAACGCAGCCCGCATGACGGCGCCGGGCAGGGGAAGCCATGAGGGTCGGTGTAGAACGCGGCCAAGCGCGCGCGAGAGCTCGGCATTCGTCACTGCCCGCGGCGCAGCAAGGTTGTACGCGCCTGAGGCAGCCGGGTTGTCGATGAGGAACAGGATGGCTCGCGCCTCGTCCTCGAGCTGAATCCAGGAAAGCCACTGCCGGCCGTTGCCAATGGGCCCGCCTGCGTAGAACCGGTGCTGGAGTAGCATCGGCCGGAGTGCTCCGCCTGTCTTGCTGAGCACGACGCCCGTGCGGATCACGGCGCGCCGGACGCCCAGTGCTTCAACCGGTGCGGTGGACGGTTCCCACTCTCTCGCGGCAAAGGCAGCCAGGAAGTCTTGGCCGGGGCTGCTGTCTTCTGTGACGGGGTCGTCGGCGTGAGGGCCGTAGAAACCCACTCCGGAGGCCTGGATAACCACGCCAGGCTTCTGACTCGCCCGCTCGGTTGCTTCCACCACGGCCCGCCCCGCGTCCAGCCGGCTTTCGCGGATGAGCCGCTTCCTTGCAGCATTCCAGCGACTGGGGAGCAGCCCGTCCCCCGAGATGTTGGCACCGGCCAAGTTGACGATGGCACCGGCCCCATCGGCCAGGTGCGCCCAGCCGTCGGCGGTGCGACCATCCCACTTCTCGGCACGGACCTCGCCTGCCAGCCCCGTTACTGCCTCGGGACGTCGGCTGAGCAGAACCACGTCGCGACCCGCAGCTGACAAGTGCGCCGAGAGCGCCCGTCCGATGAGCCCAGTCCCACCGGTGATGATCACTCGCATGTTCTTACCTCCTGGCATGTGTCCTGCAGATGCGGCCGGTGCGCAGCCTAGCGGCCGATGCATCCACGCAGCCAATCGAGCGCCAACCCACCTTGTTGGTCGAGGTGTTTCTCAGCCGCGTGCAGATAGGCGAGGACCAGACCGGAGAACCTCGCCGAGGCGATCTCTGGCATGCCCAGTTCCTCCGTCAGGTCCCCGCACTCAAGGAGCGAGACGGCTCCAAGGGCCAGCGCGGCCTCGAGATGCTGGGAGACCTCGGTGCAGAAGCTGGTTGCCTGCGAGCGTCCAAGTCCGAGAGACGCCGAACTCCCGATAACCTCGGCCTCGATGGACAACCGGCGCTCCTGGAAGCGCACCCGTGCTACCCGAGCCTCCTCAGGAGTCGGCTCTGGGGTTGGAGCAACCCTCGAGCCGGAGAGCAGCGCATCCGCCGTGCGCAGGGCGTAGTCTATCCTCTCTCCGAGGAAGAACCCAGGAACCCTGTCGCGCAGCTTTGGATGGCGGTTGAACACACCGCCCGCGAACGCGAAGGGAGCCAGGCCCTGAATCGTCTCGGCTCCCTCGACCAGAGTGGCGGCAGAGGGCAGGCGCTGCGCTGCCATGATGATCAGGCCGGGCCGTACGATGCTGACCGCTGTGTCCAACTGCTCCACTGGGACATCGGCACCCAGGTAGACCACGGGCCAGCCAAGGTGGCGCAGCAAGTAGGTCAACAACAGGAGCCCGAAAGTGTGGTGTTCGCCAGGCGGGCAGGCTGCCAAGACACGGTTGGCGCGGTTGGCAGGTGGACACGCCACCAGCAACGCCTCCAATCGTCCGACGGCCAGCTCCGAGACAAAGTGCTCCTGCTGAACGGAGACCTCTCCCTGCCTCCAGAGTTCGCCCACCTCGCGCACCGCCCACTGGAGCATATCGAGGCACACGACATCGGGTCGGTAGAGGGCAAAGGCTTGTGCGGCAGCCTGGTCAGCTTTCCTCCGGTCGTACCTGAGGCAGGCAGCAAGCCACTGCTCGCGCATCGCCTCGAGAGTAGTGCCTGACGCGGGTGAATCGATGGCAGGACCGGCGGGCGAGACCCTCGCCCCTACAACCTCCAGAGGGTTGTGACCCTCAGCCTCGACTTGACGAAAGAGGGCGACGGCTCGGGCGATCGTCATGCCCTCGTGCTGCCGGGCCTCGAGCCAACGGAGAACATCGATGTCGCGCTGCGTATAGAGCCGTTGGCCGCCGGCACTGCGGGTGGGGCAGGGTAGCCCGTATCGCCGCTCCCAGGCCCTCAGTGTGTCTGGTTTGAGGCCTGTCTGCAGGGCGACGGCTTTCAGGTTGAAGAGCGGGGCCTCTTCTGCCACGCTAGCTGGCCCTTTCCTCTCAGCGCCGCTTCCTGGGAAACCAGGGGATGAAGGCGCTGGTGCTCTGAACGTACTCGCGGTAGGCTGGCTTGGTGGTCGCGAGTGTCTTCTCGAGGAGGGCAACTCCCGAGACTCGCAGCAATAGGGCGGTCATGAGGATCGGGCTGAAGATGGTCCAAAAGCCACCGGCTGCCGAAGCGAAGAGATAGTAGGCCCACCACTGAGCCGAGTCGCCAAAGTAGTTGGGGTGACGGGTGTAGCGCCAGACGCCCCCGTCCAGGACTCGGCCCTTGTTGGCGGGGTTTGCTCGAAAGCGCGCAAGCTGAAGGTCGCCCACTGACTCGAAGAAGAACCCGATTGCCCAAAGGGGCAGGGCGATCCAGTCGAGGATCGTCAGGCGAGCTGCTTGGGACCCAATCTGGGCGGCGAGGAGCGGGGCTGAGATGATCCACAGCAAGAGACCCTGCAACACGAACACCTTGAAGAAGCTCTTCCACCACCACTGAGAGCCTTCCTCCTCGCGCCACTTGCGGTAGCGAAAGTCCTCGCCCTTGCCCCAGTTTCGCCAAAGAAGATAGGCCGAGAGACGCAATCCCCATATCGTGACGAGAACCGCGACGAGCCACTTCCGCGCCGGGAACCCATCTGGTGTCAGGGCGAAGTAGAGCCAGTTCACGATGACAAAGCCTGTTCCCCAGAAGGGATCGACGATGCTCGAGTTTCGCAGGAGGAGACTGAGCACCCAGAGCAGGGCCATGAGGCCCATCACAACACCCAGACCTGTGAGATACACCTCGACAAAGCTCACTTCACTGCCTCCATCTGATCGCTCCCCGGCGCTTGCCCTTTGGCTTCCACGACGACAAAGCCGGCAGCTCCCGGGCCGATGTGCGTCCCGATGACTGGTGTTACTTCCGCGACGAGCGGCTGCCCGCCGTTGGGAAAGAGGTGGGACGCCTCGCGCCAGTACGAGTCGAGCCTTTCGGGTGCGTGGGTGTGTACCAGCGCAAGTTGCTCAAACGGCGCGAGTCCGGAGATCATTTCCACTACACGCGTCCTGGCGCCGCCGCGGGTGCGAGCACGTTCCATGCGGAATTCTCCGCCGTTCATTGTCAGGATGGGCTTGACCTGGAGTATGGCCCCCAGGCTGGATTGCAGGCGGCTGAGCCGCCCACTGCGCCGCAAGTACTCCAGTGTATCGAGCGCGGCGATACAGTGGGTGCGGGAAGCCTGGTCCTCGAGTGCTGCGAGGATCTCTGCGCGGGACCGGCCCGCAGCGGCTTGCTTGGCCGCTGTCAGGGCGAGCAGGCCTATGCCAAGTGTGAGGTTGCCCGAGTCGAACACGGTGACCCGCACGCTGCGCATTTCTTGCGCAGCCAGGCGTGCCACGCCGACCATGGCGCTGAGCGCGCTGCCGATGTGGATCGAGATGATCTCTGTTGCTCCCGTATTGGCAAGCTCCTCGTAGACCTTTACGAACTGGCCGGGTCCAGGGACAGAGGTGGTGGGGTGCGCCCCGAAACTGGGGAGACCCTCGTAGAACTGCTCATGGGTCATCTCGACTCCATCGAGATAGCTCTGTTGACCGATGTTGATGTATAGGGGGACTATCGTAATCCCATGAATGGAGGCCAGCTCCGCTGGCAGGTCGCAACTGGAGTCGGTCACAATTCGGATCGACACGCTATCCTCTTTCTGCCCGGGTTCCCGGTGCTCTGCGCGAACCTTCGCCTCGCCAGACGTCCTGGCGAGGGGAAAGGCGCAATCGCCGGTCAGGGATGTCGCCGCTAGGGCGCCAGCACGCCGGCAAAGACCTGCCAAGCCAGGAGAGTCTTGGCTACAAGGCTAAGGACGATGTACATGCGCTCGCCGAAGAGGTAGTCCTTCCACGGACCCACCTTCTTGTACTGCAGGTACATGTTCACGGCAAAGATGTTAAAGAAGACGAAGAGACTGGCGACGATCCCGTAGACAAAGTCGGGCGGCCCGCTGTTCGGCGTCGAGGCGGAGGCGATCGACCAGACAAAGTACACGACAATCACGATCCATGGGACGATCCCGGCGAAGCAGCCATAGATGAACGAGGTCCAGTCTGTCTTCTTTGTGGTCTGATTGTGGAGCTCCATCAGCACGCCGAAGAGGTTCATGCTGGCATTCACGCCGAACATCGCGATCAGAGCACCCAGGTCTGACACGCCGGTGAGTAGTCCGATCAGCACAATCATGATGGAGGAGCTAAAGGCATACTCGTAGAATCTCGCGGGGTTCATGCCCTTTTTGAGGTGGGCCACATACCACTTGTAGCCAAACGAGGCGAGGCTGAAGTGGGCAATGGCTGAAATGAGCAGAAAGGCGCCCACTGCCGGGCCAAAGGCGAGCGAAAACGCATCCTTGAGAGTGGGCACCAGCTTCTGGGCAGCCGCGTCAAAGTTGAGAACGGTTACCGTGACCCCATAGGTCTTGAGGTCGCCCAACACGAAGCTGAGAACGACCATCAGGACACCCTGCACCAGGTGTAGGAAGCCCATGATCAAGTTGAAGCGGCGCAGGCCCTGATACGTCTTCTCTGGAACGTCGGGAGCATTGGAGGCAACGGCGGCTTTCTTCGCGGCGACGGGTTTCTTTGTCATTTCTCTCTCCTTAGGCTATGTTCGGTTGGTGACCCCGTTGGGGCATTCAGGTGCTCTTGAGCTCTGCAAACTGAGCGCCATTTTAGCACGCCGCCCAACTGTTGTCAAGGTATTGTGCGGAGTTCTTACGACTTTCTAATGCCCATGTTCGGTCGAATGGGGTGCCTGCCGCGACTTGAGCTCCTCTACGTTGTGTGCTATGATTGCGACCGTGAGAGCTCTCAAGTGCGTGCTGATCCCGCTGCTGTCCATAGTGCTGGCCTTCGTCGTGGTGCCTCTGGTCATACCTGTGCCTCCGCTGGAGAGGACTGTCCCTGCCGAGGAGTTGGCGGACCCGGACAGCCGTTTCGTCGAGGTGAATGGCCTCCAGGTGCACTACAAGGTGCAGGGGGCGGGGGCTCCGGCTCTTGTGCTGCTCCACGGATTCGGAGCCAGTACCTTCTCTTTCGAAGCAGTGATGCCCTCGCTCGCCGAGCTCGGCACAACCATTGCTTTTGACCGGCCGGCATTTGGCCTTACGGAGAGGCCGACCGTGGCCGAGTGGGGCGATCAGAACCCGTACACGATCGAAGCACAATCCGACCTGACTGTTGAGCTCCTGGAACGGCTGGGCTTGACGGAGGCCGTGTTGGTGGGCCACTCTGCTGGCGGCTCCGTCGCCGTCGTGACTGCACTTCGCCATCCCGAAAGGGTGAAAGCCTTGGTCCTGGTGGGCGCAGCGGTCTACGAAGGTGGCACTCCTGGTTGGCTGGGCCCTCTGCTGCGAACCCCTCAGATGCGGCGGTTGGGCCCACTCATTGCACGCCGGTTCGCGCGGACCGGGAGCGAGTTGCTCGTCCGCGCCTGGCACGACCCTTCGCGAATTTCGCCCGCGACGGCGGAGGGGTACGAGAAGCCTCTGCGGGCCCAAGGCTGGGACAATGCGCTATGGGAGCTTGTCATGGCCAGTCAACCCCTGGAACTGGCAGACCGGCTTCGTGAGGTGCGCGTGCCCGTCCTTGTGCTCACGGGTGACTCTGACCGGATTGTGCCACCTGAGCAGAGTGCTCGCCTGGCAGCCGAGCTTGCCAATGCAAAACTGGTGACCATTGCGGACTGCGGGCACTTGCCCCAGGAAGAGCAACCAGAGGTATTCCTGGAGGCAGTTGCGGCGTTTCTGAAAGAACTTGGATTCCCAATCGCTACTGGAGGGACAGAACCATGACGGCAGGGTATCTCATCAAGCTCTACCTGGCCACGCTGGTGGCATTCTTTGCAGTCGATCTCGTCTGGCTAGGCGTTGTCGCTCGGACCTTCTACCGCAAGTACCTGGGCTTCCTAATGGCCCCCAGCGTGAATTGGCCTGCAGCGCTCATCTTCTACCTGCTGTTCGTCTTGGGCATCTTGGTGTTTGCGGTTTTGCCAGGACTGGAAGCAGGCTCGCTGAATGCCACGATATGGCGTGCCGCGCTGTTCGGCCTGATCGCCTACGCCACCTACGACCTGACGAACCTGGCGACTCTGAAGGACTGGCCGCTGGTTGTGACCATCGTAGACCTGGCGTGGGGAACGACGGTGAGCGTTCTGGTTGGCCTGGCCGGTTACTTTGCCGGGAGGTGGCTGGGCTGACAGGGCCCCCTGTCGATGAGCCCCGACTGCGAAGTATCAGGGGCCCGACGCATCACGCTCGTTGTGCTCCTCAACGTCGATGGCGCCGCGGTCCATGAGCACCTGACGCAGCTGCGCCAGACTGATACCGTAGTGCCGTGCTAGCTCCAGCGCGTAGCTGCGGCCCATAGGCTTGCTCCTGCTTACGCGGTAGCTGCGCCGCGCGGCCATTTGGTCGGTACTGTGTTCTGCCGTCGCCAGGTCGATGTGCGACGAGACCAGGCTCACCACTCGGCTGTCACCTGCAGCCTCGGCATTGATAGCATCTACCTGCTCCGCCAGCTCGTGCAGGTGGGTGGCGAACACCACGCGTGCGCCCAGAGTACGCAAGGTAATCACCACGTCGCGGGACAGATACAGGCTCTCTCCGGCATGCGTGCCCGACAGCGACTCATTGAGCAAGATGAGACTGTGGCGGGTGGCCTGCTCGAAAATCCGACGAAGGCGCTGGGCCTCATCGCCAAAGCGCCCCGTGCCGCGCGCCAGTTCCTCCTCCGACGGAAAGTGGCTGAACACCCCATCCGCTGGGCTGATCCGGGCCCGGCTCCCGGGCACAAACAGACCGACCTGGGCCAGCATCTGCATGAGGCCGATCGCCTGGGTATAGGTCGTTTTGCCGCCGCGATTTGGCCCGGTCAAGATAACGATCCGGCCCTCATCATCAAGACTCACAGTGTTCAGGACGATATGGTCCCCCTGGGTCACGGTGCCGCGATCAAGATGGTGCAGCGCCAGGTTGATGTTGTAGCCGTCGCGCACCTCGCAGACCCGCTCGGCTTCGCCGAGGATCTCGGGCAAGCAGACCGGAAGCCCGCTCTGCTGGAGCCGGCGGGCGAGACGTGCCGCCCCGGCGTAGAAGGCCAGCGCAGGGCGGATCCGAACCAACCAGCGCCGGTTCACGTGGATGTAGGCTTGCAGGGCCGCAGCGATCGGCTTTCCCACTTGCTCCATGATCCGTGATAGGTCCCGGAAGAGCGGTACCAGCATTGGGCTGGCCCGGCGCTGAGGCTGCCGGATGGTGGTGCCGCCCCCGATCATGGGCGTCGTGTGCAGCGGCATCACACTCCCGCGGCCGCTGTTGCCCAGCAGAAGCCGCAGCAACGGGGCTTCGGTGAACGGCTCATCGTTGAGTGACAGCAGCGTGGCTGCAACCGGTTGCAGATCCTGGTCGAGGTTGACCCCGATCGTGATGCTCGTCACGCCGCGAATACGGGCCAGCAGGGGTGGAAGCTCCCGCGCCAAGGTCTGAAAGCTGTCACGTGCTTCGATCTGGACCGCCCGGTCGCGCAGCACGCATAGCCCTGCCGACCTGGGCTGGTGCTTGGCCTCCGCAAAGATCCGAACCGTGGCCCTGATACAGTCGACGTAAGTCTCCAACTCCCCGAGCCACCACGCCACCTGGAACAGCTCTGGCATGTCGGGGTCCCCCATGCTGTAGACGTTCAGTTGGTCAAGCCTTGGCAGCAGCCCTTCAATGCCCTCAGCCAGTGCCTCGCTGCGGACCAAATCGCCGCAAATGGCCTGCCGGTAGCGAATCGCTTCTGGGTCTCTGCATAGGTCCAACAGCACGCGCCGGATTAGTTCCTGGTCCTCACGCTTGCCGCCGATAGCGAGTGCCTGAATCAGGGTCTCAAGCTCCAGGTCCTGAACGACTCGCTCTCCGAGCCCCACCCCGCCAGCACCCTGGCCCGGAGGCCACAACAGGTCTAGGTCTTCGCCTTGCTCGACTTCATCCCTCACTGCCTGGCGCATCGCCTCGTCCGCTCCCTCGAGTTTGGTCGTTCGCCCGGCAGCAAGCCGGCGCACACCCAATTTGGTGCGCAGCTCCCTGAACTCCTTGGCCAGTTCCTGGCCCAACACCTCCATGCCTGGCTGCATTGGCAGATCCTCACCCCATCACGGCTCGCCGCACTGTGCCACTACGGCCGTCAAACATGATTTCGCAGCATCAGTTCCATGGGATACGGATTCAGATAGACCTGCTGCCACACCCACTCCGGCACGGAGTGCCGCCGCAGGTGATGCCTGAGAAGCGTAAGCGGCACGATCAGCGGCACCAGCTCGCTGCGGTAGTCCTCGATTAGGCCTAGTAGCTCTCGCTTGTCGTCGGCCGAGAGGTTCTTCTTGAGGTAGCCCATGAGGTGCTGGAGGACGTTGACGTGCTTGCGGCGGGTGCCCAGGAGCGCCAGGCCTTCCATGAAGAGCCGGCCGTACGTGGACGAGAGTTCCTCCCACGGGATGGTCCCCGCATTGGCCACCAGCCGGCCCAATTGCGTGTAGTGCTTGGAGCTGTGGGCCATGAGGGTGAGCTTGTGCGCGGTGTGAAAGCGGACCAGCCCGCCGGGCGTCGGGTCGGACTTCGAGAGCTCGGTCCAGCGGTAGTAGGCAAAGATGCGCTCGACAAAGTTCTCGCGCAGCGGCAGGTCGTTCAGGCGCCCCTCCTCCTCCAACGGCAGGATCGGGAAGCGGTCGCGGGCGGCGCGGGCAAAGAGGCCGCTGCCGGTACGATCGGCCATGCCGTGCTGGTTGTAGACTTTGACCCGGAATAGCCCGGACGAAGGGGAATCCTTCTTATAAGAGTGGGCGCAATAGACACAACGGCTTGGCCCTGGCTGCGAGGATCTGCATTCAGAAACCGAACAATGGCGGGCGGGACGACTGGGCGCACGGCTATCCCCGGCCGCCCTACGACACGGCAACGTACTCCGTAGATGAATAGGACCTATTGTCCTACTCACTGGCCAATCCCATCAAGACGGGAACAAACGCATCATTGAGCCGCCTGTAGCCCGCTGCAGTGAGGTGTAGCAGGTCCCGACTGAACTCGGATCGTGTGCTCCCAACGCCATTTGCCAGGATCGAGTAGGCATCCAAGATCAGGATGTCGTCTCCGCCGAGAGAGCGGATGAACGCACTGACTTCCTCGATAGCCACAGCGACGTCATCCGACCAATACAGCCTACGGTCCAGAGGCACTGGCCCAGTCGGAAAGATGGTGGTCAGAATTACCTTTGCTCCCGAGCCAGTGGCCTTTTCGGCGATCTGCCGAGTGTTCTCTTTGCAGTTGGCGACGATAGCCTCTTTCTGATCAGGGAGAACAGGAATGGCCTTCAGATCGTTGATACCCACCTGAACTACGACCACATCAGGCATCAGTGGTTTGACGTGATAATCGAAACGCAGGAGAGCTTGAGCAGAAGTCTCTGCGTAGATGCCACGATTGACGAACTCAAATTGATCTAGATCAGGTGGAGTCCAATCTGCCGCTCTGGAGTCACCAAAGAAAACCACCGTTTGCAGGCCGGGTCTGGCAAGATCTCGTTGATCGGGTGCGGTGCTGTAGTGGCTCAGCCCCAGGGGATCCAGCCGAGATCCGTTCAGTTGCAGGTAGTACTGCATGCTCTGGTTGAAGAGTAAGTAGTTCAGCGAAATGGACCCTAGCAAGACGACTGTGAGTGCGGCAACCGCAAGTATGACTCGACGATCTGGTTTCATCTTTCATCAACCCGTTGAGTATTGCCATCTGCAGCGCAAGAACTGGCTATCTAGAAGTGCGATCGAAGAAGCTTCTCAAAGGCGCTCGCTCCTACACGTGATTCCTCAACATCAACTCCTTGAGGCAGGGGTTCAGATAGACCTGCTGCCACACCCACGCCGGTACCGGATTGCGCCGCAGGTGATGCTTCAGCAGCGTCAGTGGCACCACCAGCGGCACCAGCCCGTGCCGGTAAGCCTCGATCAGCCCCAATAGCTCCTGCTTGCCCTCGGCCGATAGGTCTTTCTTCAGGTAGCCCAACAGGGGGAGCGCCCTACTTGTGGCGATAGACGTCCATCGCGTTCCGCATTTCGAGATTCGGAGTGCCCAACTTGCCAAGGAGCTCGGCGAATTCGTCGTAAGAGAGATCCTCATGCACAGCGTTCGACTCAACCACAATGACAAACCACGTAGGGTTCGAGGCATCTGGCTTGGCAAAGATCGCGTCCTTGTCTGGGTAGCGTTCGCCAATGATGTACTTGTCATCCCAGCCTATCTTGACAACGCTGCCCTCGATCACTGTATGATTGCATGTTGCCTTGGGATCGTCGTAGCATGCGTGTTGTGCTCCATAGAGCCGCAGGCCACTCAGGATTGGCCGTCCGAGGGAGTATCCGCCCACGACTGCGATTGGCGTTTTCTCAACGTATACCGGGACGAGTTCAGCCGCAGGGCCTCAACAGGCCGATACAGTGATCAGGAGCAGAAACAATGCGAAGATCCGGGGACCTACTTTGCAGTTCAACAGCTGCACCGTGGCCTCCTTACGACTGGCTCAGCTTTGCGCTCACGATCCGATTCAAGCTTACGCCACTTTCGGCAGCTTCCAGCGCCAGTTGACGATGGACTTCCGGTGGGATCCGTACCATGAACTTGCCGCTGTATTGTCGGATCGCGATTGGCTCGGGAACAGCTTCACCACTGGCCTCGAGATCAGCAACGACCTCAGCCACCACCCGACGAATCCCCTCAAGAGCCTTTTCTGGAGAAGAGGCCAGCCAACTGAGGCTGGCAAACTCGGCGCACAGGCCGACATACTCTCCATCTTCCTCGGACCACATCACGCGGTAGCCGTATCGATCATTCTTCAGCATTGCCCTCTACCTTCAGGCGGTCAATCGCCTTCAGCACTTGCCTCACCTGGTATGTTTTTGCCATCCCCTCATGATCTTGGATATTGACTCGCGGATCTCCCTGCCAGGGTGTTTTGTAGATGCGGTGACTGCTCCCCTTGTAGCGCGCCTCACCAAAGTAGAAAGCGCAGACCCTGCAAAGATCTGCAAAACGCACCCCCTTGGGGTTGTGCCGCATCCTGGCGACCAGGTCGTCCACCTTGCTCACGAGAGCAAGGTACCACTATTGGTACCGTTTGTCAAGTGTGCCCTACACATGATTCCGCAGCATCAACTCCTTCGGATACGGGTTGAGGTACACCTGCTGCCAGAGCCACTCCGGCACCGCATGCCGCCGCAGGTGGTGCTTGAGGAGCGTTAGCGGCACGATCAGCGGCACTAGCTCCTGCCGGTAGTCCTCGATCAGGCCAAGCAGCTCTCGCTTGTCCTCGGCCGATAGGTCCCTCTTCAGGTAGCCCATCAGGTGCTGCAGTACGTTCACGTGCTTGCGCCGGGTGCCCAGAAGCGCCAACCCCTCCATGAAGAGCCGGCCGTAGGTGGCTGACAGCTCGGCCCACGAGACCGTCCCCGCTCGGGCCACCAGCCGGCCCATCTCGGTGTAGTGCTTGGGGCTGTGGGCCATGAGAGTCAGCTTGTGCGCTGTGTGGAACCGCACCAATCCGCCGGGGGTCGGGTCGGTCCTGAGCAGCTCGGTCCAGCGGTAGTAGGCAAAGATCCGCTCGATGAAATTCTCGCGGAGGGGCAGGTCGTTCAGGCGGCCTTCCTCCTCCAGCGGGAGCAGTGGGAATCGGTCGCGGACGGCGCGGGCAAAGAGGCCGCTTCCCGTGCGCTCGGCCATGCCGTGCTGGTTGTAGACTTTGACCCGGAATAGCCCGGACGAAGGGGAATCCTTCTTGAACACGAAGCCACTGAGCTCGCGGGCCGCCAGCCCATCGAGGCGGCTCCTGGCCCACGCCTTCATGCGCTCCGTGTTGTCGGCGCCCGACTTCTGCGCGACCAGACGCGGGGAGTCGGGATCTCCCACGAGTCGCATGCTTTCCCTGGGAATGCCCAGCCCGATCTCAACCTCTGGGCAGACAGGCTCCCACTCTACGAACTTCCCTAGCACGTCCACCAGGAAGTGATCGAGCTTATGGCCACCATCGTAGCGCACTCTCTCACCCAGGAGACACGAGCTTATCCCCAGGCGGAGTTTCGGCGCCGGCGACCCAGCCTGCAGATCATCTCTCATCCAAGTTGCCCCCCCGAGCCCAACCTGAACCAAGGTCTGTCTCACATCGCGCGCCAGTCCTCCTTGGTTCCGCTCTCCGAACGATTATCGCCCAGGATAGGGTTGCTGACAAGCCAAGTCGCTGTTCGCGAGCAACTGCAGCTCGGAGGTTCTGTCATGCGCCGATGCTCCAGCCATCCTCCGCGGCGGTGGTGCTAGCTCGGGGTGCCCTCACGATGTGACGACCCTGCCCCAAGGCTAGAAGGTCATTTGACACCTCAGAGGCCGTCTGTTATAATTTTCACAGAGTCGGTGCAGATTCGGGTGATGAGCTTCGACGTGTTACTGCGGCAGATCCAGAGGTTCAGCCCCAACCAAGATGGTTGGGGTTTTCTCTGTTGGTCGAACTCCTGTGCCGAGGACGCTAAAGAAGCAGCATGGTCGAGGTGATGGATGAATCTTCGTACAGTCGTAGCCTTGCTGAGCGGTACCGTGGGGTCGTCCGAGATCGATCTGGAGCAAGATGTCGTGGCCGGCGCGGCGGCTGATTTGATGAGCGACGTGCTGACATTCGCACGCCCCGACTGCGTGCTCCTCACTGGTCTGACACACCCCCAGGTGGTGCGCACCGCCGAAATCGCAGGCATCCAGGCAATCGTGTTTGTGCGGGGCAAGCATCCTCCCCGGGAAACAGTCGAATTGGCTGAGGAGCTCGGGGTCTCGCTCCTGTATACTGGATTCTCGATGTACCAGGCGTGCGGCTTGCTCTACTCGGCAGGACTGCCGCCCACCATGGCGGTTAGCCTGCACGACTAGCAGGGAAAGCACCATGGCCGAGCACGTGCCGGAGGTCACCAAGGTCCAGGAGCTTGTCTACGAGCTTCGGATCGAGGACGTGATGAGGAGGGACCTAATAACAGTGTCCCCCCAGGCCTCGATGCATGACTTGAAGGAGCTTCTGCGACTGCGCAAGATCTCCGGGGTGCCCGTGGTCGAAAACGGCAGACTGGTTGGTATTGTCAGCCTGGAGGATCTCATCAAAGCCCTCGAGCAGGGCGACATGGACGCGCTTGTGGGCAGCAAGATGACTACACGCGTCGAGACGCTCAACGCGGACGACCCAGTCGTGCAGGCAGTCAACCGGATGAGCCGGTCAGGGTTCGGCCGGTTCCCGGTTGTCGACCGGGCGGGCAAATTGGTCGGCATCTTGACTCGCGGTGAGGTGATCCGTGGTTTGCTCAGGCGACTCGAGGTAAGCCTCCGCGAGGATGAGATCCGGCGCTACCGCGCCAGTCACATCTTTGAGGATATCGTCTCGGATCGGACCAGCCTGATTCTCCGCTACTCTGTCAGGGCGAGGGACTTCGCCAAAGGGGGCTCGGCTTCCAGCCGGATCAAAAGGGCGATCGAAGCGCTTGGCGGCAACCCGGCACTTGCACGCCGGGTAGGGGTAGCAGCCTACGAGGCAGAGATGAACTTGGTGATCCACGCCGACGACGGCGGGGAGCTCATGGTGGAAGCAGTTCCAGACCAGATCTACATGCTTGTCACAGACGTGGGACCGGGCATTCCAGACGTGGACATCGCGATGAGTCCCGGTTTCTCCACCGCGCCCGACTGGATCCGCGAGATGGGCTTTGGAGCTGGCATGGGGCTGATCAACATACGCAACTGCGCAGACGAGATGAAGGTGAGGTCTGTAGTTGGCTCAGGGACGTGGCTTGAGGCTTGGTTCCGTATTCCACCCAGGATGGGGTAGGTGTAGAGGGCGAGGAGTTCTCTCCCGGGTCAAGGGAAAACAGAGGAAAGAATGACAGTTGATGAGGCAGTGGATCTCTTGGGCTTGCGGGTGTTGGCTGGTCGCGATCTTGAGCGCAAGGTCACGGGCGGCTACGCCTCGGATATGCTAAGCTGCGTGATGGCCAAGGCCAAAGAGGGCAACATCTGGGTTACACTGCAGGCGCACCAGAATGTCGTGGCGGTGGGCTCGCTTCTGAACCTGGCCGCCATAGTCGTTACAGAGGGAGTTGAGCCGGATCACGACACGCTCGCGCGGGCGGATGAGCAAGGAGTGGTCGTGCTCTCGTCTGCCCAGGACAGCTTTGCGGTGGCTGGTCGGCTGTACGAGGCGGGAATCCGTGGTTCGCAGCCCGATGTGGCGCTATCTACTGGCTGATTTGCACCTTCACACCGTCCTGTCTCCGTGCGCGGAGGTGGAGATGATTCCGCCTCTCATTGTGCAGAGAGCGCGCGAGCTGGGACTCGAAGTGATTGCGGTGACCGACCACAATGCGATGCTAAATGCGCCGGCCGTCCAGGAGGCAGCTGGGGCGAGCCTGACCGTCCTACCTGGCATGGAAGTCATGAGCCGCGAGGAGGTGCACCTGGTGTGCCTCTTTGACCACGTTTCGCAGGCCGCCGAGCTGCAGGAGCGCGTATGGGAAGCACTCCCGCCGGGAGAGAACAATGAGGAGTACTTCGGGGCGCAATACGTAGTCGACTCAACAGGCGCATATTTGAGGACGGAAACGCGCCTTCTGTCAGCCGCCACCACGCTCTCGGTCGATGATGTCGCAATGATTGTTCATGGCTTGGGCGGGATCGTCGTGGCGGCGCATGTGGATCGCCCGTGGGCAAGCCTGATTGCGAACTTGGGCTTTGTGCCGCGCGGCCTTGCGCTTGCAGGTCTGGACCTGTCGCGGAGAGCGAGCCTGGAGGAGGTTGAGCGCAGGCTGCCGCAGACTGTGGGTTGGGGAAAGGTGGTCAGCGGCGACGCGCACCGCCTTGAGGAGATGACGGCAAGGACTATGCTCAAGGTCCAGGAGCCGACGGTCGCCGAGTTGGCGCTGGCCCTGAAGGCCATGAGCGGCCGGCGTGTCCAGATAGACTAGGAGGGGTTCATGGAGCAAGAAGCATTGGATCTGACACCGCTGAAGAAGGTGCTGGAGGAGTACCGATCTCAGCATGGGGCGGTCATCCCCGTGTTGCAGAAGGCGCAGGAGATCTATGGCTGGCTTCCCCGGGAGGTATTGGAGGCAGTCGCCAAGGGTATGCATGTCCCACTGAGTCGCATCTACGGGGTAGTCACCTTCTATGCGCAGTTCTACCTGTCACGACGCGGTAGGCACATCGTGCGCCAATGCGACGGGACTGCTTGCCATGTGCGGGGCGCCGCCAAGATAGTGGACGTGGCACAGAATCGGCTCGGGATTAAGACGGGCGAGACAACGCCTGATTACCGCGTAACCTTTGAGGTTGTGTACTGCCTGGGCTCCTGTGGTCTGGCTCCGGTTGCCATGGTGGACGACAAGGTCGTGGGACATCTGGTACCGGAGACAATGGTGGGCCTGCTGGACTCGCTCTCATAGGGACGGTGGCGGCGCCACTATGCGTGAGCTGTCGATGCACATCCTCGACTTGCTGGAGAACGCGCTGGAGGCCGGCGCGACCCTGGTCGATCTCAAGATCGATGAGGATTTGGCAGCCGATCAGCTTGTGATTGAGGTCAGTGACGACGGACGTGGAATGGATGCAGTGACCGCCCGGCGAGCGCTAGATCCATTCTACACGACGCGGACGACCCGGCACGTGGGCCTGGGGCTGCCGCTCCTAAAGGCCGCCGCCGAACGGTGCGGGGGGAGCCTGGCGCTCACTTCGAAAGTCGGCTCAGGCACGCAGGTACGGGCAACGTTCGTGCATAGCCACATGGATCGCGCACCGCTCGGCAGAATAGGTGACAGCCTTCTGGCGTTTCTGATGAGCGACATGGGGGCTGGATTGATCTACAGGCACCGGGTTGGCGAGAACGTCTTCGAGATGGACTCAACTGCAGTCAAGTCGGAGCTGGATGGGGTCCCGCTATCCCATCCTAGGGTTCGAGAGTGGCTGTACGAGGCAATTCGCGAAGGCGAGCGCGAGCTCTATTTGGAGAGTCAGGTTGATTCGACCTGATGGAGGACTTGATGGAGGGAAAATGGCCAAGCTGAAGAGCATTGAGGAACTGCAGCGAATCCGGGAGCAAGCTCAGAAGGATTTGAAGGTGCGCACGGAGACCGGTACCAAGATCATCGTGGGCATGGGCACGTGCGGGATTGCGGCCGGGGCGCGTGAGACTATGCACGCGATCCTGGAAGAGCTCAACAAGCAGAGCATTGACGCCAACGTCACGACCGTCGGCTGCATAGGTATGTGCTCCAAAGAGCCGTTGGTTGACATCGAACAGGCGGGGAAACCCCGCATTACCTACTGCAACGTTCACCCCGACATGGTTCCCCGCATCATTGACGAGCATCTACTGAAGGGACAGGTGGTGCAGGAGTGGGCCATGGGGCGCGTTGCAGATCAGCGAAATTGAGGGCACCGATTCGACGGAGGTATGGCGCATGACCGAAGCATTGTATAGGGCGAACGTACTCCTGTGCGGTGGAACAGGGTGCGAGGCTTCAAACTCCCGCAGCACCTTTGAGTCACTGGTCCAGGAGCTGGAACGTCGCGGGCTGTCGGGTGAGGTTGAGGCGATTCACACCGGCTGTCGTGGTTTCTGTGCGATGGGCCCGGTGATGATTATCTACCCGGACGGCATCTTTTACTGCCAGGTGAAGCCGGAGGACATTCCTCTCCTTGTGGAAGAGACGCTGGTCAAGGGACGCGTGGTCGAGCGGCTGACTTACAAAGAGCCCTCGGGGCACCAGGCAGTCCCCTTCTACGGCGAGATACCCTTCTACAGCAAGCAACTGCGGATCACGCTCCGCAACTGCGGAATGATTGACCCCGAGAGCATCGATGAGTACATCGCCCGCGACGGCTACCAGGCGCTCTCGAAGGTTCTCTCATCAATGAGCCCGCAGGATGTGTACGAAGAGGTGAAAAAGTCCGGACTCCGCGGCCGCGGCGGGGCGGGCTTCCCCGTGGGTCTGAAGTGGCAGTTCACGGCCAAGGCACCGGGTGACGTCAAGTACGTGGTCTGCAACGCGGACGAAGGCGACCCTGGGGCGTTCATGGACCGCTCGCTGATCGAGGGCGACCCACACAGCCTGATCGAGGGAATGACAATCTGTGCCTACGCCGTGGGTGCGAAGGATGGGTACGTGTACTGCAGAGCAGAGTACCCTCTGGCCATCAAGCGGCTCAAGATAGCGATCGCGCAGGCCGAAGACTACGGGCTCATGGGCGATGGCATCCTGGGTACTGATTTCTCGTTTCACCTTCATGTCAAGGAAGGTGCTGGGGCGTTTGTCTGCGGCGAGGAGACGGCCCTCCTGGCGTCGATCGAAGGTCGCCGCGGCGAGCCCAGGCCGCGCCCACCCTTCCCGGCGGTGGCTGGCCTGTGGGGAAAGCCAACGAACCTCAACAACGTCAAGAGCTACTGCAATGCCCCACCGATCATCTTGCACGGGGCCGACTGGTTTGCCGGCATCGGCTCGCCGCGTTCGCCGGGGACCGCGATCTTTGCGCTAACCGGGAAGGTCAACAACACCGGCCTGGTGGAAGTCCCGATGGGCATTACGTTGGGCGAGATCATCTACGATATCGGTGGCGGCATTCTTGACGGCAAGCAGTTCAAAGCCGTGCAGACTGGCGGACCGCTTGGAGGCTGTATTCCGGCCGAGCACCTCAATGTGCGGGTGGACTTTGACTCGCTCAAGGAGGTGGGGGCCGTGATGGGCTCAGGCGGCATGATCGTGGTGGACGAAGACACTTGCATGGTTGAGTTCGCCAAGTTCTTCCTGACCTTCGCCACGGCCGAGAGCTGCGGAAAGTGCGTCCCGTGCCGCGTGGGAGGCAAGCGACTTCTGGAGGTCCTCACTCGGATAACCGAGGGGAAGGGCCGCATGGAGGACTTGGACACCATCCGGCAGTTGGCGTCTGGAATGGAGACCGGATCCCTTTGTGCGCTTGGGCAGCTCACTCCGGGTCCGATCAATGCAGCTCTGCGCTATTTTGAGGAGGAGTTTCGCACGCACATCGTCGAGAAGCGCTGCCCCGCGGGTGCATGCAAGGAGCTGGTGCGCGCCCGGTGCACCAACGCTTGCCCGGCCGACGTCGATGTGCCGAGCTACTTGTCGCTGATTGCGCAGGGACGCTATGCCGAGGGGCTTGAGATTCACCGTCGTACGAATCCCTTCGCTCTGGCATGCGGGCGGGTCTGCCCCGCATTCTGCGAGGCGCGCTGCCGTCGTGCCGACATCGACGAGTCGATCGCCATCCGCTCGGCCAAGCGCTTCATGGCGGACCATGAGCTTGCCAACCCATGGACACCCCCAATCACTGGCAAACCAAAGACCGAGCGAGTAGCCGTCGTCGGTTCTGGGCCGGCCGGGCTGACCGCTGCGCTAAGGCTGGCGCAGCAGGGCTATCAGGTGACCGTGTTTGAGAAGCTGCCAGTCGCCGGGGGAATGATGGCCGTTGGCATCCCAGAGTACCGGTTGCCCAGAGACATTCTGAATGTCGAGATCGACAACATCCGCAGGGCTGGCGTCGAAATCCGCTGCAACCAGGAACTGGGACGCGACATAACGATCGGGTCGCTGATGGATGAAAGCGGGTACAAAGCAGTGGTGCTTGCCATTGGCGCGCACAGGAGCGGCAAGCTCCGGATCGAGGGCGAAGACAAGAGTGGCGTTCTTCCGGGTGCCGACTTCCTGCGCGACGTGGCGCTGGGCAACCCGCCCGACCTGCGCGGCAAGCGAGTCGGCGTGGTCGGCGGCGGCAATGTGGCCATCGATGCGGTACGCACCGCATGGAGGCTGGGGGCAGCCGAGGTTCATGTCATCTATCGCCGTCGGAAGGAGGATATGCCCGCCTATGCCGAGGAGATCCAGGCAGCAGCTGACGAAGGGGCGGTCTTCCACTTCCTGACCAACCCAACCCGCGTTTTGGGTGACCGAGTCGTGACGGGTGTCGAGTGCCTCAAGCACACCCTGGGCGAGTTTGACCGAAGCGGGCGGCGGCGCCCGGTTGCGCTCTCCGGCTCGGAGTTCGTCATAGAGCTTGACATCCTGATCCCGGCCATCGGCCAGCTGCCCGACTCCGAAGGCCTTGCAGATCAGATTGAGCTGAAGCGAGACAGCACATTGGCTGTCAGTGACGCGCTGCTCACCAGTCAGCCGGGGGTCTTTGGCGCAGGTGATGTGGTACTGGGCCCGGCCTCCGTCGTGCAGGCTGTGGCTCAGGGGAACCAAGTTGCGCGCGCTGTGGATCGATACCTCAGAACCGGGGAAACCGATCGAGTCATTACGCTTCCGGGCTATGAGGTAGTGGAACAGCAGTTCAATCTGGACGACTACTCCGAGGCCAAGCGGCCCAAGATGCCCGAGCGCCCGCTCGCTGAGCGGAAAGGCAGCTTTGCCGAAGTGGAGCTCGGAATGTCTGAGGATGCGGTTCGGGAGGAGTGCAAGCGCTGCCTGCGCTGCGATCTGGAGTGGCTCGGCGAGATGCAACTGGCGTTCCAGCCTGTGGCTGTCCGCGAGCTGGAAGAGGAGACAGTGGGAGTATGACTACCATCAACCTGACTATCAACGGCCATAAGGTCAGCGCGCCTGCAGGCAGCACCGTCCTCGACGCCGCGCGGATAGCCGGCGTCAAGATCCCAACGCTGTGCGACCATCCGGCGCTGGCACCGATCGGTGCTTGCCGCCTGTGCCTGGTCGAAGTCAAGGGGCAGCGCACCCTTCAGCCGGCATGCACCTTTCCCGCGGGCGAGGGCATGGAGGTGACGACGCACTCCCCGCAGGTCGAGGAAGCTCGCCGCTTTGTCTTGGAGCTGCTCCTCTCCGACCACCCCCTCGATTGCATGACCTGTGAGCGCGCCGGTAGCTGTGAGCTGCAGGACCTGGCCTACCAGTACGGATTGGACAAGACGCGGTTCCCTGGTGTGCAGCACAAGTACCCAATCGATGCCTCCAACCCGTTCTATATCCGTGACTATGACAAGTGCATTGTCTGCCGGCGCTGCGTGCGGGCATGCAATGAGATCAACGGCGTGGAGGCCATCGGGCTCATACAGCGTGGCTTCGATACGAAGGTTGGCACGCCCTTTGATGGCACGATGCAGGACAGCGTGTGCGAGTTCTGCGGGATGTGCGTCGAGGTCTGCCCGACTGGAGCGTTGGTGCCCAAGCTTCGAATAGGTCGAGGGCGCGCATGGGAAGTGCAGCGGGTGGCTACGACCTGTTCCTACTGTGGGGTTGGCTGCCAGTTTTACCTCGAAGTCAAGGACGGCAAGATAGTCGGCGTCTCCTCCAAGTGGGATGCACCATCCAACCATGGCTGGACCTGTGTGAAGGGGCGCTTTGGCTGGGACTACGTGCATCACGCCGACCGTCTCACTACACCCCTCATCCGGCGCCAGAAGGGCGAGCCTCTATCCGCGGTTAGCTGGGATGACGCGCTTGACTTCGTTGCACAGCGCTTGACCGAGATCAGGACCTCTCACGGCTCAGGTTCGCTTGGCGTGTGCACGTCGGCCAAGTGCACGAACGAAGAGAACTATGTGATGCAAAAGCTCGCGAGGGCCGTACTGGGCACGAACAGCGTTGATCACTGTGCGCGTCTCTGACACAGCGTCACCGTGACCGGTCTGGTCACAGCATTCGGGTCTGGCGCCATGACCAATTCCTTCGATGACCTGGCGCACGACTCTCAGATCTACTTCGTCATCGGGTCGAACACAACGGAGCAACACCCGGTTTTGGGCATGCGAATACGCCAGGCGGTGAAACAGCGTGGTGCGAAGCTGATCGTGTGCGACCCACGGGCGATTCCACTCACCGAGCTCGCCACGCTGCACATCAGGCAGCGGCCCGGGAGTGACATCGCGCTCCTGAACGGGATTGCCCACGTGTTGGTGCAGGAAAGACTCTACGACTCGGCCTATGTTGCCGAGCGCACGGAGGGCTTCGAAGAGCTCAAGGCCAAGCTGGCAGACTATACGCCCGAGCGGGTGGCGGAGATATGTGGTATTCCCCCTGACCAGGTGAGGGAGGCCGCACACCTGCTGGCGGCCAACCGGCCAGGGGCGCTTCTCTATGCTATGGGCATCACTCAGCACACCACCGGGCACAACAACGTGCTCGCTTGCGCTAACCTACAGATGCTCCTGGGCAATGTCGGGGTTCGCGGCGGAGGGGTGAATCCCCTGCGCGGGCAGAACAACGTGCAGGGCGCGTGCGACATGGGTGGGCTTCCCAACGTCTACACAGCCTATCAAGCGGTGACGCAGGAGGCCTCTCAGAAAAAGTTCGAGGAAGCTTGGGGTGTGCCGCTGTCGCGCGAGCTGGGACTCACCCTGACTCAGATGCTTCCCAAGGCAGCCACCGGTGAGCTGCGCGCCATGTATATACTAGGAGAGAACCCAGTCTTGTCAGATGCCGATGCCAACCATGCCGAGCACTGCCTGCGCAGCCTCGATCTCTTGGTGGTTCAGGATATCTTCCTGACGGAGACTGCCGCTCTTGCCGATGTGGTGCTCCCCGGTCTGGCATGGGCCGAGAAACTCGGAACCTACACGAACTCGGAACGTCGCGTACAGCTCGTGCGTCCCGCAGTGTCCCCGCCGGGCGACGCCCGGCCTGACTGGTGGATCCCCGGAGAAATCGCACGGCGGATGGGATACCATGGCTTGACCTATTCGTCTCCTCATGAGATCATGGACGAGGTCAATCGTCTGACACCATCGTATGCAGGAATCACCTACGACAGGATTGGAGAGCAGGGACTACAATGGCCGTGCCCTACAGCGGAGCATCCCGGAACCCCCGTTCTGCATATCGGACGCTTCAGCCGAGGGCAAGGCAAGCTGAGTGCAGTGGACTGGCAGCCGCCGGCCGAGGAGCCGGATTCAGAGTATCCCCTTGTCCTGACGACGGGGCGGGTCCTCTGGCACTATCACACTGGCAGCATGACCCGTCGCTCCTACGGGCTAGAGACAATCTGCCCGCAGGCCGAGCTGGAAATGAACGCCGACGACGCTCTGCGGCTCGGCATTGTCGATGGACAACGGGTGCGCATTTCTTCCCGAAGAGGAGAAGTGGAGGCTGTCGCACGAGTGGACGGAAAGACTGGACAGGGAGTTGTTTTCCTTCCCTTCCACTTTGTGGAGGCGGCTGCCAACAAGCTCACTATCGCGGCACTGGACCCTGTCGGCAAGATACCCGAATTCAAGGTTTGTGCTGTTCGCGTGGAGCCCGTCGCCTAGTCGTGTGGCGGCAGACGGTTGGAGGCGATGCAAAAGGAGAGGAACATGGAACTCAGGAAGATCTACGAGTATGCGCTTCAGCGTGAGCATGAGGGGCGGGACTTTTTCGCGGGACACGCTACGAGGATGGGGCATGCGGCAGCAGCCGCCGCGTTCGAGGCCCTGGCGGAAGAGGAGCGCAATCACATCAAGTTCATCCAGAGCCTGATTGATGCGCTCGATGCCGGAGAGGCGAGCCCCCTCGCAGGCGGAGAGGCCATGGAGCGTGAAGGCTTCTTCTCGTCTCGCGCTGAGGCCGAAATGCTCGACCAGACGATCATAGAGGCGATGGTGCCTGACCTTGCTGTGCTTCGCACGGCCTACCTGATCGAGCGTGACTTCGCGGAGTACTACGAGGCGTCTGCCAGCCGGATGGAGTCAGCAGGCAATGCAGATGCCTTCCAGGCACTAGGTATGCTGGCCCGCTGGGAGCGGCAGCATGAGCAGCTCTTCAAGACGCTTCACGATCGCGCCTATGAGGAGTATGCCTCGATGCCGTGGGGCGGCTAAGCAAGGAGCTAGGTCATGTCAGCAAGATCTGTTAAGGCAATCCTGCAGGAAGCGATAGAAGGCGAGATCGCCTCCAATCAGCTGTACGCGAGAGCCGCGCTGATGGTTCGGGCGCCGCACGTGAGGGATGCACTTCTCCAGCTCGCCGAAGAGGAACTGGGACACAAGGCCACCCTGGAAAGGATGCTCGAGAATCCCGGTCACTTGCGCTACAAAGTGCGCAAGCTTCAGGCAGCACCCGTCGAGGACTTTGGTATCGGAGATCATCTGGTGGTGCAGCCCCTGGGACCCGATGCCACCTTCCAGGATGTGTGCATTTTCGCATCCAAGAAGGAGCAGGCTTCATATCTGATGTACAAGAGCTTGGCCGAGCAGAACGACGGAGAAGTTCGTTCCCTCTTCGAGGCAATGGCCAAGGATGAGATGCGGCACAAGAACCTTGTTGAGGGGTGGTACGAGGAAGTCATCTACCAGGCATTCTAGCTGGATGATCTGCAATCCAACGCCATGCCCGGGATGATGGGTCGTCGCGGAGCGGCATCGCCAACTTCTGTGCGAGATGTGCCAGAAGGACCGACGAGAGCCGCTCCTGCTTGTCCTGGATCTACCTCCGGTGGCGATCCAGGCCTGGCTGACGCAGGTCGACCAATCCACCTGCGGCTGCGACGTGCACTCGCACTAGAGCTTGATGCCCGGCGATGGCCTGGTGTCGCAACCAGTGGCGCCCGGCCATTGCATTGACGCCGATGATAGGATGAGGTGTAGTATGACGGCAAACTACTCGAGGCTGCAGTCTGCGGTGAAGGACCTGCGCCATAGCATGCCGGCAGGGGGGCACCTGCCGATTGTCGTCTTGTTGCACGGTCTGGGCGGAGATCGCAAGGACTGGATGGCGCCGTTCCAGGATCGGAATTGGCCATATGATCATCGCCGAGCTCCTGAGAGTCAAGACCTGGGGGAGCACAAGGCGCCTCCTGTAGGGAAGCTACCTGGCATCCAGACGTCTCTCTTCCTCTCGCCTCGACTCGCTAGCAATACCAGCGGCGCAGATGAAAGCGATGACCGTAGCTGGTGGCATGCGCTCCGTACGGCTGGGTTCCCCATCATCACGTACTCGCAAGTCCCTCGGCTAATGCTCCCGCTCAGTGGAGGGCCTGTAGCAGAGTTCAAGCACTTTATGGAGGTGCTGCAGGCCGACGTTCTCTCTGATCCGGCGTTGAGATCACGCCCCGTGGTGGTCCTTGGACACAGCCGGGGTGGGCTGATCGGCCGTGCCTATGTGGGGGATCCCGAAGTGAAGGAGGACAAGACTGGTCGATTTCCGGCCGTTCGGGGTCTTCTCACTCTCTCCTCACCGCACCAGGGAAGTCAGATGGCCCTTCTGGATGACAAGCTCCTCGGCTTTCTGCAGAGGATTCAGGATAAGCTGCCGGATTTGCCAAATGACGTGGGAAACCAGATCATCAACACTCTGAGGGCCAAGGTCGATGCCTTTGTGGGTCCATATGGCAACGAGATAGAGCCGGGCGGCCCTCTCTTTGCGGCACTAGAACAGCGCGAGCCCGCAGCCTCGGGTGTACGCTACATCTCGGTCGGCGGCACGTCACCGCGATTCATGCGTGTTTACCTCTGGTCGTATACACCCGGCAGCCTGCTGCCCAGAAAGTCGTCAGATGGGAAGGTAGCCTTTCGTTGGCAGGCAGCACCGTTCGAGGCAAAAATCGCATCCCCAATCCCAGATGGCTTACCTCTGAAGCTATTGGGGCTGGAGCTTGACGAGGTCCTGCCGGGAAAGGGTGACGGGTTGACGGCCGACAAGCGTTGTCGCTTTCCGGGCACATTCCGAACAGAGGAACACCTTTCGGTCCCACTGAGTCATGCAGAGGAGCTGTGGGACGCGGGTCTACAGCAGAGAATAGTGGGCATCCTGAGGACCTTCACAGACGTGTAGACCCTTGCTGTTCGCATAGTCATCACGACGCGAAGACAGGAACCTGCTGTGCTGGTATGGCGTATGTTATGCGAATCACTTGTGGGACAAGCCTCTCGGCAATCGACTCTCAGCGTGAAGCCAGCCTTGGGTGGTCGTTGCTGGTCAGGGCGGACCTTGGGGCACCTGCCTTTTCGCAGGGTGCCTGTTCATTGGCTTTGGGGCAGCCGGATCCACCTGCGGACAGCGCCTGGGGCAGGGCATGTGGGATAGTCGTTTCTGGAAATTCGGGCATTTCGGGATAGTACCCTCAAGATCGTGTCAGAGTGTCAGAGCTTCGGGTCACTGCTGCTAGGATCGCAATGGGCGCGCTTGACATTGCGGATGGAGGTCTCGTGGGCGGGACTTGGTCAGAAGCGCGGTACTCGCTGAGCGCTGGCGTGCGGTGGCTCGAAGTTGACAGCCCAAGTTGGGCGGAGTATAATCGGCTGCTAGATTGTTGGAAGGGGAGTACAATAAGGTGGAGGACCAGGGCCAGATTTCGCTCGCGACACTCGTACCAGGACAACGACTAGAAGGCATTGTCAGGAGAATCTCGCTGTCGGGCGCTATCATCGACGTCGGTGCCGATGTAGAAGGAAGGCTGCACGTGTCGGATCTCGGCCAAAAGGCTGTGACCCGTGCCTCGGCGCTGCTCGCTGAGGGCCAGGCAGTCACCGTCTGGGTCAAGTCGGCAGACCTGTCAGGCGGGCGCCTAAGTCTCACGATGGTTGAGCCGACTCGCTTCGGATGGCACGACCTGCAGCCCGGGCTCAGGCTTGACGGGAAGGTGGTTCGCCTGGAGAAGTTCGGCGCGTTTGTCGACATAGGTGCCGAGACCGAGGGACTTGTCCACATTTCCGAGATGTCGACGTCGCGTGTCAGCCATCCCCAAGACGTTGTCAAAGAAGGCGAGTCGGTCCAGGTTTGGATCAAAGAGGTCGATCGCGGCTCACGGCGGATCAGCCTTACGATGGTGGAGCCGCCAGAGGTAGACATCCGAACTCTGAAGCCGAGCATGATCCTCACCGGAAAAGTGGTGCGGATTGAGAGCTTCGGAGCGTTTGTGGACGTTGGCGCTGGACGCGACGGCATGATCCATGTGACAGAGATGGGCCGCGGCTATGTCGGGAGTCCCTCTGAGATCCTGTCCATGGGTGACGAAGTGCAAGTGCGTGTTGTTGAGGTTGACCCACGCAGGGGTCGCATCTCACTCAGTATGAAGGATCTTCCGGCAGACCAGCTGGTCGTCGACGAGGAAGAGATCGAGCTGCCCTCCTCGATGGAGATTGCGTTGCGCGAGGCTGGCGCCTTCGGCGAACTGCCAGACAAGGACAGGCGGCGCGCTACACGGCGGGACAAGCGCCAGAAGCAGCGTCGGGATTGGGAGCAAGACGACATCATCAGCCGCACGCTTCGCGGCAGGGCCGGATAGCCTCCGCCGGGTAGCGACGTGCGCGGGCTCGCTTGCACACCCAGCTGCCCATAACCGTACGATTTGGGGGTGCCATCGCGATGCCTGCGCAATGAGATGGTCGTGCGCAGGCTCCGGCCTCTGACCAGCCTCCCGGCAGAAGCCTGCTCAGCAGGCGCCAGGTCTGGCCGGCATGTCCAGTTTCGAGCTAAGGTCGGCCAGATCTTCCTCCAGCTCCTCCAGGCGGACAAGCATGGAGGGAACCGGTGAGTGCTTGGGGAGACGAGCCCTCAGGTCAGCGATCTCAGCCTCGATTGTGGCGATCCGATGTCTGATGCTTTCTTCTTGAGCCACGGGTATCTCACTTTCCGCTGTCGGTGCGCTGGACCCAGCCCTGCATGGATTTGACTCTTGCCGCGCGTAGTGCTACAATGGGCAAATACCCGGTAGGGGTATATGCGGAGCCTCGGTGAAGTGGCACAGGCGCTTGCCATCCGCAGGGCTGGTGGTGGTAGCTCTGGACCGCGCCGGCTCGCGGCTCGCTGAGTTTTGGGAGGTTGAGTTCGATGCCTATCTATGAGTACAGGTGCAAGAGCTGCGGCGCGCGCTTTGAGCTGTTCGTGCGCACAATGGGCGCTATGGACCATGCGGTGTGTCCTGAATGCGGAACCGAAGAAGTGACGAAGGAGTGGTCTGTATTTGGCTTGGGGCGTGGAGGTGACACAGCCTCTGGTCGGGTCGGTCCAGCAGCCTCGACCTGTCTTCCGGCAAGCACCTGAGGTGTCTAGCGCAGAGCCGTGTGCTCTCGAAGAGCTGAGTAGCCAAAACAACATGCAGGCGCCTCCGGTGGCGCCGCGGGAACTGAGTGTGCAGAATGGGCGAATACAAAGAACTGCTGCTGGTAGCGTTGGGTGTCATTGGCTGGGTAGTGCTGATGCGCTTTGTCTTGCCTCGCCTCGGCGTCTCGACTTGAATGGCCAATTCCTGCGAGCTGGCGGAGCCAGCCCAAGATCGGGCACATCAAGACCCCGACGCGTAGTGCAGCCTGCTAGAACTCTGCGTCCGATTCCAGCGGCGCGTCGGCGTCCTCCGGCGAATATGCCTCGACCCGGCGCGCTTCCTGTGCGCTGAGCCATTGCTGCTGTGCTAGGTAGGCCGCGCGGCGAGTGTTCTCTTCGACTGCAAGAAACAGGAAGAAGAACTCTCCGAGCGCGAAAAGCCCGAGGAAGAGCAAGGCGGTGGCAAGCAGCAGCACCAGAAACGCGAGTACCCCCAGCAGTGTCCCGCTTTGAGGGAGGTCGACCCAGTCCAGCAGTGAGTTGGACGTCAGCCCGGCAATGAGCGCCACAAAGGACAGCAGGATGCCGAGGATGAGCGAGACCCAGGCGAGTATCTTGCAGACCACCCCACAAGCCCTTAGGGCAACGAAGCGCTTTTCCATGGCGGATGAGTCCTTTCCTGTTTCCCGACGCGTTAACCGCTGTCATTTTACTACACCCGATCCATCAGCGCAAGCACGTCACGGGTGCCCAACGACTGCCCTCTCGCTCCCCAGCAACTACTGAACGCGTCTGGTGTCGAGGTGGGCTGGCGAACGGCTTACTCGATGCCGCCCTTGGGCAAGAATCGGTGGCTGTCACGACTCCTCACCTTGGCGATGACCGAGTCGAGCGCCGCATCTAGCCTGATGCCCTGTGAGTTAGCCATGCAGATCAGCACAAAGAGGATGTCTGCCAACTCCTCGCCAAGTTCTTGGGGCTCTTCCGTAGCCTTCTTGGGTTTCGGACCGAACAAGTGATTGACCAGTCGAGCCAGCTCGCCGACCTCCTCCGCAAGCCTGGCGACGTTGACGTGCGGCGACCAATAGCCTCCGCCTGCTGAGGAAATCCAACCGTCGACCTCTGCCTGGAGTGCACTGAGCGTCTTCTCTGTCATCGACTTGATGCTCCTGACGAATTGAGTGGAGAAGATTGTACCACGCTCGGCGCCGGGTCCCAAGCTGGAGGTGTTTGACTTTTGCCGGCGCATACTCTATACTGCGCGCGACAAAAGAGGCAGCGTGGAGGCAAAGCGCCTATGCCGTACGAGAGCAGGCAAGCAACTGTCAGCCGTGCTAGTGTGTGTCTCCTAATCGCGGGGGTTCTGTTTGTCGCAGGATGCGCCAAAGATGGCAGTCTCGAGGCGACGCACTCAGCGCCGCCGGTCCTAACTGTGGCCCTGGGCTCCACGGCAACGCGACAGGCAGCTCCTTCACCCACAGCAAGCCCCGTCGAGTTGACTGTGCTTCACACGAATGACAATTGGGGTGAGACGGAGCCTTGTGGTTGAGGGACCAACTCAACCGGCGGGTTCCGCCGAAGGGCGACCTTGATCGCGACCGAAAGAGCTCGGACAGAGCATATCCTTGTACTTGACACCGGTGACGCGCTACGGGGTGGGGGTATTCTCGGCGACACCACCGACGGACAGGCGGTTGTCGCTGCGATGAACCTCGTAGCAACAGACGCAATGGCCCTCGGTCGCAATGAGCTATCCCTGGGCTCGGCCGAACTGCAGAAACGAATGGCCGAAGGCCGGTTTCCGATGCTTTCGGCCAACGTCAGCGTGAGGGGCTCACTAGAGCTCTTCGCGCCACCCTTTACGATTGTCGACATCGCAGGCCACCGCATCGCCTTGCTTGGACTGACCCGTCTGCCTTCTGGGGCGGTCGCCGACTTTGACGTGCGGGATCCATCGACTGCGGTCGAGCCCGTGCTCGATGAGCTCATGGGCCAGGTAAACACCATCATTCTGCTGACCAACATGGACTATCGCTCTGCCATGCAGTTGGCGTCCGTTCTGCCAGGAATTGACCTGGTCGTCTCCGCCAGCCCAGGCCAGCTCCCCACCGATGCAGTCCGCGTGGCTGGTACTGGCTCCCTGGTGGTTGTGGCCGAACAGCCGGTCGCCCGCCATACGGGACGAAGGGTCGGTAGGCTCACGGTACTCCTCAATCACGATGGTTCACTCACCGACCCGCAGTGGCGGTCGATATCGCTGGACAAGTCCTATGCCGACGATCCTGACATGGCCACACTGCTTGCCGGCTATCGACCGTAGGGATCCGGACGCCATGCGGAAGACGCAGGGGAATCTCCCTCCGGCAGTCCGGGGCTCGTCAGCACATTGGCCCCTGGCTGGACTGCTTCGCAGCACCTTGGTGGCAGCCATCTTGCTCCTGTCGGTCTTCCCGGCCCCGAGTCTGTTCTCGCAGGCGCCGGCGGTCACTCAGGAGGCCGGGAGCGATCAGGGCACTGCTTCAGGCCTGGACGAGCTGCTCTCGCGTATGACCACCGCCGACAAGGTCGGGCAGCTCATGCTAGTGAGTTTTCGCGGAAGCAGCACCGGCGCAGGCTCTGACGTGGTTCGCCTGGTGCAGGAGCTTAGGATCGGCGGCGTGATCATCGCACCGGACCATGAGAACTTGACGAACGAATCCTCTGTACCGGAGCAGGTCCAGTCTCTGACCAACGCTCTCCAGAGGCTTACCTTCTCGGCTTCGGAGCCCGTCACCATAACCCAGGCTGTTCCTGTCACCTTCACGGCTCCGGCACCGGAGGCTACCCTGGAGATCACGCCCGCGGCGGAGGTTCTCTCGACAGTTGTGACGATTACCAAGCAGATCACCTATCCCGCGCAAGAGATCCCGCTGTTTGTCGCCGTGCTGCAGGAGGGGGATGGGTATCCGTTTACTTCGCTCCGTCAAGGGTTCACGAGTCTTCCCAGTCCAATGGCGCTTGGCGCGACCTGGCGCGAGAGCCTGGCTGCGGACATCGGAAGGATCGTGGGCCAGGAGCTCGCTGCAGTGGGCGTAAACATGCTGCTCGGACCGTCTCTTGACGTCCTGGCGGAACCACGCACCAGTACCGGCGACAACCTAGGCACGCGCGTTTTCGGTGGAGACCCCTACTGGGTGGGGCAGATGGGAAAGGCGTACATCGCTGGTGTCCATGAGGGCAGCAGCGGGCGTGTAGCCACCGTGGCAAAGCATCTACCGGGCTTAGGCGCAAGTGACCGCAGTCTGGAGGAGGAGGTGGCTACCGTAGACAAATCCCTTCAAGACCTGCGGCTGATCGAGCTGCCGCCCTTCTTAGCGGTCACGGCCACCGATGTGGTAACGGACACCACCGACGCGATGATGACGGCCCACATTCGCTACCGAGGCTTCCAGGGCAACATCCGGTACGTGACACCTCCCATCAGCCTCCATGCCCAAGGCCTCGAGCAGATCCTCAACCAAGAAGAGCTTGCCCCCTGGCGCTTAAATGGTGGCCTGCTTGTCAGTGACTCCTTGGGCGTACCGGCAATCCAGAGGTACTTCTCGCCCAATCTGGACACGTTCCCGCATAGGCAGATAGCCCTCGATGCCTTCCAGGCAGGAAACGACCTACTGCAGCTAACTCGCTTCTCCTTGACTGATTCCTGGGATCAGCAAATGCGGAACATCGAAGATACCATCCTCTTCTTCCGAAGCCGCTATGACAGCGATGCCGCATTCAAGAGCCGCGTTGACCAGGCGCTGAGGCGGATCCTACAGCTGAAAATGCGCCTCTATCCCAGTTTCGACATCGAGTCGTGCCTGGTCAGTGAGTCCGGTTTGGGAGACACAGCAGCATCGCAGGCGCGGGCGGCGGAAGTTGCGCAGCTGGCTGCCACGCTCCTCTATCCGTCGAAAGACGAGCTCGCTCTTCGGATGCCTCGGGCTCCGCGGTCGGACGAGGCTATACTCATCTTCACGGACGCTCGTGAGGCACAAGAGTGCGAGTTGTGCCCACCTTTCTACCAGCTCGATCCCAACAGCATTCGGGATACTCTTCTTCGGCTGTACGGGCCCGGTGCGACAGGCCAGGTGTCCGCAGAGCAAGTGCGCTCCTTCACCTTTGCTCAACTGCAGAGCTACCTGAGCGGCGGAAAGCCGGACCTCACCCGATACCTGAACGGGGCAGGGCTCATCGTCTTTGCTATGCTGGACTACTCGCCGGAGTCTGGGCAGAGTTCTTCCGCTCTGAAGCAGTTCTTGCGTGAGTATGCATCTGCACCAGACACGCAGAAGCTTGTGGTGCTTGCCTACCAGGCTCCGTACTTCCTCGACACGACTGAGGTGAGCAAACTGACTGCCTATTATGGGCTTTATAGCAAGACCGCGGCCGCGATCGAGGCCTCGGTTCGCGCCCTCTTTCTGGAGTTCACTCCGTCCGGGAAGGCGCCTGTGACCGTCGAGGGAGTTGGCTATGACCTGAACAGGCAGCTTTCACCCGATCCCGGCCAGGTCATCCAGGTGCTGCCCGAAGAGAAGCCAGTTACGTCCAAGGAGACAGCTGAGCCCCTCAGCCTCCAGGTCGGGGACCCGCTCAACGTCCGCACCAGTGTGATCCGCGACCGCAACGGGAGCGTGGTACCCGATTCCACAGTGGTTGTGTTTCAGTTCGTCTACCAGGGCGAGGGCCTGGGAGGTCGCACAGAGGCTTACACCGTGAAAGGAGTGGCAAGGGCGGCAATCACACTGGAGCGAGAGGGCGAGTTGCAGATCACGGCGACCAGCGAGCCGGCGCGATCCTCGATCCCGCTCGTGGTGCGCCTGTCTGGTGGTGTTTCGCAGATACTGACGCCAACTCCTGCGCCAACTTTCACGCCAGAGCCGAGCCCAACGGCATCGCCTTCGCCCACCAGTGAGCCCACGCCCTCAGCAACCCCCCAGACGTCGGAGACAGCAGGAGGAAACCAGGTACCGCCGCCACCTGAACCACGTCTGCGGTGGTCTGACCTGGTGTTGGCCCTGGCTGGAATCACAGGCGCAGCTGGGGTAGTGCAGACCGCGGCGAGAAGGGCAAGACTCAACTCGAAGCGATGGAACCCGCCTCTGAGATTGGCGCTTTGGAGCGGAGTCTGCGGCCTGATTGGCTACCTGGTCTACGGCTTGGGGCTTCCAGGCACGGCGTTTCTGGGCTCGCTTCCGCCAGGCGTCAGGGGACTCCTAATCGGGCTCATCAGCGGCGTCCTTCCCCTCGCAGCCGTCCCCTGGCTGAGTAGGAAACGGGCGCAGCGGCCATAGGGCTACCAATCGGGGAAGTTGGAGGGGGGCGTGGGCCAGGCCAACGTCGGTCCCAAGAGTGGGAGGCTCCTGCGTGCCTCTGTTGGGGCGGGTGTCGTCGACAGGGTGGCCGTTGGCTCAGGCGGTGTGGAAGGAATCTGTGGCTGGAGCGCCGCCGGTCTCGCGGTGACCAGTGTCGCCATCAGGAGCAGCGCTGCCAGGAATCCCACCAATGCGGCATTGCCACGGAAGAACTGGGCAATCGCCTGTTCCTGATCGAAAACCCGGGCAACTGCACGGCTCACGGCGCTTGGGGCAAGGAGATCGGCACGGAACTCGGCAACGGAATCGGGGCGCTCATCGGGGTGCATGCTGAGGCCCCAGAGCAGGGCGTGTTCCGTTTGGGGTGAGAGCGCGGGTATCAAGCTCCGGGGAGACGGCATTGCGGAAGGCTTTAGGAAGCGCGATTTCGCATCCAGGGGTGGGCGGCCAGTCAAGAGATGATATAGCGTGGCTGCCAGCGAGTAGACATCGGAGCGGGCATCCGTGTGGCTGCCGTCCCGGCCGTACTGCTCGAGCGGAGTGTACTGGACTGACCCCCGTCCCTGCACGACGGTGATTGTTCGTTCATCGTCCGATGCGAGAAGCTTGACTAACCCAAAATCGACCAGCTTGACCTGACCAGCCGGGGTGAGCTTGATGTTGCTGGGCTTGATATCTCGGTGTAGAATGGGTGGGTCCTGGCAGTGCATGTACTCGAGCGCATCGCACAACTGCGCAGCCCACTCGAGCACTTTCTTCTCGGGCAGGGGTTGGCCCTCGTGCAAAGACGCAGTGAGCAGTTCTTGGAGGTCCTGGCCTGGGACGAAATCCATGACGAGGTAGTCACGGTCGTCAAGTGAGAAGTAGTCGGAAACCTTGGGCAGATTGGGATGATCGAGTCGGGCGAGCGTGCTTGCCTCTCGATAGAACTGCTCCCGAGTCTGCCGGAGCTCATTGGGGTCCGCATCTGCGTCTGGGATGGCTTCTTTGACCGCGCAGAAGCGACCTTCCAGCCTGAGGTCCCGGGCGCGATAGGTGGCACCCATACCACCCCGCCCAACCAACTCGACGACCTCGTATCGCTCCCGGAGGAGCGTTCCTTGAGAGAGAGTGCGGGCCAACTGGTGGCTCCATGCTGATATGATTGGGAATTCCCAGGGAACATTAGCGCAGAAGGGTTCTGCTGTCAACTCGACCGGTTCTGCGTTTCGCTGATAGCCGGGAGGTTCTGCTATGCCGGAAGAAACGCCAATGCTGCTCAGGTTGGAGGGCCCTATCGCTCGCGAGTGCGTGTGGGTGGATCGGCCCGAACTCATCATCGGACGTGCCGACGAGTGTGATGTCGTGATTGACGACCGGCAGGTTTCGCGTCGGCATGCACGTATCCGTCAAGAGGGCGATCGGTTCTTGCTCGAGGACTTGGGCTCGAAAAACGGCACGTTCGTGAATGGCCAAGAGATCACCGGGCGGCATGTGCTTCAGAACGACGATGAGGTGCAGATTGCCCTGTGTTGTCGGTTGGCTTGGGTTGCAGCAGGGGCAACTGCTCCTCTACCCTCGGGCGAGGAGTCGCATGGACTACGGCTGGACCACGAGCGAAAGCGAGTCTGGGTAGGGGGTACCGAGGTGGACCCTCCCTTGTCGCTGGCGCAGTATAGGCTGCTTGAGTTGCTGCACCAGGAACCCGGCAAGGTTTACAGTAGGGACCAGATTGTCGAGGCAGTGTGGCCCGAGGACGATCGGGATGGCATCTCCGAGCAGGCCATTGATGCACTCGCGCGCCGGCTGCGCGAGAGGCTCGCTGAAGCGGACCCCGGCGGGCATTACATCGTGACTGTGCGAGGGCATGGTTTCCGGCTAGAGAACACGGGCCATTGACTGGACAGGGATCGGTGACACAGAAAAGGGGGAACGGCCCAAGGACCGTCCCCCCAGTTGGTTCTGGCGCGCCGCGCCAACTGATCCCGGCTAAGGGATCACCAAGGTTCTGCAGGTAATCCGGTTCTGGTCAGGATCGTAGGTGTATCCCGACTTGACGACATCGGTCACACAAAGCTCATAGGTGCCCGCCACTGGACCCTTAAGCTTCAGCAGTGCGACCCCATTCGACAACGTGGTACCTTGTGCCGACTGGGTGGAGCCGTTGGGTAAGGTGTAGATACCGCCAACAACAGCACCGCCCACGGGCAACCTGTCCTGATCGAGAACTTTGACCTGCCCGCTGATCGCGTAGCCCACCCGAGCCTGGCGGTACGTGACCTTCATCGCATGGACGTGAAGTGTGCCCGTCGGCTCCGGCTCGGTGACCTGAAGGAAGACGGCGGTGAAGGGACCCCAGTAGTTGTTGGTTCCCTTTCCGTGCACGAGGATGTAGTGCGTGCCAACGGGCAGGGTCGACGTATCGACCATCGCCACGACGTTCTCGGTGAGACCTCCAAAGCTGCCATCGCCGGCTGCCATCGGGGTGCCAGCTCCATCTGAACCAGGCGTGTCCACAAAGTATTCGGCTGCCGCGACGTTTGTCTTTGGATCGCTGCTATAACGGTGGTCGGCTATGTTAGCCGTGAGTTCCACGGTTGTCCCTTGCGGCACTGAGGCTGGGCTCACCCCGAGGGACTGTGCATCTGGGCCATAGCTGGTCATGTAAGGCGTGCGAGCGATCTTGTGCAGGTACTGGAACGAGTCCCACATTTCGTTCCAGAAGGCTCGTGGCATGCCGTCGATACCGTCGATGCAGCCGTACGCGGGGAAAAAGTCCGCGCAGCTGCCGTAGGTGGGCCCAACCTCATAGAGGAAGGACGCAATACCGAACTTGCCGTAAGTCCAGTCATAGGTGTCGCCATCTACCGTGTACAGGAACTGCGTCGGGGTCAGACCCGAGTAGTACCCAAGCTTCCGGCCTATGGTTTGCAGCTGCGCGCCATTGGGCGCATTCCCGCCGAACCCCCATGGCCACAGAATTTCGTCCTGGTAACTGTGGAGCGACAGGAATGTGCCGGTGGCATCATCCGGTGCGGCCGGAGGGATTTCGTCATCGCCGTTGGGTCCGTTTTGGTCTTGCATCACCGAGGCGAAGAAAGACTGGAAAGCCTGCGTCTCTGGCTCACCGCCTCTGGTCGGGCCGCGATACGTTTCTGCGCAAGGGCTGCCACTGGACCCTCCACAGCAACCCCACTTGAAGCTGGAGTTGCGGTTCAGATCGACGCCCCAGGAGTCGGGATCGCCGCAACCATCGTCGCTATCCATGTTCTTGCGGCGGTAGTAATTGATGTCGTCTTCGTTCATCACGCGGCCATCGGGGTTCGCCATCACCAGAATATAGGCGACATTGTGGTCGACGAGCCACGTGGCATCAGCGTCGATTCCGTATCCACCGAGGCCGCCGAAGCCCGTTGTCAGATACTTGACGTAACGAATCGCCAGTTCAGGAGTGGCTACTTCGCGAGCATGGATTTCGGCGTGCAAGAAGAACGCCGGCTTATCACCGATGGAGCCAAAGCTCGGATCTTCGTTGGTGATGCGAAGTACTAGGATGCTTCTAGGGTAGATCCACTGCAGATTCTGCCAGGTGGGTCCGGCATTGAAAACCTCTGTCAGTCCGGGATACTGATCATTAGTGTCTGTCAGGAAGTCCACCAGATAGCGGTTGTTGGAGTTGTAGTTGTAGTTGTCGTAGTAGTAGAAGCGAGGGTCAAGTGCCGCGTTGATGGAGAGGAGTCCCGTCTTGACCTTGTCCACAGTGGGCCTGTATCCAAGGTCAGCAAGCCGTTGGAACTGGTCAGGAGAGACGGCAGCCAGTGCGTACTGCTCGTCCCGGTGCACTTCCCAGATGTCCAACTGGCTGGCAACGGCGTCGAGCGCAGCCTGATCGCGATACTCAAACCGGGCAACGACCCAGTCGCTGACTTCAGTGGCCTGCGACTGCTGTGCTGCCGCTGGGCTTGTAGATGGGGCCATCAGGGTCAGACCTGCCACCATCACGAGGAACAGAGCCAGAGAAAGACATCGATAGACGCGCTTCATACAGATGACCTCCCGTTGGTGAGTTATGCCCGGGCACTAGAGCCCGGCCCGAATTAGCTTCGCCTGAGCTTCGATCTCAGCCAGTCGTTGTGCGGCCTGGTCCTGGCCCTGGTGTACAAGGTTCTCTCGGATGGCGGCCATGATGCTGAATAGCCTGTCGTCGAGGTCTCCGCGCCTCGCCTCAAGGGCGGTGCGCGTCGCCTCGGGGTAGTCCTCGGACAGAAGCTGGTTCACGAACTGTATTTCGGGTGGCTGGCTCTCCTGGATAAGGCGCATGACGGCATCGCGGACACGAACCAACCTGGCGCTCAGATTGCTTTGCCCTTCACGCTCGGCTGCCTGGAGATTGGCCATGAGCATGTTCAGAAAGAGCTCGTCCACCCGATCTGCATTCGCGCGCAGGATGGAGTCGGGGTCTTCGCTGGAGGCCACAAGTCGCAAGAACTGGGCTGCCTCCTCAGTCTCCTTCTGGACTTGCGCGTCGATCTCAGCCGTCTGTTGCAGGATGGCCTGGCGTAGCTCCCTCAATCTGCGCGCGTTCTCCGCCTTCCCTTGCTGCTCGAGAGCGCCGATCAGCTCGGAGAGCTGCTGGTAGAACATATAGTCGATCACTGGCCGAGCCATGGCCACCATGGTCTCGACCTTGATCCTCTTCTCAGCCAGACCAGCTTCGACCAGCTTCTCCAACAGCGCCTCGCGCGTTATTCCCTCGCCGAGGCTTTCGATAGCTTCTTCGCGGTCGGCTAGCTCTCTGCCGGCGGTGGTCCAGCGCATCAGCTCGCTGCGTAATCCTATCAGCTGCTGAAGGGCCTGGAGCTGCTTTGAGCCTTGGGCCATTTCGATGTTGACGCTCACAAGCTCGAAGAAGCCGTAGTCGATCTCGTTGTCGTTCTCTTGAGCGATGGAGCGCCGGCTCTCCTCGGCAGGTGTGCGAAGAAGGCGTTCGAGGAGGGACACTCTTGCCCTCTGTACCGCAAGCATCTCTGGCGTGATGCCGTCCGCCTCGAGAATGGCCTCTAGCATGGCCTCCAGCCGCAGAAAGCTGCGCGGCTGCAGCAAGTATGCCTTGCGCTGCTCGGCGGGAAGAGAGGCGATGATTCGGCCCGTCGCGTCGCCGAACATGCGTTGCTGCTCAAGTTCGGAAGCTCCCATCTCACTTGGCACAAAGGTGAAGAGCAATTCCTTGTCGGCGTCGTGGTAGAGCAGCGGGGTGGCTAGCATCCCGGCATGTCCGCACTGAGGGCAGACAGCCACGTTGAGCTCGCCCGCGAGCAGCATCGCTTTCGCTTCTGGGTCATGGGCTGCGTCAATGACCGCGGTTGTCTGGGCAAAGAAGCGAGTGCGACAGTTTGGGCAGGTGATTGGGACGTTCTGAAGAGGGCTCATTCTGTGCTTTCTAATCCCCTAGGTGCGCCGAGTCGTGGAGCGCAGTGTGCGCGAAACGAGCAGCCATGCGTTGGTGATCAGGGCCGTATCGGCTTCTTCATCGCTCAGGCCAGCGCCCTTGGCAACCATGCGCGCACCAACTTGGTCGCGCATGTCTGCTGGCGAGTGGGTGTCGGTGTTGACGACCAGCATCGCTCCGGCTGCGCGCGCGATCTGAGCCACATGGCCATTTGCCAAGCAGTGACCGCCCCTTGCTGATATCTCCAGCGCGATTCCGTTCGCGGCGGCGAGCTCTGCATCATGCTGGTCAATGAACCCCGGATGCGCGAGGATGTCTACCTCCGGGCAGGCTACGGCCGCATGGTTCGTGCCCTGTTCGACGGGCTCGACCGGCGTCTCCCCATGCACTATGACCAGTCTTGCGCCGAGCCTGCGCGCTTTCCTGGCAAGCGGTGCGATGAGGTTGGGCGAGACGTGGGTGATCTCGATTCCCGGCACAAAAACGACAGAGCGCCCGGTAAGGCCATCTCGTTGTAGTAGAAGGAGCTGGTCCAACACAGAGGCAAGATTCGAGGCGTCGACGTGGTCGGTGATGGCGATCGCGCCATAGCCGCGCACCTCTGCGTGCCGTAGAAGTTCGCTGGGTAGTAGAGCGCCGTCACTCAAGAGCGAGTGCGTGTGCAGGTCGACCCGTGCATCTCTGCGCATGACCTCAGGAGTTTAGGCGAGATGGTAGCGTCTGTCAAGTGGCACAAACGGACAGGTCAGCCATGCTGTAGAAGTGACCCTCTCAGAGCCGGAGATGGCTGACCGGGGGATAGCCCTGTCAATTTGCGCCCGATCATGGGCCAGTGATGTGCGGCCATAGTGGTCCACT
>DAOQVR010000002.1:0-84056 GCA_035341665.1 Anaerolineae bacterium
AGAGTTCCGCGAGGACGAGCTCAAAACCCTGGGGGAAAGACCCCACTAGGAGCGCCCTATGAGCGAGAACGGGAAGCCACCCGCCGCGCTGGTCATCGGAGCCGGCATCGCCGGCATCCAGGCCGCGCTCGACATTGCAGACGCCGGCTACCAGGTGTACCTGGTCGAGCGCGAGCCCTCCATCGGAGGCCACATGTCGCAGCTCGACAAGACCTTTCCGACGCTCGACTGCTCCGCCTGCATCCTGACCCCCAAGATGGTCGATGTGGCGCGCCATCCAAACATCGAGCTCCTCACCTGGTCCGAGGTGGAGTGGGTCGAAGGCGATGCCGGCCACTTCCGGGCGCGGATTCGCAAGAAAGCGCGCAGCGTGGATTCCGACAAGTGCACCGGCTGCGGCCTCTGCACCAAGAATTGCCCGATCCGCAACGAGGCATACCTGCCGATCAGGCGCGCCGGGGAAAGCTGAGGGTAGGCGCATGATGGAACCTTCCGCGGTGGACAGAATCCTGGAACGGCACGGCCGCGATCCGGCCAACATCATCGCCATCCTCCAGGACATCCAGGCCGAAGTCAACTGGCTGCCCGAGGAGGACCTGCGCTACGTCTGCCGGCAGCTCGACGTCCCCTTCTCCAAGATGATGAGCCTGGCGAGCTTCTACCGCGCCTTTAGCCTCAAGCCGCGCGGCAAACACATCGTCCAGGTCTGCCTGGGCACGGCCTGCCACGTGCGCGGCGCCGAGCGCATCGCCGACACCATTGCGCGCGAGCTGGGCATCCACGCAGAGGGGGGGACCGATGCGGCACTGCAATTCACGCTGGAAACTGTCAACTGCCTGGGAGCCTGTGCCCTCGGCCCGATCCTGGTGATCGACGGCGAGTACCATGGTGGGATGACGTCGGCCAAGGCCACGCGCCTGCTCGCGCAAGTGAAAAAGGCCGGCGACAACGGCCACGACGACAATGGCGGATGACGGATGCCCAGCGCGCCACCGCGCCTTGTGCCTTCTGCCTTGTACATTGCCTTGTGCATTGAGCATTCTGCCTTGCGCATGGACTGGAGCGGTACGGAATGAGTGCTGACGCACAGACCAAGATCAGGAGTCCAGAGGACCTGGCACAACTGCGCCAGGAGCTGCAGCGTCTCCGGCACCCGGAGCGCCCCTGCCTGGCCATCTGCGCGGGCACGGGCTGCCTGGCATACGGCGTCAACAAGGTAATCGATGCCTTTCACGCGGAGCTGGAGCTTCGCGGCATGGCAGACCGCGTCGAGGTCTTGGCTACCGGCTGCCCGGGCTTCTGCGAGCGCGGCCCCCTTCTGACGGTACGGCCGCAGGGCATCTTCTACCAGCGCATCCAGGTCAAGGACGTGCCAGAGATCGTCGAGGAGACACTGATCCACGGCAGGGTGATCGACCGCCTCCTCTACCAAGACCTGCGAACAGGAGAGCCGGTCGTCCACGAGGCCGACGTTCCATTTTACCGGCTCCAGCGGCGCGACATCCTCTGGATGAACGGTCTGCTCGATCCCACCCGCATCGACGACTATATCGCCCTGGGGGGTTACAGCGCTCTGCTCAAGGCGCTGTACACCATGCAGCCTGAGGAGATCGTAGAGGCGGTCAAGAAGTCCGGGCTGCGAGGGCGGGGCGGCGCCGGCTTTCCCTCCGGGCGCAAGTGGGCAGAGGTGCGCCACGCCCACGGCGACCTCAAGTATGTCATCTGCAACGCCGACGAGGGCGACCCAGGCGCTTTCATGGACCGGGCGGTCCTGGAGGGCAATCCACACAGTGTCCTGGAGGGGATGATCATCGGCGCCTTCGCGATGGGCAGTCGCCAGGGTTATGTCTACGTTCGAAATGAATACCCCATGGCTGTGACGAACATCGGGCTCGCGGTCGAGGCAGCCCGCAGCCACGGGCTGCTGGGCGAGGACATTGCCGGATCAGGCTTTGCCTTTGACGTCGCCATCCGGCGCGGCGGCGGCGCCTTTGTCTGCGGCGAGTCGAGCGCGCTGATGCAGTCGCTCGAAGGGAATGTCGGCGAGCCTCGCGCCAAGTACGTCCACACCTCCGAAAAGGGCCTCTGGGAGCGGCCGAGCTGCCTGAACAACGTCGAGACGTGGGCCAACGTCCCACTGATCGTCAACAAGGGCTGGGAAGCATTTGCCCAGGTGGGCACCGAAGGCAGTAAGGGCACCAAAATCTTTTCGCTGGTCGGCAAGATCCAGAACACCGGCCTGGTCGAGGTGCCGATGGGCGTCAAGCTGCGCGAGATCATCTTTGACATCGGCGGCGGCATCCCTGAAGGGCGACCCTTCAAGGCGGTACAGACCGGCGGCCCGTCCGGCGGGTGCATCCCCGAATCGATGCTGGACCTGACCGTCGACTTTGACGAGCTGAGCAAGGCCGGCTCCATGATGGGCTCGGGCGGCATGATCGTGATGGACGACCGTACCTGCATGGTCGACCTGGCGCGCTACTTCCTGGCGTTTCTCAAGGAAGAGTCGTGCGGCAAGTGCGTCCCTTGCCGCGAGGGGATCGCGCGCTCCCTCGAAGTGCTGACTCGCATCTGCGACGGGCTCGGCCAGGAGGGCGACATTGCCCTGCTCCAGGAGCTGGGGGAGACGCTACAGGGCTTCTCTCTCTGTGCGCTGGGCAAGAGCGCGGCCAACCCGGTTCTCTCGACGATCCGCTACTTCCGCGACGAGTATGAGGCGCACATTCGCGATCGTCGCTGTCCTGCCGGGGTGTGCAAGCCACTCATCGAGTACTGGATCGATCCGGCTCTCTGCACGGGCTGCACAGCCTGTGCGCGGCCGTGCCCAGAGCACGCCATCAGCGGCGACAAGAAGATGCCCCACACCATCGATCTGCTCCTCTGCATCAAGTGCGGTGCCTGCTACGATATCTGCAAGTTCAACGCCGTCCTGATCCGTTCTGGCGAGTCGCCCTCTCCCTTGCCGGGCGAGGGCAGCGGTGAGGGTAGCGTCCCCTCCCTTGCGGTGGAGGCTTAGGCCATGAGTGAGCGTGTCAAGATCACCATCGACGGCAAGGAAGCGTGGGTCGAGCCAGAAACCACGATCCTGGAGGCGGCACGGACGCTGGGGATCGACGTCCCCACCCTCTGCCACAACCCGGCCCTGGAGCCCTACGGCGCGTGCCGCATGTGCACCGTCGAAATCGTCGGCAAGGGTTGGTCGCAGCTCGTCACGTCGTGCAACTACCCCATCCGCCGCGAGATGGAGGTGCTGACCGCGTCCGACAGGGTCGTACGCGGGCGCAGGATGCTGGTCGAGCTGCTGCTGGCCCGCTGCCCCGATGCCCCGCTCTTCCAGGAGATGGCCGCCCGCTACGGCGTCGGCAGGCCGCGCTTTGAGACACAGCAGGCCGACCTCTGTTACCTGTGCGGGTTGTGCGTCCGCGTCTGCCACGAGCGGGTGGGCGCCAAGGCGATCAGTTTCGTCGGGCGGGGCGTCGAGCGCGAAGTCGCCACTCCCTTCTTCAAGATATCGGAGGCGTGCATCGCCTGCGGTGCGTGCGAGTTCATTTGCCCGACCGGTGCCATCAAGGTCAGCGATATCACCGACAAGCCGATCCGCCCGCTTCCGCTCGAGTTCGACATGGGACTGCGCGGCCGCGGCAACATCTACATCCCCTTTCCGCAGGCAGTGCCCAACGTGCCCGTGATCGACCGCGCGCACTGTCTCTACTTCCAGGCCGGCACCTGCCGGACCTGCGAGGAATTCTGCCCACCGCACGCCATCGACTACAGTCAGGAGGACGAGTTCCTCGACGTCGACGTTGGCGCCGTTGTGGTCGCCACCGGCTTTGACCCCTTCGACGCGCGGGACAAGCCCGAGTTCGGCTATGGCCGCTACCGCACCGTCATCAGCGGGCTCGAGTTCGAGCGGCTCGCCTCCGCCTCAGGCCCGACGCAGGGCAAGATCAAGATCGACGGCAAGGTGCCCCAGGACATTGTCTTTGTCCACTGCGTCGGCTCGCGCGACAAGCAGCAGGGCGGCGAATACTGCTCGCGCATATGCTGCATGTACACCGCCAAGCAGGCACACCTCGCCCACGACAAGATCCCCGGCTCGAACATCACGGTCTTTTACATGGACGTGAGGGCATTTGGCAAGGGCTTTGAAGAGTTCTATGACCGGGTGCGCGCCGAGGGCATCACCTACCGCCGCGGCAACCCGTCCGAGATCTACCGGCGCGGCGACAGACTGGTTGTCCGTGCCGAGGACACGCTGCTCGGCCGTACCGTCGAGGTCGAGGCCGACCTGGTGGTGCTGGCGACGGGCGTCCAGCCGCGGGCCGACGCGGCCGAGGTGGCCTCCATGCTCAGCCTGGAGAGGGGCGAGGATGGCTTCTTCCAGGAGCTGCACCCCGAGCTGCGCCCGGTCGATACCAAGCGCAGGGGCATCTTCCTGGCCGGCACCGTCCAGAGCCCCAAGGACATCCCCGACACGGTGGCCCAGGCCAAGGCGGCCGCAGCAGGGGTGATCGTGGAGCTGTCAAAGCTAAGGCGCAAGGCAGAGTGAGCACGGCACAGGGCAGAAGCGCCTCCACAATGGGCGAAGGGATGCTATTGTTGGCAGAAGAGCGTAGAACAAAGAGGGGTAGGCCATGAAAGTTGACACCCAAGAGTTCGCGAAAGAGTACACCCTGCTGGAGTGCATCCAGTGCGGGCGCTGCACCGGCGGCTGCCCGGTCTCGCTCAAGACGTCCCTCAACATCCGCTCCATCATCTACGAGTGCCTGATCGAAGACACCGTCGATCCGAGCCGGCTGGACGTCCTGTGGGACTGCACCAACTGCCTGACGTGCACCATCCGCTGCCCGAAGGACATACACCCCGCCGACGTGATCATCGGCCTGCGCGGCTACATCGTCGGCGAGGGACGCGGCCTGCCGCCGCGCGTGCGCGACGCGCTGAAGAGCGCCTTTACCCGGGGCAACACGCTGGGTTATGCCACGGAAGGGCGCAACGGCTGGGTCGAGGGGCTCGACTTCGAGGTGCCCAACGTGCTCGACGCGGGCGAGACCGACCTCCTCTACTACATCGGCTGCACGCCGGCTTACGACCCGCGTATCCAGCCCGTCACCCGCGCCCTGGCGACCGTCTTCCGGCGCGCCGGCATCGACTTCGCGACGATGGGTGTCGACGAGCAGTGCTGCGGCAATGAAATCCGCCGCATGGGCGAGGCCGACGGCTTCCAGGGACTCGTCGAGGGCTTTCATGAGATGCGCCGGGAGTTCAAGGCACAGCGAATGGTCGCCGTCTCGCCCCACTGCTTCAACGCCTTCAAGAACGAGTATGGCGAGATGCCCTTCCCCGTCTATCACTATACCCAGATGATGGCCGACCTGCTGGAGCAGGGCCGGCTCAAGCTGCCGGGCGAGGTGCGGGCGAAGGTAACCTACCACGACCCCTGCTTCTTAGGCAAGCACAACGGCATTTACGACGAGCCGCGCTACATCCTACAGCGCATCCCGGGGGTCGAGTTCCAGGACCTGGACCGCTCCCGCGAGCGGAGCGTCTGCTGCGAGGGCGGCGGCGGCCGGATGTGGGCCGAGGGCACGAACATCAAGGACCGCCTGGCACACCAGCGGGTGCGCGACGCCATCTCGATGGGCGCCGAGGTGCTGGCGGTGGCCTGCCCCTTCTGCCTGCTGACCCTCGAGGATGCCGTCAAGACCTTGGGGCTGGATAGCCAGCTCCGCGTCATGGACATCATGGAGCTCGTACAGAAGGCAATGTAGAGTGCAGCCTGCCGAACGCACAATGCGCAGAGCGCAGTTGGGAACCCGGCCTTGTGCATTGAGCCTTGAGGAGCGACTATGCCGGCGAGAGTAGGAGTCTACATCTGTCATTGCGGAATCAACATCGCGTCGATGGTCGATGTGCACGCCGTGGCCGAGTTCGCCAGCCGGCTGCCCAACGTGGCCATCGCGCGCGACTACATGTACATGTGCTCCGACCCCGGGCAGGAGATGATCAAGCAGGACATCCGCGACCACAACCTGAACCGGGTCGTCGTTGCCTCCTGCTCTCCCCGCATGCACGAGACCACTTTCCGCACCGTCATCCAGGACGTGGGGGTCAACGCCTACTACTTTGAGATGGCCAACATCCGAGAGCAGGTCTCCTGGGTGCACGCCGACCGGCTGATTTCGACGGACAAGGCGATGGAGCTGGTCTCCGGCTCGGTCGCCAAGGCAGCCCTCCTCGAGCCCTTGGCGGAGCGCGAAGTACCGGTGACGGCGGCAGCGCTGGTGATCGGAGGCGGCATCGCCGGGCTCGAGGCGGCGCTCGACATCGCCGACGCCGGCTTCAAGGCCTATCTGGTGGAGCGCGAGCCGAGCCTGGGCGGGCGCATGGCTCAGCTCAACAAGACCTTCCCGCGGATGGAGGAGGCGGGCGCGCTTGTCGTCTCGGAGATGCAGCGGGCGATGGAGCACCCGAACGTGGAGGTGCTCGCCTACAGCGAGGTGGTGGGCGTCGACGGCTACATCGGCAACTTTCAGGCGAGAGTGCGGCGCAAGGCCCGTTTCGTCCACCCCGCCAAGTGCACCTCGTGTGGCAAGTGCGCAGAGGCATGCGTGCTGTCCGGGCAGGTGTCCGACGAGTGGCAGCGCGGCCTGAGCAAGCGCGCGGCCATCTACCGGCCCTTCCCGCGCGCACTGCCGGCCTCCTACACCGTCGACCCGGCGGCCTGCCTGAAGCTCGCCGGGGGAGCACCTGCGGGGAGCGACACGAATCCTTGCGAGTCGGGCCCGCCGTGCGCCCTGGCCTGCCCGGAAGGCGCGGTGAGCTTTGAGCAGCAGGATGAAGAGATCACCCTCAAGGTCGGTGCCATCATCGTCGCGACCGGCTACGACCCGTTCGACGCCCGGCGCAAGCCGGAGCTTGGCTACGGCAGCTACCCAGGTGTCATCACCTCGCTCGAGTTCGAGCGGCTGAGCGCTGCCGACGGGCCGACAGGCGGGCGGATCGTCATCCCGGGCACCGATCGTGTGCCCGAGAGCGTGGCCTTTATCCACTGCGTTGGATCGCGCGACAAGCAGCTGGGCAACGAGTACTGCTCGCGCGTCTGCTGCATGTACACCGCCAAACAGGCCAACGTCGTTCTCGACCAGCTCCCCGGCGCGCGGGTGACGGCCTTTTACATGGATGTGCGCGCCTTCACCAAGGGCGGCGAAGAGTTCTATGACCGGGCGCGGGCGCGCGGAGTGCGCTACCGGCGTGGCAACCCCTCCGAAATCTACCAGAGGGGAGACAAGCTGGTGGTACGCGCGGAGGACACGCTGCTGCGCCGTACGGTCGAGGTGGAAGTCGACCTCGTGGTGCTGGCGGTCGGGCTGGAGCCAGGCCACTCCGGCGAAGGCGTGGCGCAGATCCTGAAATGCGCGCGCACGGCGGACGGGTTCCTTGCCGAAGCGCATCCCAAGCTTCGCCCGGTGGACACCACCAGCGACGGCGTCTTCCTGGCCGGCACCGCCCAGGGGCCGAAGGACATCCCGGACACCGTGGCGCAGGCCAAGGCAGCCGCCTCCTCGGCGCTGATCCCGCTCTCCAGGGGCAGGGCCAAGGTCGAGGCGATCGTCAGCTCGGTCTACCGGGAGCAGTGCGTGGGCTGCGGACTGTGCGAGGCGTCGTGCGCCTACGGCGCGCTGAGCCTACACCCCTGGCGCGGGGTGATGGTGGTCAACGAGGTTCTGTGCAAGGGGTGCGGCGCCTGCGCCGTGGCCTGCCCATCGAAGGCGATCACGCTGGGGCACTTTACGCAGAAGCAGACACTGGCCATGCTGGACGCGATCCTGGCTTGAAGGCGGGTATGGAAACCCGCCCTACAGCCTACGACGAACATAGGATGGGAATGACCATCGAAGAGTTCGAAACATCGTTTGGCCCTGGCCCTGGACGGCACGCACTAGGCTCCTGAAGCCGGCGGCCATTGTGCATTGTTCATTCTGCATTGTGCATTGTAGAGGAGGGACTATGAACTCAATCGTCTGTCTGAAAGAGGTCCCCGACACCGAGACACGCATCGAGGTCCGGGGAGGCAAGGTCGTCGAGGAGGGGATCCAGTACGTCGTCAACCCCTACGACGAGTTTGCCCTGGAAGAGGCCCTCAAGTGGCAGGAGCAGCTGGGCGGCAGCGTCCGGCTCGTCTGCCTGGGGCCCGAGAGGGCGCGCGAGAGCGTGCTGAAGGGGTTGGCCATGGGAGCCGACGAGGTGTACCACCTGTCCGACCCGGCTTTCCTGGGCGGCGATGCCTTTGCCACGGCCAAGGCGCTGGCGGCAGCCATCACGAAACTGGGCGGCTACGATGCCATCTTCTGCGGAAAGCAAGGCGTCGACGAGGACAATGCCGCGGTGGGCATCATGCTCGCCGAGCTCCTCGACCTGCCCCACGTATCGGTAGTCACCAGGCTCGAGATTGCTGCCGACGGCACGTCGGCGCGCGCCGAGCGCGAGATCGAAGGCGGCCGCGAGGTGGTCGAGACACCACTGCCGGCGGTCATCACCGCGCAGAAGGGGCTGAACGAGCCACGCTACCCATCGTTCCGCGGCATCCGGCAGGCACGGACCAAGCCCTACACCCTGTGGGGCCCGGGCGACGTCGGGCTGGACGCCTCGGCGGTAGGGGCTGCCGGCGCCAAGCTGCAGGTGGTTGAGGTCGTGCCACCGCCCGAGCGCCCGGCCGGCCGGGTCATCCCCGGCGAGCCGGCCGATGCCGCCAAGGAAGTAGTGCGCCTGCTCCGCCAGGAAGCCAAGGTGATCTAGGAGGTACACATGGGAAACAATGTCCTGATCGTAGCGGAACAGCGCGGTGGTGTCCTCAAGAAAGTCTCCTTTGAGCTCCTGGGTGTAGGGGCCCGGCTGGCTGCCCGCCTCGGCGGCCAGGTCGAGGCGGCACTGCTGGGCTCCGGTGCCGGCGGGCTGGCGGGAACCCTGGGCCAGTACGGCGCGGCAAAGGTCTACCTGGCCGACGACCCGGCGCTCGGCACCTACTCGAGCGAGGGGTACGCCAACACGCTGGCAGCCCTCATCCGGCAAGCTGAGCCCGGCATCGTCCTGGTGGGTGCCACAGCCCTGGGCAAGGATCTCGCGCCTCGTCTGGCAGCCAAGCTCGGCGTCGGGCTGGCCTCGGATTGCACCGGCTTTGACCTCGAAGGCGGCCGTCTGCTCGTTACGCGGCCAATCTTCGCCGGCAAGGCACTCGCCAAAGTCAAGCTGGTGGGCGATCCGCAGGTCGCCACGGTGCGGCCGAACGTGCAGCCGGTGCCCGAGCCTGACCCGGGCAAGAGTGCGGTTGTCGAGGCGGTACCGACGCCGACCGGCACGGTGCGCGCCAGGGTAACGGAGGTGGTGGCCGCGGGCGCGGGCGAGATCGACGTCGCCGAGGCGACGGTGATTGTCTCCGGCGGGCGCGGCGTGGGCGGGCCGGAGGGCTTTGCCCCCGTCAGCAGCCTCGCCAAGGTGCTGGGGGCGGCCGTAGGTGCCTCGCGCGCCGCGGTGGACGCCGGTTGGATCGACCATGGGCACCAGGTCGGGCAGACCGGCAAGACGGTCACGCCCAACCTGTACATCGCGTGCGGCATCTCGGGCGCGATCCAGCACCTGGCCGGCATGAAGACCTCCAAGGTCATCGTGGCTGTCAACAAGGACCCAGAAGCACCGATCTTCAAGGTGGCCAACTATGGCATCGTCGCCGACCTGTTCGTCGTCGTGCCCCTGTTGGAGAAAGAGTTCAGGGCCCTCCTCGCCGAGTAGGCAGGGCCTCCACGGAAAAAGGCCGGACCCCGAGGGGGGGTCCGGCCTCTTCTCGCTCCGCGCGTCCCTCTGCCAGGCCTACAGCCGGTCCAGGTCGGCGTCCTCCATGCCGGGAAGCCGCTGTGCCTCCGGGTCCCGGCGCCTGATCCTTTCGAACCCGGCGTGCACACTCTCGCGAAATGCCGCACTCACCCGGCTGTCGCCAAAAATGCGAAACGACCGGCTGCGATAATGCGTGTTCAGCATGAACATCAGGCGCTGAAGGTCCACATAGTCCTCAATGGTGCCCTGGTTCATGCCTAGGAAGGGGAAGAGCTTGCCGTTCAGCATGTGCAGGTCGCGGTCCCATCCCCGCTCCGCGAAGTAAGGCAGGTGCTCGGCGTAGATCTGCGTGGTCGGCACAGGCGTAAAGAGCATGGGGATGATCGAGCCCACCACGTCCGAGACCACGAGGGTGGTCTTGACGACCTGGTCGATCGTCTCGCGCGGCAGGCCATAAAGGACAAAGGCGTTCACCTCCAGGTTGCGCATTCGGAAGCCGGCCTTCTCCGCCATCTGCGCCGCCCGGATAAAGTGGTCCAGGCGCACGTGCCGCCGGTTGAGGGTGCGCAGGTACCCGTCGTCGGCGCTCTCGCAGGGCAGATAGAGCTTCTCAAAGCGCGCTTCCTTCATCAGGTCCACCAACCGCTGCGACTGGCTCAGGTAGCGCGTGTCCAGCCCTTCGGGTGCGTGGAGACGGAAAGGAAGCCGCTCGGTGACGATCGTCTGCAGGATCTGCTGGAGGTTCTGCTCGTGCTCCCATAGCAGAAAGTCCGAGTAGAAGGCAAACTCGCGGATGCCGTACGTCTCGTACCTGTGGCGCATTTCCGCGACGATGTCGGAAGGTGGGCGATACTCCACCGTTTGTCGCCCCTGGTTGATCGTGCGCTGGGCGCAGTAGGCGCAGTTGTAGGGGCAGCCCCGGCTGGGGGTGATCACGGCATAGGCGGGCGGCCTTTCGTAGAGAGACAGGTCGGGCCATAGGTCGTTTGCCTCCTCGACCTCGCCTACCACGATCAGGTCGGCCAGCGTCATGCGCGCAGCATGCTCGGGCACCAGCGTGGGATAGATGCCGCCCAACAGGATGGTGGTTTTGCCCCCAAAGAGCCGCTTGAGACGCACGGTCAGGTCGCGGACCGACTCCCACCAGTAGGTCATGGTCGCCGAGATCCAGATCTCGTCGGGCGGACGGGCCGCGTCGAACCCCTGCTCGGCAAGCCATGCCTCGAACTGCGGCCAGGGCCGGCCAAAGTGATACTTGTTCAGGAGGAGCGCATGGCCCTTCTTGGCGATGGTGTAAGGATGGAGCGGTCGGGCCGGCATGTCCTGCTCCTCGTAGGTCTCGCCCGGGTTGATGCGATGCTGTGGGACCTTGCGCTTGGCGTTGGTCTCCATAAAGTCAAAGAGCTCTACGCGTTTGTAGCCGCGCTTTTTCAGGAGCGCGCCGATGCGCAGCAGCCCGTAGGGCTGCGCCCACTGCGCCCAATACTGGGTGTCATAGACGGGCGGGTTGATCAGCAGCGCCGTCTTGGCGCGCGGGTCGCCCCGTAGGTCGTCGACGCAAAAGTCACGCAGGGTCAGGGTCATACGGTGGTTCCTCCGGCGGCGCGAGTATACTACAGACACCCTGGGGAGACAAAGCAGGCAGGCTCTGGCGGCCCGGCATCGGCGAGGAACGACAGCTGTGCCACCGTGCCAGAATCTTGAAGGCACTATCCCGAAATGCCCGAAATTCCAGAAACGACTCTCGGAGCCCTTCACGCCAATCCTCTCCCGACCGGGGGAGGGACACAGACCGGCCCGGCGCCAGATGCCCCCGCCCGCCAGGTGCGCGGCCAAGGGACAGCTAGGCGTCTTGACAAGGAGGCAGCATCGCGGTATGATCTGCTGCGATATGAGGCTGCCGCCCAGGTGTGACCGGGGAGTGGGCTGAGGGAGGCACAGACGTCGAAGTGTCGTCCCTATCCATGGACAGGGCCGGTGGGCCCGGTGGAGAGCCGACAGACGGTGTCTCGAGTGCGCTCGATGTATTTGGGCCGCCCCTATTGCTCCAGAGGGAGCGATAGGGGCGGCTTGTCTATTGCGGACAACTGCCGGGCAGGGAGAGCGAGGAGAGGACAGATGAAGCGAACCAGAGGTTGGTTGAGCCTGTGCTTTGTGCTGGTGCTGGCGGCAGGCAGTGTGCCGGCTCTCGGTGAGGCCGTAGGAAGCGAGGCGAGGGCGCACCAGTTCGGTGAGCCGGATGCCGAGGCCGGTGTGATCTCGATCGTTGGGCAGCTGGGCGGTTACACGAATGTGGTTGCCGTCGAGGGGAGCTATGTCTTTGCAGGGGAGGGTCCGCGACTGACGATCCTCGACGTCTCCGACCCGGCCACGCCGGCGGTGATGGGCAGGACACAGCCGATGCCGGGCCTTGTGGGCGGGGTTGCCGTGGCCGCGGGGTACGCCTTCGTGGTCGGCAGTGCAGAGCTGAGAGTGATCGATGTGTCAGACCCAGCGGCGCCGGTCGAAGCCGGCCTCCACAGCCTGCCGGTGAGTGGCTCGGATGTGGCAGTGAGCGGGACCTATGCCTACGTCACCGCCTTCCACCATGGGCTGCGGGTCTTTGACGTATCGGATCCGGCCAACCCTGTGGAGGTGGGGACCTGCGACACGCCGGGGTATGCCCTCGGCGTGGTCGTGGACGCCGGGTACGCGTACATCGCCGACCGGGAATACGGCCTGCGGGTTCTGGACGTGTCCAACCCGGCGACGCCCTTTGAGGTAGGCTCCTACGACACGCCGGGCACCGCCCTCGGCGTGGCCGTAGCCGGCGGCTACGCCTACGTCGCCGACCAGGATGCCGGGCTGCGGGTTGTGGACGTCTCGAACCCGGCCACTCCGTCCGAGGTGGGCTTCTACGACACGCCGGGGTGGGCTGAGGGCGTGGCAATGGCCGGGGGATACGCTTTCGTCGGCGACTATGCCAGCGGCCTGCGGGTGGTGGACGTAGCGAACCCTGCAGCGCCGGCCGAGGTGGGGTTCTACGACACTCCGGGCGAGGCGATGGGGGTGGCTGTGGCCGCGGGATACGCCTACGTGGCAGACGAGTCCGCCGGCCTGCGGGTCGTGGACGTGTCCAACCCGGCGGCACCGGACGAAACGGGGTTCTACGACACGATTGTGTCTGCCGTGGACGTAGCCCTGGCCGGCGAGAAGGCTTACGTGGCGGACCGTGAAGATGGGCTTCGCATCGTGGATGTCTCGGATCCAAGCTCCCCAAGGGCTGTTGGCTTCTGCGACGTGCCGGGGGATGCGGAGGCCGTGGCCCTACGGGGGGAAGCTGCCTTTGTCGCAGCCGGTTTTTATGGGCTGCGGTTGTTCGACATCGAGGGGCCAACTCCGGTAGAGCGTGGCTTCTATGACTCGCCGGGGACTGCCATGGACGTCGCCGTCGATGCGCATGCCGATTACGCTTACGTGGCCGACTGGGATGCCGGGCTGCGGGTGGTGGACGTGTCCAACCTGCAGTCCCCGTTCGAAGTAGGGTCGTGCCCAATGTCGTATGCCAGGAGCGTTACCTTGTCCGCAGGATTTGCCTACGTTTCGAGCGGCGATGGCGTGCGCGTGGTGGACATCTCAGATCCGGCGTCGCCGGTCGAGGTAGCGCTATTCGCCGCGACGGCTGCCTACGACGTCGCCGTGGCCGGCGCCTATGCCTACGTGGCGGACAATGGTTGGCTGCGGGTAGTGGATGTCTCGGACCCAAGCGCCCCGACTGAAGTAGGATCCTACGATGCGCCGGGATGGACCTACAGCGTGGCCGTGGCCGGAGGGACCGCCTACCTCGCGGACGCCCAGAACGGACTGGGGGCGGTGGACGTGTCGAACCCCGCGCAGCCGGTCGAAGCGGGGTACTACAATACCTTGGGGGAGGCCCGCCGCGTCGCCGTAGCCGGAGGGCTCGCTTTCGTGGCCGACACCCACGGTGGGCTGATCATCCTGAGATACAGTGAGACGGCCTACGGGGTGTCGTTCGTGGCCCAGCGGGGAGGCAAGGTGGGGGCCGTGGCGACGGCTGGGGGATATGCCTACGTGGGGGAGGGCCCAACGTTGGCAGTGCTGGACGTCACCGACCCCGGTGCAGCGGTGCTGGTCGGCAAGACGGCGCCCATGCCCGGCCTCGTGGGTGGGGTTGCGTTGAGCGGAGCCTACGCCTACGTTGCCGCCTCGGATGCCGGCCTGCGGGTGGTGGACATCTCGAACCCAGCGGCGCCGGTCGAGGTGGGGTCCTGCGATACGCCGGGGTCTGCCTATGGCCTGGCCCTGGCCGGGACGTACGCCTATGTGGCCGACGGGACGGCAGGCCTGCGGGTGGTCGACGTGTCGAATCCGGCCGCGCCCGCCGCAGTAGGGTCGTACAACACGCCGGGGACCGCCCAAGGGCTCGCCGTAGCCGGGACGTACGCCTATGTGGCGGACGGACCGGCAGGCCTGCGGGTGGTCGACGTGTCGAACCCAGGCGCCCCGGTCGAGGTGGGTTTCGACGACGCGCCGATGAACGCCTGGGAAGTCGAGGTGATCGGGACATACGCCTACGTCGCCGGCGGCAATGGCCTGCGGGTGGTCGACGTGTCGAACCCGGCCGCCCCGGTCGAGGTGGGCTTCCTTGCCACGCCGGGAAGTGCCCTCGGCGTCCGCGTGGAAGGGACGTACGCCTATGTGGCGGCCGCCTCCTCTGGCCTGCGGGTGGTCGACGTGTCGAACCCCGGCTACCCGGTCGAGGCGGGCTTCTACGACACGCCGGGGCTGGCCTATGGCGTAGCCGTGTCCGGGGGGTTCGCCTACGTGGCGGACGGTACCGATGGCCTGCGGGTGGTCGACGTGTCGAGCCCGACCGCGCCCTTCGAGGTGGCATCCTATGACACGGGGGGCTACGCCCAGGACGTGGCTGTTGTTGGGTCGACCCTATATACCATCTACTACAGGCAGGAGCTGCAGGCTATCGACGTATCGGACCCGGCAAACCTGCTGCAGCTCGGCTCTTGCGGCCTGCTGGACGGCTGGGACTGGAGCGTGGAGGTGGCGAATGGCTATGCCTACGTTGCCGCCGGGGGATTCGGCCTGCGGGTCGTGGACGTGTCGAACCCGCACAGCCCGGCCCTGGTGGGGAACTACGAGACACCCGGTGGAGAAGCCATGGACGTAACCGTGGCCGGGCAGTTTGCCTACATCGCAGCCACTGACGCTGGGCTGCGGGTGGTGGACGTGTCGGACCCAGGCTCCCCCTTTGAGGTGGGATTCTACGACACGCCGGAGCTTGCCTATGGCGTGGCCGTGGCCGGGGGATATGCGTACGTCGCGGATCACTCGGGCGGTTTGCGGGTGATTGACGTCTCGAACCCAGAGGCTCCGGTGGAGGTGGGGTTCTACGAGGCGCCGGGGCTTGCCAACAAGGTCGAGGTTGTGGGAAGGTACGCCTACGTCGCGTGGCACGGAAGCGGGCTGCGCGTGCTGGACGTGTCGAACGCGGCCGCCCCATTCGAGGTGGGGTCCCTCGACACGCCCGGCGAGTCCCTTGACGTAAGTGTGGCCGGAACGTACGCGTACCTCGCGGATGGCACTGCCGGCCTGCGCGTGGTGGACGTCCTGGACCCGGGTGCACCGGCCGAGGTGGCGTCCTACGACACGGGGGACAAGGCCCAAGGCATAGCCGTGGCCGGCGATGTGGTCTACATGGCCGACAACTATGGCGGTCTGGTCATCCTGCAGTTCCCTGCAGCAGTAGTTGGCACCGTGCCCCCCGGGGGGGGTGCGCTCTTCTCTCCGCTCGACCAGACGGGGTACACCTTCCCGGCCGGGACCTTCTCCGGCGAAGTGATCATTGCCCATGTGCCGCTGCTCCCGGCCGACGCACCCGCTCCCGGCAGGCAGATCGACGGCTCGCTCCTGGCCGGGCTGGCGGGCATCGACCACTTCTTTGACCTGAGCGCCGTGTACGCGGATACCGGGCTGCCGGCCGCCGTCGAGCCGGGCCACACATACACTGTCACTGTGAGGTATTCCGATGCCCAGCTCGGCACCGTCATCGAGGATTCGTTGGCCTTCTACCACTGGGATGGCGCGGCCTGGGTTCTGGAGCCCAGCAGCGCCGTCGACACGGTCCACAACGTGGTGACCGCTTCGCCCAACCACCTCTCTGTCTGGGGGGTGTTGGGAGGCTCGGGCCTAAAGAGCATCTATCTTCCGCTGGTGCTTTGGGTGTATTGAGCCGAGCGATGCTGGCGTGCCACACCTGCGACCAGGCAGGCAAGCGCGCAGGGCGCGAAAGGGCACGTGCTCGGGCCGGGCTAGCGGCATCCCATCAAGCCGGCTGGGCTCCCTGAAGCTGCAGGTGCCGCCGGTAGAGAAAGTGCAGATTGGCGCGGAAGAAGGAGGCTACCAGCCAGCCGTCATAGGGCTTGGGCGTGGGCAGGGCGTCGATTGTCTCCTCCGCTTCCCCTGCGTCGGCCATCTGGCGCGCCAGCCCGTCCAGAGTGTGGACGTACTGCTCCATCTGCGCCAGGCTGTCGGCCGTACCGACGGGGCCGTGACCCGGCACCACCAGCCTGGGCGCGAGGCGCGAGATGGCCTGCAGAGCGTGAAGCAGCGCACCTGGGTCGCCGTCCGCCAGGTAGGGATGGCACTCTACGAAGAGGAGGTCACTCACAAAGGCGATCCCATCCTGCGGTAGGAGCAGGACCGCGTCGCTCGCCGTGTGGCCGGCGAGCTCCAGCAGCTCCGCTGAGCGGGCCGTTCCGTGGAAGGCCATGCGGCCGGAGAAGGTGATGTTGGGGACGCGGACCCGCAGGATAGACCTGGACGCCAGGATGCTCCGGTACTCGTCGGCCCAGAGCGCATGCTCGCACCGCTCACCCTCGTCGGTCGACGCCTGGAGGCGTGCCAACGTCACTTCGAGCCTCGCTTCCACGTCTGCCATGTATACGTCCAGGTCTTCAATCCCTCCGGTGGTGACGATGAGCCGGCGTGTCGTTTCGGTCGACACAATGTCGGCCTCAGGGCCGAAGGCCTGGTTGCCCCAGATGTGGTCATTGTGATCGTGGCTGTTGACGACGGCATTGACCGGGCGGCCGATCAATGCCTCGGCAGCGGCCCGCAGGTCCTGCGCGGGGTGGGGCGCCACGAAGGTGTCAAAGACCAGCGTGCGATCGCCGAGGTCGACGATGCCTGCATTGCAGATGGCGCCCCCTCCGCTCTGGTGAATCGCGGCGTAGATGCCGTCGGCCAATTGCTGGAGCCGAAAGTGCTTTGAGACGGGCAGCGATCGGTTGGTGGTCATTCTTCCTCCTCGGGGAGATCAGCCCTTCCATCCCAACCCTCCCATCGCTTCCTTCGCAGTTGCTCAGGACAGACAGGGCGGGCTCCTGGCTGGGAGAGGGAGTCGATAAGATCGCTCGCGCTCGGCGGGAGGAGCAACGTGCAGCATGCGGGAGTGGATCTTCACAGCTGTTCCTCAAGTGCAAGTATACAGCAACTGGGGCTGAAGCACAAGTGGACTCATGCCCACTTTGCCAATTGACGGAAAGGCGGTTCTCCCGTACAATGGAGCTTGCTGGGCGAATAGCTCAACCGGCAGAGCGCTTCGCTTACACCGAAGAGGTCACAGGTTCGAACCCTGTTTCGCCCATTGGCGGCACCCTTCTCGGTCCCCCTGCTGCGGCAGGGAGGAGGGGAGCCGCGAAAGGAGGTGCCTAGCGCCACGACATTTCTCCGCGCCCGGGCGGCAAAAGCCCGCCCAGTCCCAAGCAGCACGCAACGCAGCACTACACCTCGAAGAGGAGACGAACATGGACGCAAAGGTACGCAAGCATCTCTATCGGTTCATCGCTTGCCTGGTGATCATCGCCCTGTGTGCCATCATGGCCAACGTCTTCGAGCACGGCTTTGGTCGCGTCGCGATCAAGAAGGTCAAGATCGACGACGGAACAGGCAACATGCTCGCCGGCAAGCTCTACATCCCCAAGTGGGCGTCGGTCGCCGATAAGGCGCCGGCCGTCCTCAACCTGCACGGCTACCAGAACGACAAGGATGTGCAGGCCCCCTTCTCCATCGAGCTCGCCCGCCGTGGCTTTGTAGTCCTGGCAGTGGACGCCGTCGGCCACGGCGACTCGGAGGGTGGGCTCCAGAGCGCGCAGCTGGGCGTTCCGCCCTACGCTGCGGGCACCGAGGCCGGCTACGACTACCTGAAGACGCTCGATTATGTCGACGCTGCCAACCTGGGCGTAATGGGCCACTCGATGGGCGCCATCGACTCGCTGATCATCGGCTTCATCCGGCCCGACCACAAGGCGCTCAACTTCCAGTGCGGCGTCGCCGGCGCGCCCGCCCCCGCCCTCAAGAACGTCCTGCTTACCCAGGCCAAGTACGACGAGTTCGCGCTCTTCCGCGAGGGCGAGCTTCTGGTGCCCCCGCTGAAGGACCACCCCGCCCGCTTGGCCGCCTTCGGCTTGACCACGACAGTCGAGTGGGACACGACCTACGGCAGCTTTGACGACGGCTCGGCCCGCCGGGCGGCACTGGTCAACATGGAACACCACTTCCTGCCGCTCACCAACAAGGCGGTAGCGGAGGCGGTGGACTGGATGAACCAGTCGCTGATGGGCGGTGAGCAGGACGAGCACTGGATCAAGCCGACGCGGCAGATCTTCTTGGTCAAGGAGCTGTTTGGGCTGGGCACGCTGCTGATCACGATCTTTTCGCTCATCCCGCTGACGAGCCTGCTCCTGAAGACCAAGTTCTTTGCCCCGGTCGACCAGCCGATGCCCAGCCGCTACGCGGCCAAGCGCGGCACCTGGTGGATTTTTGCCACTATCAACGCCCTGATCGGCGGCATCACCTACCCGATCTTGACCCAGTACACCGGCCTGAGCGACAAGATCCAGGGGATCATCCCCTGGATGAAGCTCCAGGTGGGCAACGGGCTCTTCCTCTGGTTCGCGGTGAACGCGATCATCTGCACCATCCTCTTCTGCGTCTGGTATTTCACCTCGGCGAAGAAGCAGGGCATCAACCTGTACGACATGGGTGTCACCTACGACGTGGAGAAGAGCAAGATGGACTGGGGCATCCTGGGCAAGACGGTGCTGCTCGCCGTCGTGCTCTTTGCCTACATGTACATCCTGGAGGGGCTCTCGCAGTGGATCCTCGGGCAGGAGTTCCGCTTTGCCTGGCCGTTCATGCGCCAGTTCTCCTCCTTCCGGCGCGTCGGCTACTTCTTTTGGTACATCATCCCCGTGCTGGCCTTCTTCCTGATCAACGGCGGCCTCTTCCTGTACGGGCAGGCGCGCCAGAAGGCCTTCGCCTCGGGCGCCAAGACGCAGTGGATTTGGTGGCTCAAGATCCTGTACGCCGGGCTGGCCGGTTTGCTCCTGGTCTGGCTGATCCAGTACATCCCCTGGATCGTCTTCGGCAAGGGGGCCGGCTTTGAGCTGATGGGCCTGCCACAATTCAGTGCCCTCTGGCCGCTGATGCTGCTGGTGTACATCCCCGAGTTCAGTATCTTGCTCTTCATGACCACCTGGTTCTACCGCAAGACGGGCAAGATCTACCTGGGCGCGTTGATGGTTTCCATCCTGGCCGTGTGGTTCCTCACGGCGGGCACGATCATCGCCCAGTAGGGAGCGAGAACGCCCCGAAGGGGCTGTACTGCCGACGTTGGGGCCCCGGTCTTCTGATCGGGGCCCTAGCGTGAGCCATTGGCCGGGGCCCGCGCCCTGCAAGATCCGCGCCAAGAGACAGGGCTGCCCAAGAACTGTCATTCCGAGGGAGCGCAGCAACCGAGGGATCTCTGGTTCCGCACAGAACGAATAGAAACGAGATGCTTCGCTGCGCTCAGCATGACACCTCTGTGCTTTCTGGACGCCCCCTTCTTTGCATGGCACACCCCGAACTTGACAGCCGTCTCCTTCAGCCCTATCCTATTGACATATCGAACTACGTCTATGCGAGGCAGCGATGACCGTTGACTGCGTCGAGTTCTGCAGGGCACTGGCCGACGAGACCCGGCAGCACATCCTCGTGATGCTGCAGCAGGGCGAGCGCTGCGTGGGCGACATTGTAGATGCGTTCGGCATCTCGCAGCCGGCGATCTCACACCACCTGGGCGTGCTCAAGCGTATGGGGCTGGTGACGGCGCGCAAGCAAGGCAAGCTAGTCTACTACGCGCTGAACCGGGAGAATGTGGTGATGTGCTGCGGCCGGCTGATGGCCCGGCTCGACGCTGAGAGATGCCCGGAGCCGGCCTCGCCAAGCGGCACCGCCGAAGGTGCCGACTGAGAGGGAGGAACGATGGCTGAAGGTGATTCGGGACGGAAGATCAAGGAGTCGGTGCGCGACGCATACGGCCAGATCGCGCGAAACGTGGCGGAGGAGCCGATCCGCGTCGTGCGGGCGAGCTGCTGCGGGCCGGCGCGAGACGAGGCAGAATCCATCCATGGTGCAAGGACCACTTGCAGCTGCTGCGGCCCCACCGGCCAGGTGATCGACGCGGCGGATGCCGCGCGTCTCTACCCGGCCGAGGAGCTGGCCGGCCTTCCACAGACGGTGACGGAGGCGTCGCTGGGCTGCGGGAACCCGCTCGCCATCGCCGATCTGAGGCCCGGCGAGGTGGTGCTCGACCTGGGATCGGGCGGGGGCATCGATTGCTTCTTGGCAGCCCGCAGGGTGGGGCCGGCGGGCAGGGTCATCGGCCTGGACATGACGCCGGACATGATCCGGCTGGCGCAGCGCAATGCCAAGAAGGTCGGCGCGGCAAACGTCGAGTTCCGGCTCGGGGAGATGGAGGACATCCCGCTGCCCGACAGATCGGTGGACGCCGTCATCTCCAACTGTGTGATCAACCTGTCGCCCGACAAGGACGCCGTCTTTGCCGAGGCCTACCGCGTGCTGCGGCCCGGCGGCCGGCTGAGTGTCTCGGACGTTGTGGTCGACGGCGAGCTGCCGCAGGCGATCCGGGAGCGGCCGGACATCTGGGCAGCCTGCGTGTCTGGCGCGCTGGACGAGGCAGAGTACCTGGCCAAGATCCGGGCGGCCGGGTTCGAGGAAGTCGAAGTCCTCTCGCGCGACCGCGCCGAGGAACAGGAGCCTGCCGGCTGGGAAGATGGGCCCGACGTCAGGGAGCTCCTGGAAGGAACCGGCTGGACGCCCCGCGAGCTAGCGCGGCGGGTGTTCAGCGTCAAGGTACGGGCAGTCAAGCCGGTGGGGCGTCCTGCCTAGGGTAAGCGCATGCAGCAGTGGCTCCGGAGGGAGCTGAGCCTTTCCAGCGTGGTCCCTGCGCTCCTGCGGTGGTCGTCCTCCGTTGCCCAGTAGGACGTCCGGCCTGGGTGCGTGTACGGTCGCCAGGCGAATTCCTCGATTCTGCCGAACCTGCTGAGAGCTCTTCGATCCTCTGCACGCGGCACCCATCCCGTCAATAGAGGTACGGCACCAATCGCCACCTTGTGTCCTGCCGGTAGCGCTGGTATGCCTGCCCCAGCTCGGCGACCAGCATCTCCTCTTCACGCTCGATGCGGCCCACGATGAGCGGCACTACGAAGAGGGTCAGACCCAGGCCGCCCAGGCTGCTCATAGCCAGGCCAAGGCCGGCCAAGCACAGCAAGTTGCTCAGGTAGCCAGGGTGGCGCACCAGGCGATAGGGACCGCCCATCACCAGCCGGTGATGGGGCTGTATGCCCAGGCGCGAGGTGTACAGACCACGCAGTGCCCAGAATGCCGCAGCCTGAAGCGCGATGCCCGCCGCAAAGAGGGCCAGACCGCTCCAGGCTAGAGGGCCGTCCCGAGGAATCGGGCCGGATAAGTGGGCATACTCCCACGGCGGCAACAGAACAAGGCCAACGAGCGCCACAATACCCAAGGACAGGATTACCCGCTGGCTGCGGTCGTACGGCGATGGCACGCCACGCTGCCGGCCAACGGCGATGAGCAGCCACCACACCACCCACAGAGCGAGATAGACCGCTCCCACTGGGCGCCGAAGGAAAGCCACACCTCCTCCCGCCACGACGATCAGCGCGCAGCAAATGGCGACAAAGACCAACAATCCCAAGCTCACGTCGCGCCCTCTAGGAGCATCCCCTGGGTGGCTTCGGACCCGTAACGGGCGACAAAGAGCCCGCCTACCCGGTCCAAGGCCTTGTCGAATTCCTTCAGCAGGCGGTGCTGTCGTGCGAGGTAGTAGTCGTTGCTCATAGGCCAACTCCTCTCCTTCCGCTAGTCACGTCATCACGTCCCGGGCACCGAGTCTAGGGCCACCGCCCCTGACAGAGAGGCCCACCCGCCAGGGCTCGTCCCGGCCCGTGCCGGGATGCTGGAAGCTCCTCTTCACCAAGCGCGAGCAGACCATACGCTTCCTGAAACCGGTCCCAGCGGCGCTCCCGCAGTCCTCATTGTTACGCGTTCTGACTGTTCTGTCAATTCTGAATGAAGCGAATGATAGAGGAGTTAGGTAGCAGTCCTGAGGTTGGGCAACCTCTTCGCGCCACTCCGCCCTTGTGCCACCAAGTCGATGACGTGCGCCATCGGATAGGGGCATGTGGGACACAGGGGTGGCCGGCGGTGCATCGCCGGCCGCGCGGCTTGACAGACCCTGCCGGCGGCCGTAGAATACGTGCAAGGTTTTGCATATTCGTGAGGTGGCGAGATGGAACCACAGGCCTACGAGCTGCAAGCTTCGCTCTTCCAGGCGCTGTCGCACCCGGTCCGGCTGCGCATCCTCGATGTCCTGGCACGGCAGGAAGCTTGCGTATGCCACCTGACGGCCGTCTTGGGCAAGCCACAGCCCTATGTGTCGCAGCAGCTCGCGGTCCTTCGGGACATGGGGCTGATTGCCGACCGGCGCGAGGGTACGCTCATCTATTATCGGGTGGCCGACGATCGCCTTGCGGGGCTGTTGGCGGACGGCAAGGCGCTTGTGACAGCAGCCGCCGGGCGGGAAGTGACCTTCCCGCCTCTGCCGGAGCAGGTAGTGGCCAACTGCCCCTGCCCGCGCTGTTCCGGGGAGTAGCTCGCCTTTCAGCGCAGAAGCATGCAGTGATGCGTATCTAGCGTTCAGTTGATCTAGGGGAGGAAAGAGACATGGCGATGGGCGCAACCTTGCTGCGGCTCCTGCAGGGCGGCCTGGGCAACCTGGCTGCCTACCTGGCGGCGCACGTGCTCCTGTGCCTGCTGCCGGCCTTTTTCATCGCCGGCGCGCTCTCGGCGCTCATCCCCAAGGAGGCGATCACGCGCTTCCTGGGGCGAAACGCGCCCAAATTCGTGTCGTACCCGGCGGCCGCGCTGGCCGGCTCGGTTCTGGCGGTCTGCTCGTGCACGATCGTGCCCCTCTTTGCCGGCATCTACAAAAAGGGCGCCGGGCTGGGGCCGGCCATCACCTTCCTCTTTTTCGCGCCGGCGGCCAACATCCTGGCGCTGGCCTACACGGGGGTGGCCATCGGCATGGACTTGGCGATCGCCCGGCTGCTGCTGTCGCTGACCTTTGGCATCGGCATCGGGCTGATCATGGCGCTCATCTTCCGCAAGGAGGATGCCCGCCACGACGAGGCGACGAATGACCCCTTCGCGGTCAAGGGCAAGGTGCCGAGGCAGAACTGGGTCTTTGTCGTCCTGCTGGTAGCGCTCTTGCTCTCCGGCACGCTCAAGCTGGGCGTGCTGACCAACAGCTACGCCGAGGTGACGCTGCCCGGCGCCGGGGCTGCCGCGCTCCAGGGGACGCTTGACCGGCTGGTGCCACATGATGCCGCCAAGAGCGAGGAGGGGGTCAGCGTCCAGGGGCTCATCCTCATCGGGCTGCTGATCCTGATCGGTGTCAGCGCCTGGCTGGGACTGAACCACGTGGACGAACGGTTCAACCGCTGGACCTGGTTGACGTTGGGGCTGATCGCCCTGACGCTGCTGGTGGCGGGCCTGGGGATGGAGGCGACCCCGACCGGGCTGGAGGTCCGGTTCCCGGGCAAGTTCTTCGCGGTGATCCTGGCGCTCGGGGCGTTGTGGTACGTGGCGAAGCGCCACCTGGAAGCGCACCAGGTCAGTGAGTGGCTGTGGGAATCGTGGCGCTTTATCAAGCAGATCTTTCCGCTGCTCATCGTGGGCGTCTTTGCGGTGGGCATCATCCGGCAGCTGATCAAGCCGGAGTGGATCGAGGCGCTGGCCGGAAGGAACACGGTGCTGGGCAACCTGGCGGGCGTGCTCTTTGGGGTGTTCATGTACTTCCCGACGCTGGTGGAGGTGCCGATCGCCAAGATGTTCCTCAGCCTGGGCATGCACCCTGGGCCGCTTCTTGCCTACCTGATGGCCGACCCGGAGCTGAGCCTGCAGTCGATCCTGATGATCTCGGTGATCATCGGCAAGCTGAAGGCGTGGGTGTACGTTTTCTGGGTGGCGCTCTTTAGCACGATCGCAGGGCTCATTTACGGCGCCTGGAAGGACGGCACGGGCCTGGGGTGGATCGCGCTCTACCTGGCGGCGTTCGTCGCCGTGCTGGCCCTGGGGCTGGCGCTAGTGGGGCGGAGATCGAGGAACATGGCGTAGCCTGTTGCGGGCACGGCTGCACGAGGTGCAGCGCACCCCGAAGGTGCGCCGCACCAGGCAGCACGAGGCGCTGCGCACCCAAGAGATGCGCAACACCCGAAATCGAACGGAGAGGTGTGGGATGGAGATCAAGGTTCTGGGAGCAGGCTGCGCGAACTGCCAGCGTCTGGAGCGGATCGCGCGAGAGGCGGCCGCCGAGATGGGGGTCGAGGCAACCATTGACCACGTGACGGACATGCGCACGATCATGGAGTACCCGATCCTGGGCACGCCGGGACTGGTGATCGACGGCAAGGTGGTCTCGTCCGGCCGGGTGCCGACCAAGGCGGAGGTGACCACCTGGATCGCCAACGCGGCCATGTCCGAGAGTGGGGCGTAGGCGGAGCAGGCAAGCCTGAGGAAGAGACGAATCCCGCCGAGTTCGCATGTTCTGCTGTCGCGCGTGCTGCGCCGCCGGCGTGGCCGCACGACCTGAACACGATGGAGAACGCCGTCCCCTGGATCTGCTTATCCGGCAGGTGTGCCGGGTGCATGAGAACGCGGCTCGACGATGGTTGCTGGGCGATGGCACACGCTGAAAAGGAAACCGGCTCATGACAAAGAAGAGGTCCCGACGCACGCAGACGACGACAGCGCGCAAGACGCGGCCTGGCCGTTGGCCGCAGCTCGCCGTATTGGGTGGGGTGATATTGCTCGTGGCTGCCGTCCTCGTGCTGAAGAACCGGGCTGCGAAGGAGACCTCTGTGCTGCCCCTGGCAGAGGCTCAGACCCAGGCAGTTTCGACCGCGATCCCTGCATCGTCCCAGCCCACCGCGACCTCCCCTGAAGTTGAGCTGCCGGAGGCGCAGCTGGCGCGCCTGCAGGCGGCCGGACAGCCGGTGCTGGGCTTTTACCATTCCAACAACTGCGTGCAGTGCACCAAGATGATGGAGGTCGTCGCCCAAGTCTACCCCGAGTTCGAAAACTCGGTCGGCCTGGTGGACGTCAACGTCTACGACAAGGCCAACACCAGGCTGCTGCAAGCAGCGCGCATCCGCGCCATCCCGACCCAGATCTTTTACGACCGGACGGGGCAGCCAAAGACGGTCCTGGGGGTGATGACGGCGGCGGAGCTGCGGCAAGAGCTCCAGACCCTGGCGGGAGGGCGGTAGCGTGGACCTGGACCCTTCTGTCCTGCAGAGCGCCTCGCCGCTGGCTTTTCTGCTGGTGTTCCTGGGCGGCATTGTGACCAGCATCGGACCGTGCAACGTGGCCATGATCCCCCTGATCATTGGCTTTGTCGGCGGGCGGGGAGATGTCGGGCGGGGGCGGTCCTTTGTGCTATCGCTGACCTTTGCCGTGGGATTGGCGATCACGTTCATGATGTTGGGCATCGTCGCCAGCCTGGTGGGGGGAATGATCGGCGGCACGTCGCACATCTGGTACTATGTGGTGGCTGCCGTCTGCATACTGATTGGCATATCCATGCTGGGGGTGTTTCACCTGCCCGAGGCGCCGGGCGTGGGGCGGCTGCGGGAGCGGATCCGGCTGCGGGGCGTGCCGGGGGCGCTGGCTCTGGGGCTGGTCTCGGGACTGGTGGCGTCTCAGTGCGCCACTCCGGTGCTGGCGGCGATCCTGACCTACGTCATGAGCAAGGAAGGGGCGCTCGCCTACGGGGCGTCGCTGCTCTTCGTCTACTCGCTGGGGCGCGGAGCGCCGATCGTACTGGCGGGGACCTTTGCCGGGGCGCTGAAGCGGCTTCAGGCGCTGGGACGCTGGTCGACGGCCATCGAGCGGGTGAGCGCGGTGATTCTCATCGGGGTCGGCCTCTACTTTGTGTGGGCCGCGTAGGGAAGGAGCAGCCGGCAGACATGCCAAGAGCACGTCTGATGCTGGACGAGAGGCACGCGGCCGTTCGAATGGGAAAAAGACCTTTGCCAGGCCGCCACAGCAGGAATGAGGAGGAATCATGATGCGGATCGAGGAATATGACATTGAGGTCTTTACTCCGCCCTGCGACCCAGGGACGGAGCGATTCAGCGCCATGGCCCGGTTCAAAACCGACATCCGCGAGGTGCTGCCCTACCTGAACGGCAGCCTGCGCGGCGCGGTGTACAACCCCGGGGCAGTGGCGCTCACCTGGAAGAAGGGCGGGCATAGTATCGCCTTTCACGCCAAGGAGATTGCCGTCAGCAATGTGCCCGACAGGGAGACGGCCATCCAGGAGATGGAGGGGCTGATCCGGCTGGTGAACCGCACCTGGGAGCGCCGGGGCGAGATCGAGCCCGACTATGAAACGCACCAGCGGCCGGGGCTGATGGAGGTGTACACGCATCTGCCCCGCACCAACTGCAAGGCCTGCGGCGAGGTCTCCTGTTTTGTCTTTGCCAACAAGCTGATTGCGGGCCACCTGCGGCTGCAGGACTGCTCGGTGCTCGGGGAGACGCCGTATGCGGCGCAGCGTGCGTACCTGGCGGACCGGCTGGGGGAGGATCTGCCGGCCATTGGGCAACGGAGCTGAGTGGAGATGATCCTAGCCAGGGCCAGGTCCGATTGGTTCAAGAGGTACCTGAAAGACGAAGGGGGCGCGCTGACCATCGAGATGCGGCTGATGGTCATCAACTGATGAAATGCCGGTGAGGTCCCATTCGGTCGGGTGGGCAAGCCTGAGGACCCGGAGGGCTATGTCGCGCTCACCGTCGGGGAGTGGGGGCGGCGGTACGGCACGGTGTACCTGCCGCGGGAGTTGTGGGTCCGGATGCCACCCGTGAGCCACGAGATCTGGTTCTACGTCTCTGAGTATGGGAGGGTCAAGCTGCAGCTCGACGTGCCCATCGGCCGCATCGAGGTGTGAGGGAGAAGGGTATGGCAAAAAATCCGGGCAAGGCCGGAAGCCTCCGCGCGCGCGTGGGCAGCGGGGGGACGCTGCAGGTGCCGGAGGAAGTGCGCGAGAGTTGGGGGCTGGCGCCCCAGGCGGAGCTGCTGATCGAGGAGACCGCGGATGGGCTGGTGCTTCGTCCGGCCGACCCGCCTCTGCGCAAGGTGTACGTGGAGCCGACGGCGGCCTGCAACCTGAGCTGCAAGACCTGTGTGCGCAACACCTGGGCCGAGCCGATGGGCTCCATGCCACTGTCCACCTACCGGCGACTGGTCGAGGGGCTGCGCGAGGTCGGCTCGCTTCACACGATGGCCTTCTGGGGCATCGGCGAGCCCCTCGTACACCCCGGCATCGTGGAGATGGTGGCCCTGGCCCACGACCTGGGGGTGCGCACCGAGATGATCTCCAACGGGCTCCTCCTAGACCAGGCTCGCGCGCGGGGGCTGATCGAGGCCGGGCTCGACTCGTTGGTGCTCTCGGTCGACGGCGCGACGCCGGAGGCTCACGCCGGCGCCCGGCCCGGCGCCGACCTGGGCACGGTGGAGGGCAGCGCCGCCCTGCTCCACCGCCTCCGGCAGGAGATGGGGCGGATCAACCCCGAGATAGGCCTCGAGTTTGTAGCGACGCGCCGCAACCTGGCCGAGCTGCCGGGGCTGCGCCGGCTGGCACTGCACATGAAGGCCAGCTTTGTGGTCGTGACGAACGTGCTGCCCTACTGCGCAGAGTTCAAGGACGACATCCTGTATGGCCTGCTGCCCACGCCCCCCCAGGCCGAGCGCTCCTTCTGGCGCCCCGAGATGGTGTTGCCGCGCATCGACGCGCGCAGCGAGACGCTCGGGCCGCTGGCGGGACTGATGCAGCACGTAGGACTCCTCGACCCGCTCCATGGGCGGCCGGCGGGCGGCGACAGCTACTGCCGCTTCGTCCGCGAGGGGTCGGCAGCGGTCAGCTGGGACGGCAGCGTGAGCCCCTGCGTCCCCCTGATGCACTCGTACACCTGCTACGTATTGGGGCGGGAGAAGGCGATGCGTCGCTACGTCCTGGGCAACGTCGACGACGTGCCACTGCCATCCATCTGGGCGAAGGACGAATACCGAGCCTTCCGGGAGCGGGTGATTGCCTTTGACTTTTCGCCCTGCGTGGACTGCGGCGGCTGCACCTTCGCCGAGACGAACGAGGAGGACTGCTACGGAAATCCCTTCCCGGTGTGCGGAGACTGCCTCTGGGCGCGCGGGATCATCCAATGCCCGTAGCCTGGTAGGAAATCGCCGAGAAAAGAGGAGGCATTGTCGATGGCTCAAGGAAACGCGACGACATCTGCCGGCAATAACAGCGCCGTAAGAAAGCTCTCATTCCTGGACCGCTACCTGACGCTCTGGATCTTTCTCGCCATGGCGATCGGCGTGGCTCTCGGCTACTTTCTGCCGGGCATTGAGGACTTTATCAACCGCTTTCAGGTGGGTACGACCAACATCCCCATCGCCATCGGGCTCATCCTGATGATGTACCCGCCTTTCGCCAAGGTCAGGTACGAGGAGCTGGGTAAGGCCTTTCGCAACACGAGAGTTCTGGCCGTGTCGCTCGTCCAGAACTGGGTCATCGGCCCCATCCTGATGTTCGCGCTCGCGATCCTCTTCTTGTCCGACCTCCCAGAGTATATGCAGGGCCTGATCATGATCGGACTGGCGCGCTGCATCGCCATGGTCATCGTATGGAACGATCTGGCAAGGGGGGACCGCGAGTACGCGGCCGGTCTGGTTGCCTTCAACAGCGTGTTCCAGGTGCTATTCTACAGCGTGTACGCCTGGTTCTTTATCACCGTCCTGCCGCCTTTGTTCGGACTGCAGGGCAGCGTCGTCGACGTGAGCATCGGCGAGATCGCCCAGAGCGTGGCCATCTACCTGGGCATCCCCATGATAGCCGGGTTTCTGACCCGATTCATCTTGCTGCGGCTGAAGGGCCGCGGGTGGTACGAGAGCAGGTTCATACCGCGGCTGAGCCCGCTGACGCTGGTCGCGCTGCTCTTCACGATCGTCGTCATGTTCAGTCTGAAGGGCGATCTGATCGTCCGGATCCCGCTGGACGTGGTGCGCATCGCCATCCCACTGCTCGTCTACTTTGTGCTGATGTTCCTGGTCAGCTTCTGGATGGGCCGCCGCATCGGGGCGGACTATTCCAAGACGACGACGATCGCCTTCACGGCGGCGAGCAACAACTTTGAGCTGGCCATCGCCGTGGCGGTGGCGGTGTTTGGTATCAGCTCCGGGCAGGCGTTTGCGGCAGTGATCGGACCTTTGGTCGAGGTGCCCGTAATGATCGGCTTGGTGAACGTCGCTTTCTACTTCCAGCGCCGCTACTACAAGCACGAGTTGGCGACAGCGCCGGCTGCGATGGCGGAGGCTGCCGTGGACGCGTGCGTCACGCCCGAGCGGGCGGAGAAGCGCTAGCTGCCCCGTCTGACCGGGGATGGTGCGCGATTGGGTGCCGGAGGCACAACCTCGCGCGGCTGGACCTGGGGCCGCGCAAACACGATACTTTGGAGGGGATGCGTGACATGGCAGAAGATGCCAAGGCTAGAGTAAGAGTGCAAGTGTTTGGGACAAGCCAGCAAATGTCGGGGTGCGGCTGAGGCTCGGCGTGTGGCCCAAGTTGTGGGCCGGAGGGCGACGAAGCGGCAGAAGCCGTCGCATCGCCGACCATGGAAGAGCAGACAGCTGACCTGGGGAGCTGGCTTGCCCGTTCCTATGGCGACTCCACAGAGGTGGAGTACATCGACATCTTCTCGCAGCGCATGGACGACTTTCCGCTCGCGCACCGTGCGGTGTTCATGATGAACCTGAACCTGCCCATCGTTGCCTTCGACGGGCAGCCGCGGATCTCCGGCGGCATCTCGATTGAGATGATCAGCGAGGAGCTCGAGAAGCGAGGGCTTGGCACCGTCGAGTAGACGGCCGGATCATTGCGCAGAAGGTAGGCAGGGGGACACGCTGTATGGAGGATTGCCGTGGACGTTGAAATCCTGGAGCGCATCCGTCTCGAGTCAGACCTGGAAGATCTGCGGGCGAGGCTGCGGATCAAGGAGGGCACGGCCAGAGCGGAGCGCTTCGCGCAGCTGGTGCGCGAGGCACAGGACATCGCCCGACCGCGCGCGATGTTCGGCGTGGCGTATGTGGACTCAAAGGACGACAGCAGCGTCGTGCTGGACGGGATCCGGTTTGACAGCCGGGTGCTGCGGGTCAACCTCGACGGAACCCACCGCGCCTTTCCCTTCGTGATCACCTGCGGCACCGAGCTGCACAAGTGGGCCGCTGCCAACGAGGACCTGGTTCTGCACTTCTATGCCGACCAAATATGTGAGGCAGCCCTGGGCGTGGCACAGGCTGCCCTGCAGCGGCGTTTGGACGAGCAATATCGGCCAGGCAGCCTGTCGTCGATGTCGCCGGGCTCGCTGCCCGACTGGCCGCTGACCGCCCAGCGTCCGCTCTTTGCCCTACTCGGAGACCCCGAGCAGGCCATCGGCGTCCGGCTGACGGAGAGCCTTCTGATGGTTCCGGCCAAGTCGGTCTCGGGGATCTGGTTCGCTACGGAGCAGAGCTTTGCCAGCTGCCAGCTCTGCCCCAGGTCACGATGCCACACCAGGCGGGCGCCGTACGACGGGACGCTGTTCGAGAGCAAGTACGGAACCACGCACGAGGGGCCATAGTGCAGCCTCTTGTTGGCGTCAGAATGGGCACAGGGCACTACAGGACGGGGTTGGAGGGAGCGTGCGACAACTGATCTTCACGGCTGAAGCCTGGCTGGCGCAGGGCGAGCGAGTGGCGGTCGCCACGGTGGTGCGCGTCATCGGCACGGCGCCGCAGCCGGCCGGCGCGCGGATGATCGCCTCGACGGCAGGGCGGATGGCCGGGTCGGTGAGCGGCGGCTGCGTGGAAGCGGCCGTCTATGCTGAAGCGCAGGCGGTGCTGGCCGGCGGCGCGCCGCGACTGCTGCGCTTTGGCATCACCGAGGAGATGATCTGGGACGTGGGGCTCGCCTGCGGCGGGACGATCGACGTGCTTGTGCAGGAACTGGACCCGGCGCTGGCCGGCGCGCTGGTACGCGAGATGGGGGCAGAGCGTGCCACCGCGCTGGCTGCCGTCGTCGCCGGGCCGGGTGGGGCCGGCGAGACACTGCTGCTCGGATCTGGTGAACTGCTCGCCGGCCCGGCCGATCCGGCCGTCCTCCAGGCGCTGCGGCGCCAGCTGGATCGCCGGACGCCCCGCGGCACAATCGAGACGCTCGAAGACGGTCGTGAGATCTTCCTGCAGGTGTTCTTGCCGCGGCCGGCGCTCTACATCCTGGGCGGGGTGCATGTGGCGATCCCACTCACCCGTCTTGCCCGCGAGCTGGGCTTTCGTGTCGTGGTGGCCGATCCGCGGGCCAAGTTCGCCAACGCCGACCGGTTTCCCGACGCCGACGAGGTGCTGGTGGAGTGGCCGGACGAGGCGCTGGCACACCTGCCCGTAGGGCGCGATACCTACATCGTGCTCCTGACGCACGACCCCAAGATCGATGAGCCGGCGCTGGCAGCAGCGCTGCGCACGGATGCTGCCTACCTTGGCGCAATTGGCAGCCGCAAGACCCACGCCGGGCGCGCAGCCCGCATGGCCAAGTGGGGCATCACCGCCGACCAGCTCGCACAGGTGCACGCCCCCATCGGGCTGGACCTCGGCGGGCGCACGCCAGAGGAAACCGCGCTGAGCATCATCGCAGAGATCCTTGCCGTCAAGAACGGCCGGACCGGCGGCCCCCTGCGCGACTCTAGCGGCCCGATCGTGGGCGCCGGATGAGCGAGGAGTACACCGAGCGGCTGCTGGACCATGTCCGGCACCCCCGCAACCGGGGCCGGTTGGAGGCGCCCGATCTGGCGGCCGAGGACTACAACGCCCTGTGCGGCGACCGGGTCGCGATGCAAGCGCGAGTGCGGGATGGGCAAGTGGTCGAGGCGCGCTTCGAGGGGCGGGGCTGTGCACTGTGCTTGGGGGCAGCCTCGATCTTGACCGAGATGCTCATCGGGCGAGGGCTCGCCGAGCTGTCTGCCCTGTCCGACGGCGACTTCCTGGCGGAGCTGCAGTCGGCGGTTCGGCCGTCGCGGTTGGGGTGCGCGCTGCTTCCCTGGCGGGCCTTCCGCCGGGCGGCGTTTCGGGAGCGGGAGTAGGCCAGGTCGCCCCGGTCAGGAAACCGGGGCCACCGTTGGGGCTCGGTCCGGGGGCTTTCCCCCACCTGAGGCAGTTGTGCTACTGGCTCTTGATGCGCATGTAGTAGAGGGCCGAGTTCAGGTACTCGCGCGGTGTCATCCTGAACGGGAAGATACGCCGCTTGATCGCCCAGCCCTTCCACAGCTTGTAGGCGAGCCAGAAGAGCCGGCCGGACGGCAGCCGGATCAGGCGCTTGATGGCAGGCACCATCCACGGTAGCTCCACCCCCAGCGCAAAAAGCTTCTGCAGGTTCTCGATCTGGCGCTTTTCGGCCTCTGTGCCGAACTTGATGACCGTGTCGTCGCTGACCGAGCCGGAGAGGTCGTCGAAGCTGCCGCTCATCCACCCTTCCCGGTAAGCCAACTCCCCTAGGGCAGTCTTGGGGTAGGGTTGGAAGAGAAAGACGTTGGCATACGCCGGGCAGAGCCGGGCGTTCAGAGCCAATGTCTCGAAATCGGCCTCCAGGCTGCCCGTAGGCAGGCCGAGCATGTTGTTCGTCATGAAGGCGATGCCATGCCGGCGCAGGATCGCGGCGGCCTCCGTGATCTGCTCGTCGCTCATGTTGCGGTTCAGAACGACGTTCCGCAGGTGCTCGTTGCCGGCCTCCACGCCAAAGCTGACGGAAACGCAGCCGGCATCCCGGAAGAGTGCTATCTTGTCCTCGGTCACCAAGTTCGCGCGCACCTGGCACCAGAAAGGCAGCCCGACCTCGGCCTTGTAGCGGGACATGAACTCTTTCAGCCAGGTGTCCTGGAGAATGAACGTATCATCCATGAAGAGGATGAAGCGAACGTCGTGAGCAGCCGTCAGCTCCTTTAGCTCGCGCAGGACGTTGTCGGGGCTGCGCCGGCGGAAGCGCCGCCCGCCGCCTCCGTACAAGTCGGAGTAGGCCTTGTTGAAGCAGAAGGAGCAGTCGTAGGGGCAGCCGCGCCCTGTGATAACCGGCTTGATCTTGGTGCGGCGGCTGTTGGCGTGCGCTCCGTACAGCAGCTCGCGGTCCGGAAAGGGCAGGGCGTCCAGCTCCTCCCCGGTCAGCAGGGGCCGGAGCGGGTTGCGGACGATCCGGCCCTCGTGCTTGAGCCACCAGTTGGCGATGCCCGGGTCCGGCAGCTCCACGCCGCGCTCGGTCCGCCGCAGCCCGTTCACCAGGTCGAGCGTTGCATACTCCCCCTCGCCGATGCAGATGCCGTCGACACCCTCGCGCTCCACCACCTCAGGGAAAAAGGTGGGGTGCGGCCCCCCAAAGACGGAGTAGACGCCGGGCAGGGCGGCGCGGATGCGCTGGTTGAGGTCCAGGTAGTAGTTGTGAGTGCCGGTATAGACGGTGTAGGCGACGACGTCGGGCCTCAGGCGCCGCGCCGCCTCGACCGGGTCCTCCTCGGTGGCGACGCTCAGGCTGACCTGGTGACCGGCTTGCTTGAGGATGCTGCTGATGAGCAGAATGCCCTGGGGCTCGTTGTCTATCTCCTTAACGATGAACAAAAGGTGCAATGGTCTCTCCCCTGGATGCACTACTACGACTTGATCCCCATAAAGTGCCTTGCCGCCTCGACCATCTCGCGCAGGCCGAGCTTGACAGGGTGGACCCGGTTCTTGATCGCCCACCCTTTCCAGAGCTTGTTGAGCAGGACAAAGAGCCCGTTGGGGGGCAGCTTGGTCAGGTGCCTGATGAGCGGCACGAGTCGCGGCCACTCCACGCCGATGGCAAAAAAGCTCTGCAGGACCGACAGCCCGCGCTTGTGGGCCGCGTCAAAGTCGAGCACCGAATGGTCCCAGGCGACCTCCCCGATGTCATCGTAGCTGCCGGCCATCCAGCCCTGGTCTCGGGTGAACTCGCCCAGCTCGGTGCGCGGGTAGGGCTGGAAGATAAAGACGTGGGCGTAGGCAGGTCTCACCTCGGCGTTGAGCGAGAGGGTCTCAAAATCATCTTCCAGCGTGCTGGTGGGCAGCCCTATCATGCTGGTCGTGGTGAGGTTGAGCCCGCCCTCGCGGATCAGCCGCGCTGCATCCAGGATCTGCTCGCGGCTCATGCGGCGCTTGAGCAGGTCGTTGCGGATGCGGTCGTTGCCCGCCTCGACGCCCATGGAGACGGAGTGGCAGCCGGCTTCCTTGAGCAGCCGCACCTGCTCGGCGGTGACCAGGTTGGCCCGCGTGTTGCAGAAGAAGGGCAGGCCGACCTCGCGCGGATACGTGCCCGCCAGCTCGGCCAGCCACTCCCGCGACTGGACGAATGCATCGTCCACAAAGACCACGAACTCGAGGGGATAGCGGCTTCGCACGCGCTGGATATGCTCGATAACATAGCTCACGCTGTGCTGGCGAAAGCGCATGCCCCTGCCGCGGTAGAGCTGCCCGAGCGCGTGATTGAAGCAGTAGGTGCAGTTGTACGGGCACCCGCGCCCGGTGACAAAGTGCTTGATCTTGTGGTGCGCAGCGACCGGCTCTCGCTCGTACACGAGGTCCGTGTCAGGAAAAGGCAGGCTGTCTAGGTCCTCGACATAGGGCCGCACAGGGTTGGTGACCACCTTGCCGTCCACGAGGAAGGTCCAGTTCTGCAGGTGCTGCAGGGTCTGGGGATCACCCTCAGCGAGCGTGTCCACCAGCTCGACCAGCGCCCCTTCCCCCTCGCCCCGGCAGAGCGCGTCGACGCCCTCCTCCTGCACCATCTCCGGGAAGAAGGTGGGGTGTGGCCCGCCGAACACCGAGAGCACCCCGGGCACCTCCGCCCTCAGGCGCCGGTTGAGCTCGAGGTAGTAGCACTGAGAGCCGGTGATGACCGAGTAGGCAAGCACGTGGGGCCGGAAGTCACGGGCATAGGCCACCGGGTCGCGGCGCGCAGCGATCGCGAGCTCCACCTCGTGGCCGGCCGCCTTGAGGGCGGAGGAGAGGTGCATGATACCCTGCGGCTCATAGTCAATCTGCTGGGTGACGAACAGCACGCGCACTCTGGTGCCCATTCCCGGTTGAGAGTCAGCCCCCGGCCCGCGGAGCAAGCCCCGTCGCCCGGCAGCGCGCCTGAGTCTAGCACACGTGCACAGGAATGGCAAGCCCCTCGGCGACCGGGCCGGGGAGTGGTGGCGTCGCCGGGCAGGCCGTGAGAAGAGGCACACGGTCCATCGCCTCGTGCGAGGCGGGTGGTGTGGTATCTTGCGGGCGCCTGCGCGGTCGGCCAACCTGGTCATGTACAGCTCATGGGACACCGCTTCCCGGCGCTTGACAAGCAGGCATCCTGCATGGTACTCTTACAGCCGTCCCTGTTCTCGTTTGACAGCGGGCGCACATGTCTCATGTCCGCGAGGCACGATCCATGCCGGTGCCCTGGCACCGGTCTTATCCTGAAGGGAGGCGCTGTGGAGCTACTTCTCCAGTTCACCTTGGCCCTGGCGATTGTCGTCGCCGCGGCCAAGGCCGCCGGCTACCTGAGCGGCCGGCTTGGCCAGCCCGCCGTCCTGGGCGAGCTGTTGATCGGCCTGATCCTCGGCCCCACACTGCTGGACCTGCTGAGCTGGCCCATCCTTGGCAGCGGCCACCTGGCAGAAACCTTCCACCAGCTGTCACACCTCGGCGTGCTCCTCCTGATGTTCGTGGCCGGCCTGGAGGTGGACCTGAAGGCGATGCTCCAGACGGGGCGTCCGGCCGTCCTGGCCGGCAGCCTCGGCGTGGTCACCCCGGTGCTCCTGGGCGGCCTGGTGGCACTGCCCTTTGGGTTCAGCCTCCAGGAGTCCATCGCCATCGGGCTGATCCTGGCGGCAACATCGGTCTCCATCTCGGCCCAGACGCTCATGGAGCTGGGGGTACTGCGCAGCCGGGTGGGTCTTGCGCTCCTGGGTGCGGCGGTGGTGGACGATATCCTCGCCATCCTGCTCCTGTCCATCTTCCTGGCAGTCGCCACGGGCGCCGCGGGCGGGGCCATGGCGGTAGTGTGGGTGCTGGTGCGCATGGTCGCCTTCCTAGGGTTGGCCTCCGCGCTCGGTGCGCTGGTGATCCCGCGGCTCCTGGCCTTTGTCGGGCGGCTGCCGATCAGCGAGGGGCTGCTGGCGGCGACCTTTGTGGTCGCACTGCTCTACTCCTGGGCGGCAGAGGCGCTGGGCGGCGTGGCGGCCATCACCGGCGCATTCCTGGCCGGTGTGCTGATCGGGCGCAGCCCGCTGCGCCGCGCCATCGAGGAGGGCATGCACCCCCTGACCTATGCGTGGCTCGTGCCGGTGTTCTTTGTCTCGATCGGACTGGGCGTCGACGCGACTGCCATGAAGGTGAGCGACGTTTGGCTGGAGTTGGCCATCATCGCCGTAGCGCTTCTGTCCAAGGTGCTAGGGGCCGGCCTGGGCGCGCGCTTGGGCGGCATGGCGAACAAGGATGCGCTCCGGCTCGGCGTAGGGATGGCCTCGCGCGGGGAGGTAGGGCTGATCGTCGCCGCCGCGGAGAGCGAGGCCGGGCTGATCGGCGACCGTATCTTTGCCGTTGCCGTGCTGATGATCCTGGCAACCACAATTCTGACGCCGCTGCTGCTGCGCACGCTCTACCCCAAGGCCGGGAAACCGGCACCTGCAGCAGCACCCACTGGGAGGGAATGAGAACAATGCACCTGGTCGTCTTTGTCCTGGATTGCGTGGAGCAGTGCCATGACCTGCTGGGCGCCTGGGAAGGGGCGGGCGCCGGCGGAATCACGATTCTGGAGAGCACGGGAATGGCCCGCATGCGCGCGCAGATGCGCGATGATCTGCCCCTCATCCCTTCGCTGCGCGACATGCTGGAGGGGCAGGAGGCGTACCACCGTACGCTGATGACCGTCGTCCCCGACGAGGAGACCGTGGATCGGGTGATCGCGGCTACCGAAAGCGTGGTCGGCGACCTCTCCCGGCCGAACACGGGCTTTCTCTTCGTGGTGCCGGTGAGCCGGGCCGTGGGGCTCCAGAAAGAGTATCACAACGACCGGTAAGCTCTGAGACAGCCGCACGACACCGGCGTTGGATGACAGGAGGTGCGAGGGCTCCCATGGAACAACGAAGGATATACTTGCTGATCGTCATCCTGGACGACATGGGCCGCCTGGCGGACCTGCTGGTCGCCTGGCGCTCGATCGGGCTGCCCGGCGCGACGATCCTGCAGAGCGTCGGATCCCACCGTGCCCACTCCTGGCTGAGCAAGGTCGGGCTTGGCGCGGTCGACCGCCTCTTCGAGTCAGACGAGGTCCGCCGCCGCACGCTGCTCATGGCCGTCGAGGGTGACGATGCATTGGCAAAAGCCGTCGGCGAGGCAGAGCGCGCCGTGGGCGGCTTTGAGCGCCCCAACAGCGGCCTGCTCCTGGTGCTGCCGGTCGCCGAAGTGCGCGGGATACACAAGGTCAAGGCCAAGGAAGAACCGGATGTCCTGCCCCCTGCCGTGCGGCCCGACTGGATCATCCGGCGGGACATGCCCGTCGAGCAGGTCGTGCCCCTCCTGGACCTTGAGCCGGTCATCGTCCGGCCCGACGTCCCGCTCGAGGAGGTCGCAGGCTTGATGAAGGAACAGCCGAGGGTGAGCGCGGCGTGCGTGGTGAATGAGGAAGGGCGCCTGGTGGGCCTCCTGGAGCTCGCCACGCTGGCCGACGACTTCTTCTTCCGCATCATGCCCGAAGAGTTCCTGAGCGAGGTAACCGACCTGGAGGCCGTGGCGCGCTTTGCCGAGAAGAGCCGGCTGCGCACGGCGGCCGACGCCATGGGCAAGCCTGGGTGGGTCAAGGTCGGCGAGACGGTAAAGGATGCCTTCAAGCGCATGCACGACCTCAAGCTGTCGGGCCTGCCCGTGGTGGACGACCGGTATCACGTCGTGGGCTACCTGAGCCTGCGCGACCTGATGGCAGCCTGCTCGCCGGACCGCTGCGACAAGCCCACAAAGGAGGGCCGGTGAGGTCCGCCTGGGTGGCCGGCGGCATCTTCCTGATCACCTACGGGCTGATCGTCACCGAGCGCGTGCACCGCACAGTGTCTGCCCTGTTGGGCGGGCTCGCCATGATCCTGCTCGGCGTGCTGAGCCAAGAGGAGGCCTTTAGCTCCGTAGACTGGAACGTCATCCTTCTGCTCAGCGGCATGATGGCACTGGCCAACATCCTGCGCGAGACCGGCCTCTTCCAGTGGATCGCCGTCAAGGCAGTGCGCCTTGGCCGCGGCCGCCCCTTCCGCATCATGGTGATCCTCTCGGCCATCACGGCGCTCGCGTCGGCGATCCTCGACAACGTCACGGTGGTGGTACTTGTCGCGCCGGTCACCTTCTTCGTGGCCGCCAGCCTGGGCACCAGCCCCGTTCCCTTCCTCATCTCGGAGATACTAGCGTCGAACATTGGGGGCACAGCCACCCTGATCGGAGACCCGCCCAACATCCTCATCGGCAGCGCGGCAGCCATCGACTTTGCGCGTTTTGCCTGGAACATGATGCCCATCAGCCTGCTGGTGTTGCTGGCATACCTAGGCCTGGCGTGGCCCATGTTCCGGCGGGAGCTCCGCGCCCAGCCCGCGCGGCGGCTGGACATCGAAGCCCTGGAGGCCGAGGCGCTGATCACCGACCGGAAGCTGCTGCGCAAGGGGCTGATCGTCATGGCTGCCGTGCTGATCGGATTCCTCTTCCACGGGCTGCTGCATGTCGAGCCGGCGACCGTGGCCCTCACCGGCGCGACGCTGCTGATGCTTTGGGCACGGTCCGATCCCGCGCGCATCCTGCGGGAGGTCGAGTGGACCACCCTCTTCTTCTTTGTCGGCCTCTTCATCACGGTCGAAGCGATCGTGCAGGTGGGCATCATCGACCGCGTGGCGCAGGGGGCCCTGCACCTGACGGGGCAGAACCTGACCCTGACTTCGTTGCTTCTCCTGTGGCTGTCGGGCCTGGCCTCGGCCATCGTCGACAATATCCCCTACACAACGGCCATGATTCCGGTGGTGGAGAGCCTCGGCCAGGCGATGCGAGTGGAACCCCTCTGGTGGGCACTGGCCCTGGGCGCTTGCCTGGGGGGAAACGCCACCTTAATCGGCGCATCGGCCAACGTGGTGGTGTGCAACCTGGCTGCCAGGAGTGGACACCCCATCAGCTTCCGGCGCTTTCTGAGGTATGGCCTGGCCACAACGGGGGTCTCTCTGCTGCTGGCTACGGTGTACCTGTGGCTGCGCTACTTGCTGTGACGCATGGGTGCGGCCCCACAGGTCCTCACGGAACGGCATGCCTTCCCGCGGCGATAGATGACCGGTCACCCAACCCTGGGCCAGGACTGAGTCATGGATAGACTGCGTTCGCCTGTCAGATCCGGCCGGTGGCTGGACAAGCTGCACCCCTCAGAGCCCCTCATCCTGGGCGGCGCTGCCCTGCTGGTGGGCCTGTTGAGCGGGGCCGGCGTCTGGGCCTTCAAGGAGTTGATCGACCTCGCGAATAGGGTAGCCTTCGGTTGGAGCGTCGACGGGCCTCAACGGGCGGCGAATTGGCCGGTAGCCCTGGTCCCCATCGCGGGTGGCCTCCTGGCTGGCGTGCTCGCCAAGCTCTTCGTGGGCGAGGAGCGCCATCATGGCGTGGCAGGAGTCATGGAAGCGGTGGCGCTGGCAGGCGGCCGGCTGCGCTACGGGCGCATGCCCGCCAAGGCAGCTGTCGCCGCGATTTCCATCGGGTGCGGCGCGTCGGTCGGACCGGAGGACCCGTCCGTCCAGATTGGGTCCAACCTCGGCTCGATGCTCGGCCAGTGGCTGCACCTCTCGGACGAGCGTGTGCGAGGGCTGGCCGCGGCCGGCGCAGCGGCTGGTATTGCGGCGGCCTTCAACGCGCCAATCGCGGGCGTCTTCTTTGCCGTCGAGGTCATCCTAGGGGAGTTGGGAGCTTCCGTGGTGGGCGTGGTGACGCTGGCGGCCGTGATCTCGGCCGTCTTTACCCAGGCCGTGGCCGGCCCCCAGCCGGCCTTTGACGTGCCGGCCTACGCCTTTGGATCGGCATGGGAGCTGCCGCTCTACCTGGGGTTGGGCCTGCTGGCCGGACCGGTCTCCGCACTCTACGTCCGGCTGCTCTACCTTGCCCAAGACCTCTTCGCGCGCCTGGCAGTTCCGCGCTGGCTCAAGCCGGCCATAGCCGGGGCCGCCGTGGGCGCAGTCGCGGTCTTTCTGCCGCAGGTCATGGGGATCGGCTACGACACAATCGAGCAGACGCTCAGCGCACGGCCGCCCGCCTTCTGGCTACTGCTTGCGCTCCTGGTGGCCAAGCTCACCCTGACGCCGATTAGCATCGGCGGGGGTTTCCTGGGCGGGGTATTCGCCCCGGCCCTCTTCCTCGGGGCGACGCTGGGCGGCGCCTACGGCATCCTCGCCGAACACCTCTTCCCCGCGCTCCAGATCACGGTCCCGGGCTTTGCCATGGTAGGGATGGCAGCCGTCCTGGCCGGCGCGGTGCACGCCCCGCTGACGGCAATCCTTCTCCTATTCGAGATGACCAACGACTACCGCATCATCCTGCCGCTCATGTTCGCGGTGGTGATCAGCCTCGTCATCTCCCGGCGCCTGCAGCCAGATTCCGTGTACGAGGTGGGGCTTGCCCGGAAGGGGATCCGCCTCCAGCGCGGGCGCGATGTGGAGGTACTGGAGAACATCTCAGTTGGAGAGGCAATGGTCACGGACATGGCGACTCTGCGCGACTCCGACTCGCTGCAGGACGCAGCAGAGAAGTTGATGCAGACGCGGCACCATGGGCTGGTGGTGGTGGACGGTGCCGGTGAGCTGGCTGGCATCCTGTCGCTGCAGGACCTGGAGCGCGCCGGCGGAGAGACCACGGGCGGACTGACCGTCGCCGATGTCTGCACCCGCCAGCTCCTGGTGGCTTATCCCGACGAGACGATCGGGACGGCCATGAGGCGCATGGGCACACGCGACATCGGCCGGCTGCCGGTCGTCGATCGGGCACATCCCCGTCGCCTTCTCGGCGTCCTTCGCCGCGCCGATGTCGTGCGCATCTACGACGTAGCGCTGACGCGCCGTGCGGCCATGCGAAACCGAGCTCAGCAGGTGCGCTTGGGTGCCTATGGGGGCCTCGGAGTGGAGGAAATCACACTCGACGGTGGCTCTGCCTGCGTCGGCAGGCGGGTGCGCGAGGTGCGCTGGCCACGCGATGCCGTCATCGCCACCATCCGGCGTGGCCACCAAGCACTCATCCCACACGGCGACACGCTTCTGAAAGAAGGGGACGTGCTCGTGGTCGTGGCAGAAGGGGCTGCCTCAGAGGAGCTGCGGGCGATGGCCGGACGGCGCCACCACGAAGGAGCGGATGCGTGAGTTCGCGCGCCCCCTTCGCAGGCCGTCAGAAGGGCTTGAGCGCAGGTCGCCCCCGTGACAGCAGCCTGGCGGGGGGAGCCTTACCCACGAAGGAGAAAGTCTCATGTTTCAGATCGTCTTCGTTCTGGACGACCCGTCCAAGCTGAACGACCTGCTGGGGGCGTGGGGCACGGCGGGGGTCAAGGGGATTACCCTCATCGAGTCCACCGGCGTGCACCGCCTGCGCGGGCGGGCAAGCGCCCACGATGCGCCGCGGATGCTCGGCTTCAGCCGGCTGCTTCGTACCGACCAGGTGGGCCACACCACGCTCTTCGCGGTGGTCGAGGAGATGTCGGTCGTCGAGCGGGTGAAGGAAGCAACCGAGGCGGTGGTCGGCGACCTGAGCCGGCCGAACACGGGAGTCCTTTTTGCCGTGCCTGTGGCTGCCGCCTGGGGCCTGCATAAGCAGCCCCCGGCGGAGGAGTAGTCCGCCATGGCATGGATCGTCTTTGTCGCCGCCAGTGCCATCCTCGTCCTGGCGGCCGTCAAAATGGCCCAGTACGGCGACGTGATTGCCGTGCGGACCCGCCTGGGCGGGATGTTTGTCGGGGCGCTCCTACTGGCTGGGGCCACCTCCCTGCCGGAGCTGCTCACCACAATCAACTCCTTCGGCCAAGGCGTGCCGGGGCTCGCCGCCGGCAACATGCTGGGCAGCAACATGTTCAATATGCTCCTGCTAGCGGTGCTCGATCTTCTTAACCAGCAGGCGCGCATCCTGCGCCGCGTCGCGATGACGCACGCCCTCACCGCCGCTCTTGCGGCCGCCATGATCGGGATGGTCGTCTTTTTCATCTTGGCCGACATCCCGCTCAAGATCGGCTGGCTGGGTGTGGACAGCCTGCTCCTCATCCTCGTCTACATCGCCGGCATCCGCCTCATCCAGCAGAACGGCCAGGCCTCGAGCACTGCGTTGGAAGCGCCAGAAGGCGAGGAGGGTATGGCGCTGTGGCGGGCCGTGCTGGGGTTCGCGATCGCAACGACCGTGCTCGTCGTGGTGACGCCCTATCTCGTAAGCTCCAGCACGGAGATTGCCGAGATTACCGGCCTGGGCACCGGCTTTGTGGGGACCACCCTGCTGGCGATGGTCACCTCCCTGCCGGAGACGGTCGCCGTCATTGCCGCAGCCCGGCTGGGCGCCTACGACATGGCCGTCGGCAACCTCTTTGGCAGCAACGTCTTCAACATGTTCGCCCTCGGGCTATCTGATCTGTTCTACACCCAGGGGCGGTTCCTCGGCTCGATCGACCCGGCCTTTGCCCTGGTCGGCATGCTGGGCCTGCTGCTGACGCTGCTGGCCCTGGTCGGCAACATCGCGCGCGTGGAGCGCCGGCTGCTCTTTGTGGAGGCGGACGCGCTGCTGATCATCCTGGTGTACGCCGGCGGCATGATCTTTCTGTACGTGAGGGGGATCGGCTAGGCCGGCGATAGGGGGGCCCAGAAGGAGCATGACGATGCTTTCCAGGCCGAGGGATTGTTCAGATGGCTGACGACTCGAGTGCGGGCAGGTTCCACGTCGTCGTGGCGGTGGGCGCGGAAAGCCAGCTCACCTCGCTGCTTCCCCTAGCCTGCCGGCTGGCGGCGGAGCGCGGAGGGAGGGTCACCCTGGTGACCGTCACCCACGACGGGGGCCGGCCGGCGTGGCTCGCCGGCCCCGTGACGTGTGGGGGCGCGCCGCTGCGGATCGAGGTGCGACCGGGGGCGGACCCTGCGGCCCAGATCCTCGCCTGCCTGCGCGAAGAGCCGGCCGACCTGCTCATCCTCGGCTGGAGAGGGAAGGCCAGCAGCGGGCACTATCTGGTGGGGCGCACGGTCGATCCGCTTGTCCAGCAAGCACCGTGCGATGTCATCGCCGTGTCCTTCCCGGCAGGCGGGGCGCCACCGCCGGAGCCGGCCGACATCCGGCGGGTACTGATCCCCGTTTCGGGTGGTCCCAACGCCAGCCTGGCGATTGACCTGGCACTGGACCTGGCTCCGCAGGCAGAGATCACGGCGATGTACGTCGCCCGCCAGACGCACGGCGAGGTGGGGCTTGCCGTGAGCCACGAGCAGCTGGAGGAGATCCTGCTGCCGTGGGCCGGCGAGCCGCGCGTCCGGGGAAAGGTCGTCCAGGCAACCAACATCCAGAACGCGATCCTCAAGGAGGCCTCGGCGGGGTATGCGCTGCTGCTGGTGGGCGCCAGCCGGGAGAGCTACCTGGACCGGGTCCTCTTCGGCAACATCCCCCAGGCGCTGGCCCTTCGCAGCCCCATCCCGGCGATCATCACCCGGCGCCATGCGCGCGGCATGCGGATGGGGAGCTGGCTGCGGCGGACGGGATGGAGGCTCTTTCGGGCGCTGCCCACGCTGGCGATTGGAGAGCAGGCGGACATCTACAAGGCGATCCGCAGCGGGGCAGAGCCGAACCTCGACTACTATGTGATGATCGGCCTGGCGGCTGCCATTGCGGCCTTTGGCCTCCTGCAGAACAGCCCGGCGGTGATCATCGGGGCGATGCTGGTGGCGCCCCTGATGGCGGCACTCTTTGGCCTCAGCCTCGGCATCGTGCGGGGCGATGCACGGCTGCTGCGCAGGGCCGGCAGCGCCACGCTGCGCGGCATCCTGCTCGCGATTGCGATGGGCGCCCTGCTCGGCTTTGCCGTGCCGGCAGCGACTCCGCAGAGTGAGATCTTGAACCGGAGTGCGCCGACCCTGCTGGACCTGGGCGTGGCCCTCGCCTCCGGCCTAGCGGGCGGGTATGCCCTCTGCCGGAAGGGGGTCTCCGCTTCCCTGCCGGGCGTCGCCATCGCGGCAGCCCTCGTCCCGCCGCTGGCGACCGTCGGCATCGGCCTGTCGCTGGGCCAGGGTCGCATCGCCGGCGGCGCTTCACTGCTCTTCCTGACCAACCTGGTGGCCATCATCGCGGCCGGGGCGCTGGTCTTTCTGTGGCTGGGCTTCCGGCCCATCCCGGGCCAACCGGGGCGGGCGCGGGTCTTCCAGGGCGGCCTCCTGGGCACGATCCTGCTGCTGGCTGCTGTAACCGCCGTGCTGGGGTTCCTGACGGCACAGTCGGTGCGCCAAGAAGTGAGGGATCGGGTACTCGACCGCGCCATCCGTGCCGAGGTCGCCGCCCTGCCTGACGCCGAGCTGGTGGATTGGAGGCAGCTGCCTTCGGAGGACGGCGACCGCACCGTGCGCCTCGAGGTACAGGTCCGCTCTCCGCGCGATGTGAGCCACGCGGAGGCGGTGGAGCTCCAGGAAAAGGTCGCCGGCCGCGTCCAGCAGCCCGTCGCGCTGCTGCTTTCGGTCATTCCAACCACGCGGCTTGACCCCTTCGTGCCGCCGACGCCCACGCCGACGCCCCTGCCCGGCGCCACGGAGACGCCGACTCCCACACCCACGGCGACCCATACGCCAACCTCCACGCCGACGCACACGCCAAGCCCGACGGCAACCGCCACGCCGACGCCGACGCCCACACCCACGGCGACCCAGACGCCGACCCCCACCCACACGGCCACGCCTACGGCCACGCCGACCCCCGCCCTGGCGGCGGTTGGGAATACCGGCGGCGAGGGAGTATGGATGTATGCGCAGCCGGGCCTGAAGGGCGGCAAGATCGGCGCGCTGCGCGACGGCACTCGGCTGGTGCTCACCGGTGCGGAGGTCGCGGCGGACGGCTACACCTGGATCGAGGGGATCGATCCCAGGGGGCGGCTGGGCTGGGTTCCCGAGCGGTACCTGGTGCGGCCGGCAGGACCGTAACCGCTACCAACCCCTCTTCAGCATCTCCTCGATCGCCTCCGGCAGCATGTACACGTCCCAGACAGACGCCTCCATCGGCTTGCCCTTGAACCAGAACAGGTCGCCATAGTCGTTCTCAAGGTCAAGGATGCCGCACACGCCGTGGTGCTTCTCCAGCAGCCCGGTGAAGGTCCTACGGATGGAGGCGGACTCTTCAAAGAGCATGCTCATGCGCGTGCCGGTGGTGCCGAACGCGAAGAGGACCAGGTCGACCGGTTCCTTGAAGGCCCAGTGTTTCTCCAGGTCGGCGTAGACCGTCAGGTAGATGAACCCGATGGCGACTCGCTTGATGCCGTCCGGGTCGGGCGGGGCGCGGTATGTCTCCTCGAACCCGCCACTGCGCAGGTACTCCAGGATGGCTTCGTCCGCCTCAAAGACCAGCGAGACGGCAAACTCGTACTCGGGGCTGTCATGGGACAGGTCACTCGGCTGCCGGAACCCAGTCGCGATCGGGAGTACCAGGTCATGGTCGGGAAAGTGGATTGTCGTAGGCGGCGGGTCGACCGCATCGGCGATGGCTGCCACCCCCCGCAGGGCATCCCACAGGTGCTCGCGCTCGAAGTAGAGCAGGTAGCTGTAGTTCAGGCCCATGGCGCCTCCGTCATGCGGGTTGCCCAGGCTAACCTGGCGAAGCGGCCTCGACAAGCTCGTCGATGAGCGAACTGGCGCCTTGAATCGAAACCAGCTCCCAGTCGAGCTCGATACCGAAGTTGGTATCGAGTGCATCGAGTACGTTTTCGCGCCAGAGCTCGAGGGCGGATAGGACTCCGCCTCGCAGGCTGCCGCCGGCAGCGCCTTCTGCCAGGCAATCCTCCAACCCTTCCGACCAGAAGATGTCTGTGCTGGAGGCGTACGTCTCAATGATCTCGCGGGTGTCATCATCGATCCCAAGCAGCAGGTTGGGGCCATGCCGGCAGAGCATGCCGTAGAACCTGGACCAGCAATAGGTGTCAGACACGTCAGTTTCCTTTCATATCCCAGCGCGCGGGAGAATGGTTGCAGGCGAATCATTGCCTGCTCGGCGGTGGTCAGGTGTCCCTAATCACTCCAATCCTCGGTGGCGTGGCGGAACCACTTTCCGCCCTCCACCAGGTCGGCGCGCACGCCTCTGCCCTCGACAAGACAGCGGCCGTAGGCCACCATCGCGTCCGTGTTGCCGCCTTCGGCTGCCCGCCTGTACCATGCTGCCGCCTGGACGTCGTCCTGGACGGCGCCCATGCCGTTGGCGTAGCGCTTCCCCAGCTCGAACTGCGCGTCGGCGTCGCCGGACTCCGCGCGTGCGATGAGCTGCCGGACCTCGGCCGGCACGGCAACCGGTTGCTCTTCCTCGCGTCGCCCCGGAGGCGTCTCGCCGCCCTTCCAGGCGGCCGCCAGCGGACGCCAGTCGGCCTCGATCACGAATGGGTTGAGCCTAACCACCGTGGCGCAGAGGGGACAGGGCAGATCCGTGCCCAGGGCTGTCCCCGGCACCTCCGACCAGGTGCGGCAGTGGGGGCAACCGAAGACCGGACCGGGAGCGCCGCGCGCCCACCAGGCAGTCGCAATCGCCGGGCCAGGGGTGATGTTCTCCAGGCATAGCAGATGCACGCGGCCCACCATGTCGCCAACCACGACGCTCCGGCCGTCAGGCGCCACAGCACAGCAATGAACGTCGCCGCCGTCAGAGGTGTAAGCCGCAAGCGCGATCCCGCTCGCCAGATCCCACACGCCAAGTACTCCGTCGTCTGTCCCCGAGACGGCCAGCCGCCCATCCGGTGTGAGCGCCACAGCGGTGATCCACCTGGTGTGGCCGGTCAGGGTGGCGATTTCCATCGCGCACTCCAGATCCCACACCTTGAGCGTCTTGTCATCTGATCCCGAGACCGCCCGCCGAGCGTCGGGCGTGACTGCCACGGCCCTGACGTCGTCGCGATGTCCGCGCAGGGTGGCCCGCTCGGTCCCGCTGACCAGGTTCCACACCCTAATCGTGTCGTCGTCGGATCCCGAGACCGCCAACCGCCCATCCGGCGCGAGCGCCACGGCTTTGATTACGTTGGTGTGGCCGGCCAGGGTGCGCGGCTCGGTCCCGCTCGCACCGGCGGTGTTGAATGCACGCGCAATGTCCCACACGGCGAGCGCTCTGTACCACAATCCCGAGACTGCCAACCGTCCATCCGGCGTGAGTGCTACGGCCGTGGTTCCCAGGATGGATGCAGGCTTGCCGGGCAGGGAGCCCAGATCTGTCCTGCTCGCCACGTCCCACACTTTCAGCATTCCCGACCGTGCCACGGAGACGGCCAGCCGCCCGTCCGGCGTGATCGCCACGCTGCTCACGCCGGATGCGTGGCCGGTCAGGGTGTGCAGCTCCCTCCCGCTCGCCACGTCCCACACCTTGAGCGTTTTGTCGTCCGATGCGGAGACGGCTAGCCGCCCGTCCGGCACCAGCGCCACGGCATTGACCCGCTCGCTATGGCCGGCAAGGGTGCGCAGCCCTCTCCCGCTCGCCACACCCCACACCTTGAGCGTCTTGTCGTCCGATGCCGAGATGGCAAGCTGGCCATCCGGCGTGAGTGCCACGGCATTGACCCGCCCAGTATGGCTGGCCAGGGTGCGCGATTCGGTCCCGCTTGCCGTCGCCGCTTGGAGCGCAGCCCCCACGTCCCAAACCTTGAGGGTTGTGTCCCCCGCTCCTGAGACGGCCAGCCGGCCGTCTGGCGTGAGGGCAACGGCACGGACCACGCCGGTATGTCCGGCCAGGGTGTGTAGCTCCCTCCCGCTCGCCACGTCCCATACCTTCAGCGTCTTGTCCTGCGATCCAGAGACGGCCAGCCGCCCATCCGGCGTGAGCGCCACAGCGTAGATGAAATCGGTATGGCCAGCCAGGGTGTGGAGCTCCCTCCCGCTCGCCACGTCCCATACCTTCAGCGTCTTGTCCTGCGATCCAGAGATGGCCAGCCGCCCATCCGGCGTGAGCGCCACAGCGCAGACGAAATCGGTATGGCCGGCAAGGGTGCGCAGCTTCCTCCCGCTCGCCACGTCCCACACCTTGAGCGTTTTGTCGTCCGATCCGGAGACGGCTAGCCGCCCGTCCGGCGTGAGAGCCACAGCCCTGACCTCCCTGGTATGGCCGGCAAGGGTGCGCAGCTCCCTCCCGCTCGCCACGTCCCATACCTTCAGCGTCTTGTCCTCCGATCCGGAGACGGCTAGCCGCCCGTCCGGCGCGAGAGCCACAGCCCTGACCTCCCTGGTATGGCCGGCAAGGGTGCACAGCTCCCTCCCGCTCGCAACGTCCCACACCTTGAGCGTCTCGTCTGCCGATCCGGAGACGGCCAGCCGCCCATCCGGCGTGAGCGCCACGGCATGGATGGGAACGAAGTGGCCCGCCAGGGTGCGCAGTGCCATGCCGCTCGCCACATCCCACACCTTTAGGTCCCAGTCGCGCGATGCGGAGACGGCCATCTGCCCATCAGGGGTGAGCGCTACGGCGGTGACGCTGTTGAGGTGGCCGACCAGGCTGCGCACCAGCGCGCCACCCGGCCCATCCAGGCTCGCACGCAGCGGCCGAAGCCAAGGACCGCTCGTTTCTCGACGGGCGGCCTCCAGTAGTCCGCAAATCTCCTCCTCACCGAACCCCAGTAGCCGGCCAGTGAGCTGGCTGGGGAGCTGGTGGGCATCCCGGCGGACCACGTGGGCCGAGAGGCGCAGCGCCGCCTGCACCAGGCCCAGCCGCCGCTGCGCTTCGGCGCTCAATCCGGCCTCGGCCAGGCGTGCCAGGTCATAGTCGGCGATGAGCGGCTCAATGCCGCCAGCTTCCAACTGCGCGACCATGTACGCATAGTCCCACAGCGTCCGCTGCAGGTGCTCCGCCATCCCGGCGTGCGCCTGCTGGTATGCCAGCTCCGCCAGCTTGTGGCGATTGGGCGTGCGCTCATCGCCAATCCGAAGCGGCTGCGCGACAAAGTAGTCCGCCAGCGAGGCGTGCCACTCCCGCGCCGTGCGGCCCTCGGGGTGCGCCCCGGCCTGCCCCTCGGCCCTGGCGTATCGGCCCCGCGCGGCCAGCTCAAAGGACTCGAAGAAGAAATCCACACGCCCATCTCGCCGCGACAAGTAAGGCCGCACCTGCCGCAGTAGGCCGTGAACCGCCTCGGATGCCCACTCCCGGCCGGCCTCGGCGTCGGGCAGCAGCCCTTCCCGAACGAGCAGCGCGCTCAGCTCCTTGGCAGTCAGCCCGGTGCGCGAGTGTGCCAGCCAGCCAAAGACGCGCGGCACCAGCAGCACTGGCCGGATCGGCGAGTAGGCCGGGTCGCTCTCCAGCCTGCGCAGTAGCCCTGCAAACGCCTCCACCGGCGTGCGACCAAAGTCGCCCCGGATCTTGGCCCCCAGGTCGCCAAAGACGCCAAAGACGCGCAGCTCGGCCAGCACCACCTTCAGGTAGAGGGGATTGCCGGCGCCCTCGGAGCGGATCAGCGCCTCCAGGTGCCGATCGTCCAGCTCCTTGAGGAACTGCGAGAGGTAGGCCCGCACCAGCTTTCGCCGGTCGTCCAGGCCCTCGAAAGGCTTGACTTCGGCCATCAACGCTTGCCTGCTCGACCGCAGCCTATCGAAGTAGGCCTCGGCCTGGGCATCACCGCGCTTGAAGGAGGCGACTAGCTTAATGCCGGGCGGCAGCGCCATGGGCAGCCAGTCCAGGTCCGCCAGTCCGCTTTCGAGCTGGTTGAGCCCGTCCAGCACCAGCACCGTCCTGCCGCGCGCCCCGGCGGCTTTCAGGAGCGCCGGGAGCGCTGCCCGCAGCTTGTCTGGCTCGGCCGGGACCTCCTCCTGGAGCTTGCCGGCCACCTCCTTGATCTCTTCCAGCAGCGAGCGCAACAGCGCATCGGCCGTCGTCGAGCCGTCGGAGGCGCCGATGAAGCGGTAGTGCAGGCTTTCGCCCCCCTGGAGGCCCTCCTGCGCCCGGTCGATCCAGCGCGCCAGCAGGCTCGTTTTGCCCAGGCCGGCCGGCGCGGTGAGGACGAGGGGACCGTTGGAGACGCCGTGCAGGTAACCGTCCAGCCCAACAAAGTCGCCGACGCGCTCGATGAACCCCTCCCCCGCCGCCTGTAGGAACTGCGCCTGCTGGTCCAGCTCCCTCTGCAGCGGCGTCTGGTCTGCTGCCTCGACATGCTCCGGGTAGCGCGCCTCGATCGCGGCCCGCAGGTCGGCCAGAAGGGTCTCGGCCAGCGGCCGCTCCTCACACGCAAAGCGCGCCAGCCGCCCCTGCGTCAGCCGGGCGTTGTACGCCTCGGTCTTCTCCCGCTCCGCCGGGTCGCCAATCTCGCCACTCTCGCCGACGCGCACCCCCGCCCGCGCCCACTGGGCGCTCCACTGCCGCCGCGCTTCCTCCCAGGCCGGGCTGCCCCGCTCGGCAGTGGAGGGACATGCCAGTGGCAGCCGGACCTCTGGCGTGCTCGCCTGGGCGTCCCACTCCGCCCGGTAGACGCGCACCGGCCGCCCTGTCCGCGGGATTTCGACCTCCCGCCAGCGCACCAGCTGCTGGTCGGCCTGCCGACGCGCTCCGGCGTCCGCGATGCCCTCGTTTGTATAGATCTCGTGCAGCCCCGGCACATCGCCCGGCAGCGCGTCCAGCACCTCCGGCGCGCGCAGGTAGAAATAGGAGTGCTCCGCCCGCGCATGTCCCCCGCCCTGCAGCGGGTTCACAAAGGCATGCAGGACCTCCATCTCCGTGACGGACGTTTCCCCCGCGTATGGCTCCAGGTCGGGATAGGCCGCGTACGTCTCCGCGGAAATGTCGTCGCGGGACGGCACCCACCCGCGCCGCTGCCCCAGGAAGCAGAGAAAGAAGGGCCGGCAGGCGTCGATCCGCTCCAGGCAGACCTGCACGACGCGCCTGTTCTCCGTCGCGTCCGCCTCGGTCACGCCCCAGCGCAGGTCGATGTCCACCAGCCGCAGCTTGCGCCGCTCGCACCACTCCTGCAGCCGCGGAAAGACCTGCTTGACCAGGTAGTCCCGCTCGGCGTGCATGTCGTTGAAGGTGCTGCTGATAAAGACGTATACCCTCTGCCAGCCGGTCGCCATTGAGTGCCTCCAGGTCTGCATCGCCACGGGACGCGTGCGCTTAGGGTTGGTCCTCCCAGCGAAGGATAGCCGCCAGGGGCTCACTCCCCGGCATCCCGTCCGGCGCCACGGCATACACAGTGCCGCCGTTCAGGAAGGTTTGGAGCGCTGCCAGGTCGAGCAGATCCTCGTTGCCGGGCTCCTCCTGGTCATTCAGGGAGATTTCACCGAGCTGCGCATCGTAACGGCCCCACCGGTGCACGCCCACTGCTACGAACAGCGAATCCACCCGCCCGTGATGGGCCGCCGGCAGGACTACTTCAAGGGTGTCGGCGCGCAGTCTGGTGCCCTCCAGTTGTCTGTACCGGTCGGCGGCCTGGTGCCTGGCCTCGACGAAGACAGGCTGTACGGCCTCCCAAGCCAGGCGGTGGAGCTGGGATGTGCTCCAGCGGCCGGGGCTGCCGGTCAGCCATGCTGCAAGGGAGGGGTAGCTGTTCGCTTCGGCATAGAGGGGCTGCAGGTAGTCGACCGCTGCTACCACAAGGGGTGCGTCCTCGCCCGCAAGGAGGCTTCGGATGGCAGCGTCGACCTTGTGGAAGTAATGAAGCGTCCGCGCCTTCATGTCGTCAGCGCCGGCGCCATGGCCGTGAAAGACCGCAGCCCGTCGCCTAGAGCCTCCGGGGCCCTGCGGACCGGTATGGAACTGCAACTGGCGCTGAGGATCCTCGCCCCGCAGGGCATCACCCAGGCTGCCCGGGAGGTTCTCCATGGCCATCTCCACGAGGCCGTAGCGGCTGCCCTGGAACAGGCGGACGTGCTTGCGACTGACGGTCAGAAGATAAAAGCTCCCATCACTTTGAATGAGCGGCAAGAGCGGCTTGACGTGAAAGCGAGGCGACACGACAGCCAGCTCTGGGAGCGTCAGCGGCAGGCGCAAGAGGTGAGACTCCCCGGGCGCAAGGAACATCGCCAGTCCGCGCCCTTGGTGGCTCCAGAAGAGGCCGTCGTCCCTGAGTGCAAGTGCCGGCTCAAGCCGCGCGTCGATGTCGGGCTGCCGCAGGCCTGCGTCACGGAGGCGCTTCTCTGCTAACCCCAAGAGATTCTTGAAGCGCAGCCGGTGCTGGCTCGTGGCGGGTCCGCTGCGATGAGTGGGCATCAGGATGGAGACCAGGTGGTCGCCTTGAGTCTCCATGAGTGAGCGCGTCTCGTGTCGTGTCAATAGATCCATGGGTTCATTCCTTTCGTCATACGAGAACCGGAAATCCGGTACTTTCACTCCATGCCAACCAAAGATCTCCTGGCTAATCGCCTTCCGTCACATCTGGGCCCTGCTGCCCTGCTTCCTGCATAGTTCCAAGGAGAAGAGCCAACGACGGATGGGCTATGACTCTGATGGGCGTACCCGCGCGCTTCACCAGCGCTCCGCTGCCATCCTCCGCCACCCCCAGGATCGAGATGGAAGGGTGTCCTGCCACGATTCTGTTCACTACTTCGGGCAAAGCCCCATCTGGCGCAAGGCTGATGACCACCCACTGTGCCTCGGCCTGCTCCAGCAAGAGCTCGAGGCCGGACGGCCCGGACAGCTCGGCCCGAAGGTGCAGACCCTCGATCCGGCGGAAGAGCCGGCTGAGCATGTCCCGAAAGAGGCGCGGCTCGACGGCCACGACAACCTCATTGGCAGGTCTGGCAGCAGGTCCACCGGCGGCCGGCGTTTGCCTCCCACTTGCGCAAAGCTGGTGCCTCGGTTCTCCCATGGCAACCAGCATAGCATGGTCAGGTTTCAGTGTCCATGTATACGGATACAGCAATGGGGTACAGCTGTGGATACATCCTGGCTCCGACGAGGCGAGAAGGGGGATGCCGACGAGCTTGCGCGGAGGCCTAGCCATCTTCCAGAAGGAAGAGGTGCGCGGCGGCATCCTGGCGGCTTCTGACGCCGAGCTTGTGGAGGATGTTGTGCACGTGCCTCTTGACTGTTCCGACCTCGATGACCAGGCGGCCGGCGATCTCCGGGTTCGAAAGGCCGGCACCAATGAGCGCCAATACCTCACGCTCGCGGCGCGTCAGCGCGGCGGTTACCTTGCGTCCTGTCTCAGCGTTCGTCACTATCTGGGCATAGGTGGCCACGCGTGACATGAGCGAAGCCGCGATCTCGGGCGAAACGAGGGCCCTATCTTGTGCCGCTGCCCTGATCCGACTGAGTAGATCCTCCACCTCGCTATCCCTGACCACGTAACCGGCAGCACCCGCCTCCACGTATCGCAGGACATGCTCGCTGGACTCGGACAGCCCAAAGATCACCACCTTGACCATAGGATACTGCTCGGTGATGAGGCAGGTGAGGTCCAGGGCAGTGCCATCGGGCAGCCTCGGGCTGACCAGGACGACGTCGCACTCCGGTATCCGCCCCATTGCCTCCTCGGCGGACGTGACGATGCCGGCGACCTCGATGTCGGGCTCACCCTTGAGTATGGCTGCGGCCAGATTGCCAATGAGTCCGATCTGCGTGACAAGGAGTACTCGGATCACGTCCTGCTTTCTCTCGATGCTGGATGGCCTGCCGTCTGCCCAGCGGCAGGCCGGCAGTTCGGCTGAGACGCCTCCTGAGTGGAAAAGCCCCGCAAGCACGGGATACCGCACCATCATTATACCGACTTTGGCGCCTAAGCGCAAAGGGTACGCCGCGAATGTACCCCTGTTTGTACCGCTTTTCTACACCTGGATACATGGACAAGCCCCTTGCCCTGAGCTATCCTTCTTGCCACGGGGTTGCGGCTGCCGGCCACTCGGCTCGTGAGGCCCCCTGAGCTGAGCCTTGGCAATAGTCGGCAACTGTGATTGCAGCATGTGCCGGCCAAGCGGGCGTGGACCCTTTCGTGCCGGCAGCGTTTCTCATGGAGGTAGGAACGGTGGTTGACAAGACAACATTGAAAGATCGTGGGGCGGGACGCGCCGCACAGGCCGCACACGCGGATTCTCTACTCGACCAGCTTCGGGACGCTGATCCGGAGCTATACGCCACCCTGCTCACCAGCACGAGCCTGGCTGATTGCCGCGACAGGTTCTATCGCTGCCTGGCCCTGCGCGAGGCTGAGCTGCAGTCCGGAGATGCGGGCCTTCACCCAATCGAGCACGCACTCGCGCGGCAGTGCGTCGAGATCCTGAAGGGCATGATCGCCCCCCGGAATGAAGGCCTGGCCGGGTTCAGCACGCTCGAGTCCCTCTGGGACCTGGTCCGCGGACAAGGCTCTCCAGGCAGACAGCCGGCAGCGGGCCTGGTCCTCGAGTTCATACACCTCTTCCGAGGCATCCGGGGCCGATCGGGACTGGCAAAGGGCTGGGTGCCTTCTGCCGACGGTGGTGACGCACAGGAGCCCGCCCGGGCCAAGGGCCGCACCGCCGGGAAGGCTCGCTCAGCATTCCTCGACCAGGTCGCGAGCCGCATGTGGAGCCGGGTCAACCGCTATCCCAATGGCCTTGACCCAGACCTGGTGTTCCAGCGTGAGCGCAACCGGCAGCGCATCCTAGGTTTTTTGGGGGCTTCCCACTCCGACTGGCAGGAAGCCGCGTGGCAGCTGCGCAACCTCTTTGCTGGTCCTGATGCCCTAGCCAAGCTTGAGGAACTCGTGCCCTTGACGGAGCGGGACCGGGAGGCGATCGGGCTGTGTGTCGAGCATGGCGTGCCCTTTGGCATCACGCCCTACTACCTTTCCCTCTTCGATGCAGACTCGGCCAACCGGCGCAAAGATGCCCAGGTCCGGGCGCAGGCCATCCCGCCGCTCCACTACGTGAAACGGATGGTCCAGCACCAGGACGACCGGGAACACTACTTCGACTTCATGGGTGAGCACGATACCTCGCCCATCGACCTGGTGACGCGCCGATATGCAGCCGTGGCCATCCTGAAGGGGTACGATACCTGTCCCCAGATCTGCGTCTATTGCCAGCGCAACTGGGAGATCACGGGACCGATGGAGGCGAGTGCCTTGCCCCCGATCGACAGCCTTGAGGCGGCCCTCGACTGGTTCGCTGCCCATCCGGAGCTGCGCGAAGTGCTGGTCACCGGCGGAGACCCGCTCTTCCTGAGCAACCGTCGCATCGCACACATACTCGATCGGTTTGCTGCAATGGATCACATCATCCAGGTCCGGATAGGGACCAGGGCTCCCGTGACCATGCCAATGCGCATCACCGATGAGCTGTCATCTTTGCTCGGTCGCTACATCGTGCCCGGTCGCCGGAACGTGGCGATTGTGACCCATGTGGAGAGCGCAGCCGAGGTCACGCCGGACATGGCTGCCGCGATTCACCGGCTACGACTGCAGGGGCTGAGCGTCTACAACCAGCAAGTCTTTACCCTACATACAAGCCGCCGGTTTCAGACGGTGGCGAACCGGATTGCACTGAAAAAGATCGGCGTCGACCCCTACTACACCTTCTACCCGAAGGGCAAAGAGGAAACCAGCGGCTATGCTACGCCGCTGGCCCGAATCCTCCAGGAGCGAAAGGAAGAGGCGAGACTGCTTCCTGGATCGTTCCGCACGGACGAACCGGTATTCAACGTGCCGCGTCTGGGCAAGAACCACGTGCGGGCCTTCCAGGATCGCGAGTTGATCGCCATCCGTCCCAGCGGTCGTCGCGTCTACCTGTGGCACCCTTGGGAAAAGGGCATCGCACCCGCCAAGCCCTGGTTGCACGTAGACCACTCGATACACCGCTACCTGCAAGACTTGGAGAAGCTAGGCGAGGACCCGCAGGAGTATAGCAGCATCTGGTATTACTACTAGCGGGCACCAGTAGGCGCCGGATACTGGGCGACGGCTGTCCTGATGGTCACCGATCGGGATGAGTGCCTACGCGCATAGATGGCACGCGGCCCTGTGACCGTCGCCCACCTGCGCAAAGGTTGGGTGCTCTTGCTCGCAGATGGCTCCGATTTTGGAGAAGCAGCGGGTGTGGAACCGGCACCCGGACGGCGGATTGATCGGGCTGGGCACGGTGCCTTCGAGGATGATCCGCTCACGCCGGGCGGACTTGTCCACCACCGGCACGGCCGCCATGATGGCCTGGGTGTAGGGGTGGGCCGCCCGGGCAAAGACCTCCTCGGTCGGCCCCTCCTCGACGATCTCACCTAGGTACATGATCGCCACCCGGTCGCTCACATGGTGCACGACGCTCAGGTCATGGGCAATGAAGAGGTAGGTCAGGTGGAACTCTTGCTGTAGCTCGTCCAGCAGGTTGACGACCTGTGCCTGGATCGACACGTCGAGCGCAGACACGGGCTCATCGCACACGATGAACCTGGGCCGCATCGCAAGGGCGCGTGCGATGCCGATCCGCTGCCGCTGCCCGCCGCTGAACTGGTGTGGGTAGCCATCCATACGGATCTCGGGGATGCCGACCTTGCGCAGCAGTCCGGCGACCTCTTCTTCCAGCGCAAGTGGGTCGCGGATGCCCCGGTTCCTGAGCGGCACGGACACGATCTGGCGGACCGTCTTGCGCGGGTTCAGCGAAGAATAGGGGTTCTGGAAAATGATCTGGGTCTTCTGGTAAAAGCTCAGGCGACTCTCCCGCCGGCGGGATCGCTCCTCGTCGGCCAGGAGGCCGGTGCCGGGCGACGTGCCGTCCGGCGCCGGATCCAAGAAGCGAACCTCGCCGGCAGTCGGCTCATAGAGCCGCACCAGGACCCGCCCCAGCGTCGTCTTTCCACAGCCCGACTCGCCAACGAGGCCCACCGTCTCGCCCGGGTAGATCGTCAGGTCCACCCCGTCCACCGCCTTGACCCACTGCTTCTTTTGCCCGGCAAGGAGCCGGGCAAGCCAGCTGGTCCGGACGGGAAAGTACATCTTGATGCCGCGTGCTTCGACCAAGGGTTGATGTGGCACGTCTCCTCCCGGCTCAGTACAACAGGCAGCGGACGACGCGGCCGTCATCCAGCGCTTTCAGCGGAACCTTGTCGACCCTCGAGCACGCCTCCATGGCCGCGTCGCACCGCGGCGCAAAGGGGCATCCCTGCGGCAGGTCGGCGAGGTCGGGGACCAGGCCGGGGATCGGCTGGATCGGCGCCCGCCGAGAGCCCACCTCGGGCAGGCAGCGCAGCAGGCCCTTTGTGTAGGGATGGTGGGGCGCCTCGATCACCTGGTCTGTGGTGCCCTGTTCCATCAGCTGCCCGGCGTACATGACGACGATCCGCTGGCAGAACTCGGCCACCAGCCCAAGGTTGTGAGTCACCAGTACGATGGCCGTGCCGTGCTCTTGGTTGATCTTGTCCAGGAGGGCAGCGATCTGCGCCTGGATCGTCACATCCAGAGCGGTCGTGGGCTCGTCCGCCAACAGCACCTTCGGCTCGCAGCTCAACGCAATGGCGACGAGCACACGCTGCTGCATTCCGCCGCTGAACTGGTGCGGGTAGTTGCGGGCATTCTGGGCAGGGAGTGGGATGCCGACGTCCGCCATGGCCTCCCACACCCGCCGGTACTCCGCTGCCCGGCGGCGGCGATCGAACAAGGACGAGAGAATCCCATTCTGCCTGGGCACCAGGCCATGGATCCGCAGCGACTCACGGACCTGCTCGCCCACCACAAAGGCCGGGTTCAGCGTGGTCATCGGGTCCTGGAAGATCATGGCAATCTCCCTGCCCCGGATGCGCCGCATGTCGCGCCCCGACTTGGCGCCGAGCCGGTCGCCACGAAAGCGAACCTCGCCCGCCGCGACCTTGCCCGGATACGGCACGAGCCTCAGGATAGAGAGCAGGGTCACGCTCTTGCCCGAGCCCGACTCGCCGACGATGCCCAGCTTTTCCCCCTCGTAGAGGTCAAAGCTCAGGCCATCGACGGCTCGCACCAGGCCCCTTCGGGTGGGAAAGACCGTGGTGAGTCCGTCTACCTGCAGCAACGGTGCTGAGCCACTTGTGGGCCGCATCTCGTCCGGTGTCACTCTCGCCTGGCCTCCTATTCCACCTTCAGTCGCGGGTCCAGGATGTCGCGCAGTCCTTCACCCAGAAGATTGATGGAAAGGACCAAGATCAGGAGCGCAACACCGGGTAAGGTCGAAGTCCACCAGGCACTCAGCATGTAGTCGCGGCCCGACGCGATCATCGAGCCCCAGGCCGGCGTCGGCGGCTGGATGCCCAGCCCCAGGAAGCTCAGGCTGGCCTCCATGATAATCATCGTTCCCATGCGCAGCGTGCCCATCACCAGGACCGACTGCACGATGTTGGGCAGGATCTCGCTTCCGATGATGGCCCGGTTGGACTGCCCCACCACCTTGGCCGCCTCCACATACTCCTTGGTCTTTTCCGCCAGCATTTCGCCGCGGACCAGCCGGAAGAACTCGACCCACTCCTTGAAGGTGAGGGCCATGATCAGGTTGGTGAAGCCCGGCCCCAGGAAAGCCATCACCCCGATGGCAAAGATCAGGAACGGGAAGGCCAGCAACAGGTCGGCGAAGCGAGAGAGGAGCTGGTCCAGAGGCCCGCGGTAATAGCCGGCGAAAGCCCCCAGCGTGAGCCCGACGCCGACCGATATCCCTACCGCCAGCAGCCCCACGATGAGCGATACGCGTGCACCGTAGATGATGCGCGTCAGGAGGTCGCGGCCCTGCTCGTCCGTCCCGAGGGGGTAGTCTGGGTTCCCACCTTCTGCCCACGCCGGCGGAAGCAAGCGCATCCGCAGGTTGCCCTGGGCCGGGCCGTGGACGGTGATCTGGGGTGCAAAGATGGCAGCCAGCACGTACGCCAGCACCACGAGGCCGCCCAGCAGCGCGAGCGGTCGCCGGCGCAGCTCCAGCCAAAAGCCGGCAGCATTCCGGCGCATGACCCTCAGGCGGACACGCAGGCTGTACAGCAACTGCGCTGTCCAATCTGCTCCTATCCTTGTCCTCTCCATTGGCTTCCTGGGCGCCTCCTTCTGCTCAGGGACCGGCAGCCGGGCCGGCTATAGGGTGATTTTCGGGTTCAGGTAGGTGTACAGCACGTCCACCACAAGATTGGCCATGGCAAAGGTAAAGGCATACACCATGACAGCGCCCTGCACCAGGGGAAAGTCGCGCACAAAGATGGCCCTGACGACCAAGCGGCCAAGGCCAGGCCAACCGAACACGGTTTCCACGATCATGTTGCCGCCCAGCAGGACTCCCACCTGGAGTCCGATGACCGTTACGGTGGGGATGAGGGCGTTGCGCAGCGCGTGCTTCATCACCACCAGGAACTCGACCTGGCCCTTGGCACGCCCGAGCGTCACATAGTCCTGCCGCAGCGCCTCGACCATGCTAGAGCGCAGCACCCGCGCGATGATCGCCGCCGGCGCCGCCCCCAAGCTGATCGAGGGCAGGACCAGGTGCTTGATGGAGTCGCCCAGAGCCCGCCAATTGCCAGCCAGCAGGCTGTCCAATACAAAGAAGCCTGTGACCTGGTCCAGCTGAACATCGTATGATAGCCGGCCCTGCACCGGAAGCAGGTCCAGACGTACCGAGAAGAGCAGGATCAGGATAATGCCCAACCAGAAGGCGGGCATGGAGATCCCGACAAATGCGCCGGCCATGCTCGCCTGGTCGAGCATCGAGTGCTGGCGAACCGCAGAGATGATGCCGATCGGGACGGCCACCAGCAGCGCAAAGAGCATGGCTCCGGCCGCCAGCTCGATAGTCGCAGGCAGCCGATCGCCCACCAGCTCGCCAACAGGCCTCTTCTGCGTATACGAGTACCCAAAGTCGCCTCGCACGGCGTCCCTCAGAAAGAGCCACAGCTGGGTATGCAGGGGCTTGTCAAGGTTGAACTCTTTGCGCAGCTGCTCCATCTCGCCGGCCGAGACCGTTCCTCCCTGGCCCATCATGATGTCCACCGGGTCGCCCGGGCTGAGGCGCATGAAAAGAAAGACGACGATTGCCACGCCCAGCATGATGGGGATGGTGATCAATATCCGCTCTAGTATCTTGAGACCACGCATGGTGAGGGTCCTTTTCGGCGCCCCACCGGTCCACGGCGGGATGCCAGCGCTGGCGCGACGCAGGGGGACCCCAGGGATCGAGCCCCAGCCCGATCCCTGGGGAGGAAAGCACGTACCTGGTCAGCGACTATGGCTGGATGCACACGTCGTGCAGGTTGATCCGGCTATCCGATGCCGGGCCCCAGTTGACCAGGTCGGCCCGGGCTGCCTCGGCCTCTTCCGGCAAGATCAGGAAGACGGCTGGTGCTTCGTCGTAGACGATCTGTTGGGCCTCGTCGTAGATCGTCTGGCGCTCCGCAACATCGCCGGTGACTTCGCCGAGCTTGATGAGCTCGTTCACCCGCTCGTTGTTGTACCCGGAAAAGTTGCCCCGGCCGTACGTCTGGCCTTCCACGTAACCGTGCCACTTGGCCTCATAGTGGCCCACCGGGTCGAAGGCCGAGTCACCCCAGTCGTCCAGGTAAGCCTGGCGCTCTCCCGCCAGCAGCATCGGCTTGAGGACGCTGTACTCCCAGAAACGGACGCTGGCGTCGATCCCGATAGCCCGGAACTGGTCGGCAAGGGCCTCGGTCAGCGCGCGGAATTCCTCGGTGGTGTCGATGATCAGGCTGAACACTTGGCCCTCTTTGTCGAGCTTCCCATCGCCGTCGGAGTCGGACCAACCTGCCTCCTTCAGCAGGGCCAGCGCTTTGTCCGTGTCGTAGGCATACGGCACGAGGCTCTTGTTTATAAAGTTGTTGTAAGGCGAGAGCGAGCCGGGAAGTGCGACCGCCCGGCCGCCGTAGATGGCGTCGATCAGGAGCTGCTTGTCGACGGCATGGTTCATCGCCTGGCGTACCCGAACGTCGTCGAACGGCGCCAGGTTGACGTTCATCTCCATCCACTTGGGTTGGGTGCTGGGCGTGGTCTTGACCTGGAGGCCGCGCGTCTGGGCGAGGATGTCGAGAAGCTCGGCCGGCACCGTCTGCATGATATCGATCTCGCCGGCCAGGAGCGCCGCGGCCCGGGTCGAGACCTCCGGGATGGTCCGGAAGACCACTTGCCTCACGCACGCGACGCCGACGGGCGCCAGGTCGGGCGCGCCGCCATAGTAGTCGTCAAAGCGCTCCATGACGATCTCTTCCATCCCTTTGGCAGACACGAACTTGAACGGGCCGGTGCCTATCGGGTGCTCGACAAAGCCCTTGGTGCCCACCTCTTCCAGATAGTGCTTGGGCACGATCTGCTGATGCACCAGCATCTGCAGGGCGACAGGCCACACGGAGCTAAAGTGCATGACTGCGGTGTAGTCACCCGTCTTCTCTATCGACTCCAGGGGAGCGATGAGGCCCTTGCGGGGGGAGGTGTGGGGCTCGGGGTATTCGATCTTGTTCTCGCCGATGATGCGATCGAAGGTAAAGACCACATCGTCGGCCGTCATCTCCACGCCGTCGTGGAACTTGACACCCTGGCGCAGCTTGATCTCCAGGGTCTTATCGTCGAGCCAGTTTAGCGCCTCGGCCAGCTCAAGGTGCACGCCGCTGGTGGTGTCGCGCGTAACCAGCCCGTCGAACATGTTCCGGACCACGGTCTCCGACTGGCGGCTGCGGTGATCGGCCGGATCGAGCGTCTCTGGAACGGACGCCATTCCCACGACGATGACGTCGCGGCTCGGCGGTGGGGTGACTGTGACCACCTGCACTTCGGCCGGCCCTGGCACGACGACCGTCTCCTTGACCACCTCGGGAGTGGCGCCGCAGGCGGCGAGGAGGGCCAGCAGGACCATGAGTGACACGCCCCGAGTCAACCGGTTCCTCTTGAGTTGCATCTCATCCTTCCTTTCCTTGTTGTTCCCTGGCTATGGACGGGCGGACCCCAATGGGCCCCAATGAGCTCGCCTCTCGCGTCCTATCACCTCCTCTCTACCTGTGCAGGTCTCTACTCTTCCAGCAGGCCGGTTTCTTTGAACGTGGTGTCGATGCGCCGCTGGGACTCGGCAGCCTCCCCCGGCTTCACCAGCATGACGGCAGCAACGAGGGCATCCAGCAGGGCGACGGCCGCCACCGAGGAAGGCCTATCCAGCAAGCCCTCGGTGACCACGAGGAATGAGTGGTCCGCCTCGCTCAGTACCGGCGATATCTCGCTGTTGGCAATGCCAATCGAGGTCGCGCCGATGGCCCGCGCGTGCTCGATGGCCTTCATCGCATAGCGGGGATGCCGCCTGAAGCTGATGGCGATCACGGCATCCTCGGGACCGGCAAAGGTCAGCGCCAGTGCGAGCTCCTCCTCGCCCCCCGTCACGTGCCGCGCCACGATGTCTATCGTCTGCAGGTAATACGCCAGGCACTCTACAAGCATCGCCGCCAGGCCGCTGCCGACAAGGTAGACGTGGCGCGCGCGCCGGATGGCTGCGGCCGCCCGCATCAGGCGCTCTCCAGATGCCAGCACCGCCGTGCGCTCGATGCTGGAGATGCCAGAGGCAAACACATCGGCCAGGTGACCGTGGGAGCCGGCCTGGGCTGCCATCCTGCCTTCGAGCTTGTGCGGGACGTGCCGCCTATCGAAGAGCTCCGCTCGAATCTCGTCTCGCATGTGCTGGAAGCCCTTGTAGCCCAAGGTCTGGCTGAAACGCACGACCGTCGCGGCACTGGCATCGGTCTCGACTCCAACTTCCTGCGCTGAGGCAAAGGCAACCGATCCCAAGTTGTCAAGTATGTGCCGTGCGATGCGCCGATGCTTCCTGCTCAGACCGCCCAGAGCGGAGGCCACGCGCTCCGCTACCGTCTGCGACACGTCCGCCTGCCCCTCTTCTTCTGCGGGCTGCAGGCCCACACCTGGTTCCGCCATCTCAGTCATCCTACCACACCCCACCAGTGGCATTGTAGCACGCTTCCCGCGGAAATGCAACATACCGTGCGAATGCTGCGTGCATCGGAACATACGTTGCGCAAATGGCCTTTATTTCCGTGATCAGAGTTGACGACGGAAACAATTCCTGCTATGATGGTCCTGGCGATAGGGCGAGGGCAGGCAGGCGACAGCAGCCTGCACCTGGGCAGACAGGAGGGAGTGGAGATGGGCAAGAGACGCTACGCGGTTCTCGGCGCCGGCCACGGGGGCAAGGCCGTGGCGGCGGACCTGGCTGCCAGAGGCTTGGCAGTGAGCCTCTACAGCCGCAGCCCGGAAGACATCTTTGAGATTGGCCTGCGCCGGGCAGTCGAGCTTGAGCTGGAGGACGGCAGCATCAGCGACAGCCGGCTGGACGCCGTGACCTCGGACATCCCGGAGGCAGTCGACGGGGCCGACGTCGTGATGGTGGTTCTCCCCGCGTCTGCCCACCGCGACATAGCCCGCCTCTGTGCACCCGCACTCCGTCCGGGCCAGATCGTGATTCTGAACCCGGGCCGCACCGGAGGGGCGCTGGAGTTCCGGCGCATTCTCACCCAGATGGGGTGCAGCGACGAGGTCCTCGTGGCCGAGACTGCCACCTTCCTTCTCAGCAGCCGGAGCACCGGGCCCGCCCAGGCGGTGATTTCGCGCAGGAAGAACGCCGTCCCCTTGGCTGCCCTGCCTGCCGCGGACACGCGCCGGGTCCTGGACACGGTCCACGATGCCATTCCGCAATTCATCCCCGCGCCCAACGTGCTGCACACGAGCCTGGACAACATGGGGGCCGTCTTTCACCCGGCCCTGACGCTTCTCAATGCCAGCTGGATTGAGCGCACCATGGGTGACTTTGAGTTCTACATCGACGGAGTCACGCGCTCGACCGCGCGCGTGCTGGAGGCGCTGGACCGGGAGCGAGTCGGCGTGGCCTCCGCCCTGGGCGTGCGCGTGCGACCGGCGCTGGTGTGGCTGAAGGATGCCTACTCGGCCGAGGGCGAGACCGTCTACGAGGCGATGCAGGCCAACACGGGGTACCAGGGCATAAAGGCACCGCGCACGCTCCGCCACCGCTACCTGCTGGAGGACGTGCCCTTCAGCCTGGTCCCCCTGGCTTCCCTCGGCGCCCAGCTGGGCGTGGACACCGGCGCTGCCGAGGCGATGATCCGCCTGGCCTGCCTGGTCCACGACACCGACTACTTCCGCCGCGGGCGCAACGTGGAGGACATGGGGCTCAAGGGGCTGGGGGTGGATGAGATCAGGCAGTATGTGACCACCGGCACCAGCGCGTCCGGGCAGGTGCCGGGAGACGTCCTGTGACCGCCGGCGTGCATACCCGAGGCGGATGGCCACAATGAGTGCGCAGAGCGTCCTTCTCCAAGTCCAGCAGGCCCTCCCCTCCCTTCCGGAGCAAGAGTTCAGAGTCGGCGACTATGTGCTGCGCCACCCTCATGAAACGGTCACCCTCTCTATCACCGACCTCGCGCGCGCCTGCGGGGTGAGCAACACGACCGTCTCTCGCTTCTGCCGGCGCATCGGGCTCGACGGATACCGGCCGTTTCGCATCGCCCTCGCCAGGGAGTCAGGATCGGCTGAGAACCTCACCTACGTAGAGGTCACGCCCGAGGACACGCTGGCTCTCGTCGCAAGAAAGGTCTTTGCGGCCAACGTCCAGACCCTACAGCAGACGGAAAGGCTGCTGGACGTAAGAGTCCTGGCTGCGGTTGTCGAGGCTCTACTGCGCGCCGGTCGTGTGGACATCTATGCCACGGGCGGCGCGGCAGTGGCGGCGCAGGAGCTGCACTTCAAGTGCCTGCAGTTGGGTTTGAATGCCAGCGCCTTCCAGGACTCGCAGATGCAAGCGATGTCCGCCGCCACCCTCTCCTCCGGCGATGTGGGCATCGGCATCTCCCACTCAGGGATGCAGTGGCAGGTGGTCCAGGCCCTGGAGAAGGTGCATTCCTCTGGCGGGACGACGGTCGCCATGACCAGCTACCCCGACTCGCCGCTGGCACGGGCGGCAGGCCTGGTCCTCTGCACGGCTCCCCCCAATGCCGCCATCCTCTACGCCCCGCCCGCCATACGGAATGCCCAGCTCGCACTGGTCGACGTGCTGTACGAGGCTATGCTTATGAGGGGCAAGGAGCCGGCTCGGGCCAAGATGGAGCGTGTTGCGCAGGCTATCTCCGAGCACTTGACCGGCCCGCGACCCTCAAGAGCCCGATCGTGAGGGAGGAGTAGAGTGGCACCCTATCGGACGCTTACGCTGAGCGGGGACCCCTTTATGATGGGCCGGCAGCACGGGGAGCAAGTCAGAGACCTGCGTCCCCACATCGTCGAAGCGATGGCGATCCGGTTCCGCCAGGTCGAGGAAGACGAGGTGGACGAGCGCTTTCGCACGCTGTTGTACGAGACGCGCATGGCGATCGAGTGGACCGGCCGGCCGCTGCTGGAGATGATCCGCGGGCAAGCTGAGGCGCTCGATCTCGAGTTTGAGACCCTACTCCGCTACGACCTGATCAGCTACCTGCGCGACGAGCTGCTCGTTCGTCGCCACCTGGGCAGCGAGGGATGCACGACGTGGGCGGCCTCCGGTCACTGCACCCGGGATCACAAGCCGATCCTGGTCAAGAACCGCGACTATCGCCCCGAGCATCTCCCCCTGCAATGCGTGGTGCGGGCGAGCCCCTCACAGGGCTACCGCTACACCTACATCAGCAGCGCCGGCAGCCCCGGCGTCTTTAGCGCCGGGATCAACCAAGCCGGCCTGGCCGTTGCCGACACGCACGTCTACTCCAGCGACCTGGGCCCAGGGCTGCCCGACTATGCCATGATGATGCACCTCCTGGAACACCACGCTCGCGTGGCCCCGGCGCTGGACTATCTGCGGTCGATCCCCCGGCTGGGGAGGAACAACCTGATTCTCGCCGATGAGACAGGTCACCTGGCCGTGTTTGAGAGCGGCCACAACCGCTACGGGCTCTTCGAGGTTCATGGCAGGGCACTGGTGAACACCAACCACTATGCCAGCGCCGAGATGCAGGAGCACTATGTGAGCGTCGATCCGCCGGAGGCGCGGGGTCGCACCTTCAGGCGCCATGGCTCCGTGTCGGCCGCCCTCCAAGAGGCGTGGGGCACGGTCGACGTCGCCTTTGCGCAGAACCTGATGGCATCCCACGATGGGCCCCTCTCCTCCCTTTGCTGCCACCCCGAAGCGGGCACCAACGTGGAAACCATCTCGGCGAGCATCTTCCTGCCCGCCGAGCGCAAGCTGCTCTTTTGTCATGGCCTGCCCTGCCGCGGTCACTACGACGAGTACTCGCTCGCGGCTGAGAGCTGACGGCATGAACCCGAGCAAGATCACCATCTGCGGCGGAGGAAACGGGGCCCAGACCCTCGCCCCCATCGCAGCCCTCAACCTGGGGTGCGACGTCGACCTCTACGCCCCGTTGGGCGACGAGGCGGAGCGTCTGCGCGCAGGCATGGCAGCGGGGGACGGGCTGGAGATAACGGGCGCCGTGCGCGCCAGGGCTCGGCTGCACCAGGTCAGCGCCAACGCAGCCGAGGTGATCCCCGGCTCACAGGTGGTCCTGCTGGTGCTGCCGGCGTTTGCCCACGAAGCCACTTTGTGGCAGATCGCGCCTTTCCTCGAGCGGGGTGCATCGGTGTGCGCGATCCCGGCGCGGGGCGGCTTTGACTACTGCGCAGCGCACGTCCTGCGGGAGGCGGGTCGAGAAGACGTGGCGATCGCAGGCCTTCAGACGCTTCCCTGGGCCTGTCGCGTCGAGGAGTACGGCCGCAGGGTTCACGTGCTGGGTGTCAAGCAGTCGGTGACGGCGGCCAGCCGCCCGGCTGCCGAGTCGGCGCGCGTGGTTCCCTTTCTGGAGCAGATGATGGGCCTTCCCGTCCTGCCCGCCTCCAGCCTTCTCTCCTTGACGCTGGCCAATACCGGTCAGATCATCCACCCCGGCATTATGTACGGCCTCTTCGCACAGTGGGACGGCACATTCCTGGAGCAGGCCCCGCTCTTTTACCAAGGCCTCGACGCGGCGGGCGCCCAGGTCCTGGAGGGCTTAAGTCGGGACATCCAGGCCATCCGCATCCGGCTGGGCGAAAGACTGGACCTGTCGGCCGTCGAGCCATTGCTCGACTGGCTTCGGCGCGCCTACGGAGATGCGATCCGAGATCCCGCGACACTGCACGGCGCCTTTGTCTCCAATGCGGCCTACGCCGGCCTACAGGCCCCGGTGCGCGAGGTTGCTCCGGGACGCTTTGTCCCGGACTTTTCGTCGCGCTACCTGGCCGAAGACGTGCCCTTCGGCCTCGTTCCCACCCGGGCCATTGCGGGCCTTGCCGGCGTGGACACGCCCGTCGTGGATCGCGTCATCGCCTGGGCAGGCGGGCGGCTGGGCCGCGATTACCTCGGCCGGGACATCATGCTCGCACGCATTCCGCAAAAGTACGGGCTGGCAACTCTGAACCAATTGGTCGCCTTTGCAGCAAAGTAGCAGGGCGGGGAACAAAGGACGGGCGAAGGTCTCTGACCGAGCCCAAGCAACCAGCTGGTGAACGACAACCATTATGCCGGAGGGGGCAACCATGAGTGAGCAATCAGCGGCAGGGGCCATGGACAAGAAGCGCCGGGTATTGGCCGGATCGATCGGGGACTGCGTCCACTCGCTGGGTGTCGAGACCTTTGCTGAGTGGATGGAGGACCGGGGCGAGGGCTTCATGGCCGTCAAGCTGGGGCCCGCGGTTCCCATCGATGACGTGGTCAACAAGATCCGCGAGTCGCGCCCCGAGGTCGTGGCCATCTCGATGCGCCTGGGCGACCTCCACGTCGACAAGCTCATCTCCGAGTTCATCCAAAAGGCCGCCCAGCACCGGCTGCTGCCCCGCGAGAGCGGCATCCACTACGCCTTCGGTGGGCTGCGGCCCGCAGCCAACCTGGTGCGAGCCATGACCGGCCTGCCGATTCAGGAAGACAAGTTCACCCCCACCGGGGACAGGCATTACGACCTCGACGAAATCGCCGAGAACTATGGCGATATCGACGCCTTCCAGGGCTTCTTCGCCCTGGTAGTGGACGACTACATCACCATGGAGGAGCTGGAGGCGTTCGCGCGGGGCGAGTCGGCCGTCGCGCGGGCCGAGGCGATCGTGTGGGCCGACGAGCTACTCGCGCGCATCCGGCAGGTGCGTGAGCTGGAGAATCGCCCGATCCTCCGCGCCCACATCGGCATCGCCGCCGACACGATCGAGCCGACCGTCAAAGCCGTCGAGCTTCTGTCCGATGCACAGTGCCTCGAGATCATCTCGCTCGCGCCCGACCAGCCCTCACAAGAATACCTCGCCAAGTTCATCCGCGGCGAGGAGGACCCGAGCAAGTACCTCAGGGGCCAGGGAGGCGTGCCGATCCGCACCCGGGAGGACCTTCAGCGGCTCAAGGCAGCCACCCGCCGGGGCAACTACCCCATGACCCGCATCTACTCCGGCACCGACGAGCTCGTGGAGCTCGCCAAGCTGTTCGAGGAATCCTTCCGGATGCCCTTCCCGGCGGTCCCCATCTTTTTCTACAACGAGCTCGACGGCCGCGGCCCCATCTCCATTCGCGCCGGCTTTGACGAGCACTTTGAGGTGATGCGCTGGTGGGCGGCCCGGGACAAGGCCGTCGAGATCAACGATCCGCACCAATGGCAGCTGCGCAACAGCACCGACGACATGCTGGTCGTCGATCACGTGGTCTGCGCGGTCGTGGCCCTCAAGATGGGCATCCGCAAGTACGTCATGCAGATGATGTACGACCTGCCCCCCGGCACGTCGGGCCTGAATGACCTGGCCAAGTTCCGCGCCGCCTTTGAGCTGATCGAGCCCCTGACACGGCACTATGACTACCACATCATCAAGGAGACCCGGGGAGGCCTGTCGGACTTTCCCCCGAACCTGGACAAGGCCAAGGGTCACCTGGCGATATCCACCTACTGGCAGATGTACATGGAGCCCGACATCGTGCACGTGGTCAGTTTCTCCGAGGCACACCACGAGGCCAAGGCCCGGGACGTTGTCGAGAGCTGCGACATCGTGAAGCAGACGATCGAGGACTACTACCGCGACGACAAGCCTGACATCTGGCACGACCCTCGGCTGCTGGGACGCAAGCGGCGGCTCAAGCTCGGCGCCATGTACAACCTGCTCCACCTGGCCCTTCTGGGCGGCTACGAGGGGCCGGTCACGCTCGACAGCTTCTTCGAGTGGGCCGTCCCGCCGGAGGAGGCTCACGAGCGTGACCACCGCCGGCGGTGGGACCGCAACTATGAGACGATGCTCCTCAGCTTTGTCGACGAGGCCAACTACCCGACCCGGCAGTGCGGCATGGTCAGCGCCGACACGCTCGACCTGGCGCTACAGCTCGGCCTCTTCCAGGCGCCGCAGATCACCGTCCTGGACAAACGCTACGAGATCGTTGGCAAGTGCCGTGTCCGGATCGTCGACGGCGGCTGCGTCATCGACGAGTTCAACGGTGCCAAGGTCGCCGACGAGGTTGAGCGGGTGGACCGGGTCCGCGAGCGGAGCCCTTGGTTCTTTGACAAGAACCTCAGCCAGGGCGACGAGGACCTCGGCATCACCGAAACGGCGGAGGCCATGGACGAATCGATCGTCGTCCGGGCTCGAAGGCAGGTTGGGATCCAGGATGAGGCGGAGCTGGAGAGCCTTAGGGTCCTGGTGGTCGACTTTGGCAGCACCTTCTCCAAGATCGGGACCTTCGACACGGCGACGGAAGAGTTCCGCCTGCGCTATGTGCCGACGGTCGTCGACGACCTGCGCATGTCGCTCGCAGACGGCCTCGGCGTCCTCGACGAATGCCGCAGCCAGGGCGACTGGCAGCCCTTATCCGAGGCGATGGCCCAATTCGATGTCAAGCTGCCCTGCTCCAGCGCCAAGGGCGGGCTCAAGATGGTGACCGTATCTATGGTCAAGGAGGAGAGCGGCTTCGCCGCCGACCTGGCGGCCCTGACCGCCGGGGCCAAGCTTCTCAACAGCTACGACGGCAAGCTCAGTCCCCAGCAGGCCCAGGCCATCTACGAGCACGACCAGCCCGAGATAATCCTCCAGGCGGGCGGCGTGGACTGCGGCGGTGACACGGAGACCCAGCTGCACAACGCCCACATGCTCGCCATGTACGCCAAGGCAGCCACCTACGCCCGCTATGGCGTGCCGGTCATCTACGCCGGCAACCAGGACATCCGCGAGGAGATCGAGCGCATCTACCACGCCGAGGGTGTCGACATCCGGCTGACCCCCAATGTCATGCCCGAGGTCAACACCTTCCGCATCGAGGTGGTGAACGAGGCGATCCGCGAGCTCTTCCAAACCATCATCATTCGCGGAAAGGGCTTTGACGTTGTCGAGGAGTACATGAGCGCGCCCTTCCTGCCCACGCCGCGGGCGGCCTTCCGCGGCATCAACCTCCTGGCCAAGGGATACGGGTCGGAGCCGGGGCTGGGCAACATCATGGCCCTCGACATTGGCGGCGCGACGACCGACTTTTACTCCAACGTCGGCGACAACCCCCTGTACAGCTATGAAGGCGACGATCCGCGGCGCAAGGTCAAGCGCACCATCCTCAAAACGCCCAACACCCCGCTGGCCTATCGCCGGGTGGAGGGCAAGTACGGCCTCGCCTACGACGCGGAGAACATCAAGGAGCTCGGCCGCTTCAAGAGCGGCGCCATGAAGCGCGACCTGGAGGCACTGCTCCTGGCCGAGTATCCCGACTTCCGGCCCGCCGACGATACCTTCGGGGGGTTCGTGCGCCGGCTGGACGGATGGATCGAACTCGACCTGGACCGCTACCTCAGCTGGATGTCGGCCCACCCCCACGCGCTCCCCTGCGGCGCGGAGGAGAACCTGCTGCGCTCCCTCCTGGCGCGGGAAATCATGGCCGCCACCACCGGCCGGAACTTGGGCTACGTCAAGGAGACAGACACCTACTTCCTCCAGTACGGGGTCAACTTCCTGAACCAGCCCTGCACGACCCTTCTCATCGGCGGCACCATCTATCACAAGTGCCAGGCGGGGAATCACTTTGGCCGTGACCTGCAGCTCATCGCAGCGGGCACCCAGTACAACCCGCAAGAGTCGTGGATCCTGCGGCCGCGCGGCCCGATCCTGCTCGATGCAGCCTATATGGTTTCGGTCGTCGGTGGGCTGTACGGCCGCATCGACCCGGAGCGTGCGCTCCGGATGCTCAAGCGCAGCTTGATCCGGCTGGAGATGCCCGGGTGAGAGTCGGGTAGTCTGTGCGTCGGGGGTGCGCCCGGTGGCCTAGACCATGTCCCAGGCCAACTCCGCCAGGCGCGCCCGCTGGGCAGTGTGCGCCGGCGCGTCAAGCCGCGGGCAACCCTGCAGCCGCACCTTCCCCGCCACCGGCCTGCCGGCTTGCGCCACTCTCGATCACTCCTCCAACGCAATCTCGGCGAACTCGCTCACCCGCCGGTATCCGACGCGCTCGTAGACCCGCTGCGCGGGCGCATTGCCCACCTCGGCAAAGAGCGTGCAGTAGCTGCGGCCTTCGGCGAGCAGCAGGCGGCTGAGCTCGCCGACGCACGCCGTCGCATAGCCGCGCCCGCGCTCCTCAGGCGGCGTGTAGACGCGGCCGACGGTGATGCCTGCCGGGGTGGGCGACGTCTTTACCGCCATCGAGACCGGCCTGCCTGTGTCCCAGAGGTACAGCGCGCCGGCGGCCACATGGCGGCGGGCGGCACGCTCGCTTTTGTCCCTATCCGCGCGGCCAAAAGCCGCCAGGCTGGAGCCGTGCCACCACTGCGCTGCAAGCGGCAGTTCGGCCTCGGTCGCCAGGCGCAGCCGGCCCTGCCCCGGCACGGGTGTGCGCACCGCGCGCGCCTCGTAGAGGAGCTGCCGGCGCTCCAACCGCATGCGGCGATCACTCGCCTCCGCCAGCCGCGCCGCGACGAGGCCGGCTACCGCGGCAGGGCCCTCGACGCCGGGCGCGGGCGGCCATCCCGCCGGATAGCCGGCCGCCAGGGCCCGCGCCACTTCGCCCAGGTCACCCGCAAGGCCGTGCACCACCAGGCTCCAGGGAGGAACCAGCACCGCCGGCAGCACCACCGCCTCGCCTTCCAGCACTGCCAGGAAGTGCGCCAGAGTCGCGGCACGCCCCGGCAGGGCAGCCATGCGCAGGCACATGCCGAGCAGAAGGTCGCCTTCCGCACCACACGCTTCGAGAAACGGCTGCGTGCGCCGGAGGAAGGCTGCCGCGTCGGGGTAGACGATGACGTGCATGGTGCATCAAGTATAGCGCAGCGCCCACGCCGGGTCAATCGCGACTGCCGTCCGTAGTGTGGGGCCTCGTGCCCGTCGCCCGTTCGCAGTGTAGGGCCTAGTGCCCGTCGTCGTGGTGTCGGTCCTCCTGCCCGCCTGCCGTCCGTAGTGTAGGGCCACGCGCCCGTCACCCCTTCGTGGTGTAGGGCCACGCGCCCGTCGTCGTGGTGTCGGCCCTCCTGCCCCTTCCTGCGCACCCGGGAAATCCGGCAAATTGGGGTATTGACAACTCACCCCACATCTGCTATACTTCCGTTAGCGTTTCCGGAAGCGTATCCGGGAAGGCTCGGACCTCGCAGGCAGAGGAGGAGGGGGAGACCGTGGTTGCGCGCGGAGGCAGGGGTGCCCGCCGGGTCACCGTCAAGTCGATCGCCCGGGAGGCCGGTGTTTCGCTGACCACCGTGTCGCGCGCGCTCAACGACCGCCCCGACATCGACGCCGAAACCCGCGGGCGCATCCTCTCCATCGCTCAGCGCCTCGGCTACCACCCCAGCAGCCTCGCCCGCAGCCTTGCGACCCAGCGCACGCAAACCCTCGGTCTGGCCGTCCGTACCCTCTCCGACATGTGGGTGGTCGAAATTGTCCCCGCCATCGAAGAGATGGCCCACACCGCCGGCTACGAGGTCTTTGTCACCACCCACTACGCCGAGCCCGATAGGGAGCGGCGCGTGCTCGATACCTTCCGCAGCCGCCAGGTCGACGGAATCCTGGTCATCAGCGCGACCCTGGGCGAGGCCTATCCCCCCTTCCAGGAGGAGTGGGGCATCCCCCTCGTACTGATCAGCCCGCTGGTGGACACCGCGCACCGCCTGGTGGTGGGCAACGACGAGACGGGCGGCGCCCGAGCCGCCGCGCGGTACCTCGCCGAGTTGGGGCACCGGCGCATCGGGCACATCGGCGCGCCTTCCTGGGCACGCCCCGGGCGCGAGCGCCTCGCGGGCTACCACCTGGGGCTGGCCGAGGCCGGCCTGGCGGACGACCCGGCACTCGTGTACATCGGCGACGCCGGTGTCGACAGCGGCCTGAAGGGAGCCGAGGCGCTCCTCGCTCTGCCCGACCCGCCGACTGCCTTCTTCTGCTTCAGCGACCTGACGGCCGTGGGCGTCCTGCGCGGCGCCCGCGCCCGAGGGCTGCGCGTCCCGGAGGATGTCTCGGTGGTTGGCTTCGACGACGTGCAGCTGGCACGCTACGTCGAGCCGCCGCTGACCACCATCCGTCAGAATATGGCAGAGATGGGGCGGCGCGCCACGCGCATGCTGCTGGATGCTATCGATGGAAGCGAGCCGGAGGCGGCGGTGGAGCTGCAGCCGCGGCTCGTGCTGCGCGGCTCGTGCGCCCCGCCGGGGAAGGAAGCGAGCCGGCGCGCGTAAGAGCGCCGTCAGTCGCTCGCCCGGCGGATGGAGGAGGCAAAGTGACGCACCAAAACAGAGTCGCTGTGGCCAATCCGGCACTGAGAAAGCTGGGCCTTTCACAGAAAGACCGTGTGGCCATCCTTCACGCGGACGACGTGGGCATGTGCCAGGCCACGCTGGCAGCCATCTCCGACCTCTGGGAGGCCGGGCTTGTCTCGTCTGCAGCTGCTATGGTGCCCTGTCCCTGGTTCGCGCAGGCGGCGGCCCTCTGCCGCGCCAGTCCGGGCGTCGACGTGGGCGTGCACCTGACGACGACCTGCGAATACTCGGCCTACCGTTGGGGTCCACTCTCGACGCGCGATCCGGCGAGCGGCCTCCTGGCGGAGGACGGCGGCTTTCACCAGACGGCACCGGCCGCCGGGCTGCACGGCCGGCCGGAGGCGGCGCTGCGCGAGATGGAGGCGCAGGTTGTGCGTGCCCAGGACGCAGGCATCGATATCACGCACATCGACTCGCACATGGGGACCGCCTGGTTCCCCGCCGTGCTGCCCGGCTACGTCGAGCTGGCAAGGCAGTTCCGCCTGCCCCTCCTGCTGCTGCGGCCCAAGCCGCCTACCTGGCGTGCGCTCCAGGACGAGGGCTGGATCGCGCCTGGTCACGAGATGGCCGCTCTGGCGCTGAACCAGGCGCGGGCGCTGGAGCAGGACGGCTGGCCGTTGCTCGACAACGTCTTCATGATGCCGCTCGACCGGCCCGGCGACCGCCTGGAGCAAGCCATCTGGGCGCTCGACTCGCTTCCGCCGGGCATCACCCACTTTGTGCTGCATCCGGCGGTCGACACGCCCGAGCTGCGCGCGATCACACCCTACGACTGGCCGAGCCGCGTGGCAGACTACAGGGCCTTCACGAGTCACGAGCTGGCGGTGCATGTGCGCCGCTCAGACCTGCAGGTGATCGGCTACCGCGCGCTGCGTGATCTGGTACGCACGGCCTGATGCACAGGAACGACACCTCTGGTGGAGGACCTCGTGGGCGTCCGAACAGGCGCAAGGCCTCATGTTGCAGATGAGACGGGTGGCGTAGCGTCTCTTGGGTATGGGAGCAGGCAGGAGCTGGCTTGTCATGTCCCCGGCGCCGGCAGGGCCGGGGGTCGCCTAGCGAAAGGAGGTGGTCGAGCCGAGCAGGGTACGAGTGGCGAGGTCAAGCAACCGGCCACAACGCGAGGGCAGCGCGGTCGGGAGGCCGCCAACGGGAACCAACACAAGGAGGGGGAATGAAGGAAAAGCTATCTCGCCGGGACTTTATCAAGTGGAGTGCATTGACGGCTGCCGGGCTTGCCGCGCCTGGCCTGCTGGCGGGCTGCGGCGCCGCGCCGGAACCCACGGCCGCACCGACCATCGCGGCCACCAAGGCAGCGGAGAAGGTGGACTTTAGCCTCTGGTACCGCTACTTCTGGGAGCCGGTCAAGACCACCTTCGAGGGTATCGTGGCCGACTTTGCCGCAGCCAACCCCAACATCACGCTGCAGCAGAACTTTTTCGGCGACGAGGACTACAAGTCGACCATCAAGGTGGCCATGGCCTCCGACGATCCGCCCGACCTCTTCTACGGCTACGGCGGCAACTGGATGAAGTTCCTCGTGGAGGAGGGCCTCGTGGCAGACGTCTCTGGCTACTACCAGCAGTACAAGTGGCTGGAGCGGCTGAACGAGCGCACCTCCAAGCTGATCACCATCGGGGGCAAGTACTACTTTGTGCCGACAGAGCTCTGCACGGCCGGCATCTACTACAACAAGAACATCTTCCAACAGGTGGGCATCGAGCCGCCCGAGGTGGTAACCTGGGACGAGTTCCTCGGCTACTGCGACAAGATCAAAGCCGCCGGCTTCCTGCCACTGTGCCTCGGAAACAAGGAGGGCGGCTGGACCCAGTGGTGGTGGGATTGCTCCGTGGCCCGCGAGAACGGCAACGACTACCGCAAAAAGGTCGTGCGCGGCCAAGTCCCACTCAACGACAAGGGCGTCGTCGCCGGACTGGAGCGGATGTGGACCGACATCTTCCAGCACGAAGGCTACATGAACGGCGACATCAACGGCCTCGACATCTTTGGCTGGCTGGGGCTGATGGCCTCCGGGACGGTGGGCATGACGCTCATTCACCACTTTGTCCCACTCCAGCTCCTGCCGCAGCTCTGGGGCGACAAACCCTTCGAGCTCGGCTTCTTTATGTATCCCCAAGTGCACAAGGAGATCGCGATCGCCAACGACCTCTACGTCGAGGGCGTGCAGGCCATCTCGGCCAAGAACCCGGCCCCCGATGAGGGCGCCAAGTGGCTGGACTATATCATCTCGGAGGGCCCGCAGAAAAAGTGGGCTTCCATCGACTGGTTCCCCACCATCCGTGGGGCCGAAAGCTCGCTGCCGGCGCTCAGCCAGCAGATCTTCGCGACGGTGGAAAAGTACGACGCCTTTGCCCACCTCGACCTCGAGTTCCATCCCGAGGTGGTCACCGCCATCTTCTCCAACATCCAGGCGGTTCTCAACGGCACGCAGACGATGCAGCAGGCCATGGACGCCGCCCAGAAGGTGGCAGACACCGTGCCCTGGGTCGGCGTGCCGCAGGGGGAGGCGTAGCTACCCGGCTGGGGCTGTCAAAGAACTGTCATTCCGAGGGAGCGCAGCGACCGAGGAATCTCTGATTCCGCCTGAAACGCAGTCAACAAGATGCATCGCCGCGCTCAGCATGTCAGGTCTCGTGCTTTCTGGACAGCCCCAGCCGTCGAAGCCTGAGTTGTAGGGCGGGTTTCCATACCCGCCTCCGCTCCTGACACCTTGAGGAGTCGCCCATGTCCGTGGTACATCCACATCGGGGCCGGACACGTCGCCAACGGCAGGAGATGCGCACGGCCTACCTCTTCCTCCTGCCTGCCCTGCTCGTGTACTTGGTCTTTGTCTTCTGGCCGGTCGTCCAATCGATCTACTACGGCTTTTTCGAATGGAGTGGCCTGGGCAAGGAGATGACCTTTGTCGGGCTGCGCAACTATGTCGAAATGTTCACCACCGACGCCGTCTTCCTGCAGTCGCTCGGCAACTCGCTCATCTCCACCCTGGTCCTGGCGGTGGTGCCCACGGCGCTGGGCCTGGGATTCGCCGCACTCTTCTCCAGCCTGCGAGGTGGCGGCGTCTACCGGTCGGTCATCTTCCTGCCCTACCTGGTGGCGATGGTGGCCGTGGGCACGATCTGGTCTTGGATCTACAACCCGCGCATCGACGCCCCCGGCATCCTCCTCCAGGCCGTGGGGCTGCAGGGCTGGATGCACGATTGGCTGGGCGACAAGGCCACTGCCCTGGCTGCCGCGCTCGTGCCGGGCGTCTGGCGCTTCACCGGCTTTGCCATCGTGATCTTTTACGCGGCGATCCAGTCCATCCCGGTGGACCTCTTCGAGGCCGCCCGGGTCGACGGGGCCAGCGGCTGGCAGAGCTTTTGGAAGATCACGCTGCCGCTGGTGCGCCAGGCCATGATCATCGTCGTGGTGTGGATGACCATGGACGCGCTCAAGCTGTTTGACCTGATCTTTACGCTGACGCGGGGCAACCCGAACCACGCCACCGAGATGATCGCCACGTGGATGTTCGCCAACACCTTCCGCCACTACAAGATGGGCTACGGCGCGGCCATGTCCGTGGTGCTTTTTCTGATCATCCTCGGCTTTTCGATCATCTACATCCGCTGGGCGACACGGGGGGAGGAGGAGGCATGAGCGCGAGCGCGGACAAGCGGCCCCGCATCCGGTGGGGGCGCGTCCGGGCCGGCCGGCTGGTCCTGGAGCTGCTGGTGGTGCTCCTGTGCCTGGCCTGGCTGAGCCCCTTCTACCTGCTCTTGGTCAATACCTTCAAGACCATGCCCGAGATATCGGCCAGCCCGGTGGCACTGCCCCAGAGCCTGCGCCTGGATGCCTACGCCAAGGCCTGGAAGGAGGCGCACCTGGGCGACTACTACAAGAACAGCTTGGCCATCGCCTCCGTGTCGGTGGTGCTGAGCGTCGGCGTCTCGTCGCTGGCGGCGTATGCCTTTTCGCGCATGCGCTTCCTGGGAAAGCAGGCTCTCTTCTTCTTCCTTCTCGCCGGGGTGATGCTGCCGCTCCAGGTCGTCTTGGTGCCCCTCTACCGCCTGATGAGCGGGCTCGACCTCCTGAGCAGCTACCGCGGGATGATCGCGCTCTACGTGGCCTTCACCATCCCGTTCGGCGTCTTTATCCTGACGGGCTTTTTCAAGACGGTGCCGGTCGAGATCGAAGAGGCAGCGCTGATCGACGGCTGCTCCCGCTTCCAGGCCTACTGGAAAGTCGCCCTTCCCCTGGCGGCGCCCGGGCTGGTGACGATGACCATCCTCGAGTTTGTCTGGTTCTGGAACGAGTACCTGGTGGCGCTCACCTTCATCCAAGAGGAGGCGATGCGCACCGTCATGCTAGGCGTGATGGTCATGGCCAACACCTTCCAGCTTGACTTCAGTAAGCTGACGGCAGGCATCGTCATCTCGGTGGTGCCGCCTATCATCGTCTACATCTTCTTCCAGAAGTACCTGATCCGCGGGCTAACCGCCGGCGCGCTCAAGTAGGGCCCGGCCCCGGCCCAGGGGCGGAAAGGCCATGACTGTGAATCGACTCGAGCAGTACCTTTCGCAGGTGGATCGAGGTCCCCTTCTCCCGGGCGCAGAGCCTTTCCTGCTGGAGGCGGGACCGGTGGGCTGCCTCCTCCTGCACGGGTGGGGCGGCACCTGCCAGAGCATGCGCTACCTCGGGGATCGGTTGCAGGCAGCGGGCATCACGGCCCTTGCGCCCCTGCTGCCGGGGGCCGGCACACGCGCAGCCGACCTGAGCCGCACGCGTGCCGCCGACTGGGTGCATGCCGCCGAGGACCACCTCCTGGCGCTCGCCGAGCGCTGCCCCGAGGTCTTCGTGGTCGGGCTCTCGATGGGAGCCATCCTGACGCTCTACCTGGGCGCCAGTCACCCAGGGGTTGTGCGCGGCATCGTTCCGATCAACGGCGGCGTCGAGCTCGACAACCCCGACTTGGCCGCCATGGCCTTCCGCCGCGACCTGCCCGACGTGGTGCCGAGCTGGGATGAGACCTGGTTGCTCAAGGACCCCGCCGCCGTCGAGGTCGCCTACCGGGAGATGGCTCGCACGACGATCGTGGACGTCATGGGGCTCGCCAAGATCGTCGAGGAGCTGCTGCCGGCGCTCACCGTTCCGGTTCTCTTCCTCCAGTCGGCCGAAGACCGGGTGATCCCGGCGCGGAACGGTCCGGCGATGGCAGCGCGCGCCGCATCCCTGGACAAGCGTGTGGTCTTTCTCCAGAACTCATACCACGTCGCGACGCTCGACCACGACCGGGGCCTGGTAGCCGGCGAGGTGATCGAGTTCATCCGGGCGCGTTCGTGCCCCTCTCTCCCAATGGGAGAGGGGAGGGGGTGACGGGACCATGAATTCCAAAGAACGCACGATCCTTGCCCTGAGACGCCGGGAGCCGGATCGCGTGCCGGTGTGGGTGACGGTCGTGGCCGATTTGGCGGAGCGGCTGGCCGAGGTGACCGGCGTCGCGGCCGACCCGCTGGATGCCTACCTCACCAACCGCATCTCGCACGCCGCCCTGCTCACGGCATTGGGGAACGATGTGGTAGGTATCGGCTCCACGGCGCCGCACGCGCGGCCGGCTCGCGAGCGCCCCGGCGGCACCCTCGAGGACGAGTGGGGCTTTGTCTACCGGCGCGTACCGCACCGCTTCGGCACCTACCTGGAGATCGTCGGCCGGCCCCTGGCCGGCATCGACTCCGCACGCGAGCTGGCCCACTACCCGCTGCCCGACCCGGCAGCACCGGGCCGCTTTGACATCGCGCGCGATCGGGCAGAGCGCTATGGCTCGACTCACGCACTGCTGGGCATCATCGAGTGCACCGTCTTTGAGATGGCGTGGAACCTGGTCGGGCTGGAGCGCTTCCTGGCCGACATGGCCCTGGGCCGTGACTACGTGGGCCCCCTCCTGGACGCTGTGGCAGAATACAGCACCGGCATCGGCCTTGCCCTGATCGAGCTGGGTGCCGACGCCCTGCTCACCGGCGACGACCTTGGCATGGATCCCGGGCCCATGCTGTCGCCCCGGATGTGGCGCCAGTGGCTCAAGCCTCGACTCCAGCGGGTCCTGGACGCCTACCGCGCCGCCCGCCCGGACATCATCCTGGCCTACCATTCCTGTGGCTCCATCTTGCCCTTCGTCGGCGAGCTGGCCGACATGGGCATCCAGGTGCTGAATCCGGTGCAGGTGACGGCGCGGGGCATGGAGCCGGCGGCGCTCAAGGCAATCTACGGGCAGAGGTTGGCCTTCTGCGGGGCAATCGATCAGCGGGAGGTCCTGCCGCATGGGGCGCCCACTGACGTCGAGGCCGAGGTGCGGCGGCGCATCGCCGAGCTCGGCCCGGGCGGCGGCTACCTCGCCGCCCCCACGCACGACGTCCAGGCAGACACGCCCGTCGAGAACGTCCTGGCCCTCTTCGAGGCGGTGCGCCGCTGGGGTACCTACCCGCTCGGCTAGACGAGGGCTGCCTGACACCCTTGCGTGCTCCGCGTCCGCTGGGCTTGCTCGGACACAACTGGCCAATCCCAGACACCTCTGCAAACACCTCGAACGACGATGAGGAGGACTTCTGTGAAGTGTAGATCCTTCCGCCGCCCACTGGCCCTTCTTCTCCCCTTCCTCTTGCTCCTGCCCTTGATGGCCTCGCCCTCGCCCGCCGTCCAAGCAGGCCCTCCCACCGGCAGCTCCACCCGGGAATCCCCGGGAACACCCTGCGCCGGTCTGTGCGGTTCCCTCGCGCCCAAGGCCGCGCCGGGCCCTGCGGCCGTCTGGTTTCCCTTCATGGCGCGCGACTACGATTCGCGCACAGAGGTCGTCACGAAGCGGATTCCGTCCGATGTGGGCGGGTCGCTCACCCTCGGCACAGCCACCCTCACCATCCCGCCCGGCGCGCTCGACGAGGACACCTGGCTGACGCTGGGCCGCGTCAAGGCGGCACCCGATGTCGGCCTGCGCGGCCTCGCACTCTTCCAGCTCGGGCCTTCCGGCCTCACCCTCAACACACCTGCCACCCTCAGCCTCACCTACCAGGAGCCGGCCGGCCGCTACGAGGAGCTCCTCAACGGCTACCTCTATGGCGAGGGCACGGGCATCTGGGAGCCGGTGCAGGTAGTCTCCCGCAACACCGGGAGCAACCAAGTCAAGTTCGCCGTGCCCCACTTCTCCACGCTGGTGGCCTACATCGACGAGTGGGTCCAGGTGGTCCTGCGCATTCCCGGCGATTTGATCGAAAAGGGCGACTTGCTCTTTGCCATGGTCGACCACTCCTGGTTCCCCGGCCACGCAGCCCTCTACCTCGGCACTGAGGATGCCGATTCTGACGGCAACGACGGCCACACAATCGTCCAGTCGCACCCTGTGGAGGGCGGCGCAATCCGGCCTGGATGCTGGCCCTGGGAGGGCGGTGTCGAGGTAGGCAACCTGGACGACCTGATCGCCGCCCCCGATGACCTCTACATGGGCGCCAGGCGCCACCCTGCTCTCCTCTCCGGCGACCGGGCGCAAATCGCCGCGTATGCACTGCAGCAGGCGGGCGATCAGAGAGGCTACACCGCCATCGGCGAAGGAGAGGGCTCGGCGCAGGGCCCCACCTGCTACAGCTGCGTCGGCCTCTCGGAAGCAAGCTACGACTCGGCCGGCGTCTCCGTTGTCCCGGACGACTCTGAGTGGCCTTGGATCATCCCCTGGGAGCAGTTCCGGCTCAGCGTCGCGGTCGACGAAGTCACCGTTGCCCCAGGCGATCCCGTCCAGGTCCCTGCAGGACGCATCTACTGGGCCGGGCTCTTCAGCGGAGAGTACCAGCAAGATTCGGTCGTGACCATCTCGGGGGACCTGTGCACCCAGGAGCCCTCCGCCTGCGACGGCGGTGAACTCGACTGGTGGGCCGGTGTCGACGACGTCGGCGACCACACGGTCACCTTTGACGTGAGCTATACTCTCCAGGGCCAGACCTACTATGCCAGCCAGGACCTCACCATTCACGTCGTTCCCGATCTGCCCCCTGACATGCTCCTCGTCCCTGCCGGCGCCTTTCAGATGGGCTGCGACACCGCCAACCCCTATGAATTCTGCGGCCCCGACGAGCTGCCCCTGCACAACGTGTACCTAGACACCTACTACATCGATCGGTACGAAGTGACCAACGCCCAGTACGCCCAGTGCGTCGGCGCTGGCGCGTGCGACCCGCCGTCCGAGGACTCCTCCTTCACCCGGCCTTGGTACTACGGCAATCCGCTCTACTCCGCCTACCCGGTCCTCCACATCTCCTGGTTCGACGCCGCCCAGTACTGCGCCTGGGCCGGCAAGCGGCTGCCCACCGAGGCCGAATGGGAGAGGGCAGGGCGCGGAAGCAGCGATACGAGGATGTACCCCTGGGGCAGCGACGGGCCGACCTGCGATCGTCTCAACTATGTGGGCGCCTGGGCCCCCTACCTCCCCTGCGTGAACGACACGAGCCAGGTGGGGAGCTACCCCTCCGGCGTGAGCCCCATTGGCGCGCTCGACATCTCCGGCAACCTCTGGGAGTGGGTGAGCGACTGGTACGGCGAGACCTACTATGACGAGTCGCCCTATGCCAACCCGCAGGGCCCGCCAACCGGGTACTACAAGGTGCTGCGTGGCGGCGCCTGGTCAGAGGACTGGGAGGCCGCCCGCGTGGCGAATCGCAACCTGGGCCCGCAGTGGACCGAGACTCCCGACATCGGCTTCCGCTGCGCCGCCTCGCCCTAGAGCAGGACTATGCTGCGCGTTCCCCGGTTGGGACATCCGCAGGAACTGCCGCCCGAGGCGCAGCCCCAGGGAACCATCCGCGGGGGTGCGGCGTCTTGTACCCGGAACAAGCACGAAAGGATCCGGGACCATGAAAGTCGCTCTCTCCGTCTTCTCGCTCTTCTTTCTCTTCGCCGCGCTGCTGGCGGCCTGCGCCGGCACGGCCGTGCCCACGCTGGACGGCACCGGCTGGCAGCTCGTCGAAATGGACGGCGCAAGGCTGCCCCTGCACGTCCTCATCACCCTGAGCTTTGACAAGGCTCAGGCCGGCGGCAGCGGGCCCTGCAACGGCTACGGCGCCGACTATGTCCAGAAGGGTACAGAGCTCACCCTGGGGCAGATTGTCTCCACCCTGATGTACTGCGACGGCGTGATGGAGTATGAGAAGGCGTACACCGACGCCCTGGGCACGGTTCGCTCCTTCCAGAGGGAGGGCAATACGCTGCGGCTCCTGGACGAGTCGGGCAAAGTCGCGCTGGTCTTTGGCAAGCCACAGGCGGCAAACCTCGACGGGTCCTCGTGGAAGGTGGCGCTCGTGGGTGAGACACCGGTCCCCGAGGGCGTAGAGCTCACGATGGGCTTTGCCGGCGGCGAGGCCACAGGCAAGGCGGGCTGCAACACCTACTTTGCCGGCTATGCCCAGGAAGGGGCGGGGTTGACCTACGACTCGCCCGGCGCCACCAAGATGTACTGCGGGGCAGAGGGCCTCATGCAGCTGGAGAGCACATTCCTGGGCAGCCTGGAACAGGTGCGCAGCTTTGAGATTCAGAGGGGCGGGTTGGCACTGCTCGACGAAGCGGGCGCAACCGTGATGTACCTGTTACCGTAGGCCGGGGACGGCTGCGCGTCGAAGGGCAGGTCGACCCGTGCCCGCCCCGGTGCGGTGCACCCTGGCTAACCGCCGGCCGTAGGGCGGGTTACCATACCCGCCCTCCCCCCCGATGGGCAAAGCCTTTGTAGGGCGGGTTTCCATACCCGCCCTCCCCCCGATGGCCGAAGCCTTTGTAGGGCGGGTTTCCATACCCGCCCTCCCCCCGATGGCCGAAGCCTT
>DAOQVR010000002.1:84278-392371 GCA_035341665.1 Anaerolineae bacterium
ACCCGCCCTCCCCCCGATGGCCGAAGCCTTTGTGGGGCGGGTTTCCATACCCGCCCTCCCCCCGATGGCCGAAGCCTTTGTGGGGCGGGTTTCCATACCCGCCTCCCCCCGATGGCCGAAGCCTTTGTAGGGCGGGTTTCCATACCCGCCCTCCCCCCGATGGGCAGAGGTCTCTGACCGAGCCCCGAAAGAACGAGGCACCGCGGCCGCCGCTGGACATCCGGGCCGCCCTCTGCTACAATGGACGGCGTCGCCTGGCAGAGACCATGGACTATACCTCACTGCGCTACGCCCTCAGCAACCGCCGGGACACGAGCCACGTCCGGACGGCACTCCGCCTGCTGCAGCCCTCAGCCGGCATGCGGCTGCTGGAGGTGGGATGCGGGCGCGGGTTTCTCACCCAGTGCTTCCTGGAGCAGGGGCTGGACGCAGTTGGGATCGACGCCAACCCCCACGCCGTCGAGCAGGGGGTGGCACCCAACCTCTTCGTGATGCGCGCCGAGAAGCTCGACTTTCCCGGCGCGAGCTTTGACCTGCTCTGCTCCTTCCATGCCATCGAGCATGTGCCGCCCATCGAGCAGGCGCTCGCCGAAATGGCGCGCGTGGTCAAGCCGGGCGGCAAGTTGCTTCTCTGCTACCCGGCCGAGCCGGTGAAGGGGCTCTACGCGGTGCCCTCGGCAGTGATCCTGTACGGCGACCCCACCAAGGCGGCCGAAGTACACTGCCACAAGATCACGCCGCGCCGGCTGCAGAAGATGGCCGCCGGCCTGCCGCTGGAGCATCTGCGCAGCGAGTTTCACCTGCTGCGCTCACCCCAGTTCTACTCCCTCTTTCGCCGGCTTCCGTAGGCCGAGGAGCGGCCGGCGCAGGCCTACCGGTCCCCTCCCGTTTCCTCGCGGAGCACCAACGGCAGGAAAATGGCATGGCCCATGCCTTCGCAGGCGTAGATCTCGGCACTCGCCAGGGCAATGCCGGCGGAGCCACCGGCGGCGAGCACCCCCCTGCCCAGCAGCAGCGTGGCCGTGTGGCCGCAGCGCGCGGCGCCAAGGCTCCCGGTATCGCTCCACTGCCCCGCTGCCGCGTCGTACAACTCCGCGCTCTCCAGCCAGGCATTGTCGTTGATGCCGCCTGCCACCAGCACGCTTCCGTCGGGCAGCCGCGTGGCTGTGTGCGAGGCACGGGCAGCGCCCAGGCTGCCGGTGACCGTCCACTGGCCGGTTGCGGGGTCGTACAGCTCCGCTGCGGCCACATACCCGCCGCCCGGGAGGCTGTTGCCACCGGCGACCAGCACCCGGCCGTCGAACAGAGGGGTCGCGGAATGCAGCGCTCGGGCAAAGCCCAGGCTGCCCGTGGGCTGCCATTGGTGGGTGTCCGGGTCATAGAGCTCGGCGCTGGGCAGAAAGTCACTCCCACTGCTGCGGCCCCCGACCACCAGGGCACCGCCGGCTAGCAGGGTGATGGTGTGCTCCACCCGCGGCGTGCTCATGTCGCCTGCCGGGCTCCACTGGTCCAGCGCAGGGTCGTAGTTCTCGGTCCCCTGCAGAAAGCCGCCGCTGCCATAGCCCCCCGTGACCAGCACCCGGCCGTCCGCCAGCCGGATGGCCGCCGCCAGGCTGCGGCCCGCAACCATCGGCGCGGTCGCCGCCCACTGGCCGGTGGACGGGTCGTAGACCTCGGCACTGGGCGGATACCCACCGCTCGGGCTGTAGCCCCCGGCAACCAGGACCCGGCCGTCTGCCAGGAGGGTTGCGGTGTGGCCGGAGCGCGCGATCGACATGGCGCCCGTGTAGCTCCACAGCTCGGTGACCGGGTCGTACAGCTCGGCGCTGCTGAGCCAGCTGCTGGAGGCATACCCCCCGGCGACCAGGACCCGGCCGCCGGGCAGCAGCGTCGCCGTATGATAGGCGCGGGCGGTGTTGAGGCTGCCTGTGGGGCTCCAGCCGTCGCCGCCGGCTTCTATCGCCCCCGCGCCGGCCACGAGAGAACAGAGCACAGCCAAGCAGACCGCCAGCCGCATCTCTCCATCACACTCCTGGTGCGGTGCACCTGCCCTTGGTGCGCTGCACCTTCGTCAGGCAAAAGGACAGCCGCACCTCTCCATCACACTCCTGGTGCGGTGCACCTGCCCTTGGTGCGCTGCACCTTCGTCAGGCCAAGGGCAGCCGCATCTCTCCATCACACTCCTGGTGCGGTGCACCTGCCGTTGGTGCGCTGCACCTTCGTCAGGCCAAGGGCAGCCGCACCTCCCCATCCGCTCGGCGTTCCCGCCCAAGACTGCAGCTCCCATCGAATAGGACGCCCAACCAGGGATAGTCTACTTCTTCTCCGCCAGGTAGGCAAAGAACCCGGCGCGCCGTAGGGCCAAGAGCGTCAGCCCTCCCAGCAGGCCGCCCAACGCGCCAAAGAGGATGTAGCCGATCATGGCCCGCGCCAGGCCAAGGGCGACAAAGCCAACGGGCGCGCCTATCACGAGGCTGAGCCCCCACTTGACCAGGAACTTGCAAAAGTGCCCAAAGATGGCTGCGGTCACCGCCACGGCCAGCTTCTCGGGCCGGCGGCCCAGCACGAGCAGCGCCAGATCCGTACCCACGCCGACCATCGTGTAGGAGAGAAAGGTGTCCACGGCACCGCCGTCCCCCAGCCCGAGGAAGGCAGCGAGGATGCCCGACGTGAGCCCCACCAGGCTCGGCGCGCCGGCCTTCGGCACCACCCCGGACGCCACGATCATGATCGCCATCCAGAAGATGCCAGAGTGCCCGGGCATCTGCAGCGGCAGGCGCAGCGCGACCTTGGCGACGACGATCAGCGCAGCAAACAGCGCGAGCAGGATGAGGCGAAAGGTCGAAAAGTAGCGTGCCTTGACTGGCGGCTGGGCCGCGGGTGGCTCCTGGCTCATTCCGCCCCTCCTACGTCGATCCGGTCGACGTCCTGCACCCACTCGTCGCGCACGTCCAGCCGCTCCAGGACAGACACGAGCTTGAGCGTTCCCCTGCCGGCGAGGTCGAACATGACCCAGTTGGCCGGATCGTCCACCTCTGCCCAGGTCAATTCGGCCGACTTGCCGCTGCTGCTGCTGGCGACGACGATGCGCGTCTTGGGCTTGAGCTTGCGCTCCGGGACCCGGAGCCGCAGCACATCGCGCAGCATCCAGCCCTGCTGGGTCTTGCCCTCCTCACCATCCACAAAGCTGACCTCTTCCAGCGATGCCAGGTCTTCGGGCAGGAAGCCACCCACGAGCTTGCCTTCGACGTAGATGGGAATGGCGCCGGGCGCCAGCTCGGTGGCCTTGGTGGAACGGCGCAGCGCGTCCACGCCCAGGACGGCGCCGGCCAGGAGGGCCAGGACACCGATGAGGATCGCGATCCGGACTCGTTGGGACATCATGACCTCCACAGGATGAGGATGGCAGCCGTGGCGACCGTAGCAGCGAGCAGCAGCCAATCGAGGCGGCCGAGGGCAAGCTGCCGGAAGGGTCGCCGGTGGGGTGAATCAAAGCCGCGGGCATAGGCCGCCTCGGTCATGGCCCACGCCCGCTTGGTCGCCAGCACGACGGCCGGCACGGTCAGCGAGATCAAGTCGCGCACGCGCGCGGACAGCTCGCGCCACCTCTTGGGCTGCGACCAGGCGCCCCGCGCATGCTGCGCCTCCCGTATGGTCCGCCACTCGTCGTCCAGCAGCCCGATACTCTGAAAGGCCAGGCTGACAGAGAAGGCGTAGCGGTGCGGCACGCGCATCCACTCCAGCGCCAGGCGCATCTCGGCCGGTGTGGTCGTGGCGAAGAAGAGCGCAAAGACCCCAGAGAGGAGGATCAGCCGCAGGGTAATGACGACGGCCAGGTCGAGGCTGACGAGCAGCCAGTCGCCGACGAAGAGAAAGAGCAGCACCCACTTCAGGCGCCAGACCTGCTGCGCCGCGACGGGCAGCAGGCGCGCCCACAGGAGCAGAACGGCGTAGAGGCCGAGGAACGCCGCCAGCTTTTCCAGGGGCAGCATGACCGCGAGCGAGGCGCACAGGCTCAGGGCGAGCTTGGTGCGCGGGTCCACACCGCGGAGCGGCGAGCGCTCCACAAGAATCAAGCCGCGCGCCCTGCCCGCGGTGCCAAGCCGGATCATGGGGCCGCCTCCGACGCAGGAGGGGACAGGTGGTGGAGCACCCACGCCGGCACCACGAGCCCCAGCCTTGCCCACGCCGCCTCGTCGCGCAGGACCATGGCCGGCGGGCCATCGGCCACAAACCCCTCCGCCGCGAGCAGCAGCAGGCGGTCGGCCTGCGCGGCGAGCGTCAGGTCGTGGGTGGTCAGGATGACGAGCTGCCCGGCATCGGCCAGGTTGCGGGCGAGGCGGAGCAGCATCGCCTTGTGGACGGCATCCTGCCCCAGCGACGGCTCGTCCAGCAGGACGCCGTCGCGCGGCCCGCGCATGAGGACGGTCGCCAGCGCCACGCGCTTCTTCTCGCCCTCGCTCAGGAGGAGCGGCGGCGTCTCCTCGTAACGGGCCAGGCCCAGCACCGACAGCAGCCAGGCGTAGCGCTCCACGTCGGGCTCACTCACGCGGAAGAGGATTTCGTCGCGCACGGAGGCGTTAAAGAGCTGCAAATCTGCGTTCTGGAAGACCAGGCCGAAATCGGGCCGGGCGCCACCAACCGTGACCGACCCCTCGTGCTTCTGGAGGCCTGCAAGCGCGCGCAGGAGTGTCGTCTTGCCGGCGCCGTTGCGTCCGACGACCGCCACGACCTGCCCCGGCTCGAGCGAAAAGCCCAGGTCGCGCAGGACCGGCCTGCCCCCGAGCGTCACCGCCAGGTGCTCCACCTCCAACCGTGCGCCCGCGGCGCCGCTGGGACCGGTCTCCGGGCCGTTCCACCATCGCCCATTGTCCCCCGTCGATGGCCCAAAATCCGCCCCCCGCAGCCGCAGCGTGCGCAGGCCCGGAATGGCCTGCAGGTACTCCTCGCGATGCTCGCAGACGACGGCCGCCTGACCGGCCATCGCAAGCTCCGCCAGGTGATCGACCAGCTCGACGGAGGCAGTGGAGTCCAGCATGGAGAGGGGTTCGTCCAGCACCAGGACCGGCGGCTCCCGGGCAAGGATGGACGCCAGCGCAAGCTTTTGCTGCTCGCCGCCCGACAGGGTCTGGGGCGAGCGGCTGCGCATCGTCTCCAGGCCGAAGCGGGCCAGCGTATCTTCCAGGCGGCGGGCAATCACGTCGCGCGGCAATCCCAGGTTTTCCAGCCCGAAGAGGATCTCCTCTTCCACCGAGTGAGCCAGCATCTGGGCAGAAGGGTTCTGGAAGACGAGCCCTGCGCGCTCAGCCAGCTGCCATAGGGGCGCCTCCGCCGTGCGCAGGCCGTCCAGCCAGACCTCGCCCTCCAGCGCGCCGTGGTAGAGATGGGGAATCAGGCCCGTCAGGCAGCGCGCAAGGGTTGACTTGCCGCAGCCCGAGGGGCCGGAGATGAGCCACCGCTCGCTGGGCCCAATCTCAAGCGACAGCGGCGCCATGCCATGGTCGCTCTGCGGGTAGCGGTAGGCGGCCTGGCTTGCGCGGACGAGGGGCTCCACGGCAAAGGGTCAGTCGAGCTTCAGCGGGAGCCAGTGGTCTCCCGCCCACTCGACGACGGCGACAGGGCGGCCGCCCCGCCGGGCGGGACGCAGCCTGTCGGTGCTGACCATGCCCTCCGCCACCGGGCGGCCGTCCGGCGTCTGAACGGCAGCAATGCCCGCCGCCAGGAGGGCTTCTACCGGCTGCAGTCCGCAGAGCTCCCGCATGCGCCCGGTCCAGACGTAGCGCCCTGCCTCGCCGGTCGCAGAGAGGCCCACGGAAGCAAGGGCGCCGATGACGCCGTCCTGCGTGCCGCCCAGGCCCTCCAGCCATATCCCATGCTCGCGGGCCAGCACGCGGGCCTCCGCCTGCGAGACCAGCTCGCGCTGCGCGCGTCGGCCAAAGTCGGACACGGCATCGGGGACACCGGCCGCGACGCACAAGCCCGGGTCGCTGCCCACCACAAAATCGGCCAGCATCATCGCCCGCACCCGGTCCGCCAGGCGCGCGGGATCGCCATGGCCGTCGGCCTCCACCAGCAAGGTGGCGCTGCTGTTGTTCTTGGTGCAGGGCACCCGCGGGTCCACCAGCAGCTGGTGGCGCACCACGCCCAACACCCGGTAGTCTGCCGCCAGCGCCGCCGCGATCGCGCGCGCCAGGTGGCCGGTGCCGCGCGTCTCGAGAGTATCGGTGTCGTCCAATCCGACAAAGAGCATCTCTTGGCAAGCTCCCCCTGGGCTACGACGCCCGGTAGATGCGCGTCCCCGGGTTCTCTCCGTCCAGCGCCCGCGTCAGGCTGCCCGGCACGCGCCCGTTGACCAGGAGCACCTCGCGCACCGTCTGCGAGCGCGACAGCGCCCGGAGCATGGCCCGCTCGACCGCCAGGTCCTCCAGGTCGAGCGCCAGCAGCTCCTCGACCTCGATCTCGGGGATGAAATCGGCCTTTGGGTTCTTCTTCGGATCGGCGGTATAGAGGCCACGCTCGTCCTTGACCAGGATGCAGCGGCGTGCGCCGACCACTTCGGCCGTGAGGAAAGCGCCGCTGTCGGTCCGGTGCGGCGGGATGCGCCCCTGCGCGGGTGGCTCTTCCCACAGGCCGTAGGGCGGCATGGCATGCATGACCGGGATCGCGCCCAGCGCCAGGTAGGATGGCAGCTTGACGACGTCGTCGTGCCCAACCTTGATGCCGCCATGGGGCGCAAGAAGCAGCGAGATCATGAGGGCGTTCTGCTCGCTGATGCTCGCCCCCAGCTTGGCAAGGATGCCGGTGGGCATGTCCAGGTCCAGCGCGATGGCGTAGGCGTGGCGGCTGCGGGTTCCCCCGCCGGTCATGACCAGCAGCGGGTGGTGCGCCCGTGCCGCCGCTATCTCCTCCACCAGCGGCAGGACGACCGCCCGGCCGCGATCGATGATGCTCTGCCCGCCCAGCTTGATGACGTTCAGCTCCGGCAGCGCACGGAAGACGGTCTCCGTCTCGGTGCTGCGCAGCAGCCCTTTGTCCATCAGCGACTCGGCCATCAGCGGTGTCTCGATGTGCAGCCGGCCGCTCTCATCCTTCTTTAGGCCCATGGTGTCCCTCCCTCGCTTCCGTCGTGTGGGCCGAGTATAGTGGGCAATGGATGGGGCGTCAAGGCCTGGCGGGCGCCGGAGCACCCGCCAGGCGGGGCTGGGGGGCCCTACTTGACCTGGATCTCTACCACGCCCTTGACTTGCACGTTGCTGGCCAAGCCCGGCGCGACGATGGAAAAGCCTCCCTGGTTCCGGAAGGAGACGATGCAGTTGGCACACGCCTCGATCTCCGCCAGGGGCGCTTCGGCGCTGTAGCCGTCGTCCGCCACGAACGCGACCGTGGCTGCCCCATCCTTGGGGTCGGCCTTGGACAACAGGTCGCTGATCCGCACGCCCGTGTACGTGGCCGTCTCCCCATCCTTGTTGGTGTACTCGACGTCGATGGTGTCCATCGAGCGGATCTTTTCCTCGGTCCAACCCACTTCCGTCTGGACGTTGCCCGTGATCTTGAAATCGGCGTCGTCGGGCACGCCGGCGGCTTCGGCATTGACCTGGAGCTCCATCACCTGGTACACCCAGCGGTTGGCGGGCGTGTGGGGGCAAACCAGGCGGAGCGGGCCATGGTCCACGTCGACCTCGGCGATCCACTTGCCGTTTTCCTTCAGCGCGACGATCGCATCCTGCAGCTCGTCCTTGCTGATCTCGATGGCATACCCATCGCTGGCGACCGCAGTGATGCTCACGTACTCAGCTGCCCCCGCCTTTGCCAGCAGCTCTGCCAGGGCCACACCGCTCCAGTCGCCGGTGGTGTCCTCGCCGAGCGACTTTTCCATCAGTATGCCGCTCAGCTCCGACTGGGGCAGGTCAGCCAGGTCGGCAAAGCTCAGGCTCAGCGGCGTGTCTACCGCACCGCTGACGCCAAGCGTCCACTCGACCTTGGGCGCTGCCCCGCCACACCCGGCCACCAACACCGCCAACAACGACAGCACGACGATCAACTTCTTCCCAGTCATTCTTTCCTCCTTTTGCACTCTATGGCTTGTGTACCAACCAAATCGGGATGAACATATCCCGCACCACCAAGTTGCCGTGATTGCCCAGCCTCTCCTCCTCCTCGACCTGGTGCATCCCGTGGTCGGCAAAGATCACGGTCAGCGTATCCTCCGGCAGCGCCTCGAGCAGACGGCCCACCATCGCGTCGACCTCCTGTATCTTGGCCTCCTCCTCCGGGCTCTGGATGCCGTGCGTGTGCCCGGCATCGTCGATGCCGTGAAAGTGGACGAAGAAGAGGTCCGGCATCCCATCCTCCAGCACCGAGAGGGCATTGGCGAACACATTGTCATCGGTGCCCCCATTGCCGTCGCGGTCGCCGGAGAGCTGGATCTCGGTCGCTCGCAAGTTAAAGGCGAGCGCCTCGCCTTCCACCGAGACGACTTCCAGGCCGGCCGCATCCGCCACGTCAAAGAGCGTCTCTGACTCAGTGCTGCGTGTGCTGCGGCCGTCCACGCCGTTGACGCGCGACGATGCACCCGTCAGCAGGGCGGCCGTGCCCACACGGGTGCTGGGCGGATACTCAGTCAGCCCGAGCAGGGGTTCCGGCAGCGCCGCCAGGCTCGGGATCAGGCCAGCGTCCAGCGCCTCGGTATAGCGCAGGTATCCAAAGCCGTCGAGGAACAGCAGCAGTACGCGGCGCGCACCCGGCGCATCCAGGGCGCGGCCCGTCGCCTGTGCCGGGGCCGGCAGCCCCAGCACCGCCGCAGCGGTCGGCGCGATGTCGGTGATGCTGGCCTCCACTCGGCTTAGCATCTCGGGCGGCCGCGCCTCCACCCGGGCGACCGGGAAGCGCGCCCCGCCGGCCTCCACCTTCCCGCCCTCCTGCCACCAGGCGTCCCCGGCGGCCTCCGCCCAATCGAGCTCATGGACGGCACCTTTCGGCTCGGTCAAGACCAGTCGCTCCACGGCCGAGTGCCCCGCCGTCCAGAGCACCCGCTCCACGGGGATGCCGCGCTCTTCGCCAAACTCCGCCAGCCCCTCCAGGGCATCCGCGCCCACGGCCACAGGGCTGCCGTCCGGGGCAAGCACAGTCGCCTGCCAGCTGCGCCCACAGCCCGCCAGGCAGAAGAGCAGGACAAGGACCAACACGCTCATCCTTCGCACACGGTTGGCCATCGGCTAGTCCTCCGACACCAGCTCGACCACGCCGGCAATCCACTGCGCCCGGCTGCGGCTGGGGAGAACGAGGACGACCTGCTTGCCCATCTGTGCCAGGACGGACCCCTTGGCTTCGGCGGCGGTCAGCGTGTGCTCCCCGCCCGCGGCGTCGCGCACCAGCAGCGTGTCAAAGTCCGGATCGGCCACCAGGCTCTCGAGGCCCGGTCCCTCGACGCGCGAGGCCGTCTTGGCCTTGCGCACCTGGCCGTCGGTCTCGCTTCGCAGCATCACGTCGGTCTGCTCGATCGTCGCACTGGCCGTCGGTCCCAGCAGCAGCCGGCCGATCGAGGTGCGGTAGCCGTCCAGGGTCAGGGGCTTCTCGGGGCCGACGACGATGATCCGCCACACACCCTTCAGCCAGGTGGAAACATGCAGGTTCTCCGCGGCAAAACGGACGCCGTCCACGTGGGGCAGCAGCAGCCCCTCCGTGGTCAGGTTAGCGCGGTCGACGGTGATCCAGCCCTCATCGCGCGAGGCGAGGGTGATCGTCTCGAAATCGGTCACGCCCTGCTCAGCCAGCAGGTCGAGCAGCGTCACGTGGGTGCCGGGCTGGTCGCGGTAGGGCAGGATCTCGTTCACCGGGATGTATCCCGGCTCTGGCACATCCCCCTGCAGCAGGATCAGGTCGTCGAAGGGCACGTTCGCCATCTCTGCCGAGCCATGATCGTCGTGGCAGGTGGTACAGGTGTGGAACTTGTCCGGTTCGTGGCACTCGACACAGTCGTTCATCGTCTCGGCCTCTTCGGCCAGCAGCGCCCACGGAAAGTGGAACGCCGAGCGGGCCGGAGCGGCCACCTTCGCCCCCGTCGCCACCGCCACCGCCGCGCCGCCAAGGATCAGCGCAGCCAGGACCAACAGAATCCACCAGGTCTTCTTCACCAGTAAGCCTCCGGTTGTTTTACTTTGCCCCCAGCCAGGCCAGGCTGCCCGCCACCGCCAACACCAATACCCCCAGGGCGATAGCATCCAGCCGCGTTGCGCGTACCTCGCGCAGGAACGTGCGCGTCGGATGCTTGCCGAAGCAGCGGCCTTCCATCGACACCGCGAGCGAGTCCACCTTGCCCAGCGCCGAGACCAGCAGCGGCAGGACGAACTGCTGGGCCAGGGTCAGGAGCCGGCGCGGGCTCCGTACGTCGTAGCGCACCCCGCGCGCCCGCTGCGCGTCGTAGACAATCTGCCCTTCCTGCTCAAAGGTCGGCACGAGCCGCAGCGCGGTGATGAGGGCAAACCCATACCGGTAGGGCAGTCCGGCGCGCATCAGCGCGTACGCCAGGTCGTTCGGCTCGGTAGTCAGCACAAAGAGGTAGCTCAGCAGGATCACGCTGAGGAAACGGCCGGCGATGTAGACACCCGCCTCCACCCCTGCGGCAGTGACGGTCAGGGGCCCGGCGGTGAGCCAGGCAGGCCCTTCCCGGGTGAACACCACCTGCAGCAGCCCCAGCAGAAGCGCCGTGCTCACAAACAGGCGCGCTCCGCGGAGGCGGCCCAGCCGCACGCCGGCGGCCGGGAACCCGGCCAGCAGCAGGACCACCGCCCCGGCCACCGCCCACGGGCTGCGCACCAGGAAGACGAGCAGCGTGCCCACGACCAGCCATGCCGCCTTGGTGAGGGGGTGCAGGCGGTGGAGGAACGAGTCGCCGGGTTGGTAGGCAATGCGAAGCGCCTGTAGCCCGCTGTGTCTAGCCGGCATAGGCGTCCTTCCCAAGGGCACGCAGCCGGTCGAATGCCTGATCGACCGGGGCATCCACCGCAATCGTGCCGCCGTCGAAAAAGACCAGGCGGCTGGCGTAGCGGCGCGTGACGTCGGGCGCATGGTTGACCATGACCACCGCACCGCCCGCCGCAGCGTGCTCCTTCAGCAGTCCGAGCAGGAAGGCGGCGTTGGCCGGGTCCTGGCCGATCAGCACCTCGTCCAGCAGGATCAGGCGCGGTGCGTAGCTCAACACCGAGATCAGGTTCAGGCGGCGCTTCTGGCCGTAGCTGAGGCGATAGGGGTGGTCGTCTCGCCGGTCGCCCAGACCGCTGCGGGCGAGCAGCTGCCCGACGCGCTCCTCCGTCGCAGCGTCCAGCACGCCCATGTTCCGGGCGGCAAAGGTTGCCTCTTTCCATACACTGTCGGCAAAGAGCTGGTGGTCAGGGTTCTGGAAGACAAACCCCACCTCGCGGGCCATCTCCGAGACGGGCGTCTGGCAGGTGTCACGACCTGCCACCTCGACCCGGCCCCGAATGGGCCGGCGCAGCCCAAGCAGACAATGGAGGAACGTCGTCTTGCCCGAGCCGTTGTCCCCCATGACCGAAACCAGCTCGCCGGGCCGCACCTCCAGCGAGAGCCCCCGCAACACAGGGATGCCCTGGTAGCCGGCGTCCAGCTCCTCGACCCGGATGAGAGGGGCAGTCGCAGCAGCGACGTCAGCCACCCGCCCTGAGCCGTTCGTAGTGCCGATTTCGGCCGCCTGCCCGCTCCCGCCGGCCGGCGGCATGGCGCCGTCGCGCACGATCCGGCCTTCCTCCATCTCGACCAGGCGCGGGCGAAAGCGCCGCAGATAGTCTACCTTGTGCTCGATGACGACGACCGTGATGCCGGCCCTCTCCCGGATGTGCTCGATGACGCCGAACACCTCCGCCGTGGCCGTCGGGTCCAGGTTGGAGGTCGGCTCGTCAAAGATCAGCACCTGCGGCTTGGCTGCCATCATCGCCGCGATGGCGACCTTCTGCCTCTCCCCGCCCGAGAGGGTGGCCAGCGCCCTATCCTGCAGGTGCTCCGCACCCACGATGCCAAGCGCCCAGCCCATCCGGTTCCTGATTTCGTCTCGGGCCAGGCAGCGATTCTCCAGCCCGAAGGCAACCTCGTCGCGTACCGTCAAGGTGCAGAATTGGGCCTCCGGGTTCTGCTGGACCAGGCCGACGATTTCCGCTGTGTCGTAGATGGGGCTGTTTCGGACGTCGATCCCGCCGGCGCTGACGCGCCCTTCGGCCTCGCCGTCGAACTGCCGGAAGAGGTACCCGCCGATGGCGAGCGCGAGGGTGCTCTTGCCGCATCCGGACGGCCCTGTGACGACCAGGAACTCACCCGGCGCGACCCTCAAGGAGAGGTCGCGCAGCGCATATGCCTCGCTGCCCCGGAAGCGAAAGCTCAGGCCTTCGACAGAGATCATCGGACCTCGATGCGCGTGACCTGGGGGGCCAGGACCTCGCCGTCCATGCGGGCCAGCGCAAAGGTCACGTCCGTGTCGCCGATGACGGTAAAGACCCGCAGGTCGTCGTCCTTGAGCACGTCGACCAGCGGCAGCGACAGGGGTTCGCCGCTCGTGTAGACCACGACCGTCTCAGCCGAGTCCTGTGGCTCCATGGTCGCCAGCACCTTGCCGAGCGACACACCCTGCAGCTTGCGCGCGCCGTCGCCCAGGTCCAGGCGCGTGCTGTCCATGTCGAACTGCCAGTCGTCCGGGTCGTAAGGAGCCGGCGCTGCCAGGGCGCCGCTCACCTCCAGCGTCGACGTGGCGACCAGGACCAATTCCTTCACCCCGCGCACCCAGGCCTTGGCGTTGAGCGCGCCGACCATGTTGTAGGAGGCGTCGTCCCCCTCGCCCTGTGGCGAGAGCAGCAGGGCATCGTTGTCGCGCACCTCGTCCAGGCCGATGAAAAAGGCATAGCCATCCGTGGCGCGCACCAACAACATGCCGGCGCACGGCCCCGGCTCGGCCGCGGCGAGAAGCTCTCGGACCGGCACACCCCTGTACTGTCCGGTCACCTCGCGAAGCGTCCCCTCCGCCGTGGTTGCGCCTAGGTCGCCATGCTCGGCAGGATAGTCGTACGGCGCAGCCACCTCTCCGCCAATGTGGACTGTTGCTGGACCGCGCAGCGCGCCGCGCAGGTAAACCGTCAACACCACCGCCAGCAGGGCTGCGACGGCCAAAAAGATCGGGTACGCGCGGCGTCCCATCGGCACCGGAGCCGCATCCTTGACCACCCCGGCGCGGCGCAGCGAGCCCAGCACCCCCCTGCCCAGCACCCCGGCAAAGAGCACGCCAGAGAGCAGGGCCACACCCCCCACCAGCAGCATCGCCCAGTAAGCCAGCGTGTCGACGGGGAGCGAAGCAAGGAGCTGGAAGACAAAGACATTGGACGCCGCGGCCAGTCCGCCGGCGGCGCAGTAGGCAGCCAGCGAGTCCTTGTTGCGAAAAGGAAGGAAGCCGAGGTCGACCAGCAGCCCGGCTGCCACGTCCACCAACACCACCAGCAGCCCATGGGTGTTGCCGGTAAGCAGCTCAACCCCTCCCTTGAGTAGCCCGGTGATCGTGCCCGCGCCCTGCTTGCGGGTCAGCCCCACGGCCAACGTCAGCCACAGGACATGCAGTCCGGCCGCCCACTGCGCCGTGCCCGAGAAACCGAGCACTGACTGGAAAAAGTCGCCGACGGCGTTGACATACGTGCCCACCACGCCGCCAAGCGCGGCCAGGGCGGCCACCATCAGCAGATCACGGGTGGAGTAATAGGTTCGTCGCTGCATCTCTAGGTTCCCACACCTCAAGCACCATAGGTGCAGCGCACCTTCACGGCCTGCCCCCGCAGGGGGTGCGCTGCACCTCGCCTCGCATAGGATGCCCGAAGGTCTCCGGCCGAGCCCCCTAGCCCGCTACTTGACCTGTATCTCGATGACCCCCTTGACCTGCGCGCTGCCGGCGAATCCGGGCAGGACGGTCGAGAAACCGCCGTTGCTGCGGAAGGAAACGATGCAGTCGGCACAGGCCAGCACGTCGGCCAGCGGGACCTCGGCGGTGTAGCCGTCGTCGGCGACAAAGACAAGCGTCGTCGCGTCCGGGGCCGGTGCTGCCAGCTCCAGCAGCTTGCTCATCAGGACACCCGTGTAGGTCTCGGTCTCGCCCGACTTGTTGGTCGACTGCGCTTCCATGGTCTCCATGGCACGCACATCCGCCTCCAGCCAGCCGATCTCCTGGCCGACCTTGCCCGTGATCTTGAGCGCGGCGCCCTCGGGGATGCCCGCGGCGGGTGCTTCAGCCGGCGTTCCGCCGGCGATCTGGATCTCGACGAGGTCCTTGACCTGGGCTTTGCCGCCCTGGCTCGGCAGGACGGAGCGCAGCCCGCCATCGGGGTCGAAGGCGACGATGCAGTCCGCGCACGAGGCAACGTCAGCCAGCGGGACCTCGGCCGTGAAGCCGTCACCGGCCACGAGGACGAGGGTGGCGCCCTCCGGGGCGTTGGCTGCCTCCAGGAGGACGCTCATGAGCACGCCGCTGTACGTGGTCGTCGTGCCGTCCTTTGCGGTGTAGGGCACATCGATCGTGCCAAGCGCCTTCAGCTGCTCCTCGGTCCACGACAACTCCTGGGCAGGACCCGTGATCTTGAACACAGGGGCCGCCGGTGCAGGGGCGGAGACGTCGGGCACGCCGGGGTAGAAGAGCGACGCTCCATACTCCTCCACACCAAAGTCGGCGATCATCGCCTGGATCTCGTCCGACAAGATCCACTCCACAAAGTCCATGGCAAGGTCATACTCCACGCCAGGATGCGTGTCGGGATTGACCGCCATGACGCCGTACGGGTTGAGCAGCTTGCTGTCCTTGTTTTCGGTCAGGACCCTGCCGCCGACCGCGATCGACAGCTCGGGCAGCTTGTCCTCCATGGCCAGCCACGTGCCGCGGTCGCTGAGGGTGTAGGCTTGGCTCTCCTGCGCAAAGAGGAGGGTGTCGCCCATGCCCTGACCGAGGGACTTGTACCAGGTCATCTCGGCCGTAGGGGTGATCGCCGCCGAGGCCCACAGCGAGAGCTCCTTGTTGTGGGTGCCCGACTTGTCACCGCGGCTGGCAAAGGTCGCCTCTGCGCCGGCGATCGCCTTCAGAGCGTCGACCGAGCTCGTCATGCCTGCCACACCGGCCGGGTCATCTGTCGGGCCGACGAGGACAAAGTCGTTGTACATGACGTCAAAGCGCTCCTTGGCATGGCCGTCGGCGACGAACTGGTCCTCCGACTTGCGGCTGTGGACCAGGAGCACGTCGGCGTCGCCGTTGGCGCCCATCTCCAGCGCCTGCCCGGTGCCGACCGCGATATAGTCCACGTTGCAGTCGCACACTTCCTCGAACTCGGGCACCAGGTAGTCCAGCAGGCCGGTATCGGCGGTGCTGGTGGTGGTCGCCAGGAGCAGGTCGGCCTCCTCGACGGCCGTCGGCTCGGCGGTCGGCTCCACTACGGCCGTGGGCTCGGCCGGCTGCGGAACAGCCGTCGGCTCCGGGGTGGGCCCGCAGCCGGCGACCAGGCCGGCGAACAGGGCCAGTACCATGAACAAACCAAACATCTTCTTGGACATCTTTTCCTCCTATCTGTCCACTATCTTCCGGTCTTGCCGGTCAATACACCATCTCGCCGCGCACAAAGGCCGCCGTGCGCGGATCGCGCGGCGATTCGAAGAACCCCTGGACGTCCCCTTCCTCGGCGATCTGGCCTTCGAGCATGAGCGCCACCCGGTGGGCCAGGCGCCGTGCCTGGAAGACGTTGTGTGTGACCATCACCATCGTGGTGCCCTGCTCGCGGTTGAGCGTCCGCACGATATCCTCGATCAACCCCACGTTGTAGGGGTCGAGGTTGGCCGTCGGCTCGTCGAGCAGGAGGACGTCGGGCCGCAGGATCATCGCCCGCGCCAACGCGACGCGCTGCGCTTCGCCCCCGGACAGGGTCCGCGCCCGCTGGTTGGAGATTCCGCCCAAGCCGACCTTTTCCAGCGTGCTCTGCACCAGCGCCCGGGTCTCAGTCCTGCGCTCGCCGCGCAGCCGCAGCCCGTACAGGACGTTCGCCCAGACGCTGCGGTTCAGCAGCAGGGGCCGTTGAAACACCATCGTCACCCGCCGGCGCTCGGCAATCGGCACCCCCTGCCCCGGGCCATACGCACGGTCCAGGAAGCGCACCGTCCCCGAGCTGGGCGACTCCAAAAAGTTCAGCAGGCGAAGGAGGGTGGACTTGCCCGCGCCGCTCGGGCCGACCAGGCCCAGGATCTCGCCCCGCCGCACCTCCAGCCCCTCCACCTTGAGGACGACGCGGCTGCCGTACGCTTTGGTTACTTGCTGCAGCTCGTACACCACGTCGTTCATTCGTCAAAGGTCCTTCCCTGAAGCCGCAGCATGATCACATTGGTCACAAAGGAGATGGCAAGCAGGATCGTACCGAGGGCGATCGCCAGGTCAAACTCGCCCTGGCGTGTCCCAAGGACGATGGCGGTGGTCAGCACCCGGGTGGAATGCTGGATATTGCCCCCGACCAGCATGACGGCGCCCACCTCGGAGATGATGCTGCCAAAGCCGGCGATGATCGACACGATTACCCCGATGCGCGCTTCGGAGAGGATGGCCGCAGCCGTCTGCCAGCGGGTTGCGCCGAGGGCCTGCACCTGCTGGCGCAGCGCCGGATCGACGCCCATGACCGCGGCCATCGTAAAGCCCGCGACCAGCGGGAAGGCGATGATCGTCTGGGCAAAGACCATGGCCCCCGGCGTAAAGAGGCTGGGCACCCACGCCCAGCCCAGGCTGCCCAGCGGCCCGCTCCGGGAGAGCAGCAGGTAGACAAAGAGGCCGACGACAACCGGCGGAAAGCCCATGCCGGTGTAGAGCAGCGCGATCACGAGCTTGCGGCCCACAAAACGGCTGAGCCCCATGACCACGCCCAGCGGGATGCCGATCAGCGTGCTAAGGGCCAGCGCGATGCCAGACACCCGCAGCGACATCAGCACGATCTCGAGCAGGTCAGGGTCGAGATGCAAGATCATACGGACGGCCTCGACGAGGCCTCTCCAGATTTCCTCTATGGTGAGCTCCTTTTCGGCACGCCTTCGGGCAAGTCTCCCTCTCTGGGCAACAAAAAAGCGCCTCAGAAATGAGGCGCTGAGGCCGGCAGGATAGGCTGGGCGTGGATGTGCGGAAGGTCGCGTGCCTGCGGCAGGTGTCAGCGCATCTCCTTTCCAAGGATGGGAGGCATGGCCGTTTCCAGCCAGGCCCTACCGGCCCTGCACCATAGGCGCACCCTGGATCCTTCCCTGGTCCCAGGCTGCACACCCGTAGGCGGCAGGGCTCGGAGATGCTGCGATCGGGTTGTTCAAGTACTGTGAAAAATGTAACACACCGGAAGCCGATTGTCAAAACGGGGACCGCGCTGCGGCACACCTGCCCGGCTCCGCCGCCCATCCCTCTTGATTTGCGGCCTGACACGGGGTAGAATGCGGGACCGGTTGGTGACGAAGCATGCGAAACAAGGACAGGAGCCGCAAAGAGCCGGAACAGGTCGCCAAATCAAGTCCGCTAGGAGCACGATTCGGTGCCCTTCCAGGATGACTTTGGCCGCGCCATCAACTACCTGCGCGTGTCGGTGACCGACCGCTGCAACTTGCGCTGCGTCTACTGCATGCCGCCGGAAGGCGTGCAAAAGCAGGGGCACGGGCACGTCCTGAGCTACGAGGAGATGGCCCTCGCCATCCGCGCCGCAGCCGAGATCGGGATCCGCAAGGTGCGGCTGACGGGCGGCGAGCCACTCGCGCGACTCGGGCTGCCCGGCTTTGTGAAACTGATCGCGGCGATCCCCGGCATCGACGACATCTCCATGACCACGAACGCCACGCTGCTGGCGGGGCAGGCACGCGCGCTGGCCGAAGCCGGGCTGCGCCGCGTCAATATCAGCCTGGACACCCTCAGACCGGAGCGCTACACCGCCATGACACGCCGCGGCCAGATCGAGGACGTCTGGGCGGGCATCGCCGCGGCGCGTGAAGCCGGCCTGGCACCCATCAAGCTCAACGCGGTCGTGATCCGCGGCCTGAACGACGACGAGGTCGCCGGCCTTGCGGGCAGGACGCTGACCGACGGCTGGCACATGCGGTTCATCGAGTGGATGCCGGTCGGAGGCAGCACCGGCTGGGCAGCGGGCGGCGCGGTGCCGGTGGCCGAGATGCGGGCGCAGATCGAGCAGCGCTTCGGCCCACTCCAGCCGGTCCCCGGGCCCGTCGGGAATGGGCCGGCGCGCTACTTCCGCATCCCCGGAGCCGAAGGCACGATCGGCTTCATCGGGGCACTGAGCGAGCACTTCTGCCACTCCTGTAACCGCCTGCGCCTGACGGCCGACGGCCGCCTGCGCCCCTGCCTCCTCTCGGACCAGGAAGTCGACCTGCGCGCCGCGCTGCGGGCCGGTGGAGGCCTGGAGGCGGCGCGCGAGCTTGTGGCACAGGCGATCCAGCTCAAGCCCATGTGCCACCACCTGGGCGATGCGCGGGTGCCCCAGGGCCGGACCATGTCACAGATCGGCGGATAGGGGCCGGCACGGCACAACGAAAGGTCGGGTATGGAGCTTTCACACGTTGACGAATCGGGCCGCGCGCGTATGGTCGACGTCGGCGCCAAGGCCGACACCGAGCGGGTGGCGGTCGCCCTCGCCCGTGTCTGCATGCGCCCCGCGACACTGGCCCTCATCCGGGCCAACGCCGCCAAGAAGGGCGACGTGCTGACGGTCGCCCAGGTCGCCGGCATCCAGGCAGCCAAGCGCACCCACGAGCTGATCCCGCTCTGCCACCCACTCCTCCTCACCCATGTCTCTGTCGAGCTTGTGCTGGGCGAGTCGGGCGGCGAGGCGTGGGTTGACCTCACGGCGACGGTGCGCACCCATGGCAAGACAGGCGTCGAGATGGAAGCGCTCACGGCCGCCGGCATCGCGGCGCTGACAGTCTACGACATGTGCAAGGCGGTCGACCGGGGCATGACCATCACCGGCCTGCGCCTGGCGCACAAGAGCGGGGGCAAGAGCGGGGAATGGAACAGGCAAGAAGCATGAATCACGAGGGCCGGGTGCTGGCGGTCTGCACGAGCCAGAAGAAGGGTGTCCCCAAGCGGGATGCCGGCCGGGCGGAGCTGCGCCCCGACTGGGGCATCGTGGGCGATGCGCACGCCGCCAACTGGCACCGCCAGGTCAGCCTGCTCGCCTGGGAATCCATCGAAAAGATGCGCGCCCTGGGCCTCAACGTCCACGCCGGCAGCTTTGCGGAAAACATCACCACCAGCGGCATCTGCCTGGTCGAGCTGCCGGTGGGCACCCGGCTGCGCATCGGCGAGGCGCTCGTCGAGGTCACACAGATCGGCAAGGTCTGCCACGACAAGTGCGCCATCTACTACCAGGCAGGTGACTGCGTGATGCCCCGCGAAGGCATCTTCGTGGCCGTGCTCGAAGGAGGAACCGTCCGGGCCGGTGATGCCGTGGAGGTGGTCCCGGACGCCTCCGGGGGTGACTGAGCCCGCCCACAGAGTAGGTGCGACTCTGTTCGCTCCTCCGCTCGTAGTGGCGACTTTGGCCGCTCGCCGCCGCGGCACAGGCCGGCGCCGGCTGACGCCGCCCTGCTGGGTTGACCGGCGCTCCCGGCCCTTTCGTGTGATGTGCGGAGTCCAAAGTGACGACCTCCGGAAGAACCTTTCGCCTATTTGTCTCCTCTACCTTCAGTGACCTGAAGGTAGAACGCAACGCCCTCCAGGAGCGGGTCTTCCCCGCGCTGCGCGAGATGTGCGAGGAGCGGGGCGCTCGTTTCCAGGTGATCGACCTGCGTTGGGGCGTCAGCAGCGAGGCCTCGTTGGACCAGCAGGCAATGGGCATCTGCCTGGGCGAGATCGAGCGCTGTCGGATGGTGACGCCGCGACCAAACTTCTTGGTTCTGCTGGGCGACCGCTACGGCTGGCGGCCGCTGCCGCGCGCCGTCAACGCGCTGGAGTTTCACCTGCTGCTGGAGCGGATGGCCGGCCCGGAACGCGAGTTGGCCTGCTGGCGAGAGGGGGCTCCCCCTGGGGCGCAGGGGTGGTACCGCTGCGACCACAACGCCCTGCCGGACGGGGAGTACATTCTGCAACCGCGGCAAAAGGGCTCGCGCTACGAGGAGTTCGAGACTTGGGAGCGTGAGGTCGAGCGCCCACTGCGGCAGGCCCTGGAGCGCGCGGCGCGCAGAGCCGGTCTGCACGGAGAACGCCTCCCCAAGTACAGCCTATCGGCGACGGGGCAGGAGATTGCGGCCGGCGCGCCGCAAGTGGCGGATGCACGCGAGCATGTCTTTTGCTTCTTCCGCTCCATCGCCGGCTTACCGGATAGGGGCAGCCCGGTGCTCCGGGATTTCGTGGACCTGGACCCTGAGTCGGTGGCGGTGGACGCGGAGGCGCTGGACGCACAGGCCCGCCTGAAGGCGGCTTTGGCGGCGCACCTGCCGGGCAACGTGCATACCTACGAGGCGCGGTGGACCGGCGCAGGCATCACCACGGATCACATCGAGCGGCTGTGCGAGGAGGTGCAGGCATGCCTGGCGCGCGTGATCCAGGCCGAGATCGAACATCCCCACCAAGTCACCGCCGCCGGAGAGGAGACGATCCGGCCCGATCCGGCGCTGGACGAGGAAGGGCACGCCCACCAGCGCTTTGCCGGCGAACGGCGGCAGCACTTTGTCGGGCGGGAGGCGCTCCTGGCGCGCATTGCCGCGCACCTGTCAGGAGGTAGCCGGCGCACCCTGGGCGTGACAGGGGCCGGCGGCTGCGGCAAGTCGGCGCTGATGGCACAGGCGGTCCAGCAAGCCCAAGAGGCTCACCCGGGCGCCGCAGTGGTCTACCGATTCATCGGCGCTACCCCCGGCTCTTCCGACGGGCGCGGCCTGCTCGACTCCCTCACTCACGAGATCTCGCGCCGCTATAGCAAGAGTGAGGCTGACATTCCACTCGACTACCGCGATTTGGTCCCCGAGCTAGGCAAGCGCATGAAGCACGCCACCGCTGCCCGGCCTCTCCTGCTCTTCCTGGACTCGCTTGACCAGCTGTCGGCCGCACAGGGCGCCCGCAGCCTGGCCTGGCTGCCGGGGGAGCTGCCGGAGCACGTGTGCGTGATCGCCTCCACCCGGCCGGGCGATACACTCGACGCGCTGCGCGCCCGGCAGGGGACGGTGGAGGAGATGGAAGTACTGTCGCCGCAAGAGGGCGAGGGGTTGATGGGGCAGTGGCTCACCGGTGCTGGACGCACGCTCCGGCCGGAGCAGCGTCGGGCGCTTCTCGGCCGCTTCGAGCAGTCGGAGCGCAACCCACTCTACCTGAGGCTGGCCATCGAGGAAGCGCGTCGCTGGTCCTCCTGGCAGGTGTCGGAGGATTTGGCAACCGGCGTCGCCGGGATCATCGAGCACAACATGATGCCGCGGCTGGCGCTGGAGGCCGCCCACGGCTCGGTACTGGTGTCGCGCGCCATGGGCTACCTGGCCGCCTCGCGCTACGGACTGGCAGAGGACGAGCTCGTAGACCTCCTGTCGCGCGACCTCGATGTGTACGGCTGGTTCATGGAAGGGAGCTACCACATGCCCCCCGACCTGGTGCGCCAGGCGGCCGCGTACCGGCGCGGTGCTCCAGAGCAGCCCACCGCAGAGGAAGAGGCCAAAACGATCGAATGGCTGCGGGAGATCCGCACACGGCCCCAGGAGCGGAACACGTTCCTTGCCGAGGCCCTTCCGCAGCCGGACGGCCCGCGGCTGCCGGTGGTACTTTGGTCACGCCTCTTCTTTGACCTGTCACCCTACCTCGCGCAGCGGATGGTCGAGGGCGTCCCGGCGCTCGCCTTTTACCACCGCGAACTACGGGATGCGGCGGCGGCAGCATACCTCGCGGACGGCCAGGATGCCCTCCACCACGAGCGGCTGGCGGACTATTTCCGGGCCAAGGCCGATCCGGACGGCGACGGCTCGTGGACGGGGCACCACGCGCACAGCCTGAGCGAGCTGCCCTTCCACCTGGCACACGCCGGCCGGCACGACGAGCTGTACGGGGCACTGACCGACTTTTCGTTCCTGGAGCGCAAGGCTGCCGGGGTGGGTGTGCAGCAGCAGAGGGATGAGAGGGGCCGTGTCACCCAGAGCTACGGCGGGGTGCAGGCGCTGCAGGAGGACCTGCGGCTGGCGCTGGAGGTGCTGCCGGGCGGGGAAGAGGCCGGGACGGGCAGCCGCGCGCCGCTCATCGTGACGGCGAGGGAGACGGAGGCCGGAGTGTCGGTCTTTTGCCCGGTCTGTGGCAAGTCGTCTCCGGTGAGGAAGGAGACGCTCGACAAGGTGATCGCCTGCCCCCAGCCGGGCTGCGGCACTCGGCTGAAGCTGAATCCGTTCGTCGTACGGTGCCGGTAGGGAGCGCTGCATGAGCGACCGGAACAGCCACGGTGTTCTTGGAGAGCGGCGGCGGGTCCTGGCTGCCTTCTCGCGTGCCCTGTCGCGCGAGGCGCACGTTCTGGCCCTGCATCCCGATCTGCTGTGGCAGCAGATGTACAACCGGCTGCAGTGGGAGGGGAAGGCAGTGGAGCACGTCCTCACCCCCGAGTTGGCACGGCGGAGCGCACCGGGTGCGCGGCCGTGGCTGCACCTGGAGACACCGCACCGGGAGTCAAAGTCACTCGTGCGCACGTTCGAGGGCCACGCCGGCAGCGTTCACAACTGCGCCTTTTCCCCCGACGGGCGCCTCGCCGTCTCCGGCGGCGAGGACAAGATGCTGGTGGTGTGGGAGGTTGCCACCGGTCACCCGCTGCAACTGCTAAAGGGACACACGGACTGGGTGCTCACCTGCGCTTTCAGCCCGGACGGGCGCTGGATCCTCTCCAGCAGCCGGGACAGCACGGTCCGCCTTTGGAATGTGGACACGGGCGAGGGTGTGCTCAGCATCAGGGCCGGCCAGGGGTGGTGGGTGCAGGCGTGCGCGCTCGCGCCGGATGGGCGCACGATCCTCTCCGGCGACGATATGCACGGGACGCTCGAGATGTGGGACCGGGCCCGCGGGCGGCACGCGGGCACCCTCGGAAGCCATCCGGGCGGCGTGCGTGCCGTGGCCTACTCGCCCGATGGACGCCTGCTGGTCTCTGCGGGCCAGGACAGCACTCTGCGGATCTGGGACATGGACACGCGGCAAGGGGAGCTGCGTGCCCTCAAGGGCCACTTCGACTGGGTCGCGGCCTGCGCCTTCTCACCCGACGGCCGCCTTCTCGTCTCGGCCAGCCACGACAAGACACTGCGCGTGTGGGATGCAAGCACCGGCCGTTCGCTCCGCACGCTGGAGGGCCACACCGGGATGGTGAAGGGCTGCGCCTTTTCGCCGGACGGGCGCAGGATCGTCTCCGCCGGTGTGGATGACTCGGTGCGTTTGTGGGAGACCACCACGGGCAAGCTTCTCCATACCCTGCAGGGCCACACGGGTTGGGTAGAGGCCTGTGCCTTCTCACCCGACGGGCGGATGGTACTCTCCGGCGGCGCCGACCGGACGGTGCGGCTGTGGGAGGCCGCTGCGGAGGTCGAAACGCCGGGCGATCAGGGACACGCCGGGTGGGTGAATGCCTGCGCCTTTTCGCCAGACGGGCGACTCATCGCCTCAGCCGGCGACGACACTACAGTGCGCATGTGGGATGCAGATACCGGCCGGTTGCTGCGCACTCAGCGGGGCCATACCTGGGACGTGCTGTGCTGTACCTTTTCGGCGCTTGGAGGCATCCTTCTCACGGGCGATCGCGAGGGAAACCTCCTAATGTGGAACGCGACCACAGGAGAAAGGCAGGGCAGCAGGAGCCGCCTAGGCACCATCTTCGCCGCTTTCTACTCGCCCGACGGGTCCCGGATCGCGACGGCACTCCAGGCAGTGACCCTATGGGACATTGCCACCAACCAGGCAGCCTACACACTCGAGGGCCACACCGACCACGCGGTGGCCCTGAGCTTTAGTCCGGGCGGGCGCTTCCTCGTCTCCGGCAGCGCGGACAAGACCTTGAGGCTCTGGAGCGTCGTCAGCGGTGAGAAGGTTCTGACTCTCAAGGCACACACCGACGCAGTAGCTGCCTGCGCCTTCTCGCCCTGCGGGCGCTTTATCGCCTCCGGCAGCAGGGACAAGACGGTGCGGGTGTGGGACGCGGCGTCGGGCAGGCTATTGCGCACGCTGGAAGGCCACACGGGCGCCGTGACGGCATGCGCGTTCACGCCAGACGGGCGCATGGTCGTCTCCGCCGGCAGGGACGGCACGGTGCGCGTCTGGCATGCCTTGACCGGGGAGGTGGTGGCACAGCTTGAGCTACCGGGCGACCTCATATCGATGGCCCTACACCCCGGCAAGCCGCGCCTGGCAGCCGGCGACGCCGGGGGCGCTGTGTACAGGGCGGAGCTGATCGGGCTCGAATATGGACCGGCTGTGGTGACCGCGCGCATGGCAAAGGAAGGGCTCGCGCTGTTCTGCCCCATTTGCGGGCGGCGCTCAGTGGCCCATGAGGAGTGGCTGGGCAGCGAGATACCCTGTCCGCAGGAAGGGTGCGGTTCTCGCCTGTGGGTCAACCCCTTCCGCGTCTGGCGTGCGCGCGACGGCGAGGACCTGTCGCCCTCGGGCGAGCCCGCGGGTACCCAGGTGGTGCACCCTCCCCCTGCTCCGCCGCCTGCCGTGCAGCCCGAGAAGAAGAAAGAGAGTTGGCTCGACAGGCTGAGGAGAAAGTGACCGCAGCGCGGCGCGGCTAGCCGTCCGGGGGTGGGTCCAGCAGCAGGAAGAGGTGGACGTCCTCGCCCGACCCCTTGTGCCGCACCCGCGCCGCCGGATCGAGTCGCACCCGCCGGTCCCCTTCCTGCCAGGCGTCCTCCCCGACCCGCCGCAGCACCCGGGCCGAGCAGTCGGCCGCGTCGAAGTAGCGCCACGCGCGGCTGCCGTCCTCGGTCTCAAAGTGGGCGTCGAAGTAGGTGCCCTCCAGTAGCTCGATCACGCCGGCTACGGTGCGCGCCTCGCGGCAGGCGCGCTTGGCCCGCTGGCGCATCCCGATCTCGCCCGAGGAGAGCCCGATCGAGTCGTACAGCGCCTCCCAGGGCTCGCGCGGCGCACGCTCCTCCTCAGGCCCCTCCTGCTCCGCCTCCGCCAACCATGCCCGGCGCATCGCCTCATAGATCCCCGGCAGGTCGATCCCCAGCTCGTCGAGCCGCGAGGAGAGGTCCGTGCCGTCCACCGCGTGGAAGAGCAGGCGATCGCCGGCGTCTGTGATGCGCACCTCCTCCGCATAGAGGTGCTCCCGGAGGAAGGCAACCACTTCCTCGACCGAGAGCAGCCGCACGGCGCGCCCAAAGCGTCCCTGCCGCGAGACATATCCGCGGTAGGGGGCGCGCACCGTCCCGCAGCCCGGCCTGCTCACGCGCCTCCCGCCCGGCTGCGCACCACCATCTCGACCACCCGGTCAACCGGCAGGGCGTAGCGCACGTGGCCGTCGCGGCCGGCCGTCGTCTCGGCGGCAAAGAGCGAGTTGAGGATCGCCTCCTCGACACTCTCGACCACCGCGCGAAAGAGGGGGCCCAGGACGCGCTCCTCGTCGGCCACCACGACCTGGGTCGCCGTCAGGGCGGGCGGCTCCAGGTCGACCCGCCAGCCGGTGGTGAAGGCGATCACAAAATCGCCGCTGCCGTGGCCGTAGTAGCTTCCGGTGCGGGCCAGCCCCGCCGCCGCCCGCACACACAGGCGATGGAGCTGCCGCTCCGAGAGGGGCGCGTCCGTCGCCAGCACGATCATTATGGAGCCGGCATCGCGCAGCGGGGTTGGCTCCTCCGCCGGCGGCCGCAGGCGGCGCCCCACCGGCACGCCACACACCACCAGGTCCTCTGCCCGGCCAAAGTTCGACTGCACCAGGGCCCCCAGCGTGTAGCCTCCTGCCGCCTCGACCACGCGGCTCGCCGTCCCGATGCCCCCCTTCCAACCGAAGCAGGTGGTTCCGGTGCCCGCGCCGGCCGCGCCCTCGGTCACCGGCCCCGGCGCGGCGGACTCGATCGCTGCCCAGACATGCTCTGCGCGCACGTGGCGCCCCTGGATGTCGTTCAGGTACCCGTCGTGGGTCTCGCCCACCACGACATTCGGCGTGGCAAGAGTGATGCCGATGCCGGGGTTTTGAGCGACCAGGTACTGCACCAGGGCATCCGCCACCAGCCCCACGTTCAGGGTGTTGGTCAGCGCGATGGGCGACTCGACCGTCCCCAGCTCCCGCACCTGCTCAAAGCCACGCACCTTGCCAAAGCCGTTGATCGTGTGCACCGCGGCGCGCACCTTGTGGCGAAAGAGGTTCTCCCCGTGGGGCAGCACCACCGTCACGCCGGTGCGCACCGGGCCGCGCCCCGGCTGCAGCGGCCCCTCGCCCGAGAGGAGCGTGGTGTGGCCGACGCGCACACCGGCCACGTCGGTGATGGCGTTGTTCGGCCCCGGCGGCAGCTCGCCGGCGGACAGGCCCATGTCTCGCAGCCTGGGCCGGGTCATCCCGCCATCACCCGCCCTCGCGCATCCACCAGCGTGCAGCACGCCTCGACAAACCCCGTCTCTAGCCCCAGGCCGGCCGCCAGCCGGACCGTCTCCGGGTCGGGGTAGGCGACGACATTGACGCCTGCCAGCACCGCCCGCCGCTCCATCTCCACCCTGGCCGCCCCGGCCGGCCGGGCGCAGCCCAGCATGAGCGGCGCCGCCGGCATCCTCAGCCGGGCCACCGCCGCCAGCCGGCCGGCCTCCTCGGCGCTCGGAGGCGCCACGGCAGCCATCGGCGTGCCGGGCAAAGGGCGCAGCACCACCAGCACGACCATCCCGGCGCCCGCCTGGCGGATGATCTCCAGCGCACGCAGCTCGCCGCGCAGCCTGCCAAAGTGCAGCCCAATGACCACGTGCGGCGCCACCGTAAGCCCGGCCTCGCACAAGACCGCCAGCCCGCGCGCATAGTCGTCCGGCCCGTGGGGCAGGCCGTACACCGCGCGAGCCGTCTCCTCGTCCCCGATCACGTCATAGAGCGCCTGGTCGATGCCGGCTTCGCGCAGGCCGCGCGCGGTCTCCTCGTCGGCAAGGCCGGTGTGCACAATCACCGTCAGCCCCATCTCCTTGAGCCGGGCGATGGCGCCCAGGAAGGGGCGCAGCGGGACCGAGCCGCGCGGGTCTGCGCCGCCGGAGAGGAGCACGCCCTGGCACCCCTCCGCCTGCAGCCGGCGCGCCAGCGCCAGGAGCTTGCGCGGGGTGCGGGCAGCGTACATCGTCTCGAGCAGGCGCCGCGAGCAGTGGGCGCAGTCGAGCGCGCAGGCCGTGCCCGTCAGGCTGACCGAGGCAAAGCGCTGCGGCTCGTTCTCATAGTCCTCGGTGGCATAGTGCTTCGCGCCGGGCACCGCCAGGCCCAGCCACGGCTCAAAGTGCTCGACCCGGGCCGCCCAGGCGCGCGCCTGGAGCTCGTCCCAGGGAAGGGCAAAGAGGCGGCCGGCTTCCCCCTCATCCCTCTCTCCAAAGGCGAGGGGACGGTCTCCCTGTCCCTTCGGGAGAGGGCCCGGGTGAGGGCTATCCCCGCCCATCCCCAAACCCCGCGTAATCCTTCATCTGGTAGCGGATCAGCGCCACGTCCTCCACCTCCGGCTCAAAGGCATAGTTCCGGATCGGCCGCCCCGCCCGCTCGTTGCCAAAGGGCCGGTTGCACGCCACCCGCCCGTCCGCCCCCGGGCAGCCCGAGGTCATGAACGGCTCGCCGAACTTGATGCAGTCCTCCAGCAGGTCGTCGTCGACGCCAAAGCCCACCAGCCGGCCCTGCTCGTCAAACGCCATCTGCTCGGCGCGCGCATGCCCCCGGTTGATGAGATACCGCGCCAGCTGCACGCGCCGGTACTGGCCGTAGCTCGGCTGCGGGTGGTGCTCCAGGGCCGTGCCTGCCTCGGGGAAGAAAGAGAAGAGGTGGGCGTTGGCCCCCAGGTCGTGCGCGCGCTGGATCGTCTCGACCATCTGCTGCTCAGTCTCGCCCAGTCCGGCGACGAGGTGGACGCCGGCGTTGCCCCGCCCAAAGACCCGCGCACACTCCGCCACCGTCTCCCAGTAGAGGTCCCAGCGATGAGGTCCGCGCACGCTCTTGCCCCGGTAGAGGTCAAAGAGGTCCGCTGTGGCGGCGTCCACGGCGACGGTGGCAATGTCCGCCCCTGCCTCGCGCGTCTGCACCAGCCGCTTCGGGTCGCGGATCGCCGTCGGCGAGATCAACGCCGAGACCGGGCGGCCGCTCTCGGTGCGAAAGCGGTGGATGATCGTGTTCATGTCGTCAAAGGCACGCGGATGGGTGATCATCCCGACACACACACGCCGCAGCTGGCCACCGTCGTTCTTGAGCCGCTCGATAATGTCGCTCACCGCGTAGGTCGGCCACTGCACCCGGATAAACGTCCGGTCGTCCTCCTCGGCGTCACGGGCGCGGTTGAGGCCGCAGTAGGCGCAGCGCGCCGTGCACAGCTCGTCGTAGGTGACCAGCAGGTTCAGGCCGCGCAGGAACGAGTCGCGCCGGAAAGTGTTCGGAAAGTAGCCCAGCGACTTGGCCGCCGCCATGCTGATCTGCACATACTCGGGACTCTGCATGCATCCTCCTAGCCATCTTTTCGCCGGCCGTAGGCCGGGAAAGCGATCCACGTCTCGCGCACCAGCGCAGCCAGGACCGCCGGATCCTCACTCCACCGGGCGTCGAGGTACCGCCGGTTCGCGGTGGCCTGGCGCATCGGGCCGCCCATCGCATCGGCCCATTCCCGGGCGCAGCGCTCCAGCGCCTCCTCGCCCTCGCCCTGTGCGGCGCGCGCCGCCGCCCGGCCGGCCATCTGGCCGCTCAGCACGGCAGGCGCGATGCCGCCACCGGTGATCGGGTGGGCCAGCCCGGCGGCGTCTCCGGCAAGCACAATCCGGCCGCTGTGCAGCCGTTCCACCGGCCCGCCCACAGGGATGGGGCCGCCCGACGTGCCCACCACGCTCCCGCGCGAGAGGCCGAGCCGCTCCATCAGGTGCTCCAGCGCCGGCCCCGGCCGCCCCCCCATGTCGGGGTTGACGGCAACCCCGACGTTGGCCGTGCCGCCCTTCGGAAAGAGCCAACCGTAACCGCCCCGGTACTCGGCATCGAAGTAGACCTCCGTCTCGGCGCGCGGCGCGCCCAGCACCACCTCGTGCTCCAGGCCCTGCACCAGCGCCGGCTGCGCCTGTCCGATCCAGCGGGCGACCGCTGAGTGGGGTCCATCCGCGCCGACGATGGCCGCCGGCCGGACGCGCGCCTCGCGCGCCCCGCGGCGCAGCAGGACCGTGCCGTCGGCATAGTCGGCCGCAGCCCAGCCGGTCCGCAGCTCCGCCCCGGCCCGGTGGGCCAGTACGGCCAGGTGCCTGTCCCACAGGGCGCGCTCCAGGACCATGCCGGCCGCCGGCTTGACGGCATCGCTGCCGTCGGGCAGGAATGTGCGCATCCGCTCGATCCGCTGCGCGATGCAGCGCTCCGGCACGGATACCTGCCCCGCCAGCTGCCAGGGGATGAACTCGGCGCACTGCACGGGCAGGCCCACCTGCGCACGCTTTTCGACGAGCAGCACGCGCGCTCCGGCCTCCGCCGCCGCACGCGCAGCGCAGCTCCCCGCCGGCCCGGCCCCCACCACCAGGACGTCGTACCGCTCGGCCTGCATCAGCGGCCCTCCCCCCCGGCCACCCGCCGGACGACACGCTCGAGCAGGTCCAGCTTCAGCTCGGTCTTGTTCTCAAAGCGCCCGGCGTACGCACTCTCTTCCTTGCCCAGGTCGTAACAGGTGGAAGAGTCGACGTCGACCAGGATGCCGGCCAGGCCGATCCGCTCGAAATCGTCGCGGTGCTTGGCATAGAACGCCTCGCAGCACGAGCCGACGAAAGAGTCGGCCCCCTCGTCCCGCAGCCGCTGGAGCGTCTCCTCCAGGTCCTCATAGTTCTGGATCGAGACGGGCCGCAGGCCGTACCGCTCGGCCAGCGCAAAAGCCTCGCCGATCGAGCAGCCGCCGCACTGGATGCAGCCCGCCTCATAGCGGTACTCGCAGTCGGGCAGCTTGGCGCAGTAGGGCAGGAGCAGCACCTGGCAGCGCGTGATCTCGGGCAGCGAGCGCCCGACCGTGAACACCGAGTTGACCTCGTCGGGCCGGATGCCGTGCCGGACGTACAGCTGCTTGTCGAGCGCCTGGTAGATGGTGTACAGCAGGTCGTCCGGCGTGATGCCCGGGATCTGCACCTCGTGCTCCCGGAAAAAGCCTCGCACGATCCGCTCGATGACCCCCCGCTCGGCCGGCGCGTGTTTCAGCGCGGCCTCCAGGTCAAAGATCGCCCGCCGGGGATAGGCAAAAAAGTCCCCGGTGATCAGCGCGGACTGGATCCGGCGGCCATTCTGGTCGACCACCAGCGCGACGCGGATCAGGCCGCCGGGGCACTTGAAGAGAGCGCGCAGCTCGCTGGAGTGGCTCAGGCTGCGCCGCGGGCCGAACACCCACTCGTCCGACTCGAAATAGGGCAGCCGCTCTTCCAGCAGCGCCTCTTCCGCCGGGGTCAGGCCGCCCGCCTCCAGGCGAATGCCCAGCGCCTGGGCAAAGCCCTCCACCAGTGCCGCCTTGACCTCGTCCATCGGTGGGACGTGCCCCAGCACCCAGCGCAGGCAGGTGACGCGCTCCTTGACCGAGTCGATCTCCTTGTCCTTCAGCTTCTCGGTGGGGATGCGCAGGGCGCGCAGCATCGTGTTGACGTCAAAGTCGACCAGCAGCGAGCCCTGGAACATGAACGAGCCGCCCAGCGAGGTGCCGCCGGTACCCGAGATCTTGCGTCCCTCGACCTCGATGTCGTTCTTCGGCCGGAACGCGGCCTTCACCCCCAGGCGGCCCAGTGCGGCGACGGCGGCACTGCACAGCTGGGCGTACATCGCCTCGACGTCGCGCTCGATCGCTGGATGCCCCTGCGGTGCATACACCTCCCAGCCCAGCGAGCCGGCGTCCCAGTAGAGGCCGCCGCCGCCCGTCAGCCGCCGGTTGATGTCGATGCCGTGCTCACGGCAATAGTCGATGCGGATCTCTTGCTCGACGGCCTGGTGGTAGCCGACCAGGGTGCAGTGCGGCTCAAAGGCCAGGAAACGCAGGGTAGAGGGCGCCTCTCCCCGGCTGTGCGCGGTGAGGATCGCGTCGTCCAGGGCCATGTTCCGGGCAGCGGAGCAGGGCGGGGTGTCGAGCAGGCGCCACGTTTCTGACAATGCTTCTTCTCCCAGGGGCGCGCGCGGCCTCCGCCGGCAGCCCAGCCGCGAGTATAGCAGGCGGGGGAAGGGGCGTCAAGTCGCTTTTGCAGCCGAACCCTGCGCCTGCGGGCAGGCGTCAGGCCTGCGGGCGCCTGCCGAGCAGGTCCCGCACCAGGAGAATCCCGGCGACGCCCAGCGCCACGGCCGCGGCACAGTACCCAGCGTAGAGCACGACCACCAGCACAAACCAGGGGCCGCTCGGCTCGATCTTGCCCGATGCCAGGCCCGTCACGAGGGCCAGGCCCTGGCTTGCCGCCAGAAGGCCGGCAGCGGTGCCCAGCGCCCAGGCGATCGGCCTGCGCCGCATCCGAGCACGCAGGGCAGCCCACAGCAGCAGCCCCCCGCCCACCAGGATGGCGGGAAAGAGCTCGCCCGGCATCAGATAGTCGAACAGGAACCTCGCCCCGGCCATGAGCCTAAGCACACCCAAGACCAGAGGCCCCACGACCGGGAACCACACGAGGCCCGTGCCCACGAGGGCAAGCACCTTGGTGAGCGCGTCTTTCTTCTCCATGAAGGCCTCCTCCCCGGCCGGCAGGGCCGCCGGCCTGTCCCATTCTACAGCGGGAGGGCGGCACAGGCAAGCGCCTGCCCCTCCTCGCGGCGGCTGGAATCCGGGGACCTGCGCCTGTCGCCGGCAGTCCCTGCGGAGGGCCGCGGCCGGCCTGAACGACCGCCCCACCTCCTGCATTGTATAGTCGATTCACTCTGCATGGGAGGCGCAGATTGGCGAGCCCATCCGGGTCCAGGGTAGGCGCCTTGAGATCGCCGGCCGGGCGGGGCACCCTCAGGCTGGCACGCTACCTGCTGGTGCGGCTGGTGACCGTCGGCCTCACCATTTCCCTCGGCGTCTTTGCCACCGTGGTCCTGGCGAACCGCAGGGGCGCGATTGACCAGGTCGTCCGGAACGACATCCGCAACGGCGTCGAGTACCGTCTCGCCGCAGGGCTGTGGACCGCAGAGACAGCGGAGGAGGCACAGCACCTGCAATGGGAGATGGAGGAATCGGCCGGGCTGCACCTCCCCTTCCTGCCGCGACACCTGCGCTGGCTGGGCAATGCGCTGGCCTTCCGCTGGGGAGAGGCCATGGCCGCCGAGAGCAAGGACGTCCTTGCCTACACCAGCCTCTCCGCTGTAATGGGCCCCTCCTACACCCGCTTTCGCGTGACGCAGATTCTGGCGACCCGGCTGCCCTTTACGCTGCTCCTGGTTGGCCTGGCAGACCTGATCGTGTTCCTTCTCGGCATCCCGCTGGCGCTCGCGTTGGCACGCCGGCCCGGCAGGTGGCCCGATCGGATCGTCGGGTGGCTGGCGCCGCTCGCCTCGATCCCGAGCTGGGTGCATGGCATCCTCCTGGTCGTCGTTTTTGGCATTGGCCTGCAGATGCTGCCCTTTGGCGGCCTCTACGACACCGTCCCACCCGAGACCCAGGGAGAGGCCATCCGGCAGATTGCCAGGCACACGATCCTGCCGGTGACGGCCATCCTCCTCACCCTCTTCCTCCAGTGCGTGTCCGCCTGGCGGGGCTTTTTCCTCATCTTTTCCACCGAGGAGTACGTCGAGCTGGCAGTGGCCCAGGGCCTGGCCCCCCGCGTGGTGGAGCGGCGGTACCTCCTCCGCCCCACGTTGCCCTACGTGATCACCACCTTCTCGCTGACGCTGCTCGGCTTTTGGCAGATGACGACGGCGCTCGAGTACTTTTTCGACTGGCCGGGCATCGGCCAGGCCTACGTCCATGCGCTCCAGACCTACGACATCGTGGTCGCCGTGGGCACGGTCGTGATCTTTGCCTACCTGCTGGGCTTCCTGGTCATCGGGCTGGACCTTGCCTGCGCCCTGGTGGATCCGCGCATCCGTTTGGGCGGGGAGGGCCGCGCCCTGCGCGTGACCGCCCGGGGGCGGGCCAGGCCCGGCACTCCCCGTCAGGGGCGCAGGGAGCGGCCGGAGCGGCAGGGCATGCTCCGGCGCCCAGGTGCGGGCGAGCTCAGGGCCAGGCTTGCGGATCGCCGGCAATCTCTGCGGCGGGCCGCGGCCGGCCTGGCGGCTCTCTTCCGGGAGCTCGTGCGCGATCCCCCCGCCGTCGCCGGCCTCGGGATCATCGGGCTATTGCTCGCCATGTCCCTCTACGCGCTCGCCGCGGTCCCGCGCGGCCCCGCCACGATCGCAGCCGCGCCCGTGGCGGTGGGCGAGATACCGCCCCCGCAGAACGCGCTGCCGGTGTGGGTCAACTGGTTCCGCGCGGTCGACCTGCCTTCCACCATCGCGCTCGATTCGCGCAGCGGCCAGGCGCTCAAACAAGTGCTGCCAGACCAAGGCGCGGCCCGCCACCTGCGCCTGACCTTCACCTTCGACTACCCGTACCACGGTGTCCCCCAGGAGATGTACCTGCGCCTCTTCGCGCGCGGGACGTCCAAGACCTTTGTGACGCCGCGGTGGATCATGCCCGGGGGCAAGGAGGTCCCGCTCGCCCCGCGCGGCGTGGCCGGTGACGAGGCATACGATCTCTCGGAGAACATCCCGCGCAGCTACCTTGCTTCGCACGCCCTCGCCGGCCAGTTCCGCAGCCGCGAAGGCCGTGGCGGCGGCCAGGGTGGGCTTGCCGAGTACACGGCACTCTTCACCGACCCCCAGGACGAGGAGGGGCGGAGCGTGCGCGGCACCTACACCGTGGAGCTGGACGCACTCGGCTTCGAGGCGGACTCGGACCTGGACGCTCAGCTCATCCTGGTCGGGCGCGTCTGGGGATGGGCCGGCACGGACGATGCACGCGGCGATCTCTGGTCGGCCCTGCTGTGGGGAGCCCCCTCCGCCCTGATCATAGGCCTGGGCGGGGGCCTTGTGACCACCCTCACGTCCCTCGTGCTTGCGGCCGTGGGCGCCTGGCGCGGCGGCTGGCTCGACGGCCTGATCCAGCGGCTGACGGAGGCCACCATGGTCCTGCCGATCCTGGCCGTCGCCGTGATCCTCCGGCTGCTCTTTGGCTTCAGCCTCTGGCTGGTGATGGCGTCGGTCGTCCTCGTGAGCGCGCTGGGCACGCCGGTAAAAGCCTACCGGGCGGCCTTCCTGCAGGTGCGCGGGGCCGCCTACATCGAGGCCGCGCAGGCCTACGGCGCCGGCAACGCGCGAGTCATCCTGCGCTACATGATCCCGCGCATCGCGCCCATGATCGCGCCGCAGCTGGCGATCCTGGTGCCCGGCTTTGTCTTCCTGGAGGCGACGCTCGCCATCTTTGGTGTGAGCGGCACCCTGCCCACCTGGGGCAACCTGATCTACACCTCCCTGCGCGCCGAGGTGTGGCAGGGGAACTACCTGGCGCTGATCCAGCCGCTGGGCCTGTGCGTCCTGACAGGCATTGGCTTTGCCCTGTTGGGCTCGGCGCTCGACCGGATCCTGAACCCGCGGCTGAAGACAGCCTAGGGCAATGCAAGGCGCCGGCGCAAAGGCATCCGCGCGAGTTGCGCCGGCACCGGCCCGGTGCTATACTGTTCGTCCGGGCGCAGGCCCGGCATGGTGGGCGTAGCTCAATGGTTAGAGTACCGGTCTGTGGAACCGGTTGTTGCGGGTTCGACCCCCGTCGCCCACCCAAGAACCACAACATAAGCCTCGGTGCGAACCGGGGCTTCGTTGTTAATCACAGCCAGACGCCGCGAGATGTGCGAGCCTATATCCGGTCAGCCCTCCGGGCCGAGCTACCGGAGGGGCAGCACGTATCCATCCCGTTCCATCTTCACAGCACGAGGGACCGATAGCATTGTCTGCACGCCGCTGCGCCCTCCGTCCGGCGTCCCGGTGTACGACGGCAGCAGCGAGGAGTACCACGACAATGGAAACTGCCCACGCCCTGCGCCGGGGCAGCAAACCGTGACCACCGGCCATCTCAAGCGCCTGGACTGCGTCCTGTGCGAGTACACCGGCAAACCCCAGGTCCAGGGCGGGTCCGATGCCGGACCGCGCTCGTGATGGGACAAGTGCCGGGTCCCGCAGTCTTGCCACGAGAGCGCTCCGCCGCCCCAGACTCACCGCACCCTGGAGGCCTGCTCACACCTGGCCCTGGTCGCCTCCGCCTAATAGCTCCTGAGGACAATCGGGAGGTAGACGGCGTGCCCGTGCACCTCATCCACCCCCATTTCCACCGTAGCTATGCCATCCCGATCCCCATCCACGACGCGCGGATCGCCCTCAAAGTCGTAGGGGGGCAGGTTCGGGGCGTCGTTGGTACCTGTGTCAATGCACGGCGAGCCCGGGCCAAGGTGGAAGTCGCCGCCGGCCTGGTCCACGAAGAGCGGGTCCGCGTCGATGTTGCCGACACCCTCATAGCCACCCTGGACGTCGCTGTAGGTGACGGCAGGCTCGCTCTCCTCGTTGGCTATCTCCGGCAGGCTGTCTCCCCAAAGGATCGAGTTGGTCACCGGCGGCGCGGAGCCGAAGGTGTTGCTCATCCCGCCGCCCTCCGCCGCCAGGTTGCCGGAAAAGGTGCAGTTGGTCACCGGCGGCGAGGAGCCGACGTTGCACATCCCACCGCCGTGGCTCTCGAGGCTCGAATTGCCCGAGAAGGCACAGTTGGTCACCGTTGGCGAGGAGGAGTACATGTTGAGCATCCCGCCGCCGAACCAGGTGGACGAGTTGCCGGAGAATGTGCAGTTGGTCACCGCCGGTGATGAGCTGTGGTTGAGCATCCCGCCGCCATACTCGGCCCAGTTTGCCGAGAAGGTGCAGTGGCTCACCGTTGGCGAGGACACGACGTTCTTCATCCCGCCGCCCCACCGATCGGGGCTGTCGCCGTCTGCGTTGCCACCGGTGACCGTAAAGCCGTCCAGTACGGCGCTGCCGTCCAGGGCCAGCTCCGACGGATGGTAAAAGACGTGGTAGCTGTTGTCGCCAGGATCCCCCACGCTGCCCAGGTCGCCGCTCAGCACGGTCCCGTGGTTCACCCAGTCCCGGTCCTCCCAACCGACGTCGCCCAGCGTCGGGTCGAACCCGCCGTAGAGGGCTACGCCGTTCTTCAGCTGAAAAGTCGCCGAGCGCGGATCGCCTGGAGTCGATTCATACGTGGGGGTATAAACCCCCTCTGCGACCCAGATTTGGTCGCCCTCCGCGGCCTCCTCCATGGCAGACTGGAGGGCCGTGTACGCGTCCTCCCAAGAGCTGCCGTCGTTCGCGCCTGCCGCGTCGGCATCCACAAAGATCGTGCTCCCCTGCGCCAATTCGGCCCGTGCAAGCATTCCCCCGAACGCCAAGGCCGCCGCCAGCGCAATCAGCACCGGAGCTATCGCCAACCACGCATGTCCCTGCTTCATCCGATCCCTCCCGATAGGCCCTGCACCGGGCAAGACACTCGACCTGCCTTCAGGAGCTCGCCCAGCCACAGGGCCAGATCCGCGGGGAGCTCACGCCGTCGCCGGCAGCCCCTGGCTCCGCCTCTGGGAGTGCGCGAGCGCCAGCTCAGGGCCTGGGTGCCAGAACCAGCGTACTCCGGTTGCCCGAACCTGTCAAGTCATTGTCGCAGGCCCTGGAGCCCCTCGGGCAGCCGGTGCCGCCACGGCCCAATGCTGCCGTTGACCCAGGCCACGTCTATCTGGCCGCGCCCCGAGGCCGGCCGTCGCACCGCAGTCTCCCTGCGCGAGATCCCTCCCCCGCCGCCCCCACCAGGCGATGGTCGATAGTCGTTTCTGGAAAAACGGGCATTTTGGGATAGTACCCTCAAATACATGTCAGAGTGTCAGAGTTCGGCAACCCTGCGCACGGCAGGGCCGCCCCCCTCTCTTGCCCGCCACCCCGTTCCGCGGTACAATCCCATCTGCAGCCGTGCCGCGGCAGCGACCGCCCGCTCGATCCCTAGCCGCCTGGCGGTCCACATCCAGGCGAGCGCCACCTTCCATCAGGCGCAGGCGCCGCGACCCGGCGGGGCAGGGCGCACGGCAGGGCCGCGGTCCGTCCCACGCCCGCATCCTGGGCACGCCCGGTGGCAGGACAGGGTCGGCCGGAGCCCTCACTCCACGAGGAGGGACATCGGATGAGGTCGAGAGCGATCATCGCGTACACGTTGGCTGCGATTCTACTCCTCACCGCGGCCGGTGCGCCCCTGCATCCGGCCGCCTCCGCGCCCGAAGCGGAGGCCGGTGAGGCCTGGTCGGACCTCTTTGACCTGCCCGGGACCACCGGCGGCGGGCCGGCTGCCCTAGCCCTCGACGAGGGCGGCGCACTCTACGCCGGCGGCAGCTTTGCCGCCGTGGACGGCGTCCCGGCCAACCTGGTCGCCCGGCTCGAGGACGGCGCCTGGTCGGCGCTGGGCACCGGACTCCAGGGTGACTACGCCGTCGTCGGCGCGCTGGCAGCCGCAGACGGCTTCCTCTACGCCGGCGGCACCTTCACCCTCGCCGGCGGGCAGCCGGCCAACCTGGTCGCCCGCTGGGACGGTGCCTCCTGGAGCGCCCTCGGCAGCGGCCTCGGGGGCGCCTACGCTGGGGTGAATGCCCTCGCCGTCGACGCACAGGGCAATCTCTATGCCGGTGGCTCCTTCACCAGCGCCGGCGGGGCGCCGGCCATGTACGTCGCCCGCTGGGACGGCACCGCCTGGAGTCCACTGGGCAGCGGCACCGACGGCACGGTACACGCCCTGGCGCTCGACCTGGACGGCACCCTCTACGCCGGCGGCTCCTTCGCCACCGCCGGCGGCGTTCCGGCGCAGGGCGTCGCCCGCTGGGACGGCGCGGCATGGTCCGCGCTGGGCAGCGGCACCGACGACACGGTGCTCACCCTTGCGCTCGACGGCGACGGAGATCTCTACGCCGGCGGCTGGTTCACCCAGGCCGGCGGGCTGCCGGCCTCCGGTATAGCCCGCTGGGACGGCGCGGCCTGGAGCCCCCTCGGCAGCGGGGTGGGGGGAGACTACCCGGCGGTCATGGCCCTGGCGCCCGGCGGCGGGGACGTTCTGTGCGCCGGCGGCTCCTTCACGACGGCTGGTGGGCAGCCCGCAGGCAACATCGCCCGCTGGGACGGCTCGGCCTGGAGCCCCCTGGGCACGGGCGTGGGCGGCCTCTACGCGAGCGTCAGCGCGCTGGCCCTCACGCCCGCGGGCATGCTGTACGCCGGCGGCGCGTTCACCATCGCGGGAGGGCGGGCAGCCAGCTACCTGGCCCTTTGGGATGGCGCTGCCTGGAACCCCCTGGGCGAGGGACAGGGCATGACCGGCTGGGTTCTTTCCTTGGCCGGCGACGGCAGCGCGGGCCTCTACGCGGGCGGCGCCTTTGGCACCGCGGGCCAGGCAGTCGCCCGCCGCGTGGCGCACTGGGACGGCTCGGCCTGGAGCCCCCTCGGCAGCGGCGTGGACGGTGCGGTCAACGCCCTCGCCGTCGGCGCCGCGGGTCTCTACGCAGGCGGCGAGTTCACCTCTGCCGGAGATGCGCCGGCCAATCGCATAGCCCGCTGGGACGGAGCCACCTGGAGCGCACTGGGCAGCGGCGTGAACAACACCGTCTGGGCTCTGGCAGTCGACGCCGAGAGCCGTCTCTATGCCGGGGGCGACTTCTCCGCAGCCGGCGGTGCCCCGGCGAGCCGCATCGCCCGCTGGGACGGCAGCGCCTGGTCCCCGCTGGGCAGCGGCATGGGCGGCTACGGCAATCAGTCTGTCCTCAGCCTGGCGGTGGGCGAGGACGGCAGCCTCTTCGCCGGCGGCTCCTTCACAAGCGCAGGCGGCGTGCCGGCCAACAACATTGCCCGCTGGGATGGCTCCACCTGGAGCGCCCTGGGCAGCGGCATCGCCGGCACGGTCTACTCCCTGGCCCTTGACGGCGCCGGAGGCCTGCTCGCCGGCGGCTGGTTCGAATCGGCCGGCGACGTCCCGGCCATGTACATCGCCCGCTGGGACGGCGCTTCCTGGAGTGCCCTCGGCAGTGGCATGGATTGGCTCGTCTTTGCCATCGCCGCGGCCCGCCCCGACGACCTGTATGCCGCCGGGTACTTCACCCAGGCAGGCGGTGCCCCTGCCCAGTACGTAGCCCACTGGGACGGCACGGCCTGGAGCCCTCTGGGCGGCGGCGCCGGCGACATGGTGCGCGCCGCGTGGCTGGACCCCCTGGGCAGGCTCTACCTCGGCGGCGAGTTCACCTCCGCGGGCGACAAGCCCTCCAGCTACATCGCCCGCTGGGGCGCCCCCTCCAGGTTCATCTTCCTGCCGCTGGTCGTGCGCGACCGCTGAGGAGCGGCGGATCCCGTCCCGCGCGCCCTGCCCGCACATCCCCAACTTGACGCGCACCCCGCGCTGTGGTAGAGATGTCTGGGCTCTGCCCAAGCTCACCATACAGGGAGGATGCAATGCTGACATCCAGGGAACGTGTCCAAGCGGCCTTGAACCACCAGGAGCCCGATCGAGTGCCCCTCGACCTGGGAGGCACCCTGGTCACAGGCATGAACGTGAGTGTCGTCTACGCCCTTCGCCAGGCGATGCACCTCGACCCCCCCGGCACGCCGGTCAAGGTAATCGAGCCCTACCAGATGCTCGGCGAGATCGGCCCCGACCTCGTGGATGCCCTCGGCGTGGACGTCGTGGCGGTCAATCCCGAAAAGGGCTTCTTTGGCCTCAAGATCGACGATTGGAAGCCCTGGCAGCTCAGCGACGGCACCCCCGTGCTGGTCCCCGGCCAGTTCAACACCGAGCCCGCCGCCGACGGCAACCTCTGCCAGTACCCCGACGGCGACCGCTCAGCCCGGCCCAGCGGCCGCATGCCCGCAGGCGGCTTCTACTTCGACGCCATCATCCGCCAGGAGCCGATCGACGAAGCCAAGCTGGACCCCGAAGACAACATGGAAGAGTTCACGCTCCTCACCGACGACGAGGTGCTCTACTTCGAGCGCGAGGTGAAGCGGCTCTACGAGCAGACCGACAAGGCGATCGTCGCCAACTTTGGCGGCACGGCCTTCGGCGACATCAGCATGGTGCCGGCGACACAGCTCAAGAACCCCAGGGGCATACGCGACATCGAGGAGTGGTACGTCAGCACGGTCAAGCGCAAGGACTATGTCCTCAAGGTGTTCGAGCGCCAGTGCGAGGTCGGCCTGGCCAACCTGGAAAGGCTGCACCGGGCCGTGGGCGACCGCGTGGCCGTCGTCTTTGTGACGGGGACCGACTTTGGCACCCAGAACGCGCCCTTCCTCTCCGTCAAGACCTACCGTCAGATGTACTTCCCATTCCACAAGGCGCTCTGCGACTGGATCCACCGGCACACCGCATGGAAGACCTTCATGCACAGCTGCGGCTCCAACCTCCCCCTGATCCCAAGCTTCATCGAAGCCGGGATCGACATCCTCAACCCGGTGCAGTGGACCGCCGTGAACATGGACGCCCAGATGCTGAAGGAGCGCTTCGGAGACCAGCTGGTCTTCTGGGGAGGCGGAGTCAACTGCCAGCGGACCCTGCCCTTTGGGACCCCCGACGAGGTGCGCCGCGAAGTCCAGGAAAAAGTGCGCATCTTCGGACGGGGCGGCGGCTTTGTCTTCAACACCATTCACAACATCCAGGCCCAGACGCCGATCGAGAACGTGCGCGCCATGTACGACGCCTTCCGGGCCTGCCGCACCTATCCGCTCGGGGAGCCCTAGCCGGCCCTGGGCCTTGGTCCACTGGACCCAAGCCCCCACGGCCCATCCTCTAGATCGAAAAACGGGAGAGACTGAGGTCAGTCTCTCCCGTTTCGCCTACCACCCCAACCCGAGCTGTCACTCTGAGGAGCGAGCGCAGCGAGCAACGAAGAATCTCGGCTACATCATCCAGTCAGACTCTCACGGCTGAGCCGAGACTCCCGTCGTCCCTCAAGGCATGCCTCGGTCGCTGCACTCCGTCGGAATGACAGTTCCGAGACAGCCCCTCTTACGCAAAGGATCGGCCAGGGACCGCCTACGGTACCGTCAGTTCCTCGCTCGTCTCCTGGTTCATGGCAGGATCGTACTCGTAGCCGGCCGCCTGGACATCCAGGATCGTGATCGTAAAGAGCCCGGTCAACTTGGACGCGCGCGCGAAGGCGGCGGCCCCATTCAGCCCCGTCACGCGCGTCTGCGTGATGGTCCGTCCGTCGGGCAACGTCCACTGCGCGGTCACGTTCGCGCCCACGACGCGGTTGCCCGCCTCATCCCACACCGGCACCTTGGCCTGGACCATGTACGTGTTGGGCACCGTCACCTTGTACTTCATGGCAATGTTCCCAATGAACGCCTTGGTCAGGCCGCAGTCGGGGAAGACAAACGAGCCGATGCGCGTCTGCCAGTTGGCATACCCGTTGGTCACGATGTACTCCTGGGTGTACCAGAAGGTGCAGCTGTCCGTGGGGTCTACCTGCATCGCGCTATAGTCCCCCCAGCGGCCGTACGAGCTGGACTGGTAGCCCGCGCCCGTGATCAGCGTCGTCTCAGACTGGGGCAGCGTCCCGAGCGGGTCTGCCGCGAGCCGGCCCACGTACCGGATCGTGGGATATAGGCTGCCGCTCGACACGCTAAAGCCAAGCGACATGTTGCCGGCCTGGTCCTGGGCAATACTGCCCATCCAGCGGCTCGACCCGTCGTTCGGACCATACGTGCCCTGCTGGTAGATCGACCACCCACCGCCCGAGTTGCGCAGCTCGTACCAGTGGATGCCTGCCAGGTTGTTGCCGATGCTCACCGTGTGGTTCGTGACCATCGACTGGTAGCTGCCAAAGTTGCGGTACTGAAGCCGGTGCATCAGCCGGTCCGCGATCTCGTCCAGGTTCTGGGTCGTCCCCGGCTGGTCGATGCAAAAGTTCTGGCCGCAGATGGTGGGATTGACGTCTGCCGTGCCGATCACATAGTTCGGCTCCAGCCCGGCGCCAAAGCTCGAGTTCCCGGGCGTCACCCAATCGGCGTGAAAGTTCCAGATGCGCAGTGCATCGGTCGGCCCGATCCAGGTCGAATCATCCCACTCCATGAAGGGGCAGGGCGCGCCGGTCGGCGGCTGGGACGTACCCTCCCAGTCGGCCGGCTGCATGCCGCCATAGTTGGCATTGTGCGTGTAGAGGTCATAGTAGATCGTCTGCGCCGACTGGCCCAGCAGCATCTTGTCCCGCTCAAATGCGGCCGCACCCTGGCCGCGCCACGACCCCGAAGAGCTGAACTGGTTGACGGCAACGTAGTAGCCGTCGGGCCACAGCGTGACCTTCGGATAGTCCGGCATGTAGTTGTTGGGCCACGCGTAGGCGTAGCGGTGCCAGGCACCTGTCGGGTCGGCCGTCTGCGACACGGCGATGCAGAGGTAGTCCGGGGTCGTGGTGAGGCCGAACTGCAGCATCACCCAGCGGTCGGCCAGGTGATCGTACAGCACGACGGGGTCGCCACTGTTGGACGTCTCACAGCTTCCGCCGAATCCGGTCCAGAGGGTGTTGCCGTTGGCCGGCCCGTAGAGCGACGTGCCATTCTTGTCCCACACCTGGAAGGAGAGGTTGACCCACTGCACATAGTGGTTGGGACCGACGTCGCCGTTGGTATCGGGCGGGTGCACCCCATTCCGGTTGTTGACCCCTTCCCAGTTCATAATCGGGGAGGGCATGGCGCTCTCTCCCTGCCAATCCTGAAGGGTCGCATCGGCGCCGGTGGCGCCCCGGTCGTGGCCCGGCAGCGGCCCCTCGTGGAAGCGGACTAGCTCTTCATCTGCCGGCGGCGTCACGATCGGCGCGATGTCACGCAGCGGCGGCGAGACGTCGAACTTCTCCGGCTGGATCACCAGCGGCCCTGCACCGGCCTGCGCCGGCTCCGGCGCGGCCGGCTCGTTCCCTGCCGAGCCCACCGGTGCGCTCATCGCGTACGACACCATGCCGGCCTCGGCCGAGTTGGCCTCATTGGGCGCCACGACCCACACCACGGCCGTCAAGGCCAGCAGGATCGCCAAGGCGCCGCCCGCCACTTTGAACCATCTTGTCTTGTGCATACACCCCCCTTGGAATCAGATTTCGGCTCCCCGAGTCACGAATTCGCATCGTACCACCACCCGCAGCAGCCGGCAAATGCCGGGGCGGCTGCTTCCATCGGCCGGCGCCACCCTCCGGCCCCCGTAGCCTAGCCCTTCGCGGGCGCGTGGGCAGGCCCGCCTGTCAGCTCTCCCGTGGGCGTGCCGGCGGCAGCTCTGCGCAAGGGAGCCATGGCCCGATTTGCCGTCCAGGGGCTTTCGTAGTACACTTCTGCGCCAGGAAGGGATGGATCAGGACGATGTGTTGGGACGTGCCGCAGTTAGCCCGCTCTGTCGCGCCGCTGCGCCCCCACGCCCACCATCCCCATAGGCACGTGAGCCACGCGCCGGGGGCCGTTGCCTGACCCATCACGAGGTCGGCCCGACGACCAAGCCAGGGCGTGGCTCCACCGAGAGCCACGCCCTTTTGTTGGCTTGTCCAACGAAACCATGCCATGGAGGAGAGGACCATGCAGGACACCAAGGCCAAGAGGGTAGAGCCCCGCCTGCCGCGGGGCATGCGGGACATCCTTCCGCAGAAGATGATCCAGCGCGAATACGTGATCGCCACCATCCGGCGCGCATTCGAAGAGTTCGGGTTCGAGCCGCTCCAGACGCCCGCCCTCGAGCTGCGCGAGACGCTCATGGGCAAGTACGGCCCCGACGCCGAAAAGCTGATCTACGAGGCGGGTCATGTCGGAGGCAAGGAGCAGCTGGCGCTGCGCTATGACCTCTCGGTCCCGCTGGCCCGCGTGGTCGCCCAATACCCGGACCTCGTCAAGCCGCTCAAGCGCTACCAGATCGCTCCTGTCTGGCGTGCCGAGCGCCCACAAAAAGGCCGCTACCGCGAGTTCTACCAGTGCGACGCCGACTGCGTCGGCCCGGCTTCGATGCTGGCCGATGCCGAGATCCTGAGCCTCACCTACGAGGTCCTGTCCCGCCTCGGCTTCCGCCAGTTCACCATCCTCCTGAACGACCGCAAGCTGCTCAACGGCATCGGCCGCTACGCCGGCGTCGACGACGAGCAGCGGGCCGGGCTCTACCGATCGATCGACAAGCTGGACAAGGTCGGCCTGCCGGGCGTCGAGGAGGAGCTGCGCAAGAACGCGATCCCCGACGGTGCGATCCAGCGCATGTTGGAGCTGCTCCAGGTGCAGGGCGACAACCGGGCCATCCTCGCGCGCCTGCGCGTCGTGCTCGCCGGCTCTCCCGATGCCCTGGAAGGGCTGTCCGAGCTCGAAGAGATCGTCGGCTACCTGGAGGCCCTCGGCATCCCCGAGCGCTTTGCCCGCGTCTCGCCGGCCATGGTGCGCGGGCTGGAGTACTACACCGGCCCCGTCTTTGAGACGGTCGTGGAAGAGCCCAAGATCGGCAGCATCACCGGGGGCGGGCGCTACGACAAGATGATCGGCATGTTCACCGGTCGCAGCCTGCCCGCCACCGGCACGACCATCGGGATCGAGCGCATCATCGACGTGATGGAAGAGCTGGGCATGTTCCCACCCGGCGTGGGCAAGACGGTGACCCAGGTCTTGGTCACGCGCTTCAACCCGGACCTTGTGGTCGACTCGCTCAAGGCAGCCGCCGCGCTGCGCGCAGCAGGGCTCAACGCCGAGCTCTACTTCGAGGACGAGTCCCTGGCCCGGCAGGTGCGCTACGCCGACCGCAGGGGCATTCCCTACGTGGCCATCCTCGGGCCCGACGAGGTCGCTGCCGGCCGCATCACCCTGCGCGACCTTGCCGGAGGGCGCCAGGTGACCGTCGCCCGCGACGCCGCCCCCGCGCAGCTAGAAACCTGGCGCCACGAAGCCTAGCCCAGGCCTAGAAAAAGACGGGGCTGTCCGATTTGAGCCGTCGGCCACTTGAACCCCAGTTCAGTGCCCAAACTGGCCGCCTTGGTTCACTTGACGATGGCTTCTTCGTCGTCAAGTGAACTCCGGTACCTGCAATCAAGTGAACTGAGGCTCGTCCCGACTAGCCTCTCTGAACGCTGCTTAGTAAGATCCCATACACCCGCCAACTGGACTGAATGGTCACCGCCCAGCATAGGTTTCCAGGCAAGGTGCATGCTCCTCGCAGCCATCCCAGCCACACGCAGGCGGGCGAAAGAACACGCTGTCCGGACGATCCTCCCCAGCGTCAGGTGCAGCCAGCACGTGATGCCGCAGTTGCCCGGTGACCCTGCTCATCACGTCGTCGGCCAGACGCTGAAAGGCGGCCTTTGCGACAGCCGGTTCCCACTCGACCAGCATCTTGGCCGGCCAGCGATCGGCCTCGTCCGGCAAGTCGGCGGCGCGACTGAGTGCCATGGCAAACCAGTACAGGTCGAAGCCGGGGTATATCTGAGCGGCCTGTGCGAGCAGGGAGTCCAGGCGCTCGGAATGCGGAGGGAAGAAGAGATCGATCGCGGCTCTCGGCTCAGCGCGCCCGCAGTACGCCAGCAGCCTGTCGACGCTGACGTCTTGCCAGTCGCTTCTTCATGCCCCATACGGAGACAGTGCGAGGGCCTCAAAGCACTAGGGCGAATCCAGGGCGAGATCGACGCGCACGGCGCCAGTCTCGGAAGACACCGTGAGCTCCACAAAGCTCGAAAAGCGGCACACCACCTGGACGTGCAGCCAGCCGGCCCGGCAGGCGCGCTCAAGCCCGTAGGAGAAGGGAAGGATCAGGCCTGCCTCGGCGGTGAAGAGGTCCAGGTCGAACGAGAGGGGTGGCCCAGGTAGAACTAGGCCGGGGCCGTGCCGCCCGCGAGACAGGACCGCCCCTGGTCCGGCAGTGCACCAAACAGACTCAGGAGCGCTTGCTGCATGGGAGTGAGGGGTCCCTTACCCTGGAGCATTTCCATGCTTTTCCAGGAACCGCTTCCACAGGCGGTGCAGGTCTGCCGGGTGTCTCAGCTCGTCTAGCATCTGGCAGCCTCCTGCAGGTCCAGTTGCCGAACATCCTCGGAGCGTCCATGCAAGAGCACCTGGCACATGAGCCACCTACGCTGGAAAAGGTCGGAGTGGTCGACGCTGTCCGTGCTCCAGACCAGAAGTCGCGGGGGCGTTGTGCGCCCGCAAGTTCCGTACAGCTCGACTCCTTGCCCATATGTGCACAACAGGATGGCTGGTCACGCCGTGGCCAACTCGACAGCCTCTGACGCTGCCACCGGCCGGCTTTCGAGGTACAGAGTGTCATAGCTCAGATCCACACCACCTGGCCACTCGACCGAACCGGCCATCACCCGAGCTGCACAGAAGGTCGCGGGGTTCTGCAGGCGGGCAAAAACCCCGCGGTGCAGGTAAGGCTTGACGTCGAATACACGACGCTCACCATTCTCAAACAAAAGCTCCAGTCGGTAGCCATCCAGAGGCTGGACCTGCTTGACATACGGATTCATGACCACCTCCTACCTCAAGGGCTCGATCCGGAACACTTCTTCACCGTTCACAGCCAACTGCCAGTCGGCCAGCAACTCCTCGCGATGGATCTCGATCCAGGCTTGCACGAGTCGGGCCTTTCCGGATGGCAGTGTCCCGGCAAGCTCTTGACCGTCATCGATGCTGAACACAGCCCTCCTCCCGGCATATTCTGCGTGCACGTGAGGCATCTGATGCTGCCTGTCGTCAAAGAAATACATCCGGACTATGATGCCGTAGAACATCGATAGGATCGGCATGATCGATTCCCTCCCAAAAGGGACACAGGCCCTGCTGCCGCCCCGCCGAGATCACTATACAGTAAGGTCGCGGCTGTGTCAAGCAGTCCGTTGCCGCGCCGGACCGCACAGCAAGGCAGCCGTTCGTGTGTTCACGGCGTGGAGGGTCGGGTGCACTCCAGTTGATTGCGGATTCGCGGTCTGACAACCAGAGGTCACTTGAAGGCGCCCCCTGCGCTGTCAAGTGACCTCCAGTCGGGGCGGTCCGATTTGAACGGACGGCCACTTGAACCCCATTCAAGTGCGCTACCGGACTGCGCTACGCCCCGAAGTGCAAATAGTATACCCCAGTGCCCTCCGATGGTCAAATGCCGGTCCTGATCAGGCGGCGCAGGCCCGTCCCCGTCGATTTGGGCCCCCGGTGCACCCTGTGGTAGAATCGGGCAGCCGCTGAGCGGTCCACCTACATCGCGGAGGAGTGCATGAACCGAGCCCATGGCAGGCGCACCGCCATCGCCCTGACCCTGCTGGTCACCTTGCTCCTGGCTGGCGCCTGTGCCCAGGAGCACCCCGAGCCGCCGACCGGCGACGCCGCACGCGGGCAGGACCTCTGGGTGCGATCCGCGTGCGCCTCCTGCCACGGAGCCGCCGCCGAGGGCGCCGCGGGCGGCCCTGCCCTGGTCGATACACCACTCTCGTTGCGCGACGTAACAGGGTTGGTGCGCCGGGGAACGGTGAACATGCCCCCCTTCTCCCCGGAACAGCTGAGCGACCAGGACCTACAGGACATCTACGCTTGGTGGCACAACCCACTTGCCTTCCCCGAGTCCACCGGTACGGGCGTGTGCACAGACGCGTGCGGGGCGCCGGCAACCGACCCGGGCGGAGGCTTTGGTCCGGCCCCAACGTCCGCCGCCTCCCAGGACCCCTGGCCCCAGTCACCCTGCGCCGGCTGCCACGGCACGAATGCCCAGGGCGGGGCCGGGCCGGCGCTCGCCGGCAGGTCCCTGAGCCTGGCCGACTTCCAGTCGGCCGTCCGCCAGGGCCCGGGCAGCATGCCCGCCTACTCGACGGCGGAGCTGTCCGACCAGGCGCTTCAGGCGCTCTTCGACTCGCTGCAGGCGCCGGCGGTGCCCGTCGCTCCCCCGGCAGACCTGCCCGCCACGGCGACGCCTGAAGTGCCCGCCGCTCCCCCGGCAGACCTGCCCGCCACGGCGACGCCGGCCGTGCAGCAGCACCTCTGGCTCCAGGCCGGCTGCGCGGCTTGCCACGGACAGCAGGCGGAGGGCGGTTCCGGCCCCAGGCTGGCAGGCGAGGATTGGGAATACGACAAGTACGTGCGCAAGGTGCGCGAAGGCGACGACGGCATGCCTGCCTTCAGCTCGGACCGGCTCAGCGATGCGGATATGCGGGCCATCTACGACTGGCTGTTGGCCGGCGCTCCGGTGCCCTAGCCGCCGCCGGTTCCTCCCGGGGTGAGGGCCTCTTCCTGCCTCTCCCCGATGGGCACCAGGGCCGCGAAGAAGGCATGCTGCACCAAAACAAGGAGGATGGCGTATGGCAGTGATCTCCCACATCTTTAGGGACGTGACCTACCGGGGGCGGGAGGGACAGATCGCCTTCATGCTGCACCGGGTGACCGGCGCCGGGGTCTTTCTCTTCCTCACCCTGCACATCGTCAACACCTTCCTGATGGTCTTTCCGGCCCACGTCTTCAACTCGGTCCTGGTCTTTTACCACGCCTTTGTCTTCAAGCTCGTCATCATCTTTGGGCTCTACCTGGGACTCCTCTACCACGCCCTCAACGGCATCCGCATCGTGATCGTCGACTTTGTCCCAGGCGCGGCGCGCTACCAGGCGCCGCTGTGGCGCATCCAGGTGGTGATCTTCCTGGCCGTCTACGTGCCTACCGCCGCGATTCTGCTGGCACGGATGCTGTGAGGGAGGGGACCATGCAGACCAGGCCCTATGCACGCTCGCGCCCGGCCGGCAGCTTTGAGCTCTATGCCTGGCTCTTCACCCGCATCTCGGCCGTCATCCTCGCCGGGATGGCCGTGTTCCACCTTCTCTATATGCACCTCGGAATGGGCGTGGAGGCGGTCAGCTGGCAGCTCGTCGCCTGGCGCTGGCAGAATCCCGTGTGGAGAGTCTTTGACCTCTTCCTGCTCACCTTCGGCTGGCTTCACGGCGCCAACGGCATGCGCATCGTGATCGAGGATTATGTCCGGCCCAAGGGCTGGCGCCTGGCGGCCAAGGTCGGGCTGCTCCTGCTCACCTTCACGCTCATCGTTCTGGGCGCGTACGTCATTTTCACGTTCAAGGCATAGGGAGTATCTCTTCCCCCTCTCCCACCGGGAGAGGGGCAGGGGTGAGGGACCATGATCTACACCTTTGATGCGGTCATTGTCGGCGCCGGGGGCGCCGGGCTCCGCGCGGCGCTGGAGCTGGGCCCACTCTGCCGGGTCGCGGTTCTCTCCAAGCTCTACCCCACCCGCTCCCACACAGGCGCCGCACAGGGGGGCATCAGCGCAGCCCTTGGCAACTCCGAAGAGGACTCGTGGGAATGGCACATGTTCGACACCGTCAAGGGCGGCGACTACCTGGTGGACCAGGACGCTGCCGAGGTGCTCGCCCGCGAGGCGATCGACTCGGTCTACGAGCTCGAGCACTGGGGGCTTCCCTTCGACCGCACACCCGATGGCCGCATCGCGCAGCGCCCCTTCGGAGGCCACACCCACCACTTTGGCCAGGGCCCGGTGCGCCGCTCCTGCTTCGCCGCCGACCGGACGGGCCACATGATCCTCCAGACGCTGTACCAGCAGTGCGTACGCCACGACGTCCACTTCTTTGACGAGTACCACGTGCTCGACCTGCTGGTGGAGGGCGGCGCCGTCGCCGGGGTGACGGCCTACCAGGTCAGGACCGGCGAGGTCCACACCTTCCGCGCCAAGGCGGTGCTCTTTGCCACGGGCGGGATGGGGCGTATGTTCAGGATCTCGTCGAACGCCCACGCCCTCACCGGGGACGGGCCGGCCATCGCACTGCACCATGGCGTCCCCCTCCAGGACATGGAGTTCTTCCAGTTCCACCCAACCGGCATCTACAAGATGGGCATCCTGATCACCGAGGCGGTGCGCGGCGAGGGCGGCATCCTGCTCAACAAGGACGGCGAGCGCTTCATGGAGCGCTACTCTCCGACGATGAAGGACCTGGCCCCGCGCGACATCGTCTCGCGCGCCATCTACCTGGAAATCCGCGAGGGCCGCGGCATAGGCGGCAAGGACTATGTTCACCTCGATGCCAGCCACCTGGGACGCAAGGTGGTCGAGTCCAAGATCCCCGACATCGCCGACTTCTGCCGGACCTACATGGGCATCGATCCGGCGGTTGAGCCGATGCTCGTGCAGCCGACTGCGCACTACGCCATGGGCGGCATCCCCACCGATGTCGACGGCCGCGTGGTGATCGACGAGCAGAACACAGCCATGCCCGGCTTCTACGCCGCCGGCGAATGTGCCTGCGTCTCGGTGCATGGCGCCAACCGGCTCGGCACCAACTCGCTCGTCGACCTGGTGGTCTTTGGCCGGCGCGCAGGGCGCAACATGGCGGACTATGTCCGCGAGCAGGAGCTGCCGCCGCTCCCGGCAGGTGCAGATGGGCCGAGCCGCGCGCTGGTGGAGGGCCTGCTTGCGAGCCGCGGCCCCGAGCGACCGGCGGCCATCCGCTGCGAGCTGCAGTCAGAGATGATGGACAACGTCGGCGTCTTCCGCGTCGAGTCTCAGATCCGGCACGCAGTGGACCGCGTGCGGGCCCTCCGGGAGCGGCACCGGTATCTATCGCTCCAGGACAGGGGCAGGCAGTTCAACACCGAGCTGTTGGAGGCCATCGAGCTCGGCGGCCTGCTGGAGCTGGCGGAGGTAACGGCGACAAGCGCCTTGGCGCGCAAGGAGAGCCGCGGCGCCCACTCGCGCGAGGACTATCCGCAGCGCGATGACGTGACCTGGCTCAAGCACACACTGGCCTACCGTACGGACGCGGGCGTGGAGCTGCGCTACAAGCCGGTGACGATCACCCGCTTCCAGCCCAAGCCGCGAACGTACTAGGACTGACCAATCAGGTCTATGCGCCCATGAGGCAGAACCATGCAAACGACACTAAGAATCCTGCGATTCAACCCCGAGACGGACCGGAGGCCGCACTGGGCAGAGTTCACCGTCGAGGTGGAGCCGACCGACCGGCTGCTGGATGCGCTCAACCAGGTCAAGGACACCCAGGACGGCACCCTGACCTACCGGCGCTCGTGCGCGCACGGGGTGTGCGGGTCGGACGCGATGACGATCGACAGCGGCAACCGGCTGGCGTGCAAAACGCTGATGCGCGACCTGGGCCGGCGGGTGACGATCGAGCCGCTGCGCGGCTTCAAGGTCATCAAGGACCTGGTCGTGGACATGGACTCTTTCTTCGACAAGTACCGGTTGGTCATGCCCTACCTGATCAACGTCGGCGAGCCGCCGCCCGAGGAGCGCCTCCAGAGCCAGGCAGAGCGCGCGCGATTCGACATGACGACCAAGTGCATCCTGTGCGGCTGCTGCACCGGTGCCTGCCCTTCCTACTGGGCAAATCCCGACTACATCGGGCCGGCAGCGATCGTGCAGGCACACCGTTTCCTCTTCGACAGCCGTGACCAGGGACTCTGGGCACGCCTGCAGGTCCTCAACACCCAGGACGGCGTGTGGCGCTGCCGGACGGTGTTCAACTGCACGCTGGCCTGCCCGCGCGAGATTGAGGTCACAAAGGCAATTGGCGAAGTGAAGCGGCTGCTGGTGCGCAGCCACCTGTAGAAGGGGCGATCCGGCCACCCCCCCCTCCCCATGCCGCCCGGTCCCCGCCCATCTCCGAGCCAGGTCAGGGACCTCCCCTACCTCGCATTGTCACCCTGAGCGAAGCGAAGGGTCTCCAACACGCCTCGGGCAGGATCGTTGCCTTCCGGCCGACTCTGCAGTATAATGGACCCAGAGAGCAGGTCACAGCAGATGAACAAGAGACGGCTGATGCAGCTCCTGGTCCTGGCCTGGCTGGCGCTGTGGGCGCTGGCGCCCCTTAGCGCCCTGGGGCAGGAGGCTCGCCACGTCGACGTGCTGCAGATCGACGGCGCGGTGACGCCGATCATGCTGAGCTACATCGAGCGCGGCATCCGTAGCGCCGGCGAAGGCGGTGCCGAGGCTCTCATCATCCAGCTCAACACCCCCGGCGGCGGGATCGACCTCATGAGCAAGATCGTCCAGGCACTCCTTGCCTCAGATGTGCCGGTGGTGGTTTATGTCTATCCGAGTGGCGCCTACGCGGCATCGGCCGGCACACTGATTACCCTGGCGGGCCATGTGGCAGCCATGGCACCGGGAACCACGATCGGCGCCGCCAGCCCCGTCGGCAGCGAGGGAGAGGACCTGGGTGAGACGATGGAGGCCAAGATCAAGGAGGACATGAGCGCCCAGGCGCGCGCGCTCACCAAGAGGCGTGGGGAGAAGGCAGTGGCTTGGGCCGAGTCGGCCATCCGGGAGGCCAAGGCCGCCACGGCCGAGGAGGCTCTGGACCTCGGTGTGATCGACTTCATCGCCCAGGACCTGGACGAGCTCTTGCCCAAGCTGGACGGGTTCACGGTCACGGTCAACGGCCGGGAGGTGGTGCTCGATACCGGCGGCGCCGCGGTCCAGGACGTGCCGATGAGCTTCGCCGAGCGGCTGCTGCACACAGTCACCAACCCGACGGTCGCCTACATCCTGCTGACGCTGGGCATCAACGCCATTCTGTACGAGCTGTCCAGCCCCGGCGGGTATGCGGCCGGCATCGTCGGGATCATCTGCCTGGTGCTGGCCTTCTACGCGCTGGGGATGCTGCCGGTCAACTATGCCGGCCTCCTCTTCATCGGGCTGGCCTTTGTTCTCTTCATCGTGGACATCAAGGCGCCGACGCATGGTGCCCTGACGGTGGGTGGGATCGCCTCACTGGCCGCCGGGGGCCTGATCCTCTTCAACTCGCCTCTCTACCGCGTATCGGTCGCCGTGATCGCCGGCGTGGCAACGGCCACCGGCCTCTTCTTCGCCTTCGTGGTGGCCAAAGCCGTGCGGGCGCAGCGCAATCCCATCACCACCGGCCGTGAGGCGCTCTCCAGCCAGGCCGCCGAGGCGCAGACACCCCTCGACCCGGAGGGTACGGTCTTTCTGAAGGGAGAGCTCTGGGACGCGATCGCCGAGGATGGCCCCATCGAAAAAGGAGCCAGGGTAGAGGTGGTCGCCGTCGAGGGGTTCCGGCTGCGGGTCAGAAGGCTCTAGAGCAGGAGCCCGGCCTCCCCCAGCCCACGCTGCGGGAGGCTACGGTGCCGTGCGGCGCGGGACCCGGTGGCACTGCCGGCAGCGGGCTTCGTACGACTCGCTGCCCCCCACGAAGATGATCGGGTCGTCGTAGGCGGCCGGCTCGCCGTCGATGAGCCGCTGCGTGCGGCTCGCCGGTGCGCCGCAGACCACGCAGATCGCCTGCAGCTTGGTCACCTCTTCCGCCTCGGCCATCAGCAGCGGCATCGGGCCAAACGGCTCACCGCGAAAGTCCACGTCCAGCCCGGCCAGGATCACACGCAGGCCGCGATGGGCGAGCTCGGCGCAGACGGCCGATATCTCCAGGTCAAAGAACTGCGCCTCATCCACAGCCACCACGGTCGTATCGGCTTCCAGCCGCTCAAGGATCTCGTGGGCCACACGGATCGCCTCAGCCTCCCATTGGAGCCCATTGTGCGAGGCAACTTGGACAGAGTGATAGCGGTTGTCGATCGCCGGCTTAAAGACCTGCACCTTCTGCTTCGCGATTCGGGCACGGCGGATACGGCGGATCATCTCCTCCGTCTTTCCACTGAACATGCTGCCGCAGACCACCTCGATCCACCCGCCGTTGTAGCTGTGAGGCATCAGCTCCCTCGCTCCTTCCTGGCACGGCCCCTGGGGACGGGCCGGCTTCCTCCATCAATGAAAAAGGGGCAAAGCTCACACTCTGCCCCTTTGCTCGCCTGCGGCGTTCTAGGCCTTCTCGTCGTCCGCCCGGCCTGCCCTCTTCTCCAGGCGCCGCATGAAGCGGTCGACCTGGCCGGCCGTGTCCACGATGCGCTGCTCGCCGGTGAAGAACGGGTGGCACTTGGAGCAGACGTCGGTGTGAATCAGCTCGACCGTCGCCCCGGTCTTCCAGGTGTTGCCACAGGCACAGACTACCGTAGCCTGCGCAAAATACTTGGGATGGATCCCTTCTTTCATGTTCCCCTCTCTATGCCTGTGCCTGCTCCGGCTGGGTCTCCGGTGCAGCCAGCGCCACGATGTTCACCCGCTTGCGCCCCTCGCGGATCGTCTCGAACTTGACGTAGCCGTCCACCGTCGCAAAAAGTGTATAGTCGCGGCCCACGCCGACGTTCTCACCCGGTTTGAAACGCGAGCCATGCTGCCGGACGATGATGCTGCCGGCGCTGACGAGCTCTCCATCATACGCCTTGACGCCCAGGCGCTGCCCGGCGCTGTCGCGCCCGTTGCGCGAGCTTCCACCAGCTTTCTTGTGTGCCATTCTTCCCTACTCCCTCAGCTCCGGCTATGCCGCGATTTCGTCAATGCGCAGGCGGGTGTATTGCTGCCTGTGGCCCTTCTTGCGCCGGTACCGGTTGTTGCGCCGGAACTTGAAGATGATCACCTTGCGGGCCATCGCCTGGCGGGTGACGGTCGCCTTGACTTTGGCGCCTGCCACCAACGGCTGGCCAATCTCGGACTTGGCACCGTCTGCAATCAGCAGCACCTCGTCCAGCTCAATCTGCTCTCCCACAGCGTGGGGCAGTACTTCGACATCGATCGAGTCCCCGGGAGCGACCCGGTATTGCTTGCCGCCTGTCCTAACGACTGCGTACATCAGGGCTGTCCTCCAAACACTTGACATCAGCCGGCGGCGGACACCAGCTCCCGCCGCCGTACTGGCAAAACGCGATTATACCATGGTACAGGCCCCTGTCAAACTAGCACCCGACCAAGGCAGGTCTCCGCCCATACAGCACCACTGCCCGCCACGCCGTAGTGCAGAGCGCCGTGCCCGTCCCGTCCGCCGCAGCCCGTTGACACTGCCATTCTCGTGGGGTAGAATACCTCCATGAGAGCAATGATCCTCCAGGCGCCGAGGCCGGCCGACGACGATCCTCTCATCCCGGCCGATCTTCCCGTGCCGGATGCCGGACCAGGCGAGGTGCGCCTGCGAGTCCAGGCATGCGCCGTCTGCCACACCGATCTGCACCTGGCCGAAGGGGAGGTCGCAGCAGGCCGGCTCCCGATCGTGCCCGGCCATCAGGTGGTGGGCGTGGTCGACCAGGTCGGCGAGCGAGTCACCGGCCTGCACAAAGGCGACCTCGCCGGCGTCGCCTGGCTCAACTGGGCCTGCGGCGAATGCGAGTACTGCCGGGAGGGCCGCGAAAACCTGTGCGACCGGGCGCGCTTCACCGGCCAGCATGCCGACGGGGGCTTTGCCGAGCACATCGTGGTGCCCGCCGGCTTCACCTATCCGATCCCAGCCGGATTCTCGCCGGAGCAGGCCGCGCCCCTCCTGTGCGCCGGCGTGATCGGCTACCGCTCGCTTCGCCTTTGCGAAATCAGGCCCGGCGGCAGGCTGGGTCTCTATGGGTTCGGCGCCTCAGCCCACGTGACGATCCAGGTCGCGCGCCACTGGGGCTGTGAGGTGTACGTCTTCACCAGGGGACAGGAGCACCGGGACCAGGCGGCCGAGCTGGGCGCAGCCTGGGTGGGGGCCGCCGAAGAGACGCCGCCCCATCCCCTGGATGCAGCCATTACCTTTGCCCCGGCAGGCTGGCTCGTGCCCCAGGCACTCCGCGTGCTGCGCAAGGGGGGCACGCTGGCAATCAATGCTATTCACATGAGCGCCATCCCGGAGATGCCCTACTCACTGCTCTACGGCGAGAGGACGGTCCGCTCCGTGGCCAACGCCACGCGCCGCGACGCCCGCGAGCTGCTCAGCCTCGCCGCAGAGACCCCAATCCGGACCGAGGTACAGCTCTTCCCACTCGACGAGGCCAACGAGGTGCTGCAGCGGCTAAAGCGCGCTCAGATGCGCGGCAGCGCGGTGCTGCTCATCTAGGATCCCGAGCTCCAAAGGAGGCTGCATTCTTGTCACGCAGAGAACGTTTCCTGATCCTGCTCACCTGCCTGGCGCTCCTGCTGGCAGTCGCGCTGGTGAGCTGCGGCGCCGGTGCAGGCCGCACGTCGCGCGTCACCGCTACGCCGACCAAGACGCCCCGGCCCCTGTTCACCGCCACCCACACACCGCTTCCGCAGGTCGTGCCCACCGACACCCCGACGCCGACCACGGTGCCGCCCACCAGCACGCCGGTAGCGACCGACACGCCGGCCCCGACCGATACCCCGCCGCCGGCGACCGACACACCCGCGCCCACCGACACACCCCTCCCACCCAGCGCCACGGCTGGCCCCACCAACACCGCCAAGCCGCCGGCCACCAAGACCCCGGCCCGTCCCACGAACACGCCGGCTCCCCAGGTGGACTTTCGGGTGGCGGATATCGTGGCCTTCCCCGATCCTGACCTCAGTGCGGGAGGCGCCCACAACGTCTACTTCACCGTGCTGGACGCCGGCGGGGCCCCCATCGACGGCATCGTGCTGGAAGAGGTCAACAACCAGCCGCCCGTGCAGGTGACCACCGGCTCGAAGGGCCCCGGAAAGGCCGAGTACACCATGTGGGGCTCTGACTACCGGTTCAGGGTGCTGAGCGGGACGGACGGGCGGGCCTACAACAGCGAGACCACGCACGTCCTTTCCGTCGCCTTCGGACACGCGGTCTGGGAGGACCTGATCCGCGGCGGCATCTGTGCCGACGAAGCCGGCTGCCGCGCGCTGGGTCCCATCCACTACAGCTATCGCGTGACCTTTCAGCGCACCTGGTAGGCACGTGGAGGGAGTGCTTTGTCCGAGCTTGGCTTGAGCATCCGCCCCGCCCGCGCCGATGACCGGGCCGCCATGGAGCGCATCTGCGCCCACACCTGGGACGACGGCGACTATATCCCGTATGTCTGGGATCGCTGGCTGGCGGACGAGCTGGGGCCCCTGGTCGTCGGAGAGATCGAGGGCCAGGTCGTCGCACTGTGCAAAATCTCCTTCCAGACCCCCGACCAGGTCTGGCTTCAGGGCATGCGCGTGGACCCCGACCGCCGCGGGCGCGGCATTGGCCGGCGCTTCCTCGACTATAGCCTGGCCTACGCCCACCGGCACGGCGCGCGCGTCGCCCGGCTGAGCACGAGCATCCGCAACACACCCGTGCACGCCATGGCGGCACGGGCGGGCATGGGGCGCATCGCCGTGCATGTCTTTTGGCAGGCCGAGGCGCTGCCCGGCGGCCCGCAGCCTCGCGTGCTCTCCCCCGGCGACCAGCCGGCCGTGGAATCATTCCTCCGCGCCAGCACCGTCCTGAAGGTCTGCCGCGGCGTCTACCAGTCCGGCTGGGAAAGCCTGGAGCTGACGCCGGATCGGTTGCCCCCCCTTCTGGAGCAGGGAAATGTGGTAGCAGCGGGCGGGCCGGACGCTCCCCCCGCGGCTGTGGCCCTGCTCACCGAGGACAAGGAGGACGAGGCGCTCTACTGCGGTTTTTCCGACGGCGAGCCGGCTGCGGTGCAGGAGCTGGCGACCGCACTGCGTGCCTACGCGGCGCAGCGCGGGGCCAAACAGGCGTGCGCGTGGCTGCCCGAGGTGGCCTGGCTCCGCGAGGCCTTCGCCCGGGCCGGCTATGCCTTTGGCGAGTGGCAGGGAGAGATGTGCCTCTACGAGCGTCGCTTCCCTCCGCCCGGCCCCCGCTTGGGCCAAGAGGAGGAGGATCGTGAGGGCTAGGCGGCCACCCATGCGCCCTCCGTCCAGAGCGTTGTGGCTCGGCCTGGCGCTGGCCGCGCTGGCTGCCGTCCTGTTCCTGACCCAGTCACACTGGCGGGCCTTCCTCTTCGGAGTGACCGGCGAAGAATCGCTGCCTGCCCAGCTGCGCGGCGGCTTTGAGTGGCTGGGCAACCTGACACGGCCGCGCCTCGAGACGCAGGACATGGTCCCGGTGAACCACACCGGCATGAGCCCCTATGGCGTCAACGTCTTCCTGGAGCAGGAGGTCGAGCCGGCCAAGCGCGAGCAGTCCGTGAGGATGGTCGCCGAGGCCGGCTTCCACTGGATACGCCAGGAGTTCCCCTGGGAGGACATCGAGATACACGGCAAGGGCGATTTTGAGGATCGCCGCCACGAGCCCTACCGCTCGGCCTGGGAGAAGTACGACAACATCGTCGACCTGGCAGACCAATATGGCCTCGAGATCATCGCCAGGCTCAGCAACCCGCCCGCCTGGAGCCGGGCCGCCGGCGACGAGACGGGCACCTTCGGCCCACCCGACAACCTGGAAGACTATGGCAATTTCGTCGAGCAGGTGGTCCGCCGCTACCAAGGGCGCATCCACACCTACCAGATCTGGAACGAGCCAAACATCTACCCCGAGTGGGGCGAGCAGCCCGTCAGTCCAGAGGGGTATACTGAGCTGCTGAAGGTGGGCTACACCCGGGTCAAGGGCGCCTGCCCCGAGTGCATCGTCATTTCCGGGGCGCTCGCCCAGACCATTCCACTCGGCCCGCGCGACCTGAACGACTTTATCTTTCTGCAGCGGATGTACGCCGCTGGCGCGGCAGACTACTTCGACGTCCTGTCCATCCAGGGCTACGGGCTCTGGTCAGGGCCAACCGACCGCCGGATGCGGCCGCGTGTCCTCAACTTCTCAAGGCCCCTCTACATCCGCGACATCATGGTCCAGAACGGCGATGCCGACAAGCCGATCTGGATCACCGAGATGAACTGGAACGCCTCTCCGGAGGAGATGCCCAACAAGCCCTTCGGCTCAGTCACCCTGGAACAGCAGGCACGCTACGCCGTCCTGGCCTATCGCCGCGCCCAACAGGAGTGGCCCTGGGTGGGCGTCGTCTGCACCTGGTACTTCAAGCGCGCCACCGATACGGAGGTGGACCAGCCGATGTACTACTTCCGGCTGGTGGAGCCCGACTTTGCGCCCATGCCAGTCTACCATGCCCTGACCGAGCTCATGCACGAGACCCCGGCTCTCTACCGGGGCGCGCACCAGGAGGATCACTGGGCCCTGCGCTATAAAGGGGCCTGGGCGGAGCAGGCCGATGCGTCCGCAGAGCTGGGGGCCTACCGGGTAGCCGGATCGGCGGACGCCACACTGAGCTTTGCCTTCGAGGGGACCGACCTGCTGCTCCGGCCCGATCGCGCGACCTCGGGCACGTGGAGCGTCACAGTGGACGGGGTCGACAAGAGCCTGGAGGTGACGCCCGGCGACTCTGTCTGGCTGGCACGCCGCTTGGCGCGGGGGAAGCACACCCTGACCCTGCAGGCCAGCGACAGCCGCCTGTCGGTCGACAGCATCACGGTCTACAACCGGTCGCCTCTCATCCCCTGGCTCCTGGTAGCGGCCGCGCTGCTGCTGGTGGGAGCAGCGGTCCACCTTCTCAGGTCAGTGCGGCGGAATCCGCCCCTTCCGGGCGCCTTCCGCCGGGTGCAGCCATGAGCCGCCGCGCGCTGCTCCACGCGCTCCTCCTGGCGTCCGTCCTCCTCCTGGCAGCCGCACTGCGCTTCTACAGGCTAGACCACCAGAGCCTGTGGAACGACGAGGGCACGAGCGTAGCCATGGCCCAGCGCGACCTCCAAACCATCGCCCGCAACGCCGCGGCGGACATCCACCCGCCTCTCTACTACGTGCTCCTCAGCCGGTGGGTTCGGGTGCTCGGCACGGGAGAGGCAGCCGTACGCTCGCTCTCGGCGCTGCTGGGCGTCGGGCTCGTGGCGCTCACCTACGCGCTCGGGCGCCTATTGCTTGGGCTGCGGCCCGCGCTGGCAGCCGCGTTTCTGGCAGCCATCAGCCCTTTTCAGGTCTATTACTCCCAGGAAGCGCGCATGTACATGCTGCTCGCGGTCCTCGCGGCCGGCGCGGTACTGGCCCTCGCCCGCTGGGTCCGGCGGCCCACATGGCAGGCCCTGGCAGCGCTCGTGCTGCTGGAGGCGGCCGGGCTCTGGACGCACTACTCCTTCGCCTTTGTCGCCTTGGCACTCAACCTGGCGTTTCTTCTCTCCCTGCGGCGCGGGACACTGCAGCAGTTGGTGCCGTGGGGCGCCTCACAGGTGGCTGCCCTCCTTCTCTTTGCCCCATGGCTCCCGGTGGCGCTGCGCCAGGCAGGGGGATGGCCCGGCCGGGTCGACGCGGCCGCCTTGCCGGCCCTGGCAGATGCCTGGCGATGGCTCGTCTTCGGACCGGCGATCGCGACCCGTGTGGTCCTGGCCTGGGTTGTCGTGTCGGCCATCCTGGTATTGGCCGGGTGGGCCCTGATTGGGCGGCAGCCCGACCGGTCGGAGCGCCCTCTGCCCAGCCCTCCCCTCGGCCGGTGGGCCGCACGGTGGCCTGCGCATCTCTTGCTGCTGTGGCTGGGCGTGCCCTTGGCACTGATCTTTGCACTCGGGCTCTACCGCGAAGCATATCTCAAGTTCCTCCTCGTCTGCTCGCCGGCTGTCCACCTCCTGCTGGCTTCTGCCCTGACGTGGCCCCCGACCGGCCGGCCGCCCACACTGGGCGGTAGGGCGATGCTGCCTGGCGTCCAGGTGCTCCTCGGCACAGGTATTGTCCTCTTGAGCTGCGTTGCGCTGCGGAACTACTTCCTCGAGCCGGCCTACGCCCGGGACGACTACCGAGGCATCGCCTCGTACGTCGAGGCAATGGGCCGCCCCGGGGACGCCATCCTGCTCAATGCGCCAGGCCAACAAGAGGTGTTCGGCTACTACTATCAGGGGGACCTGCCCGTGCGCCCGCTGCCCCAGGGCCGGCCGCTGGACCCAACGGCGACGGAGGCCGCCCTGGAGGAGCTGGCGGGGCCGGGCGGCCGTATCTTTGCCGTGCTCTGGGCTACGGACGAATCGGACCCCGGCCGCTTCGTCGAGGGTTGGCTGGACGGCCACACCTACAAGGCGCTCGACTCCTGGTACGGCAACGTGCGCCTGGCGCTCTATGCCGTTCCGGAGCAGACACCCTCCCTACCCGGCGTGATGCTCGACGTCCCCCTGGCAGACCCTTCGTCTGGCGACGAACTCGCGCTGGTGGGCTACAGCCTCCCCCAGCAGACGCTGGCGGCAGGCGATATCGCCCAGTTCAGCCTCTTCTGGCAGGCTTCCCGCACCCCGGCGCGCCGCTACAAAGTCTTCGTCCACCTGCTCGACGAGGCAAGCCACATCGTCGGCCAGTACGACGGCGAGCCGGGCGGCGGCGCACTGCTGACGACCCTCTGGTCACCGGGCAGCCTCGTGGCGGACCACCTGGGTGTCGCCATTCACCCCGCCACGCCGCCCGGCAAGTACCGCGTCGAGGTAGGGCTGTACGATGCCGAGACGGGCCGGCGGCTGGCAGCACCCGACGGTGCCACGCAGCTGTGGCTCGAGCCCTTGGAGGTCTCGCGCCCGGCGGCACCCGCACCTGCTGCGGCGCTTGGAAAGAGAACTGTGTCCAAGGGCGACTTTGGCGCGCTCCGCCTGCTGAGCTACGACGTCTACAGGCTCGGCTCCTCGGCGGGCAGCCAGGATGCCCTGCGCCCGGGGGATCTGCTCCACCTGGATCTCTACTGGCAGGCCGATGTGCAGCCTGAAGGTGACTGGCAGGTGCAGGTCGGACTGGTAGACAGCAACGGAGCTCAAGTCGGACAGGTCTCAGCCCCGCCGGCGACCGGCTTCCCGACGCGCCGCTGGCAGGCCGGGGATACCTGGCGCGGCCAGGTCGATCTGCCGCTCGCCGGCGAGCTGAGGCCGGGACGCTACCAGCTGAGCATCGTGGCCTTCCCACCCGGCGGCAAGCCCGCCGAGCCCCTGCTGACGGATGACGTGCGGGTCGAGGCGCCCCAATGAGCCTTCGGAGCGAAGCATGAGAGTCTCTGTTATCGCCACTGTGCTGAACGAAGGCCCGTCCATCGAGCGGCTTCTGCAATCGCTCGCCGGACAGACCCTCCCACCCGACGAGGTCGTAATCGTCGACGGCGGCTCGACCGACGACACGCTGCCGGTACTGCAGTCGTGGGCCACAGAAGGCCGCCTCCCCGTCAAGATCGTCATCCGGCCGGGGGCCAATATCTCCCAAGGGCGCAACGCCGCAGTCGCCGCCGCCTCGGGCGACGTGATCGCCTCCACAGACGCCGGCGTGCGCCTCGAGCCAGGATGGCTGGAGGCACTGGTCGCGCCCTTCGAGGGCGAGGAAGGACCGCACGTGCGGGTGGTCTCCGGCTGGTTCGTCGCCGACCCACACACCCTCTTCGAGACGGCCATGGGAGCCACCGTGCTGCCGCGCCGGCGAGAGGTCAGGGTCGCCACCTTCCTGCCCTCCAGTCGCTCAGTGGCGTTCCGCAAGTCCGCCTGGGATGCAGCAGGAGGCTACCCCGAGTGGCTCGACTACTGCGAGGACCTCGTCTTTGACCTGAAGCTGCGCGAGCTATATGGGACCTTCCCCTTCGAGCCCATGGCGAGGGTGTACTTCCGCCCGCGAGGCAGCCTGACCGCCTTCTGGAAGCAGTACTACCGCTATGCGCGCGGGGACGGCAAGGCCGACCTGTGGCGCAGGCGACACGCCATCCGCTACCTGACCTACCTGGTGCTGTTCCCAGGGCTCGTGGCACTGGCAGTGCGCCATTCGCCGCTCTGGTGGCTGGCTCTGGTCCTGGGCGCCCTGGCCTATACGGCGACACCCTACCGGAGACTGTGGGGGAGCCTGGCCGGCCACGCCTGGCCCGACCGGATCAAGGCACTGCTCCTGGTGCCGGTCATCCGCGTCGTGGGGGACTGCGCCAAGATGGTAGGCTACCCGGCAGGGCGGCTGTGGCGTTGGCAGAACCGTGGGCGGGCCGAAATCCACTGGCGCTGAGCCGGGCGTAGCTCACTCCCGGCTCTCGTCAGCCCGTTCCTCGTACCATTCGTCCTCGTCGGGCCATTCCATGGCCCAATCGAGCTCCAGGGGCTCCAGCGAAATCACCTCGAGCTGCGCGTCGCAGTAGGGACACAGCAGCTTCTGCATCAGCCTTGGGTGGCTCAGGCTGAGCCGGGCGTCACAGTCGGGACAGGTACCGGTTGCCACGGGATGGTCTTCTCCTCCTCTTTCTTCACGCAGTAGAATAGCCCGAAGGCGATCACAAGTCAAGGCGAAGGCAACCCGGTCAGGAAGTTGCTCTCTCCTAGGGCACTCGTGGCGCCTTGTGCTACCGATGCGTAGGTGATAGAATGGCCTATGGCAGCCACGGATGGTCGATAATTGTTTCTGGGATTTCGGCCATTTCGGGATAGTACCCTTAAAAACGTGGCACAGTGTCACAGTTCGCGAACCCTATGCAGGGGCACCTCCGGGAACCATTTCGCGGCATCCTGCGTCTATCTGGTGAGAGAGCCGGCCCTGCGAGGGCTGGCAGCGACGTACTTTCCGAGAAGAAGTAGATGGAGGTGTAACATGTCCAGGCGCATTGTTTTCTCGTTGGCAGTCATTGCCGCGCTGCTTTTGCCAGGCGCGGCCCTAGCCGAAGGTCCCATCAGCCCCGACCATTCCGACCCAACGTGGGCGGCTTCCTACTGGAACAATGTGGACCTGTCTGGCACACCTGTCCTCGAGCGGGCAGAGGCCGACCTCAGCTACAACTGGGGATACGGCTCTCCAGATCCCGCGGTAGTCAACGATTACTTCTCCGCACGCTGGACTCGCTACCTCTACATGGAGCAGTCCGGCACCTACCGGTTCACGGTCACAAGCGATGACGGCGTCCGCGTCTTTGTCGACGACGTCCAGATTATCAACGGGTGGTGGGACCATGCGGCCCAGACCTTCACGGCAGACCGCACGCTCGGTGCAGGGCACCACATGGTGCGCGTCGAGTTCTACGAGCGCGCCGGCGTGGCCGTCTGCCAGTTCTCCTGGACCCAGGTCGTCCCCATCAGCAACTGGCGTGGCGAGTACTACAACAACAAGAACCTGAGCGGCTCGCCCGCCCTGGTGCGCGACGATGCCAGCATCAACTTCGACTGGGGTTCTGGCTCGCCCGCTGGGGGCATCAATGCCGACCTCTTCTCGGTCCGCTGGACGCGCACCGTGAGCTTTGCGGCCGGCAACTACACCTTCTCGGCAACGGTCGACGACGGGGTGAAGCTCTGGGTGAACAACCACCTCCTGATCGACAAGTGGAGCGATCACGCCCGCACAACCTTCACCGGCACCATCTACCTGCCCGCGGGCAGCATCCCGCTCAAGATGGAGTACTACGAGAACACCGGCGTGGCCGAAGCAAGGCTCTCCTGGAGCCAGGGCGGTGGCCCGGGCGAGGTGATCGTGGACGACAAGTCGGCCGGCTTCCAGAAGGGCGGCTCGCCCTCGAGCTGGCGCATCGCCTACGAGGGCTACAACGGCCGCCTCTACTGGACCAAGAACAACGACTATGTCCGCCCCAACTACAACTGGGCACGCTGGTATCCCAGCCTGACCGCCGGCAAGTACGAGGTGTACGTCTACATCCCATTCAAGTACACGACCACGGCCAAGGCACGATACTGGGTCTCCCACCGCGATGGCATGACCCTGCGCGTCGTCAGCCAGTCGGCCAACGGCGACAAGTGGGTTTCGCTCGGCACCTACTGGTTCCGGGGCACCAACATGGACTATGTGTCGCTGTCCGACGTCACGTACGAGCCCTATCTTTCGAGATTGATCGCCTTTGACGCGGTCAAGTGGGTCAAGCGGTAAAGGCAACTCCACCGGCCGGGCCGCTGGGCCCGGCCGGTGCTCTCTGCGCCTATCCTTCAATAGGGGCTGTCCAAAAACGATCATTCCGAGGGAGCGCAGCGACCGAGGCACGCCCTGAGGTACGAAGGGAATCTCTGATTCCGCCTGACACGCAAAGTCACACGCATCGCTGCGCTCGGCATGGCAGGTCGTGTGCTTTCTGGACAGCCCCCATTGACTTTCCTGCTTGCGGTCTGCTTTCCCCAGTGCTATAATCCGCCCCCGCACGTGGGCGCAGGCCCGGCCCACCGGCGATCCGGGACTCACCAGAGGAATGCATGCCAGCCTATTCCGCACGCTACGAAGCCGCGCTGGTGCTTGCCATCCGCGCGCACCAGACCCAGGTGCGCAAGGGAACCGATATCCCCTATGCCAGCCACCCCGTCCACGTCTCCGTCATCCTGCAGAAGCACGGCTACCCGGACGATCTCGCCGTTGCCGGCCTGTTGCACGACGTCGTAGAAGACCAGGATGTCCCGATCGGCGCCATAGAAAGCGAGTTCGGCCCCGCTGTGGCGGAGATGGTGCTCGCCGTCACCGAGCTCAAGTCAGAGGGAGGCATCAAGCGCCCCTGGCGAACACGCAAGGAGGAGGCCCTCGCCCACATGCGCGCGGGCGGTCCCGCCGTTGCCGCTCTCAAGGCGGCCGACGTGCTGCACAACGTCCACTCGCTGGCTGCGCAGCTGCAGGGGGCCGGCGCCAGCGCCTGGTCCCACTTCTCCCGTGGTCCGGAGGATACGCTCTGGTACTACCGTAGCGTGGCCGATCTAGCCCGTGAGCACCTGGGGCCGGTTCCGCTGGTCGAGGAGCTGGCCCAGGCCGTCTCCGGCGTTGAGCGGATCGTCGCCGGCATGGAAGGTGCCCGCCATGATTGACGCGCTCAAGCTTCTCGGCATTCTGACCTTCATCATCCTGCTGATCCGGATCAGGTGGAACCTGGGCTTGGTGCTGCTCCTGGCCTCGGCACTGACTGGATTGCTCTTTGCCATGCCGCTGGCGGACCTGGGACGCGAAGTCCTCGCGGCCGCAGTCGATGCGACGACGCTGCGCCTGGTCGCCATCGTCCTGCTGATCACCTACATGGGCGAGATCCTGCGCGGCACGCTCCAGCTAGAGGGCATGGTGCGCTCGCTGAGCGACCTCTTCCTCGACCGGCGCTGGCTTCTCGGCCTGCTGCCGCTTCTCATCGGCCTGCTGCCCATGGTGGGCGGCGCCATGTTCTCGGCACCCATGGTGGAAGAAGCCGCGCAGGGGCTGAACGTCAGCCGCGAGCGCAAGACTTACGTCAACTACTGGTTCCGGCATGCCTGCGAGACGGCCTTTCCCCTCTACCCCTCGCTGGTGGTGGCGGCTGGGCTCATGGGGGTAACCACCCAGGCACTGGCGCTCAGCAACTGGCCGCTCCTCGTCGCCGTGCTGGGAACGGGGATCGTGCTCGGGTTGGCGGGCATCCAGCGCATCCTGCCTGACGGGGGCGAGCGCCCCGACCGCCGGGACACGTGGCTCTTGCTGGTCAAGTCCGTCTGGCCCATCGCACTGGTGCTGGTCTTGGCGCTCGTGCTCCACCTGGACCTGGTGCTCTCACTGGCGATCACCGTCCTGATTCTGATCTTGGCGCATCGGCTCCAGCCGCGCCGGCTCTGGACCTTCCTGAAAAAGATGCCCTTCGACGTCGTGCCTATCATCCTGGGGGCTATGATCTTTCAGAGGGTCCTCACCGAAAGCAGCGCCGTGGAGGTGGCCTCCACGGGACTGGCGGCGCTCGGCATCCCGGTGCCGATTGTTGTCTTTGGCATTCCCCTGCTGGCTGGGCTCCTGACAGGGCTGGCCGTCGCAGGCTTTGCCATCGGCCTGCCCATTGTGCTGCCGCTCTGCCCGCCGGAGCTGATCGGCACCGGCTACAGCCTTCTCGCCTACACCGGTGGCTGGCTGGGGCTGCAGCTTTCCCCCGTGCACATCTGCCTGGCGCTCAGCCGGGCCTATTTCAAGGCCTCCTGGGGAGGGATCTACCGCTACCTGCTTCCCTCCGCAGCGGTGGTCATTGCCGTCGCGGCCGCCGTGCTGCTGATCCGCTCCTGAGGCGCACGGCAGCGGAAGGCAAGCTCGCCCGACATCCCCCCGCCGGGTACGGGCAGGAATGCACCACCTGCCTTGCCGTGGGTGCATGATTGTGCTACGATAGCTGCATCCCAGCCGAGAGAGGACCGACACCAGCCGTGGACCCGAACCGTCCCTATCCCACCCGTCGCCAAACCCGTTGGTCCTGGCTCGCCGTTGTGCTGATGCTCCTCGCAGCGTCCGCCTCCCTCCTGCCGCTCCTCCGGGGCACCATGGGCTACCGGCCTGCCTACCGGGAGCGCAGCACCACAGGCGCGCCGCCGCCGGCCCTCGTCCCTCGCCTGGTTTTGATCATCGTCGATGGGCTCCGCTACGACCTCTCGGAGCAGATGCCCTGCCTCGAAGCGCTGCGCGGCACAGGCGCGTGGGGCAAGTCGATCGCGTCCTTCCCGAGTTTTTCGCAGCCCACTTGGACGGCGTTGGTGACTGGGGCACGGCCCGAGATTAGCGGGGCGGCGCTCTTCAACGCCGCCTTCGAATCGCTTCAGCCAATCCAGGTCGCCACGCTGTTTGAGATGGCCAAGGAGGCAGGCCTCACCACGGCGCTCGCCGGGCAGCAGTGGTGGTCCAAGATGGTGCCGGCCGAGCACCTGGACCATGCCCACTTTGTCGCCGAGTTCGACGCGGAGGGCGATGCCGAAGCAGCCGAGGCAGCAATCGAGCTCTACGCCAGGCCGGACGTTGATTTCCTGCTGCTCTACTTGGGCGAGTACGACGAGCTGAACCACAGCGTCGGAGCGCTGAGCACAGAGGCATTGAAGTCGATCGAGCACTCCGATAGAGCGGTCTGCGCGCTGGTGTCGGCGGTCGACCTTACGAGCACGGCGCTTGTCGTGACGGCCGACCATGGGCAGCTCGATGCAGCCGGCCACGGCGGCGACGACCGCACCGTGCGGGAAACCCCACTCATTATGGCCGGCGCACGGGTCCGGCCGGGCCGCTACCCGGCGGTCCAGCAGCCCGACATCCCGGCGACTATCGCTGCCCTCCTGGGGGTACCCTTCCCGCGCTCAGGGCAGGGTAGGGTGCTGTACGATTGGCTGGACCTGACGGAAGAGGAACGGGCGAGGGGTGAGGTGGCCCTGGTGGCTCAGCAGGCAGCCTGGGCCGACGCCTACTTGGCCTCGTTCCAGGGAAGCGCGCTGCCCGTGGAGCACATCGACTCCACCGGCCTGGAGGCGCTCCTCCGCGCAGGCGACTGGCCCGCGGCACAAAGCGCGGCCGCCTCGGTTCGATCGGATATCTTGCAGTACGTCGAGGGGCAGCGGTCGGCAGAGATCGCCCGCAGCCGGTGGCTCTGGCTCTTGCCGTCGCTGTTCGGGCTTGGGCTGCTGGGGGTCCTCCTTGCGGCGACCGTGCGCGCCTCTGGCTGGGCGCCGATCTGCGCCGTTGTGGCGGGAGGCGCTGCCTACCACGCCTTCTACCTGCTTCGCGGGCACGTCTACTCCCTCAGCACGCTCAGCAGCATGGGCTCGCCCCTGCGCTTTCTGCTCACCCTCGTTGTCGGGGCACTGATTGCCCTGGCGGTGGGGATCGGGCTGCTCTGGCTTGCGTCGCGGCGGGCGTCCTCCCCCGTACGGCCGCTCTCGCGGTCGATCCCGGCGCTCTACGCGGCGTTGTGCGGCCTCTTTGCCGCGGTCGCCCTCTGCGCCTGGCTGGTGAACGGCAGCCTGGGAGGTTGGCTGCTGGTCAGCCCCAAGGCCAGCTTCGTGGCAATCCTGAGCGTCGCGCAGCTGATCCTGGTGGGGCTGCTGGGTCTGGTAATCATGGCCGGTGCGGCCATCGGGGGCAAGCGCGCCCGCCCCGTCTCCCCCGGGGAGCGGCGGACGGGCAGCCTTGGGAGATGAGACAATGGAGATTACCTGGTTTGGCCATTCCTGCTTCCGGCTGAGCGAGCGCGGCGTCGCGATCGTCACCGACCCCTTCTCGGAGGAGCTAGGGTATGCCCGGCCGCGCATCCGTGCGGACGTCGTGACGGTCAGCCACGACCACCCCGGGCACAACCACCGCATCGGCTTTCGCGGCGGCCCGCGTTTCTTCGACGGCCCGGGCGAGTACGAGGTGAAGGATGTCTTCATCACCGGCATCGCCACCTACCATGATGCCAAGCACGGCACAGTGCGGGGGCGGAACCTGGTGTTCCTATTCGAATTCGGCGGACTGGGCGTCTGTCACCTGGGCGATTTGGGGCACATCCCCGACCAGAAGCAGATCGAGGCGCTGAGCGACGTTGACGTGCTGCTGGTCCCCATCGGGGGCGTCCACACGCTCGATGCCGCCAAGGCCGCAGAGGTCATCAGCCTGATCGAGCCAGAGATCGTCATCCCCATGCACTACAGCACGCCGATGGAGCAAGCCAAGTTGGAAGGGCTCGACAAGTTCTTCAAGCAGATGGGTCTGGCCCCCGTGCCCCCCCAGCCCAGCTTCTCCATCACCAAATCGGCGCTCCCGGACGAGACGCAAGTGGTGGTGCTGGAGTACACCGCAGCAGCGGAGTAGACGCGATCTTGACTCTCTCCCCCACGGGAGACGATCTCCACTCCTTCTAGCTGCCGCCGGTGGTCCGCACTACGGCCCGCAGAGCCCGGCGTACTCCTCGGGCCGGCGGTCGGCCAGGACGTCGTTGCGAGGGGTCACCTTCTTGTTGCGCGCCAGGGCCACGTCGACCTCGGTAGCGCCCACTTCTTCCCCCTCCGCCGAGGCCTCCACAAGCACATCCCCCAATGGATCGGCCACCAGCGAGCGACCGGTGAAGGTGAGGTCTCCCTCAGTGCCGACCCGATTGCCGGTCACGACGTAGATGCGGTTCACCAGCGCGTGGATGGGCACGCCGCGCTGCGCCAGCCCGGGCAGCACCAGGTTCGAGGGGTGGCAGACCACGTCCGCGCCCTTCAGCGCCAGGACGCGCCAAGCCTCGGGAAAGAGCCAGTCGAAGCATACGAGGATGCCGACCCGGCAGAGGCCGATGTCAAAGACAGGAAGGCCGGCATCGCCGGGTCGAAAGTGGTCCTTCTCATTGAGAAAGAGGTGCAGCTTCCGGTAGCGGCCGATCACGCCCTGCGGCCCGATGAGGACGGCCGAGTTGTAGAGGTCGATGCCGTCCCGCTCGTTGAAGCCGGTTACTACGTGCATGCGGCGCTCCCGGCAGACGGCCTCAAGGTGGCGCAGGAATACGCTGTCGGCAATCGACTCGGAGGTCTCCCATGCTTCGCGCTTCGAACGAAAGTTGTAGCCCGAGTTGCACAGCTCCGGGAGGACGAGGAGGTCGGCCTCGACGCCGGCCAAGAGACGGTCAATGGTGGTCAGCGTCGCCGGCAGGTCACCTAGGGCCGGCGCGAGCTGCACATATCCAATTCTCACCTTCTCCTCCTTTTCCTTCCCCTGGTTTGACAAGCCCCGGCCGCCATGGTACAATGCCCTTCGCCGTGGCGGATTCGTCTAGAGGCCTAGGATACCGCCCTCTCAAGGCAGAGACACGGGTTCGAATCCCGTATCCGCTACCACCACGGTGAGAGCACCAGCCCAGGCTGGTGCTTTTTCATTGGCCGCGAGGGCGAGCCATTCCCTCTCCACCTGCGCTAGCCGCCAGCGCCAGGGCCAATCGTAACGCAGAATCGGCGCGCGTCAAGTATAGGCCGGCGCATGTCCCCAAGGGGCGGGCACTCGGTTTGACCAGGACGGGCTTCGGGTGCCAAATACCAGGCCTGAGATTCACGATGGACATTACGTTTTCCAGCGACATTGCCACCTTTCGACGGCGAGCATCTCCCTTGTTGGAAAGCCACTGCGCTGTCAACAGCCTGAAACTCGGCATCCTTGAGTATTGCTGTGAACACAGGGAAGGAACTGATAACCAGGTGTTCGCCTTGGGCATCGAACGCGGCGAGGTGGTTGCCGTCTTTGCCCAGACGAGAAGCCTGTACTTTTACGCACGTGAGGCGCGCATCGATGAGGCTATCCACTGCGCTGTCGAGGCTTTCGTCAAGAGACAGATTGCCATACCGCGGGTGATGGGGTATGGAGACACCGCTCTACGGTTTGCCGAGTCCTGGAAAAGGCAGACGCACTCCGACGTCCTGTTTGCCGGCAAGGACTACCTGTACGAGATCACAAGCGTTCCGTGTGCGAGGCCCACAAGCGGGGCACTGCGCCGCGCTGTCCAAGAAGACATGCACGAGCTCGTACCCCTCTTCGGCGAGTACTTCCGAGAAGACCTGGGCATCACCAGGACCGACCAAGACCTTGAACAAGACATCGTGAGGGTGCTGGCAGAGGATCAGGTGTACCTCTGGGACGATGGCGGCGCGAAAAGCATGGTGACGGCAATGCTTCCCTATGACGCCGGGGTGGAGTTGGCGAACGTCGCTACTCTCCGAGGACACAGAAGGATGGGCTACGCCACAGCATGTGTCGGCGAGGTCTGCCGGATCCTGCTGGCGCTCTATCCTCGCATCGTCTTGTTTGCTGACGTGGACAATGCACCGGCAAATTCGCTGTATACCAAGATCGGATTCCGTCTCGTCGATGAAATGAACTCCTATGAGCTATCGGCGCGCACACAAGGTCAGAACTAGAGCTCGAAGCGGCGAAACATCGAGGTCACGACCAAGGAGAACCCCATGATTGACCATGAGAACCCCGAAGCCATCCCCGACGCGCACTTTCGTGCCGTCCAAGACTGGGTGGAGCAGGAGATGGCGCAGCAGCCCATACCGGGTGCTGTGGTCGGCGTGCTGCACGAGGGCCGTGCGCTGGTCGCCGCCTTCGGCACGACGAGCGTTGAGCACCCGCTGCCCGTTTCGGAGGAGACGCTCTTCCAGGTCGGCTCGATCACGAAAACCTTCGTGGCGACGGCCGCCCTGCGGCTGGTGGAGGCGGGCAAGATCGAGCTGGACACGCCCATCCGTTCCTACCTGCCCGAGCTCAAGCTCGCGGACGAATCGGTCGCGGCGCGCGTCACCCTGCGCCACCTGCTGACCCACACCGGCGGCTGGATGGGCGACTACTTCAACGATTTCGGCATGGGTGATGACGCCCTGGCCCGGATGGTAGCCGCGATGGCCGGACTGCCGCAGCTCACGCCACTGGGCGAGGTCTGGTCCTACAACAACGCGGGCTTTTACCTGGCCGGGCGAGTGCTGGAGGTGGTGACCGGCACGCCGTTCGAGAAGGCAATCCAGGGCCTGGTGCTCAACCCGCTGGGCCTCCGCCAGTCCTTCTTCTTCCCGCACGACGTCATCACGCACCGCTTTGCCGTGGGGCACGAGGTGGTAGATGGCAAGCCCCAGGTAGCCCGACCCTGGGCTGTCGGGCGCGCGGTGCACCCGGCGGGCGGCCTGGTCTGCACCGCCGCCGATCTGCTGCGCTACGCACGCTTTCACATGGGCGATGGGACGGCGCCGGACGGGGCGCGCCTGCTCTTCCCCGAGTCCCTGGCGGCGATGCAGACACCGCAGCTGCCCTCCACGGGCATCAGCGAGTGCGGGCTGAGTTGGAGCATCATGACGGTAGATGGGGCCAGGATGATTGGCCACGGCGGCGGGACAAAGGGCCAGGTGAGCTATCTGAGGATCGTTCCCTCGCGCCAGTTTGCCGTGGTCGCCCTGACGAACAGCGAGGAGGGCGACCCGCTGACCTACGGCGTCGCGAACTGGGCGACGAAGGAATACCTGGGCCTCGAGCTGCCCGAGGCACTGCCACTCGACCTGCCGGAGGAGGCGCTCCGGCCATACGCCGGGCGATACGACTCGGCGGCGGCTGCCCTGGAGCTTGTCCTGCGCGACGGGACACTGGTGCTGCAGGTCACGAACAAAGGGGGCTTCCCGACACCTGACTGCCCGCCGCTCTCGGCGCCCCCGCCGACGCGTGCGGCGCTCTACGCAGAGGACCGGCTGGTTCTACTGGATGGGTCCTTCAAAGGGGACCGCGGTGAATTCCTGCGGAGCGCGGACGGATGCATCGCCTGGCTGCGACTGGGCGGACGCGTGCACGCACGCCTGGGGTGAGGCCTCCTCCTTCTACAGCGAGATGACCTCTTCGGCCTGGACGAACAGCTCGCCCGCCCGGTCGACCTGGACGCGGCCGGTGGCCCAGTAGGGCCCGAGCCGGCCCAACGAGCCGGGGCGCAGGCGGCGGCCGGGCGGCTGGTGCAGCGAGAAAAAACCCGTCTCATCCCCCAGCAAGAGCTGCCCCCGGCGCTCGCCCCAGACGCTGAGGCGCGCACCGGCCACGGCGACGCGCTCGCCGGCGTGCCGCGCCAGGAGGTCGCTGCCGGTCACCCCGTGGGCGGCCAGCGCCCCGGCAAAGGGCGCCAGCGGATGTGCGCTGACCGGCCAGTCGAGCATCTCCAACTCGAGGAGGAGGCGCTCCAGCAAGGTATCCTCCGGCTCGGCGGCTGCCTCACCCCACAGGGGCAGCGCCAGTTGGAGCGGTGTACCGGGCGACCGATCCTTGAGCTCGGAAAGGAGAGCCCGGCGGCTCGGCGCAAGCCCGTCAAGAGCCCCGGCCTTCGCCAGGTTCTCCGCCTCGCCGGGCCGAGGGTGCGCCCGCCGCAGAAGATCGTCCAGCGACTCAAAGGGCCGCTCCCTCCGCGCCTCGAGGATGGCGGCGATGGTCCGGCGCGTCAGTTCCCGCACCTGGCTGAGCCCCATCCAGAGGACGGGGGCGCCGCTCGGGCTGCGCGCCAGGTCAAAGCGCGTGCCACTGTAGTTGACGTGGGGCGGCCGCACCTCCAGGCCCAGCCGGCGTGCCTCTTCAAGGTAAACGTGCTGCGGGTAGTAGCCCCCCCAGTTACGCAGGAGCGCCGTCATGAACTCGGGTGTATGGTGCGCTTTCAGGTAGGCGGTCTGGTAGGCGACACCGGCATAGCTGGCCGCGTGCGCCTTGAGAAAGCCGTATCCGGCGAACGACTCCATGAGCTCCCAGAGGCGCGCCGCAACCTCCCCCGGCATCCGGCTCACCTCGCCGGCGCGGCGGATGAACCCCTCCCGCAGCGGTGCGAGCTCCCTACCATGCCCCAGGTGGGCAATGCCCCGCCGCAGGCGGTCCGCCTCTCCCAGAGAAAAGCCGGCCAAGTCGTGCGCGATTCGCAGTACCTGCTCCTGGTAGAGGACGACGCCGTGCGTCGAGCGCAGGATCGGCTCCAAAGCTGGATGGAGGTAGCGGGTAGTCTCCTGGCCGCGGTGGCGCCGGACAAACGCATCCTTGAGTCCACCCTGCAGCGGGCCGGGCTTGAAGAGGGCCAGTGCCACCGTCACGTCCTCGATGCCGCGCGCGCCCAGCTCGCGCAGGGTGCGGCGCATGCCGGGTGACTCGGTCTGGAAGCAGCCGATCGAGTCCGCACGCTCCAGCAGGTCGCCGGTAGCCGGGTCGCCGTCGCGGATCGGCTCGCGGGCAAACGCCGGCTCGCGGCGCCGCACCAGGGCAACCGCCTCGGCGACCACCGTCAGTGCGCGGACGCCCAGCATGTCGAACTTGACCAACCCGAGGCGCTCGATGCCGTGCAAGTCGTACTGGGTGATCACCACCCCCTTGGTGGCGAGCTGAAGCGGCACGCGGTCGGTGAGCGGTCCTGGTGCGATCACCATGCCCCCCGGGTGCACCGACAGGTGGTGCGGGTAGCCGTCCAGCGCCCAGGCCTCGGTCAAAGCTTCCCGCTCCCTTCCGTCCGCAGCCGCAGCCAGCAACCGCTCCCTAGAGCGCTCGATCTCATCACTCATGCCCGGGTGCCAGAAGTGCGGGATGTCGCGGGCGATCGCCTCGATCCTCTCCTGCGGCAGGCGGTAGGCCTTGGCGACGTCGCGCCAGGCAGAGCGCGCCCGCACGCGGGAGTAGGTACAGATCGTGGCGACGCGCTCCTCGCCGAAGCGGCGATAGATGTAGCGGATGACCTCCTCACGGCGGCGCGAGCAGAGGTCGAGGTCGATGTCCGGCGGGTCGCGGCGCTCCGGGTTGAGGAACCGCTCGAAGTAGAGGTCGAGGGCCACGGGATCGACGGCGGAGATGTCGAGGCAGTAGGCGACCAGGCTGCTGCCGGCCGATCCGCGCAGGTTGACCGGCACATCGTGCTCGTGGGCATACGCGACCACGTCGGCGACGATCAGGAAGAGGGGCGCATAGCCCATGCCGTCGATGACGTCCAGCTCATGGTCGAGCCGCGCGCGGACGGCCTCGGAGAGGCGCCCGTATCGCCTTTCGGCGCCGGCCAGCGACCGAGCGCGCAGGACGTCGCCGGCGCGCTGGCCCGGCGCAAGATCCATCTCGGGGAAGACGGGACGCCCCAGCGGCAGCTCAAAGGCGCAGCGTGCCGCGACCTGCACGCTGTTGGCCAGCGCCTCGGGAAAGTCGACAAATGCCGCCGCCATCTCGCCCCGGGCGGCAAGGTGCAGGCCTGGCCGGGGCGGCATCTCGTCCAGGGCGTGCTGTCGGCCCATAGCACTTAGAAGCCGGCAGCGGAGCGCCTGCGTCGGATCTGGGTAGTGCACATTGTTGGTGGCGACGGTTCCGAGCCGGAGGCTGGTGGCCAGGCTAGATAGGCGATGCACGACTTCGAGGTCGCCCGGTGCCTGCACTTGCAGCTCCAGGAAGAAGCTGTCGCACCCAAAGCGCTCCGCATAGCCGGCAGCGGCGGACCTGGCCTCCTCTTCCTCGCCCGAGCGCACCAGGCGGTCGATTCGGCCGCGCCTTCCTCCGCTGAGGGCGATGAGGCCCGCGGTGTACCCCTCCAGCCTGGCCAACGGCAGGCCGCGTTGGAGCGCGGCCTCGCGGTCAGGCCGTGTCTGGAGCGCGCTCGAGAGGCGGCAAAGGTTGGCGTAGCCCTCGCAGTCCCGGGCAAGCAGCACAAGGGAGTCGGTGCCGGCAGCCCCAGCATCCACCGTCAGCTCCATGCCGAGAACGGGCTGGATGCCGGCCTCCCGGCAGGCATCGTAGAACTCGACGGCTCCGTACAGGGCATCGTGGTCGGTGAGGGCGAGCGCCTGCATGCCGGCCCGCGCAGCGGCCCGCGCCAGCTCGGCCGGCGCGGCGCAGCCATCCAGCAAGCTGTAGTAGGAGTGCACGTGCAGATGCGCGAAGGACATCAGAGCATCTCGATCTCGTACGAAATGAGGACCAGGTCGCCGCCGTTCTCCTCGATCCAGCGCACCACCCGCTCAAGGAGGCCGTGGGCATAAGCCGCGCTGGACGAGACGCAGGCGACTCCGAGGACGGCGCGCTGCCACGAGTCCTGGGCACCGACCTCGGCGATGGAGACGTTGAACTCGCGCCCGGCGCGCGCGAGCACCGACTTGACGATGCTCCGCTTGCCCTTGAGCGATCCATTTCCGGGCAGGTGCAGCTCGATCGTGCAGACGCCGATATGCATGGTGGGCGCTCCTCGTTGCTCCGGGGCATTGTACCACACGGAGCGAGGGGCATGGAAAGCGGCCGGCCACACGAGCATAGCCGGAGCCCGGCGCAGCCCGTTCAAGCCTCGCGGATGATGGCAGCCGCGCGCTCAGGAAGTGTGCGCGCTACCCAGGCTGGCGTACCGCCCGGCGCGCAGCTCCGCTGCCCGGGCGAGCTCGGCCCGCGTCAGATCGCCCTGGACCAGCGTCAGGGTCAGTGCCTCGGCGAACCCTGCCGCGAGCGCGGCAGCCGCCTCGGCCAGAGGCACCGCCCGGCCCAGCGCCTCCTCCAGCGTGATCCCCCGCGACCGGACTGCCTGCCGCAGCGTCTCCCGCTCGGCCTGGGGCAGCGCCAGCAGGTCGGCGATGCGGCCCAGGTCGCCCCGCACCGGCAGGCTGCCGTGCTGCAGGACGCCGCCTCGACCCCGCCACTGCGCGCTGCCTGCAACTTTACGGCCTCCGGCCGTGATCTCGTGCGTGGAGGGTACCTCGAAGCAGGCTGGCCCGGTCTCTCCCTGCCTGCGGCACCCCTGGCCGGCGGGCCCGGCGTCCACCCCCAGCCTGCGCAGCCCCGCCAGCAGCCCTTCGCTCAGCCTCCGGTAGCCCTCCATCACGTCGGCTGCGGCGCGCGGGTCACTCGCCGGCAGGGCGACGGAGTAGGTCAGCTCGTCCGTGTGCAGGATCGCCCGCCCTCCGGTAGGCCGGCGCACGACGTCGGCTCCCGCGGCCCGGCATGCCTCCAGGTCAATGTCCGAGAGGGGCTGGTTGCGCCCCAGGCTGAGGCAGGGCGGCGCCCAAGCGTAGAGGCGCAGCGTCGGCAGCGACCGCCCTCCGGCCACGGCGCCGAGGATCGCCTCGTCGATTGCCATGTTCGTGGCGCCGCCCGCCTCCCCATGGACGATCAGCCTCCACTCAGACCGGGTATACACGCCAGCCTCACCTATCGTCCCTGGACCCTCGCCCCTCGTCCGCTTGGCCCACCTCGGCCAACGCCCGTGCAGCCTCCTCCGGCGTCAGCGGACGTGGGTAGTTGTAGAGGGTGCCGCCCGGCCGCTCGTTGTAGTAAGGCCGGTTGCAGTCGGGACAGCCTGACGTCCGGAAGGGGCTGCCGTCGTGCGGCAGGGCAGCGCCGAAGCCAACCAGGCGCCCATCCGCTTCGAACTGCATCTTCTCCAAGCGCGACTCACCATGTGCGATGAGCCACTGCGCCGCCTGCAGGCGGCGGTAGGACGCGACCGCCGGCGCAGGCCTCTTCGCCAGCCGGGTGCCCGGCACGGGCGTGAAGGCAAACAGGCCGGTGGTCACACCCAGGTCATAAGCCCACTGGATGCGCTCGACGAGCTCGCGCTCTGTTTCGCCGAGCCCGGCGATCAGGTGCACGGCCGCGCGCCCCGGAAAGGCCTGCGCAGTCTGCTCGATCAGCACCAGGCTGCGCTCCCAGCGGCCCCCCTTCACCTGGCGAAAGATGCGCTCGCAGGCCGCATCCAGCCCAAAGCCTATATGGTCGGCGCCCGCCCTCACCAACGCCCGCACCTGGTCGACGTCGCGGGGCAAAATTGCCAGGTCAAAGGGAACCTCGCACACGGCCTTGACCGCGCGAAGCACGGCGAGTGCCTCCTGCGGAGCCGCGGCAGAGGCCGTCACCTGCAGGCAAGCTCGGAGGAGGGTGCCGCGGCCGGCGGTCATGCGCAGCCGCTCGACAACGGCCCAGAGCGGGAACTCGGGCCACGTGACCCGCGAGAGCTGCAGGGCGCCTGCGCGGCTGTCGCGCGCCTGGGCGCAGAAAGCGCAGTCGAGTCGGCAGCGCCCACCAAGCATCAGGTAGGCCGTCGTCGGTAGGCAGGCCACCGGCGCATCGGCCAGGCCGAGCACCACGGCGGTGCCAAGGGACACGTTGACAGATTCGGGCTGCATAGGTCGCTCCGGGGACGATTTTAGCGCAGACAGAGGGCCAAGTCAACCTGATCGGTGCGTGCCCCAGGAGCCATCCCCTCCCATGCCCCCACCTCTTCCGTAGTACAGGGCCCAGCGCCCATCCGCTCCGTAGTGCAGAGCCTTGTGCCCGTCCAAGCACGCACCAAATTCACACACTACTCACACACGGCCGCACGATATTTGGCCATGTGACATTTCGTGGTAGAATGCGTGCCCATGGACCTTCGCAGCCAGATCTGCCGCATGCCCAAGGTGGAGCTTCATGTCCACCTTGAGGGCAGCATTCGCCCGGCGACACTTTTGGCACTCGCGGCGCGGAACAACGTGACACCGCCAGCCACCGATCTCGAAGGGCTGCGCCGCTTTTACCGCTTTACCGACTTCCCCCACTTCATCCGGGTCTATCTGACCATCTCACGCTGCCTCAGAACGGCTGACGACTTTGACCTGATCGCCTACGAGTTCGGCGCCGACATGCACCGCCAGGCCATCCGCTACGCCGAGGTGACCTTCACGCCCTTCACCAACGTGTCCAACACCAGGCTGCCCTTTGACGAGATCCTCGCCGGGCTCAACGCCGGGCGGGCGCGGGCCAGGGCCGATTTCGGCGTCGAGTTCGCCTGGGTGCTGGACATCAGCCGTGACGTGCCCGAATCGCGCCACCAGGTGGCCGAATGGGCCATCGCCGGGATGGACCGCGGGGTGGTCGCCTTCGGGTTGGGTGGGTCGGAAAAGCCCTTTCCCCCCGATGGGTACGGCGATGCCTTTGCCGTGGCGCGGGCGGCCGGCCTGCACAGCGTGCCCCACGCCGGAGAGGTGGCTGGGCCAGAATCGGTGTGGGGTGCCCTGCGGGCGCTGGGCGCGGAGCGGCTCGGGCACGGCGTGCGGAGCATCGAAGACGACACCCTCCTGGCCCACTTGCGCGAGCGCCAGATTCCTCTGGAGGTCTGCCCGACCAGCAACCTCTGCCTGGGCGTCTACCCCAGCTACGAGGCGCATCCCCTCCGCCACCTGTGGGACGGAGGCCTCTTCGTAACCGTCAACTCGGACGACCCGCCGATGTTCGAGACCGACCTGGTGAGCGAGTACCAGGCCCTCGCCGACCACATGGGCTTCACTCTCGCCGAGCTCGAGCAGCTCAGCCTGAACGCCCTGCAAGCCAGCTTCCTGCCACCCGGGCGCAAAGCGTCGATGGAGCGCGAGTTCCGGCTGGAATTCGAGCAGCTGGCCGCCCCACCGGACTCCCGATTTTGACATGCTCCGCGAGCTGCGGTACACTGAGCTCAGTGCCGCGGTAGCTCAGTTGGTAGAGCAATTGACTGAAAATCAATGGGTCCCCAGTTCAAGTCTGGGCTGCGGCACCTGGTAACAATCGATCGGCATTCTGCGGGCGTGGCTCAGTGGTAGAGCATCTCCTTGCCAAGGAGAGAGTCGTGGGTTCGAATCCCATCGCCCGCTCTGTTTTTTGGCGGCGACGTAGCCAAGTGGCAAGGCAGCGGTCTGCAAAACCGCGATTCACGGGTTCAAATCCCGTCGTCGCCTCTCGACAAACCGGCTGGTAGCGGGCGCTATCAGCCGCTTTTCATCTTGCGGGGCGGTGGCGAAACGGCAGACGCTGCGGACTTAAAATCCGCTGGGGCATCCCATGTGGGTTCGAATCCCACCCGCCCTACTGAGCCGCAGCCCACCGGCCGCGCCCCCAGGCCCATTCCGGGATGGAATACCCCCTATTTGACCCACGAGCGCAGCCCGCGTATCATGGCAACACCGCTCGAGGTACAGGAGAGAAGGCAATGGCTACGACCGTAGATGCCCGCGGCTTGGCCTGCCCGCAGCCGGTGACCCAGACACGCCGGGCGATGCAGCAGGCAGACCATGTCGTCACGTTGGTCGACAACGACGGCGCCGCGTCCAACGTCCGACACATGGCAGAGAGCGCTGGCTGGCGGGCCAATGTGACCCGGCAGGGCAGCGATCTGGCCGTCGAGCTCACGCGGCCGGGGCCCGGGCAGGAGGCCCGACTGGCTGGACAGGAGAGTGCGCAAGTCCCGGCAGGGCCCCTGGTCCTGGCGGTATCGGGCGAGAAGATGGGTCGCGGCAGCGCAGAGCTGGGCCAAATCCTGGTTCGCAGCTTCTTCCACACGCTGACCGAGGTACAGCCGAGGCCCAACCGTGTGATCCTCTTCAACGCGGGGGTCAGGCTGGCCTGTGCGGGCTCTCCGGTCCTCGACGACCTGCACGCCTTGGAGGCAGAAGGGGTAGAGATCCTGGCGTGTGGGACCTGTTTGGGCTACCTGGACCTGAAGGAAAAGCTGGCAGTGGGGCGCATCTCCAACATGTACGAAATCGCCGAGTCCTTGCTCAACGCCGGCAGAGTCATCCACCTATAGCGATCAAGAGTGAGGAGAAGCATGTCCATCGACTGGACCCACGTCCGGCTCACCACACTGTCTAGCTGCGCGGGCTGAGCGTCCAAGAGGTCGGCTGGCGACCTGGCGCAGGTACTGCGCCCTCTGAAAGAAATCTTTCGCGAAGAGCACTTCCCCGACCTGCTCGTCGGGCTCAACGCGCCCGACGATGCGGCCGTGCTGCGGGTGAGCGAGGAGCGGGCGCTCATCTTCACCCTGGACTTTTTCACGCCGGTGGTGGACGACCCCCGCACCTACGGAGCGGTGGCGGCGGCCAACTCGATGAGCGATGTCTATGCGATGGGTGGCGATGTGCTGCTGGCGCTGAGCATCGCCGCTTTTCCACCGCAGCTTCCGGCGGAGGCTGTCAGCGAGATCCTGCGCGGCGCGGCCGAAAAGGTCGCCGAGGCCGGCGGGGTGATCGCGGGTGGCCACACTATCGACGACAAGGAGCCCAAGTTCGGGCTGGCAGTCGTGGGCAGTGCCCATCCTGACCGGCTCATCCGAAAGGGAGGCGCCCACCCCGGCGACATCCTCCTCCTGACCAAGCCGCTCGGCACCGGGCTCATCACAACGGCGGCCAAAGGCGACGCGGCCGATCCAGCCGACCTCCAGGCGGCAGTTGATTCGATGCTACGCCTGAACCGGCGCGCCGCCGAGATCACCCGCCGGGTTCAGGTACACGCCATGACCGACGTGACGGGCTTTTCACTGCTGGGCCACGCCTGTGAGATGGCAGGCCAGAGTGGCGTCGGCCTGCGCTTCCGGCTCGACGCGCTGCCCTTCCTGCCGGGCGTCGACCGCTACGCCGGCGAGTGGCTCTTTCCGGGGGGCACCTCTAACAACCAGCGCGCCTTTGCCGGGGAGGTGTCGTTCGACGGACTCGACGACGAGAGGCAGGCGCTCCTCTTCACCCCCGAGACCAGTGGCGGCCTTTTGATCGCCCTATCGCCGGGCGACGCAGAACGCTACGAGGTCCTCATGCGCGAGGCCGGCGAGCAGGTATGGCGCGTGGGGGACGCGGTGCAGGAGACGGGCGTTCAGGTGCAGGCCGCGGCGCGGTAGGGGGGACCGCCCCGCGCCGCGCTAGGCTGCCGGCTCCTCGAGGGGCAAGTCGCCCGCCTCCTCGTCCGGCTCGCCGCCGGACAGCATCTCGGCTGCCGGCTCTGGGAGCGCTGCTCGGCCCGCCTCCTTCAGGCGGGGCATCTCCTCCACCTCGACCGCCGGCAGCACCGTGGCCGGCTGGGTCTGGGTTGCGCCGCAGTAAGGACACAGACTCCACTTCAGGTGCAGCTGCCGGCCACACTCCAGGCACGGCTTCTTGAGGCGGGTGTGGCACGTGGGGCAGTAGAGGTACTCCTCCTGGATGCTGCGGTTGCAGCCAGGGCATGCCAACCGCTCCTCGATCCCCTGCAGGAGCGCCTCCTCTTCCAGGGTACGCTCGTAGGTCTCGGCCAGCGTCTCGCGCGGCCGCAGGATCAGGTAGAGGATCAGGCCCGGGATGGGAAAGAGCGGGAAAAAGACCAGCACCAGCAGCGTCGCCAGCACCTGAGCAAAGATATCGCGCGAGCGCGCGCGGATGTCGCGGAAGGTCCAGATGACGGCGCTGATCCATGCCGCGGTCATGAATGCCGCCGTGATCGCCACAAAGAGAGCCAGGAAAGGCTGGATCTGGGCGAGAATCTTCTGAATATCCATTCGGCTTACGGGCTCCTTGTCAAGCTTCGCGTGATTCTACCATCGAGTTCCGCGTTTGTCATTTTGCCGGTGCCTGGCGGATACTCCTGCCGCAAAGCTGCAAGGCCTCGTCCCGGGGGCATCTCCACACCAGATCGCAAGCCCACGAGGGAGCGCGCTGCAGCGTGCACGGCAGGCGTCGTCAAACGATACTCTCCTAAGGCGGCCGCCGGAGCCTGCCCAGGGCGGCCAGGTCGGGCACCGCCGTGATTGTGCCGCCGCCGATCGCCCACAGCCCGGTCGCCAAGCGCTCGATGAAGTAGCGGTCGTGCAGGATCGCCAGCACAGTCCCGTGGTAGGCCACCATCGCCTGCTCAAAGTGCTCGCGCGACGGCAGGTCTAGGTGGTTGATCGGCTCGTCGAGGATGAGCAGGTTGCACCCCATTGCCACCAGCCGCGCCAGGCCCAGCCGTGCGCGCTCGCCCAGGCTCAAGCTGCCGACCGGGCGCAGGGCATCGTCGCCCCCAAAGAGAAAGTAGTGCAGAAAGCTCCGTGCCTCTGTCTGGTCCATCGAGACCGCCGAGCGGATCACAGCGTAGGGGGTGCTGTCCGGGTCGAGCTGCTCCTGCTCTTGGGCATAATAGCCGGCACGCACCCCGGTGCCGAGCTGCACGCGGCCCGCCAGCGGCTCCATCTCGCCCAGGATCAGGCGCGCCAGCGTCGTCTTGCCGGAGCCGTTCGGTCCCACGAGCGCAATCCGCTCGCCCGCCGGCAGCGTCAGATTCACCCCCTCAAAGAGCGCTCGCCCGCCAAACCCCATCCCAATATCCTCGAGCCGCAGCACCATGCGGCCGCCGGCCGGCGTGGCGCCGAACTCGAGGCGCATCTCCCAGCTGCGGTCCGGCTTGTCGATCCGCTCCTCCGAATCGAGCAGCCTGCGCAGTCGCTTCTGCTGCACGACGGCGCGGCGGGCGATCCCCTTCGCGATCTTGCGGGTGGCAAAGTTGATGGTGCCCTGCTCGATCGACCTGGCATAGCGCTTTTTGGCCGTGATGGTGCTCTCCAGCCGGCCTATGAACGCCTGCTGGTCGGCATAGGCGGCCCAGTGGCGCTGCCGTTCCCTCTCCTTCGCCGCCGCGTAGGAGGTATAGTCCCCGTCGTAGAGTGTGACGGCGTGGCTGTGGACGTCCATTTCCAGGATAGCGCCCACGGTACGGTCGAGGAAGGTTCGGTCGTGCGACACGACGAGCACTGCCCCGGCAAAGCCCTGTAGGAAACGCTCCAACCACTCCAGCGCCTCCATGTCGAGGTGGTTGGTTGGTTCGTCCAGCAGAAGCAGGGAGGGCTGCGCACGGCCGGCCGTCCCGTACGCAGAGAGGAGCAGCCGCGCCAGCCCAAGCCTCGTCTTTTCGCCTCCGCTCAGGCGGTCCACCGGCGTCTCCCGCCCCAGGCGCCCCAGGCCCAGCCCGTCGAGCACCTCCTCGCCGCGCGCCGCCGCGCCGTAGCCACCCAGCCGCTCATACGCCTCCTGCGCCCGGCCATACTCGGCCAGAAGGCGGTCCAGCTCCCCGCCCGCCGCGGCCCCCATGCGTGCCGTGAGCCACTCCAACAGGCGTTCGGCGTCCGCCAGGCCTGCCACAGCCTCCGCCAATACGTGCCCCACCGTCTCGCCCGGCTCGAACTCGAGCGCCTGCGCCAGGTAGCCCACCGGGAGGCCGGGAGGCGAGAAGGAGACGCTGCCGCCGTCGGGCGCGATCTGGCCGGCGATGATTCGCAGCAGCGTGGTCTTGCCGCAGCCGTTGGGCCCGACCAGGCCTGCGCGCTCGCCGTCGTTGAGGGTGAAGGAGACGCGCTCGAAGAGAAGCTCTCCGCCGAGCGACTTCGAGACGCTGCTAAGCTGAAGCATATCCGGTGACGATCAGCTCAATGACCTTGCCGCGCCGCGCCCCGTTCGAGTTGATGGCGCGTCCGGCCTGCACGCGGTGCAGCCGGAAGGGAGGTGCCCCGTACAGCGCGCGCACCAGTTCGGTGTCCGAGTTCGAGAGCAGGACGTGCACGCCGCGGCGGGCCAGCTCGGCGCAGACGTCGCGCAGCCGCGCCTGGTCGGCTGGCGAAAAGCCGCCCGGCTGGTAGGCGGTGAAGCAGGCCGTCGCCGAGAGCGGCGCGTACGGCGGGTCGAAGTAAACCAGGTCGCCGTGCGCGGCCCGCTCCAGCACCGACTCAAAGGGCGCACAGCGGATGTCGATCCCCTTCAGCGCAGCCGACACCGCACGGAGATTCTCCGCGTCGCAGTACCGGGGCGACCGGTAGCGCCCAAAGGGCACGTTGAACTGCCCTCGCCGGTTCACGCGATAGAGGCCGTTGTAGCCGGTCTTGTTGAGGTAGATGGTGCGCGCCGCCCGCGCCATCAGGTCGAGCGCCGCCGGGTCCTTGGCACGCAGCGCGTAATAGAACTCGGCGTTGTGGGGGTAGCCGGCCAGCAGTGCCACCAGCGCCTCGGGGTGATCGCGGACCGCCAGGTAGGCATCGACCAGCTCCCCGTTCGAGTCGGAGAGATGAGCGCTCCCCGGCAGGCCCTGCCGCAGCAGCCGGAAGAAGAGCGCCCCGCTTCCGACAAAGGGCTCAAAATAGCTGCCAAAGGCGGCTGGAGCCCGCCGCAACAGCTCCTCTGCCAGCCCGGCTTTGCCGCCTGCCCACTTCAGGAACGGCCGGGGCAGCTGTCGGGAGCCGCCCTCCAGCCCGGCCGCTCCCCCGCTGCGTCGCGCCCAGGCCGCGGCCCGGGGTGGCTCCGGCACGTTTTGCACATTCACGCCGATGAGTATACCATTGCCGGAGGGGGAGGGCAAGCAGCGCCGTCATGGGCCTGATCTTCAAGCTGGACGACTACCCCGGCTACCTGGAGCGGGTCGGCGGCGCCGCCTACGTCGACCTGACGCGGCGCACCGACCCGGCGCGCATCCCCGAGGTGTGGGACAACCTGCGGGCCGTCGTCGAGGCCTATGGGGCGCCCTGGATCGTGCAGGTATGGACCAAGGACGCGGCCGGCACCCTCGCCCACGGCCGCCGGTTGCTCGAGCGCCTCGCCGACGCCGGAACAGCGCTCGCCGCGCAAGTGACGGTGACCGGGCTGGGCAGCACAGCCTGGGAGCCGCTCGTGCCCGCCGAGCCCTTTGCCGGCGTGGCAGAGATGGCCGCGCTCGTCGGCGGACCGGAGCACGTGTGCTGGCGCTTTGACCCGGTCATACCAGGCGTCAGCCGCCTGGATACCTTTCAGCGCCTGGCCGCCCGCGCCGCCGCGCTCGGCATCCGCCGCGGCGTGGTCAACTTCCTTGCGCCGCCGGGCCGCTATGCCCGCGTCGACGCCCGGCTGGCAAGCCTGCTGCCCGGCTGGCGCGAGGGCATGCCCGGCTACGACCTCGACTGGCAGGCGCAAATGGCGGTCAAGTTGGTCCGCGCCGCCTGCGATGCGGGGATCGAGCTCGCGGCGTGCGCCGAATCCTCTGGCCTGCCCGCCCTCGTGCCGGGGCTCAGAGCGTCTGCCTGCGGCGACCATGCCTGGTTCGTCGCGCTGTCGGGCCGCGACCCCGGGCGCGCACGCGGCTCCGCCAGCCGACGCGGCTGCGGCTGCGCGGCCTACTTCGATGCCGGCTGCTACGGTCGGTGGGCACGGTGCCACCGCTGCGCCTACTGCTACGCCGGGTAGGGCGGGACCTTTACCTCCACGTAGCGGACCGACGCCCCGGCTGCCTGGGGCTCCAGGTCGGTGCGCTGCGGTTGGCTCGCCTGCCGCAGCTCTTCCTCCGGCGCATTCGGGTAGACGCGCCCGTTCTGCGCCAGCTGCCCGAGCACCTTAAGGAGCGGGGGGTATGGCACGGGGAACTCGTCGCCGTGCTTGCCCGGTACCGTGGACACCACCACTTGCGTCCGCTCGGGCGACACCATCATGCGCAGCTTGTCCTCGCCCCCTTCCCGGAAGGGCGTGCCGTTGTGGCTCCCGTGGTGCGCCACCTTGAGGAAATCGAGCGGCTGGAGCAGGAGGCCCGCCACCTCCGGGTGGTGGAGCATCACGTCCCACGTGGAGTTGCGCCGCCCCAACTCCACGCCGCTGCCCTGCCACTCGGCGTCCCCCGCAAAGAGGAGCCGCCTCTTGCGCCACTCCAGCAGCAACACCACGCTGGTGTTGTTCTTGAGCGCGTCGTCCTCCTGCGAAAAGGCGAGTGCCATCGTCGCCAGCCGGCCCCGCAGGATCCGAAAGTCCCGCTCGCTGATGTTGGCTGGCCGCGCCGGCTCCACATCGCCCGTCGCGGCACCCGGCAGGGCGGCGGGCGATGCGCCTGCATCGGCCGGCTGCCGCCCCACCAGCGCGCTGCCCGGCAGTAGGTCCCGGCCCAGGTAGTACTTGTCCACGTTCCACTCGGGTGCCAGCACGCGCAGGCAGGTACCCTCCTCCCGAAAGCCCCGAAACCGGGTGGTGTCCTGGTCCCGGTCGAGCGCGTAGTCCCGTCGCTTGGCCTGGGTCAGCTTGGGCGCCAGGTCGCGCGCCACGTACAGAGGGTAGGCGGGCTGGATGCCGCCAGACTGCGCCAGCTCCTCGCGCAGGGCCCGCAGGGCGCCGGGGTTGTTGATGCTCCAGGTCGACCTCTCCATCAGCGCCTGGGCGGCGGGCGCCAGGGCCGCGCCATACTGGGCAGCGGCCATGGCGCAGGCAGCCGCCATCTCCTGCAGGGCGTGCGCCTTCTCGGCCTGCGGATGGTCGTCGTCCATGAATACGGACAGCCAGATGCGCCGGATGTGGGCGCCTGCCAGCCACGCGGGGTTGAAGCCCTTGATGTGGTCGGCGTGGGGATGCGTGACCACCAGCAGGTCGAGCTGCCGCTTGCCGTCCTCCAGCGGCAGCATCGAGAGGACGTCGTCCAGGGCCGGCTTGAGGATCGATCCAGCCGCCGACGTTCCGCAGTCGATCAGCATGTGGAAAGCCGTGCCCTCGCCGTCCGGGATCTGGACGTAGACACAGTCGCCGAATCCAACGTCGTAGCTGCGCACCACAATCGGCCTGTCGTCCATGCAGCCTACCTCACTGTCTGCGACTGTTCCGCAGGTGGGGCGGTACCTCAAAGGTGAGCACACCGTCCGGCGCCCGGCAGGCCACCACCGGCTGCCGGGTATCGACCTCGCCCTGCCCGCTGCCCTCGACCGGCCCGATCTGCCCGGACGCCACCCGGCTCCGGACATACGCCAGCAGCCGGGCCCGACGCTCGGCGCCCAGCGCCTGGTCCGGGTGGGTCGACCCATCCTGCCGGCCGGTGCCGGGCTTGCGCGCCCAGTGCAGCAGGTTGCCCCGGCTGTCAAAGACCAGCGTTCCGCCGCACAGGAGCGCCGTCGCCTCCCCGTCCAGCGCGCCGTACTCCGACCCGTGCAGCTCCACGTCCTCGCGCCAGATGTACTGAAGGACAATCTCGCGCGGCAGCCGCATCCCCGACTGCTTGTCCCCCTTGTCCGTTTGGTAGAGGTCCGCCACGGAGATGTCGTGCTCGGCGGGGATGCGCAGCGCGGCGCGGTTCCGGTTCAGAAAGAGGTAGGCGTCGGTGCGCGAGCGCGAGATTGTGTCGATGTCCTCCGCGACGCAGCGCAGCGCCTCTGGCAGCACCGCCTCCGGCAGGGCGATGCCCCGAGCGGCAAAGACCCTCTCCATCATCGGCCGGAACCGGTCGCGGTCCGCCGGGTCCGCCACCTCGTCCGCCCGCAGCACCGCCCGGCAGTAGTCACCAAAGTCGACGTCCACCGGCGGCAGATAGTCCAGCGGCTGCAGCGCCGTCCTGCGGAAGCGGTCCGCCGCCCGGCGCAGCACCCGCTCGATCAGCTGTGGGTCGCTCCCCGCATCCTGCTGCGCCGGGGTGTCGCCGCCGACGCTCGTCTCCCGGCGGAGATAGCGCGAAGCCATCCCCTTCAGGATCTGGAACATGGCGCCCGTGAGCACCTGCGAGCGGTCGTGCGGGCTCAGGCTGCCCGCAACATCCCCGAGGGTCAGGTGCTGCTGTGCGCTGCGCAGGTAGGGTCGGCCGGCCGCCGACCAGCCAAACTCCTCCGCCAGAAACGAGAGCGTCCTGTCACGCGACAGGTGCCCGCCCGTCTCCTGGGCAACCTTCCAGCGCACCTGGTTGTTGAGCAACGCCGTCATGATCGCCGTCAAGTCCGCCGCGAACTCGTGAAAGGCCGTCGTCTCCAGCGAGCTATCCTCGTGATACAGCGGCCGCATACCGTCGAGGATTGCGTGGCCCGTCTCGTGGGCAATGATGTCGTGCGACAGGCAGGTGAAGCATCGCCTGTCTGCCCCGTCAAAGTAGTAGAACTGGATCGACTTGCTCTGCCGATCATAGAAGGCATTGTCCAGGTAGCCGGCGTGGGGCACGACGATCAGGCGGTTGCCCTCAAAGGCCCAGGGGGCGGCGCGCCCCAGCACCCAGGGCTCCTCGTAGAGCTGTAGGACCGACTGGATGACGGCCCAGGCGTTGACCTGGTGGTACTGCGGCCGCTCGCAGTGCTCGGTCGTAAGGGGCACCTGCTCCGGCCCAGACCGGAACATGAAGCGGCAGCGCTGCGCGTCCCACCCCGCCGGATCCTCCAGCCTTCCCTTGTCCGCGTCCCAGTCGACGACAGCGATGCGCGCGCTCGTCGGTCCATCCGAGAGCCGCAACAGGCTGGGAGAAAAGTTCAGCAGGCCCAAGGGATCGCTCATGCTCGGGTCCTGGACGTACGCCATCACACGCAGCGTGTCCCCCGCCTCCGCCTCGGCCGCCGGGATCGGCTTCCCGGCAGCCGCAGGCGATGCTGCGGCCATCGCCCGCTCGACGATTTGGGTCACCGCCTTCCATGGATCCTTGCCCTCGGCGCGCGCCGGGCCCGGCCTCACCGGCCCGGGCGGCCCGATCGTTGCCATCTCCTTCCACGTGGAGCGCGGGATGGCCTCCGCGACGACCGCCTCGGGCTCGCTTGAGAAGGAGTCCAGTACCTCCTTCTGCACCCACGTCTTGGCGTCTTCCGGCCTGCCCTCTCTCACCGTCGTGCCCTCCCCGCCTCGCGGCCTACTCCACCTTGCCGGTGATCCGCTTGGCCGTCCCCTCGATGAAATCCCATAGTGGCCAAGGGCTGCTGCCCAGAAGGAACGAGACCGCTGCCAAGATCCGCGGGTCGGAGAGGTCGATGGTGAGCTGGTTGCCGCCTGCCAGCGTGATGCTGAGCGTCGCCAGCGAGAGCAGGAGCACCGCGACGAGGACCAGCAGCGGCGTGGTCAGAATATGGGCCACGTGCATCACGATCCCCTCTCGGTAGAAGCGGGACGAGCGCAGCCACCAGGCGATGGTGATGATCTTGTGGACCAGGACCCCGGCCAGGCCCCACAAGATCACCTCCAGGAAGCGCCAAGCGCCCTGGTCCCAGATCCCGGCCGACTCGTGCGAGGCCGGCAGCACCAGCTGCTCGAGCGTCGCCAGGCCGGCCAGGACATCGGGCAGGCGGTCCTGGTCGAGTGCCGCGCGAAGCCCCTCCGCCAGCCCAACCACCACCTCGTCGGCCTCGCCCAGGTCACCACCCTTGACCAGTGCGTCCAGTGTCGACTCGATCTGCGCGATCGTGGCCCGCAGCTCTGCGCTGCCGTCCGGCTGGGCCTCAGCCGCCTGCGCCTGGGCCTGGTCGACGAGCGCCGGCAGGCCGGCCGCTAGGGGCGACGGCGGGCGCGGGAAGAAGGCATGCAGGGTTATGTAAAGTGCGATGAGGACCCCGAGCGCAATCAGCATCGCGAGCCAGGTGCGGCGGCCCAGCTTGGCGTCCTCTGTGTCCTGGGCGCGCTCGAGGTAGAGGCGGATGCCGGACTTGTCGTCCGTGGCAAGGTCGACCTCCTCTCGGCACGGGCGGCTCGACTCGTCGAGTGCGACCAGCACCCACTTGCCGGGATCGAGTGGGATCTCGAAATCGCCGTCGCCGTTGCTGCTGGTGTGGAGGATGGTGTCGCCTTTGACGGCCTTGACGGAGGCGTACTCGACGCGCTCCTTGCTTCCCTTCCGATAGAGGGTTCCGGACACCTTGGGCATGTTCGTCTCCTTTCTCACCCCGCGATATTAACGTCCATTATACCGCAGTCCGCCGGGCAGGTCAATGGGGTATGTCTGGAGCCGGTCTCCGACGAGGAGCGAAAGCCGACGTGCGGCCGGCGGCGATAGGCACTTGGTCCAGGGCTACGACGATGGGCGCCGTTGGCCTGGCTCTGCGTTGAGCTGGCGAACTCTGACACTGTGACACGATTTTTCGGGTACTATCCCGAAATGCCCGAATTTCCAGAAACGACTATCTCAGGGTGGGCGATGCACGGTGGGCGCGTGTGCAAACCCACCCCACGACTGCTGTGCCGGGTGAGCCGGGCTGCCCGGGTAGGACCGGGAATGAAAGTTTCGGACAGCCCGGGCCGGGAGACCGAGCGTGCAGGGCACACGCAGCATGCCCCCACCAGGCACCCAGCTGGTGGTTTGCCCGGGCCATGTGGCTGTGATAGACTTGCGCCGGAAGGAGTGGGACGATATGCAACCTCGCCGCATCCACGCTGCCATCCTGCTTGCCATCACCCTTGGGGCGCTGCCCTGCCCGGTGCCCGGCTCGCATGCCGGGGCAGGGAAGGCGCCGGCCGCCCAGCAGAACGCCTCCGTTTTGGGCGCAACGCGCGTGACGGTCACGGGCCGTCGGCTGCTGGTGAACGGGCAGCCCTTCCAGGTGCGGGGCGTGGGCTATGCCCCCACCCCGATCGGCGACGATGTCCGGTACGACTGGCCCTATGGCGACTATTTCACGGCCGAGCATGCCGCAATCTACAGCCGCGACCTACCGCTCCTGAGGGACATGGGGGCGAACACGGTCCGCCTCTGGGGCTGGAAATACGACAGCCCGGAGCATGGTCCCTTCCTCGACGCGGCGCACAACGGCGGCTCGCGCCCGATCTATGTCATCGTTTCCTACTGGCTCGGCGCCGGGCGCGACATCCACTCCCCAGCGGGCAGGCAGGCGATCGTCGACGAGTTCACACAGATGGTGGCTATCCACAAGGACCATCCGGCCGTGCTGATGTGGGCTATCGGAAACGAGCTGAATGCAAGCTGGATGTATGGGGACAGCGACGACCTCTTCAGCCTGATCGACGAGATGGCCGCGGCCGCCCACGCCGAGGAGGGGGAGAGCTACCACCCGGTCACTACGCCGCTGTGCGATGGCCCCAGCCCAACGAGCCTGATCGACACGATCGCCGCCCGCGATCCGCAGGTGCCCAACCTGGACGTGTGGAGCGTGCAGGTTTACCGCGGCCCCTCCTTCGGCAGCCTCTTCGTCGACTATGCAGCCGTGAGTGGAAAGCCGCTAGCCATCACCGAGTATGGTATTGACGCCTACGATATGGCGCATGGGACGGAGTATGAGCTGATCGGCACGCCCTACCAGGCGACCTACGCAGAGGCGCTGTGGAAAGAGATCGCCGCCAACCCAGAGGTGTGTGCCGGCGGCGCGATCATGGCCTACAGTGACGAGTGGTGGAAGGGGGCGAATGGCGCAGAACCGCCCGGAGGGGGTTGTCCCGAAGGGGACGCCGGGTTCCACAGCGTGTGCGGCTATACCAACCTCGCTCACCCCGATGGCTTTTCCAACGAGGAGTGGTGGGGCATTGTGCGACCGGTGAAGAATGGCGACTCGCCGGACATCATGCAGAAGAGGGCGGCCTACCACCGGCTGAGGTCGCTCTGGACGAGCAGCGTGTATGTTCCGTGCGTGATGAGGCAGTGAGGGCGCAACCCACACCCCGCCTCCCCTGCCGGAGCGGGGGAGGCGCAGAGGCCCGGTCGGAGACCTTCGCCCATCTAGGGGAGAGGAGAACTGGAAAAGGAGGAAGCAGGCTGTGACGAGGACTGCAGCGTATGGCTCGTGGAAGTCGCCGATTACGTCGGACCTGATCGTGGCGGAGACGATCGGGATCGGCGGGCCCGATTTTGACCGGGACGGCATCACCTGGCGCGAGCTTCGCCCGACAGAGGGCGGGCGTGTGGTGCTGGTGCGCCGGGCGGCGGGCGGCCCGGTGTCCGACCTGACGCCGGAGGGGTTCAGCGTCCGCACGAGGGTGCACGAGTATGGGGGAGGCGCCCACCTCCAGGCCGGGGAGACGCTCTTCTTCTCGAACTTTTCCGACCAGCGCCTCTACCGGCAGGACGCGGGGGCCGCACCGCTGCCGATCACGCCGGAGGCGGAGCTGCGCTACGCCGACGGGGCCTACGACGCGCGGCGGGGGCTCCTCTACTACGTACGCGAAGACCACCGCGGCCCGGACGAGGCAGTCAACACGCTCGTCAAGGTACGCTGCGACGGCGACGACGTGGGCGGGAAGGTGATCGTGGAGGGCAACGACTTTTACTCGTCGCCCCGCTTGAGCCCGGACGGATTGCGCCTGGCGTGGCTGACGTGGCGGCACCCGAACATGCCATGGGACGGCACGGAGCTGTGGGTGGGGGTGCTGGACGCCGCGGGCTGGGTGATGCGCAAGGAGTGCGTGGCGGGCGGGCCAGGCGAGTCGGTCTTCCAGCCGGAGTGGTCGCCTGGTGGGGTGCTCACCTTTGTCTCAGACCGGAGCGGCTGGTGGAACCTATATCGGCGGCGCAGCGGCGCCGTCGAGCCCCTCTGCCCGATGAAGGCCGAGTTCGGGGAGCCGCAGTGGAATCTCGGCATGTCCACGTACGCCTACGAGTCGGAGCAGCGGATCGTGTGCAGCTATCTACGGCACGGCTTCTCGCACCTAGCGGTGCTCGACACGGAGACGCTGGCGCTGACGGAGGTGCCGGTGGGCTATTCCTACATCACCGGCGTGCGGGCCGCGCCGGGGCAGGTTCTCTTTGGTGCGGGCTCGCCGGCCGAGCCCTGGTCGATCGTTCACCTCGAGCTGGCGACCGGCCGGACAGAGGTGCTGCGCCGGTCAAGCACGGTGACTATCGATCCGGGGTACATCTCGCTCCCGCAGGAGATCGAGTTCCCGGCGGAGGAGGGCCAGGCGGCGTATGGCTTCTTCTACCCGCCGCGCAACCGCGACTTTGCCGCGCCAGAGGGCGAGCGGCCCCCGCTCTTGGTGATGAGCCACGGCGGACCGACCGGGGCGACGGCGCCAGTGCTGGACGAGCAGATCCAGTACTGGACCAGCCGCGGAATCGCCGTGGTGGATGTGAACTATGGCGGGAGCACAGGCTACGGCCGCGCCTACCGCGAGCGGCTGAACGGACAGTGGGGCGTGGTGGACGTGGACGACTGCACGAACGGAGCTCTCTTCCTGGCGCGGCGCGGCGACGTGGACCCGCAGCGGCTGATGATCACCGGTGGGAGCGCAGGGGGCTTTACGACGCTCTGTGCGCTCACCTTCCGCGATGCCTTCCGGGCAGGCGCCAGCCATTATGGCATCGGCGACCTGGAGACCTTTGCCGGGGATACGCACAAGTTCGAGTCGCGATACCTGGACCGGCTGGTCGGGCCCTTCCCGGAGCAGATCGAGCTCTACCGGCAGCGCTCGGCCATCCGCCACACGGAGCGGCTCTCCTGCCCGCTGATCCTCTTCCAGGGGTCGGATGACAAGGTCGTGCCGCCCAGCCAGTCGCGCCGCATGTACGAGGCGGTGAAGGCGAAGGGGCTGCCGGTGGCGTACCTGGAGTTTGAGGGCGAGCAGCACGGCTTCCGGAAGGCGGAGAACATCAAGCGCGCGCTGGACGCGGAGCTCTACTTTTACTCGCGGGTTTTCGGGTTTGCGCTGGCGGAGCCGGTGGAGCCAGTGGAGATCGCGAATTTGTAGGGTGGTGGGGCGGGTATGGAAACCCGCCCTACTAGTGACCGCTACCTGAGCTGGACATTCCCAAGGGTAACCTGGTCGCCGAGCGAGGCAAAGGTGCCGTCGGCGTTGAGGCGGTACATGCCGGCCACCAGGCGGTAGCGGCCGGCGGGCGAGCCTGCGGGGACCGCCACGACGTGCTCGTCGAGCAGCTTCTCGCCCACGCGCCAGAGGGTCGCGGGGTAGTAGACGCCGCCCGGCTGCCGGTCGCTCTGTGCGAGCCGGCTGCCGTCGGGGGCCAGGAGATGCACGTAGGTGTGGTAGGGGCCGTCGAGGACGGCCAGTGCCTCCCACTGGAGCCCGACGCGCAGGCTCTCGCCGGGGCGCAGCTCGGTGGGCGCGAGATTGTAGCCGGTCAGCCGCACGACACCACCCAGCTGCGCGTCGAGGGGGAAGGAGGGCTCAACAGCGATGGCGGGCCCCAAGACCCGCCAGAGGGTGCCCTCTGGCTGCACTCTCACCTTGATCTCGACGCCGGGCATCTCCTTGATCAGGTAGACCGGCCGGCCGGTGCTCAGGGCCAGGTCGAGCACGTGCCCCAGCGTAGGATGGTCCGGGCTGATGAGGGGAAAGAGGCCAAGTAGGTCGGGGCGCAGCGGGGTGCCGTCGCCCACGTGCTGAAAGTACCACATGGGCATAATCTCGTCCCGGTTGTCGGTGACGAGGACCGCGCCCTCGGGCAGGGGCTCGGCGAGGAGGGCGCGCCAGGCAGTCTCCACCTGCGTCGCGCGGCTGAGGTCGAGCACCCCAAAGCGACCCGCGCCGAGGACGACCGGCACCGCCAGCGCCGACGCGGCGAGAGCACTGGGCAGAAAGCGCCCGGGGCCGCCGGCCAACCCCGGCAGGCGCCCAACGAGCCGGCCGAGGCAGGCAACACCGGCAGCCGCCCAGAGGACCACCAACAGGTAGACGGGAATGAAGAGGACGACGATGTCGCCGATGGTATAGAAGAGGTTGAAGGCTGCCAGGGCGAGGAGGGAGAGGCCGGTCAGGGCCAGGACACGCCGACGCCGGAGGGCCAGCAGGGCCACCAGGCCGGCCAGGGCCAGCGCCAGGACGGCGTAGCCCAGGTCATCGTGCAGGAAGCGCGCCGCCATCGCCAGACGCGCGCCGAGGTCGATGCCCGGGTCGAGCGAACCGCCGTAGGCACCGCCCAGGACAAAGGCCAGGAAGCCGGCGCAGGTGCCCTCATAAAGGTGCAGGGTGCGGCCGGGCGCGAGGGCAAGGTGCAGGTACGGCGTCGCGGGCGCCCGCCAGGGTATGTACAGGTAGAGAAGCAGCGGCGCCAGCAGCAGCGGCAGCGCCCGCAGCAGCAGCCGGCCGCGGCGAAAGATGCGACGGTCGACCGCCAGGACGTAGGCCAGGACGCCGGGGATGAGGAGCAGGGTCGTGCGGTGGTGGGCCAGGCCCAGGCCAAAGGTCAGGGCAGCGAGCAGAAGAAGGCCGTCGCCGGGGCGCCTGCCGGAGTGCGTGGCTGGCTCCTCGCCCGCGGAGTGGCGCTCCCCCCAGGTCAGGAGCAGGTAGAATAGAAGGACAAAAAGGAAGGTATTGAAGCCGTAGACCTCGGCGATGACGGCCTGGGACCAGAAGGTGGGCGTCACGGCCAGCAGCGCCGAAGCAAGGACGGCGGTGAGTCGCTCGACAAGGAGTGATAGGCCCGGGAGCGACTGCCGGAGCAGCGCACGGGCGGCCGGGTAGAGGAGGGCCACCGCCAGTGCGGCCCAGAACGCCGAGAAGAGATTCATCCGGTAGGCAACGCTGCCGAAGGGGAGCAGGTGTGACCAAGCCCAGCCAAGCAGGGAGTAGAGGGGGTAGCCGGTGGGGTGCGGCAAGCCCAGCAGATAGGGGGCGAACTGGAGCTCGCCGGCGTCCCCCTGGAGGACACCGGGAGCAAGGCAGCGCAAGTAGAGGGCCAGCGCAACGGCGCCGAGCAGGAGGGGGAGGAGCAGGTCGGCCAGGCGCTGAAACGGGGTCTCGCGGGCCGAAGCGCAGGATGCCCGCCGGCCTTCGGAGCCGTGAATGGCTCCGCCGATCACCTGCCGAGGCGCTCCCACGTCACCCGGTCCAGTGCCATCGCCAGCGTCCGCCGGTCGGGGGCGACGCGCAGCCAGCTGCCGCCCGAGGCGTAGGCTTCCAGTCCGGAGCGGCGGGCAGGGTCCTTGACGCCGATGAAGGCGTGCGAGCAGTCGGCCTTGGGGCCGACTGTGCCTGTGGCGCCTACGCTTAGAAGGGCCTCCGCGACGCCGGTGACCAGGTAGGGAGTCTGGCAGCCCTGCAGCGCGCCGGCGACGATGCTGCCCGGCGGGATGCTGCCCATCCAGGCCACCATAGCGGCGGCCTCCCGCTCGCTGCCGGTCTCGGTCAGGTCGAAGGCAGCGCGCTCCAGCAGGCGGCCGGTGGCGGCATCCAGAACCGCCAGGTTGTAGCCGGGCTCGTGGAGCGAGCCGTCCACGGTGGAGCCGGCCCTCGTGTCACCGATAGTGATGAAGGCAAAACCGTCCGGCCCGCCGCTGTGCACCTCCACTGCAACCGGCGCCACGACGCCCGTGGCCCCGATCTGCCCGTCACCGGGGATCACGTCGGCGGGTGCCTCGAGCCGGCCAAAGCGAAAGCGCAGGTCGTTTACACCGGAGTGCACGAGGGCGGCATCGATCTCCCAGGTGTAGGTGAGCCAACCCGGCTGCATCTCCACCGACGTCAGCTCCTGCCCGTTGACCGAGAGCGTCACCTCCTGCGGCTCGGCGCCGGGGTAGTCGAGGGGGAGGGCGCTCAGGGAGAGCGAATAGCCGACCCCCGCCACGGCCGGCAGGAGAAGGCGGGCACCCTGCGCCTGGGCCCAGTGGGCGCTGTAGCCCTGGATGGTCTCAGGCGTGGACCACCCTTCGCCGAGGGCCATCGTCCCAACAGGTGTGCCGGAGCCGAGGTCGACGGTGAGGCTCTCGGCCAGGGGCGGCTGCTGAACCTCGTAGAGGAGCCAGCCGTCGCCGTCGTAGACTTTCTCAACCGGCAGGACCTCCTCCACGTAGGCCACCGCCGCATCGCGGGTGTCGATGTAGGGCGGGCGCCCCGGGATGCCGGGGGCGACCACCACGTAGCGGACGTCGTAGAAGGCGAGCATCTCGCCGGCCGAGGCCCGATCGGATGCCCGGCGCTCGGGATCGACCGCGCCGTAGGTCTCGAGGGCGATGAGCGATTCCAGGACCGGCACCCGGGAGAAGTAGTCGAACTTGTACGCCGGGTTCCGCGAGATATTGCCGGAGAGCAGCCGCTTGTGGTGCACCGACTGGTAGTACTGGGTCTGGGTGGACTCGGCTCCCTGGACGCCGAATGAGTTTCGCCAGCCGAGCGGCAGCTGCAGGATGGCATAGTCGGCGGGGTCGGCCGCCAGCCGGTCGTACACCTCGGGCACCCGCGCATCGGTGAGGGGCAGCGGCACCGACCAGCCATCGAAGAGGAGCAGGGCCGCGAGCAGCAGGAAAGCAAGCGCCGGCAGGGAGCGGCGGTGCGCGGTGGGGCGGCAGCCGGCGAGCTTGCGGAAAAGCAGGTAGGCGCCGAAGGCGGCGAGGACGGCCAGCGCCAGCATGAGCACTACGCTGAAGCGGTTGGGCACCCGGTTTGCCTTGACGACGGGCAAGTAGTGGAGAAGGAGGAAGGGGAGGGGGACGGTGGTCTCCAGCCCGTCCAGGTTGAAGAGGGAGCGGCCGTTGATCTGGAGAAGCGGGCCCAAAGAGAGCACGGCAAAGGTCAGCGCGGCGGTGATCCAGGCGGCCAAGCGCCGGCGGCAGGCGACAGCGCCGAGCAGGGCCAGCGCGAGCGCCGACCAGCCGAGGAAGACGGTGTTCACGTCGGAGAAGCGCGACGTTCCCTCCTGTACCTGGCGGAGGGTGGTGCTCCAGTCACCTCCCAGCGGATGGAGCGCAGCCGGCGTGACAAGGCCGAACAGGTCGACGGAGAGCTTTTGGGCGTCGCCCCAGCCGGCCAGCTCATAGCCGGCGCGCATCTCGCGCAGGATGGGCACCAGGAGCGGCGCATAAAGTAGCCCCGCCACAAGGACGAGCAGGGCCAGCCGCAGGCCGAGCCCCGGCGCGGGCGCGAGGCAGCCGGCGGCCGTCTCACTTCGCCTGCCGCGCTGGCCGAGGGCAAAAGCGAGCAGGATCAGGGTCAGCGCCGCCAGAAAGACGCCAAAGCTCATCTCCGCCAGCATGACCAACACCAATAACAGGGCCGCCAGGAGCGCGTGGCGCAGGCGCGGCTCGCGGATGGTCTTGACCAGGTAGAGCGTGTAGAAGGGGATCCACTGGGTGCTCCAGAGGTCATAGTGGCCGATGGCGGCATAGACCATCCGGTAGGAGCCGAAGGCGTAGACAAGCCCGGCTAGGAAAGCGGCTGCCGTCGCCGGGCGGGCGTCGGCCTCGTCCGCCTGGACCCCACCGGGGAGGAGAAGATAGCGCACCAGCAGGAAGGTGCCGTAGCCGCTAAGGGCCGTCGCGGCGAGGAAGGTCAAGTTGGAGATGGCCGGCAGCGTTAGGAAGGATTGGAGGGGGAGGGCAACGACGGCATTGAAGAGGTTGAAGGTGTAGAGGATCAGGCTGATGCCGAGAGGATAAAAGATGTGGCCGGTGTGCAGCGGGCTCTGGTGCAGCTCGGTGAGGGCGTAGCGGAACCACCACGAGTTCCAGAGGAAGGTGTACTCATCAAAGGCCCATGTATAGCTGCCGGGCACGTGCGTGCTGAGGTGCCGCACCAGGGGCCAGGTCAGGAGGACGGCCAATGCGGCGTAGAGCGCCAAGAGGGCTGCGTGCAGGAGGGCCGCGCGCCGGCGCATCAAGCCTCCTTCAGTCCCACCAGGTAGCGGTGGTGGGCCCAGATAGCCTTCAGCCCCCATGGAAGGTGGGCCCGGTCCAGCCAGGCATAGCGCATCACCCGGCCGTAGGTGTCGGGCTGCTGACCGAGGTAGTAGGCCATGGTGCTCCAGTGCCAGCTATCGGCGCCGAAGCGTCCTTCGAGTTTGGCGGAACGGATGCCGAGCTTTTTCAGGACGTCGGCAGCGGGCATGACCGTGTCGGGCCAGGGGGGGACGTCGAGGACGCCCTCGCGCACGATGCGCACGCCGGAGGCCTCCAGGGCGCTGCGGACACGCCGGATGTCGGCCCAGCTCTCGTCGACGTACCGGCAAAAGTCACGCTCGAGCAGATACTTGCGCGCCAGGTAGCCGACCTGGGCGCGGTTGGGCATGGCGACAAAAACGACGCGCCGGGAGACGCGCGCCAGCTCGCGCAGCAGGGCAGCCGGCCTCTCACCGGCGTCCGACGTGCCGCCCGAGAGGTGCCAGAGTGCAGCCCAGTTCCAGGCGAGGTCGAAGGCCGCGTCGTCGAAGGGCAGCCGCTCCCAGTCGCAGTGGAGGAGGTGATGGGCAGGCAGGTTGAGCTCGCCCCAGATGCGCCGGACTCCGTCCAGGCGCTCGACGTTGTCGTCCAGGAGGGTGACCTGCGCGCCGGCGCGGGCGAGGGCGACGCTGTTGATGCCCGAGACGCCAGCCATGCCGTAGAGAGGTGCTTCTAGCACCGTCTGGAGGGCGTAGTCCGCCTGAAGAGCGGTGAGAAAGTCGTTGAGCACGAGGCGCTCGTAGACGACGCCCAGTCCTTCGTTGTAATCGGTCAGATAGCGCTTCCAGGCCGGCTCGTGCATGGTAGGAAACGATTGTACCACCGGTGGGGCATGGAAGCCAACGGTGGGACGGCTGGGGGTGCCCCACTCTGCCAGCTCAACCCTACCATGAAGCGCTGCCGTCTAGGCCAGATCTCCAGAGCCTCCCTCGTCTGAGAGCCTCGATTGATCGACCCGGGGCAGCCACGCCCGTTTCTCGTGAAGAGCCCACCATCCGCCTCGTTGCCACCCTGCTGACTTGGACCCGTAGATTCGATTTGAGCCGTCGTCAACACAGGGTGCTGGTGGAGATGTGAAGTGCCTCAGTATGGCTATGGCTTGCCATAGATCTCCCCGCGATGGCCGATCATGTGGACCACTATTACGTGCTCCTCGTGGAGCTGCTCATACACGACGCGATAGTCGCCGACTCGGAGCTCGTTGGTCCGTCCTCGACAGGAGGCGTTCGTGGCGTTGTGAGCACTAGAGCGTTTCCAGATCGTACCAGTATCGGGCGTTTTCCAGCGTCTTCAGGCCCTTGCCTCCCATCCACAGACCGATCACCTTCTGGTCGCGCCAGTGCTTCTCGATATCATACTCACGGGCGTAGCCGTAGGATCCCATGTAGTCCATCGCCCGACTACATGCCCTCTCTACCGCATTGCTGGCATAGAGCGCCAGCCCACGCGACTTGAGCACCAACCTCTCGTCCCAGGGAGCCCAGCCATAGATCTCGGGGTGATCCATCTGCCTGGCATAGGCCCACATCCAGGCCGAGGTCGACTCGATGTGCATCGCCACTTCCGAGAGCATGTCGGCCACGAGGCTGTGCTCCTTGAGCGGCTTGCCAGCTACAACCCTCTCAGTGGTCCATCTCTTGATGATCTCGTACACGTTCTTCATGACGCCTACGCACATGGCGGCCGAGCCGACGTTGCCCATAGTGATGGCTCTTTTCCAGTACTTGAGGTCGTCGCCTGGGCCATGCAGCCGGTACCTCTTGGGCACGCGGACGTGGTCGAACCAGATATCAGTGTTCACGTCGGCCGACATACCGCACTTCCTGTACGGTTTCCCCACCGAGACCCCTTCGGTCTTGGCGGGCACCAGGATCAGGGCGAAGTCGTCCGGAGCCGATGACCCCTTCGCCGTCGTACACACCACAACGAACAGGTCCGCGATCGAGCCGGAATTCGAAGCCCATATCTTGTGGCCGTGGATGACCCACTCTTCGCCTTCCGCGACGGCGGTGGTCTGGATGGTCCTACCTCTCATCTGGCCAAAGTTCTCGATGTCGGAACCGCCCGCTGGCTCGGTCATGGCATGGCAGCCGACGTAGAGCTCGTCGCCGCAGAATTTGGGGCCGAACTCCATGCATAGCTCCATGTTGCGGTGTGGTCGGAGCATCATGGGGACCATCCCCCAGATAGAGCAGATGCAGGCTACGGCAAAGCCGGCATCAAGTCTCGCCAGCTCCTCGCACACCACACTAGCAATGGTCATCTCCTCGGATACGTTCAGGCCGCCGACTTCTGATGGAAAGAAGGCGCTGTTGACCCCGAAGTCGACCAAGACCTCCTTGAGAAGAGGCCGGACCAGAGCGTGGTCCTGCCAATCTTCATCGATCTGCTGGCGCATGGGTATGTAGCGCTCCTGGCCCCACTCCCGGATGGCTACTCCCAAAGCAGACACAAGCTCTGACACCCACTCGCTTGGACGGATAAAGTCATCGATCGTCGGCATAACTCCCTCCTGTCTGCGAACATACATTCCAGCCGATCACACCAAACGGCTCATCCCAGAAGCTGGTGAATCAGGCTTGCGGGGCAATGTAGTAGAGGGCGGTGGGCGCTTAGGATCCAGGCCAGGGCCAGAAGTCCCTCTGCGATTATACCACGTCTGGCACAGATGACAACCGCGAGTCAGAGTCCTGAGGCGCTGCGGTGGAGGCTGCCCGCGGTGCCGGTGGGGTGACTGCCGCGATTTGCGTCGCCGAGGGATCGCCGAGGCCACACTACACGGCAGGCTGCTCTCACACGAAGGCACAGTCGCGAGAACAGGCTGCAGAGGAAATGAACCCGCTAGTCCTTCAGGCCGGGCAGGTATCAGCTCGGTTCAGTCGATTTGTGCTGCTTTGTCTACGGCCGTGCGAAATGTGCACCCGTACGTTCGATTTGAGCCTTCATCGACATAAGGTACAGGTAGAGCTCTGATTCGGGCGGTTTTCCCTGCCAATTCACCGGATCACCACCCTCTAGACCGGTTGCCCACTTCCCAGACAAATGCGCCTGCACGTAACCCCAGCACCCCGACTGGTTTCAGTAGCCCCGGAAAATGAGCGGCAGGTACACTACGTGCCAGAAGGCCTCATCCACCCCCATGTCCACAACGGCAGTCCCGTTGCGGTCGCCGTCCATGACACGGGGATTGCCCTCAAAGTCGAACTCGGGTAGGTTCGGCGCGTCGTTCGTCCCGGCGTCCAGGCACGGGGAGCCCGGGCCAAGGTGGTAGTCGCCACTGCCCGAGTCCACGAACAACGGATCGTCATCGATGTTGCCCGTCCCGGAGGAGCCGCCCTGGATGTCGCTGTAGGTGACCGACGGTTGGCTATTCTGGTTCCATATCTCCTGAGGGCCATCCCCCCATAGGATGCAGTTGGTCACCACCGGCGAGGCCACCTCGTTGTACATCCCGCCACCGTTGTAGCCAGCCGAGTTGCCCGAGAAGGTGCAGTTGGTCACCACCGGCGAGGAGCCGGCGTTGCGCATCCCGCCGCCGTCGTAGGCAGCCGAGTTGCCAGAGAAGGTGCAGTTGGTCACCACCGGCGAGGCCCACTCGTTGTACATCCCGCCACCGTCGCTCGCCGAATTATCCGAGAAGGTGCAGTTGGCCACCACCGGTGAGGAACCCGAGTTGTGCATCCCGCCGCCGATAGAGGTAGCTGAGTTGTTCGAGAAGGTGCAGTTGGTCACCGTCGGCGAGCCGGCGTTTTCCATCCCACCGCCGTAGTGAGCCGAGTTGTCGGAGAAGGTGCAGTTGGACACCGTCGGTGAGGAGGAGTACCAGTTGGCCATTCCGCCGCCCAGGTAGTTGGGCCAAGCACCGCCGTCCGCATTGCCCCCACTGACCGTGAAGCCGTCCAGGACGGCGCTCCCGTCCAGGGTCAGCTCCAACGGATGGTAGAAGACGTGGTAGCTGTTGTCGCCCGCATCCCCCACGACCCCGATGTCGCCGCTCAGGATGATAATGTTGATAACCCAGTCGCGGTCCTCCCACCCGGTGTCGCCTACGCACGGGTCGAACCCGCCGTAGAGGGCTACCCCGTTCTTCAGCTGGAAGGTCGCCGAGCGCGGGTCGCCTGGGGAGAACTCGTGGGTGGGCGTGTAGGTCCCCGCAGCTACCCAGATCTCGTCGCTGAGCGCGGCCTCCTCCAGAGCAGGCTGTAGCGTGGTGTAGGCATCCTGCCAGGAGGTGCCGTCGTTGCCACCGGTAGCATCGGCGTCAACGTAGATTGTGTTTCCCTGCGCCAAGACGCTCCCGCTCGGAGGGCTGCCAAGAGCCAACAGAGCCAGCGCCGCGGCCAGCGTGATGCTCCCAAAAGCAGCTATCAGCCATCGGCTACAGTGCTCCATGCCGATCCCTCCTTGTGTCTCTTCCTCGAGTGCGATCCGAACCGCTCGGAGTTTCGAACGTCAAGAAGAGAGGCGGGTTGGCTGGGGCCTTCCATCAGGCCGGCAGAAAGTGGTACCCGCCTCCACCCTTGCTGTATATGTAGGCGACGAGTCAGGAAATCGATGCCGGATGTAGGATACCGAAGTGTGGAAGAAGTGTCAAGCTCGCCATCTTGGGGCTTGAACCTGGGCAGGTGTGCTCTCGTCCACCTCCGCAATGTAAGAGACTGACGCGTGGCAGAGCGCCATGACGCAAGAAGCCGCCGTCATGCGACCCCATTCGGTCGCCTGGCAGCGGCTTGCTCACCGAATGAATCGGTCAGGTGCTGAAGCCAAGAAGGCCTCATCTCATTCAGTCGATCTACGCCGCTTTCTCTACGGCCCTGCGAAACTCATACCCGTAGATTCGATTTCATCCGTCGTAGACACAAGGTGTTGGTAGAGGTGTGAGCGATCTCCCAAAACAGCATTCAGTGCTCGAAACGCCGCGGCCGATATGAGCGCGCTCGTTTATTTGAGCGGAGTTTGTGACGTGCCCTTTGTTGATCAGGATGTGTGGAGCTTCTCGATCACCCACTCCCGGATCAGTGCACCATAGCCAATGCCCCTTGAGTCGGCGATCCGCTTGACCGCTTCGACTTCCGTTGGTTGTAGCGGTACCGCGACCAATTCGGCTTGGTGCTCAAACACCGTGCCTCCGACCACTTCCAACTCGTCTTCGAACTCGGTCAAGTCGTGCGTGTCCCAGAACGCAGCAAGTTCCTGGATCGAATCAATCTGCGGAATCTTTTGTCTGCTCATCTCTTTTTCCACTGGACGAAGCGCCGCTTCTCCCTAGCCGTCATAGCCCGAGCCGTGACGGGATATCCCTTGCCATCAGGGAACTCGATCACTACACAGAAAAGATAGCGTCCCGTTCGCGTTTGCCCAAGCACGTAATAGACCGGATTCGTCCCTGCGGATCTTGCTCGCAGAATCAGAGCTCGGCCGAAGCACACCTCCTCGACCTCCTCGGGTTCGATGTTGTGGGCGGCAATGTGGTCGACTCTGTCTTCAGGCCAAATGAGCTCACGGATCATTGTAGGATGATTCTAGCACAGAGCCGCCTGTTTGGCAACAAGGCTTTCTCGATACGGCTACGGCATTGGGGGCCGGTCACGATTTCCTGGTGCGAGTCCGGGCCTCGGCCGGGGAAAGCCACGCTCATTAGCAGCCTGCCTCGCGTGGACGGCACAAGTGCAGAGGCACTGCATTGGGGCTTGCACAAGCCTTAGAATGGCAAGACGCCATCCCTCAGCACGTTGAGGGATGGCGTCAGCAACTGCGGCTTCACGCCCGGCTATCGAGCTACGTTGGGCAGGTAACGGTCTAGGGAATTGTGACCTAGGGAACCCTTGGGTTGGTCGTCGTCAAGCAGCTTCAGCCGAATTGACGGGATGATCGTGTACGGCGCGAAACTTATACCCGTACACAATCAGCCCGTCCTCGCCCTCTTCCCTCATCTTGCGGGTGACCATCTCGACGGGCATGCCGATTGCGACCTCTTCGCGGTCGACGTCGGTGAGCTGGGCGGAGACCATGGGCCCCTCGTCCAGCTTGACGAGCGCTACGGTATAGGGGACGAACTCCTCGTACCCGGCCGGCGCCTGGTAGACGGTCGAAAAAGAGTAGACCGTGCCCTTCCCACTGAAGGTGAAGGGTTCGTACGCCGGCTTGCTGCACTCGGGACAGACGTCGCGCGGCGGAAAGAGCTTGGCGCCACACTTGAGGCACACTTCACCGACCATCTGGTAGCGCTGGTTCTGCAATCGCCAATGTCTCGGAAGACTCATTTCTTTCCTCTCGGCTATTATAGCCAGTCTGTGTTACAAGTCCACTACAGAAGAATGCACAATTGACAAGGCACAATGCGCTAGTTTCGGGTCGCGCCAGCCAATTGTGCCTTGTGCATTTCTAGTCCTGTGCCTCCAGGATGTGGGTGATCACGGTGGCGCCGCTGCCGCCGATGTTCTGTGCCATGCCCAGGCGGGCGTCCGGGATCTGGTTGGTGCCGGCCTTGCCGCGCAGCTGCTGCACGACTTCGACGACCTGGTAGACGCCCGTGGCGCCGACGGGATGGCCACGCGCCTTGAGCCCACCCATGGTGCAGATCGGGATCCGGCCCTCGCGGGCGATGGCTCCGTCGCAGGCCAACCAGGCTCCCTTTCCCCGCGGAGCAAAGCCGGCTGCCTCCAGGCTCATAGCCGCCATGATGGTAAAGGCATCGTGCACCTCAAAGAGGTCGATGTCCTGCGGGCCGATGCCGGCCTGCTGGTATGCCTTGAGGGAGGAGGTCTGCGCAGCGGAGAGCCAGAGCGGGTCAGGGCGGTCGTGAACGGCGACGGCGTCGGTGGACATGGAGGAGGCGCGGATGCGCACGGCGCCCTCGCTACGGTACTCACGGGCCATGGCGGTGGGGCAGAGGACCAGGGCAGCCGCACCGTCGCCGATCCCAGAAGAATCGAGCAGGTTGATGGGATCCGCGATCATGCGCGCCTTGGCGAACTGCTCGGCGGTGATGGCCTGGGGGAACATGGCGTTGGGGTTGGCGATGGCATTGCGGTGGGCGTTGACGGAGAAGCCGGCAAAGTCGGCATGCCGCACGTTGAACTCGTACATATAGCGGCGCATCAGGAGGGCGTTGATGGAGACGAAGGTAAGGCCGTGGACGGCCTCCCAGTCGGCATCGGCGGCCATCATTAGGCCGGCCGTCGTTTCGCCGTGGGAGGTGTCGGTCATCTTCTCGACACCACAAACCAGTGCGAGGTCATGCAGTCCTCCGGCCACTGCGCCGTAGGCAAGTCGAAGCGCGGCGGCTCCGGACCCGCACGCGGCTTCTACCTTGACGGCCTCGATCCCACGCAACCCGACAAAGTCGGCGATGAGCGCGCCGAGATGCTCCTGGCGGGTGAGCGTGCCCGAGAGCATGTTGCCGACGTACAGAGCGTCGGTGGTCTCGGCGCGAGCATCCTGCATGGCGGCCAGGATGGCATCGTTGGCGAGGTGGCGCAGCGACCGGTCCCAATGCTCGTCAACCCGGGTCTGGCCGATACCGATGATGCTTACGTCTCTCATAGTTCACGATGCACAATGCTCAGTGCACACCTGGCGCCAGTGCAGTGAGCCTTCTGCAAGCCTCCTAGTGCATGTGCAGCTTTTTCCGGTAGCGCACGTAGGTGCCATAGTCGATGGGCTTGCGGCGACGGATGTAGAACTCGGTGCGGGGCGCCCGGTCCACGCGTCCGGAGATCTCTCCGGTTACGCGGAAGGAGATGGCGTCGCTGCCGGCGCCCGAGCCAAAAGAAACGAGCAGAATGCGATCCCCCGGCTTGGCGACGTCCAAGATGGCGGTGAGTCCCAGAATGGAGGAACCGGCATAGGTGTTGCCCACCAGTGGGCAGAGCAAGCCGGCTCTGGTCTGGGCAGGCCGGAAGCCGAGGAGATGGGCTGCGCGCTCCGGGAACTTGGGGTTTGGCTGGTGGAAGACGGCAAAGGCATAGTCCTCGGGATGGGCACCCAACTCCTCCATGAGCTGCGAGGCCGCGGCGAGGACGTGCTTGAAGTAGGCAGGGTCACCGGTAAACCGGCTACCGTGCTGCGGGTAGTGCTGGTAGGGCCGCCGGAAAAAGTCGGGCGTGTCGCTGACGTAGGAGAAGGATGCCTCGACGACGGCAAGGGAGGCCTCGGCCGGTCCGAGCAGAAAAGCGGCCCCCCCGGCGCCAGCTGTGTATTCCAGGGCGTCTCCGGGACGGCCCTGGGCCGTATCCATGCCGACCGCCAGCGCATAGTCGGCCATTCCTGAGCCGACAAATCCGATGGCGGCCTGAAAGGCCTCGGTGCCGGCCTTGCAGGCGAACTCCCAATCGGCGGCTTGGGTGGCGGGCACAGCGCCAATCGCTTCGGCGAGGATGGTGGAGGTGGGCTTGACGGCGTAGGGGTGCGACTCGCTGCCGACCCAGACCGCGCGGATGGCGGCAGGGTCAACCGCGGCGCGGGCCAGGGCGTTACGTGCGGCCTCGATCGACATGGTGGCGACATCTTCGTCGGGGCCGGGTACGGCCTTTTCACGGACGGGAGACTCGCCCTCCCCGTCCCGCCAGACACGGTCTACCTCGCTTCCGCTGAGGCGATAGCGAGGAATGTAGGCGCCATAGCCGGCTATGCCGACCGGGCGGTTAGATTTCAGCAGCATACCGATGGATATCGCTCCGTTCCTTCGTTGCAGCAACAAGGGGCCCTGACGAGCCCCTCGTTGCCTTGTCTGGCAGGGTAACTATAGCACAGGCCAACTGCCAAAAGCTATCAAAGTGCACTAGTGAGCCTGTCATAGGCTGTCAAAGCAAATGGAGAGGATGCGCGCAGTTGGCAGGAAACGCAGGATGCCTCATGGTGACCGCACGCCGGGCCGGTTGGGAGACCGGCTCGAGCGAGGGCAGGTGCAGCGCACCGACGGCAGCTGCGCCGTACCGGGGAGAGCATGGGCCGGTTGGGAGACCGGCTCGGAGGCATAGCCTGCCTGGGTAGGTCAGGAAGCCGGCTTGGGGGCGAGGAACCCCGTCTGGAGAAGGAAGCGGCCGGTGTGGGAACGAGCGACGTGGGCGACCTCTTCGGGCGTGCCCTCGGCGACGAGCTCGCCGCCGAGGTCGCCCCCCTCGGGGCCGAGATCGATCACCCAGTCACACGCCTTGACGACGTCGAGATTGTGCTCGATGACGACTACGGTGTTGCCGTGATCGACCAGGCGATGCAGGACCTCCAGGAGGCGCTCGATGTCGGCAAAGTGGAGGCCGGTGGTGGGCTCGTCGAGGATGTAGAAAGTTCGGCCGGTGGCGCGGCGCGAGAGCTCCTTGGAGAGCTTGATGCGCTGCGCCTCGCCGCCGGAGAGGGTGGTGGCCGGCTGCCCTAGGTGCACGTAACCGAGCCCGACGTCGGACAGGGTCTGGAGCTTGTTGCGGATGCGGGGGATGCTAGAGAAGAAGACAAGTGCCTCGTCGACGGTCATGTCGAGCACGTCGGCGATATTCATGCCCTTGTAGCGGATTTCGAGTGCCTCGCGGTTGTAGCGGCGGCCGTGGCACTCCTCACACGGGACATACACGTCGGGCAGGAACTGCATCTCGATCTTGATGATGCCGTCACCCTGGCAAGCCTCGCATCGACCTCCTTTCACGTTGAAGGAGAATCGGCCGGGCCCATAGCCGCGAGAGCGCGCCTCGGGCAGGTGAGAGAAGAGATCGCGGATGTCGGTGAAGAGGTTCGTATAGGTGGCCGGATTGGAGCGGGGTGTGCGCCCAATCGGGCTCTGGTCCACGTTCACGACCTTGTCCAGGTTCTCAAGCCCCTGGAGGACATCGTGACGGCCCGGCTTGTCCTTGGCCCGATAGAAGTACTGGTTGAGGCGCTTGTAGAGGACTTCGACGACCAGGCTCGACTTGCCGGAGCCCGACACGCCGGTGACGGCGATCAGCTTGCGCAGCGGGAAATGGACGGTGACGCCCTTCAGATTGTTCTCTGCAGCACCGACGACGGTGACGAACTTGCCGTCGCCCGGCCGGCGAGCGGGCGGAACGGGTATCTGGCGGTCGCCGCGCAGATAGGCAGCGGTAAGCGACGACGGGCAGCGGACAAAGTCGGGCAGCGCTGCCGAGCAGACGACGTGCCCCCCCTGCTCGCCGGCGCCGGGCCCGAGATCAAGGATCCAGTCGGCCTGCCGCATCATCTCGGCATCGTGCTCGACGACGATCACGGTATTGCCGATGTCGCGCATCCCGAGGAGCGTGCGGATCAGGCGCCCGTTGTCCCGCGGGTGAAGGCCGATGGAGGGCTCGTCGAGGATGTAGAGCACACCCATGAGCCGCGATCCGATCTGGGTGGCGAGGCGGATGCGCTGCGACTCGCCGCCGGAGAGAGTGGCGGCGCGGCGGTCGATGGTCAAGTAGTCGAGGCCGACATCGGACATAAAGGTCAGGCGAGCGTCGAGCTCTTTGAGGATCTGGCGGGCGATGGTCGCCTGGCGCCGGGAGAGAGGCTCGGCACGCTCACCAGACTCGAGGCCACGCAGCCAGGCGAGCATGTGCTTCACGGCCATGGCCGTCACCTGGTCAATCGGCAGACCGGCGACGGTCACGGCCAGCGCTTCGGGCTTCAGGCGGCGGCCACGGCACACCGGGCAGGGCCGCTCGGCCATGTAGCGCTCCAGCTCCTCCCTGACCGAGTCGGTGGTCGCCTCCCGATACCGGCGTTGGAGGTTGGGGATGACCCCTTCATAGTGCGCCTGGTAGGTGCGCTGAATCCCCTGCGCCGTCTTGTACTGGAGCGTCACCTGGTCGGCGTGGGGGGCACCCAAGAGGATCAGGTTGAGCTGGGAGGCAAGGAGCTCACGCACAGGCACGTCAAAGGGGATGGAGAAGTGAGCGGCGGTGGCCTCCAGGAGCTGGCGGTAGTAGCCGTCGCCGGATCGCTCACGGGTCCAGGGCTCGACAGCACCCTCCTTCAGCGACTTGCTTCGGTCGGGCACGATCAGATCGGGGTCGATCTCGAGCTCGGTGCCGAGCCCGGCGCACCTGGGGCAAGCGCCATGCGGGCTGTTGAAGGAGAAGGTGCGTGGCTCTATCTCGGGCAGGCTGATGCCACAATGGACGCAGGCAAAGTGCTCGGAGAAGAGGTGGTCGCGGGGTGGTTCCTGTGAGACGTCGGAGACGACGATGATGCCGCCGCCCATCTTGAGCGCGGTCTCGACCGAGTCAGACAGGCGGAGGCGGTCCATGCCGCCGCCCTCGCCGTCGCCATGGCGGACGATGAGCCGGTCGACAACGGCCTCAATCGTGTGCATCTTGTAGCGGTCCAGCTCGATTTCTTCCTCGACCTCGTGCACCTCGCCGTTCACGCGCACTCGGACAAGGCCCAGGCGGCGGATGTCCTCGAACACTTTTTTGTGCTCGCCCTTGCGGTCCTTGATCAGGGGCGCCATGAGCAGGATGCGGCTGCCTTCGGGCATCTCCCGAATGGCGTCGACGATCTGGCCGACGGTCTGTTGGTTCACCTCGCGACCGCAGCTGGGGCAGTGCGGGATGCCGATGCGCGCGTAGAGGAGACGCAGGTAATCATAGATCTCGGTGACGGTGCCGACGGTCGAGCGCGGGTTGCGGCTCGTGCCCTTCTGGTCAATGGAGATGGCAGGGCTGAGGCCCTCGATCTGGTCGACGTCGGGCTTTTGCATCTCGCCGAGGAACTGGCGGGCATAGGCAGAGAGCGACTCGACGTAGCGGCGCTGCCCCTCGGCATAGAGAGTGTCGAAGGCGAGGGAGGACTTGCCGGAGCCGGATAGGCCTGTGATAACGACGAGCTTGTCGCGCGGCAGCTCCACGTCGATGTTCTTCAGGTTGTGCTCGCGGGCGCCGCGGATGATGATCTTTTTCGGGTCGTACTGCTCGGACATGGTGTCTCTCCTGACCAGCACAATGGACGCCAAGGGCAACATAGCATTGTAGCACAGAGGGCAGAAGAGACCAAGATCCTTGGCCGGCGGGGCCATGGCTACTGCGTGGCCGGCTGGCCGACTACCCGGCGCGGTCAGGGCCACGCGGAAACGGGGAGCCGGACCGAGGCGCGCCCCGGCTTGGGCTGCCGGCTAGTCGGCCTTCAGCCAGGCGAGGTAGGTGCGTCGGGCGAGAGAAACAGCATAGTCGTACAGTGCGCCGGCCTGCGCCCAGGCGGGAGGGGGATCGACCCACCACTCAAGCCGGATGGTGTGCGCTCAGGCCGACATCTCGAGGATGTGCCAGGTGCCATCCAGGCCGGCACCCCGAGGCACGGCGTAGGGCACCACCAAGTCCGCCAGGAGGGCGAGGAGGTGGTCGTTCTCCTCAGGCGCGAGGGCGGCGTGCCACTCTGGGATGGGCACAGTGGGAAGGTCCCAAGCCGGCTTGCCGCGCCCGTGCAGCCGAAAACCTTCGTCATCGGCGCGAAGCAGGCGCTTGAGGACAATGTCGGAGCTGAAGAAAGGAGGGGCGGGATGGGCGCCCGCCGAGGTCATGGGGTCCTCAAACACGACGAGGACACGCTGGACGGTTGTGCACATAGCGCGCGTCCCAGGCCGTCGGCGCTAGGGATGGCCCGGCGACGGCATGCAGATCAGCTCCAAGAAGCGCAGATCGAAAAAAGTCTGGGCGTTGGCGGGGTCGAGGAGGACGGCGGTATCGGCGCCGCGCCCGCTGCCGGCCACGGCAATGACCGGCTCGCCGGGACACACCAAACCGGCATCGGCGGCCATCAGGGCCATCTCGGCGGCCACCTTCACGCCCTGGCCAAAGGTGCGCAGCGTGAAGGCGACGATCTCCTCGAGCTCGTAGGTACCCAGCTTCTTGCGTACAGCCCGTCCGACGCCGCCGAACGCATGCTGGCAGGTAAGAATCCGGGCGCCGGCTGCCTCGATGGCGGCGCGGTTCTCGGGCGCGAGCTCCTGCGTGCCCGGCGCTGCAAAACCGGCCGAGTGGGTCACGACAATGACCTCGAGGCCGCGCAGTAGCTGGGCGGCGAGAAGCCCGGTGGCGCCGGTCGTGGTGGCTACAAGGACCTGCCCGATACCGAGCTCCAGCGCCCGGGCGCCGGCGAGCTCGAGCGTGCGAGCCGTGTTGGACGGACCGGCCTCAGCAAAGTAGACACAAGGTGCGGAAATGTCGGACATGGGTGGTATCTTCCCTCGCAATCAGTTCTTGGCTTGGCGCGGGGCCATCTCCCAGCCTGTGGCTGTGAGACGGGCTCCCACCGTCAGCTACGGCACGTGTCGGGGAGTATAGCAGAGGCAGGCCCTGCCGTCAAGCCAACACCGGCAGGCAAGTTGCCCCGGCCTCTGAAGGCTGGTACAATCCCGGTGCGTCAGGCGGCTTCTTGGAGCGGCTCTGCCGCGTTTCTGTTTGGTGGGGAAACCCCAACGAGTAGGCCGACAAGCCGGTGCCAAATGGTACGCCGAGCAAAGAACAGAGCATAGGGAGTCTTTACGAGGAGGTAAGACATGTACAAGAAGTTGTTCATCCCCGGCCCCACGCACGTGAGGCCAGAGATCCTGCAGGCCCAGGCCGTGGGCATGATCGGCCACCGCGCCAAGGAGTACCAGGAGCTACAGGCCTCTGTCACCCCCAAGCTACAGAAGTTGCTCTATACCCAGCAGCGCGTTTACCTGTATGCCTCGTCGTCCTCAGGCATCATGGAAGGCGCCGTCCGGCAGGCATCGCTCAAGCGGATGCTCGTGACCATCTGCGGCGCGTTCTCCAAGCGCTGGTACGAGATGGTCGTGGCCAACGGCATCCCCTGCGACAAGCTCGAGGTGCCGCTGGGGCAGGCCATCACCCCGGAGCTGGTCGATGAGGCACTCTCCAAGGGCACCTACGACGCCATCACGCTGACCCACAATGAGACGGCGACCGGCATCATGATGCCGCTCCAGGCAACGGCGGAGCTCATCCGCACCAAGTACCCCGATGTGCTCATCCTCGTGGATGCCGTAAGCAGCATGGCGGGCGTCAAGATCGAGTTTGACGCCTGGGGGCTCGACGTCCTGCTCGCGGGCGTGCAGAAGTGCTTCGCGCTGCCGCCAGGGCTGGCAGTGTGCGCGGTCAGCGACCGCGCCCGGGCGCGCGCGCTGCAAGTGCCGAATCGCGGCCACTACTTTGCCTACGACCAGATGGACAAGAAGTACGATGTCAACCAGACGCCGGCAACGCCGGCCGTGAGCATCATCCAGGCGCTGGACACGCAGCTTGACGACATGTTCGCCGAGGGCCTGGAGGCGCGCTTTGCGCGGCACCTGGAGATGGCAGAAATCGTCCGCGCGTGGGCCAGAAAGCACTGGGCCCTGTACGGAGACCAGCGCTATCTCTCGAACACGGTGACCAACATCGCCAACACGCGCAACATTGCCGTCGGCGACCTGAACAAGGAGCTGGGCAAGCGCGGGGCAATGATCTCGAACGGCTACGGTGACCTGAAGGAAAAGTGCTTCCGCATCGGCCATATGGGTGACCTCACAGTCGCAGACATCCGCTGGCTGCTGAGCCAGATCGACGACATTCTCAAGCTCTAGGAGACTGCGTGCTGCGCACCGGCCTGGTGCGCAGCACTTGAAGGAGAAACACCATGAAGGTACTAATCTGCGACAAGACCGAGGCCTCGGCCCTGGACCTGATGCGCGCGGCGGGCATCGAGGTCGACAACCGGCCCACGATCACGCCCGAGGAGCTGGTGCGCGACGCGGCCCAGTACGACGGGATGGTCGTGCGCAGCCGGACGAAGATCACCCCGGAGGTGATCGACGCTGCAACGAACCTCAAGATCATCGTGCGCGGCGGCGTGGGCCTGGACAACATCGACGTCAAGTATGCCCAGGGCAAGGGGATACAGGTGCGCAACACCCCGAAGGCGAGCTCGAACTCGGTGGCGGAGCTGGCGCTGGGCTATATGCTGGCGATGGCACGCAGGATCCCGCAGGCCACGATGAGCATGACCGAGGGAAAGTGGCTCAAGAAGGAGCTGGAGGGCAGCGAGATCGCCGGAAAGACGCTCGGGCTGATCGGCTTTGGCAACATCGGGGCCCTGCTGGGCCGCAAGGCGGATGCGTTGGGCATGACCGTCCTCTTCTACGATGTGATCACGCCCGCCGATCCAGGCCCGGCGCAGCAGGTGGCGCTGGAGGAACTCTTCCGAAGGGCCGATTTCATCTCACTGCATGTGCCCAAGGTGCCGGCGACGACGAACCTGATCAACGCCCAGACGATCGCGCAGATGAAGGACGGTGTGTACATCATCAACTGCTCGCGCGGCGGCGTGGTAGATGAAGATGCGCTGTGCGACGCGCTGGTTAGCGGCAAGGTGGCCGGGGCGGCGCTGGACGTGTACCTCGACGAAAAGGTCAACCCCGGCAACGCCAAGCTCTTTGCGATAAAGGACAAGAACGGCCTGAACCTAGCTCTCGGCTCGCCGCACATCGGCGCCTCCACTGCCGAGGGCCAGGCCCGCGTGGGCGGAGAAGTGGCCGAGATCCTGATCGACTTTGGCCGGAAGAACGGCTAGACGTACAAGAGGTAGGGTGGGGGAATCCAGCCCCCACCCATGCCCTCTCCCTGCCAGGGAGAGAGAGAAGAGGAATCCAGCCCCATGGCAAACATCGCACCTTTTCGTGGAGTTCGCTACAACAGGAACAAAGTCGGCGACCTAAGCAGGGTAGTTACACAGCCCTACGACCGGATCGGGCCTGAGCTGCAGGAAAAGTACTACGCACTCCACCCCTACAACCTAGTCAGGCTGATCCAGGGTCGCAAGCACGAGGACGACACCCCCGAGCAGAATGCGTACACGCGGGCCCGGGAGTACTACCAAACATGGATCGACGCCGGATACCTGCTTCGGGAAAGCCGACCGGCTCTTTATGTCTACCACCAGACCTTCTCGCTGCCCGAAGGCAGCACCCGGACGCGGAAGGCATTCGTCGCCGCGCTGCAGCTGGTCGAGTTCAGCGAAGGGATCGTCCTGCCCCATGAGCGGACGCTCTCTGGGCCAAAGATCGACCGGCTGAACCTGATGCGGGCCACCGCCTTTGACTTTGAGCAGATCTTTATGCTCTATCCCGATGCGCAGAACCGCATCAACGCTCTGCTGGATGCGGCGATCGCGGGGAAGGCACCGGATGAGGATGTGCAGGAGCTCTTTGAGCGGGACGTCCAGCAAAGACTCTGGGTCGTGGATGATGCCGACGTGGTGGCATCGGTGGTGGCGGAGATGGCACCCAAGGCCGGGCTGATCATCGCCGACGGGCACCACCGCTATGAAACTGCCCTCAACTACCGAAACGAGATGAGAGAGAAGCACCCGAAGGCACCGGCCGACGCCGCCTTCAACCGCGTGATGATCTGCTTCGTGAGCATGGATGATCCAGGGCTGGTCATCCTCCCCACGCACCGCCTGATCTACGGCTACGAGGCCAAGACCACAAGCCAGATCCTGGAGAGCGCGGGCACCCTCTTCGAGGTGACGCCCCTGGCCGGTCGCGATGAGATGGACCGCGCGCTGGCTGAGGCCACTGAGCAAGACCGGCGGCTGGGGTTCTATGACGGCCGCTACTTCCTGCTACGCCTCAAGTCCAAGGCGGTCGTGGACGAGCTGGTGCCGGAGAGGGCACCGGAGTGGCGCCAGCTGGACGTCTCGATCCTGCACGAGTTGCTCATCGAGCGGGTGATGGGCATCAGCAAGCAACAGGTCGAAGCGAAGGAGCACCTGGACTACTACCGGAACCTGGATGAAGCGCTGGCGCGCGTGGACTCGGGCGAGGGAACGTGCGTCTTTATCCTGAGCCCGACCCGCATTGGCGAGGTGAAGGCGTGCTCCGACCGCGGCGAAAAGATGCCGCAGAAGTCGACCGACTTTTACCCCAAGATGATCTCAGGCATGGTCATGATGGACATCGGCGCAGGCGAGCGCCTGTGAGGGCAGCCGAGCAGATGGCGCGCATCCTGCTGACCAACGACGATGGAATAGAGGCTCCCGGGCTGCGCGCCCTGCTGCGCGCGCTCCGCCCGCTGGCAGATGTGACGGTCCTCGCGCCGGATCACAACTGGTCGGCGGCGGGGCACACCAAGACGATGCACAAGCCGCTGCGGGTGAGGCCGTACAGCTTTGAGTGCGATCCCCAGGCTGCAGCCTCCCCGCTGCCCCGGGCGGGCGACCTGGAGGGCGTCGCGGCATACTCGACGGACGGCGCACCTTCGGACTGTGTCGCGCTGGCGCTTCTGGGCATCCTGCCCAAGGCGCCAGACCTCGTGGTGTCGGGCATCAACCAGGGAGCGAACGTCGGGCACGACGTGACCTACTCCGGGACGGTCGCCGCGGCGATGGAGGCCGTGATCTTTGGGCTGCCGGCGGTGGCGATCTCGCTGAACGACTATCGGAGCCATGACTTTGGCTTTGCCGCCGAGGTGGGCTCCCGGGTGGTCCGGCAGGTGCTGGCGCGCGGGCTGTCGCCGGGGGTCTTTCTAAACGTCAATGTGCCATGCCGCCCCGCAGAAGAGATCCTGGGGCTGGAGGTCACGCGGCTCGGGAGGCGAGTCTATCGCGACATCCTGATCGAGCGCAAGGACCCGCGCGGGCAGCCCTACTATTGGATCGGGGGCGAGCCGCCCACGGGCCACGAGGACGAGGGGACTGACATCGGTGCACTGGCGCGCGGGTATGTCTCGATATCGCCGGTACACCTGGAAATGACGGCCCACGAGCTACTGCCGGCACTGAAGGAATGGTCGTGGGACTAGGAGGGAGTATGGATTTCTGGCAAGTTGTCGAGCTCAGGCACAGCGTGCGCAGTTATGACCCCGATGCAGATGTGCCGCAGGAAACCGTGGAAAAGCTCCTGGCGGCCGCTCTCCGTGCGCCTACGGGAGGCAACCGCCAGCCGTGGCACTTTTACGTCGTTCGTGACCGCGCGCTGCGCGACGGGTTGATGGCCGCGGCCTACGGGCAACGGTTCCTTGCCGAGGCGCCGGTGGTCATCGTGGTGTGCACGGATGCGGAAAAGTCGGCGGCGCGCTATGGCGACCGTGGGCGGGGACTCTACTGCCTTCAGGATACGGCAGCAGCCGTTGAGCACATCCTTCTGGGCGCCGTGGCGTCGGGGCTTGGGAGCTGCTGGGTCGGCGCGTTCGACGAGGCATCGGCGGCCGCGGTGCTGCAGCTGCCCGAGAAGCACCGCCCTGTGGCCATGCTCCCTATCGGCCGGCCTGCTCGCGAGCCATCGGGACGAACGCCACGCGAGCCGATGGAGCAGGTGGTCACCTTCCTCGGCTAGGGGGCCTGCGCCGATCGATAGCCCCTACGGGTTCCGCCGGCGCGCAGCACAGCTTGGACGCAAAAGTGAGGCCGGCGACGGCCTCACTTTTGCTTGTGCGCTCGAAAGCCCTCGCCCAGCACTTCGTGAGCCTCCGATACAACCACGAAGGCACCCGGGTCCTGCTCGGAGATCAGCCGCTTGAGGCGCGTGACCTGCGAACGGGAGACCACCACATAGAGGATTGGCTGCGACGCCTGGGTGTAGCCTCCCATCGCCGGAATCAGGGTTGCGCCGCGATCCAGGTCCTCCATGACAGCCTGCCGGATCTGCTCGGTGCAGCCCGAGAAGATGAGAAAGGCGCGGGCGTAGCCGGTGCCCTCCTGCACCGAATCGACCACCTTCCCGGACACAAAGTTGACGATCAGGGCATACAGGGCCGGCACCAGGCCAACCTGCGTTGCGGCCGCCAGGAGCACGACGCTGTTCACGACGATGAAGGTGGTACCGAAGCGTATGCCGCGCACCCGGTCGAGGATCTGGGCGACAATGTCGGTGCCTCCGGTAGTGCCCTGACCGCGGAGGACGAGCCCTATGCCCAGCCCGTCGAGCGCCCCGCCGAAGAGAGTAAAGACGAGTGGGTCACCCTGGATGGGCGGCAGGACCAGCGCGAGCAGGTCGATGCCGACCGTCATGACCGCGGTCGCGTACACGGAGCGCACCAGCAGCCGCCAACCGCCGCCCCACCTGATTCCGGCCGCCAAGATGGGGATGTTGAGCAGGAGGGTGGTCAGGCCGATCGGCCAGCCCCAGCGGTAGTAGAGCAGCATGCCAATGCCCGTCACGCCGCTGGAGACAACATGATTGGGCACCAGGAAGAGGTTGACGTTCGCGGCGCAGAGGAGTGCACCCACCGTCAACAGGGAATAGTCCTGGGCCAGCAGGCGTGCCCTCCGTGCGCGATGAGCAGCAGGGCGCGGCAGCGCCCGCTTCAGGTTGCCGGCTGTTCGAGAGATCCAATCCATGTGTCGTGTCGACAGGTGTCGCATGGCGCCGAGAGCCGTATGGAGCGGCGCGGAGGGATTATACTTCATGCGCCAGGGGTGTCAAGCGGCGGCTGCGCGCCATTCAGGGCCCATTCGGAACGGGCACGAGGCCCAACACCACGACGACAGCCACCAGGCGCTGCCTCACGGCGCGGCGGCTGTTGGCGTTCGCGGGCTTCCGTGATACAATCGGGACGACATCAGGTGTAGGTAGGCCGGTACCTAGCCTGTGGAATGCGACGAAGCAGGAGATATCATGACCCAATACGCGTTCTTCCAGGGCAAGATCGTCCCCATCCAGGAAGCCAAAATCAGCGTCATGACTCACGCGTTCAACTACGGCACCGGGTGCTTCGAGGGGATCCGTGCCTACTGGAACCAGGAAGAGGGCCAACTGTACGTCTTCCGCCTGAAAGAGCACTACGAGCGGCTCCTGCGCTCGTGCCGCATCCTGCGCATCGGGCTCCCCTACAGCGCCGACGACCTATGCGGGATCACCGTGGAGCTTCTGAAGCGCGAGGGATACCGGGAAGACAGCTATGTCCGGCCGGTGGCCTACAAGGCGGACGAAGTCATTGGGGTGAGGCTGCACAACTTGCGAGATGAGATCACGATCTTTGCCACCCCGTTTGGCCGGTACATCGAGAGAGAGGAAGGAGCGCACGTCTGTATCTCGTCATGGCAGAGGGTGGACGACAACGCAACCCCGGCGCGGGCCAAGATCACGGGTGCCTACATCAACTCGGCATTCGCCAAGACGGATGCGGTGCTGAGCGGGTATGACGAGGCGCTGGTGCTGACGGCGACGGGGCACATCTCCGAGGGAAGTGCCGAGAACTTTTTCATGGTGCGCGACGGCAGGCTGGTCACACCACCGGTGACGTCCAACATCCTGGAGGGGATCACGCGCAGCACGATCATGACGCTGGCGTGGGAGGAAATGGGTCTCAAGACCACGGAGCGCAACATCGACCGCAGCGAGATCTATGTCTGCGAGGAGGCCTTCTTGTGCGGCACGGGGGTGCAGATCGCGGCCATCACGCAGGTGGAGCACCGGCCGCTGGGCACAGGGAGCATCGGGCCGGTCGTGAGCCGGCTGCGCGACCTCTACTTTAGCGTCGTGAGGGGCAAGCACGCCAGGTACCGGTCGTGGTGCACCCCGGTGTACGAAGGACAGTAGTACAGTGCCAGCGGGAGGGGGCTGTTGAGCTTGCGTGCACGCCCGTCTGCCGGCGCTCCGCTGGGCCTGCTCTCGATCGGGCTGGTCCTGGGCATCGACGTGTGGCTTCTGAGGTGGCTCATTGGCCAGCAGATCCGCCCTCAGCACTTCACATTCCTCACGTTCCTTGTTGGGCTCCTGCTCTTGGCCAGCGTGCCACTGCTGGCGGTCCTTGCCTATCATTCGCTCAGCTGCCTCACGCTTCGCTATCGACTCGACCGGGACGGGGTGACGGTCCGTTGGCTTGGCGGGCGCCAAGTCGTTCCCATTCGCGACATCCATCGCGTCCTGCCGGGCAGCCAGCTCGGCGGGCCGGTGGTGCATCGGAGGGGAGTGCGCTGGCCAGGGCATGAGCGCGGCGAGGGAGCCATCCCCGGTATTGGGCAGACGCTCTTCCTGGCTACGAGGCCCCTTGAGAATCAGCTGCTGCTCATCACCCCGGGGAAGGCGCTGGCAATAACCCCTGCACGCCCTGACGATTTCGTGCGGGGCCTGGCGGCAAGACAGGAGCTGGGGCCGAACCGGATCGTAGAGCCGGAGAGATGGCGGGCACCGTGGCTGACGTGGAGCCTCTGGAGAGACCGGACGGCCGGGCTGGTCCTGGGAGCAGCGACCGCCATCAACCTGGGTCTCTTTGCGTACTTGTGCGCGCGCTTTCCGAGGCTGGACGAGCAGCTGCCCCTGCACTACAACAGCCAGGGGCTGGCAGACCGAATCGGTACCAAAGCCGACCTCTTTGGGCTGCCGATCATCGGGCTCATCATCCTGGGAACCAACCTGGTCCTCGGCTTGCTCCTCTACCGCAAAGAGAGAGCGGGATCGTACCTGCTGTGGGGTGCCGCGGCGGTCGCCCAGGCCCTCTTTTGGTTGGCGGTCATGGGCATGGTGTACTGATGGAGCGGATCCTTCTCGGGTTGCTGCTGAGCGGAGTGATCGCCGGCCTGGCATACTGGCGACAAGCCCTGACGCTCAGCGGTATGGTGGGTGCCATTGTCGTCGGCACGCTGACCTTTGGCTTCGGCGGGTGGGTGTGGGGCCTTCTGCTTATCACTTTCTTCGTCTCGTCGAGCTGGCTCTCGCACTACCGGAGCGAGGACAAGGAGGGCGCGGCCGAGCGGTTCGCAAAGGGAAGCCGGCGCGACCTGGGGCAGACCCTTGCGAATGGGGGCACGGGGGCCGCGTTGGCGCTGGCCTTTGCCCAGTACCCGGAGCCCGTGCTCTTTGCCGCGTTTCTGGGCGTGATGGGCAGCGTCACTGCCGACACGTGGGCAACCGAGCTGGGGATCTTGAGCCGCGTTCCGCCCCGGCTGATCACGACGGGCGAGGTGGTGCCGCCGGGCACGTCGGGTGGGCTGACAAAACTGGGAACGTGGGCATCGCTGGCAGGTGCGCTCCTGATCGGCGCCATGGCGACCCTGCTGACGCAGATCGAGTCGCTTGCTGGCGGCAATGGGTGGAGCTTGCAGGCCGTCACGCTTCCGCTCTACGCGGCGGCGGGAGGGATGACCGGCTCCCTGGTCGACAGCCTCCTGGGGGCGACACTGCAGGGGATCTATTACTGCGCGCATTGCGGTCACGAGACGGAGAGCTCGGTCCACCGCTGTGGACAGCCCGCACAGCTCAGGCGCGGCTGGGCATGGCTGAGCAACGACGTGGTGAACCTGGCCTCGTCGGTCGCCGGCGGCCTAGTGGCCGCCCTGCTGGCCTGGATTCTTTGGAGGTAGGGCAATGACACGCAAGCAAATGACTCTGATGGTCTTGCTGTGCGCGGTGGTGTCGGCACTGGTCTCGCTCACCGTGGTAGCAGGCGCAGTACTGATCCTGCGGGACAAGGTGGCAATGGTTAACCCCGAGGCTACCTCGACCAACCGGCCGGTCGCAGGGACGGAGCAGGAACCGGCCGCCGCAGGGACGGAGGAGGTGCCGGCGAACCCCGAGCCGGGGCAGACCCCGGAAGGGGCCACGAGCGTCATCCATACGGTGGTCGCAGGCGACACAATCAGTGGCCTCTCGCTGCAGTACGATGTCCCAGCCGAAGACATCATCAGCGCCAACCAGATCCAGAACCCCAACTTTCTTACCGTGGGAGCCAGGCTCGTGATCCCACTGGGGGGCGTAGAGCAGGTGGAGATGACTGCCGCGCCCGCGCCGACGGCGACGGACACTCCGATCCCCTTTGAGCCACCCTCGGCACAGATGACAGCTACGGCAGCCGCCGAGGCCGGCGCCACGGCCACACCGCTGCCCACGCCCCTCCCAATCACCGGGGAGCTGGTGATCGAAATCGTGGAGGTGGTCAAACCGGGGGTCGTGGCGCAGGAAGGGGTCACGTTTGCCAATCGGGGCAGCCGCCTGGCCGACATGTCGGGCTGGACGATCAGCGATGCCGCCGGCAACTCGTACACCTTCCCGAGCCTCCGCCTGTGGGCCGGAGGCACGGTGACCGTCTTTACCCGCGCCGGCCAGGATGGCAGCCCGGCCGCTGCACTCTATTGGGGCAAGACGCAGGCAATGTGGTCGTCAGGAGAGACGGCAACGCTGAAGAACACAGATGGCAAGACGATGGCGGAGTACACCGTCCCGTAGCGAGCCAATCGCCAAGAGCCAAAGTGCAAGCAGCGCAAGGTCCGAGGGGGCAGGCGCTGCCCCAGCCCGGCAGTGGTCCGGATGGCGGCGACGTGCCGCGCGGGCTTGTGGCCCAGGCACATAGCCTGCCTGGTGTCCTTTGACAGGATCAGAAGTCGTGCGATAATCGTATCTGGCGGCACTCACACAGAGCAACACCGAGGCAGGGCAACCCCTGATGCTATGTGTCTCGTTGTTGGGCGGTTTCCGGGTCATCCACGGCGAGGCCCACGTGACGGCCGTCGACACGCCACGCCTGCAGGCCCTCCTCGCCCATCTCATCCTCAACGGAGGGGTACCCCAGTCACGTGCGCACCTGGCGTTTCTTTTCTGGCCAGACACCACAGAGGCACAGGCGCGCACCAATCTGCGCAATCTGCTGCATCACCTGCGGCACGCTCTTCCCAACGCCGATGCCCATCTCGCGGCAGACAGCCAGACCCTGCAGTGGCGGACGGACGTCCCTTTCTGGCTCGACGTAGACGGCTTCGAGAGGGGCCTCAGCCGGGCAGATCAGGCCGCCCGCGAAGGCGACCCCACTGCGGCCCAGGAGGCACTTGAGCAAGCGGCTGCCCTCTACCAGGGGGACTTGCTGCCAAGCTGCTACGATGACTGGATCGTTCCCCGCCGGGAGAGCCTGCGCCAGGCGAACCTGAGTGCCCTGGAGCGGCTGGTCAGCATGGCAGAGGAGCGATGTGACTACCGGGCGGCCATCGGGGTCGCGGAGCGGCTCCTGCGGCATGACCCCTTACACGAGGCCACCTACCGGCACCTGATGCGGCTCCACGCCCTGGAGGGCGATCGGGCGGGCGCCCTTCGGGTCTACCACGCCTGCGCGACCGCCCTCCGGCGCGAGCTCGATGTGGAGCCCGGCCCTGCGACCCGCTTGGCCTATGAACAGATCCTCGGTGCCAAGATGCCCCTCATCGAGAGGGCGCCGGCCGAGGCGGCTGCCTCCCCCCTGTTCGGGCGCGAGACGGAATGGAAGCAGATGCTGCGGGCCTGGCGCGCCGCAGCAGGAGGAGGTACCCCGCACGCCGTTCTGCTGTGCGGAGAGGCCGGAATCGGCAAGACCAGGCTGGTGGAGCAGCTGCTGCAATGGGCCTCACGACAGGGGATTTCCTGCGCTGCAGCGCGGTGCTATGCGGCGGAGGGCGCGTTGGCCTACGCGCCTGTGACCGCCTGGCTGCGCTCGACCCCGCTGGCTCCCCTCGAAGATGTGTGGCTCACAGAGGTCGGTCGGCTGCTGCCGGAGGCACTCGCCAAGCGGCCCGATCTGCCCCGCCCAGGAGCGCTGACCGAAGCGTGGCAGCGGCAGCGCTTATTCGAGGCGCTGGCGCGCGCAGCCCTGGGGATGGGCCAACCCCTGCTGCTGGTGATCGACGACCTGCAGTGGTGCGACCGGGACACACTGGAGTGGACCCACTTTCTGCTCCGCTTTGACCGGCGGGCGCGACTGCTCTTCGCCGGAAGCTACCGGCCCGAGGAGATTGGGGAGGGGCATCCCCTCACGCCCGCGATCCAGGCGCTGCGCCTGTCGGACCAGGTGACCGAGATAGAGCTCCAGCCGCTTGACGAGACTGCCACCCAAGCCCTGGCTTCGCACATCGCGGGCCGCCCCATCGATCCCGGCGCAGCGGAGCGCATCTACCACGAGACAGAGGGAAATCCGCTGTTCGTGGTCGAGACGGTGCGCGCTGAGCTGGCGAGGCGGAGTGAGCCAGGCTTGGCAGGTGCAGGCACCGAACCAGGCGCGAGTCGCCGGGCCGGCACCCTCGGCCCGACGCCAAAGGTGCAGGCGGTCCTCGAAGCGCGTCTGGCACAGCTGTCCGCTCCTGCCCGTGAGCTTGCCGGTGTGGCGGCCGCGATCGGCCGCGAGTTCAGCTTCCAGCTTCTGGCCCGTGCAAGCTCTCACGATGAGGATTTCCTGGTGAGGGATCTCGACGAGCTCTGGCACCGGCGCATCGTGAGGGAGCACGGCAGAGACGCCTACGATTTCTCTCACGACAAGCTGCGCGAAGCCGCGTACCTGGCTCAGGGCACGGTCCGGCGCCGCATGTTCCACCGCGCCATTGCCGAAGCGCTGCGGGAGCTTGGCGTCCACGACCTGGACACGGTCAGCCACCAGGTAGCCGCCCACTACGAGCGCGCCGGCATGCCCGAGGAAGCCGCCCCCTACTACCTGCAGGCGGCCCTGGTGGCTCGCCGGGTCTATGCCAACCCGGAGGCCATTGCCCTGCTTCGACAAGGCCTCGCCGTCTCGGAGGAGGCCGATGCGAGGCCAGACCATGGCGGGCACGGGCCTGGGATCGCGGCGCGCCTCTGGGAAGAGCTGGGCGACCTGCTCGAGCTGAAAGCAGACCACGACGAGGCCCTCCAAGCGTATGACAGAGCGCGTGTGCGGCTTTCTCAGGAAGATCAACTGGGGCAGGCGCGGCTGCATCGAAAGGCAGCCACCGTCCGGCGCGAACAGAGGCTCTACTCAGAAGCAACGGATGCCTGCAACCGCGCGGAGGCCGTCCTCCGAGAGCAGCCCGCCGGCGATGATGACTCGTGGTGGGGTGCATGGCTAGAGGTGCAGATAGAGCGGGTCTGGGTGCTGTACTGGTCGGCCCGCTGGCGAGACCTTGAGGAGCTGGTGCGCTCGCTGCAGCCGGTCATGCAGTCGCGCGGGGGAGGCACGAGCCGCATGCGCTTTCTATGGGCTTCCTGCCTCCTCGAGCTGCGGATGGAACGCTACCGGGTATCGGACAGCATGCTGGCTGATGCCCTCGAAGGGCACACACTGTGCCAGGCCTTGGGAACGACCAGGGAAGCGATCGATTGGGAGTTTGAGATCGGTTTCCTGCACCTGTGGCGCCGGGAGTTGCAGGAGGCCGAGAGGCACCTGGGGGCTTCGCTCGAGCTGTCCGTGCGGGCCGGGGTCGTGCCGTTCCAGACCCTGGGGTTGACCTACCTGACGGTCGTGCAGCGATTCCGGGGCCTCGAGACCCAGGTCGCGGGGTGTGCGCAGCGATCCCTGGAAGCGGCCGAGGAAGCCCGGATGCCCGATTATGTGGCAGCGGCCAGGGGCAACCTGGCATGGCTGGCCTGGCGCAGGCGCGACCTGCCCGCTGCCGAGACGATGGCCCAGGCTGCGCTCGCGATCTGGCGGCAGTCGCCTTTGGTTTACCCCTTTCAGTGGCTGGCCCTTTGGCCCCTCGCCGCCGTCCTGTTGGCGCAGGGCCGGGAAGACGAGGCATGGGCGCCCTTCGAGGCGCTGCTCGAGCCGACTCAACAGAGGCTACCGGACGATCTGAACAGCGCCCTGGAGTCGGCCATCCTCGCCAGAAGCGAGGCCCAGGCCGGCGCAGCCCGCCTGCACCTCGATCGAGCCCTGACGCTGGCTTGCGAGATGGGCTACCTGTAGCCGCTTCCCAGCGCCTAGAGCCTCGAGTTGCTCCTGTGTCCGCCGGCCTGTCCCACCTCGGGGCCGTGGTGATCCCTCACAGCAGGGGCGATGCTCCTCCCGAGCTGCTCCCACGGATCCACCCTACCAAACGCTGCACGAAACGAAATGGAAACGCCCCTTGCCTTATACTGGACCTGACGGTTGGGACGTGGTTCCAAAAAAAAGCCGTCACAGCGAGAAAGGGAGGAATCCAATGAAGACAAAGGCTTCCAGGGTAGTGGTATTGGTGCTCGTATGCGTCCTGTTGTCACTGCCGGCGACTGCGCTGGCGACTCGCCCCGAGCCGCTGACGATCGAGGCGGAGATGTGGATGACCGGCGAGACGTCGGCCGCCGGCTACTTCTGGACAAGCGGCCTGTTCAGCGACGGGGGGGCTGCCTCTGAGGTGTTCACCGTCAAGGCCGATACCATCCATGGGGTCAAGACGTTGGTGGGCCAACTCGGCACCATCACCCTCAACTTCCAGGCTCGGATCACGTGGACAGGGGAGTACACTTCTGAGGCCAACGGGCGGTATGTCATCGTTTCCGGGACGGGCGCGTACGAGAACCTGCACGGCGTGGGTGAGACGTACGCGACGCTGGATCTGGGGTGCATGGGCCCCGACTGCCCACCCAATATCGTAGCAACCTACACGGGCACGGCGCACTTTGACTAGGGTGCGGGCCCGAACATGGCCTCCCCAAGGCGGGCGCCGGCAGGAGAGGGGTCCGGCTTCCCTCTCCTGCCCTGGCGGCTGGGCGCCCTCTGCTGCGTGTGGGGCGGCCCGCCAACTGCCACGGCAGCACTGAAGAAGACCCTGGCGCCAAGGATCTGCAGATGCAGGCGTGCCGCCGGGCTCAGAGCCATTAGGACCAAAGGAGGACAGACATGATACTCGTGGCAGGAGCAACCGGAGTGTTGGGCGGAATGATCACCCGGCGGCTGCTGGGTGAAGGCAAGCAAGTGCGCGTGCTCGTGCGCCACAACTCCCCAGCCGACCAGATGGCCCTGCAGGGGATGGCTACGCCGGCTCGAACCCTGATCGAGGCCGGTGCTGGGCCGGTGTATGGAGACCTCAAGGACCGGGCGTCGCTCGACGCCGCACTCGCAGGCGTGGACACGGTCATCACCACCGCCAACTCGGCGATGCGGGGAGGCGAGGACACAGTGGACAGTGTGGATCGGCTGGGCAACCGCAACCTGACCCATGCAGCACAGGCTGCGGGCGTGAAGCAGTTCGTGTTCACCTCCTTCCTGGGCGCCCACCCGGACAATCCGGTCCCCCTCTTCCGTGCCAAGGCCGAGGCGGAGGCGGCTCTTGCCGCCAGTGGGATGCCCTACACCGTCCTGGCCCCGAACTTTTTCATGGAAAGCTGGATCGGCATGGTTGTCGGCATTCCCCTGCAGGCCCATCTGCCCGTCACGCTGGTCGGCGAGGGGCGGCGGCTGCACTCACTGATCTCCGCAGCCGACGTCGCAGCGTTTGCTGCGGCCGTGGTAGGGCATCCGGCTGCGATGAACCAGCGGCTCGCGCTGGGTGGCCCGGAGCCGGTGTCATGGTGCGGCGTCGTAGACACCTTTGGCCGGATCCTGGGCCAAGCGCTTCCGCTTCAGTTTTCGGCCCCTGGCGCGCCGATCCCCGGCCTGCCCGAGATTGTTCGACCCGTCTTGGCCGGCATGGAGACCTATGACTCGCCCATCCCCATGGACGAGACGGCCCGGCTGTTTGGCGTGCGGCTGACCCCACTGCAATCGGTTGCGCGGCGCATGCTCGGCGTCCCGGCGGCCTAGAGGTCGTCGAATGGCGGATTCCGACACCGCAACACCCTACGGGGAGCGCCAGCCTCACGTCTTCACCCTGCGCCTGTGGCCGGAGGACCTCGGCGACGGGCGCGTCGACTGGCGCGGCAAGATCCAGCACCTGAACAGCGGCGAGGTGCGCTACTTCCGTGATTGGCCTGCCCTGGAGGCGTTCCTGGACGAACTCCTACGTGGTCGTGAGGGGGATCGATGAGCACCCTCCCAGAGTGAGAATTTGCCTTGCGCAGGGCAGACCTATTCCGGTCGCTGAGTGTTGTGATCGGTGGTAGGAGGGAATGATGAATAGGAAACACCTGCTGCTGACGACTGCTCTTGCCCTGTTGGCGCTGTCTGGCTGCGGAGGTGGCCCCGTGACGGTCGTCGTCACATCGGGGCCGCCAGAAGGGTTCGTGACCGTCGTCGTCACGCCGGGCCCGCCAGAAGGCGTGATCACCGTAGTGGTGACGTCCGAGCCTCCGCCCCTGCCGGCCATCGTGGTGCCGACAGAAACGCCACCTCCGGCGGAAACCGCTGTCGAGATGCTGGAGGCTGTGTTCGCGCACGGGCTCACCGAGCAGATGGAGCCGCAGGACCCCGGCACTGACTTCGCCCCTGACGAGGCCGTTTACCTCTCGGTCAAGATCAAGGGGCGGCCGAAAGCAGGCGTGGTGGCAGCCCGCTTCTTCCTGGGCGACGCCTTGATCGTCGAAGGCAGCGTGGACCTCGCCGACGTGAACAGCGGCGTGCTGTTCTCGGTCGGCGAGAACACGTACGCCGGTTACTCCTTCACGCACACAGATCCGCTGCCCATCAGCGACAACTACCATGCCGACATCCTCTTCGACGGTGTACCACTCGGCAGCGCAGGCTTCCAGGTCGTGCCGCCGGAGGGGGCCATTCCGTCGCAGATTGCGGAGGCAGTGCTGGCCAAGGGAACAGACGCCGACTACAACCCGCTGGAGCCGGCTACGACCTTTGCCGTCGACCAGGAGGTCTTTCTGGTGGGGCGGGGCGACCTGGGCATTGCGACCTGGATCGAGGCACGGTGGTACGTCAACGGCCAGCTGGACGAATCAGGCACCCGCAGCCTGACCCTGGAGGAGAACTACCAGGACGTCCCCTTCTCCTTCTCCTTCTTGCCCGAGGGGGGCTGGCCCCTGGGCGGGCACTGGGTCGTCCTGGTCATGAACGACCGGGAGGTGGGGCGCTACGACTTTACGGTCCAGTAGGTGAGCCAGGTCCAGCGGGGTCTCGTCACTGCGGCAGCCCGCACGAATCATTGACCAGAAGTGTGTGCCAGGCGCCGCCTGCCTGTTGGAAGACGTCCGTGCCGCAGGTATCCTGCTGGACGCGCCAGAAGGCATCGAGGCCCAGCTCCAGGAGCGTGCAGACGGCGACCTTGTTCACGACCTGGTGGCCGACCAAGGCCACGGTCTGGCCAGGGTGCTCAGCCGCGACCTCCTCGAGCAGGGCGATGAAACGGTCCTGCACGGCAGCAAGCCCTTCTCCTCCGGGGAACGTGACCCGGCTGGGTGCCGTGCGCCACAGGGCATAGAGGTCGGGATAGGCCGCAGCCGCCTCCCGGTGCGTCTGCCCCTGAAAATCACCGTAGTTTATGTCGAGCAGCCCTCCGTGCGAGCGGATCGGCAGACCCAGCTCGTCGGCCAGCGGCTCGACGGTCTGCCGGGCGCGCATGAGCGGGCTGGCATAGAGCGCCGCTATTGGCTCGGCCTTGAGCTTGTCGGCGAGCGCCCTCGCCTGGGCGAAGCCGGCCGCATCCAGCGGCAGGTCGGTGCGTCCGCGGAAGCGCTCCTCCCCTGCCCCCTCGTTCCAGGCGGTCTGACCGTGGCGAATGAGCAGAATGCGAGTTCCGCTGCCCTTGGCCCGCGGGAGCGACGGCTCCAGGTGGCAGGCATCGTTCATCTGCACAAGGGCAAATCCACCGGCAGCAGGGTCGTAGTCAAAGACCGTCAGGTTGCAGAGGCTCTGCCGGAAGCGCCAAAAGAGGTCATTCGGCATACCGGCGAGGGTACAGGTGAGGGTGCGGCAGACCGCCTCATGGCTGACCAGGACGGCGCAGCCGCCTCCGGCATGGCGCCTGAGCACCTCGTGGACCGAGGCGACGGCCCGGTCGCGCAGGCCGGCCATGCAATCGCCGCCGGGGACCTGGACGCCAAAGGGATCTGTGTGGTACTGAGCATACAGGTCGGGCCAGCGCTGCGCCACTTCGGTGGTGAGCAGGCCGGCCCACTCTCCGTAGCTCATGCTGCTGAGGCCGGTAAGCGTGTGGACGTCAAGGCCGTGGGGAGCGGCGAGGATCGCGGCGGTGTGCGCCGCGCGCTGCAGCGGGCTGGCATAGATGGCGTCGATATGGACTCGGGCAAGGCGTTGGGCGGTTGCCTCGGCCTGGGCAACGCCTTCCTCGGCAAGGGGAAGGTCGGTGGTGCCGCGAAAGTACTGGCCCTGGCCCTCCGGAAGGTTCCATGCGGTGCGGCCGTGGCGGATGAGGATGATGCGGATCATGCTACCCCCATGATTTCGAGAAGCTGTAGGCAGGTCGCCTTGGCATCGCCGCCAGACTCGGCGCCGGCGCCCACGCAGGATGGGCAGCCGCGACGGCAGCGGCAGCTCCGGACCAGGTCCGCGGCAGCCGCAAGAAGCGTGTCGTGCAGGCCGAAGAGCACCTCGCTAAAGCCGAGCCCGCCGGACGCGGCATCGTAGATGGTGATGGTCGGAAGCCGCGTAGCCGTCGACTTGACCTCGGCGACCACCCCAATGTCGCGCGAGGCCGACATCAGGTAGAGCGGCGCGAGGCCGCGCAGCACGTGCGCCAGCCCGGCGAGCGCTCCGCGAACCATACGGCTCTCCTCCACGCGCTGGTGACAGGAGCGGCAGAGCGTGATCAGGTTCTCCAGCCGGTTCGCCTCCAGGTAGGCGTCGTTCTGCCCGCGGACGTAGGCGTAGGCGGCAAAAGGCTCCAGGTGGTGCACGTCGTGCGCCCGGTCGGGGCGCTCGGGCGCGCCGCAGTGGCGGCAGATCCGGCCGTCTCGCTCGCGGGCCCGCGTGCGCTGGTCCTCCCAGTTGGGCCCGCGGTCGCCACGCGCCATGTCGATCAGCCCTTCGTGCGCCAGCCGGGCGGCCGGCTCCGCCAAGATGGAGAACCAGTATGCCGTGGTGTCCATTTCCAGATCGGGGATGGACTCGGGCGAGATGTCGCCGTAGCCCAGGACCTCGTGGGTGTAGAGCCGGATCTTTTTGTAGCCGGAGGCGCGGGTCGTGATACGCACGGCGCCGTGGGCCTTGAGAGTGGCAGGGCCTTCCTGCTCGTCGTAGGTCTCGGTGACGTGGACGGACTCGGAAACGGCGGCCTGGGTGTAGTAGCCGGCCTGGAGGGGCGACACTTCGGCACGGCGGCCTTCCCAGTCGAGCCGGTCCACGAGGTACGATTCGCCGCCGTGCAGGTAGACGGCCCCCTCGTAGAGGAGGTGAGGGACGCCGGGCCGGTCGACCATGCCGATGACCGTGCCGCCGCGCGACGAATCGACCACCACAAAGTTGTCCATTTCGGCAGTGCGCAGGCTGATCCCCTCGGCGGGATAGGTCTCGCCCGTCCAGTGCCAGCGCTCGCGGCTGTGGCGAAGGATGCCCTCCTCTTCGAGGAAGGTAAGCACCTCCTGTGTGTGCGGGAAGCGGCCGAGCGACTCTCCTTCCTCAAAGGGAAGCTCAAAAGAAGCACAGCGGACGTGGTTCACGGCGATGGCGAGGTTGTCGGGATTGAGGAGGGCCTGCTCGGGCGAGCGCCCAAAGAAGTAGTCGGGGTGGCTGACGATGTACTGGTCCAGAGGAGAGGCACCGGCAACGAGAAGGGCCAGCGACGTACCGGCACGCCGGCCGGCGCGCCCCGATTGCTGCCAGGTGCTGGCGATCGTGCCGGGGTAGCCGGCCATGATGCAGGCGTCCATGCCGCCGATGTTGATCCCGAGCTCGAGGGCGTTGGTGGCGACGACGCTGAGCACCTGCTGCTCGCGCAGGCCGCGCTCGATCTGGCGCCGCTCGGACGACAGGTAGCCGCCCCGGTAGCCCTGGACGCGTTCCTGCGGGAGGCCCTCACGGCGCGCCGCGTCGCGCAAGTAGGTAACGAGCAGCTCGGTCACCAAGCGCGACTGGGCAAAGACGATGGTCTGAACGCCCACTTCGAGCAGCCGCTCCGCCAGGATGCGGGCATCGTCGACCGCGCTGCGCCGGATGCCCAGGTCCCGATCGACGATAGGAGGGTTGTAGAAGAGAAGGTGCTTCTCGCCGGAGGGCGAGCCGTCGTCGTCGCGCCCCACCTGGGTGAAGGGCTCTTCGGCCAGCTTTTCGGCCAGAGCCTGCGGGTTGGCGATGGTGGCGGAGGAGCAAATGAAGCGGGGCGCCGCGCCATAGAAGGAACAGATGCGCTTGAGGCGGCGCAGGACGTTGGCGACGTGGCTTCCGAAGACACCGCGGTAGGTGTGGATCTCGTCCAGGACCACGTAGCGAAGCCCCTGGAAGAAGGGCATCCAGCGCGTATGGTGGGGCAGGATGCCGGCGTGCAGCATATCTGGGTTGCTGATGACCACCCGGGCGGACGTGCGGATGGCCGCGCGGTCACCCTGGCGCGTGTCGCCGTCGTATACGGCAAAGGGCAAAGGGCCCAGTGCCGAAGGGGGCAGCTCGCGGGCGATGCCCTGGAGCTCCGAGAGCTGATCCTGCGCCAGTGCCTTGGCGGGAAAGAGGTAAAGGGCACGGGCACCGGGCTCGGCGAGAAGACGGCCAAGAACCGGCAGGTTGTAGCAGAGGGTCTTGCCGCTGGCGGTAGGCGTGACGACAACGGCGTTTTCACCGCGCAGCACAACCTCGGCGGCGAGGGCCTGGTGGGTATAGAGGCGCACAATGCCGCGCCGGCGCAGGGCTTCAACCAAACGCGGGTCGATGCCAGGCGGAGTCTCGACATAGCGCGCAGGGCGCGCGGCGAGATGCCCCCAATGGGTAATGCGCTGCGAGAACTGGGCGTCGGCATCGAGCTCGTGCAGGAATTGCGCCAGTGCCATGGCGCGATTATACTTCAGGCACCGGGCCAGGGCAAGGAGGCTCGGAAGAGCGCCCGGCGAGTCGAGTCCAGGCGCGGGGGAAAAGCGCGTACCTTCTGGTCGTGCAGCCTCCCGAGCCCGTGCAGACGAGGCGCAGGCCAGGCCACTCCATCACTCCATCACTCCATCACTCCACGGTGGGTGTGCCACTGCGGGCATCTGGGGCCCACAGGCAGGAAGGTGGGCTCGAACGCGGCTTGGCCCTGGTGCGTTAAGAGAGGTGGAGGGGACAGGAGTGGACCTAAAGATACCCGGAGACCCCAGGGAGATAGTGCCGTCGGCGCCGCGGCCCCGGTCAAAGGGCAGCCTGCGCCGGCAGATCATCACCTGGTCATTCGTGCCCACGGCGCTGATCCTTGTCCTTGCGGCACTGGTCAGCCTGTACGCCTACCAGCGGGTAACCGAGAGCCTGGTGCTGGAGAAAGGGCGGGGCATGGCGGAGCTCTCGGCCGACCTTGTCGCAGCAGACCTCGCCGCCTACACCGACCCCCTGTCGGAGCGCTTCCTGGCGGTGTTTGACAGCGTCATTGCCCTTGGCCCAGGCGGGACCACTTTCTCGGCCGACCTGGAGCCGGACGTCGCCAACCCAGCCTGGCTGAGCGGTCTGGTGGCCCAGGCGCAGGGCGGCGGGGCAGCCTATTCCAATGTGGTGGTCGAAGGCACGGGCGGCGAGAAGATGATCGTGGCAATCATACCCAGCCAGGGCGGAGATGGGAAGCCGGTCAGCGGCCTGGCTGGGATCTTTCGCTTGACACCGGCAGGGAAGAGCCCGCTCGTCAAGTCCATGGAAGGGCTGCGCCGCGACGCGGGGCACTCTCTGTACCTGGTGGATGCGCGCGGGCAGGTGATCTACCATTCAGATGCGGACCTCATCGGCCGGCAGCTGGCTTCCCAGCCGGCGGTCCGGAAGGCGCTGACGGGTGATTTGGGGGCGCTGCGCACAAGGGACCTGGCCGGGCAGTCGATCGTGGCGAGCTTTGCGCCGGTGCCTGGCACCACGTGGGCCCTCGTCAGCGAGGAAAGCTGGGGAGCGGTGAGCGCGGCATCCCGGCAATACAGCCGCTTCTCGCTCCTGCTTTTGGCGCTGGCAGTGGTGGTGCCAACCGTCATCGTCGCGGTGGGTGTGCGGCGCATCACGCGCCCGATCGGGGACTTGAGCCGGGCGGCTCGGCGCGTGGCCGAGGGGCAATTCGACCAGCGGATCGTCGCCCCGGCCGGTGGCGAGCTGGAGGAGCTCGTCGAGCAGTTCAACCTGATGGCCGGCCACCTCCAGGAGTCATATGCACACCTGGAGCAGAAAGTGGCCGGACGCACTCGGGAGCTGGCGACGGTGAACGCGATCGCTGCCGAAGCCAGCTCGTCGCTCGACCTGAAACAGGTGCTGGGCAGCGCCCTGCAGCAGATCTTGGACGTGATGGGCATGGAGCGAGGCGAGGCGTACCGGGTCGACGAGACCTCTGGCGAGCTCGTCCTGATAGCGCACCGGGGCCTCTCGGATGAGGCAGTGCGGCGCACGGCCCGCCACCCACTGGGCTGCTGCCCGGCAGGCCAGGCGGCCGAAGAGGGCAGGCCCATCGTGCGGCACATAGCCGCCTGCCCGGCAAGCGAGTGGAAGGAATCGATGCTGCGGGAGGGGATCCGGCTGGTGGTGAGCGTCCCCCTGCAGGCCAAGGGCAGGCACGTTGGCGTGATCGACCTCCAGGCCCAGACGCCGCGCATCGTTACCCCGGAGGAGCTGTCGCTCCTGACGGCGATTGGCCAGCAGATCGGGCTGGCGGTGGAGAATGCCCGGCTGTACGAGCAGGCCCAGCAGCTTGCGATCGTCCGTGAGCGGGGCAGGCTGGCGCGGGATCTGCACGACTCGGTGACGCAGACGCTGTATGGTGCCACGCTGTGCGCCGAAGCGGCGGCCCGGCAGCTTTCTATGGGCCAGACGGATAGGGCCGCCGAGCACCTGCGCGAAATCAGGACGAGCACGCAGACGGCACTGCGAGAGATGCGACTCCTGATCTTTGAGCTTCGCCCGGGGGCCCTGAAGCGGGACGGGCTGGCGACCGCGCTGCAGTCGAGGCTGGAGGCCGTGGAGCAGAGAGGCGGCCTGGCTGCTGAGCTGAAGGTGAACGGCAGCCTGCAACTCTCGGCCGAGGCCGAGATCGGGCTCTACCGCATCGCACAGGAAGCACTGAACAACGTCCTTCGGCATTCACACGCGCGCAGTGTGGTCGTGAGCCTGCAGCAGAGGAACGGCCTCGTGACACTCGAGGTGGCAGACGACGGGCAAGGATTCGACCCGTCGGCGCTGGGGGCGAGCACCGGCTTTGGCCTGTCCGGGATCGAAGAACGGGCTGCCCGCCTGGGGGGCAGGCTGTCGATCGACAGCGCCGCCGGCACCGGGACCCGGGTCCGGGTGGAGGTGCCGGCGTGAGCGACGGCGGGCCAAGGACGGCAGATGGCGGGCAGAGGACGGTGCAGGAGGCAATAGCATGAGCGAGGAGCGGGACGCGGACCGGGCGGAGGGCAAGATACGGGTGCTGGTCGTCGACGACCATGCGATCGTGCGTAAGGGGATCTGTGCCCTGCTGGCAACAGAGCCCGGCGTCCAGGTTGTGGGCGAGGCGAAAGAGGGCCAGGAGGCCGTGGGCAAATCGGCGCGGCTGCGGCCCGAGGTGGTTCTCATGGACCTGGTCATGCCGGGCATGGATGGGCTGGAAGCGATCCGGCGCATCCTCGCCGACCAGCCAGAGGTGCGGATCCTGGTGCTGACCAGCTTTGCCGGGGATGACAAGATCTTTGCGGCGATCCGGGCAGGCGCACTGGGCTACCTCCTCAAGGATTCCGGGCCGGAAGAACTGATACAGGCCATCAAGCAGGTACACAGCGGCCAGTCATCGCTGCACCCGACGATCGCGCGAAGGCTCCTGCAAGAGCTGTCGCACAGCTCGGACCGGTCCGCGAAAGCGGAGGCACTGACCGAGCGCGAGCTGGAGGTACTCCGGCTGGTGGCCAAGGGACACAGCAACGACGAGATCGCCAGGCACCTGTCGATCAGCGAGGCGACGGTGCGGACCCACGTCAGCAACATCCTGGCAAAGCTGAGCCTGGACAGCCGGACACAAGCAGCGCTCTATGCACTGAGGGAAGGGTTGGCTACCCTCTAGGCCCACATTCTGCGTAGAGCTTCTGCACCTGGAGTGGAGAAGGATCGCCCCCGCGGCGATCCTTTTCTCTTGGCCAGAATCCTTGCTTTGTCCGATGACAGGGCGTCGTGCCTCTGGTATAGTGACGATTGAGCATTGTCTCCTCCTGAGAGAGCGTTCAGCGGATACGGGCCCACTGAACGCTCGTCTCTTTTCTGGCAGAGGGAGGGCACGTGCACTATGGCACACGAGATCCGCGTTTTGATCGCGGACGACCACGCCATCGTCCGCAAGGGGATATGCGCCCTGCTGAGCACTGAGCCGGGCATTGCCGTCGTGGGCGAGGCCCACAACGCATTGGAGGCGATGGCGCAAGCGGAGCGGCTGCGGCCGGACGTGGTGCTAATGGACCTCGTCATGCCCGGGCTGGACGGGCTGGAAGCGATCCAGCGGATCTGCACGCGGCTGCCGAAGGTACGGATCCTCGTGCTGACCGGCTTTGCAGGGGACGACAAGGTCTTCCCGGCCATCCGGGCCGGCGCGATGGGCTACCTGCTGAAGGACTCGGCTCCGGAGGAGCTGGTACAGGCGATCCGGCAGGTGCACTCGGGCCGGGCGTCGCTCCACCCGGTGGTTGCGCGGCGGCTGCTACAGGCCGTCGGGTACCCCCTGGGAAAGGCGCCGTCGATCGAGCACCTGACGGGCCGCGAGATGGAGGTACTGCAGCTCTTGGCGGCAGGGCTGAGCAACCTCGAAATCGCCTCCCAGCTGGGCATCACAGAGTCCACGGTGCGCGCCCATGTGACCAAGGTCCTCTCCAAGCTGGGGCTGGCCAGCCGCACCCAGGCTGCGCTCTTTGCGCTGCGCGAGGGAGTGGCACCCCTGGAGCCGGAGCTGCCCTAGACGGGCGCCCCCTACATCAAATGCTGTAGTCGACATGCCAGACTCGCGGAGAATCGCGCTCTGTGGGGTGAGCAATGCGCGTAGGCCGAATCGGCGCTTGATCCGATGACAGGGAGCGGTGGGCTTGTTATACTGTGGAGAGACATCGAAAGGAGGTGGGCGCGCAGGTCGATCCATGAGACTACGTTTTGACCGGATCCCAAGAACCAACCAAACGAAGGAGGAAAAGATGAAAAGGAGAGTGCCGGCGATTTTGCTGATGGTGGCGTTGGTCACCAGTATGGTGCTGGCTGCGTGCGGCACCACCGCGGAGCCGCAGATCGTGACGGTTCCCGTCGAGGTGACGCGGGTTGTCGAGAAGGAAGGGCAGCAGGTAACCGTCGTCGAGACCCAGATCGTCGAGGTGACGGCCGCGCCGCCCACCGAGGTGCCGGCCACGGCCCCACCCGAGCAGAAGGCCGCGGACACGGTGGTGTTCGCCATGCAGCAAGAGCCGGACACGCTGCACCCCCTGATCTCCTCCATGAGTGCCGTGTCCATTGTGAACGGGGCAATCAACATCGGCTGCATGGCGCAGAACGAGAAGGTAGAGTGGGTCAACCTCGGCTGCGAGGGCGACATCCCCACCCTGGAGAACGGCGGCGCGCGGTTCGTCGGCGAGGGTGAGGACCAATACATGGAGATCACCCACAAGATCCGCGAAGGCTGGCGTTGGACTGACGGAACGCCGGTTACCGCCGCGGACGTGATCTATACATGGAAGCTGGCCATGGACCCCGATTTCCAGATAGCGGCCCGCAGCCAGTACGAAAAGATCTACGACATCGCAGCGCCGGACGACCGGACGTTCGTGGTGCGGATGCTGACACAGAAGCAGGTCCGTGCGGCCGCCGCCGGGACGCTGGAGGGCGCGGTGCCCTTTGCCGACTTTCAGCAGGACTATGTCGACCTGGGCTACACGGATTGGAACGGCCCGGTGGTCGACCCGATCTACTGGACCGTCGGCTCATTCCCCTGGCTGCCGTCCCACGTCCTGGCATCTGTGACGGCCGCCGACCAGCCCGCGAGTGAGTACGCGCGTATGCCGATCGGCGACAGCGCCTACGTGCTCAAGGAGTGGATACCGGGCCAGGAGATTGTCCTGGAAGCGAGCGACCTGGCATTCCCACTGGGCGAGCCCCAGATCAAGACCATCGTCTTCCGCTTCTACGGCGAGAGCTCTGCGATCCTGAACGCGCTGGCGAACGGAGAGGTGGACGCAGTGACCCTCCAGGCGGGAGGGCTGACGGCCAACAACGGCCCCGACCTGGACGCAATTGAAGCGCAGGGCGCCTACAAGATCCTGTACATACCCGGCTACAGCACCGAGCACATTGACCTCAACATGCTGAAATTCCCGTTCGACGACATTCGCGTGCGCCAGGCGCTCTACTACGGCCTCGACCGCGAGGCGATCAACGATACGCTCTACTATGGCAAGTACATGGTGGCCGACCTGATGATCCCAAAGGGCCTGTCGTGGGCATACACCGACAACTACGTCAAGTACCCATATGACCTAGCAAAGGCAAAGGCGCTGCTGGCCGAGGCCGGATGGGACTGCACGGCCTATCCCTGCACCAACGCGGAGGGGCGTAACCTCGAGTTCACCCTCATGACCACCGACCGCGCCGACCGCCAGAAGCTGGCACAGGTCGTCCAGCAGATGTGGAGGCAGCTGAACGTGGGCGTCAACCTCCAATTCCTGTACGGCCGGGGCCTCTTCCAGGCGTGTGAGGCCGGCGGGCCGCTCTACTGCCGCACCTACGACGCCGCCATCTACACGACCTCCACCGGCGACGACCCGGGGTTCACCGACAGCTACAGCTGCAAGGCGATTACGACCGCCGAGAACAACTGGAGCGGCCAGAACTGGACCGGCTGGTGCAACGAAGCCGCAGACGAAGCGGTGAGCATGGCCGAAAAGGACTTTGAGGTCAGCCTGTCGCGCGAGAAGCGGTACCCGTACTACGAGGTCTTTTTCCAGGAGTACACCAAGGACGTGCCGGTCATCAACATCTTCACCGTGAACCGGGTGGGTGCCGTCCGCACCGGCTGGAAGAACTACAGGCCCGGCCCGACCCAGTTCGCGCCCGAGACCTGGAACTTCTGGGAGTGGGAAGTGATGAAGTAGCGCCGTCTGTCCCTCCCGGCACCCGCTGGGGCGCCGGGAGTGACAGGCCCGCAAGGCCCCTCCCTCTTCCGCCGTGGAAGAGGGAGGGAGTCCCACAGGGAGGGAGAGCATGACCGCCTATATCGTGCGCCGGCTGGGCCAATCCCTGGTACTGCTGTTCTTCATCTCCGCGCTCATCTACGTGGTGATCAACCTGGTGCCGGGCGGACCGTTCGATCTGCTTCGGCTGAACAACCCGCGCATCACCCAGTCGATGATCGACCGGCTGAACCGGCTGCTCGACCTGGACAAGCCGCTGCTGCCGGGGGAGTATTGCCCGCTGGAGGGGGGCACGCCGCAGCCGTGCCGCTTCGACCAGGGGCGCTACGTACGCTGGATGGGGAGGGTGCTGCGCGGGGACTTTGGCAACTCGTGGACCATGCAGACCGGTGTGCCGGTGCTCAAGATGATCGGCCAGCGGCTTGGATATACCCTGCTGATGACAGGGCTGGCACTGGTGCTGGCGCTGGTGATCGCCGTGCCCATCGGCATCTACTCCGCGGTGAAGCAGTACTCAGGGGCGGATTACCTGGTGACTGCCTTTGCCTTCTTCGGCCAGTCGATGCCCACCTTTTGGACGGGCCTCATGGCGGTGGCGATCTTTGCCGTAGCGCTGCAATGGTTCCCTACGGGTGGTGTGCGCACGATCGGCAGCGAGGGCGACATCGTCGAGGCGCTGGGCCGCCTGATCACCTTTGGCAAGCTGCACCCAGAGCTCTCGGGCCAGGAGTGGAAGCTGATCGGAGACGGCCTGCGACACCTGGCCCTTCCGGTGACCATCCTGGCCTTTTTCAACCTGGCGGCCTGGAGCCGCTACACGCGGGCGTCGATGCTGGAGGTGCTCCGGCAGGATTACATGCGGACGGCGCGGGCGAAGGGGCTGAGCGAAAAGATCGTGATCCTGAAGCATGGCCTGCGCAACGCTCTCATCCCGCTGATCACCATCCTGGCGCTGGCAATCCCCGGCCTGATCGGGGGGGCGATCATCACCGAGACCATCTTTTCGTGGCCCGGGATGGGGCTCATGACGATCAACGCGATCGCCAATGCAGATTGGCCTGTGGTTCAGGGGCTGCTGTTGATCCAGGCATTCCTGGTCGTGTTCTCGAACCTTTTGAGCGACGTGCTGTATGCGGTGGTTGACCCCCGCATCCAGTACGCCTAGGAGGGCAGCATGGCCGCTGTAGGGGTGGACTCTGGTGTGATGCAGTCAACGGGAGACGCAATCAAATCGAGGCTTGAGCATGGAGCCAGCATACGTCCGGCGGGACAGTGGTCACTGGTGTGGCGGCGGCTGCGGAGGCACAAGCTGGCGATGGCCGGGCTGGTCGTATTCGCGAGCATCGTGCTCCTGAGCCTGGTGGCGCAGTGGATCGCTCCCTACGGCTACGAGGAGATGGACCTGAGAAACACCTACGCGCCGGTCCTGGCAGCGGGCGCGGAAGGGAAGCCGTTGCACCTGCTGGGCACCGATGGACTGGGGCGGGACCTCCTCTCGCGGCTCTTGTATGCCGGGCGAATCTCCCTGGGTGTGGCGCTGGTGGTGACACTGGCTTCCACACTGCTGGGGGCGCTGATCGGCGCGGTGGCAGGCGCGCTGGGCGGAGCGGGCGACTCGATCCTCATGCGCCTTACCGACGTCATGCTGACGCTGCCCTTCCTGCCGATGGTGTTGGTGCTCTCCAGCAGCCTGCGGCAGTACGCGCGCCTACAGGAGTTCCTCGGTTCGAACCTGAGCGTGGTGATCATCATCCTGGTCTTGCTGCTCTTTGGCTGGATGGGGACGGCGCGACTGGTGCGGGGATCGGTGCTCACGCTGCGCGGGCAGGACTTTGTGGCGGCCAGCCAGGCACTGGGGGCAAGCCGGTGGCGGATCATCGTCCGGCACCTGATCCCCAACTCGCTGGCGCCGATCATCGTGGCCGCGACACTGGGGTTTGGTGCCACCATCGTGGCCGAGTCAGCCCTTTCGTTCCTGGGCTTTGGCATCATGCCGCCCGTGCCGACGTGGGGCAACATGCTGAACGAGGCACGCAACTCACCGCTGGAGTACCTCTTCACCCAGGCGCTCTCTCCCGGCCTGTGCATCTTCTTCACCGTCCTGGCGATCAACTTTATCGGCGACGGGCTGCGGGATGCGCTCGACCCACGGCTCAAGATGTGAGACAGGAGGCTTGGCCATGAGTGTGGAGATGCGTACGGCGGAGTACCCGCCCCTCCTGGAGGTGCGCGGGCTGAAGACGCACTTTTTCACGGAAGACGGCATCGTCAAGGCCGTCGACGGGGTCGACCTCGCGGTGCGCCAGGGAGAGGTGCTGGGCCTGGTGGGCGAGTCGGGGTGCGGCAAGAGCGTGACTTCCTTCTCCATCCTGCGCCTGGTGGGCGTCCCGGGCCGTATCATGGGCGGGGAGATCCTCTTCGAGGGGATGGATCTGCTGCGCATGAGCGAAGCCGACATGATGCGCATCCGGGGAAACCGGATTTCCATGATCTTTCAGCAGCCGACGTCGTGCCTGAACCCCGTGTTCAAGGTTGGCGACCAGATCGCCGAGGTGCTCAGCATCCACCAGCAGCTGGGCAAGGCCGGCTGCCGGGCGCGCTCCATCGAGCTGCTCAGGCTGGTGGGCATCCCCGAGGCGGAGAAGCGGGTGGACAGCTACCCGCACGAGATGTCGGGCGGCATGGCGCAGAGGGTGATGATCGCCATGGCGCTGGCATGCGCCCCGGAGCTCTTGATCGCCGACGAGCCGACGACCGCGCTGGATGTGACGATCCAGGCGCAGATCCTCGACCTGCTGCGCAATCTGCAGGCACAGACGAACACCGCCATCATCCTCATCACACACGACTTGGGGATTGTGGCAGAAGTGTGTGACCGGGTGGCCGTCATGTATGCCGGCCGGATGGTCGAGGAGGCGGACGTGAAGACGCTCTTTGCCGAGCCACTCCATCCCTACACCCAAGGGCTCATCGGCTCAGTGCCGGTGTTGGGGCAGGTGAAGAGCCGGCTGGACGTGATTCCGGGCAGCGTACCGAACCTGATCGACCTCCCGGCAGGATGCAAGTTCGCACCGCGCTGTAGGGCCATGACGGACCGGTGCATGGACATCTGCACGCGGAGCGAGCCAGACCTGCGGGCGGCCGGGCCGGGGCACAAGGTGCGCTGCTGGCTGTATCACTAGGAGGCGGAAGATGACGAGCGGAAACGGCGACGAGTTGGTCGTGGTAAAGGACCTAAAGACCTACTTCCCCGTGCGGAGCGGCGTCCTGCGGCGGGTGACCGGCCAGGTGCGGGCGGTGGACGGCGTGAGCTTTTCCGTGCGGCGCGGCGAGTGCCTTGGGCTGGTGGGAGAGTCTGGCTGCGGCAAGACGACGGTCGGCCGCTCCCTGCTGCGGCTGGTGCAGCCGACGGCCGGATCGGTGCGCTATGGGCAGGTGGACGTCGCCGCGGCCGATGGGCGAGCGCTGAAGCAGCTCCGGCGGGACATGCAGATCATCTTCCAGGACCCCTACTCGTCACTCGACCCGCGCATCCCGGTCGGGGAGAGCGTCGGCGAGGGGCTCTTGATCCACGGCATGCGCAACAGCCGGCAGCGCAACGCCCTGGTGCTGGAGACGCTGCGAACCGTGGGGCTGGAGGAGTACCACGCGCACCGCTACCCGCACGAGTTTTCGGGGGGGCAGCGGCAGCGGATCGGGATCGCGCGCGCCCTGGCGCTGAGGCCCAAGTTCGTCGTGTGCGACGAGCCGGTGAGCGCGCTCGACGTCTCAATCCAGTCGCAGGTGCTCAACCTGCTGCGCGACCTGCAGGCGCAGTTTGGGCTGACGTACCTCTTCATTGCCCACAACATGAGCGTAGTGGAGCACATCAGCGACCGGGTGGCGGTCATGTACCTGGGCAAGATCGTGGAGCTGGCGTCGCGCGAGGAGCTCTTCCGTCTCCCGCTGCACCCCTACACGCAGGCGCTGATGTCGGCCATCCCGATCCCGGACCCAACGCTGCGCCGGGAGAAAGTTACGCTGCGCGGGGACGTGCCGAGCCCGATGAATCCGCCCTCGGGCTGCCGGTTCCACACGCGCTGCCCCAAGGCGTTCGACCTGTGCAAGGCGGCGGAGCCGCCGTTTCACGATGCCGGCAGCGGGCACTGGGTGGCGTGCCACCTGGTGTAGTGAACGGCAGGTACTCGCGCGACGCATAGACGCCCGAGTCCGGCCCACAAGCCTTCGCTGCGGTCCTGAACGGCGGGGTTCCCAGCACGACGCGCTGCGCGATCTGGCGGCACGGCTTTGGCTCGCCCGTGCTGCTTGACCCGTTTTCCATGTGGGTGTAGACTGCTCCGTGCACAGGGCAGTCAACAACCTGGCTCCCGGGAGGGTCAACAGCCCTGTTGACCCTCGTGGAGACAGCCCAATTGGTCAGCGCGGCCTGTGAGCGACTGGCCGTGAGCGCCACCGATGATCAGATAGCATGAGCCATTCCACGATTGCGGCCCTGTTTGACCTAGATCACACGCTGCTGGACACAAGCTCGGGCCGGCTGTATGCACGGTACATCTACCGCGAGGGCAAGATCGGGCGCGCGGAGTTGGCGCGCGTCGCATGGTGGAACTTGATCACCAAGCTGGGGCTCCTGGACATGGCGTCCGTGATCCCCAAGCTGCTGGCGGACGCGGTCGGCGAAGACGAGGCGGCCATGCGCGAGCTGTGCGACCGGTGGTTTGCCTCGGACGTTCTGCCTCACCTGACGGAGCGTGGGCAGGCGCGCGTGCGCTGGCACCAGGCCCAGGGGCATACCGTGGCACTTGTGTCGGCCTCCACGCAGTATGTCGTGCGCCCGATGGCCGACTACCTGGGCATCCCGGGCCAGTTTGTGTGCACCCACCTGGTCAGCGTGGACGGGCGCCTGACGGGCGAGGTGGAACCGCCGATGTGCTATGGCGTGGGCAAGGTGGTGTGGGCGGAGCGCTTTGCCGCCGAGTGGGGCGTGGACCTCTCGGCAAGCACGTTCTACACCGATAGCATCAGCGACCTGCCGCTGCTCGAGCGGGTGGGGCGGCCGGTGGCGGTCAATCCCGACCCGAAGCTGAGACGGCTGGCACAGCAGCGCGGCTGGCCGGTGGAGAGGTTCTACTAGGGGTGGGGGGTCGCGGATTGACATCCGAAGCCGGGTCGGCTAGAATCGGAGCATCCGATGAGCAGAGGAGCGCACGCCCATGACTGACCGGCCCGCCGACTCCAAGCAGCCCTCCAACGTGATCGCGCGCGTCATTCGGCAGGAAGGGCACTGCGCTGCCGGCCACCAGGTTGGCGACGAGGTAATCTTCGACGGGCGCAGTGTGCAGGGCATGATCTGCATCCACGCCCTATACAGCTTCCTGCCCAAGGTCCTCGCGATGATGTACGGCGCCGAGTTCCCCTGGCTGGCAGACAAGGACGTCGCGACGGCCGCCTGCCCAGACGCATGGAACCCAGTGGTCTTTGAGATCCGGCGTGAGCGCCGGACCGATCAGGAGAACGGGCTGTAAGCGAGAGGGCCGGAGCTATCCAGAAGCGAGAAAGGAGAACTGCCATGGTCAAGCCCCTCCCGATCCGCACCGGGCTCACCTTCGAGGAGTATGACGTCGGCCAGACCCTGACCACCCCAGCTCGCACAGTCACAGAAGCCGACATCGTGGGCTTCTGCGCACTGAGCGGGGACTGGAACCCCCTCCACAGCGATGCCGAGTTCGCCCGCCGAGGCGCCTATGGCCAACGGGTGGCGCACGGCATGCTGGTGATGTCCATCGGCGTTGCGCTGGTGATGCGCGGAGGCTACCTGGAAGGAACGGCTATGGCCTTCCGCGACATCGCCGACTGGAAGTTCAGCCGGCCGGTTTTCATCGGTGACACCGTCTACGTGCACTGCACGATCACCGAGACGCGCCCCATGCCGCGCCTGGGCGGCGGGCTGGTGACAATGAATGCCGAGATCCGGAACCAGCGCGACGAGGTCGTCCAGCGAGGGGCGTGGGGGGTGCTGGTCAGGTCTTCCGCGACTTGAGCGGCTAGCCCTCGTCCGCCTCATACTTGCACAGCTCGACCCCGGCTGCCTCGAGGAAGCCGACCGCGATCGGATCGGGGTACTCGCCGCCGTAGACGACGCGCTCAATGCCGGCGTTGATGATCATCTTGGCGCAGCTGAGGCAGGGCTGGTGCGTAACGTAGAGCGTGCTGTGCGAGACGTCGACACCGTGCAGCGCCCCCTGGATGATGGCATTCTGCTCGGCATGGAGGGTTCGCACGCAGTGATCGTTGACCATCAGGCAGCCCACCTCGGTGCAGTGGGGCTGGCCTCGCGGCGAGCCGTTGTAGCCGGTGGTCAGGATACGCTTGTCGCGCACGATGACGGCGCCGACGGCCGCGCGGGGACAGGTGGACCGCCTGGCTACCTGGAGCGTGATCTGCATGAAGTACTCGTCCCACGAGGGGCGGCTAGCGTGATCGGTCAAGGTTCCTCCCTGGGCTTACGCCCTTCGTCCTGGCTGTGCCCAGGTGCAACGCACCTCCAGGGTGCATCGCACCTACTCTAGCCGTGGCGGCGGGCGAAGCGAGCCATGCGCTCCAGGGCCTGCTCTATCTTGTCGTAAGCCGTGGCATAGGAGCAGCGAACGTGCCCCGCACCGCAGGCGCCAAATGCGCTGCCCGGCACACATGCGACGCGCTCCTCCCTGATCAGCCGCTCCGAGAACTCTTCGTCGGTCATGCCGGTGGCGGCGATGGAAGGAAAGGCGTAGAAGGCGCCCTTGGGCTCGAAGCAGGGTAGGCCGATCGCGTTCAGCCCGTCGACGATCAGCCGGCGGCGGCGGTCGTAGCGGGCGCGCATCTCCTGCACCGCTTGCTCGCCGCTCTTGAGCGCCTCCAGTGCACCAAACTGGGCCGTGGTCGGCGCCGACATGATGGTGTATTGGTGCACCTTGCGCATGGCACCCAGGACCTCGGCCGGGGCAGCTGCGTATCCGATGCGCCAGCCTGTCATGGCGTACGCCTTGGAGAAGCCGCCGAGAAGGATGGTGCGCTCGCGCATCCTCGGCAGCGTCGCGAAGCAGGTATGCTCAACCCCGTAGACGAGCCGGTCGTAGATCTCGTCCGAAATGACCAGCAGGTCATGCTTCTCGGCCAGCCGGGCGATGTCGAGCAGCCGCTCGCGGGTCATGACGGCGCCGGTTGGATTGTTGGGGTAGCCCAGGAGGATGGCCTTGGTCCTGGGGGTGAGCGCCTCCTCCACGTCCGAGGCGAGCACCTGGAAATCGTCCTGGACGCGCGTTCGGACGTTGACCGGGACACCGCCTGCCAGGACGACCTCGGGGTTGTAGGCCACAAAGCACGGCTGGGGCACGATCACCTCGTCGCCGTGATCGACCGTCGCCGCAAAGGCGAGGTAAAGCGCTTCGGAGACGCCGACGGTGACCAGGAGCTCCTTGTCCGGATCGTAGTGGAGGCCATAGAGCCGCTCCAGGTGCTCGGCGAGCGCCACACGCAGCTCGGCAATGCCCGAGTTGGAGGTATAGTGCGTCTCGCCCGCCTCGAGCGAAGCGATGCCGGCCTGGATGACGGCAGGCGGAGTGGTAAAGTCGGGCTCACCGATCCCGAGGCTGATGACATCGTCCATCGTCGCGGCGATGTCGAAGAAGCGGCGGATGCCGGACGGCGGCACCCCCTGTATCTTCTTGGCTACGAACTCTCTCATACTTGGACCTCCCTGTCCGAGAAATCGTCGTTGGTCACGTGCCGGTCTCGTCGGGCGCCAGATGGCTGACCGTCCAGCGGCCGTCCGATTCGATGTAGGCGAGGTCGAGCCTATCGCCGGTCTGCGTCCGGACCCTGAAGACGGGCCCCGATGGGGTACGCCAGCGCTCCTCGACCTGGGCCACTGGGAAGCGTTGCCCTGACTGGGTGACGACCGCGCGGGGCTCCTGGGCGTAGGTGTGCCCGGAGTAGCACTCCACGGAACACTCGGACCATATCGAAGTGTTATCCATGGCCAAAGGCACGGGCACAAGGCCCTAGAGCGCGGGCGAGGGGACGGGCACAGGACACGTGGGTTCGAGGATAGGTAATCATCGGTCCAGCGTACGCATAAAGGCGAGCAGGTCGTCGCGCATGCCGGGATGGCGCAGTGCCATGGCAATGTTGGCCTTGATGTAGCGCAGCGGATCGCCGGCAGCCATCCATTCGCCTTGGATGGGATGGACGAGCACTGCCGAGCGGGCGGCCAGGCGATCGACGGCGTCGGCCAGCCACAGCTCGCCGGCCTTGCCCACCTCAGAGCCGGTCAGGACGTCGTAGATCTCGGGCGTGAAGATGTAGTGGCCGACCAGCACCCAGTTGGACGGTGCCGTGCCCGGTGCAGGCTTTTCGACGATACGGCGCACCCGGCGTTCGGCGCCGGGTACAAAGTCGACGCAGCCATAGAGGCGAGTCTCCTCCGCCGGCACCGCCTGGGCGGCGAGCAGGGCGGCAGGGTGCTGCGAGTCAAACGCATCGACCATCTGCAAAGGGACGGGCCGATCGGCGAGGATGATGTCATCGCCGAACATGTAGTAGAAGGGCTCGCCCGGCGTGAGCCAGGGACGGGCCGCCAGGGCGGGCGAGGCGTTGCCGTAGGGCAGGGTCTCAGGCTGGCGCACGAAGACAATGTCCGCCATGCAGGAGATGCGCCGGACCTCCTCGACGAGCACCTCCTTGCCGGCCTTGGCCAACTGGGCCTCCAGCGCCGGGTTGGGCGAAAAGTGGCGCTGGGCAACGTCGCTGCCGTCGCGGCCGACGACGATGACTTCGTGGATGCCCGCCGCCACCAGTCCCTCGACGTGGTGCTGAAGCAGCGGCACGCCGGCGATGGGGAACATCTCCTTGGGCACGGCTTTCGTGGCGGGCAGGAAGCGCGTGCCGAAACCGGCAATGGTGATGACTGCTTTCATGGTCGGGCAGGACTCACAGAACGCTCGTCATGCTGGACGGCTCCGGTGGCGGCACCCAACGCTACTGAAGGCTGCCGACCGCACGCTCGACCTCGTCGAGGATCTCGCACGACTTGACCAGCTCTTTCATCCGGTTGTGGTCGGGGAAGAGGGGCCGGTCAATGTCGAGGTGGGCGACGTGGCGGCGGATGACCTGCCGCGCAACCTGCACGCCCTGGCCGGGCGTGAAGGTGCGGAAGTCAAGTCCCTGTGCGGCGGCCATGAACTCGATGCCGAGGATGCCGTAGGCATTGTCCAGGATCTGGTTGTTCTTCAGCGCAGTGTTCATGCCCATCGAGACAAAGTCCTCCTGGTCGGCCGCGGCCGGGATGGACTGGACCGAGGCGGGCATGGAGAGGATGCGCTGCTCGACGATGAGCATGTCGGCGGTGTATTGGCTGAGCATGAGGCCGGAGTAGAAGCCGGGGTCGTGCGCCAGGAAATCGGGCAGGCCAACGCTGAGTGCCGGGTTGGTGAGGCGGTTCAGGCGCCGCTCGGAAAGCACAGAGACCATGGTTATGGCGGCTCCAGCCATGTCCATCGGCAAGCTCACCGGCGAGCCCTGGAAATTGGCGCCGGTCAGGGTGAGACGGAACTCGGGGAGGAAGATCGGGTTGTCCCCGACGCCGTTCAGCTCGGTCTCGACCTGCGATTGGGCATAGGCCAGCGCATCGTGGGCGGCTCCGATCACCTGCGGCGAGGAGCGCATCGAGTAGGCGTCCTGGACCTTGGTCTTCATCTTGCCGGTGGCCAGGTCGCTGCCGGCGATGCACTTCATGATGGCGCGGGCGGCGCGCATCGCACCGGGGAACCCGCGCAGCTGGTGCAGTCGCTGGTCGTAGGGCTTGAGATTGGCCAGCAGTGCCTCCAAGCTCATCGCGCAGGCGATTTCGGCCTGCTTGAGCCATCGGTTCATGTCGTACAGGTGCAGGCCGCTCCAGGCGGTGAGCACGTTGGAGCCGTTGATGGCGGCGAGCCCGTCGCGCGCCTGCAGGTCAGGAATGGGGATGCCGGCGCGCTCCATGGCAGCGCGCCCGGGCAGGCGTTCGCCGCGGAAAAAGGCCTCGCCCTCGCCCATGAGGAGCAGCGCAAGCTGGGCCATGGGGGCCAGGTCGCCACAGGCACCGACCGAGCCTTTCTGGCAGACGACCGGCGTCACGCCCTTGTTGAGCATCTCGACGAACGTCTGGGTGATCTCGGGGCGGCAGCCGGAGTTGCCGTGAGCGTGGACGTTGATACGGCCGGCCATCGCACCGCGGACGACTTCGATCGGCAGGGGATCGCCGATCCCGGCGGCGTGGTTGTAGACAAGGTAGCGCTGGAACTGCGTGACCTGCTCATCGCTCAAGAGAACCTCGGAGAACTCGCCGATGCCGGTGTTCGTGCCATACATGATCTCGCGGGCGCGCAACTTTTCCTCGAGCATGGCCCGGCAGGTCTTGATGCGCTCCAGGGCCTCGGGGTGAAGGCGCACTTCTTCGCCGTGCCGGGCAATGCGCACCAGGGCATCGACGGTCAGGTTCGATCCGTTCAGTTCTATGGTCATGAGTTCTCTCCTTTGAGATGGAGTCAGCCGGCGGAGGGCAGATGGACAGCCAGGCGGCTAGGCCTTGACCCGGCGCAGCCGGCGGCGTCCGGGGACCGAAAACGCCGCAAAGAGGGCGATGGCCCAATAGAGGAGCGTAATCGGATCCTCCTTGACGCCAATGACCACCAGTTCAGACATGGCCTTGAAGGGGAGAAGGAGAGGAATGCCCGTGGTCCCCTCCTCGGCCAGTGCCTTGACGGCAAAGTGGCGCACCACAAAGTACTCACCGACGACCATGGCGATCAGCGTGATGACGACGGCGATGGCCTGGAGGGCCGGGCCGCGCTTCTTCCCAGCGCCGAAGAGGACCGCCACGCCGACCAGGTAGCCGATGCCGACGGCGACGATGCCCAGCTGGTAGTTGGTGAGGGCGACGATGGCGTACCAGATCAGGCCGCCGGCGATAGCTGCCACGATGCCCAGCAGAATGGCCACGGGCAAGTTGGGGTCCTTCGTCTCCGCTTCCAGGGCCTGCTCGACGGTCGATGCGCAATTGGCGCAGAGGATGGCGTTGGGTTCTCTGCGATTCTTGCCGGCAACGAGCACCTCTTCGCCGGCCGGGACCTCGGCCATGCAGCTGGAGCAAATCGACATCGCACGGTCCTCCTTGATTCGGTCTTGTGATACCCGGGAAACGGGAAGTGAGGGGATTATAGCATTGCCGGGATGGGCGGGCAAAAGGCCGGGAGTGGGATACCGGAGGCGACCGCGCCATGTTGCCGCACTCCTGTCCTTATCCCGTCACAGAAGTGCTTGACGGCGCATGACCTTTCTGCTAAGATCGAAATGGGAGAAAAGGGACGTTGACTGCACTGGTACTGCTGGTAGACGACGAGCCGCCGATCGTGGACCTGCTTTCCTACAACCTCAGGCGTTCGGGGTACCAGGTGGCCGTTGCCCGCGACGGCGAGGAGGCGTTGGCCGTTGCCAGGCGCGAGCGCCCGGACCTTATTATCCTCGACCTGATGCTCCCCCGGCTCGACGGCCTGGAGGTATGCCGTATCCTCCGCCGTGAGCGAGACGTGCCGATCATCATGCTGACCGCGCGCGAGTCGGAGATCGACCGGGTGGTGGGCCTGGAGCTGGGGGCCGACGACTACGTGGTCAAGCCCTTCAGCGTGCGCGAGCTGATGGTGCGCGTCAAGAATGTGCTGCGCCGGACCGCCCCGCGGAGCGTCGACGAGGCCGGTCAGGTGCTGCGCGCCGGTGCACTGGCGATCGACGCAGCGCGGCGCGAGGCACGCTGGGGCACCACGCTGCTGGACCTCACGGCGCAGGACTTTGACCTGCTCGCCACGCTGGCGGCGCACGCCGGGCAGGTGCTGACCCGCGAACAGCTCCTCACCCAAGTGTGGGGGTACGACTACTATGGCGACCTGCGGGTGGTGGATGCGGCGGTCAAGCGCCTGCGCGCCAAGCTCCGGCAGGTGACGCGAGAAGACGTGGTGACCACCGTGCGCGGCGTGGGATACCGGCTGGTGGCATGAGTGGACCGAGGCAAGCGGGGGAGAAGAATGGCGGGCCTCCGCGCTCGCCGATCGGCATCCGCACGCGGCTGATGCTGAGCCACCTGGCCGTCATCGTGGTGGCCATGGGCCTCTCGGGTTTCCTGCTCCTGTCGCTGCTGGAGCGCTACTTCCTTCAGGCGATGGAGGAGAGCCTCCTGGCGCAGGCCGAGATCACGGCGCAGGCGCTGGCGCCCGGCGTCCTGGCCGGCGCAGAGGCACAGGCTGTGCCCTCGGCCGCCTTCAACGCCCTCCAGCAGCAGGCGAGCAACTACTCGCTCCAGGCAGAGAACGTGGCGCCCGCCGGCGAGGCGAGCCCGCAGGGAGCCGCGGACTTGGGGTACCTCTCCAACTCGACGCTGCAGATCAGCTCTGCGCTTGACACGCGTATCCGTATCCTGGATGCGGCGGGCATGGTCGTGGCAGACTCGGCACAGTCGGGGCGCGGGACGAGCCTGGCGGACGATCCGGCCGTGACCGAGGCGCTGGCCGGCCGGCAGTCGAGCCGAGTCGAGGGGACGGGTTCGGACGCATTGATGGCGTTGGCGCTGCCGTGGGAGGCAGGCGGGCAGCAGATCGGAGTCGTCTACCTGAGCCAGCCTTTGCGCGACGTCACCGCCGTGCTGCACGACCTGCGGCTGCGCTGGCTGGCCGCCACGCTGCTGGCCCTGCTCCTCTCCGCGGCCACCGCGATCCTCCTCTCGGGCGCGATCGCGCGTCCCCTGCGACGGCTGACGGAAGCGGCGGGGGAGGTGGCGGGGGGCAACCTCGACCTGCGCGTGCCGGTGGAGGGCCGCGACGAGCTGGGGCAGCTCAGCACCGCCTTCAACGACATGACCGGCCGGCTGCGGTCCACCCGGCAGGCGCAGGTGGACCTGGTGGCCAACGTCTCGCACGAGCTGCGCACGCCGCTGACGACGGTCAAGGGGATGGTCGAGACACTGCGCGACGGCGCCGTAGAGGACGTCGAGACGCGCGACCGGTTCCTTGCGTCGGTCGAGGGGGAGGCCGACCGCATGATCGGCCTGGTCAACGACCTTCTGCTGCTTTCGCGCGCCGATTCGGGGGCCTTGGACCTGCGGCAAGCCGCCGTGGACCTCGGCGCTGCCGCGGCGCGCACGCTCGACCGGCTGCGGCCGCTGGCGGAAAAGAAGCAAGTCGCCCTCCAGCTCGACTCCAGCGAGGAACCTCTGGCGGTGTGGGCGGACGAGAGCCGGTTGGAGCGGGTGCTGGTCAACCTGCTGGACAACGCCGTCAAGTACTCGAGGCCCGGCGGCCGGGTCACCGTCTCGCTGCGTCGGCTTCCGGGGAAAGTAGCCGAGGTGCAGGTGCGCGACGAGGGACTTGGCATCCCGGCGGAGGCGCTGCCGCGCATCGGGGAGCGCTTTTTCCGGGGCGACCGGGCGCGCTCGCGCGAGGAGGGGGGCAGCGGGCTTGGCCTGGCGATCGCGCGTGCCCTCGTGGAAGCGCAGGGCGGCCGGCTCTCCCTCGACAGCCGGGAGGGGCAGGGCACCACCGCCACCTTCACGCTGCCCCCGGGCTAGGAGCTGCCCTTCCATCCACCACTGCCCGATGCGGCGTACCTGCCTTGGGTGAGCCGCACCTAGCCCACCCCGGTGCGGCGCACCTGCCTTCGGTGCGCTACACCGTGCCGCGCAGGTCCGTGGGCTGCTGGCCTTGCGGGCCGTGCAATCGATGTCAGCCACTCCGGAGGCATTACGGATGCCAACTCGGCAGGAAACAGGCTCTCGCTCCTGGTCATCCTGAGTAGAGCCTTTTGCCCATCCCCGACTTCACGAGCGGCGCTGTGCAATCCCGAGCTTGCCCCCATCGGCAACTGGCCCGGTGCCGCCCGGTTCCTGTCACATTCCTGCCCTTTGCCCAGGGTATCGTGTAGTTGGCCGCCGGAGGGCGGCCGGAAAACGACCATCGAGGGAGGGTGAGCCATGAAGGACAGGTTAGCGGCAATCGCCGCAGGGGCGGCGCTCCTGGTGCTCGTGCTGGCGGCATGGAAGGGAAAGGCGGCGCCCACAGTGCAGGGCAGCGATGCGCTCCGGACGGTGAGTGTCACCGGGGAGGCCGAGGTGCGAGTCGTGCCCGACGAGGTGGTGCTGACGTTGGGCATCGCGACCCACGACAACCAGATTGCGGTGGCCAAGAGCCAGAACGACGCCATCGTCCAGAGGGTGCTGGCGCTGGCGACGGAGTACGACATCCCGCCGGAGCACGTGCAGACGGACTATGTCGGGATCGAGCCGCGCTACCCGAACGGCTGCTACGAGCTGTGCGACCCGATCGGCTTTGCGGTACGACGAAGCGTGGTGCTCCGGCTTCGAGAGCTGGACAAGTTCGAGGACCTGCTGACCGACTCGCTCAACGCGGGCGTCAACTATGTGCACGGCATCGAGTTCCGCACTACCGAGCTGCGCAAGTACCGCGACGAGGCGCGGGCGCTGGCCATCGGCGCTGCCGAGGAGAAGGCCGGCGCCCTCGCAGGGGAGCTGGGGCAGAAGGCCGGGAGACCGCAGACGATCACCGAGCAGCAGTCGAGCTGGTGGTCGGGCTACGGCGCCTGGTGGGGGTCGAGCTGGGGCTCGGCCATGACCCAGAACACCATTCAGGAGTATGGAGGAGCGCCGCTGGGCGTCGACAGCAGCGTGGCACCCGGGCAGATCAGCGTGCGGGCGAGCGTGGCCGTGAGCTTTGAGCTGACGGACTAGGTGGGCAGCTCCTTGGACCAGGTCTCGGAGACCTCCAGGGTTCCGAGCATCGAGCCGTAGAGGGCATCGGCGGGCGGATCGTAGGCGTTGGCGAAGGCGCGGGTGCATCCCAGTGCCCGCGCCCGCCGCAACCCTTCGGACATGACGGCGCGGCCCAGGCCGCGCCGCTGGTGCTCCGCGGCCGTGCCGACCAGGACGCAAACGGCGCTGCGGGTGTAGTCGTCGTAGTAGATGGTGCAGAAGGCGGAGACGTCCCCACCGGGCGCAACAGCCACGATGTCCAGGTCACGGCGGTAGAGGGCCGACGATTGGACGTTGCGGTACCAGGAAAAGTCGCCGTCGTAGGCCCCGTCGGGCTCGTCGGGATGAAAGGCCCGCCACGAGGCCCAGCTTCGGGCAGGGTGCTCGGAGAGGTCGCCCATCGAGCGTACCGCGTAGCCTGAGGCAACCGGGGCCTCCGGCAGAGGCGCGTCAAGGTCACGGCTCCAGTGGTGGACACGGCCGCTCTGCCGGGTGTATCCACGGCGGGCCAGAACTTGGCGGCGCAGCGTGTCGGAGGAGAAAAGGGGGACATAGAGTGTGCGCTCCCCGTCACGGAGCGGCAGGTGCTCTTCCGCCTGGGCGACCATCTCGTCCTCCAGCTCCGGGGTGCGATGGTGAGGATGAACGTGGAGGCGCGTCTCGTTCCAGTCATCCGGCTGCTGGACGGCAACGAGCCGGCCGCCTGCCTCCCACAGGGTTATGGTCCGCTCAAAGGAACCGCACACCTGGAGGTTCTCGACCAGGTGCCAACGCCAGTAGTCGAAGCGGGCGACGTGCCAGCTATGCTCGCGCCGCTCGTTGAGGAGAAAAACCTCGCGCAGGAAGCTTCGGATCCGCCAAAAGTCCTCCTCCGACTGGTAGGGCCGCACAGACAGGTGCATGGGTTCCTCCCGCCCCGATTCTACCCGCGCTACTCGAGGTAGCGCAAGAGCTTGATCCCCTCCCGCTCGCGCCAGGCCTCGTGCTCGGCACGCCGCGCCGGGTCGTCGCGCATGAAGGCCGATGACCAGAGCACCAGCTGGGCGTACTGCGAGGCGATGAAGAGGTCAAGGTGCCTGAGCTGCGCATCCGGCAGGGTGCGCACCTGCCCGTAGCCCTCCAGGAAGGCATCCCGGATGCGCGGGAAGTCGTCGGTCCAGGGCCACTGCCCGAGGAAGACCCCGATGTCGCACATCCAGTAGCCAAACCCGCAATCCTCAAAGTCGATGATGCGCGGCTCGCCGGCTTTGAACAGGATGTTCTCCGTGTATAGGTCGGCGTGGATGAGGCCGTAGGCGTCCGGCCCCTTGCCGAAAGAGTCCATCACCTCGCGCACCCGGCCGGTGACGGTGAGGTACGGCTCCCGGAAGCGGTCGGGCATGGAGGCGATCAGGCCTGCCGTATCGCCGAGCTCCCTTTCGCCGAACTGCCCGTCCCAGTCCCAGTGGAAGCGGGTGAAACCCTCGGGCGGCTGCCACGCCGCAGAGAAGGCATGAAGCCGGGCGACAATCACGCCCACAGCGCGAGCGTGCCGCGGAAGCAGGCAGGAAAGGTGGCGACCCTCCAGCCAGCGCATGAGCGATACGACGCGTCCGTGGGGCACACCGGGCGTGGTCACCTTGAGGAAGAGGCGCCCGTCCAGGGTGGGCACGGGCTCCGGCACGGGCAAATCTGCCTCCCGGAGGGCTGCCAGCCAGGTCAGCTCTGAGGCGATGGTCTCCGTGTCGTCGATGGCCAGGACGCGGAGGTTGTAGCGGCCCGGCATGTAGAGGGCCCCCGGCCGGGCCAATACCCCCGGAACGTCGGCCCGGAAGATGATGTTGCCTGAGTAGTGCTGGAAGGTGAGGCGCGCGCCGGCCAGGCCGTAGGCGCGCAGCGCGAGGCCCGCCAGCGGGCGGAGGCGGCGCAGCAGGCCCAGGCGGGTGAGTGCGTGGTACGGCTTCATGGGCAAAGGGGCGCGATCTTGTCTGCCTCGGAGAGCGCGGCGTCGAAGGTGAACTCTAGATTGTCACTGAAGTAGTAGTAGGTGACCCCATTCGGCATCAGCGCGACGACGTTGCCGCTTACGCCGAGCATCTGGGGGACCCAGAACTCGCAGCCAAATCCGTCCGCGGCTGTGTACCTGGTCGCCCAGAAGGCGTTGTTGTACCGGCGCCGGCCGTCGATCGGGAGGCCGCGGTCGGCCGGATCGCGCTGAAGCGTGGCGGCAAGGAGGTCCGGGCTCAGGACCTGGGCGCCGCCGATGGCACCGCTCTCGTTGTTGAGGAATGCGGCAATCTTGGCGATGTCGTCGGGAATCCACCAGAGCCCGTAGCCCCCTTCGGCCTGGCCCTGCCATCCGTCGTCCGCCGTGCGCATCGTAGTGAGCGCGCCGGGGCCAAGCCCCAGGGGACGGTAGACCTCGTCCACGACAAGACGGAAGATGTCCGCCTGGGAGCCTTCGCGCTCCTGCAGGTAGTTGTGGAGGGCGCGGGTGAGGACAAAGGTGTCGGCCGTCCGGTAAACCCAGCGCGTGCCCGGCTCGGCCGCATGGGGCCAATCGAGCGCGGCCTCGATCCGCGCGGCATAGGGCTGCGCGCCGAAGAACTCGCCCATCTTCTCGCTTTCGTCGTCCGCCATGAACGCCGCAGAGGCATAGTTCCCGGTCGCCATGTCGATCGTGTGGTTAAGGGTCACACCTTCCCAGTTGCCCGGGCGGGAGGCCGCTTCGGGGAGATAGTCCTGGATGAGCAGGTCCCCGATGCCGGGATCGTGCTTTTGCGCCAGGCGCATAAGTGCCACGCCGACGAAGGCGGACTTGGCCGTGGAGTAGGAGGTGGCGCGCATCGACTCGCAGTAGGGATAGGTCCCGTAGCGGGTCTGGCAGCCGCCGAGGTAGTTGACGCCGTTCACAACCAAGCCGTACCAGGTCATGTGTGCAGGGGTGATGCCCCGCCCAAAGGCGGAGGGATCGACGCCCGGATAGTCGTCCGCCAAGGCCTGGATCGGCTTGACGGGCATGCGCGCGGCCCGCTCGGAGGCGAAGGCAGACCGGACCTCTTCCGCGCCGGCTGCCGGCCCGGGGTGGTAGGCCGCTTCGAGCAGGCCCCACAGGTCGGCGCGGGTGTGGCTAGTGGTCTCCTGCGTGACTTGGTACCAGACGCGGGACACGCGCTGCCCGTCAAAGAGGAAGGTGAGGGTGCCGTCAAAGGTCGCGTTGCCGCCCTTGACCACGAGCGCAAAGGGGAGCGATGCCCGCGCCCAATCGCCGTCGCCGGGGTCCTGCCAAATGCGGCCCGGCTCGAGGATGATGTCCCACACTGGGTGGCCGGTGACGATCAGGCCGCGCCGGACGGGGACGAGGTAGCCATCGCTCTGCACGAGCTCGAAATCGAGCTCGGGAAGGTAAGCATACTCGGGTCCAAGCTCGCCGCGCAGCAGCCGGAGGTGGCCGCCCTGCGCCTCTCCCAGCAGCTCGAGCCGGCCTTCGAAGAGGTATTCGGCCGGCGAGGCCTGCTCAGGCGGGGTGAGCCCGGCTTCGTCGAGAGGGCCGTCGAACTCGAAGCCGTCCAGCAGGTAGGCGGGCGGAAGCAACGACCCGGCCGCCGAGGGCGACACGCCGGCCGGTAAGGTTGCGGGAGGTGCACTCGGCGGGAGGGGTGTGGCAGCCGGCCCAGGGCGCGTGGCGGTGGCTGCCGGGCTACAGCCCAGCAGCAGGACCAGGATGAGAACCAGGGCACCCTTCTTCATGGCCTGCCACCCGGCGCTTCGGCCGCGCCACTCTGAAAAGAAGAACGCCCGCGCGGGGGCGGGCGTTCAGGCGGGCGCTCTACGCCCGGGCGGCCTGCGGCTTGGGGCGCCGGCCGGGCTGCGGGCTGCGCGGCGAGGCCACAGGGCGGCTCACCGGCCCCGGTACCTGGCGCGGGGCACGGCCGGGGTCAAAGCCGGGAATGCGCCGTCGCTCGATCCGCTTGCCGAGCACCTTCTCGATCTCGCGCACCATCGGCTCGTCGTCCTCGACCATGAAGGTAAACGCTTCCCCCGAGCGGTCGACGCGGCCGGTGCGCCCGATACGGTGGGTGTAGGCGTCCACGGTGTCCGGCATGTCAAAGTTGATGACGTGCGAAATGTCGGTGACGTCGATGCCACGCGCTGCGATGTCGGTGGCGACCAGGATGTCGTAGGTGCCGTCGCGAAAGCCATCCAGCGCCCGTTGGCGGGCGTTCTGCGACATGTTCCCCTGCAGCGCCGCCACGCGGTACTTGGCCTTTTCGAGGTCGCGGGCCAGGCTGCGGGCCCGGTGCTTCGTGCGGGCAAAGACCAGGACCCGACCGGTGGCGGTGTGCTCCAGGGTGGCGAGCAGCAGGTCCCTCTTGAGCGCCTGCGCCACGGGGTAGAGGGCGTGCGAGACGGTATGGGCCGGGGCGATCACGCCGACCTGCACAGCCACAGGGTCGGTCAGGATACTGCCGGCCAGCTCGCGGATCTCATCGGGCATCGTGGCCGAGAAAAAGAGCGTCTGGCGCCTTTGGGGGACGAGTTTCAGGACCCGGCGAATGTCGGGCAGGAAACCCATGTCACACATCCGGTCGGCCTCGTCCAGGACGAGGACCTCGACGTGCGAGAGGTCAATGGAATGCTCGCCGGCCAGGTCCAGAAGCCGGCCGGGGCAGGCGACGACGATCTCGACGCCGCGGCGCAATGCGTCGACCTGCGGATTCTTGCTCACACCGCCGTATACGGTGACGCTGCGCACCCGGGTGGCGCGGCCCAGGTCGGCCGCGACCTGGTGGATCTGCTCCGCAAGCTCGCGCGTGGGCGCCAGGATCAGGGCGCGGGCGCGGCCCGTTGGGCCCTTGAGTAGCCGCTCCAGGATGGGCAGGATGAAGGCAGCGGTCTTGCCGGTGCCGGTCTGGGCCGTCCCCAGGACATCGTGCCCCTGGAGCACGATGGGGATGGCCTGCTGCTGGATGGGCGTCGGCTCGGTGTAGCCGGCTGCCCTGATGCCCGCGCGGATGCGCGGGTCCAGGGAAAAGTGTTCGAAACTCAAATTCAGTACTCCTTGACTGGTGGGAGCCATGTCGCGCTCTAGGCCCCAGATTAGGTTCAGGTCTGGTTCCTGTCGGTTGGCTCGGCCCGGCACAAAGAACCGCCCCGATTGCGTGAATCGGAGCGGTGCGCGATGCCAGACCGATTTACTTGACCAACGGGCAAGAGTATACCGGCAACCGGCTCCTGTGTCAAGCTGGGCAGGGGCCACAGCGGGCTGGCATCGGAGCCCGGGCCGCACCTCCTCCCCTGTCCGTTGGCTCCTGATCTCGGGAGCGCAGCCCGGGGCGCTGCGGTTTGGCCTACGCTCCCTTGAGCAACTCGGACAGGATCAGCACCGCCGCCCGCTTGTCCAGCGGCTGGTTGTTGTTCCCGCACTTGGGGCTCTGGATGCAGCTCGGGCAGCCGTCCTGGCACGGGCAGTCACGCACCGCCTCGTGGGTCGCCCGCCACAGCCTGGGCAGCAAGTCGAACCCCTTCTCCGCGATCCCCACCCCGCCCGGGAAGGCGTCGTAGAGGAAGACTTGGGCCTCTCCCGTGTCGGGGTGGCACGGCGTCGAGAGCCCGCCGATATCCCAGCGATCGCACATGGCGAAGAGAGGCAGCAGCCCGATCGCCGCGTGCTCCACTGCGTGAAGCCCGCCGGCCAGGTCCATGCCCCGCTGCTGCACGCGTGCCGCCATCCGCTGTGGGATGTTCCACCACAGGGCGACGGTGCCAAAGGTCTGCGTCGGCAGCACCAGGTCCTCCACGCTCAGCGTCTCTTCACGGAACTGCTGCACCCGCCGGAAGCCGATCACCTGTTGGGTCACCTGCACTCCACCCAGGCAGACCGTGACATCGCCCACGGCACGCTCCTCCATCGCCCGCACCACGCGCAGGTCGTTGATCTCGCGCGGCTGGGTGTAATAGTCCACCTGCACCGGTTCCAGGATGGCATGCCCCACGTCCAGGTCCAGCTCGCGCACCAGGAAGGACTCGCCTTGGTGCAGGTACACGGCGCCGGGGTGCACGCGGTAGGGGGCCGCGGTCGTCTCCATTTCCTCCAGGATACGGTAGTTCTGTGCGGCATTGAGCAGCGCGACGCGCGACCCACGCAGCGCACGCAGCGAGACCTCCTGCGCCGGGTAGGCGCCGGGACGCGGGTACCAGCGATTGGCCCGGTACTCAAGGTCACCGCGCTGCTCGAGTGCGACCATTGCCTGAACGAATCCGGGCCCAAAGAGCGCCTCGTCGTCTCCCTCGGCCACACCGGGAGGGAGGGTGCCTGGGCCCGGGGTGCGGTGGACACTCGCCGGCGGCGTGGGCAGGCGCCGCCGGCCCGGCAGCGCCCGGCGGGGCGCCCGGGCAGCGGCCCAGGCGGTCCGGCCGCCCGGGCTGGGAGCGGCGTTGGACTCTCCCCCCGCCTCGGAGCCCGTCCCCAGCGGAAGCTCCTGGGCGGCACACGGCAGGTGCTGCACGAGCAGATAGGGGTTGGAGGGGTCCGTCAGGGCGTGCTCGTGCGGGCGGCCGAAGAGGTCGCCGGGGTGGCGGAGAAAGTACTGGTCGAGAGGGCCGTCCTGCGCGACGAGGACCGCCAGCGCATGGCGGGTCCCGCGGCCGGCACGGCCGGCCTGCTGCCAGAGGCTGGCGACGGTGCCAGGGTACCCAACCAGGACGGCGGCGTCTAGGTCACCGATGTCGATGCCCAGCTCCAGGGCAGAGGTCGTGGCGACGCCCAGCAATCCTCCCCCCGGCCGCAGCCCGCGCTCGATCTCGCGCCGCTGCTCGGGCCGATAGCCGGCGCGGTAGGCGCGGATGCGGCCGGCCAGGCCCGGCGACTCATCCTCCAGGATGCGCCGGGCATACAGCAGGATCAGCTCGGCCACACGGCGTGCTCGGGCAAAGACGATGGTGCGGATGCCCGCCTGTACGAGCCGCGCAAAGAGGCTCGCCGCCTCGATGTTCGGGCTGCGCCGGGCGGTGCCGGCCCGGTCGATCGCCGGCGGGTTCCAGAGCACGAAATTGCGGGAGCCCCGCGGTGCTCCATCCTGGTCGATCGGCCGAGCGTCCACCCCGGCCAGCCGGCGGACGTGCCCGGCGGGATCGGCGATGGTCGCCGAGCAGGCGATCACCTGCGGGGCCGAGCCGTAGCGCGCGCAGACCCTCCAAAGCCGCCGCAGCACGCAGCCAACCTGGGAGCCAAAGACCCCTCGGTAGACGTGTGCCTCGTCGAGCACCAGGAAGCGCAGGTTGGCGAAAAAGTCGGCCCAGAGGGTGTGGTTGGGAAGGATCCCGACGTGGAGCATGTCGGGGTTGGTGAGCAGGATGCGCGCTTCGCTGCGCAGCCGGGTGCGGGCCGCCTTGGGCGTGTCGCCATCGTAGGCGCCAAAGCGCACGCTGCTCAAGCCGCCCTCGGTCAGCTCGCGCAGGCTGCGCAGCTGGTCCTGGGCCAGGGCCTTGGTGGGGAAAAGGTACAGGGCACGTGCCTGCGGATCGGCCAGGATCACCTCCAGGACCGGGACGTTGTAGGCAAGCGTCTTGCCACTGGCGGTGCCGGTGCTGACGACGACGTGGTTTCCCGCGCGGATGGCGTCGATGGCCTGCGCCTGGTGGCTGTAGAGCCGCGAAGCACCGGCGGCGCGCAGCGCAGCCAGGAGCGGGCGTGGAAGAGGGATCTCCAGGCCGGCATAGCTCGGCCCGCGTGCCGGCAGCCGCTCAACGTGCACAACCTGCCCCCGGTAGCCGGGCAGCTTCTCGATCTGCTGGAGGAAGGCTTCCGTGTCCACCAGGGCTCATCCTACCACAAGTCAGAGCACCGCCCAAGGCACGCGATTTGTCGTCCTCAAGGGAGCAGATGGCCGGCTCGGGCGGGTTGACGATTTGCGACATTGGACGTATGCTTTGTGCAGATATCCCGGCAACCCATTCTGCACATGGGGGGAGAACAGTGACCGGACGCACGACCCGTCCCGAGCCTCCCGGACGAGGCAGGAGCGTGATATGCCCGCACCCACCCTGGTGATCCTGGCCGCCGGCATCGGCAGCCGCTACGGCGGCATCAAGCAGATGGAGCCGGTGGGCCCCGGCGGCGAGTCCATCATCGACTATTCCGTCTACGACGCGCTGCGGGCCGGCTTCGACCGGGTTGTCTTTGTGATCAAGCGGGACATCGAGGAGGCCTTCCGGGCCAGGATCGGGCGTGCGATCGAGGCACGCTGCGACACTGCCTACGTCCTCCAGGGCCTGGAGGACTTGCCGGCGGGTGCCGTCGTGCCGCCGGGGCGCGTAAAGCCATGGGGCACTGCCCATGCGACGCTCTGCTGCCGCGATGTCGTGGACCGGCCCTTTGGCGTGATGAACGCCGACGACTTTTACGGGCGCCGCGCGCTGGCGGTGCTTGGCCGCTACCTCGCGGACGAGACGCGGGGACCCATCCGCGACTATTGCATGGTCGCGTATCCCCTGGAAAAGACACTGTCCGAGCACGGGCCGGTCTCCCGCGGCGTCTGCCGCATGAACAAGAAGGGGACCTTGGCAGAGATTCGGGAGCGCACCCGCATCGCGCGGATCGACGGGCGAGCCCACTACAGCGACGACGGCGGGCAGTGGACCGAGCTACCCTCAGGCACACAGGTCTCCATGAACATATGGGGCTTTGCGCCTCGGGTCTTTGCGATGCTGGAGGCGGGATTCCGGCGCTTCCTGGCCGCGAACCGGGGAAACCTGGAGCGCACAGAGTACTACCTGCCGGAGGCGGTGGGCGAAATCGTCCGCGCCCGGCGGGCCAGGGTCTGGGCGCTGCCCACCGACGAGACGTGGTTCGGGGTCACCTACCAGCAGGACAAGCCCAAGGTGAGGGACGCCATCCGGAACCTGGTCCGGCAGGGGCTCTACCCCGAGAGGCTGTGGGACGATCAGTAGCGGCAGCACCCTCTCCGGCTGCCCGGCTCCGGGCAGGTTCGCCCGGCCCGCGAGGAGGGGAGGAAAGACACCCCGCTGCGGTGAGCCGGCGCACGCTGGGGGCATGCGCTGCATCGTGCCGCAGCGGGGGAACCAAAACGGGCGACCCTTCGGCCGCCCGTGTCGCACCTGCCTACTGGCTGGAGGACGGCCGCACGCCCAGCGTGACGTCGATCGTCCCCTCCCGGGTGCCCTCGCGCAGGACGGTCAAGGTCACTCTCTGGCCCGGCCGCGCTCCCGCCAGGAAGGTCTGGAGGTCCTCCAGGCCGGCGATGGCTTCATCGTCGATCGCGATGATGATGTCGCCGCCGAGCTTGATCGACTGCCCGTCTATGGTCGCACTGGTGCCCCCACCCCGCAGGCCGGCATCGTCGGCCGGGCTGCCGGCCACGACGGAGACGACGAGGACGCCGGTGAGGCCCTGGTCGAGCTCCATCGCCTGCGCAAGGGCAGGAGAGAGCGTCACCCCCTCGATGCCCAACCAGGCGCTGCCGGTTCTCTCCTCGCCGGGCTCCTGCTCCCCGGAGGCCTCCAGCGCGCTGTCCGTCGGCCGCGCCGCAAGGGTGACATCGACCTTCGCTTCCTTGCCATCGCGCAGGAGGGACAGAGTGATCGTGTCCCCGACGCCCACTGACTGCGCGAGGTACGAGATCAGGTCATCGAACTCGTCGACAGGCCGGTCGTCGATACCGACTATGACGTCGCCCCCCACCTGAATGTCCTGGCCGTCGACCTCGACCGTGCGGGTGCTGCCGCGCAGTCCGGCCGATTCGGCTGGGCTGCCGCCGGTCACCGTGAGGACCAGCGCCCCCCGCTGACCGGGGTCAAAGCCCATTGCCTCGGCCAGGACGGAATTCAGCGACGTGCCGCTGATACCGATCCAGGGGTGCTGCACCGTCCGGTCGGCAATCAGGGAGGGGACCACCTTCTGCACGATGGCCGAGGGCACCGCATAGCCGATGCCGGCATTCTGCCCCGACGACGTCTCGATCGCCGTAGGCACTCCGATCACCAGGCCGTCGTCGTTGACCAGCACGCCGCCCGAGTTGCCGGGGTTGATCGGCGCATCGGTCTGAATGATGTCAGGGATGGAGAAATTGGCCCCGCCGATCGCGGTCCGAGTGGTCACCGGGATGGAGCGCCCAATGGCACTGACAAAGCCCACGGTCATGGTGCCCTCCAAACCGAAGGGGTTGCCAATCGCGACGGCGAGCTGCCCAACCTTTACGTCATTCGAGTCGGTCAGCCGGACGGGCTGCAGCAGGTCGGCACTTGCATCCACACGAATGACGGCCAGGTCTGAATCGGGATCGGTCCCGACAACCTCGGCATCCAGGGTCGTGCCGTCGGAGAAGACGACCGTGATCTCCGTGGCATTCTCTACCACGTGGTTGTTCGTGACGATGTGGCCGTCTTCATCCCAAACAAAGCCTGAGGCTTGGGCACTCGAGTCAAACTCCTCGGGAACCCCAAATCCCTCCGGCCACTGGAAATCCTGAAAGCCCGGCAGCTCGCCGCGCATGGTAACCTCGATGTAGACGACGGACGGGCTGACCCCCTCATAGATCTGGCCGAGTGTATCCTGCAGTGCCGTCAGCACATCACCCGAGGTGGTCACCACGCCCGATGAAGGGGCCTCGGACGCCGAGGATGAGGAGGAAGAGGCGTCCGCCGACTCAGGGACCACGGTGGCCTCGGCTTCCTCCTCTGGAGCCTGGCGCAGGGGCAGCGCATCCGTTGCCCGGGACACGAGGTCCCGCAGGCGGTCGGTGGGGCTGCACGCCGACAAGAGGAGGGCGGGCAGCAGCAAGAGCGCGACGACGAGCAAAAGCCTGTTCTTCATTTGGATCCTTCCGCAGACATTATTCGGGACAGTATACGATGTTGGGGGCCCGTTTGTCCTTAAGGCGGGCTACAAAGAACCTTAAGGGAAGCTAAAGCAGGGGGATCAGGGCGTCTAGGCCTCGGCCACCGCCCTTCGCGGAAGGACGATCGTGAAGAGGCTCCCTCGGCCGGGCGTGGACTCGAGGTCCAGCCTTCCCCCGTGGGCAGCCACCAGGTCGCGCGCAATGGAGAGCCCGAGCCCCATCCCCTGCGGGAAGCGTTTGTCGCGCGTGCTGCGATAGAAGGGCTCAAAGACCCTGGCACTCTCGGCAGGATCGATGCCGGCGCCCGTATCGCGGACACCGATGGCGACATGGTCTTGCTCGAAGTGTGCCTCGACCGTGATGCGGCCTTCGGAGGTGTACTTGACGGCGTTGCTCAACAGGTTCCCCATCGCCTGGGACAGCCGGTCGGCATCTATCTCGAGCAGGCACGGCACCGGGGGCACGGCGATCTCCCAGGCGAGCCCTTTCTCTTCGGCAAGGCGGCGCCAAGGAGCGACCGTCGTTCGGAGCCACTCGCCCACATCAACCGGCCGGAGGTCAAGCTCGAGCGTGCCGAGCACCTGGCCGTGCAGGTCGGCTAGGGTGTCCAGCAGGGGCCTCAGCCGGCCCACCTGCTCCTCCATGCCCACGAGCAGCTCCTGGCGCAGATGGGGGTCCCCGTCGGCGCCGGCCCTCAGCGCCTGCAGGCCCGACTGGAGCGCGCCCAGGGGACGGCCGAGCTCATGCACCAGGTTGGCCAGCAACTGGCGCCGGGATCGCTCGAGCATACGAAGCCGCTCAATCAACGCGTTGAAGGCGCGCAGCAGGACGCGTATCTCCTCGGCGCCGCGCACAGGCAGGGATTCCCATTGCCGGCCGCTCGCGACGCCGTCGATGGCAGAAGACACCCGCTGCAGGGAGCGCCCCAGGTTGAGCGCAAGCACCAGGCCGATGAGGACGCTCAACCCCAGCGCGCCGGCAAACCCGGCGATTACCAGGTTGCGGGTCCGGACCAGCCGCCCCTGGACGCTGGAGACCTGCTGCGATAGGTGCACCGCCCCCAGCAGCCGACCCCTGTCGTCCACAACCGGCACCGCCACCTGGATCACTTCGCGGCTGAGGTCGCTGCCGACATCCGCCGCCTGCTCGCCCGCCAGCGCGCGGGCGACGAAATCGGCATCGGAGGGCCGGACCTCCCCGGCAGGCCCATCCAGGGTGGAGGAGAGAAGGCTGCCCTCGGCGTCGTAGAGCGAGATGCCGGCCGTCGAGCGCTCGCCCAGGAGCGACAGAAAGCGCTGGGCCTCGAAGCTGTTTGACCAGATCAGGGGGCGGTCCCCCGCCACATCGGCGGTCAGCATGGCCTGGCTGAGCAGCTCGCCCGATAGGATATCCAGCCAGAGGCGGGTCTGGAGCAGGTAGACCAGCAGGGCCGCGACTAGTGGCACGACCAGGAGGACGGGGAGGGTGTGGCTCAGGATCAGCCGGCTGCGCAGGGAGCGCACGGGGTCTGGCTCCTAGCGCCGCCCGGCAGCCGCCGGCTCAGGGACAGGGATCATACGATCCCCCCAAGATTACCTGCAAGTCCACCGGCTGTGCTGGGTCGAGCCGCACAGCCACGCTCTCCGGCTTGACCTTGAGCAGCTCGATCAGGCGCGCCAGCGTGTCGGGCTTGTCGTGGTAAACAATGATCTGCGTGTTCTTGTAGTCAGTGCGCGCAGCCGTTCCGGTGCCGGCGACGGTAAAGCCGCTCCAGCGCAGCTGGTCGGCCCCGATTTCGGCCAGGTAGGGGCGCGTCGTCCCGTTGTTGACCTGGATCCGGGCGGCCTCGCTCGCGACGGCGCTCTCCCCGTCCGAGGGCGGCGCATCCAGCGCGGCCACGACCTGCTGGACTCGTTCCGGGATGGGCAGCAGGACCTCCCATCCCTCCGGCGTGGTCCAGTCCTGCGTCTGGCTGCGGCCGATGTAGCGGCTGCGGATGTTCTCGCGCTGTAGGCTCAGCACCACCGGGGCCAGCGACAGCACGTCGCCGAGCCCCAGGTCGGTCGCGAAATTGCCGCTCATGGCCGACCACAGTCCCGGGATGGCCGTCAGCTTGTTCGCGTCCTTGAACTGGTCCCAGACCGCTTTCAGAAACTGCTGCTGCCGGCGGGCACGGTCAAAGTCGCTCTCTCCCCGCCGCGTGCGCACGTAGCGCAGCGCGGTAGCCCCATCCATGTGGTGGTAGCCCGGCTCCAGGGTCATCTCCTCGTCCACTCCAGAGTCGGTGGACCGATAGCGGAGGTTGGTCGTGCAGGGCACCAGGAGCTCGACGCCGCCCAGCTTGTCCACCGCGGCGGCAAAGCCCTGGTAATCCACCCGCACCCAATGATCGACGGCGACTCCGAGATTCTCCTGGATGGTGCGCATGAGCAGAGCCGGCCCGCCTCCAGGGTACTTGAGCCGGGCTCCGTAGCGGTGAGCCGTATTGATCCTGCTGTAACCGACCGTAGGGATGTAGACCCACAGGTCGCGCGGGATCGAAAGCAGGGTGACCTGCTTGGTGCCGCGGTTGATCGAGGCAACGATCAGGACATCGGTGTTCTGATCAGGCGCGTAGCTTCCGGTGTCGGCACCGATGAGCAGGATGTGGTCAATTTGCCTCGCCGATATCGCCGTGGGTACGGGCGTGGGGCTGCCTGCCAGGTTGGGTGTCGCGATCGCGGTCGGCGAGGGAGACGGAACCGGCGTGCGGGTGGGCTGCGGAAGCGGCGTCGCCGAGGGTGTGGGCAGGGAGGAATAGAGTCCCACCGAAGTCGAAGCAGCCGGGACGGTGGGCAAACCCGTCTCAGTGGGCGGCGGCAGGGTTGGCGCCGGCGTGTCGACCAACACCGGCTCCGTCGGGATCGCCGAGGCAGCCGCGAGGTCCTGGCCTGGAGCGCACCCGGCGACAAGGCTCGCCAAGAGCCCCAAGAGCAGGAGAATCGCCATGAGAGAGGAAATCGTCAACGTCGACCTGCGAGGGTGCCTGCCTCGCGCCATCTGTTTGCGCATGCCGCCACTATACTCCGCGCCCAACGCGCGGTCAAGTCTTTGGGCACTGGACGGCGGGCCATGGGCCACGGGCGCGGGGCGGTCGTGGATCGTGCGGCTTGGCCGTCGCGAAGGGCTACCTATGAGCCGGCAGCCAGGTGTCGCGATCTGCCCAGTAGCGCAAGAGCTCCATCCCAAAGTAGACGCTGCGGTCCACGAAGGACATGCCCACCTTTTCGAGGACATGCTGCGAGCCGCGGTTGTCGGGGTGCACCAGGCCGATGATGCGCCGAAGCGCCAGCTGCTCGAAGCCGAAGCCAAGAGCCGCCGCCGCGGCCTCGCTGGCAAACCCCTTTCCCCAGTGGCGCCTACCCAGGAGATAGGCCACTTCTGTCTCACCCGTCTCGGGCAGGAAAGTCAGGCCGCACCAGCCCATCAGGCTTGGGTCTCCTGGCTGCTCGAGTGCCCACCAGCCATAGCCCTGCTCCTGCCAGTGGGCCAGGAAGTGGCTGACCCACGACCCGACCTGCTCACGCGAGGGTGGGGTTGGGTTGGGAAAGTAGCGCAGGACATCGCCCTCGTTGAGCAGCCCGAAGAGTGGCTCGGCGTCTGCCGACGTGTAGGGCCTCAGTACCAGGCGCTGTGTCGTCAGCGTGGGAATATGGCGTGCGGCTGCAGCAGAGGGCAAGTTCGTCATAGTGCCGCCGATGATACCCGTCTTCGGCTTCCTGGTCAAAGCGCCCGGCAGCCGTTGGGCCGGTGTACCTCCTTGTAGCCTGCGCTCTGGTGGTAGCTCAGAGCGCCGCCATACCGGGAAAGTCAGCCTCGCCGCGGAAGCGGCGGAAGGCCAGCCCTGGTATGGCGGGGGCCTGCTCGACGGTGACCGGCTCGCCGGCGACGATCATCTCGCCGCGCCCAACGATCCCTCCATAGACTCGCACAGCCGGCCGTGCGCGCCAAGGCTCACCAGGCTGCCCAGGGGCGCAACGCTTCCCGACAGGCGCGGCGCACCGTAGTAAGAGACCTGCCCCGTCCCACGCACGGTGACCAACAGATCGCGTGTCGCCCAGACGACGGCCGATCCCATCCCCTTGACCGTGACCTGGGCCTCATGGCTCTCCAGCTCGGGCGCCTGGAAGTGCCCCGACCCGAAGAGGGAGACCCGTTGCTGCGTGACGTGGCCGGCAAGCTCGACCCTGCCCATGCCGGACTGCTCGACCTCCAGGCGATCGGCCAGGAGCGAGTCGATGCGCAGCTCGCCGGCGCCGTGGAACTTGAGGCGAAGCTCCCCGGCCTTAACGGCGGCCGCGCGCACTTGGGCCATGGCAGAAACCTCAATGGCTGCTATCTCGCGAACGGCCAGGCAGAAGCGAATGTGCGGCCGGGTCAGGCTGGTGGTGAGCGCGTCCTTCACCTTCTCAAGCAAGCCTCCGCCCGTGCCGAGGTAGAGCGTCCGGTGTCGCACGTCCGTCACGAGCCGGGGGACGAGGTCCGCCGGCCCTTCAATCGTCAATGCTTCGCGATTCCCTTGGGTGATGATGAGCTCATTGCTGTGCGGCGCGGCCAAGACAACCCGGTTGAACCCGGTGACCAAGCGCGTCTCGGTTACGGTTGTGCCTGTTCTCATCGCGTCCCCTCCTTCGCACCTACTACGAGGCATTCTAGGCCAGAGGTGGGGGAGATGTCATCCCCCAGGTTGGGGAATCGGCGGCAACGGTTTGGCGCCGGATGCCCGGCAGAGGGTGCCCCGGTTTGGCGGGCGCCGGCGAAGCGCACTCAGCAGGGCGTGGGGTCGCCCGGTGGGCATGGCTCACCCTTCCCCCGGCCGGGCGGAGGAGCGCAGGCAGGCTGCGCCGCGCGCCACTCGCCGGGCCGGATGGCATAGAGGTAGCTGTCGGTGGGCTGCCCATCGGCGACGGTTCCCCCTCGGAGGCACGCCTCCAGCCTCATCCCCAGCCGCTCCATCAGCCGCCGCGAAGCCTCGTTCTGTACGGCCGTCTCGGCCTCCACCCGCTCCAGGTCAAGCACACGAAAGGCATAGTCCAGCAGTGCAGAAGCTGCCTCCGCCGCGTACCCCTGGCGGCGGAAGCGCGCGCCGAGCGCCCAGCCGGCGGCGCCCACCCGGTCCCGGCGCACCAGCGTCAGCAGGCCGAGGACCCGCCGGTCCGACTTGCGCTCGATCGCCAGGTCAAAGACCCGCTCCGGCTCGAACGCCCGGTACTCGAGCTGCCGCTCGAGGTAGCGCCGGACGCCGGACTCGGTGGGCTCCATCTCGGGCACAGCCCGCGAGAAGGACGGGTCCGCGGCGAGCGCAAGCAGGTCACGCTCGTCCTCGACCGAGAAGCGGCGCAGGATCAAGCGCCCGGTCTCGACCGGCAGGCTCACGACCTCACCTCCCCGTGCTTTGTCGCTGGCCTGTGCCCTGCGCCTCGGGCAGGGCCTCGGCCGGCAGGTGGATGGCGAAGCGACAGACGAGCCCGCCGGTCAGCACCGTCTCCAGCACATCCACCTCCAGCGGCCGGCCCAGGATCACCTCCCAGGGCTTTTTGACGAACCCCGCGCTGCACAGGCAGAACTCGGGCGAGACGTGGGCGCCGCCAGGCCGCAGCGATTCCTTTACCCAGGGGCAGTGGCAGTAGTAGTAGCGTTTCTTGGACTCGTCTGCCTCGGCCAGGTACTCCTTGGTCATGTGCGGGATCTTGGTGTGGTAGAGCAGGGCACCCTTCCGGACACCGGTCCCAATCTCGGGGTTGCCCCGGACCAGGTCCAGCATCTCTTCCGTCACCTCCTGGGTGAAGTAGAGGCGTCCCTCTGTCCTGAGCTGCTCCAGCTCGGCGATGTACTCCCGGTGACTCGACGCCAGGTAGGCGTCGATGTCGGGGCTCTTGCGGTACTTCCTGCGCTGCGGCAGAAACCACTGGCTCCTCAGGTCGCGCAGGCCAGCGGCGAGGATCGGGCGATAGACGGCCGGATCGACCAGCTTCTCCAGGCGTGCCATCACCGCCTGCGTGTAGGCAGGGAGCTCCGTCGTCGGCGTCCCCAGCGGAGGCAGCGCGATGCCGTGAAACACCCAATCCCGCTCCTTGCGGCCCAGGGCGCGGCCGAGCCGCCTGTGAAGGTTCTGCAGCGCCTCGGCACCGTCGAGGAGAGTCACCACAGCCACATACACGGTATCGCTGCCGATGAAGCGGCCGTAGCGCGCCAGGGCGACCAGGTCGTCGTAGCTGTTGTGCCCCTCGCCGATCAGCTGGCGCGCAAAGAGCTGTGCATCCTCCGCCGTCGCCGGCCCGCCCGGTCCGGGGCGGTCGGGGCCGGCGAGGAATGCCTCGAACCGCTCCGCGACGGCGATGCCATCCTCGATCGCGCGCTCGGGCAGGCTCCTGCCCCTCAGGAACTGGCGAAACCCTTCCTTGTCCATTCCTCCCTCCTCAACTCCTCTGGTATGGGGCCTCGGGCCCGTCCCGGCGATCACAGGGGTCCTGGCTGCAAGTCCTTGGGCAGATCACTCCTCAGCAACCCGTAGCACAGCGTCCCCGTGATCGCCCCATCCGCGCTGCGCTTGTTCTCACGCAAGTGCCCTTCCAGCACCATCCCACACCGCTCGGCCACCCGGCGGCTGCGAACGTTGGTGTCGTCGCAGCGCAGGGACACCCGGCGGGCATGAAGCTGCTCGAAGAGAAACTGGAGGGTTGCCCGGACGGCTTCGGTGATGTACCCGCGGCCCTCGTATGCCACATCCGCCACGTACCCTATCTCGAACTCGGGCAGGTCCCAATCGGTGGGACCCACGTACACCTGGCCGACCCAATCGCCGGTCGCCTGCTCAAAGACGCCCAGGAAAAAGCAATCACGGGCGGCCCACGCCGCCTGCAGCTGCCGCACGGCAGCTTCGGCCTCCTCCTCGCTGTGGATGCCCATCAGCACATTCCCCGATTCATAGCGCGCCAGGTGCGCACGGTTGCGTTGGCTCGCGGCGAAGTAGAGGGCGCCATCGCCCGGGCGGTAGCAGCGCAGAAGCAGGCGCTCCGTCTCAAAGCCGGTGGGAATGTCCACGAGCATTGTTTTCATAGTTCGGAACACCTCAGTGAGCCAGGTCGCGGGCGCCCCGGCGTGCCAGGTGCACCGCGCCGGTGGCAGATGCAGCGCACCTGCGCTCCCTCTGCGCCGCTGCTGCCCGCTACGAGCGCACCTCCCGGCTCGGCCGCGGCACCCAGGCAGCCAACAGGCGACCGAGGCCGCGCAGGGCGCCGACCGCCTGGCCCAGGAGTGCCAGCGCGAGCACAAGCCGGGCCAGCGTGTTCCACGTCCAGAAAGGAACAGGCCAGTCGGGCACGGCGAGAAACAGCGGCGCGCCAAAGAGCAGCCGCGCCAGCGTCGCGACGCCAACGAGGTCTACCAGCAAATCGGCCAGCCGCAGCTCAAGCGTCCACCTCTCGAAGAAGAGCAGAGCAGACGCGACGGCCAAGCCCAACACCCACCATAGCGTCAGCCACGGCAGGGCTGCATAGAACCCTGACCCGAGCAGGGGCACCAAGCTCGAGGCGTCGCGCAGGCTGCGGTAGACTCCCACCTTGTCCGGGTAGATGTTGAAGAGGATGAGCAAGGCCAACAGGAAACAGATGCGCACCGCCTGCGCCATTTTGTCGACGGGATCGCGCGCTGTCCTCGCAACAGGCTGCGTAGTCATTTGCCCGTACCTCCTTCTCCTGTCCTGAATGTGAGCACCCTATGGCCGCCGCGCTGCATGCTTCTCGTTGTCTGCCCTGCCCGCCTCCACTCGCTCGACAAGCAGCAGAGGCAGTCCCAAATCGCGCAGCTTGCACAGGATGCCGTGTAGTGCGGCCTGGTCGGCCACCGGTCCGGTCAGGACCGTCTCGTTCTGTGCCAGGTGATCGAACCGAAAACCATCGAACCAGTCGGACCAGTCATCACCCAAGGTGCCCTTGATGCGGATGCGGTACAGCCCAGCCTGGTCAAATTCCCTGCCGTGGATCATGATGGCATGCCTCCTTGTTGGGGGCAGTATAGGCAGAGGGTTGGGGAGATGTCATCCTCAAAGTGGGGGAAATGGGAAAGCGACGGGCCGCGCAGACCCGTGCGCCCGCCCTACGCGAGCAGCTTGAGCTCCCGGGCATACTCCAGCGCCTGGAGGCGGTTGTGAGCGCCCAGCTTGCCGTAGACCGACTTGACGTGCGACCGCACGGTACTGGAGGAAACGACCAACCGCTCGGCGATCTCGGGGACGGAGAGGCTCGTGTCCAGCAGGTGGAGCACCTCCATCTCGCGCTCGCTGAGCGGCTCCACCAGGGGAGACGGCGCTGCCGCACCGGCACGGGCGGGTGGGGTGACCTTTCTTGACGGCTGGCCCTCCGCCGCAGGCTCCGTTCTTCCGGGGCCCTGCACCGGGAAGGCAGCCAGCAGCCGGCCGGTGTAGGCCGGCGCAACGCCTCGTGCGGCCGCCCGCTGCAGCAGCGACCTCATCGCCACCCCCTCGCCTGTGTAGGCGCGGATGTGTCCCTCCGGCTCGGTGATCGCGAGGGCCCTCGCCAGGGCAGCCAGTGCGCCCTCGACGTCGCGCTCTGCCAGGAGCGCGAGGGCCTGGAGCACGAGCGCCTCGGCGGCATCCTTGACCGCACCGGCTGCCTCGGCGCTCTTGAGGAGGCGGGAAAGCAGCTCAAGGGCCTCTGCCACCCTGCCGGTGAGCACCCACACGCGGGCCAGGAGCAGGTACTCGCGCACCTGGTCGAAGGCGAGGACGGCAGGGTCCAGGCCACACGCATCCGCCCAGCGCACGGCCGCGTCCAGGTTGCCCTGCGCCAGGCAGATCCGGACCCTCTCGCCCTCGGCGTGGCCGCGGTACCAGCTGGAAAGGCGGTCGGACAGCTCACCCGCCTTGTGTGCAGCGGCTAGGGCCGCTTCGGGGTCACCCGCCGCCTGGAGGGCCCACGCCAGGGCCAGGTGGCCGGTCGCCAGCGCCTCCAGGTGGCCCCAGAGCGACGACAGGCGCAGCCCTTCGCGCGCATGGTCGAGGGCCAGCGGCAGGTCGTTCCACTCCAGGTGGATCAGGCTCAGCCGGGAGTGAGTCGTCCCCAACAGGGGATAGAGCCACGCACCCCGCCCCGACTGCTCACGCGCCAGGTCGAGGATCTGGCGGCTGGTTTCCGCCGCCCGGCGAAGCTGCGCCTGCTCCACCTGCAGCGAGGCAAGAGAGCCGAGGAGCACGATCATGCTCTGGGCATCGCCCGCCAGCCGGCTTTCGGTGAGCGCCTCCGACCAGACGCGCGCTGCGCCGGCCAGGTCGCCGGAGAGCCTCAGTGTAGAGCCCAGCAGCGTAGCCGCGAAGGAGCGGAGCCCGCGGTCCTCCGCCGCCACACACGTCAGCGAGGAGCGTGCCAGCTCCCTGGCCGTGTCCACGTCCCCCCGGATTCCAGTCACATAGGCCTGAAGTGCGAGCAGGTGGCCGGCCAGGCGGCGGGACTCCGGACGGCTGGCGCGCGGCGGGGTCTCCGGCTCCGCCCCCTCACCTCCGCACCCAGTCTCCCACACCCTGGAGGAGCACTCGGCCGAGGTGAGCAGAGAGTCGACCATGTCCCACTGTCCAGAGCTGGCCATTACCCAGGCATAAGCCAGGCAGAGCCACGGCCGCGAGCGAACCATCCCTTCCGGCAAGGCCTCGAGCCAGCGGATCGCCGTCGCACGCTGTCCCTGGAAGAGGGCGGCTAGGGCATTGTGCTCCACCAGGTGGGCCAGCCGCTCCGCGTCGCCCGAGGCAAGCGCATGGCTGACGGCTTCGATAGCCAGGTCGCTCCGCTCGAACCAGGCGCTGGCCTGCAGGTGGAGGCGCATCACGCCCTCCGGCCCGATCCGCTGCGCCAGGCGCCGCCGCAGCAGGTCGGCAAAGAGCGGGTGATAGCGGTACCAGCGCCGCTCGTCGTCGAGGGCAAGCAGGAAGAGGTTGGCTGTCTCCAGGTGCTCCAGCATGCGCTGGCTCGCGCCCGTGGCCCGCCGCTCAGCGCCGGCCTCCGCCCCCCAGACGGCGTCGCACAGGGGAGCGGTCAGGCGCTCCAGGACCGACGTCCTGAGGAGAAACTCCTGCACCTCAACCGGCTGCTGGTCGAGCACCTCCTGCACCAGGTAGTCCAGCATGTAGCGGTGGCTACCCGACAAGGCGGCGACGAAGGAGGAGAGGTCGCGCTCCTCCCCCGTGGCCCGGCGCCCTTTCATCGAGAGCACAGCCATCTGCAGCCCGGCGATCCAGCCCTCTGTGCGGGTATCGAGGGTGAGGACGTCCTCGGGCGAAAGGCAGAGGCCGGAGACGTCGTTGAGAAAGTGGGCCGTCTCCTCCAGCGTGAAGCGCAGGTCGGCGGCGCGCACCTCGGCAACCTGCCCGCGCGCGCGCATGCGCGCCAGAGGCCACGGCGGATCGGCGCGGCCGGCGACGACGAGGTGCAGGCCCTGCTCGGCAGGGGGCAGGTTCTCCAGGAGGAAGGTGAGGCCCGTGTGGACCTGCGGCTCGGTGATCAGGTGAAAGTCGTCCAACACCAGTACGAAAGGCCGGCCGGCGCCGGCGATGTCGTTGACCAGCAGGGAGAGGAGCGCCTCCCAGGGAGGGGACGCCATCACGGGCGCCGAGTCGATGGATCGCAGCGCCTCGGCGGTGGCATTGCCCATCCCGGCCGCGCGCAGGAAGGGGACGGTGCGCAGCGCGGCGACGAAGTAGGTCCAGAAGCGCAGCGGGTCGTTGTCCTCGGCATCCAGGGAGAGCCAGGCAAAGCCCTCCGCCGCGCCGGGCAGCCCACCACCCCCGGAGCGGATCCACTCGGCGAGAAGCGTCGTCTTGCCAAAGCCGGCGGGGGCAGAGAGGAGCGTCAGCTTGCGGCCGCGCCCGAGGGCCAGCCGGCCGGTCAGCCGCGGCCGCGCCACCCGCTCACTGCGGAGCGGCGGGACGTACAGCTTGGTTGCCAGGAGCGTTGCGATCATGCGCACACCGCCCGCAAGACCTGACAGGTTCCCGAAACCTGTCGGGTCCCTCCCACCATCACCCCAGCTCCGGGAGGTCGCGGAACTCGACCGTCCGCCGCTCCGTTCCGTGCAGCTCCAAGACAACCAGCTCGTTCTCGCCGGCGGAGAGCAGCGATGCCGGGACGTAGAGGGTCCGCTGCGGCACGCGGCCCCAGTAGCGCCCCAGGTTGAACCCGTTCACCCAGCACACCCCCTTGGTCCAGCCGGGAAGCGCCAGGAAGGTGTCGCGCGGGACGTCGACCGCGAAGCGGCCTCGGTAAAAGGCCGGCCCACCCATCGTGGACGAGGGGGCAAAGCGCAGCCGCGACAGGTCGTCCAGCGGCAGCGGGTAGTGTGTCCAGCCGAACAGCGTCTGCTGCCCGGCCAGCACGCCCTCGACGATGCCCTTGCGGTCGGCCAGGTCGGGGCCGAAGTGGACACGCCCCATGTTCTCCACCAGGATGTCGAGCACCGCGCTCCCCGGCCCAGCCTGGACGTACAGGTCGGCCTCCCCGCCGGTCCGGTCCAGGGTGCCGAGCAGCTGCCCGTCGAGAAAGATCTGTGCCCGGTCGTGCAGGCCGCGGAGGGTGAGAAAGGCCTCCTGCGGGCCGGCAAGCCGCGTCCGGTAGAGGAGGAAGCCATAGTTCTGCCCCAGGGCCTCCATGGTCAGCGGCGCGGCCGAGGGGACGGGTGCCGACAGCGCCCCCAGCGCGTCGAACAGCGCGACCGATTCCGGCAGGTCGACCGGGCCGTAGGCCGCCTTGGGCGACGGCTCGGGCAGCGGAGCATCGGGCAGCGGCTCGTAGCGGCCAATCACCTCGCGCAGTGCCCAGTACTTGTCCGTCGGATCGCCGGCCTCGCTCAGCGGCGCGTCATAGTCGTAGCTGGTGACGATGGGCAGGTAGCTCGTGCCGAACGAGTTGGCGCCGTTCATGAAGCCAAAGTTGGTGCCGCCGTGGGCCATGTAGAAGGAGACGGAGGCGCCGGCGGCGAGCATCTCGTCGAGCGTCGCGGCGGTCTCGTCCGCAGGGCGAGCCTGGTGCTCGCCGCCCCAGTGGTCAAACCAACCGTCCCAGAACTCGGTGCACAGGATGGGGCCTTCCGGCTGGTGCTCGCGCAGCTTGGCAAAGGCCTCCTGCACGCCGCGCGCAAAGTTGACCGTCTTCAGGAGGCCGGGCACGGCACCGTCGCGCAGCGTCACGTCGGTCGGGCCGTCGGACATGAAGAGAAGCACGTCGATGCCCCGCGCGCCCATCCCGTCCGCCAGGTGCTGCAGGTAGCCCTGGTCGTTGCCATAGCTGCCGTACTCGTTCTCGACCTGCATCGCCAGGATCGGTCCGCCGCGCGTGACCTGGAGTGGCTCCAGCAGGGGCAGCAGCGCGTCGAGATATCGGTCGACGGCAGCCAGGTAGGGCGGGTAGGAGCAGCGCAGGCGCATGGCCGGATCGCGCAGCAACCAGGCCGGCAAGCCGCCAAACTCCCACTCCGAGCAGATGTAGGGCCCGGGGCGGACGATCGCAAAGAGCCCTTCCTCGGCGGCGGCCCGCAGGTAGGCGACCAGGTCGAGCGCGCCGTCAAAGCAGAAACAGCCCGGCTCCGGCTCGTGCAGGTTCCAGGCGACGTAGGTCTCGACGGTATTGAGACCCATGGCACGCAGCTTGCGCAGGCGGTCGCGCCAGGCAGCAGGCGGGACGCGGAAGTAGTGCATCGCGCCTGACAGGACGCGGTAGGGTTGGCCGTCGAGGAGAAAGTGCTCCGCATCGGTGGTGAAGGTGCGGCGGCGGACAGGGCTCACACGATCGGCAGGAATGCGGCTCTCATGGTCCATGGCTATCCCTTTGTAGCAGCGGCCCGAGGTTTGTTGGTGTGCGATGGTTGGGCACTGCGTCGCGTATAATAGCACAGGGGGGCGCGCAGCGCAAGGGGCGCGCCGCAAGCGAGGGCTTATGGTAAAATCAGGACGCTGCCCAGCGCGGATGCCCACAAAAGGCCACACTACGGTGCCGGCGGCCGTAGTATAGGGCCTCGTGCCCGTTCCTGCGGCTTGCCAGGCGACCTTGACGCGGCCCTGGCGGCAGGCGACGGGCGTCGGTGCAGGATGCCGGGACGCGCGGACGCTTCCGCCGGCGCCAGTGCGCACATCATAGGTGCAACGCCAGTCGCAGCGGCCCAGGAAGCGATCGCTGCTGTGGTCTGCCCTCGGGCCTAGCAGACGAGGTCACGACATGGGCATCGCGGTCGCCCGCGACCTGTCTACTCCCCCTCGTGATACTTGAAGGATAGCTTGACCCTGGCGCGGTAGAGGTAGATCTTGTCGTCCTCGATCTGCACGTCGAGGGCGACCACCTCTGCCTTGCGCAGGTCATGCAGCGTTTCTGACGCCTGCTTGATGGCAGCCGCGGCCGCCTTCTCCCACGACTCGGTGCTGGTGCCCACCAGCTCGATTACCTTGTAGACACTCTCTGCCATGTTCGTTCTCCTTCCATGGTCATCAGGGGGCGGTCAAGAGACCGCCGCCCATCGCCGGTGCGCTGCATCTGCCGTCGATGCGGTGCACCTCGCCCGCCCGGACGCCCAGGCGGCGCACGTACGGCCCGCTGCTCAGGCTCAGGGCATCCTCACCTTCACCGGCCCGTGCATCCTCTCCTCCTTGTTCACTTCTCGACGCAGGGTTGCCGTGCAATCCGGGCACGGCCCCGGTGGGTGGGCGGAGGCGCACAGGAGCAAGGACGGGCGGAGGCGGGTGAGGGCTGCGGCCGGCACCTGGTAGTGGGGGTCGTACCCCTCCCTGTACCCAGCGGATCCAGCCTATCCGACCATTATACCGCTGAGCGCCGATCCTGTCAATATCCGAGTTTCGGGCTTGGGGTAGGGGGCACGTCAGGTGCCGCGCCCCGACCAGGAGGTGCTGGCGCGCAGCGCCCCACTACATGGATGGGGTCCTGCGCGCAGCGCGCAGGACCCCCCGAGGCTGGCTAGAGCCGGTCGAGCCCGAGGCTCGCCGGCGTTTTCGTGGTCGGCAGGCCCGGCCGGCCCCCCGCGCGGGCGATGCCGAGATACGATTGCTGCTCCTTCCCCGTCCTTACTCGCCCCCACCCTGTGTTAGTTCGGCCACGAGCCGGGCGTGCTTGGCCTTGGTAATGGGAAACCAAATCAGCAACGGGAGCATCGCGATGAGCACCACAGCCGGCACGACGCCGAAGAAGAGGCGGATGCCCAGCAGCGCCCGGCTCGTCTGGGCTACGTTGGGAACGTAGCCAAATAGCTCCAGCGCCCAGCCGCTGACCAGCAACCCCAAAGCGCCGGAGAACTTGGTGGCAAAGGCCCACAGGCCATAGTAGATTCCCTCGCGGCGCTCGCCCGACTCTACCTCGTCGTATTCCACCACGTCGGGCAGCATGGCCCACGGAAAGATGTACTGGCCCGACAGGCCGAGTCCGACAAACACGGTCACAACGTACACGAGGGGCGTAGGACCCTGGGGGATCAGCATGGTGAGGATCAGCACCACGCTCGCAAGCAGGAGGCCAAGCGCGTAGGCCGGCCCCTTGTTGATCCGGTCCGAGATCCACTTCCAGGGGAAGAGCGATGCGGCGGCTACCACATACATGATCAGCATCACCAGCGGGATTTGCTCCTCCATCCCGAGCTGATATGTGATCCAGTAGGGCACCATCGCCGGGAGCAGAGCGAAGCTAAAGAGGCTGATAAAGTTGATCAGCAGCAGGCGCACAAAAGGCTTGTTCTTCAGCGCCTGCCGTACCATGCCCCACAGCGGCGCCCGGGCAGGCCTGAACTCCTGAGTTCCTCTTTCTTTGACGCACACCCCGGTGACAAAGACTGTGAGGGCGGCAAACAGGCCAAAGACAAGGCCCAACCCGCTGTACGCCTGCTGTTCGGTCAGGCCTCCCCGGCCGACAAAGGCTTGGACGATCGCCGTCGTGGCAGCCGCCCCGAGAATTGCGCCTACGATGGTGAAAAGCTGCCGGACGGCGCTCAGCGTGGTGCGCTCGTCATAGTCCTGTGATAGCTCGGGCATCAGCGCGTAGTAGGGCACGCTCACCAGCGAGAGAATGGTGTCGAAAACCAGAAAGCTGCCGAGAACCGCGAGGAACGCCAGGAGCCCGGTCAGGCCGGCCGGCAGCGAAAAAATGAGCCACGTCGCCGGCAGCAGCAGCCAGGAACCAAAGAGAAGGTAAGGGCGGCGTCTGCCCCAACGGCTCTTGGTCCGGTCGGAGAGGTAGCCGATCAGCGGATCGTTTATGGCGTCCCAGGTGAGTTTGCCGACCATCAGCGCCGTGCCGGCGAGCGCCGCGCTGATCAGCGCGATGTCGGTATAGTAGAAGAGAAGGTAGAACTGGGTCGTGACCACCAGCGTCGCCACTCCCGAATCTGCCACGCCGTACAGGATCTTGGTGCGAGTCGGCACCCTGTTTCGATCAACCGGGTTCATGCCCTTGGCTCCTTTCGCCTCGTGTCGCCATATGGTACTCCTTTAGCACATCGGTGATCTTGTCACGGATTAGGTCCCTCGGCCTGTTCGTCAGCTCTCCTGTCCGGACCCTGGCATACTGGGCCGGCAGGTATTGGCTGAGTAGGGTATAGGGGAGGGGATGCGCCTCGAGGTTGCCGATCAGGCGGCCGGCGGCTGCCTCCAGGACGGGAGAGGACCAATAGTACCGCACCCGGTCGCTGAAGCTGTGCCGGCGCGCCAGCCTCACCTGCGCCTCGCTGCCCTGGTAGTATGCCTGCCAGTGCTCCGGACGCTCAAGCATTTCGCGCTCCACCTGCGCGACTAGATCGGACCGCTCAATCGAGCTGTCGCCGCCCAGCCACTCCTCTTCCATCATGGCCAGCGCAAACAGCGCCTGCCGGAGGGCAAAGGTCAACGCCGGGCCCACCTTGAGGATGGCGAACTGGTCCCGCACCAGCTGCCGCAGCGCCTCCCCCGTCTGGTAGTCGGTGGAGTGCACCTCGTACACCAGGCGCCCGTTGGCCCGGATGAAGCGTGCAAGCTCGGCCGCCGCTGCGGGGCGGTACTTGTGGACGCTCTCGCTCCCGAACTCGACGCCGGGCTGGACGACCAGCGCGATCACGCGCTCCCAGGCGCCTTGCAGCCCGCGCGCCAGGAAGGCCTGACGGGTCAGGTCGAGCGTCTCCTGCACCGCCGCAACAGGGGTCACGACAAGCTCCCCATCCGCGGCAGCGGCTCCGCCGGGCAAAGGCACCTCACTACCGATGACGTAACAGAGCCTGCTCGCCCTTTCCCCCTGAGCCTTCCACGCCTCTTCCGCAGCCTCGCACAGCTCGGCCGTCCTGGCAGCCGACACTTCCCGGGGCAGGGGCCGCTGGGGCTTGTCTCCGGCAAGGTGCATGCTGGCGTCGAGGTGGATCTTGCGATACCCCGCGGTCACGCAGTCGCCCACGAGCTGCCGTGCGCGGGCCATCGCGCGATCGACCGGTTCTCCTTTCCAGGGGCTGGGGCCCAGGTGATCGCCGCCCAGGATCACCTGCTCCATCGGCAGACAAGCGCGCTCTGCGATGCGGCCGGCGTAGCTGCGGAACTGGGCGGGCGTCAGGCCGGTGTAGCCTCCGTACTGGTTCACCTGGTTGCAGGTCGATTCGACGAGGAGCACTCCGCCGCAGCAGGCGGCAAAGTGGGCGCTCGCCCCCAGGACGTGCCCATTCGCGGAACAGATGGATGCGATCCCCAGCGGCACCCCCCGCTTCTGGGCTGCTACGATCTGCTCCAGGTGGCTGCAGTGCTCAGCGCCCATGCCCGACAGCCACTCGATCACCGGCATAGCCCTGGCATAGGACTTGCTCTATCGCGGACTCGGAGATCTTGCCCTCCATCGGGCCAAACGCCTGCGCATTGAGCGCGCCCGCCGCGGCAGCCATCCGCCCACACCTCTCCAGGGAGTGCCCGGCCAGCAGGCCGCACAAGAAAGCCGCGTCAAAGCAGTCGCCTGCGCCGGTCGGGTCCACCTCCACCGCTGGGAAGGCTGCGATCTTGATCGTGCCGGAGGGGGTATAGACGGTGCAGCCCGCCTTGCCCCGCTTGACGACGACCATCTCGACCGGCCAGGCGTCGAACAGCGCCCGCACCCCTCTCTCCTCCTCAGTCCTCCCTGTCAGCAGCGCCAGCTCAGCGGCACCCGGGAAGAGCACGGAGCAGCATGCCAGGACCGGGCCGACCACCTCCTCGAGGTCCCTGCTGCCCAGAAGCTCGGGCCGGATGTTGGGGTCAAAGCTCACCTTGGCTCCGCGTGCGTGGAAGGAAGCCATCGTCTCCAGGATGCTCGCGCGGAAGGCATCGTTGGCCATCAGCGAGCAGCCCATCACGTGGAAAAAGCCGGGGTCCTCGATCCCGTCGGCGGGGGTATAGCCGGCCATGACGGCGGGCGTTCCGTCGATGTGGAAGATGAACTGGCGCGAGCCATCGTCGAAGTAGGTGACAAACGCCACCGCCGTCGACCGGTGCGGGACGCGCACGACGCGGCTGCAGTCCACGCCGTCGGCCTCGAGCCGGTCCAGGACGCAGCGCCCAAAGTCGTCCTCCCCCACCCCGCCGATGATGCCCGCCGCCTGCCCAAGGCGGGCCGCCGTGTCGATGAAGATGGCCGGCGCGCCGCTCGGAAAAGGGCCCAGGAACTCGGCAGTGTCGCTCAGAGGGATCCCGGGCCGGGGACGCATGATCTCCACCAGGATCTCGCCCATGGTCCAGATGCTCGGCATCACCTTCCTCCCTCAGGTCGATTGGCGGACGATGAACTCTGTCTCCAGCAGGATGTGCTCAGGCGGCTGCGGCTCCGTCGCCTGGATGCGCTTGAGGAGCAGCTTGAGCGCTGCTTCTCCCATCTGGTAGGTAGGCTCTGACACCACCGTGACCGGCGTACTGAGCAGGCCGGACCAGGGCGTGTCGTCGAAGCCGAGCAAGGCCACATCTCCGGGCACCCCAAAGCCGCGCTCCATCAGGATCCGCAGCGCGATGGCCGTCTTGCCCTGGGTCGTACAGATCAGGGCGTCGAACGGCTGCGCCGAATCCACAAAGGCGTTGAGCGCAGCCGTGATCTGGGCGCCGTCGTGCTCTTTGACCCGTATGACCAGGCCGGTCTCCAGCCCATGCGCCTGGAGGGCCGCATCGTAGCCCTCCTTCTTCTGGGCATTGCACAGGGTCGTCGGATCGTGGCCGAGGTAGGCAATCCGCCGCCGCCCGCGCTGGATGAGGTGCTCGGTGGCCTTGTACGCCGCCCGGTAGATGTCGGAGACCACCGAATCGGCCTCCAGGCCGGCAATCTTGCGGTTGACCTGCACAACAGGCGTCCCGCTGCGCTGGATCTCAGCCAGCAGATCCAGGTTCTCCTCGGAGCAGGGGCCCAGCAGGATGCCGCTGATCCGCTTGGCCACGAACATCTCGAGGAGGTCCCGCTCCCGGCTTGCATCCTCCTCACTCGACGACAGCAGGAGATCGTACTCGCTCTGGTGAGCGACCTCGTTGATCGCCCGGATCATCGGCGTGTAGAACTGGCTCAGGACCGGGATAATCAGGCCAATGGTCTGCGAATCCTCCAGCTTGAGCGCCCGGGCCAGCGGGTCGGGCGTATAGTTCAGTTCCTGGATCGCGGCCTCGATCCTCGCCGAAAGCTCGGGCGAGACGTATCGCGTTCCGTTCAGAAAGGCCGACACGGTCGCCCGCGACACGCCTGCCGCTTCGGCGACGTCCTGGCTTGTTGCCCGCTTCCGCCTGTAGCTTTCCATGCGCACATCCCTTCTGCCGGCTACACCATGTCGATCAGCACTTTGACTGCCTCGTCGGGCCGGCTCATCAGCAGGCGATAGGCCTCGCCCCAGGCTTCGAAAGGGAAGTGATGAGTCTGGAGCGGCTTGAGCTCCACCTGGCGGCGGGCAATCAGGTCCACGGCCGTGTAGTAGTCGTCCCAGGTGTACATCAGGGAACCCTTCAGGGTGATCTCCTTGTCCTGCACGAGAATCATCTGCGTCCGGGGGTCGTCCTCGTACACGCCGACCACGACCACATCGCCGCCCCGTCCCACGCTGCGGATGCAGGTGTTGAGGGGCACGGCCTTGCCCACGCACTCAAAGGCCACCTCAGGCCGCTCACCGCCCAACGTCTGTTGCACTGCCTCTTCCACCGAGTCGACCAGCGCTGGGTCCAGCGTCTGAAAGCCCAGGCCCTCGGCCAGGCTGTTCCGGAAAGGGATTTTGTCCACGATGACGGCCGGTCCTGCCCCACGACCGCGAGCCACCTGCGCCGTCAGGTTGCCGATGGTCCCCGCACCGACGATAAGCAGCCGTTTCCCGGCGATGCCGTCGGGCCGCCCCACCGCGTGCACGGCCACAGCCAACGGTTCGACCATGGCCGCATCATCGGCGTCGACGCCGGGAGGCATCTTGATCACCTGGGACGCCTCCATGGCCAGGAACTCGCTGCTCGCACCCGGCAGCGCCCCTCCCACAAAGAGCAGCTTGTCGCACTGGGCGACCAGGCCTGCAGCACATCTGCCGCACCGGCCACAGCCGATCGCCGGCTGCACCGTCACCAGGTCGCCGCGCCGCAGTCCCTCCACGCGGTCGCCCACTTCCTCGACGGTGGCGCTGAACTCGTGGCCCTGCACCAATGGGAAAGAGACCAGGGGATGCTTGCCCTCGAAGACGTGGACGTCCGAGCCGCATATGCCAATCCGGACGATACGGAGCAGAACCTGGCCCGGCTGGGCGACGGGTCGCGGCACCTCTCGGTACGCGATTCTGCCCGGTTCGGTCACAACTGCCTGTTTCATGTTCTCACCTCGCACAGTGCCGGGCTACCAGCTCGGCCAGGTCAACCACCTGCAGCGCACCGGCGGCTGCTTCCTGAAGGGCCGCCCTGCAGTTCTGGCAGGCAGTCACGAGCGTCGTCACACCGGCCTCCCGGGCCCTCTCCAGGCGCACGGCGGCTACTCGGCGGGCCACGTCTGGTTCTACCAGGAACGTGGCGGCGCCCGCGCCGCAGCACTCGGCAAGGGCCCCGCTGTGGACAAGCTCCTGTGGCGCCGATCCGGTCACCGCCCGGATCAGCGCACGGGGCGCATCATACACCCCCATCTTGCGGCCGAGCATGCAGGGATCGTGGTACCCCACGCACCCCTCCTCCTCCCGGCCGTCCAGCCTCAGCCGGCCAGCTGCATGCATCTCGCCCAGGAACTCGGCCGTGTGCAGCACACGGATGCCGGGCGGCAGTGCCACTCCCCAGGCAGGGAAGAGCTCTTTCAGGCAGCGGTAACAGTGGGGGCAGCCGGTTACCACCGCGGCGGGGCCAACCTCGGAAATCTGGCTGGCCAGCCGCTGTGCCTGTAGCGCCGCCTCTGCGGCGAAGCCCAAGTCATACAGGCCGCCCCCGCAGCACCCCTCTTCCGCGAGAACACCCCACTGGACGCCCAGGGAAGACAGAGCGCGGGCTGTGGCCTCCACGATCTCGGGATGGCGCTCGCGGGCCTGGCAGCCGGCGAGGTAGAGCACCTCGGCGTGAGGGCCGCACCGCGGAAGTGCGGCGCCTCCGGCCCACGGCTTCTCGTCGAGGAGCGAAGCCGCGGCTACCCGCACAGCCTCCGGCACATGGCCTTGGCACACGGCCTCCCCGCGGGCGGCCAGGACCATGTCGTCCTCGGCCCAATGGTACTCGCAGCGCTCCCTGCACAGCCCGCACAAGGTACACTGGTAGAATGCGCGGGCAATGTCCTCGGTCCACGCCTGCTTTCCTCCGCCGATCGCGGTCAGCAGCAGGCCATACCCCCTCGGTGTGACCGACTCCCGCTTCGTGGCGACGAACGTTGGACAGGCATAGCGGCACATGAAGCAGAAGCGGCAGGCCCGGATCGTCTCTTCGGCGTCTGCCAATCGCATGGTCATTCTCCCAACCCCAGCTTGCCCGGGTTCATGATGTTGTTCGGATCGAGGGCGCGCTTCAGGACCCGCGCCAACTCATACTGCTCACCGTAGGCCTCTTTCATCAGCCGGCCCATCCGCAGCCCAATCCCGTGGTGCTCGTTGATCACGCCACCTCCCTCCAGCGACGTGCGCAACGCCCGGTCCAGTACCTGGTTGTACAGCCTGAGCGCCTGGCGGGGATCGGAGGGATACTCCTTGATCACGAACGACGGGTAAAAGCTCGCACCCCAGTCGTACCAGTGGGAGAAGTGGGCATGGAATTCGGCGTGCCACTCCCGGAAGCCCTCCTCTACGGCCGATTTCATGGCCCAATAGATGGCCTCTAGCTTTTCGTAAGGGGCCACAGTATCCATCACCGCCGTCATCCAGGGATAGTAGATGTAGTCGTTGGGCGGATAGTACGAGCGGTAACGGTTGTCCCACCAGTTCTGGGTCAGCTCAGGACCCAGGTCCTGCGCGCCACTCGCCAGCAATATCTCGGTCGCCACGTCGAGCGAGACGTCCACGAGCCGCTCCAGGCCGTCAAACCCAAGCAGCAGGCAGCAGCCCTCCACACCCAGGCCGTATTGACCCCTGAGAATCTTGTGCGTGTCCTGCTCGTCGTAGAGCCGGAGCAGCGACGGGGCAAGGCCTTGGATCATGATCACCCTCCCGGCCTCGATCCCCTCCCGGAGCCGCGGCAGAAGGAAAGTGCGAAACGCCCGCTTCTCGGGGAGGGGGTGGATCTTGACCAGCGCCTCGGTGATGACGCCCAGCGTTCCCTCTGCGCCGAAGAAAAGCCGCGAGTAGTCAGGCCCGGTCGAGTGCAGCCGGACCGGGAGGCTTCGGAAAAGCCGGCCGTCGGGCAGGACGACCTCCAGCTGGTGCACCATGTCGCTGATCTTGCCGTACTTGGAGGAAAGCACTCCCGTGCCGTTGGTGCTGATGAATCCTCCGAGAGCCGAGGTGGTCAGCGACGCAGGCAGGTGGTTGGTCGTGTAGCCGCGCCGGTTCACATACTCCTCCAGGTCCGCGTGGAGGATCCCGGGCTGGACCCGCACCGTCAGCGACTTCTCGTTCAGCTCCAAGACCTTGTCCATCCGCTTCATGTCGACGACAATGCCGCCTGTGAGCGGCACAGCGCCGCCCGAGTCGCCCGCCCCGCCGCCTCTGGGGATGAGGGCAACCTTGTGCTCGTTGCAGAACCGGACCAGCCGGATCACCTGCTCCTTGTCCGCAGGATACACGATAGCCAGGGGCCGCGGAAGCTCAATGTCGGATGCGAGCAGGAAGCGGGTAATCCACCAGACGTCGGCCGCCTGCGCGACCATCTCGGCGGGCTCGGTGACCACGTGCTCGGGTCCGACGATCGACTCCAGCTCCTGCTCGAGTATGGCCTGGTGCAAGTTCATGGCCTCACCTCTCTACAGCGCACTCGAGATAAAGTCCCACTCCAGGGGGATACCGGCCTTGCGGGCGATCTCGGCCAGGTGCTCCATCGTACGCAGCTCGTCCTGGATGGAGGGCACAGGCTGGCATCCTTGACGGACGCAGTCCACAAAGTGCCGCAGCTCACCCACATACCCGTTAAAGACGTGGCTCTGGTTGGGGCTGATGGGGTTCCAGTCGTGTGTCCAGGTCTGGCCCACCTCTTCGTCGTATAGGGTGACTTCCCGGGCATTGTGGATGATCACGCCGCGCCCCTTGTCGCTCAGGATCTCGATCCGCTCCGCATACTGGCCCGGGCCTCCGTAGGTGCCCCAGCCCAGGATGCCCAGGGCCCCGCTCTCGAAGCGGAGCATGATGGTCAGCGCGCCGGTCCTGGGTCCCGTCATGAACGACCTGGCCTCGATCTCGGCGATCGGGCCGCCAAAGGACTGCACCAGGTCGAGGTTGTGGCATTGCCACTCCAGCATGCAGGTGTAGAACGTCGGAAAGACCGGGAAGCCGTGCATCTTGGCCTCGATCTGGATCACGTTGCCAAAGCTCTCCTGGTCCTGCACGTACGCCCGCGCTCGGTTGTAGGCCAGGCCGTAGCGCTTCTGGTGGCCGACCTGCACCGGCAGACCGTTCCTGTCCGCGGCCTCGGCGATTTTGCGCGTGCCCTCTACGTCCTTCGCGCTGGGCTTTTCGAGAAACACCGGGAAACCCATATCCAGCACCTGGGGAGCCACCGCGGGATGCCCCCTGGCCCCCAGGACGACGACCACCCCGTCCGGCTTCTCCCGCACCAGCATCTCGCGAAAGTCGGTGTAGGTCCGGGGCCAACCGTACTTGAGCGCCAGCCGCTCGGCTCGCTCTGCCTTGAGATCGCACACTGCGACCCGATCCACATCGTCAAAGAAGTGGGTTGAGAGGCTCGGGAACAGGTTGGCCTCCGCAAAGATGCCTGCGCCGATCACGGCCAGGCGGAACTTCTCAGGGCTCATCATGGTCACCTCCATCATAAGCTGCGTCTAGCACCTTCTTGACGGTCACATACCGCTCAAAGAGCAGGCTGTAGGCCTTGTGGTTCTCCGGGTTGTGTTGCACGGCGCCCTCGACTCGGCTGCACCGCGCGGCGGCCTGCCCCAGGTCGGCAAACACCCCGGCGGCGACGCCGGCTACCATCGCCGCGCCCACGGAGGCATCGACTTGGGTCGCAACCTTGCCGTCGACCCCCAGGATGTCGGCCACGATGCTCAACCAGGTCGCGTTGCGGGTGCCGCCGCCGACGAAACGGTACTCGCGGAAGCCGGCTGCCAGCTCTCCGAGGGCCGAGCGTGCATCCCGCAGGGCAAAGCCCGTTCCCTCCAACACGGCCCGGGCAAGGTGTGCCCTCCCGTGCGCCCTGGTCAGTCCGAAGAAGCTGCCCCGCAGGTGCGGCTGCCAGTAGGGAGCATCCTCGCCCAGCAGATAGGGGTGGAAGAGCAGGCCCTCCGCGCCCGCCGCTACGCGGCCGGCCTCCTGCCCGATCGCCTCGTAGGCGGCGCCGGATGATCGTGCATCCTGATAAAAGACCTCCCGGAGCCACACCGTCGCATCGGCGCAGGTCCGCGTATTGAGGTCGATCATCCAGCGGTCGGCCTGTAGGTACGACCAGACATAATAACCCGCCTCCCCACGCCCGGCAAGCCGGTCGACCACCGTAGAGAGCGCACCCGACGTGCCCAGCCTGATTTTGCACTGCTGCTCCGACTTGACGCCGATCGCCAGCAGCTCCACGGTGGCATCGCTGCCGCCCGCCGCCACAGGCACGCCCTCGCGCAGCCCCATCTCCTGCTGTGCCCGGCGGCTCACAGCGCCGGCGACAGTCGTCGAGGCACGGATCGCGGGCAGCTTCTCGGGAGCGAGGTCCCAGTCCCCCAGAATCTCGTCCGACCACGTCTGGCGCTCCAGGTCGTAGAAGGAGCTGCCCGACGCATCGCTCAAGTCGGTGCCGCGCTGCCCGGTCAGCCTCCAGTTAACATAGTCCTTGGGATAAAGCACCGTGGCCGTCTTCTCCCAAAGCTCGGGCTCGTGGCGCTTGACCCAGAGCAGCTTGGGCAGGGTGCACATCGCGTTGAGGGGGTTGTGCGTGATCCGGCGCAGCGGCTCTGCGTAGCAGCCCTTGATCTCGGCCACTTCGCGCTCACAGCGCTGGTCGTTCCACAGGATCGACGCCCGCACCGGACTGCCCTTCGCGTCGAGGAAGGTGGGCCCGCGCATTTGCCCGGTGACGCCCACGGCGCCGACTTGGTCCGGGCGGAGCCCGTCCCTCTCTTCCATCTGCCGCAGGCAGGACACGACAGCCCTGTACCACTCCTCAGGCGGTTGCTCGACCCACCCAGGTTTCGGCAGGTGGGGCCTGTACTCCTGCGTGGCCCGGCCGACGACCTCGCCGTCGGCGCTGACCAGGCAGCACTTGCAGCTCCCCGTGCCAATGTCGATACCCAACAGCAGCTCTGTCATCGTGCGACCTAGCCCTTCACCGCGCCCATGGTTAGCCCGCGCACCAGGTATTTTTGCGTCAGAGCGATGAAGACAATCGCCGGGATGATGGCGATGATGGCGGTGCTTGAAAGACGTGCCCAATCGAGCTGGTAGTAGCCGATCGAGTTGTAGATCTCGATCGGCAGCGTCCGTGTGGTGCGCCCGGTATTGAAGAGCGCAAACATAAAGTCGTTCCACAGGCCAATGAAGGCCAGCGTCGAGGATGCCAGGATGCCCGGCAGCACGGCCGGGGTAGCCACGAGGCGCAGCATCTGCCAGCGGGAGCAACCGTCCACCAGGGCAGCCTCCTCGATCTCCACCGCAAAGTCGAGGAAGAAACTCCGAATCATCCATACCATGAGCGGCAAGGCCAGCGTGATATACATCAGGATCATCGAGATATAGGTGTCATTCAGGTGCAGGCCGCGCCAGATCAGGAAGTAGGGGATCACAAAGGTGATCGGCGGCACCATCCTCAAGAAGAGGATTAGATAGGAGATCGCACCCTGGCCCCGGAAGCGGAATCGGCTGAGGGCATAGCCGGCCAGGATCCCAAGGAGTGTCGCCACGATCGTCGCTGCGCCGGCAATGATCAGGCTGTTGAGAATCGAGCGCAGAAAGTCGACGTCGCCCATCAGCTCGCGGTACGCGTCGAGCGTCGGGGTAAAGACCCACTTCGGCGGGTTCACGATGGCCTCGTTGGGCCTCTTAAGGGAGGTGAAAAGAATCAGCAGGAAAGGAGCCAGCCCTACGAAGGCGACGAGGGCCAGGATGCCATGCTTTGCCCACCGGATGATCACTCGAAAGAAATGCGTCATGCTCTGGCTCTCCTGATCCTACATCTTGAAGGACCTGACAAACACAGACACGATGATGATCACCAGCAGCAAGGATAGAAACGCCGACGCTGCGGCGTAACCCATCCGGAAGTAGACAAAGGCCTCACTGGTCGTGTAGAGTGAGATGTTCTCGGTCACGTAGCCGGGCCCCCCGCCTGTGACAACGTACATCTCGTCGAACATCTTCAGAGCGTCGATGAACCGCAGCGCAAAGGCGACGACCGCCACCGGCGCGATAAAGGGCAGGATGATCCTCCGGACCTCCTGGAGCTTGCTGGCCCCATCGATGCGCGCCGCCTCCAGCGTCGTGCGATCGACGGCCGATATGCCGGCATAGAGGATGATCACGATAAACGGAGTCCGCAGGATGACCTCCATCGCCAGCATGGCGGCCGGCGCACGCCAGGCACCTGCGAACATGTTGAACACGGGCAGGTGCGCGAGCTGGAGAAAGTAGTTGAGATAGCCAAAGGTAGGGTCGTAGATCAGCGTCTTGAACACGTAGGAAATCACCACAGGCGGAGCCACGAAGGGGAGCATCAGCAGCGTCCGGATCACCGACGAGTAGCGATGGCCTACATCGTCGTCTGCGAGAAGGTAGGCGATCTGGAAGCCGATGAACACTTCCAGCACCGTGGCTGCCAGGGCAAAGAGCACGGTGAACTCCAGGGCGTGGATGAAGCGTGGGTTGTTCGTCAGGAGATCGATGTAGTTGGCAAATCCCACCCAGGTGGCAGGCGGGTTGATCAGGTCATAGTTCTGCAGAGACAGGATGAAGGTGTAGATGTTGGGCGCCACGCCCACGAGCAAGATGAGGATCAGGGCAGGTGCAAGCGCCGCGTAGGGAAACCGCCCTTCTTGCCGGCGCCAGCCCGCCTGCCCGCCAAAACCGGCGGCCGGTTGCCGTCTGGTCGAAGCTGCCGTCTGATTCACAGGACACTCCACCTATCGATCTCTCAGCCTGCCCCGCTCCCCCCAGGCTCCTGGGGGAGCGGGGCGACTGACCTGGGACGGGGCGGAGGAGCGACGATCCCCCGCTCCGCCCCATCCAACGGCACCTGGCTACGGCGCCTTGTAGCCCAGCTTCTCCAGCTCGGCCTGCGCGTCGGCTGCGGCCTGGTCGACCGTCTTTAGCCCGGCAATGATGTTCGACATCTCGCGCGAGACGATGTCGGCTGCCTCTCCCCACTTCGCCGCGATCAGCTGCGGCTTTGGGTTGATCCCCTTGGTCATCATGTACAGCTGCGCGTCGATAAAGCCCTGGTTCGGCATCGCCGCTACGTACTCAGGCTCGGAGTACGACGACTGCCGCGCAGGACAACCGTACGACGGCGCCATCGCCTTCATCAGGTTCGGCGACGTGGCCCACTCGATGAACAGCCACGCAGCCTCCTTGTTCTTGGAGCTCTTGTTCATGCCCCACCCCCAAACCCACAGCGGATCCTTCCCGTCCGGCGCCATGGGAGGCGGTGCGTACCCCACAATGCCCGCTACCTGCGACTCCGCCGGATCCTCCAGGTACGCATACGAGGCATTGCCGGCCGTCGTCATCGCAACTTGCTTCGTCTTGAAGGCGTTGGCTATGTCCCCCCACGTCCAGTTGGCCGAGCCTGGCGGCGCATAGTCGATCACCATCCTCGTGTAAAAGTCGAGTACCTCCTTCGCCTCAGCCGTGTTCATGTACGAGGTCATCGACTTGAAGTCGACCAGGTCCGTGTTGAACCGGTTGGCAGTGCAGAAGAGGTTCCACCCCGACTCCGACGCCCCTGGCATCTCGCGCTCCACCCAGGCGTACTCGCTGATGGTGCCCGCCTTGCGGGCGTCATCCAGTACCTTGGCAGTGGCTTCGAGCTCCTCGAGCGTGGCAGGTACCTTCAGCCCTAGCTTGTCAAAGATGTCCATCCGGTACCACAACAGAAAGTACTCGGCCGTGAACGGCAAGAATACCAGCTCTCCAGAGTCCGCGTAACCGGCGGCTATGACGTCCTTCGGATAGTCGGCAAAGTTGTACCACGTCTTGTCGGTCAGGCTCGCGTTCTCCAGGTACGGCGTCAGTGCCTCCAGATACCCCGGCTGCGCAAACTCCTCCCGGTTGGAAAAGCCGATGTTCGATACATCGTACTCCGCCATACCAGACGAAAAGTCGACGAGCTGCTTCTTCCGCCGGTCCACGTCGTTCAAAAGCTCAAAGTTGACCGTGATGCCCGTTAGCTCCTCAAACTCCCCAACGTGGCTCTTGTACGTCTCGGCCACCGGCATCGACGTGGCCAGCACGTTCAAGGTCGTCCCCTCAAACTGCTTCCAGTTGATATTGCCCCACTCGCTCGGCGTGGCGAGCTCTTCGGTCGGGGGTACGGCAGTCGGCGCTTCCACCACCGTAGGTTGGGTGGGCTCGGCGGTAGGGGTTGGGCCGCAGGCCGTGACCAACATGACCACGACCAGCAGCGCGGCAAACAACTTACTCTTCATGTGGGTGTCCTCCTTCTCCTAGATCCTGCATCGCCGGGCAGGAAACGGTAGCCTGCCCTCTCCCATTTGGCGATTCCCGTGAGCCAAAGTAGAATGAGACCCCCCAGGTCAGGCCGGCGGACCGAGCTCAGGGTGGAATTGTTCCTGTCCAGACCGTTTCACCGCCGCTGGTCCCAAGTCTGACCTGGGTACCTCTCTCCCGGCACCCCGGACACTCGCCACGCTAGGCTGTCAGTTGCGTGTCGCGATCACCCCCCTTCCCGAACGCCTTCTTCCCCTCAGGCCACAGGATAGCGTCCGTACCTGGCTGCCGCTTCGAACATGGCACAGACGTTTTGAGGTGGCACGTCAGCCTGGATGGCGTGCACCGCGGCCAGCAGATAGCCACCGCCCGGCGCCATCTGCTGGATCCGGCGCCGGACCTCCTCCTTCACCTCCGCTGGACTGCCGTGTGGCAATATGTGCTGGGTGTCAATCCCTCCACAGAAACAGAGCCGGTCCCCAAACCGCGCCTTGAGCAGCGCGGGGTCCATGCCCGCCGCACTCACTTGGACGGGGTTCAGGATATCCACGCCGATCTCGATCAGGTCCTCGATGATCGGTGCCACGCCGCCGCAGCTATGCATCATCAGCTTGGCATCGGTGAGGTTGTGGATTAGCGCATAGTACTCCGCCAGGTAGGGCTTGATGATGGCGCGGAACATCGTGGGGGACACAAGCAGGCCGGTCTGAATACCCAGGTCGTCACCTGCCTGAAAGATGTGGATGTATTGGCCCACCTCTCCGAGGTACAGCGCGGCGCACGCCTTTGCCAGGTCGGTCATCTTGCGCAGGAGGGCATGCACCATGGGCAGGTTGGTCGCCAGGTCCACCATCATCTCGGGCAGCCCCCGCAAGTACCAGCTCTGCTCAAAGAGCGAGCTGGGGCCCGCGTGAAAACCGAGGATCGCGTACGGGCTCTCCCTGCTCATCCACCGCGCCTTCTCCTCCAGGCCATCGAGGTCGAGCAGCTCCTCGGCGTTGGGCCAGGGATAGGCCTCGATGTCCTCGGGGGTACGGGCGGCTTTCAGGGGCTGCCGGGCCATGTGGTAGTAGATATCACCCGGCGACCGCTGCCAGGTGATGCCCCAATAGTCCGTGAACTCGTCTCCTGGACCGTCCACCGCCGCAAAGCGAGAAGAGGCCGGCCCGAACAATGGACGGACGTCGGCCTGAAAGTAGGCCATGACCTCTTCGTCCACTTCCACGTACTGGAAAGCGCGGTTGAGCAGTCTAGTCGCTGAGACAATCCCCAAGTGCCTCTTGAGGTTGTCGTAGGCAGGCGCCAGCATCGAGGTCGTCCCGCCGTCGGCGCCGAGAACGACCGGCACCCGGTCTGGCTCCCGGTGATTGATCGCCAGCAGGACGCGCTCACGGCTGCTCAGTTCAGTTCTCATGCTCGGTGCCCGCGCATGCGCTCCGCAGCGCCATCCTCCTCAGGAACTCCCGCCTCCGGCGGGTCAGCCCGCTGCAACCGCCCTCTGTCACCTGGCACTCCCTCCTGTCCATTCTGTTCGAGCCATCCGGACGACGGAGCGTGAGGCGATGATCTGGGTCCACACGCCCGGTCCGGCTTCTGATTGGCTGCCGATGAACCACAGGCCCCGGAATGGCGTGCGGTGCGGAGCACCCCGGCGCCCCATGATGGGGCAATAGCCGCCAAAGGAGTGATGCTCGGGCATGTGCACCAGCGCGCCCAGCTCCTTCGGAGTCAGCACCAGGCGGGTCCGCGTGTGGGCCCGCAGGCCGGGAATGATCCTCTCCGCCGCGACAAGCAGCTTGTCGGTCATCTCCTCTCTGCGCGCTTCCCAGCCCCCCTCAATCTTGTTGGGGGCGATGGTGTACACCGTCACGGCGTGCTTGCCGTCCGGGGCCATCGCCGCGGAATGGAGTGAGGGGATGTAGATCAGAAATCCCGACCTCCCCTCGTGGTAGATGCCGTTTCTGGTCTGCCGAACGCCCGCCTCGATGTCGTACGTGCCGTAGTAATAGTTTAGCGGCACATCCTGGTACGGCGTCGGATCCATGTCGACGCCCAGGTGTACCATGTGGACCGACTCCATGAGAGGGATTTCGTCGACCACCCTGGCGTATTCGTCCGGCAGGCAGTCGCGGCCGATCAGGCGCAAGAAGCAATTGCGGGCATCGCCGCTGGCAAAGACCAGGTCGCTCTCCATCTGGCCGCCGTCCGCCAAGCCCACCCCCTTCACCCCGTCGCCCTCCAACAGGATGCGCTCGACCGTCGTCTGGGTGTGGATACTCCCGCCGTGCGCCCGGATGACCGAAGCCAGCGCTTCAACCAGGCTGCCACACCCGCCCTTGATGAAGCTGTACGTGATCCCCTTCGGCCCGATCCCCAAAGCGCGGCGCGGTGGGAGCCGGCGGTCGTAGGCCGTCTCCTGGTTGGAGAAAGGGATCCCCAGCGCCGGGTATTCGTGGGGGAGGATGACCATGTCGGCCAGGATGATCAGGAAGAAGGCCTTGAGCCTCGGATCGCGGAAATACTCATCCACCAGCTGCTGCGCATTCCAGGCCGCGTAGCGCTTGATGCGGCCGAAGAGGGCCAGCATCCCCAGCTTGAGCAGCAGCGAGCGGGGAGGGTCCGACACGGCGGACTGGCGCTCCAGCGTGATCAGGTCGACCGATGTGCGCAGGAACCGGTAGAAGCGGTCGAGGTTCTCGGCCTCGTCGGGAAAGATCTCCTTCAGCCGCTCGCGGCGCCACAGCGGGCCGGCGTACACGGCCGGGCGGAAAACCCTGTAGTCGGGGAAGGACAGACCCCGGTCGCCGCGGACCACCTCAATCTGCCGGTAACAACCCAGCTCCCCAAGCAGCCGGGCAGCAGGCTCGCCCCTGCCGAGCCCCTCGAGCGCCATAGGCCCGAGGTCCCACGAGAACCCGTCCTGGCGCACGGTCGCCGTGACCCCGCCGATGTGGTCCGCCTGCTCCAGGACGTCGACCTGGCACCCATCCCGCGCCAGGTACGCTGCAGCCGTCAGCCCTGCCATGCCCGAGCCCACCACGATTGCCCGCGTCATCCCCATCCCCCTCGATCCGTTCCGGCTCGGCGACCCCTTGCGCTCCCGGCTAGAAGCGCATCAGATCATCGTCACTCGCGCCCAGAATCTCCTGCTCCCGCTCGTAGAAGCAGGAAGCGGTCTGCGCTACCAGCCGCTCCAGCATGTCCGGGTCCGGGCTGCCCCACATCTGCGGATAAGGGTCCCCGCCCGGGCCAAGGGGCTCGGGGGTGCAGAAGCAACTGCCCTGGTCGTAGCCCACCACGTAGAGGGACATGAGCACCAGGTCAAGGTCCAGCATCCCGCTGCCCAGCGCCTCGCGGTTGGTGTCGGCCATGTGCAGGTTGATCATCCTGTCCCCATACGCCAGGATGGTCTGGCCGATGTGTTCCTCTCCGACCAGCATGTGGTACAGGTCGCCGGCGATGTGCTGGACGCCGGGGTGGTTCACCCGGTCGATCAGGGCCTGCGCCTCGGCAAAGGTGTGGCAGAAGCTCACCTCCGCCGCGCGGACCGGCTCGATGGCGGCGCGCACGCCGTGGCGCCAAAAGTCGTCCGCCAGCATACGGATCGCTTCGGCGGCTCGGTGGAACTCGTTCGAGTCGTAGGGCACGGGTCGCCCCACAGCTCCCGGAGTAAAGAGGATGTAGCTGCCTCCCAGCTCGGCGCACATCTCGATGTTGCGCCGAAAGTAGTCGATGCAGCGTTGGGTGACGTGAGGCTTGTTGCTCGACAGCTCTGACTCCGGGGAGACCATGCCACACACGCCGGCCACCTGGATGCCGCAATCCTCCAGGATCAGACGGGTCTCCTTCGCCCTGTAGCCGAGGTCGGCACCGTAACGGTTTCCGTGCAGCTCAATGTAGCGCACGTTGTGCCTGGCAAGGCGGGCGGCTGAGACCTGCAGCGCTTCCATGCCAAACCCCCAGTTGCTCCACGACAGCTTGAGCCGCTGCGAGTGGCCTGGGTGCTCCCGCCGCCAATGGAGGAAGGCCCGGATGACCTCCCGATCGCGCGACTGAAAGTTCTGAAGCCTCACGCCGCCCCCCTTCTCCAGCCTCGGAACTGGGTTACACGAGCCGCTACACGAGCCGCTACACGTGTAAAGTATAGCACTGGGGCCCGCGCTTGTCAATACCCCAATTTCACGAGTTTTGGTGCGCGCGCCAGGACCGGGCGGCGGCCGTCTTCGGGGGCCGCACCCCGGCCAGGAGGTGCCGGCGCGCAGCGTCCCACTACATGGAAGGGGTCCTGCGCGCTGCGCGCAGGACCCCGGAGGCTGACTAGAGCCGGTCGAGCCCGAGGCTCGCCAGCTTTTCCTTGGTCGGCAGGCCGGTCGCGCGGTCCCAGCCCATGGACTCGTAATACTCGTCCAGGATCACACCCAGGTCCACCACCTCGCCCTCGCCCCGGCCGTCCACCGCCCGCTCCTCGGTGAAGCGGCGCGGCAGCGTGTCGTCCTTCCGGTCAAAGCCCAGCCGGGCGTTCACCAACCGCTCGAGGTTGATCGTGCGCTCCGCCGCCAGCAGCAGCTCTTCCTTGGAGATGGGATAGCCCACCGCCGCGGAGGCCAGTCGCGCCCAGCTGGAGGGCTTGACGGCGAGCGTGATCGAGGCAAAGAGGCACACCCCCAGGAGATTGGTGGCCATGCTCAGCTCGTTCAGCGGCTTGACCCACTTCTTGTTGCCGTCCTCGGTGTAGGAGATCTCGCCCTCGATGCCCAGCTCCGGCTCGCGGTAGCCGAAGGCATCGATGGCCGAGGCATAGGGCCGCAGGTGGTCGGCCCCGCGTGGAGAGGTGGCGTGCGGGACGGCCTCCCCCTTGCTGGCGCGCACGCCGTCGGCCGCCATCTCGAGCCCTTTGACGTGCAGCGCGGCATAGCCGGCGGCGGGGCCCAGCGCCTCGGCTGCGCGCCTCACGCCAAGCGCCAGCAGGTCGCCCACACCCTGGCGCTGCCCGATGAGGGCGACCGCCTCGACGACGGCGTCGGCGTTGCCCCAGGTCAGGTCCAGCCCCGCGCGCTCCCTCGTCAGGATGCCCTGCTCAACCCACTCCATGGCCGTGGCAATCACCTGGCCCGCCGAGATCACGTCCAGGCCCAGGTCATTGGCGACGTGCCCGGCGGCGGCGACGGCATTGACGTCGTCGACGTAGCACTTGCTGCCAAAGGCGGCTACCGTCTCGTACTCCGGCCCGCCGCCATGCATGCCGGCATACTTGCCCTCTTTGATGGTGGTCGACCGTCCGCAGGCGATCGGGCAGCCAAAGCAGGCATACGGCTTGACGTCAAGGGTCTCGTGATAGGCCTGGTAGGTGAGCTTGCCGACCGACTGGGGGAACTCGGTGCGCTGCCAGTTTCGGGTGGGCAAGATGCCCAGCGCGTTGATCGAGTCGTAGAAGGAGGGAGTGCCGTAGGGGTGCAGCTCATCACGGACAAAAGCCTCGGCAAAGAGCTCGTCGCGGGCGGCGGCTCCCGCCTCGCGCAGCACCGCCGCATCGGCGATCGGCAGCGGCCTGGTGCCCTTGACGGCGATTGCCTTCAGGAGCTTGCTGCCCATGGCGGCTCCCGGCCCGCCGCGCCCAAAGGCACGGTGCTTGTCGGTCATGATGCAGGCGAAGAGGACTCCCTTCTCGCCGGCAGGGCCGATGGAGGCGATCTGGAGCCCCTTCACGCCCAGCTCGGCCTTGATGGCGTCGTCTGTAGCCGCCACGCCCCGGCCCCACAGCGCAGCCGCATCGCGGAACTCGACCTCGCCGTTGTTGATGTAGAGGTACGTGGGGCCCTCGGCTTTGCCCACCAGGACCAGAAGGTCATAGCCTGCCCTCTTGAGCGCCGGCGCAAAGTGCCCGCCTGCGTTGGCCGCGCCCAGCGTGCCCGTGGCGGGCGAGCGGAAGACGACGCAGCAGCGCCCGCTGCACGGCGCAGCAGTGCCGGTCAGCGGGCCGGTCGCGAAGAGGATGGGCTGCGCCGGGTCCAGCGGGTCCGCGTCGACCTGCACCAGGTCGTAGAAGAGGCGCATGGCGAGCCCCTCGCCCCCCAGGTACTCCTTGAGCCACGCCTCGGGGATGGGCCTCACCTCGGCCTTTTTCGCCCCAAGGTCGACGACGAGCATGTTCCCAGTAGAACCTTTCATCGCTTCCTCCATGGTCGACTGTATGGTCCGGCAAAAGAGAAGGAGGCGGCCCTCCGGCGCCAAGACGACGCCGGCAGGCCGCCTCCTTTGCAGCAGCGGGCGTGGGGATTGCTCCCCACACCGAACGCTCATCCGTCCGCGGGGGACGCGATGAGTCGGAGGCCGAGTCTGTGGGGTGCCTGAGCGCACCCCTCTGTGTCAATGTACAGGAGGCCGGGCGGCCTCACGCCGCCATTCTAGCATGCCGTAGGGCCCCCGGCAAACCGGCTGCCTCGCTACATCCTGCGGCGCCGCAGCCTCAGCAAGAGTCCCATCAAGAGCCCGACGACAAAGCCGCCGATGTGCGCGAACCAGGCTGTCCCGCCCGTGGTGGACATCGTCGCCGTCCCCAGGCTCAGGAACCCGTTCAGGAGCTGGAGGAGGAACCAGAACCCCAGCACAATGATCGCAGGCAGCCTGGTCATGTGCAGCAGGAAAAGGCCCGGCACCAGCACGCGCACCGGGGCTTGGGGATACATCACCAGGTAGGCACCCAGCACGCCGGCGATCGCCCCACTCGCCCCCACCCCGGGAATGGTCGAGCCCTGAGAGGCGAACACCTGCGCGAGCCCCGCCAGGACGCCGGCAGCCAGGTAGAACACCAGGTAGCCGGCATGGCCCAACCTGTCTTCGACGTTGTCCCCAAAGATCCAGAGGTAGATCATGTTGCCGATCAGGTGCAGCCAGCCACCGTGCAGGAAGGTCGAGGTAAGCAGCGTCAGCCAGGCGAGAGGGTGGTTGGCGGGGTCGGCGATGTACGCCGGCACGACCCCCCAGGTCATGAGGAACTGGTCCAGGTTCTCGCCGAGCAGCACCTCGTACAGGAAGACGGCAATGTTCACCAGGATCAGGACAATGGTGACCCACGGCGTCCGCCGGCGGGGTACATAGTCTCCGGTTGGTATCATGGGTGCCTCCTTTGGGCCGGCGTGTGGTGTGCCGGCGGGCCACCGGCAGCCCCATTCTAACCCAGGTGCGCCCGCCTGTCAACGGGGGGTGGCCGGCGACATCGCCGCGCATGAAGAAGGGCCCCTCCAGGGCATACCCACCCCAAAGAGGCCCCGCCTCCCGGACGAGATGTGCGCGGGCCGGCCTGCCCGCAGAGGACGTGATCCTAGGCAGCCACAGACCGCTGCATCCGCGCGTAGAGCCGGCGCACGGAGGCAGAGAAAGCAGCCAGCAGAGTCGCGGGTAGGAGAATCCGCAGGAGGATCATGCCGAGGACGATGCCGGCCCCAGCCGACAACACATACTGCCAGAACGACGCGACGACCGTCACGATCAGCCCAAAGAGCCACTCCATTTCTGACCTCCCCAGGGCATGCCTACCGATCTCCCCGCCTGGGCCACTGGTGCGACGCTACGCCCCCATGCGAGTGTGCCGCTTGATGCCCTCTGTCTTCATTATACCCGAAATCAAGAAGTTGTCAAGATGCGAATCACAGATCTGGGGGTGGATTTAATCTTCGAATTCTGCACCTGAAGCATGCTGATTGCGCGGATTTCGGCGGGCTCGGCTGCGCTTTCGCACTGGCCTGGGCGCCGTGCACAGGGATCGCTCGGCTGCCTATCGGCCCCTCTACCATCAGGCGCCCGGGCTGCTGCCGTCCCCTGCGCCGGAGCGTGGCCGCGCCAGGTCCCAACTGATCCCCAGGCTGAGCGCGAGCAGCGCGAGGTGCGGCAGCGCATACGCCCAGTGCGCCACGAAGGCGCTCGGCGGTGAGCCGTCTGAAATGCCCGTGCCGTGGAACAGGGGCCAAAGGACAATGGGAGGCACCTGCAGGAGGGCGGCGAGGGCAAAGCCGGCCGCCAGGAGGGCCCGCGCGGCGCGGGCCGGGCATCGGCCGAGCGCTGCCACGAGGAGAAGCAGGGACACGCCCAAAGCCAGCGAGACCCGGCCCCACGTCACCGGCTCCTCTTCGGTCGGGCCAAAGGCACGCAAGAGGTAGGGCAGCCCCAGCAGGGCCACGCCGGCAGCGCCGGCAAGCATGACCGTCCTCCTCGTCATCTCGTGGACACCTGGGGCGCGAGGGTCCCAAGGTAGAGCCCGCGGCCTGTCAGCCCCTGCTCATCATAGCGCACGCTCAGTCCGGCTGCCCGGAAGGCCCCAGACATCTCCTCCCGCTCGAACAGCCCCATCTCATGGCGCTCGACCAGGTGCTCCGTGCCCTCCGGAGTCCCCACCAGGTAGTGCAGGTCAAAGTAGGAGAGGCACCCTTCCATGAAGCTGGTGTTGACGCGCGCGATCTTGAGCTCCGGCTCGTCGACCAGGAGCGCATGCACCGTGCCCGGGTGCCAGGTACTTGGCGTGAACCAGGGCTCGACGGCCAGGACGCCGCCGGGCACCAGGTGCCGCGCCATGCAGCCGATGGCCTGCCCGAGCTTCTCCAACGTCCGTACATAGCCGATCGAGCTGAAGAGACAGGTGACGGCATCGAACCGGCGGCCGAGCTCGAAATCGGCCATGTCGGCCTGGTGGAGCAACACGTCTGGGTTCCGCTGGCGGGCGATCGACAGCAGCTCCTGGTCGAGGTCCACCCCCTCCACGCGCCACTCTCTCTTCAGGTGTTCGATGTGCCGCCCCGTGCCACAGGCGACGTCGAGCAGCCGGTTCCCGCCCGAGCGAAGCTCCTGCCGGACGAAGGCGGTGAGGGCCCGGGCCTCGACCGGGTAGTCCTTGTAGGAGTAGACCTTGTCGTATAGATCCGCGATCCTGTCGTACATGTCACACTCTCCGGGGGCGGGCTCCGGCGCACAGACGCCACCTCCCCCTCGACGGCCCCATTGTATCCGCAGGGCTCAAGCGGCGCAAGGGGAGGTGTCCGCTGTGGGGTAGAGGACGCCCACACGGCGCCCGTCAGCGGTGCAGCGGCCCCGGCCGGCTGGCGACCTGGCGGGGGCATTGGCGGCCTCGGGGCCCCATGTGCCGCTTTGACCGCCCTGCGCGAGTGTGGTATTCTGCAGCCCAGATTCGTCCACACCACGAAAGACATCGGATGGGCTGTGGAGTGTCCTTGGCGCCTTCGACGTCAGCCGGAGCACCGACCTCGCTCCTGGTCATGATCGCTTGCACCCTCCCTGCGGGTCCCAATCCCGCACGTCCTCGCAGCCCCATGACTGCGGGTGAGCCACGCCTAGAGAAGATCCGCTCCGGCCGTTCTATCCATTCTCGTGAACTTGCAAAGGAGAAGAGCAGTGAAACGCAACGGTCTTGTCAGAAGCAGTGCGGCAGCAGTCCTGGTGCTTGTACTCGTGGTTGGCCTGGCCTTCGCCCAGGCACCGGCCTCCTCGCCCTTGGGCACGGGGTTCACCTACCAAGGGCAGCTCAAGAGCGGTGGAAGTCCCTACTCGGGCACGTGCGATCTCAAGTTCACCCTCTTTGATGCCCTCTCGGGCGGAAGCCAGGTGGGCACGACGCAATCCCGCCTCAACACTCCGGTCACCGAGGGCTACTTCACGATCGGGAGCCTGGACTTTGGATCGGGCATCTTTGTCGGGGACGCCCGCTACCTGGAGGTCCAGGTGCGCTGCCCGGCGGGAAGCGGCGACTACAGCACACTCAGCCCGCGCCAGGCGCTGACCGCCTCTCCGGCGGCGATGTCGCTGGTGCTGCCCTTCAGCGGCGAGGCCAACACGTCCGAGCCCCTGGTCAGCCTGACGAACCACGGGACCGGCGACGGATTGTATGTGGATGGGACTGGGGGCTACGGACTGCGGCTCGACTATGCCGGCGCGGACGGGATGCTGATCCACGAGCCGGGCGGCCATGGCATCTACATCTACTCGCCGGCCTACGCGGGCATGGTCGTGGACTCGCCGGGCTCCGAAGGCATGCTCGTGGGTTCGGCGGGCTCGTTCGGCGTGTACGTGGCCGAGGCGGGCGAGGACGGGGTGCACGTGCATTCGGCGGGCAACAGGGGCTTCTCAGTAGCCTCGTCAGTGGGAGATGGGGTCTCCGTGGAATCGGCCGGCGGGAACGGAGTCTATGTCGGCAATGCTACAGCCCATGGCCTGTATGTGTCCGAAGCGCAGCACGGCGTGGACGTCGACTGGGCGCGCGCCGTGGGCCTCTTCGTCTCCGGGGCGGGACAGGATGGGCTCTACGTCGGCTCGGCGGCTGACGACGGTGTGCAAGTCAATTCCTCGGGCGACGACGGGGTGCTGGTGAGCACCGCCGGCGGCGACGGCGTGCAGGTCACCTCGGCGACCGCGGTCGGCGTGAGAGTGACCTCGGCAGGCAACGATGGCGTGTACGTCGAAAAGGCCGGCAACCCGACCGCTTTCACACCCAGCGACGACAAGAACGGCGTCGAGGTCGCGGGCGCCGAGGGCTACGGGCTATATGTCGGGCGGGCCGACCAGGCCGGTTTGTGGATCGAGTCGTCAGACTGGCAGGGCGTGCGCGTCAACTCCGCCGGCACCGTCGGCTTCTCTGTTGGGACTTCGGCCACTGCCGGTGTGAAGGTGGATTCCGCAGGGACAGATGGCGTGCTTGTGGATGAAGCCGGAAGCCCCTCTAACCACGTGTGGAACCTGGGCAGTAACGGCTTCGAGGTCGCGGGTGCCGAACAGCATGGGCTCTTTGTCGGCTGGGCCGACGTGAATGGCGTGTACGTGCGCGACGCTGGTGAAGACGCGTTCTACGCAGAGGGGACAGAGGGAAGCGGCCTGTACGTTGAATCGGCCGATGCCAACGGCGTGTCCGTGGCCTCGGCCACATGGGATGGTCTGGCCGTGCAATCGGCCGGCGACGATGGGATAGACGTGTGGGGCGCCGGCAACTACGCCGGCTACTTCGCCGGCAATATCTACGTCGAGGGCGACTGCTACGGCTGCGCGCGGGGCGCGCTTGCCGTCAACGCCGGCAGCCGGCCCCTGCGGCCGGGCGATGTCGTCGCCGTCCTGGGCATGCAGACCGCGGCGCTGGACAACGCGCCGGTCCTGTGGCAGGTCGTGCCGGCCGAGGGTGGTGCATCGCCGGTAGGCGTCGTGCGCGGCCGGGCCGAGATCGACCTAGCGCCGGAAGGCAAGCCCTTGCCCGAAGGCGCCCTCGGCCGGCGGCTCGTGCCCCGCGAAGGCGAGGCACAGCCGGGCGAGTATGTGGCGATCGTCATCGCCGGACCGATGCAGGTCCAGGCCTCTGTGGCAAGCGGCCCCATTGCCGCGGGCGCCAGACTGGCGGTGGACGCACAGGGCAGAGCGCGGGTGCTCCAATCGGTGACGGTCGAGGGCCTTGCCCTGGCAGAGAGCGCGCCGGTGCTCGGCATCGCGCTGGAGGCGGCTGCGCAGGACGGCTTGATCTGGGTCCTGGTCAACCCGCAGTAGACGGCGCAGGCTGAAAGGAGGTCTCCATGAAAAAGACGACGCTCCTATTGGCCGTGGCGGCCCTGCTGCTGGTTACCTCGCTCGCCCTGGCCCTGGACGGGTACGACCTGTCGTGGTGGACGGTGGACGGCGGCGGTGCATCCTACTCCACCGGCGGAGGGTATGCGCTCGGAGGCACCGCAGGCCAGCCGGACGCCGGGTTGATGGAAGGGGGAGGCTACTCGCTGGCGGGAGGGTTCTGGCCCGGAGGGTCGGCAGCGCCCGAGCCGAGGTACCTGATCTACCTGCCGCTGGGCATGCGGGGGTATTGAGGAAGGGTACCACCAGGTTTTGACAGCTTGATGCCGATCCGCATCCACGCGGCGATCAGAACCGCGGCCGCGAGGAGGAAAGAGGGGGCGTAAGCCGGCTACCCCCCAGCCAGCTTGCGCCCCAGTTCGTAAGCGCGCGCCATGGCCGCCGTGTCGGCCCGAATCTCGCCCGCGGCCGACGCGCTGCCGTAGACAAAGCCGGCGATTTCGGCGCCGATGAAGCGGAAGCCGTCCTGGAAGGTCCGGAAGGCGTTCACGGCCCCCGAAGAGAAAGGATCGTCGTCCCCATAGGTCATGACAATGCCGATCTTTTTCCCGCGCAGCGCGTAGCCGTCCCTACCGATGAGCGCGTAGCAGCGGTCCATGAAGAGCTTGGTCTGCGCCGAGACGGTGAACCAATAGACCGGGCTGGCAATCACCAACGCATCGGCGTCGTGCAGCTTGGGGTAGAGGGTCTGCATGTCGTCGCCGATCACGCAGCCGCGGTACGGCTCCGACTGGCAGGCATCACACGCGTCGCAGGGCTGGATCTCCATGCCGTGCAGGTAAAAGCTCTCGACCCGCGCGCCGAGCGAGCGCGCCCCTTCCGCCACCCGGTCGGCCAGAATGGCGCTGTTGCCCTCGCGCCGGGGGCTGCCCTTGACGATGATGATCTTTTTCACAAGCGGACCCTCCTCGCCTCAGACGGTGAGCCAATACTTGCGCTTCCAGTCATCGTGCGGCTCTTCGAAACGGGACCAGGAAAACCCATGCGACAGCAGGACCCGGTGCGGCTCATTGTCGGCGTCGTTGTTTCCCGGACAGAGGATGATCATGCCTCCTGGCTTGGTGACCCGGAGCAGCTCGCGGTACTCCGCTTCCGGCTCATCGCCAAAGACGTGCCCGCTCATCGTCACGTCGGCCGTCCCCCCTGGGAAGGGGATGCCGGTGATCACGCCGTCCACGGGATAGACGTTGTGGAAACCTGCCTCCCGCGCTTTGTGCCTGACGTAGGCGCGCAGGTTGGCGACAGGGTCGACGGCAAAGACGGTGCGTGCTCTCCCTGCGACCGCCAGGGAAAGCCGGCCCGTCCCTGCGCCGACGTCGATGACCGTCTTGCCGGCAAAGTCGACCAGGGACAGCAGCTCACTGGAATCCCAGCCCAGGAAGGGTTGGGCATCGTACACGGCCGGGTCGAGGGCATAGATCACGAGGTCCTCGATCTGGGAGAGGATGGCGACCTCCGCCCGGCGCACCTCCGCGGGATCGGTGCCACCACCGGCGGGGAGGGATCCCATCACCCCGTCAAGCCATTCGTTAAGCTTTGGGCACTTGTGGCGCATAAACCACTCGACGGCCGGGTTGGCGCGCAGGGCAACGGCCAGGTCCGGCTCGCGCAGCCAGCCGGGAAGCCAGCCGAGCTGGACTTGCTCGAGGAGCAGGAGGGTATTGAAGGAGCAGCCCGACACGTCCATCCATCCCAAGGGCATCACTTTCTCCCATCTCGGCGCAGGTCGCCCGACGTGCCTCCCCCCCCATTCTACCGCCGGCCCCCTTCCGGCGCAAGGGAGGGAAAACGAGAAACGCATCCCGGCGGGCCACCGCTCGGAGGCCCATCCGCCGGCTCGCGGGTGCAGCCGAGGCCGGCGCGAGGCCCGCGCCTCCGCTGAGTCGCGGAACCTTCTTGAAGGAGTGCGCGTCTCTCGTGTAGAGCTCGCGACAATCTGGTTCTGGGAGGATCGTTCGATGAAGCAATGGCACGTTCTATTCGCTCTCTCTCTCGTATCTCTCCTTCTCCTTGGCGCCTGCACGCCGGCGCCTGCTTCGGGCCCGGCACCAAGCCTGGCCGCCGGCTCGGAGGCTGCCGCCCCGAGCGAGGTCCCGGCAGAGCCGCTGCCGGTCAATTCACCCGCGGTCACGACGGATGAGCGCTCCATCACGCTCGACGAGCCCCGCACCGGCGAGACGCTGTCGGGTGCCGCCCACGTCCGGGGCTCGGTCGCGGTGGCACCCTTCGAGTCGATGCTGCGCGGCCGCGTGTACGACGCGAGCGGTGCGGTGATGGGCGAAGGGCCGGTGATGGTGGCCGCAGAGATGGGCCAGCCGGGCGCTTTCGAAGGCACCATTCCCTTCCGCGCCACCACGGGCGGGCCCGGCTACGTGGAAGTGGCGGAGCTCAGCCCCAAGGACGGCGCAGCCGTCCTCGCGACCGGCGTGAACGTGGTGCTCGCGGCATCCGAGGGCACAGGTGGGGTCGAAATCCCTTCCGCCGGCGAGCACGTCACGCTGCCGCTGCGCATCCTGGCCCGGTTGGGACGCCCCGGCGAGGAAGTGACGGCAACGCTGCGCTGGCAGGACGGCACCGAGCTGGTCAAGACCTTTCTTCTGCTGGAAGGCGAGGACGGCAGCGGCCTGCTGATCGCCAGCCTGAACTGGCCGGGCGAGAGCCAGCCGCCCGAGCCGCCCACCCAGGCGGCAACCCTGTCGATCGCCACCGGCGCCGGCAGCGCCCTCCGCCAAGAAGTCGTGGTGCTCGGCGTGGACGATCCAGACACGACCGCGGTCAAGCTCTACTTCCTGCTGGGCGAGGACCTCCAGGATATCCAGGTGCGCATCCCCAAGACGCCGGCGATTGCCACGGCGACGTTGGAGCAGCTCCTGTGGGGCCCGCCGTCGCCGAACCTCGCCGGCTTCGGCACGTCCATCCCCACCCCCGAGCAGGTGCTGGCCTTCCCCGGCCGCCAGGCGGAGTGGGGGCCGCGGGTCAGGCTGCTGAGCCTGGCGATCGACGACGGCGTGGCGATGGCCGACTTTTCGAGGGAGATGGAGGCGTACGGAGGCGGGTCGCTGCGCGTCAAGCTTCTCCGCGACCAGATCACCCAGACGCTCAAGCAGTTCCCGACGGTTCAGCAGGTGATCATCGCCGTCGAGGGAGAGACCGAAACGGTGCTGCAGCCCTAGAGGCGCGCCCGCGCCGGCCTGTGCCAGGCACCGCCCGGACCGACGATCGCCCACTCGGTGTTGGACCAGGGGCCATAGCCGGAGGCATTGCTGGTGCGCACGCGGTAGTAGCGCAGGCCGGGCGGGCGAGCGGTCACCTGGTACTGGGTCCCGTAGCCGAGGTAGCGGACGAGCGGTGAGCCAAAGTCGGCGTTGTCGTCCTCCTCGAGGCGGTACTTGGTTGCGCCCGGCACCTCGCTCCAATCCACCAGGTAGCTGCCGTCGCCGTCGCCGTTGTCGATCGGGTAGAGGACCGGGGCGCCCGGCGGTGGGCCGCCGACCGCCGCCGATTCGGTGTTGGACCAGGGGCCAAAGCCGGCGGCGTTGCTGGTGCGCACCCGGTAGTAGCGCAGTCCGAGCGACCGGCCGGTGACCTGGTACCGCACGTTGTAGCCGAGGTAGCGGACGATCGGCGAGGCGAAGGAGGGATGGTCATCCTCCTCGAGGCGGTACTTGGTTGCGCCGGGTACCTCACTCCAATCCACCCAGTAGCTGCCGTCCCCGTCGTCATTGTCGATGGGGTAGAGGATCGGCGCGCCCGGCGGCGCCATGCTGACGGTGGCCTGCTGGATGTTGGACCATGGACTGTCTCCGCCGGCCCCGCTGGCCCGCACCCGGTAATGCCACGTGCCGGGCGCCTGGCTCGCGATCGCATACTGTGTGGCAGCCCCCTGATAGCGGACGATGGGCGACGGGAACGAGGCGCTGCTGTCCTCCTCCAGCGTGTAGGCGGTCGCCCCCTCGACCGTGCTCCAGTCGACCAGGTAGGCGCCGTCCTTGTCGCCGTTGTCGATCGGAGCCAGGACGGGGCTCGGCAGAGAACCCTCGTACAGCACAAAGGTGGGATCGACGTGGTCGTGGTTGGTCCAGCAGAGCATGCCAAGGCCGTGAACGCAGTCGCTGCCCTCCACGCCCGTCCAGACGGTGTGCGGCCCGCCCGACGGCGGGCAGTAAAAGGCGCCGCCCCCCATGCCAAAGCCTACCGAGCCGGGGTCGGAGTCGATCTGAGCCCAAGCGGACTTGTGGCCCTCGCCGGTGATGCCATAGACGCCGCGGTCGTAGCAGCCGACCAGCTCGGGCGGGAGGAACGGCGCGTCGGGCCAGTGAAAGATGACGGGAATGCCGTCCGCCGGCTGCCCGTCTGAATCCCTCACCCGCACATTGAGGGTAGCGTCGTCGTGGATAGCCCGCAGCTCGGCCAGGCACGCAGAGCCGTCGCCCGGCTCGACCCAGACAGCGCCAAAGGTCGTGACGAGCCAGTCCCAGTCACGCTCGGTGCCGTCATAGTCGTAGACGCGCACCGGCGGGCAGAGCGAAGTAGCAGAGGCGATCCGCGACGGCAGGCGGGAGGCCGGATCAGAGGGCGGGGCCGACTGGACCGGCTCGGGCAGCCCGGCCAGGGCGACCAGGAAGGCCACCAGGATCAGGACGCAGACACCACTACGCACTCGGACGCTCATCAACTCTCCTCTTTGCACCGGCCGGTCGCGGCCGGGCGTTTTCTCCCGCTATTGTACCCGCGCCCGCCCCAGACGCCAACCGGTCAGGACGGGTCGTCCGAAGGGCGGCCGGTGCGGACGATGGTGCCCTGGGCGACGGCACACAGGCTCTCCTCGCCGGCCTCGACCGAGAAGACGTCGCAGCGGCAGACGGCCTGGAAGCGGCCTGCGTAGACGACGCTCGCGCGGGCAACGAGCCGGTCCCCCCTGGCGGGCCTGAGGTAGTTGATCTTGAACTCAGATGTAAGGATCGCCGGGCCGAGCACGCTGCCCCCGGCAAAGGAAAGGGCGTTGTCCGCAGCGTAACAGAGGACGCCGCCGTGCGCAAAACCGTGCTGCTGCCTGAGCTGAGCGGTGACGGGGATGGTCAGCTCGGCGTGACCCGGCGAAAAGGCGGTCATCTCGGCGCCGATCAGGACACTGAAGGGCTGGGTCTGAAGGATCTGCCCGGCAATCTGCAGCATATCGTCCATCATTGGCGGCCTCCGGGCGCAGGTTGGCCCCGATGCTGCGCATCCGGGCCGGGCACCCTGCCCCATTCTACCCGAGGACGGCCCGCGGCGTCCACCTGGGGGGTAGAGTCCGACGCAGGCCGTGGATAAAAGTGCGCCGCGCCTGCCCGGGCGCGGCGCACCGGGAATGCGCCGGGGCAGGCCCGAGACCTGCCCCGGCAGCTGCCTCTGCGCTACCGGCCGACGAAGACGAGGTTCGATTCGGCTTCGGCAGCCCGGCTCGCGGCGAAGAGGAAGGCCTGGGCGCGGTAGGTGCCCTTGACGATCTCCCCGGCCCGCTTCCAAAGCTTGCGGTCCGACTCGAGGCTCGGCTCGAACTCGAGGCTAAAGCCCGCGTGGAATTCGCCGGCCGCATCCGTCTCGACCTCGGCGACCCTCAGCTGCTCCGCCGGGTCCACCAGCTCCACGCGCACCCTCTGGCCGGCGAGCGGGGGCTGGATGGTGCCTCGCAACGCGATGTACACCTCCTTGGCATGCTCCTGGTCCTCGGCAAGCTCGATCGCGCTCTTGTGGCGGAGGGCCGTCTCGTACAGGACGCCCCCGATTGGGTAGAAGCGCGACCCGGCAGGCTCGTCCTTCGGCGGGAGCGGCTCCTTGTATTCGCGTGGCAGCATGCCCTCGAATTTGACCGGCGCGGAGAGCGGCCGCTTCATCTCCAGGAACCAGTTGAAGTCGCGCTCCGGCACAATCACGACGTCGAACACCCGCTCGGCCTTGGGGTCCAGCCAGACCCAGGCGTGCGGGAACTGCACGAACCACCCTTCCGGCACGCCCTTCAGAGAAACCTGCACCATGGCGCGCTCCTCGGTCGGGTTCCGGATCGCCGTCTGGACGATGACGGGCGTTCCAGGGCTGCCCGCCGGCGACTCGAAGTCAAAGATGTTCTCCTGGGCGGCGTTGTTGCCCCCGGAGATCTCGCCGAGCTGCTGCCCGGCATAGACCATCAGGCAGGTGTGCCGGCCGACCACGGGCGTCCAGTTGCAGGCAGTGTCGGCATGGCTGTTGGCGGCGATGTTGGCGATCGTCTGCTGCAAGATGGGCGCCCAGTTGCCGTTGTCCCCGACGCCCGGCGGCGTGATGGCGTAGAAGGTAGTCAGCACGTTCGTCGCACCCTGCGCGCCACTCACGTTGATGCGGGCATAGAAGCGGTTCACCTGCATCGGGCGGGGCTTGTCGCCGTTGCCCGTGGGGCGCCCTTGGGCGTCGAGCGGTTTGTCGTATGCGCCGAAGGGCGAGCGGTCGATCCAGATGTCGGGAGACTGATAGCTCGAGTCCCACGGGGTGACGGAGAGGTCGAAGGAGCCGTTGGGGTCCCCGACGACCGTCTGGGCCCACTCCACGCGCACGCGGCAGATGAGCGGCCGCGCCTGCACATTGTCGTTGAGGACCGAGATCTTCAAGGCCCTCGCAGGGTCCTCCGCCGATTCGCCGGCACTCAGCACCTGGTTGGCGTGGAGGAGGGTGATAAAGCGGGTCTGCTGGTTGGTGTGGAGGGTATCGGCAATGACCGCGGTGACGATCACGCCACCCTGGTTGTTGGCGCCGTCGAGCGGGATGGAGTCGTCAAAGATCTGAGCAGTCGCGCCGGGCCGCTGGCGGACCTGGATGTAATAGTCCAGCCCCTGCGCGATGTGAACCTTGACGAGGTGATAGCGGTTGGCCGCCGCGTCCTGGGCAAGGCCATGGGCGACGATGTCGAGGTCGTAGGAGTGCGGGTTCCGGTCCCAGGTGAGGGTGTGGATATTCGCCGCGGAGTAGTAGCCCAGCTTTTCCAGGTGGTAGCCGGAGAAGAGGGGGTGGCTGTCGTGGCTGCCCATCAAGTCAAAGGAGCGGGCCGTCGCCGCGCCGGGATCGACCAGGTCCGACGAATAGACGTCCTCCCCCAGGGTGGCGGTGCCATCGCCGGTGAAAGAGGGCGCTGATACGACGTTGTGCCCGAATTCGTGCGCACAGCGGCCCCAGTTGGCCGTCTCCTGGATGGCTATGAGGTTGATGGCATGGTCGGCGGTGAGGTTGATGTGCACGCGGTCGGGGTCGGAGGCCGGCAGGCCGTTGTCGTAGGCCAAGTTCTGCCAGGACCATCCGCCCCAAGCGCGGATAAAGTTGCCGTTGAGGAACATGACGCCCGCCATCATGGCATAGTCGTCGAGGTCATACCCCTCGTCGACGGCCCCCTGCGCTGCCTGGGCCATGATGCGCATCAGCTGGCTGCTGTCGATGTTGTCGGCTCCGGCGGGCACAAAGTCCGTCGTGGGGCCGTCGAGGATGGTCCAGCTGGTGGTGATGTCGTACTGCACGACCGTCTGGCCGTAGGAAGCCTGGTTGTAGTAGGTGACCACGTCGTTCCAGGCATCGACGACGCCATCGCGCGCGCCGGTGCCCGCGGGGGCGAGGTCGTTGGGCCGCACGAGGGCGACGAGCACCCGTATGGTGCCGATGGCCGGCACGTCGCCGGCCGCGCCAGCCCCTTCGCCGCTGAAGGCCATCGGCGGGCCATCCTCGCCGGCACCGGCCGACGGGTAGCCGAGCACCTTAAAGTCCTGCGGCCCGGCAGCGCTATCTCCGGCCACGGTCACCTTGACCGGGCCGCTCTCGACGTCACCGCCGGTGACGACCTTCAGCTCCGTGGCGGATGCGCTCACCACCAGGCACGCACCGCCGCCAATCTCCACACTGTTCTCCAGCCGGTCAGGCGAAAAGTTGCTGCCGTAGATGGTCACCACGCAGCCACGCTGGCCCGCCAGCGGGTCAAAATGGGTGATCTTGGGACCCTCGAGTAGGGGGACAATCCTGCCAAGCCAATCCCTAAGCTCGGCAGGCCGCGCAATCCGCGCCCGGACTTCGCGCTCCAGCTCTCTCCTGGTCAACCGTCTTATCGGCATGGGATATCTCCTTTCTTTGGAACGCACCCGTGTGGACTGGCAAGTACCCAGGTGTCTTCGATCCTCACCTCCTTTCCGCCTTGCTGGGATGCTCGGGCATGGCAGACATACTAGGCCAGAGAATGGAGCTCATCGCCACGAGGCGAATCGGAAAGGGCGGGGCTGGCCGCTGTGGGGTGGTACAATGCGGGCCCTGTCCGGCACGGACCTGGGCTGCACGCCGGTGTGCGCATCCCGGAGTGATCCGTATTTCGCATTATACCATGGCACTCAGGGGGTGTCAAGATTAAATCGGCTCTCCAGAAAGCAGGTGGCCTGCGCTCCCTCGGGATGACACTTCCCGGACAGCCCCTCTCGCCAAGCAGGGCATCAACGCCCTTTGGCACGGCTTGCCCATGGGACCCCGCCCTGGTATACTACATCCGCCGCGCGCGCGGCGGATGGCTAGGAGCGAAGATAGGAGAGGAACGATGGACACGGTGGCATTCAAGGACGAAATGGTCAAGACACGGCGGGCACTCATCTGGGCGACGGTCCTCCTGGCCCTTCTGGGGCTGGCAGGCGGCCTCATGTTCTTCCTGGCAGACGAGTCGTGGCACCCAGCGGTGGCGATCGTCGCCGGAGTGGCATCGGCGCTCTTCCTGGTGCTGCTTGTTGTCCTGTGGATCTACTACCTGAGCCGGGCCGAGTCCCGGGAGAAGCGCGGGCTGAGGCGCCAGGTCAACCGGCTGGAGAAGGACCTCGCAGCCGCCCAGGACAGCCTTGCCGAGGCGTTCGGGGAGACGGGGCGCGTCCAGAAGCGTGCGGAGGAGGAAAGGGAGCGCGAGACCTCAGTCCGCAGGGCCCGGATACAGGAGTGGGAGGGAAAAGCGGCAGCAGCGGAGACTGCCATGGGGCAGGAGCTTCAGGCGGCGCTGGCTGCGCTGCAAAAGGAGCATGTGGACGCCGGGCTTCGGGCCATGACGCTCGACCCGGTGCACGTCCCGGGCGTCGGCGACGCGATGGCCGGCAAGCTGCACGAGAGCGGCATCCTCACAGCCTACGACGTAAGCGAGGGAGCCATCCGCCAGATCGAGGGCTTTGGCGAATCCAAGACGCTGAGCCTGCTGCGCTGGCGGGAGTCGGTCGCATACGCAGCCCAGGATACCCAACCGGAGGCCCTGCCGGAGGAGCAGCGGGCGGCGATCGAGGAGAAGGGCAGGGCAGAGATCGCCGCACTGGATGCCGAGCGCGAGCGCGCCCAGGGCGAGCTGGAGCAGGTGATGGAAAGGCTGCGCGCGCGCGAGGCGCAGGACATGGCAGCCGCTTCAGCACGGGAGATCGCAGCGCGCGAGCGACTGGCACGGCTGGAGCCGGAGAAACGGGCCGCGGAAACGAGCCTGGTTGGATACAGGGGAATTCGCTTCTCCCGGATGGTCATTTCGGCCCTCAGCCGCGGCGCTACCTCCTGGCAGAAGCGGCTGGGCCCGTGGCTGGCCTGGATCCTGTTTGCCTTGCTGGGCTTGGCGAACCTCGTGCTGCTGGCGGTGACGCTCTACCTTCTCTTCTGGCCGCGTACGCCATGATGCTAGATAGCCGGCAGCGACCGCCCCCTGGGCGCGTGACCGGCGAAGGGTTCTAGACCGAGGGCAGCCGCCCGCCGCTCGACGACCGGCGGCAAAGCGCATAAGGAGAGGAAAGGAGGACCTCACATGGGCGCTATCCTGGAGGTGGACGGCCTCGCCAAAAAGTTCGGCGACCACCAGGCCGTCAAGGGCATCCACTTTGCAGTGGAGGAGGGGGAGGTCTTTGGCCTGCTGGGCCCCAATGGCGCCGGCAAGACGACGACCATCTCGATGGTGACCGGCATCCTCGAGCCGACCGCCGGCACCGCGCGAATCGGCGGGTATGACATCCGCACCGACCTGGACAAGGCGAAACAGCTGAGCGGCCTGGTCCCCCAGGAGCTGGCTCTCTACCAGACACTCAGCGCGCGGGCCAACATCAGCTTCTTCGGGCGCATCTATGGCCTCAGCGGCCGCGAGCTGAAGGAGCGCGTCCGCGAGGTCCTCGAGATCGTCGCGCTCACCGAGCGGGCAGACAAGCCGGTGGAGACCTTCTCCGGCGGGATGAAACGGCGCGTCAACATAGCCGCCGGCTTGGTGCACCAGCCAAAACTGCTGTTCCTCGACGAGCCCACGACCGGCGTCGACCCCCAAAGCCGCAACCACATCTTTGAGAGCGTGCTCCGCCTGAACCGCGAGCGGGGCATGAGCATCATCTACACCAGCCACTACATGGAAGAGGTGGAGCTCCTCTGCAGCCGCGTGGCGATCATTGACCAGGGCGAGATCGTGGCGCTGGACACGGTAAAGAACCTGATCGGAATGCTGGGCGGCGGCGTGCTGCATGTGGGCGTGCCGCGCGCCGACCAGGCACTGCTGGACGGGCTGGCTGCGCTGCCGGCGGTGGAGTCGGTGCGCCTGCTGCCCCGCCCGGCGACTCCGCCGCCCGCCCCCGGCCGGGAGTCGACGAAGGAGCCGGCCCTGGCGGCAGGTGGAGACGTCGTCAAGGTGGTGGCAAAACACAGCCAGCAGGCCGTGGTCGGCACCATCGGCTACCTGGCGGAGCACGATCTGCCCCTGACCTCGCTGGAGATCCTGGAGCCCAACCTGGAGTCTGTCTTCCTGCACCTGACCGGCAAGAAGCTGCGGGAGTAGGAGGAACCCATGAAGATCCTGAGCATCGCCTGGAAGGACCTGCAAGTGCTGCTCCGGGACCGGGGGGCGATCTTGGAGCTCTTCTTGCTCCCGCTGGTGTTCGTGGTGGTCTACAGCGGGGCGGTGGGCGCGATCGGGCAGGGGGACAAGGACGAGCGGATCGCGCTGAAGGTGGCGGACTTGGACGGCGGGGCGGACGCACAGTCGCTCCTGGCCGGGATCGACCGCGCGGGCGGCGTCCGCGTGGAGTTGATTGCGGAAGCGGAAGGGTTGGCCCAGATCGACCAGGCCAAGCTGGCGCGCATGTTGGTGATCCCGCAGGGGTTTTCGGAGGCTGTGGCTGGCGGCCGGCCGGCCGAGGTGCGGCTGGTGAGCCACCCGAACGCGGGACCGGAGCAGTCGGAAGCCGTGCGGCTGGTGCTCGAAGGGGTGGTGTCTGACCTGTCGCTGGAGGCCCAGATCCTCTCGGCACTGGAGCGCATGGGCGAGATGCAGGCGGGCCAGCCGGGCGCGGAGGAAATCTGGACGGTGGAGAGGGCCCAGGCCCAGGCGCGGGCGCAGTTCGCGCGGGCAGAGGGCGAGCCGCTGGTCCACGTGGCGCAGCGAGTCCCAGCCCAGGCGGGCACAAGCCAGGTGGAAGTGGGCATGACGGATGCGGCCGTGCCCGGCTTCACCGTGCTCTTCCTCTTCCTGACAGCACAGGCAGCGGCGCGCTCGGTGTACGAGGAGAAAAAGGCGGGCTCCTTCCGCCGGCTGCTGGCAGCGCCCGTGAGCCGCATGGGGATGCTGCTGGGCAAGATGCTGCCCGCCTTTGTGACAGGGCTCTGCCAGGCGGCGGTCATCTTCGCCTTTGGGATCTGGGGGCTGCGGCTGCTGGGGCTGCCGGGCGTGACGCTGGGTGCCCACCCGTGGGTCACGGTGCTGGTCGTCGCCGTCGTGGCACTCTGCTCGTCCGCGCTCGGCATCCTGATCGCTGCCGTAGCGCACACGGAGAACCAGATCGGCGGGTTGAGCAGCGTGATCCTTTGGGGGCTGGGGACGCTGGGAGGGTGCATCATCCCCCTCTTTGTCCTGGAGCCGCTGCTGGGCCCGGTGCCAAAGGTCATCCCGCACTACTGGGCGAACCGCGCCCTGCTGGACACGATGGTCCGCGGCCTGGGGCTGGCGGATGTGGGCGTCGCGCTGGCGGTGTTGGCAGGCTTCGCACTGCTCTTCTTCGCCGTCGGCGTGTGGCGCTTTGACTTTGAGTAGGGGAGGCAGCAATGAGAGCGATCAAGCATGCGCTGGCGATTGCCTGGAAAGAGCTGCAGCTCCTGTCGAAGGACCGGGGCGGCCTGGCGGTGCTCTTCCTCCTGCCGCTGATCGTCGCCACGACGATGGGCGCCGCAAACCGGGCCGGGGCCCGCTCGGACGGCGAAGGTATCCTGGTGAACACCTGCCTGGTGAACCAGGACGCGGGCATCTTTGGCGAGCAGATCGCAGCCGCGGTGGAGTCGATCCCGGTGCTGGAGGTTACGCGGGTCCCATCGGCTGCGGAGGCAGAGGATATCGTGGCCCGAGGGGAGGCGGTCGCGGCGATCGTCATCCCGGCTGGGCTCTCGGACCAGATCCATGCCTACACGCCGGTCCAGGTCGAGGTGATCGTCGACCCGGGCCAGCCGGACGCAGCGAGCATCGTGACGGGCATCATGAACCAGGTGGTGGATCAAGTCGCCATCTGGGGAGAGGTGAGCTACGGCATCCGCGCCATGCTCTCCCAATCGGAGGTGCTGGCGCAGGCGGAGCCCAACACGCTGCGTGCGATCGAGGCACAGAGCCTGGGCACGATCATGGCGACGCTCGAGCAGATGCGCCGCACGCCGGCGATCACGGTGGCCTCAGAGACGGACGAGCAGGTAGTGGTGCAGGGCGGTTTCGAGCGGTACATGGCGTTCGGCTTCGCCGGCATGGTGGTGATGTTCATCTTCTTCGGCGTCACGACGTCGGCCAGGTCCCTGCGCATGGAGAAGGAGACGGGGACGCTGCGGCGGTTGGTGGCGGCGCCGATCCCGCGCGGCTCGGTGATTGCGGGGACGATGCTGGCCTACGTGGTGCTCGGCGCGCTGCAGACGGGATTCCTGTTCCTGGTGGGTCGCCTGCTGTTCAAGATGTCGCTGGGCAACTCGGCGATCGGCCTGCTCGTGCACACGCTGGCGCTCTCCCTGGCGGCGGCGGCGATGGGCGTGATGATCGCGGCGTTGGCGCGCAGCGCTCGGCAGGCCGACAGCGTGGCCCTGATCCTGGGCTTTGTGATGGGGGGCCTGGGAGGGTGCATCGCGATGGGGATGTCGCCGCTGACGCGTTCGGGCGGCGCACTGCAGACACTCGCCCTGCTGACACCCCAGGGGCATGGAGTGGAGGGGTTCTACCGGCTCATGGTCGAGGGGAGCAGCCTTCTGCGGGCGCTTCCCGAGTCGGCCATCCTGGTGGGCTTTGCTGCGGTCTTTTTCCTGGTGGGCACGTGGCGGTTCAAGTATGAGTAGAGGGCCCGCCGGGGGACTTGCGGAGAAAGCCCTTCCGGGCGATTCAACGCCGCGGACGAAGGCAGCCCCTACCGCGCAAAGTGCTCCCGGGTAAAGGCAAGGAGGTGGGCGACGGCCGGCTCGGCCAGGCGCTCCGGCAGGTAGGCCAGGTAGAGGTCGCGCTGCAGGCCCAGGCCCGCCACGCGGACACAAGTCAGCCGGCCGGCCGCCTGGGCCGGTGCGGCCGCTAGCGCAGAGGCAAAGCCGATGCCCAGGCCCTGGGCAACGGCCTGCAACACGGCCTGGGTGGAGCCGAGCACAAGGGCGACATCCTCGCGACGCAGGCTCTGCCCGGCCGCAGCCAGCGCCTTTTCGACGCTGCGGCGTGTGCCGGAGCCCTCCTCGCGCAGGATCAACGGCCAACCTGCCAGGTCGGCCGGCGCCAGCACAGTGCGCTGTGTGAGCGGGTGCCCCGGCGGCAGGACGACCACGATCTCGTCGCTCGCCAACCGCTCCAGCCGCAGGCCACCCACCCCCTGCGGCAGCGCGCCGACAAAGCCGATGTCGGCTTCGGCCGCGATCAGCTGGTGCGCCACCTGGTCGGTGTCGGCAATGGTGGACCGCAGCTGCACGCCGGGGTAGCATGCATGAAAGGCCGCCAGCAGCCCGGGCAGCAGGTGCTCGCCCGGAATCGTGCTGGCGGCAAGGGTGAGGCTGCCCGGCGTGACCTCCCGCAGCAGCGCGAGCTGCTCGCGCAGCCGGTCAATGCCCTCCAGCGTGTCGCGCGCAAAGGCGAGGACACGCTCTCCGGAGGGGGTGAGAGCCCCTGGTCGCTGGCTGCTGCGCAGAAGCAGGGTGGCTCCCAGCTCCTGCTCCAGCCGCTGGAGCTGCTTTGTCACGGCCGGCTGGCTGATGCGGAGCGCGCGACCGGCGGCGGAGAGGCCCCCTTCGTCGGCGATGGCGATCAGGGTCCGCAGCTGCTGTAGGTTCATAGGTCGACATCTCTCCTTGCTGGGAATTGGGCGGGTCAAAAGCCAGGCTGCGGCATCCCCTACCCGCCCGACCTCGTGACTCCCAGCTCGACGCGGTAATGTATCTCCTCGCCGGGATCGAGGAGCGCAAGGCGTCCCTCCCTGCGCAGGGCCGACCGCGGAGTCTCGTGCACGGTGCAGGGCTCGAGGGCACAGACATACTCGCCGGCCCCCATCATCTTCCATTGGCTAAAGGCCGGCAGCTCGGCCGCCCGGTAGCGCACGTAGGCAGACAGGCCCAGCACCGGGTTGGCGATCGAGGCAGTCACCTGTCCGTCCGGCCCGGGACGGGGCAGGTGGAAAAAGACCTGTTCCGGGTAGCCGGGCACCGGGGGGTCAAAGTACGCGTGGCGCTCCAGCCCGGCGGCCGCAGCGGCATCGCGCGGCCGCACCGAGATGTCGTCCACCTCGAGGGAACTCTCCGGGCTGACGATGGGAAAGCCCAGGTTGCAGTGGTAGAGGATCATGTGCGGCGCCGGGCGGTAGCCCTCGTTCCGGACGCAATCCTCGACCAGGAACGAGGTAGCACCCAGCGACGTGGTGATGCGGCGGTGCAGCAGGAGGTTCTCGCCAAAGAGCGCCGCCTGCCGGACAGAGCCCTCGATGGTGATCAGATACTCCTCGCCCTGCCACTCGGCCGAAACGCGCACCTGGTGGGCGGCGATGTGCGAGATGCGGCCATGCAGGCCGAGCGCCTCGTCGCCATCCGTCTCGGGTTGGCCGAAGTGAGAGAGGCCGCAGGTGGTCAGCAGCCCGCCGCCGAAGGTGCGCAGCCAGCCATAGCCGGCAGGCTCGTACTGCGCGGGGGTGCCCAGTGCAGGGTGCAGCCACGCCAGCGGCACACCCTGGAACTCGGCCGCGCCAATGTCCAGCCCGCGGTCCAGCAGCACGGAAAAGCGCAGGCCCGAGCCGGTCCAGGCATCGGCGACGCGCATGCCCCGCGCCCGGCCGTCGGACAGCTCGGCCAGCCGCACGCCGGCGAGCTGGTCGAGGGTGCTCGTGAAACGCCCCAGCTCCGTGCGCGAGTACGCTCCGTTGAACAGGCTCGGCATCTTTCCTTCCTCCCCGTGCGTCACAGGTGACCTACGGATAGACCAGCCCGTCGCACGTCACGACGTTCTGGTCAGGGTCATACAGGTAGCCGGCGTGGTGAACGTCCAGGACGCACACCTGCCAGGCCCCGCCGGCTGTCGACGACCAGAGTGCCTGGGCGACGCCCCGGCCGTCGGTGAGCACTTCCCTGGTGCGGACCCCACCCGAGGGCAGGGTCACCTCGAGGGTAACCCAGGCGCCGGGCACCACGTCGCCGGCGACGTCCCTCAGCCGCACGGCTGCCTTGGCACGGTACCCGGCGCCCAGGGTGCGGCCGGCCATCTTGATGGCATCCACGTGCAGGGTGGGAAGGTCGGACCCACCGGCAATGGTGAAGGGAGCCGGTGTGACGGAGGTTGCCGAGCCGGACTCGGCGGTGACCGTGAAGCGGAGGTAGGCGTCGGCCGTGTTGGGCACATCGCCCGGCAGGAGCCACTGGTAGCGGCCGTTGTTGGGGAGGCCGGCCGCGACCGGCAGCCAGGGCCCGCTCGCCCCGGCGACCGACAGCTCGACCGCCACGCTGGAGGCCATGCTCCCGGGCACGCCACTGACCCAATCGAGGAAGCGGACCGACCCGGCGTACAGGGTCTCGCCGCCGAGCGGGTAGACGGGCGCGACGGAGAGGGCAGAAGGCACCGAAGCCTCCCTGTAGAAACGGAGATAGTTCTGCCCGCTCGGCCAAGAGCCCTGCTCGGCCACCAGCGCTATGTCGGGATAGCCGTTGTGGTCGGCGTCGCCGCCGGCGCGAAAGGCGGAAAAGTAGCCGGGCGAGGGGGTAGTGATGGTGGCAGCCAGAGTCCAGCCACCCATCCCGTCGCCGGTCCAGATCTTGGCGCTGCCGTAGCCAAAGGAGACCACGTCGCCGTGGCCGTCGACGTCCATGTCCCGCAGCTGGGTGAGCTCGCACGTGCCGCTCGAAGGGAGGGTGCCCGAAAGCTCTACCCAGACGTTGCCCTCCGTCCAGGTCCAGACCTCGACGCCGCCGCTCGTGTTGCACCAGGAGAGGTCGTCCCGGCCGTCGTCGTTGACGTCGCCCAGGTCGGGCCCGGCGCGGCCCGAAGAGCCCCCGCCCGGCAGGTTGCCGTCGGCATGGCTGAACCCGCCACTGCCGTCGCCCAGGTAGACCGTGCCGTTCTGCAGGCCGGCGACAAAGTCGGAAAAGCCGTCGGCGTTGACATCGCCGAACGCAACGCCATGATCCGTATTGCCGCCCAAAAAGCCATAGCTCTGCACCCAGGTGCCGTCGCCCTGGTTCAGGTAGACGTGGATGCCGGCACAGCAGCCGAAAGAGATCGAGCCCAGGTCCAGGTCGCCGTCGTTGTCGACGTCGGCGAAATCGGTGTCGAACATGCCCCAGTCCTCGCCGTTGGTGGCGAGTCCATCGTCCCAGGCCGTCCACGACAGGCCGGTTCCATCGCCGAGGGCCACCTCGATGAGCTGGTCGCCCAGGTCGACGCCCGAGTAGTTGTGGTGCATGCCATAGCCGACGTCCTGGAGGCCATCGTTGTTGACGTCGCCCACAGCCACCCCGCCGTAGCCAAACTCGCCGTACATAGAGTTCGTCCAGGCGCCGGCGCCGTTGCCAAAGTAGACGATGAGGCCGTGGGCCCAGGGATCGCCGAATGGGTTGCTGTGGTCGCCAATGGAGACTATGTCCAGGTGACCATCGCCGTTCACGTCGGCGAGCTCCAGCTCCGAGTTGCCGGCTTCCCACTCGGGCGTGCCGAGGCCAGACGAAGACTCGACGTACGACAGGGTCAGCGGGGCAAGGGCGGGCTGCACGACGCCCAGCAGCGCCGCCGCGGCGATCAGAAGCACCCGGGCGAGCATCTCATCCTCCTCGATCTACAGCCTTCGCAGGGCAACCAGGGCAATGTCATCCTGGATGTGCACCTCGCGCGCAAACGTCGTGACCTCGCCCAGGACGGACTCGAGGACCTCGACGGAGCCCGCGCCGCGGCAGGCGCGGACGGCCTCCTGGAGGCGCGGCATGCGGTACTGCTCCCCGTCGGGCCCGCGCGCCTCGGTCACGCCGTCGGTGTAGAGCAGGAGCAGGTCGCCCGGCCCGATCTCGACCTGCTCCTCTTCCCAGGCAGAATCCTCCACCACGCCCAGAGCCATCCCCGTGCGCGTCAGCCACTCTGCCGTGCCGCCGGCCCGCAGCACCAGCGCGGGGCAGTGACCGGCATTGGCATACGCCAACCGGCCGGACGCCGGGTCGAGCACCCCGAGGAAGACGGTGACGAACTCGTTGCTCAGCGTGTCCTGAAGGAGGCGCCGGTTGACCGCTTCGAAGGTGCGGGCGGGCGCCGCCGGGTAATCGGCCAGGTAGGTGCGGAGCAGGCTCCAGCTCAGGGCCATGAAGAGGGCGGCGCCCGCGCCCTTGTCCGCCACGTCGCCGATGGCGATGCCCCAGCGCCCGCCGGCAAGGGGCACCAGGTCATAAAAGTCCCCCGAGGTCTCGCGCGACGGCACCAGGCGCGCCGCAATCTGCCAGCCGGGCACGTCCGGCATCGAGCGGGGCAGGAAGCTGGACTGGATCTGGCCCGCCAGCGCCAGCTCGCGCTCGTAGCGGCGGTTTCGCTCCAGGAGCTCCTCCTGCAGATGTCGCAGGGCAAGGTGGGTCTCGGTACGGGCCAGCACTTCGCCGATCTGGAACGGCTTGGTCACATAGTCGACGCCACCCGCGGCAAACGCACGGACCTTGTCCTCCACGTCGTCCAGCGCGCTGATAAAGATCACCGGGATGTTGCGCGTGCGGTCCATGGCTTTCAGCCGCTCGCAGACTTCGTAGCCGTTCATCCCGGGCATGCGGATGTCGAGCAGGATCAGGTTCGGCGGCGACGCCTGGGCCGACTCGATCGCCCGGGGCCCACTGGTGACGGCCCGGACGCGGTAGCCATGCTCGACCAGGATCTGCGAGAGAAGCCGCAGGTTGGCCGGTGTGTCGTCGACCACCAGGATATCGGCGGGTGCCTTCAAGTGCGGCGTGTCCATCAGCCCTCCCAGAGGCAAGCCGGCCGGCCCGCAGGCGGCGCCGGGCGTGCGTGCCGTCTCACAGCCCAAGGCCCTGCCGGCGCGCGGCAGCATCCTCGATCAGCGCCAGGATCTTGTCGTGCTCGAACCGGTCGGCCCAGGCCGCCAGCAGGCCGGCCAGGGCGGCGTCGTGGGAGCGGATGCCGGAGATCGACTCCTGGATGGAATCGACCGCCCCCAGGCGCGCCGCGTGCCGCAGGTCGCCCACGACCGAGGGTGGCAGCGCCGCCACCCGCCGGACCGCGTCCGCGGCGGAAAGCTCCTGCTCGGACGGGCGTGGCTCCCGGTCCACCGCCCGTCGCTCTTCCTCCGCAACCTGCTCGTACAGGAACCGTACGCCCAAGTGCCTCTCGAGGGCCTCGATCAGGTCCTGGTCGCGGAAAGGCTTGCGGATATAGTCGTCGCACCCCTCGGAGAGGATCACCTTGCGGTCCTCTTCCAGCGCGCTGGCGGTGAGCGCAATGATCGCCGTCGCGTGACCCTGGAGGGTCGCCTTGATGCGCCGCGTGGCCTCATATCCGTCCATGACCGGCATGCGCATGTCCATCCAGATCAGGTGAGGCGCCCACGCCTGCCAGATGTCGATCGCTTCCTGGCCGTTGGCCGCCTCGCGCAGATCAAAGCCGAGGGGACCGAGCAGGCGCACCAGCAGCTGCCGGTTCACTTCCTTGTCGTCCACCACAAGCAGCCGGTAGGCCGGCTGGCCCGGCTCCAGCCCAATCGCGCGGCGCTGAGACGGCGCGCCCGGCAGGGCCGCCTCGTCGACGGCCCGGACGGGGACCTCCAGCGTGAAGAGACTGCCGCGGCCGGGTGTGCTCGACAGCGAGAGGGTACCCCCCATCAGCTCGGCATACTGGCGGCTGATGGAGAGGCCCAGCCCGGTGCCCTCCGCCGCCCGCCGTCCCGACTGCGACTGGACAAAGGGCTCAAAGACGGCCGCCTGCTCCTCGGGGGCAATGCCCGGGCCGGTGTCCTCCACCTCCACGTGCAGCAGCGAGACGGGCTCCCCGGAGCCTTCCCCTGCCGTCCGGATCGCGGCGCGCAGAAATATGTCTCCCGTCTGGGTGAACTTGACGGCGTTGCCGAGCAGGTTCAAGAGGACCTGGCGCAGCTTGCCCTCGTCGGCTCCGACCACCTGCGGCACCCCCGGGTCGACCTCGCTCTCGAGCGCCAGCCCCTTGGCCTCGGCCCGCAGCCGGAACATGTCCTCCATGTCCTCCAGCAGGCGGCGCAGGTCAAAGGCATGCTCGTTCAGCGTGATGCGGCCTGCCTCTATCTTGGACATCTCGAGGACGTCGTTGATCAGGCCGAGCAGGTGCTCGCCGCTGCGGCTGATGATAGCCAGGTCTTGGCGCTGAGACTCGGTGAGGGTTCCCCGCTCCGGCGACGGCGCATGGTCGCGGGCCGGCAGGGAGGAACCGAGCATCAGCCGGCTAAAGCCCAGGATGGCGTTGAGCGGAGTGCGCAGCTCGTGGCTGATGTTGGCCAGGAAGACAGACTTGGCGCGGTTGGCGGCCTGGGCCTGGTCACGCGAGCGGCGCAGCTCGCCCATCGCATCGCTCAACTCCTGGGTGCGGGCGGCGACGAGCGTCTCGAGGCGCCTCTTCTCGGCTTGGATCATGCGCAGGCGGAGCAGGAAGCCGCCTGCCACGAGGCCGGCTGCCAGGGCGATCGCCAGCCCGCGGAACCACCAGGTCTGCCAGAAGGGCGGCGGGATCACCAGCCGGATCGAGGTGCCGGCCTCATTCCACACCCCATCGCCGTTGGAGCCCCGCACCCAGAAGGTATAGGTGCCGGGCTTGACGCCGGTGTATTGCGCAAAGTGGCGGGTGCCGACGTCGTTCCACCCCTCGTCCAGGCCCTCCATCCGGTAGGAGTAGCGGTTGCGCTCGGGCGCAGCCATGTCGAGGGCCGCGAACTCGAAGCCGAAAAAGTTCTGCCGGTGGTTGAGGCGGATCTCACGGGTGGCGGGGACGGCCCACGCGAGCGGCGTGCCGGCCCCCGGCAAGACGGGGTTGTTGAAGAGCGAGAAGCCTGTCACCACGACAGGCGGGACGTAGCGGTTCTGGACGATGTCGGCGGGAAGGAAGGCGTTGTAGCCGTTGATGCCGCCGAAGTAGAGCAGGCCGGTCGAGTCGCGGTAGCAGGCAGCCTGGTTGAACTCGTTGCTCTGGAGTCCGTCCGCCGACGTGTAGTTGGTAAAGGTGCCGGACTGGGTGTCCAGGTCGGACAGGCCACGATTGGTGCTGATCCAGAGGTGGCCCCGGTCGTCCTCCAGCAGGCAATAGACCGTGTCGTTGGGGAGCCCTTCCTTCTGGCGGTAGTGGAGGAACGAGCCGGTGACCGGATCCATCCGGTCCAGGCCCGCGGCGGTCCCCACCCAGAGCATCCCCTTAGAGTCCTCCAGGACCACCAGCACGAGGTCGGAAGCCAGGCTGGCGGGGTCTGCCGGGTTGTGCCGGTAGCGCACAAAGCTCTGCGTGGCGGGATCGAACAGGTTGAGACCGCCGGCAAAGGTCCCCACCCAAATACGGCCGCGGCTGTCGAGGTGGAGGCTCGTGAGGTTGCTGTCGCTCAGGCTGGCCGGATCGGACGGGTCGTTGGCGAGGTACTCGAAGGAATCGGAAGCCGAGTCATAGCGGCCCAGGCCGCCGGTGGCCGCAACCCAGAGGGAGCCCGACGAGTCCTCGAGGAAGGAAAAGACGTTGGGGGGCGATGGGTAGCGGGCGACCTTGCCCGTCTGCCGGTCGAGCAGGTTCAGCCCGCCGCCGAAGGTGCCCACCCAGAAGCGACCCTGGGCATCTTCGTAGACGCTCATGACGAAATCGCTGCCGAGGCTCTCCGGGTCGCTGGGGTCGTAGCGATAGTGGGTGAAGGCGCCGGTCGCCCGGTCCAGGCGGTTCAGGCCGCCAGATACCGTCCCAATCCAGAGGTCCCCCTGGCGATCCTCGTAAAAGCTCCAGACAGAGTTGTCGCTCAGGCCGGCCGGGTCGCCGGGAACCGAGCGGGTGACGGGGAACTTTTCCGTTGTCCAGCTGTAGCGCGAGACACCGCCGCCAAACGTGCCGAACCAGAGCACACCCCCCCTGTCCTCGTAGATGGAGATGACACCCAAGCTCCCCAGCGAGGTGGGGTCGCCGGCGACCGGGGCATAGTGGACAAAGGCGGGCGGGTCACAGCCGGGGCAGGGCAGGCGGTTGAGGCTGCCGGCGCTTGAGCCGGCCCACAGCGTGCCACTTCGGTCGACATAGACGACGAGGAGCAGGTTGTCGCCCAGGCTGCCGGGGTCAGAGGGATCCGAGGCATAGCGGGTGCAGCGGCCGGTGGTCGGGTCGAAGGCAGCCAGGCCGCCCGACGTGGCGAGCCAGAGCGTGCCGTCCGGGCCTTCCGCGATCGACGCGACGCTGTTGTCGGGGAGGCTCAAGGGGTCCTGCTGGTCATTCAGGTAGCGCGTGAAACGGCCGGTGGCGCGGTCGAGCCGGTTGAGCCCACCGCCGGTCGTCCCGACCCACAGCGTGCCGCTCGAGTCCTCAAAGAGCGCGGTGATCGCGCCGCTGCTGAGGCCGGACGGGTCGTCCGGGTTGGGCAGGTAGCGCGTCCACACCCCACCCTCGAGGCGGTTGATGCCTTGGGAGACGGTGCCGGCCCAGAGTGCACCGGCACTATCGACCAAGACGTCGCCGACTGCGTCGCTGCTGGGCGTGTTGGGGTCCAGCGGGTCGTGGAAGAGGGCCTCGAACCGCTCGGTGGCGGGGTCGTAGCGGTTCAGGCCCCCGGCGGTGCCGACCCACAGCGAGCCGTCCGCATCCTCCGCAAGGGAGTACACATAGTTGTTGCTGAGGCTCGCCGGGTCTCCCGGATCGTTCTTGAAGATGCGGAAGGTGTAGCCGTCGTAGCGGTTGAGGCCGTCCTGCGTGCCCAGCCAGAGAAACCCCTGGCTGTCCTGCCAGATGGCCTGGACGACGCTCTGGGACAGCCCTTGGTCGAGCGAGAGGTTGGTGAAGCGAACGTCGTTGTCGTGGCGCGGCCGCGCCGCCGCGGTCGGCGGCCGAGCCGGCTCCGGCCGGTCGACGGCCGCGGGCGTGGCCTGGGGCAGCGGCGTAGGGGTGGACGCACAGGTGGAAAGGAACACGGTGAGCGCGAGGAGAAGCGGCAGGCCGACGATCGAAACCGCCGCTCGCCAAGGGACAAACCGGCTTCGCTTCCGGTACTCCATTCTGCCTCCTGTGTCGGCCGGCGAAGGCCCCTTGCTCCACAACCCGCGGAGGTGGGGTCTCTACCCCCGCACTATATCACGCAACGGGCCTGCGGCCAAATGCGGGCCATGGACCACGGGCATGGACGAGAAGGGGCGCAGCGCAGGTCTCTGGCACAGTGGCACACTACCCCCTCGCCCTCCCCCTCTTTCGGACCCGCCGTCCACTCCCAAACCCAAGAATAGGTTCTATAAGGCTCCCAATGTCATCGTCCATCGTCGATCGTCCACGGTCAATCGCCCATCATCCGCCACCCTGAGATAATCGTTTCCCGGAAAACGGGGCATTTGGGATAGTACCCTGAAAAAGATGGCACAGTGGCACAGTTCGGTGCGCGCCGTCAGTGGTCTGAGCCTTGCGCCCCCGCCGCCGCACCCCACCGGCACCCGCCAGGGGCCGCGCCGCGCTGCCGGCGACCCCCCGGCACGACCTTGTGACCGGTCCTGCCTCCTGCCTGGCGACTTGGACGTGGCCCTGCGCCGCGGGCGCGTGGCTCTTGTCTATCGGCAGCGGCTGTGCTATCATCCCCCCTGCGCTTGCGCACCCATCTCAACAGCGGGCCGCAGAAGGCCCACACAGGAGGTTTGCCATGAAGATCTTGATCGCCGCCGATATGGAGGGCGTCACCGGAGTTGTGTCTTGGGACCACGTCGATGCGCAGCACCCGGAGTACCAGCGCTTCCGGAAGCTCATGACGGGCGATGTGAACGCCGCCATCCGCGGGGCGTTCGAGGGCGGAGCAGAGGACGTGATCGTCTCGGACGGGCACGGCTCGGGCCGCAATATCCTGATCGAGGACCTGGACCCCCGCGCCCGGCTGAACAGCGGGAGCCCTTCCCCCTTGTCGATGGTCCAGGGGGCAGACAGCGGGATCGCCGCCGCCATGTTTGTCGGGTACCATGCGCGCGTGGGCTCGGTGCACGGCATCCTGGACCATACCTGGTCAAGCTCCACCGTGTACAGCGTGAAGGTGAACGGGCAGCTGCTCGGGGAGACTGGCTGGAACGCAGCAGTGTGCGGGCACTACGGCGCCCCCGTGATCATGGTCTCCGGCGACCAGACGGTCTGCGCCGAAGCGAGGGACCTGCTGGGGGGGGTCGAGACGGCGGAGGTGAAGCAGGCCTCCAGCCGGATGGCGGCCCTCTGCCTGCCACCCGAGGTGAGCCAGCGGCTGATCCAGGACGCGGCGTCCCGTGCCGTGCGCCGGCTGCGCGAAGACAAAGCCCCTGCCCCGTTCCGTGTGACCACCCCGGTCACGCTGGGCGTTGAGCTGATGACCGGCGAGATGGCGGACAAGGCCATGCTGCTTCCGGGGCTGCGGCGGACGGGAGGCCGGGCGATCGAGTTCACGGCGGAGAACGTCCCGGCGGTGTACGGCCTCTTCCGCGCCATGGTGACGGTGGCGCGGGCGTAGGAGCCACACGCACCCCGGCCCTCTCCTTCAACGGAGAGGGCCGGGTGCGGGTATGGAAACCCGCCCTACGTGCTCGCTCCCCAACACAGACAGAGTTGAGGGCGGGTATGGAAACCCGCCCTACGTGCTCGCTCCCCGACCGAGACAGAGCTGAGGGCGGGTATGGAAACCCGCCCTACGTGCTCGCTCCGTGACACAGACAGAGTTGAGGGCAGGTATGGAAACCCGCCCTACGTGCTCGCTCCCCGACAGAGACAGAGTTGAGGGCTACGGGTAGATGCGGCCCAGGGTACGGGCGTACGGGATGGTCTCGCGGATGTGCTCCAACCCGCAGACCCAGCGGACCGCGCGCTCGATGCCCATGCCGAACCCGGCGTGAGGCGTGCTGCCGAAGCGGCGAAGATCCAGGTACCAGGCATACGCCTCGCGGGGCACCCCCACCCGCTCGATCGCTGCCTCCAGGTCCTCGACACGGCTCATGCGCTGCCCACCGCCAATGATCTCGCCGTGCCCTTCGGGTGCCAACAGGTCCACCGACTCGCAGACCTCCGGCCGGCCGGGCGTCGGCTCCATGTAAAAGGCCTTGCACTGGCTGGGGTAATGGTGGACAAAGACCGGCTTCTCAAAGTGCTCGGCAATGGCGGTCTCGTGCGGGCTGCCGAGGTCGCTGCCCCAGGGAAGCTCCAGCAGGCTCCTCGCTTCGGGATCGGCCGTCTCCGCGCGGATCTGGGCAACGAGGTCGAGCGCATCGTCGTAGCTGATGCGCGGAAAGGGCGGGACTATCGTCTCCAGGCGTGCCACGTCGCGCCCGAGCAGGGCAAGCTCCTGCGAACGCTCGCGGAGGACCGCCTGGACAATGGAGCTGATGAACTGCTCCTCGATCTCCATGATGCCGGCGAGGTCGCAGAACGCCACCTCGGGCTCGACCATCCAGAACTCGGTCAGGTGCCGCCGTGTCTTGGACTTTTCGGCGCGAAAGGTCGGGCCAAAGCAGTAGACGCGGCCGAAAGACGCGATGTTGGCCTCGTTGTAGAGCTGGCCCGACTGCGTCAGGTAGGCCGGCTGGCCAAAGTAGTCGGTCGCGAAGAGGGTCGTCGAATCCTCACAGGCCGACGGCGTCAAGATCGGTGTGTCCACCCCGAGGAAGCCGTTGCCGTCCAGCCAGTCTCGGGTCGCCCGAATGATGGTCGCGCGTACGCGCAGGATCGCCCACTGGCGCGACGAGCGCAGCCAGAGATGGCGGTTGTCCATCAAAAAGTCGATGCCGTGCTCCTTGGGGCTGATGGGATACTCGTCGGCCAGCTGGACGATCTGCACATCGCTCAGGCCGACCTCGTACCCGCCCGGAAAGCCGGGCGCGCGCGTGTCGACGCGCACGGTGCCGGTGATGATCAGCGACGACTCCTGGCGGACCTTCTGGGCTGCCTCAAAGGCACCGGCGGCAAGCTCTTTCTGAAACGCGACCGCCTGCACGATGCCCGTGCCGTCGCGCACCTGGAGGAACTGGAGCCGGCCCTTGTCTGTCTTGCTGTACAGCCAGCCGCGGATGGTGACCTCTTGCCCGACGTACGACGCTATCTTCTCAATGGCAACAACCGGTGGCATCCTTCCCTCCCTCTGCCCAAACCGGCCGCGCACCGATGCCCATAGGGCACCACGCCGCTCCGGCCGGAGTCGAACCCGATCGAGCCGCCCGAGCAGTCCCCTAGGGCGCCAGGCGGTTCAGGTCGCGCGGGAACAGGGTCGCCTCCCGCAGGTTCTGCCCACGGGTGAGCTGCATCACAAAGCGCTCCAGGCCAATGGCAAACCCCCCATGGGGCGGCATGCCGTAGCGGAACGCCTCGAGGTACCCCTCAAAAGAAGCGGCGTCCATCCCGCGCGCCTCCAGGACCGACAGGTAGTCGGCGTAGAGGTGCAGGCGCTGCCCACCCGTCACGAGCTCGGTGCCCCGAAATAGAAGGTCAAAGGAGTTGGAGTAGGCCGGGTCTTCCGGGTTGGGATGGGTGTAGAACGGGCGCTTGACCATCGGGTAGCCCGTCACAAAGAGGAAATCGGACCCAGTCTCCTCCTTCGCCCACTCGCCGAGCCACCGCTCGTGCTGGGGCGAGAGGTCCGGCTCCCCGCGGCAGTCCTCCCCGAACTTGTCCAGGATCAGCTGCTGGGCATCCGGGAAGTAGATGTGCGGGAATTCGGCGCCCATGGCGGGCGGCTCGACCTCGAGCAGCTCGAGCGCCGCAGCGCACGTCTCCTGGACATGCGCCAGGGTCCCGCGGATGACCTGCGTGAGCACAGCCATGACGTCGAAATGGTTGCGGATAAAGCCCATCTCGGCATCCAGGCTGACGTACTCGTTGATGTGGCGAATGGTGGCATGCGGCTCGGCCCGAAAGACCGGGGCGACCTCAAAGACCCGCTCAAAGACGCCGACCATCACCTGCTTGTAGAACTGGGGGCTTTGGGCAAGGAAGGCAGGGCGCCCGAAATAGTCGATGGCAAAAACGTTGGCGCCGCTCTCAGTGGCGGACTCGACAATCTTGGGCGTCGTGATCTCGACAAAGCCCAGCTCCGTGAGCGCCTTCCGGTAACCGGCCATGATCCCTGCCGAAAGCTGGAAGGTCGCCCGCTTTTTCGGATGGCGCAGGCCGAGAGCCGCATGGTCGAGGAAGGTGTCGAGATGAGCCTCCAGGTCAGGCTTGTTGATCGGGAAGGGCAGGCCTTCCAGGACCGGCGAGAGGAGGGTGATGACCGGCTGGTGGATCTCCACGCCGCCGCGCGCCTGCGCCTCGGCCACAACGGTCCCCTCCAGCTCAATCACGCTCTCGGGCAGCAGACCCTCCGCCTGCTGTCGCTCAACCTTGTCCATAAAGACCTGGGCAATGCCCGAGGAATCGCGGAGCAGGAGAAAGTTCGCCTTGCCGAGGAGGCGCAGGTTGTGCACCCAGCCCGCTACCCGGACGCGCTCGCCGATGTGGTTCTTCAGCTCCGATGCCTGTACTCGCATGGTCATCCCCAACCCTTCTGCCGACGGTCTGCCGTGGAATCGGCGTATCATAGCCGCGAACGGGACGGCTGTCAAGAAGCTCGTTTGGCCTGCGCCGCAGGGGGAAAAAGAAAAGCCGGGCTGCGGCCGGCTTCTCTCACCCCCGCACGAGAGGCAGTGCCTACTCGGGATCGATGGGCCGGTGGGTGCCGTCGCAGAGGGGCTTGTTGCCCGATCGGCCGCAGCAGCAGAGCGTCACCCGGTTTCGGGTCTCCATGGGTTGGCCGTCGGCCCGCTCGATCGGAATGCTGCCGGTCACCCACAGGGCGCCCTGGACGGGGCCGCCCGAAGTAATGTCGGTAGTCACTGCGATCTGCTGGGGCAGGTCGGGCTCAAGGTCGGGCTCACCCGGCTCGAGCGAATAGGCGTAGGAGCCGGAAGGGCAGCGCTCGATCATAGCCATGACCCGCGAGCGCACCTGCGTGTCGTCCGTGTGCGGCGTCATCTCGAGGATGTCGGTCTTGCGGTCGGCGCAGTAGCCCGAGTGCATGCAAATGGAGTGGTCACGCTTGACGACGATGCCCGTGCCACCCTCGTAGACGACCTGGCGCTCCGCCGTCGGGCCGGTGTCCGCCACCTCGGTGCCGTCAAAGTCGACGAGAGAGTGGGTGTTGTCGCAGAAGGGGAAAAAGTCGGACTTGCCACAGCGGCAGAGATCGTACGACTCGGGCGCCGGGATGTCCCCTTCCTTCTTCCAGGTGAGCGGCTCACCATACTCCGAGACGACCTGGGTCTTGCGGACCAGCGGAATGTTGCCGTGGACCACGTAGGGGCCATCACGGGTGACGACGATCTTTTTCTTGTCCTTGGCCATTGTGCGTCCTTTGTCCCGACCTACAGGATTGACGGGATCGTGGCCTGGGCTGCCCGGCCCATCGACGATCCGTGCCGCTCAGTATAGCGCATTGCCGGCTCGCGTCAACTCGGCCGGCGTGATCCGGCATGCCCGCTGGGCGCCCTCCGCCCCAGGCTCACAGCACCCGGTCCGCATACGGAATGCGGCGGATCAGGCTGCTCAGCGCAAAGCAGACCGGGACCAGCACCAGCCCAGCCAGGAGGAACTTGAGCAGGGGGTAGATCATCACACCCGCCGCGAACAGGGCCGCAAAGGTAACCACCGGCTCGTGGATCAGGTAGGCTGTGTAGGCCGTCCGCGAAAGCTCGCGGGCCAGCGGGCCCTGGCGGTCCAGGTGGCGCCGGAAGAAGTAGACCAGGCCGATGCACATGCCGACGCAGACGAACGCCTCCCATTCGGCCGCGACGAGCGACATCAGCACCTCCCCGGCGGGGGCCGGCGCGGTGGGCGCGGCGGCACCCATCAGCAGCTGCACGGGGCCGTTCAGGGCGATCAGCAGCAGGCCGATCCCCAGCCAGAGCTTGCCCGTCGCATCCGAGAGCGTCGAGAGCCAGCGGCGCCGGTAAGCCAGCAGCCCCAGGATGAAGAGGGCGATGTACTGTGGCAAGTTCGCGAGCTGCAGGTTGAGAGGCGCGAAACGGCTGTTGACGGGGAATTGGAGACGCACCAGGAAACTGGCGAGCCCGAGCAGGAGGGCGAAGAGGGCAATCGTCCGGCTCCTGGGAAAGCGCGACTCGGCAGCCGGCGCCGGCGCTGCGGGCCGGACGACCAGCCGCCACACGACATACAGCGCCGAGAAGATGAGCAGTGTCTCGATGAACCAGAGCGGCCCGCCGCCTATCAACCCATAGTCGCGGAAGTAGCCGTGGGTGTACCACGCCCAGAAAGAGACCCCCAGCTCGTCACGCAGGCCCAGGTAAATGAGCAGCGGCCGGAGGACCCAGGAGTAAAAGGCCAGGGGGATGCCCAGCCGGACCAGGCGGTCCACCAGGAACTTGCCTGGGCCTTTGCGATCGTAGGAGCCGGGGACAAAGTACGCGGAGACAAGCAAAAAGAGCCCCATGAAGTAGGCCTGGTTGGACCCGCAGAACCAACTGCCGATCAGGCGCGTGAACCGGTCCTCCCGGCCCTCGAGGTAGATCCAGCCGCCGCTGCCGGCGTAGATGACCATCAGGTGGTGAAGGATGACCAGGATGGTCAAGAAGATGCGAATGTTGTCCACATAGAGCAGCCGGCCGGCCGGCTTGGCCGTCGCCGGTGCCGGGCTTGTCCCTTGAGATCTGACTCCCATGGCGCGCACCTCCCTACAGGATGTTCCGAACCAGGGGCAGCCTGCGGACCAAGTGCCCCACCAGGAAGCAGAGGACGACGGCGAACGGGGCCACCAGCAGGAACTTGAGCCCGAGATCGAGCTTGATCGGGCTCAGCAGGATGGCGAGCGGGACGATGATCAGCGGATGGAGGACGTACACGGCGTAAGAAGCGGCCCCCATGGCCCGAAGCACCCGCCCCTGGCGGTTGAGGCGGTCGCGGGCCCACACCAGGACGGTGACGACCAGGGCCACGCCGATGAACCCCTCCCAGAGGGAGTAGGCCAGCGAGAGGAGGTTGAAGCCTCCGGCTGCGCGCGGGTCCATCTCGCCGCTGAGAGCCCCCGCAGCCACGGCAATCGCAGGCAGGCCGGGCACCAGGGCCAGGGCGATCCAGCGCCAGGGCCTGGACCGGGCCGTGGGAAAGCGCTCCAGCCAGCCGCGGCGATAGGCGACGATCCCGACGGCAAAGTAGGTGATGTACTGCGGCCAGTGAGCCAGCTCTTGATGCGGCGGCTCCCACTGCCAGCCCACCGGCGCCCAGATGCGCACCACAAACGTAGCCAGGCCGGCTCCGAGGCCAAAGAGGGCAATGGCCAAGTGCCCCGGGAGCGGCGCCGCGGAAAGATCGGGCCGGGCGGGCCGCTTCCTGGTGAGGAGCCGGAGGAGGGCGTAGATCACCGAGTAGGCCAGCAGCGCCTCCACGAACCAGAGGGGGCCGACCGAGCCGTTGGTGAGAGCGGGCAGGTGAGTCGAGACATACTGCCAGAGCGACCCCTCGAACCCCCGGTGAACCTCGGCCCAGTAGATGACCAGCGGGTTGATGACGACGGCATAGAGGACCAGGGGGATCCCCAGGCGCTTGAGGCGATCGAGCAAAAAGCCGCAGGCGCCCTTGCGATCGTAGGGGCGCGGGGTAAAGTAGCCAGAGATCAGGAAAAAGAGCTGGAGCAGAAACGCGGCGCCGATGCCGAGCAGGATCGTGGCTAGGATGGAAAAGGCGGGCCCCGCCTCCCCCTCGCCGTAATACCAGTCGCCGATCGAGGCGCCGTAGCTGATCGCCATGTGGCCGACGATGACCAGGGCGATCAGCCCGGCACGGATGTTGTCGACGTACAGCATGCGCCCGCCGGTCGCCGGCCGGGGCGTGGCACTCTCTGCCATACTCTCCTCCCTCCTCCATTGGGGCGGCGCCTTGCCGCCGCGCTGCTACAGCGCCCGGTATTGCTCTATCCGCGCCTCGATGATCTTGAGGCTCGACTCCCAGAAGGCCTGCGTCCGGATGTCGATGCCAAAGCGGGCAGCCAGGTCGGCGGCCGTCGCGCTCCCGCTGGAGCGCAATAGGTCCTCGTACTCGGGGACGAAGGACGGGCCGCGCTCTTGGTAGATCGCGTACAGCCCCAGGCCAAAGAGAAGCCCAAAGGTGTAGGGAAAGTTGTAGAAGGAGAGGCCGGGGCGGTAGTAGTGCGGCTTCCAGGTCCACATGTAAGGATGCAGGTACCGGGGATCGAGCCCCTCGCCGTAGGCCGCCCGCTGCGCATCGGCCATCAGGGTGCAAAAGTCGTCGGCCGACAACTCCGCGCGTGCCCGCCGCTCAAACACCTCGCGCTCGAAGAGAAAACGCGAGTAGATGTCCACCACCACCTGGCCGGCGCCGATGAGAAAGGTCTCCAGGATCGCCAGCCGCTCCTGCGGGTCAGAGGCCCGGGCCAGGACGGCATCGGTGACCAGGGTCTCGGCGGTGATAGAGGCGGTCTCGGCGAGCGTCATCGGCGTACCGCGCTGAAGGCGGGTCGTGCCGATGTAGCAGTTGTTGTGGTAGGCGTGCCCCAGCTCGTGTGCCAAGGTAGAGACCTGGTCGAAGGAGCCGTCAAAGTTGCAGAGGACGCGCGACTCTTCAAGGTCGGGGATGCCCATGCAGAAGGCGCCGCTCTGCTTGCCGTCGCGCGGCTCGGCATCGATCCAGTGGTTGTCGAAGGCACGCTGCGCCATGGCATGAAAGCGCGGAGAGAACGCGGCGAACTCTTCCAGCAGCAGCTCGCGGGCCTCGGAGAAGGTGTAGCGCCGCTCCGAGCGCCCTGCAGGGGCCATCAGATCCCACCACGGGAGCACTTCCTTCCCCAGGAGCGATGCCTTGTGCCGGAAGTAGCGCCGGAAGGCCGGCAGGGAATCGGCCACTGCGCCGAGCATGGCCTCCAACGTCTGGCGGTCGATCCGTGCCTGATCGAGCGGCTGATGCAGGCAGTCGCTCCGCCCGCGGCGGCGGTCGAGGGTCGTCACCGTCCCCTTGACGCCGTTGAGGCAGGCCGCCAGGGGCTCACGGACGCGCTTCCAGGCCTCCAGCTCGGCCTCGTAGGCGCGGCGGCGCAGATCACCATCCGGGTCGGTGCGCAGTGTCTGGATGACGCTCATAGGCACGTCCTCCAGGCGGCCGTCGCGCTCGAAGGGGACCTTGACCTGGGTGATGACGACACTCTGGAGCTTTTGCCAGGCCCGGCCGCCGCTGAGGGAGAGCTCCGCCGCCAGGGTCTCTTCGGCGGTGCTCATCAGGTAGCGGCTCTGCTCGGCTGCCTCGCGAAGCTGGAAGGCATGGTCACGCGGCGTGCCTTCCAGGGCAAGCGCCTCCTCGAAGAGGTCCGGGGCCTCGGCCACCGTTCCGATCCATCCGCGGAAGAGCACGGCCTGCCGCTCCAGGCGCACGCCGAGCATCTCCAGCTCCGACTGCTTGCGCCGTGCCACGGTGTTGTACGAGTCGGTCGTGAAGAAGGACTGGACGTAGGCGCCCAGCGTGCCGGAGAGCCCCAATAGGGCGTTCATGCGATCGATGTACCCGGCGAGCACAACTGCGAGCGCGGCCGGCTCCTCCGGCACGCTCCCGCCCCGCGTGATGCCGTGCCCCTGGAGGTAGCCGTCCATCTCGTCAAGGCCGGCGGTGAGGCGGAGCACGGCCTGGGCGAACTCGCCCGACTCGAGGCCGGGGTAGACGTTGGAAAGGTCCCAATGGGGCGGTGTTTCGGTTGTCATCTGTTCCTCCTTGAGTGGTGGCCTACCGTTTCAGGTTGAGCCAGGCGTAGCCGTAGCGCGGCAGCCTCAGGCGAACGGCGCCGCCCGTCACCCGGGACGGCGCCTCGCCGCCGAGCAGGTCCGTGACCTCAGCGCCTGCGAAAGGCTCGACGTCGACAGGGATCGATTGCGCTTTGGCCGACAGGTTGTGCAGGGCAAGCACGGCGCTGTCGCCGTCGGTGCGCAGAAAACCGAGCACAGCCGGCGGCAAAGTGTCCAGTATGCGCAGGTCCCCGCGTGCCAGCACGGGGTTTGCCTTGCGCACGCGGATGAGGTGCCGCAGTCGATTCAGCAGCGAGCCGGGATCTGCCCACTGAGTATCGACATTCAGGGTGCGGTAGCCATACGTCCTGTCGTCGATGACCGGCGCGTAGAGATGGGCAGGGTCGGCAGCGGAAAAGCCGGCGTTGAGGCCTGATGTCCACTGCATCGGGGTGCGCACCCCGCGCCGGTCCTCCAGCCAGATGTTGTCGCCCATGCCAATCTCGTCGCCGTAGTAGAGGACCGGCGAGCCGGGCAGGGTGAAAAGGAGCGAGTAGGCGAGCTCCAGCCGGGCCCGGTCGTTGTCCAGCAGCGGCGCGAGGCGGCGGCGGATGCCCAGGTTCAGGCGCATGCGCGGCTGCGGCGCGTAGAACTGCCACAGGAATTGCCTCTCTTCCTCGGTGACCATCTCCAGGGTCAGCTCGTCGTGGCAGCGCAGGAAGGTGCCCCACTGGCAGACCTCCGGGATGGGGGGCGTGCGCGCCAGGATCTCGACGATGGGTGCCCGGTCACCGCGGGCCAGCGCCAGGAAAATGCGCGGCATGAGGGGAAAGTGAAAGTTCATGTGGAACTCGTCGCCGTCGCCCAGGTAGGGGCGCACGTCCTCCGGCCATTGGTTGGCCTCCGACAGCAGAAGGCTGCCCGGCGCCGCCTGGTCGACCGCAGCACGCAGGCGCTTGAGGTAGGCGTGCGTCTCCGGCAGGTTCTCGCAGCTGGTCCCCTCGCGCTCGTAGAGGTAGGGCACCGCATCCACGCGGAAGCCGTCGATGCCCTGCTCGAGCCAGAAGCGGGCGACGTCGAGCATCGCCTCCTGGACGGGTGGGTGGTCGTAGTTGAGGTCAGGCTGGTGGTAGAAGAAGCGGTGCCAGTAATAGGCACCCCGCGTTTCGTCCCACGTCCAGTTGGAGCGCTCGGTATCCAGGAAGATGATGCGCGTGCCGGCGTAGCGGCGGTCGGTCGGGCTCCACACGAACCAATCGCGGTAGGTGGCGTGGTCGGGGTGAGAGGGATCGCGCGAGGCCTGGAACCAGCGATGCTGGTCCGACACGTGGTTGGGCACCAAGTCGGCAATGACGCGCAGGCCGCGGGCATGCGCCTCGCGCACGAGCCGGCGAAAGTCCTCCAGGGTGCCATAGTCTGGGTGGACGTCGCAGAAATCGGCCACGTCGTAGCCGTCGTCACGCAGCGGAGAGGGCGAGATGGGGAGCAGCCAGAGGCAATCAACCCCCAAGTCCCGCAGGTGATCGAGGCGCGAGATCAGGCCCGGCAGGTCGCCGATACCGTCGCCGTTGCCATCGGCGAACGCCCGCACATAGATTTCGTAGAACACCGCTTCTTTGTACCAGTCGTTTGTCATGCGTCCCCCGGAACGATTCTTGACTTTGGTTTGTGGCGGTCGGATTTCGGCTATGGTTTGTCTGCCGCCTCGTAGAGGTCGGCTCGCCGCAGCCCAGCCGGCAAGGGACCCACCGCCGCCAGCTTGCGGGCCACCACCTCTCGGGCGAAGCGCGCACAGCGCTCTGGCTCGTTTCCGTCCAGCAATGCAACCAGGAAGCCGGCCCAGAAGGAATCTCCGGCGCCCGTGGCGTCCACCACCTTGACCGGGCGCGCCGGGATGTGCCGGAGACGGCCCTCTGCCGACAGGAGCAGGCCGTCGGCGCCCATGGTCAGGACCACGATGGGCGGTCCCAGGCGGTGAAAACGCTCCACGTACGCCTCGGGCGAGAGGCCGGGTCCAAAGAGGCGCACGGCGTCGTCGCGCGAAGGCTTGGTGATCGTGGCATGGCCCAGCAGGCGGCCGATCACCTCTACCGCCTCGTCCCGGTCGGGCCAAATAGCGGGGCTGTAGTTGGGGTCGAGCGACAGGATCTTGCCCCCGGCGCGGGCGAGGGCAAAGGCCCTCTCCACGGCGCCCCGGCTGGGCTGGCGCGACAGCGGCCACGTCGAGGCGTGCACCACCCGCGCGCGGCGGATGGCCTCCTCGGGCAAGTCGCCGGGGGAGAGCTTGTAGTCGCCGTTGCGGTAGGGCTCAAAATCGGGCGTGCCGCGCGTCCGGGTAACAAAGATGATGCTGGTGTGTACCTCGGGGTCCATGGCTAGATAGCCCGTCTGCACGCCGGCCCGCTCCAGCTCCGCCCGGATGAACTGGCCGTGGGCCCCCACACCCGTCTTGGCCAGGATGGCCGAGCGGCCGCCCAGCCGGGCCACATTGATGGCGATGTTGGCCGGCGAGCCGCCCATGTACTTGCGGAAGGTGTGCGCGTCGAGCAGATGGTCGGCTTCCTCGACAGAGATTAAGTCGATGAGCGCCTCGCCGACGGCAAGCAGGTCCAGGTCCCCCTGCGGGATGGGTATCATCGTCGTGCCTCCAGTGGCCGCTCGCCTGCGCCCTGAGATGCGCCCTCCCCGGCGTAGCGGATCCGGTAGGCGCGCCCCTCGGCCGGGGCAAGGCCCGGCACCCGGTAGGCCCGCCCGGTATAGGCCAGCAACTCAGCGGCGGCGGGCTCCTCCGTGCTCAGCGCCAGCTCAAGCACCTCCCCTCCGCTCCAGCCGGGAGGCAGCGGCACGTCGAAGGGGCCCAGCGCGACCGCCGTATCGGTGTTGGCCACGAACAGATAGTCAGGACGGCTCCCTGCCTGCGTCCAGGCCAGGTGCCGGTGGTGAGCCGTGGCATCGGGTGCGATGAGCCAGCACGTGGTGCGGCCGCGAACCAGGGGCACGGCCTGTTCGGCAAAGAGCCGCAGCCGGGTGACCTGGGCAAAAAGGGCGGCGTTGCGCCCCCAGACATAGGGCCCGCGCGTCGCCTTGGGACCCTCCACCTCGTGAAAGACGTACAGCTTGGTGTAGTGCTCGTTGGGAGCCGGGTGGGGGTGCGGGTCACGCGTCTCGAACCCAAGCGCAGTGTAGCTGGGCATGTCGCCCAGGAAGAGCGCCAGGAAAAGGCGCAGGGCATTGCCCGCCAGGTAAAAGCCGTCGAAGCGCGGGTCATCCTTGTCGCCGGTGATCGTGGTGAAGGAAGGGACCGTGCGCCGCGCAGTCGCCAGGTCATGGTAGCGGCGCAGCCGCTGGAGGAACTCGGGCGAGCCGACGACGGTGGACTGGAGGTCCCCCAGCGTCGTGTCGGCCTCGGACGCCTCCAGGTGGTCCACTTCGTCGCCATAGCCCATGACGTCGCGCGGGGCAAGGAACGACTCGGCAAAGTAGCCGAAATGGGGCACGCCCTGCTCGACCCGGACGGTACGCTTGACGGCACACAGCAGGTCGTAGGCGTCGCCGGCGACGGCGGGCACCCCCTCAGGCCGCATCTGGACGTGGGACATGTCGCCGCGCATAAAGTCAAAGCCGTATCGCTGCTGGACGGCCGCATAGTGCCGGCACACGTAGCGCCACACCTCCCATCGCGGCCGTGAAAAGTCGATGGCCCAGTCCGCGTTGTCTTCCAGGCTCTCATAGAGCTTGTAGCGGGCCAGTGGGCCAAAAACGCGCGACATCGGCTCGGGACGGGTGATGCAATAGTCGTACCAAACATTGCCGTCGCTGTCGACGATGCGCGTGCGCGGGTCCACCTCGATGCCGCGGTAGGGCGGGGCCATCGTCGCCGGAACCGGCTCGAGGCCGAGGCGGTTCAGGTGGTGCACCAGCAGCAGGCGGCGCCGCTCCCTGCCGGCCCGGTCCTGCGGCTCGCCAAAGAGAGCACGCAGCCGCTCCTCCTCGGAGAGTCCGCCAAAGAAGGCCTGGGCCGCGGAGGGAGAGGCGACGCCTGGGGCGGCCGGCCCATGCTCGGCCAGGAAAGCCAGTATCGCTTGCTCCGCCTCCTGGTGAAGGTGCGCCGAATGATCGGCGATGCGCTCCCCGTCGCGGCGCAGCCACTCAAAAAAGGCCGGGTGGCTCAGCACGATCTGGGAGAAGCGATCGGTGTGCGGGATCACGTCCATGCCCACCGTGCGCCCCATAGCGTGCAGGAGGTGCACCATGAACGCCAGCTGCCGCTCCACGCTGTCCAGCGCCGGGCAGGCGGCAGCCAGCTCGGCACTGAAGAACTCGGGGTTGATCTGCCAGCTGCTCATGCCGTACAAACTGGCGACCACCCCCGGCTCCCAGATAGGCAGCAGGTGGATCGAGTCGAAGGCGGCAGGCAAGGTGAGCGCATACTGGACCACGCTCCAGAAGCTGCCCACCGTGCGCACGTTGATGCCGATGACGTTGGTCGCCTTGAGCCACGACCCATCCGGCCGGCCGGCTGCCGGGCTGAGTAGCTCCGCCGGCAGTGGCGCCCGGCCGGCCGCCTCAGAGCCGCAGCCGGGCACTGCAGCCGAGCACTCGAGGGCGATGTCCACTCGGCGGCCGAGGCGCGCGCGCAAGATGCGCAGCGCCTCGCGCACCGGCATCCGGACCGCCATCTCCGGAAGCAGGTTGGGCAGGAAAGAGATACGGCCCAGCGCATAGGCGTCGACCAACTTGTCCCGGTCGTGAGCCCACGCATCGCGGAACGGCTGGTACGCCTCGGGCACATCCAGAGGAATAGGCTCCGGCATAGGCTACCTCAGGGCTCCCCGCGGATGCCGGCCGGCCGCGGCCCGAGAGGATAGTGGACGAGCAGCACGAGGGCGATTCCCGTCACGGCACCGGCAACGACTCCGGCAAGGAGCGGCGCCAGGGCCATGCCGAGCCCGGTAGACCAGCCCACAGCGCTGATTGGGACCCACCAGAAGGCCCAGCGTACTTCGCGGCGCAGGACCAGCCACTGGGCCAGGCCGGCTGTGGTGCCCAGCAGGAGCCCTGAGACAAAGCTGGGCTCAAATTGGCCGGCGGCCAGCGCGAGCAGTGCACCGGCGGCCCAGCCGGCCGCCGTGTAGGCCGCCCACCGCCAGGAGCGCGACATCCGGCGCTGCAGGACGAGCCACTGGAATACGGCCACGCCAATCCCGGCCGCAACAAGCAGCACAGCCGGAAAGACGATGCGGCCCAGGATCCATCCCCAGGCAGTGGCCATGATCCAGAGAAACCACAGGAACCCGTCGAAGCGGGCGGCAGTCCGGTCGATCATATCCGGGCAAACGGGCCCCGCGGGACGAGGCCCGGTGAGCTTCCGGGGCGTTTCGGCCCCGGAAGTCCACACCTAACCCTTTACGGATCCGGCCAGCAGGCCGCGCACGAAGTAGCGCTGCAACCCGAAGAACACCAGAAGCGGCAGCACCATGGTGATGAACGCACCGGCCGTGAGCAGGTGCCAGTCCTGGCCGCGGTCACCCACGATGTTGGCCAGGCGCATGGTCACGACCATGAGGCTCTTGTCGCCGCCCAGGAAGATGAGGGCCACCAGGTAGTCGTTCCACACCCACAGGAACTGGAAGATGGCGAAGGAGGCCAGGGCGGGGATCGACAGCGGCAGGATCATCTTCATAAAGATGGTAAAGTGCGAGGCGCCGTCGATGAAGGCCGATTCCAGCGTCTCGCGCGGCAGGGTGCTGATGTAGTTGAAGAGCAGGTAGGTGGCCAGCGGCAGGCCAAAGCCGGTGTGGGCCAGCCAGATGGCCAAGTAGGTACCGTTGAGCTGCACCTTGTTGTAGAACTGGAGGATGGGAATCAGCGCAATCTGCAGCGGCACGACGAGCAGCGCCACAACCAAGACAAAGAGCAGGCGCCGGCCGGGGAACTTCATCCAGGCAAAGCCGTAGGCTGCGAAGGCGGCGATCAGGATGGGGATCACCGTCGACGGCACGGCCACGGCTATGGAGTTAAAGATCGCACCCCACATGTCGTCGCCGGGGATGACCTCCTGGGTGCCGTCCGGCCTGTTGTAGACAAAGTCCTTGCCGCCCAGCACCTGCCGGTAGTTGTCCAGGGTAAAGTCCCAGCTGACCTGCCACTTGCGCTCCTGCACCTCGATCTTGCCGATGCGCCAGTTGCCGACCCACTGGACGCGCTTGCCCTCGACGTCGATGCCCTGCCGGAGCTCGTCGAAGGTGGTCTTGGTGCCATAGACCTCGATCACTCGGTTCTCTTCGTCGACGACCAACCCCTCAGCCCTGGGATCGAGCGATTCGGAGGCAACCCAGGCACGGTGCGGCAAGATGTTCCACCAACCGGTGGTCTGGACCGATTGCCGGTCGCGGAAGGAGGAGACGAGCAGGCCGATGATCGGCACAATCCAGATCACGACAATGAGCGCCAAAGCGAGGTTGACCAGAAGCGGTCCGCGAAGTTTCTGTAGTCGAGTCATGCTAGAACGCCTCCGATTCCTTGAACCTGCGCAGGTTATAGATCATCACCGGTATGACGGCGACGAAGAGGACGATGGCGATGGCCGAGCCCAGTCCCGCATTCCGGGCGTTGAAGGACGTCCGGTAGAACTGGGTGGCGATCACCTCGGTGCCAAATTGCCCTCCCGTCATGACCCACACCACATCGAATATCTTGAGGGTGAAGATGATGACGGTGGTGGTGACGGTGATGATCGTGCCCGAGATATAGGGGATCATGATCTTGAAAAAGACCTGGAGCTCGTTCGCGCCGTCCACCCGCGCCGCCTCCAGGATCTCCTCTGGGATGCCCTTGAGGGCCGCGGAGAAGAGCGTCATCGAGTAGCCGGCCTGCAGCCAGAGCACGATGATCACCAAGAAGAGGTTGTTGAAGGGAGCGATGGCCGTCCAGGCAGTGAAGGCCTGTGGTTGGCCGCCCAGCGCCGTCAGCACAGCATTCAGGAGGCCGATCTGCGGTGCGCCAACCGGCTTGACCTCGTACACAAAGTTCCAGATGACACTGGCGCCGACAAAGGAGATGGCCATGGGCATGAAGATGAGCGACTTGGCCACGCGCTCCCACCTGCTGCGGTCGGCCAGGACTGCCGCCAGGAGCCCAAAGGACACGGTCAAGGGCGTGGCGATGCCGATCCAGAAGAGAATGTTGTTACGAAACGCCTGGAGCATCTGCCGGTCGGTGAAGATGGTCAGGTAGTTGCGCAGGCCGATGAACGCGCCGCTGAGCCCATCACGGTCAAAGAGGCTGATGACAAAGCTGCGCACGGTAGGCACCGCCAGGTACCACGCCAGGATGGCGATGGCCGGCCCGATGAAGACAAAGGGCTGAAGCCATGCCGTCCACTGGTCGGGCAGCATCTCGACCAGCCAGTTAAAGATCCAGTAGAGCACGGCCACGCCGCCGACGCCCCAGATGATGGCGATGACCGCGACCAGCCACTTGGGGGCGTCGCCCGCCCGCAAGAAAAGGAAGCCTTGGTACAGCACGAAGAAGGCGATCAGGGGGATGAGCACGGCCAAGGCCAACCGGAGGATGAAAGCCACCACCCTCGCGAGGGGCCCAGACCTTCGTCGCTCGGCGCCCAGAAGATAGTCCATGAACAGACCTCCCTTGGGGTTTCCAGGTGCCCGCCACCTTGCGGTGGCGGGCACTTTGCCTATGCTACTCCCTGGGCACTACTGCGGCCAGGAAGCGTCGATCTCTGTGAGTACGGTGTTGAGGTCAGCTGCGCCTGACACCCAGTCCGTCATGCCCTTCCAGAACGAGCCCGTGCCCACTTCCGCAGGCATCAGGTCCGACGCGTCAAACCGGAACGACGTCGCTTCCTGTACCAGCGTCGCAATGCCGCGCTCTAGGTCTACCCCGTACATCTCCGGCGTCGCCGTCTTGTGCGTCGCCAAAGCACCACCTGTGTCCAACCACCCCTTCGCCGACTCCGGCGCGGTGAAGAACTCCATCAACGCCCGCACTTCCGGCCGGTCGTTGAACATCCCCATGATGTCCCCAGCTACCAGGAACGGCTTCCCGTATGCCTCGTCGATCGGAGGTAGGTAGAAGAAACCATAGTCCACGTCCGCCTTCGCCTCGGCCGGGAAGAAACCGGTGATAAAGTTGCCCTGCTTGTGCAGCCAGCACTTCGGCGGCACTTCAAACATCGGCGCCGGCGCATCCCCAAAGAAGGTGGAAACAATGGCGTTCCGCCCGCCAAAGACGTACCCGTCCTTGAACCACAGCTCGCCCAACGTCTCCGCCGCCTTCGTCACCTCCGGCGAGGCAAAGTCCAGCTCACCACTCACCCACTTGTCATAGTTCTCCAAGGAGGTGGTCCGCAGCATGAACTCTTCCATCCAGTCCGTCGCAGGCCAACCCGTCGCTACACCCGATTCGATGCCCACGCACCACGGCGTGTCCCCGTCCGCCACAATCTGGTCAGACAGCGCAATCAACTCATCCCACGTCGTCGGAATCTCGTATCCCGCCGCCTCAAAGTCGTCCTTCGGGTACCACACCAGCGACTTGCCGTTGAAGCGGTACCAGAGTCCACCCATGATGTCGTTGCCGTCCGGGCCTTCGACCATCGCCATCTGCAGCCAGCTCTCGTTCCACTGCTGCTGCAGCCACTCCATCGGAATGAACGTCGACGGGTCTACAATCTTGCCCTGCCGCGTGAACGTCGCCAGCAGACCCGGCTGCGGAAAGTCCGCAATGTCCGGCTGGTCGCCCGCATCCACACGGATGCCAATCGACGTCTCGAATTCCTTGTTGCCGATGTAGTTGATGGTGATCCCCGTCAGCTCCTCGAACGCCTTGTACGATTCCTTGAACTTGACCTCGTCCGCGTCTGTGAAGGGGCCGTCCACCACCACCGTCGTGCCCGCGTACTCTCCCGCCAGCGCCTTCTCCAGGAAACCGCCGGACAGTACGGCAAAGCCGGGGCCTTCCGTCTCGGAGGGGCCGCCCTGCCCGGTCTCACCGGCCGGCCAGGACTTGTCGATCTCTGCGAGCACGGTGTCGAGGTCAGCTGCGCCTGACACCCAGTCCGTCATGCCCTTCCAGAACGAGCCCGTGCCCACTTCCGCAGGCATCAGGTCCGACGCGTCAAACCGGAACGACGTCGCTTCCTGTACCAGCGTCGCAATGCCGCGCTCTAGGTCTACCCCGTACATCTCCGGCGTCGCCGTCTTGTGCGTCGCCAAAGCACCACCTGTGTCCAACCACCCCTTCGCCGACTCCGGCGCGGTGAAGAACTCCATCAACGCCCGCACTTCCGGCCGGTCGTTGAACATCCCCATGATGTCCCCAGCTACCAGGAACGGCTTCCCGTATGCCTCGTCGATCGGAGGTAGGTAGAAGAAACCATAGTCCACGTCCGCCTTCGCCTCGGCCGGGAAGAAACCGGTGATAAAGTTGCCCTGCTTGTGCAGCCAGCACTTCGGCGGCACTTCAAACATCGGCGCCGGCGCATCCCCAAAGAAGGTGGAAACAATGGCGTTCCGCCCGCCAAAGACGTACCCGTCCTTGAACCACAGCTCGCCCAACGTCTCCGCCGCCTTCGTCACCTCCGGCGAGGCAAAGTCCAGCTCACCACTCACCCACTTGTCATAGTTCTCCAAGGAGGTGGTCCGCAGCATGAACTCTTCCATCCAGTCCGTCGCAGGCCAACCCGTCGCTACACCCGATTCGATGCCCACGCACCACGGCGTGTCCCCGTCCGCCACAATCTGGTCAGACAGCGCAATCAACTCATCCCACGTCGTCGGAATCTCGTATCCCGCCGCCTCAAAGTCGTCCTTCGGGTACCACACCAGCGACTTGCCGTTGAAGCGGTACCAGAGTCCACCCATGATGTCGTTGCCGTCCGGGCCTTCGACCATCGCCATCTGCAGCCAGCTCTCGTTCCACTGCTGCTGCAGCCACTCCATCGGAATGAACGTCGACGGGTCTACAATCTTGCCCTGCCGCGTGAACGTCGCCAGCAGACCCGGCTGCGGAAAGTCCGCAATGTCCGGCTGGTCGCCCGCATCCACACGGATGCCAATCGACGTCTCGAATTCCTTGTTGCCGATGTAGTTGATGGTGATCCCCGTCAGCTCCTCGAACGCCTTGTACGATTCCTTGAACTTGATCTCGTCCGCGTCCGTGAAGGGGCCATCCACCACCACCGTCGTGCCCTTGTACTCCCCCGCCAGCGCCTTCTCCAGGTAGCCACCGGGAAGTACCGGGAATGGGGCTTCTACAGCCGGCTCCGTGACCGCAGTCGGCTCCGCAGAAGTGACCTCGGTCGGCTCGACCACTTCGGTCTCCTCAGGTGCACAGGCCGCCAGCAGCATGCTGACGATCAGCACCAGGGCCAGCAATACGAAACTCTTGGATTTCATCGTGCTTCTCTCCTCTTGGTATCATTCGACAGGATCGGTGGGACACTGTGGGTCCCACAGCGGTGAAGACCAGTACCCGGCCTCACCATGGTGCCTTCTCTCGTGCTGAGATCACCCCCTTTCTTCCACTGCCCGTGTCGACGTCATGGGCAGTGCTCCCACAGCCGTTGCGCCGGCCGGCCGGTGTGCCGGTTGCGGTGCTCGGCGTGCGCCGCAGGACTCACGAACCACAAACTCCGTTTCCAACGTGATGGAGGAAATCTCCTCGTCGCCCTCGATCAGGGCAATGAGTAGCTCCGCAGCGGTCCAGCCCAGCCCATAGGCTGGGACACGAACCGTGGTGAGCGGTGGTACGGCGTGCGCCGCCAGGAAGATATCGTCAAAGCCCACCACCGCCATGTCCTGCGGGACCCGCAGGCCGGCCTGGTGGATGGCACCCAAGACACCCAGTGCGGTCACATCGCTGGCGGCAAAGACCGCGGTGGGAGGCTCCGGCAGCTTCAGCAGCTCGCGCATGGCTGCAGCGCCCGAGTCGGGGCTAAAGTCGGAAATCTTGATCAGCGACGGGTCCAAGGGCAATCCCTGGCCGGCCAGCGCCTGCTGGTAGCCGGCGAGGCGCTCCTGCGCCCCGGAGTAGAACATCGGGGCGTTGGAGACAAAGCCGATGCGCTGGTGGCCGAGTCCGATCAGATGGTCCGTGGCCTGCCGGGCACCCGCGCGGTTCTCGACGTCCACGAAGGGCGTGCCGCTCCCCTCGAGGCGCCCGTGCAAGATCAGGGGAAAGCCTTCGGCGGCAAGCTCGGGCAGGAGAGGATCGTCGAGGCGGGGCCCGGAGAGGATCAATCCATCCACCTGCTGCTCGCGCAGGAGGCGGTCATAGGCAGCACGGGTCGGTACATCCTCTGCCATCTGGAGCACAAGCAAGTAACGGCGGCGGGCAATGGACGCGGTGATGCCCTGCAGGAACAGGGGGATAAAGGCATCGCCCGCCAGGCGCCGCTGCCCCTCGCCCAGGACCAGGCCGATGCGCTGGGTCTTGCCGCTCGCGAGCGACCGGGCGGCAGCCGTGGGATGGTAGCCCAGGAGACGGGCTGCCTGGAGAACGCGCTGGCGCGTGTCGTCCGTGATCTTGACCCCCGGCACGTTGTTGAGGACAAAGGAGACCGTGGTGCGCGAGACACCTGCCCGGCTGGCCACATCTCGGCTGGTTACCTGCTTACGGGGCGCCATCCTCCACCTCACGCGGCTAATCCGCGTTACTAACGCGTGTCAATTATAGCGCACCGTAGCCGCTTTGTCAAGTGCGAGTTCCAAATCGCTCCGGTGTGGGAGGGGTACCCTGCCGGGCGAGCCACTCCTCTTCCAGGATCGCATACGACAGCGCATCCCACCACCGCCCCTTGAAGTACTCTTTGTCACGCAGACGCCCTTCCCGCCGCATGCCCAGCCTCTCCAGGACGCGCACCGAGCCGGCGTTCTCTGCAATGCACCAGGCAGTGATGCGATGCAGCCGGAGGTGAGAGAACCCCCAGCCGACGACGGCGCGCGCCGCCTCGGTGGCATAGCCGTGGCCCCAGAAATCGGGGTCCAGCTCGTAGCCAATGTCTGCCTCGCGGGCGTGGCTCTCTTCCATCCGGATGCCGCAGTTGCCGATCAGGCGGCCGGTCGCGCTGAGGGTTATGGCCAGCTGGAACCGGGCGCGGGGCGTCTCGCGCTGCTGGGCGATAAAGAGATCGACAAAGGAGCGCACTTCCTCAGGCGTTCGCTGGCTCCACTCGTAGAAGCGAAGGTAGCGCGAGTCCTGCTGGTACGCCAGGACGGCCCGCCAGTCGTCCTCGCCAAAATCGCGCAGGCGAAGGCGCTCCGTTTCCAGGACCAGGGAGCTGCCCGCTTGCAAACCGTCAGAGACCGGCATGGCGGCCTAGCCGCGGACGGCGCCGCTGGTCATGCCGCGGATAAAGTGGCGCTGGAAGAGGATGTAGACGAGAAGTATCGGACCGCTGACGATGAGGCTGCCGGCAGCCAGGAGGGGCACGTCGGCGGTATGCTGGCCCTGGAAGAAGGCCAGGCCGACAGGCAGCGTGCGCAGGCTCTCGCTTGAGACGAGAACGAGGGCCAGCAGGAACTCGTTCCACGTCCACATGAAGAGCAGCACGACAAGGGTCAGGATGGCCGGGCGTGCGACTGGGACCAGGATGCGCCAGAGGACGCCGAAGCTGTCGCAGCCGTCGATCAGCGCCGCGTCCACCAGCTCCCCGGGGGAGGTCCGGAAGAAACCGGCCATCCAGAAGGTCCCAAAGGAGACGCTGAGCCCGACCTGGGGCAGGATCAGCGCCCAGTAGGTATCGGTGAGGCTGATGGCGCGCAGCCGGTAGTAAAGCGGGATGACGACAGCCTCGAACGGGACCATGAGGCCGACGAGGAAGAAGAGGAACAGCCAGCGACTGCCGGCAAACCGCAGGCAGCCAAAGGCGTAGCCGGTGAGGATGGAGAGCACGGCCGACACTGCCACCACGGACACCGCCACGATGGCGCTGCTGCGGAAGTAGACGCCAAAGCGGGCCTGGCTCCAAGCCCGCACAAAGTTGTCGAGGCGCCAGTGCTGGGGCAGGGAGAGCACCCCCTGGGTCAGCTCAGCATCGGTCTTGAAAGAGGCGAGGAGCAGGATGATGAAAGGAAGCAAGGCGACGACGAGGAAGAGCGTGAGCAGGAAGTAGGTCACGCCGGCGTGCGCCACCCTGCGGCCGGACAACTTGGGTGCGGGAGCGCGGCTCACGTCTCTCGGGCCACCCTTTCCTGGAGCCGCAGGATCGCGGCGCTGATCGTTAGGATGATCACGGCAAGGACGACCGCTACGGCCGCGGCGTAGCCGACGTTGTTGGTCACAAAGGCGTTGCGCCAGATGTGAAAGGCAACCACGAGGGTGCGCGTGCCGGGCCCGCCGCGGGTGGTGGTGTACACCAGGTCAAAGACGCGCAGCGCAGCGATGAGGGTTGTGATGAGCGCGACCACAATCTCGCTGCGCAGGCCGGGCAGGGTGACGTAGCGCAGCTCCTGGTACGCATTGGCGCCGTCGATCCGCGCCGCGTCGTAGAGGTCAGGCTCGATGCGCTGCACGCCGGCGATGAACAGGACCATGCAGAAGCCGTACTGCACCCAGGTCCCGATGCCCCCCACCGCAGGCAGCGCCCAGGTGAAATCGCCGAGCCAGACCTTGGCCCAGGCATCCAGGCCCAGGGCGCGCAGGAACTGGTTGAGAGGGCCGCTGACCGGGTTGAGGATCCAGCGCCAGACCACGCCGACCACCACCATCGACATGACCTGGGGGACAAAGAGGCCGGCGCGGAAGAGGGCCATGCCGCGCAGCGGCCGCCGCGTCATGAGGGCGGTGAGGAAGAGAGCCAACAAGATCGGAAGGATGGTGTAAAAGATGACAAAGACGGCGTTGTTGGCCAATGCCGTGAAAAAGGCCCTGTCGCGGAAAAGCTCCGCATAGTTGCGGAGCCCATAGAAGACGGGCCGGCCGATCCCGTCCCAGTCGTAGAGGCTGGTGCGCACCGTGTCGAGGATGGGCAGAAAGACAAAGAGCACGTAGATCAGGAGTCCGGGAGCGAGGTAAAGGTAGCCGGTGTACCAGCGCTGGCCTGGCTTGAGGCCCGATGGGCGAAGGCGCGCGGCAAGCTTCATGGCAGGCGATCCCGGCGGCCGCTCGAGCACGGCAGAGTGCAGGCCGCACCCCCAGCCCTCCCTCCAATCTCCCTCTCCCCTCGGCAGGGGGTTGGGGCGAGGGAGGGCTGGGCGATCGGTACTACTGGGCCTGGTACTGCTCGTCGACCTGGGCCACGAACTGCTCAGGCGTGATTTGCTTCGCCATCAGCTCCTGGACGCCGGCGCTGAGGCTGTCGTACATGGTGGGGCCGGCCCAGTCGATGTAGTGACCGACGGCATCGGCCTGGTTGATGGCTGCGTACGCAGTGACGATGTCGCCCAGCAGGGTGCCCTGCGGCACCTTGGCGGTGTCGACCGGCACTGCCGGCAGGACACCCTTCTCCAGCCACAGCTCGCCCGACTTGGTCGACACCATGGAGTCGAGGTAGGCAGCGGCAAGGTCAGGGTTGGCCGTGCCGGCGCGGATGCAGAAGGGAAGCCCGACGCCGCCGATGGAGAGGGGAGTGCCCTCGGCCGGTCCAGGAAGGAGGAAGAAGCCGAACTTTTCGCCGCCGGTGGCGACGATGTCGCCGCTCAGCCAGCTGCCGGTCAGCATCATCACGCCCTCACCGCCGGCGAACATCTTCCAGGAATCGTCGTACCCGATGCCGGCAAAGCCCTCGGTGAAGTAGCCGGCATCGACCCACTCCTGGGTCTTGGCCGCGGCGGCCAGGTTCTCAGGGGTCAGGAAGGAGACGTCGTTGCGGCCGTACACAAAGTCGTCGAGCCAGGTGCGGCTCGGCTGGAGGACGTGCTGGATGGCGCTAAAAATGTGGATGCCGGGCCACTGGTCAAGGTTGCCGAAGGTGATGGGGGTCTCGCCGGCGGCCTTGGCAGCCGCCATCAGTGCCTCGAACTCGGCCAGCGTCTTGGGCACCTCCAGGCCAAGGGCGGCGAGCTTTTCCTTGTTGTAATAGGCGCCGACCACCTCGGCCGTGGGCGAGACGCCGTACAGGTTGCCAGTGCCGAATTGGGCGCCGTCCGCGGTGAAGCTGTTGCGGGCAGCGATTCCGCCGGAGAAGCGGGTGTCCCAGCCATACTGCTTGGCGTAGGCCGTGAGATCGAGGAGGAGGCCCGCCTCCACGGCAGCCTTCATGTCGGCGCCCTGGTTGACCTGGCCCACATCAGGGCCGTTGACGTCGGAGAGGGCCAGCTTGATGGTGACCTTCAGGTCGTCAAAGCTCTTCACGACGCGGTCGACGGTGGCGTTCGGGTTGGCTGTAAAAAAGTCGGCGTTGAGGGCGTCGATGACCGCCTTTTCCGTGTCGCGCTGGAACTGGTCCCAGACGACGAGGGTGACCGGCGCCGAGGTGGGCTCGACCTCGGGCACCTGGGTGGGCTGCGCGCCGCATGCGGCAAGGAGTGCCACCACGAGCGTTAGGAACAAGATCTTTTTCATACTATGCCTCCCTTTGGTTTCCTGCAGCGCCCTGCAGTGGGGTTCTGCAGGATCATTCTAGCACAAGCCGGTGCGCCTTGCCAGTTGAGAGTGAAGCCCAATCTCGACGGATGGCCCCTTCCGGCCCTAGTGCCGGTCGTCCACAAGCCTCTTGCCGAGGCCGATGACGTCATCCCGGGAGAACTCGAGGGCGCGATAGAACTCGAGCGCGGCGTCGTTGCCCGTGCGCACTTGCAGGCAGATCTTGGGGCAGCCTGCCTCGCGCAGAATCTCCTCGGCGCGCGCGACCAGGAGGCGCCCAATTCCCTGACGCCGGAAACCGGGGTCCACAGCCAGGTAGTTGAGCCAGCCGCGGTGGCCTTCGTAGCCGACCATGAGCGTGGCAATGACCCTGCCGCCGGCGTCTCCGACAAGGAACCACTCGGGGCGGACGCGCAGCTTGCGGCTGATGTCTCGGTCGGGGTCGTTCCAGGGCACGACCAAGTTGCAGCGAACCCACAGGTCGATCACCGCGGCGCGGTCGGCCTCGCGGAAGGGGCGAATCAATACCGCGGGCACAGAGGGATCCGGCGTGTTTGCGCTCATGGAAGAGGCCCCCAAGCTCCCGTACCAGGATGCTCCGGCAGCCGGCTACCGGATGGTCAGAGTGCCCAGCGACAAGGAGTCACCGGTCACATCGTCCCGGGCGTCGAGCACCGGCAGGCGCTGCCCGGTCTGTAGGTCGTACATGCCGAGGATTAGCCGGTAGGAGCCGGGCTGCGCATCAGGCCGGATAGGGAGGAGGACCCGCTCGCCGATGACGTCACCCGGCTGCCAACCCGAGGTGAGGCACTCCCCGCCGCACGGAAGGCGGTCGAGCTGCCCGGCCTTGCCCTGCTGGTCGTCGACGGCCTGCACAAAGAGCGTGTAGGACGTCGCAGTTGGACCGAGCGCGCGCCAGACGACGAGCAGTTCCAGGTTGTCCCCTCGCCGGACGCTGTGGCCCCGCACATCCACGGCCACGTCTGCCAGGCTGCCCAGCCGTGCCCGCCCGGCATCCGCCGTGAGTGGCAGGCGCACCTCGTCGAACGGGCGCCCCGGCGGCCAGTGGGCTTCGAGCCGGACGGTGCCTGCCTGGAAACGCACGGGCCCCGGCTCCGTGTTCTTGCACCCGTACACCCATATCCCTGCGCTCGCCGCCTTGTCAAGATCCTCGAGCGATCCACCCCACAGCGGCAGCCGGCCATCGTAGGCGTTCTGCAGCTCTTCGGTGAGAAGCGGATCGGCCAGGACGGCGACCTCGCCGGGGCGCTCCATCTCTTGCAGCAGCCGGGCGGCGGCGGCCGCATCGCCCGAGGGAGCCACAAGCGCCAGCATCCCGGCAGACCCCACGGCCAACAGGAGCAGGAGGCCAGCGCCGGCCCAGGTGCGCCAGCGCCCCCGCCACGCCTGCCACAGGGCGACTAGCGAGATCGCCAGGAGGGCCAGCCCCAAACCGAGGGCCGGTTCCCGGAGGGCCCCTTCCTGCATCCACGCCAGGTCCAGGTTCTCAGGCCGCAGGTATCTCCACTGGCGAGCCAGCGGGCTGTAAGACGGATCGAAGAGAGTGGCAGGGTGATAGAGGTAGAGCTCGGCGAAGATGTCTTCGAGATAGAGATTGAAGCTGACCGCAACCCCCAGGACCTGCACGCCAACGCTGACGACCGCCAGCAGGGCGAGGGCGAGGGCGACGGCCCGGCTGCGCGCTGCGGCCGCAAGGGCCGGAGCGAGCGGCAGGATGGCAAGGGGAAGGATCGCCACCAGGAAGCGAGGGCCCCAGGCGTGGCCGGCCCACCAGAGATACCAGGGGGCGTAGAAAGCCACGTTGGCGAGCACCACACCGCAGACCACGGCCGCCTCGATGCGGTGGCGCCGGAAGAAGGCGGGCAAGGCGATCAGCGCGGCAAACAGGATAGGGTTGTACCAGAAAAGCCCCTTGCCCGGACTGAAGGTCAGGCCGTACAAGCCTTTGAAGAAGGAGTAGGACCAGCTCTCCTCAGGCAAGTAGCCCGTGATTAGAGGGCTGCCAAACCGAAGCCAGTTGTACCAGCCGCTGAGGGCGAGCGCGGCGAGCACAGGCAGCCCAAAGGCGACAAGGGGGCCCACCCAGGCCGCCCACCTGCGACCCGAACGGCGGTAGCAGCCGGCAAGGAGCCGGAAGGCAAAAAACGGCACGGCGATGGCGTTGTTGAGTCGGGCCAGGAGGGCAAGGGCCAAGCCAATCCCCGCCAGCAGGGGCCAGCGCCACCGCGCGGAGCGAGGCTGTCCATCAGGCCGGGCGGGTGAGGTGTGCCCGCCACTCGCGGGCAGCGTATCGGTGTCGTGCGCCCGATCGCTCACCAGGGCGTACATGCTGACCATGAGTCCGGCGGCGGCAAGCGTCTCACTGAAGAAAAAACGAGCGTAGGGCCAGGCCATGGTTGCCAGCCCATAGGCGAGTGCCACTCCAAGCGAGGGGCCACGAAGGTAGCCAAGGCGCCTCAGGGTGCCATAGATCAAGACACCCGTGAGGGCCGTGAGCAGCCCGTTGGTCCACATCGCCGCCTGCACGTTGCCCACCGCTGCCGACTGCAGCGCCAGCCAATAGAGGGGCAGTGCAGCGAGCGTCATCCCAATCCCCTTGCGGCTGTAGAGGTGGTCGTCGGCGCCGAATGACCCCTGCTGCTGCCCCTGCCAGCGAAGCAGGTCGGTGTCCCAGGCGCCACGCCGGGCCAGGCTGTCGGTGGCGACCAGCATCGACATCTCGTCGCTGGAGTGGTAGACGCCACTGAAGGTGAGCAGGTAGACGCTCAGGAGCAGGGCAAAGAGGGCAAGCGCCAGCGGGCCATCACGCCGGCTCACGGCGTCTCCCAGCTCGAGAGCAGCCACCCGCCCAAGTCGTAGCTGGTCACCGATCGGTAGTGCCCTGACATCCAGCCATTCATGGCCGAGTCAGGCGGGGCGTAGAGCCAAAAGCGCCCCTGCGCGCCCTCGACGTGAGCAGCCAACCGGGGCTCCCAAGCCGGTAGGTAGTCGTTGGTTTCGATCAGGCTCAGGCGGAGCTGCTTGCGCAGGAAGGGGTAGAGCGCTTCGTAGGTTTCCATCTCGCCGACCACGAGAGAGGCGCCCGGTTCCGCCTCCCGGCGCAGGATGTCGATGGCCGGGCGGTGCGGGCTCGCCTCGTAGCGGGACTGGGCGTAGGCCGGAAGGCCGAGAACGGCGCCTGCGACGCCGGCCGCCAGGACAAGGGCGGTGACTCCCGCTGCCAGCCGGCTCCAGCGCCTGTCCGGGACCTTCCAGCCATAGACCTGTGCGGCGTACTCGAGGCAGAGCACCACCCAGATGAGGCTCCGCAGGAGCACTGCGCCGGCCAGGAACCACTCGCGGCCGGGCAGAAGGAGGAAGTAGACCGGGTACTCGGCAAGGTTGAGCAGGCTCAGGAGCAAGGCGTAGGCGACGCCGCGCCAGCCGGGGATGAGCAGGAGGATGAAGGGGAGCAACAGGACGACGAACTGAGGGCTGTACCCCTTGGAGTAGAGGAGGAGCAAGCCCAGCCCCAACGCCGTGAACGCGACCACGCGGCGCCCGTCACCCCAATCGACGCGCCGCGTGAAGAGGAACAGGTAAAGGAGCAGGAAGAGGGCGGTAACCAACAGCCAGGGAATGTGCGTGGGGTGCTGGGCTGCGCCGGCCGTGGTGGGGTCGAAACGGTTCCAACCGCCGGCCACCCCGAACGAGTAGTAGCCGTCTATGAGCGCCCAGAGGGTCTCCCAGCTGGAGCGGGCCATCGGCGAGAGGAGGGATTGGAGAAGCGTCTTGGGGGCAGTGAGCAGGAAGGGTGCCGCCACCGCCAGAATGGACAGCAGGGCAGCCAGGACGAGCCGGAGCCGCCGGGAGAGGCCCATCATGTGCTGCCAGGCGGCGGGCAGGGCCACGATGGGCATCATCTTGGTCATAAAGCCGAGGCCCGCCGCAAGGCCGCCCAGGATAGGCCTCTGGCCCAGCGTCCACCATACGGCCAGGAGCAGAAAGAGCAGGGCCAGGCTGTCAAAGCCGCCGAAAAGCGTCAGAACGGGGGCAAGGAGAGCCGTGTAGACCCACGCCAGGCGGACCGCACGGCCGGCGCCGTGGAGGCGGTGCGCAAGTGCGTAGAGGACGACCAGGTTGGCCGCCTCCACCAGGACAAGGAAGGTGCTCAGGGTCATGTAGAACCAGGCCCCGGGCTGCGTCCAGGCTGGAACCAGGAGGCTCAGGCGGTAAAGGCCGAGCATCAGCCAGGGAAAGATGGGCGGGTACTCGACCCAGAAGTCGATTAGGGGGAGAAACCCCTGGTTCGTGAAGCTGAGCAAGAGGCGATAGTAGCCGAAATCGGAGAGCTCTCCGAGGTAGCCGCCCGGCTTGAAGACCCACACGGCTGCCAGCCGGAAGGCCAAGAAAAGGACCAGGATCAAGGCAAGCTGCCGGTGTGAGGCCAACAGCTCGCGAAGCCCGCCCGCCGCGCGATGGATGGAAGGCAACCGGGCCGTGAGTTCTTTCGCCACCAGTTATGACTCCAGCGCTCCGCCTCGCCGTGCTCTGCTCTGCCCGGCATTGTACACGGACAAGCTCATAGCAGCCAACCGGCGATCACGGCTCTACCGCCCCGAGGTCCACAAAATCGACCTCACTGCCCACAACCCGCAGCCGGGTGCCGGTGGACGCATCGTACAGCCCGGCGACCAGCCGGCAGGTCGTCCCGGGCGGTGCGCCGGCTGGGGGGATCAGGTCAAGCGGGTCGGCCACCACTTCACCGGGCAGCCACCAGAACGTTGGGTAGCCGCCCTCCCGCGGTAGGGCATCGACCTGGGCAGCCACCTGCCCATCCGGCCCTAGAAGCTGAGCAAAGGCAGTGTAGCTCGTGGTCATCCTCTGCTGGGCCTGCCAATAGAGCGTCACGCGGATCGCGGAGCGCCGCCCGCGCTCCAGATCATAGCCCAGGAGGCGCACCTCCCCACCCAGGTCCGCGTCCAGGGCGTACTGCGGTGACGGAAGGGAATAGGTGCGGGGCTCGGGCCGCGGCTTGCCCTCCCTCACAGCCACGAGCCGCACCCAGGTGTTGTCCTCAAAGAGGCGGAGGGTAAGGGACGACGACTCCACGCGGGCCGGCAGGCGGACCTCCGTGCTGGACCAGTCGCCGCCCAGCGTCACACCCAGGCCGGCCGAGAAATCGTCGCCCACCGGCCAGGGCAGGGTCTCGGTGCGGATGACCTCGCCCGGCTGCCAGCTCGACGGAGGATACCAGACGGTTGCCACCATGGGCCGCAGCGTGGTGTCCTCCAGGATGCGGCCGGTCTCGTCGTCCAGGTAAAAGGGGCAAAGGCGCACGCCTTCCGGCAGCGGGCGCAGCGCCCGCCAGTAGAAGGCCAGCATCCACCCCTCATCTCCCTCGCTTATGTCGAATCCGAGGCACTCCACCGCCGGCTCCTCCCCTATCAGGAACTGAAGCTGCATAGGATATTGGGGGTGATCCTCCCGCACCCGGGCAAAGTCGAAAAAAACCGGCGGAAGCGCCGTCTCACCCCCGCCTCGGCGCAGCAGCAGCCAGCCATCTTCCGCCTCAACCACCCCGAAACCACCCGAGAGCATCTGATCGACGCCGGCCTTCAGGTCGTTCGGATGGAGCGGCCAGAAGTTGGTCACGTCCAGCCAGGCATACTCGGCGCCCTCCAGCCGGGAGAGTCTGCTGCCGTCCCACTGGTTCACAGCATAGACATAGCGCCTCGTGCTGACGTGCGGGAAGAGCCTCGGCAGGGCGCTCACAGCCGCGTCTGGGGGGATTCGCTCGGCCAGGGCAGCACCCAAGCGGTGGTGTTCCGTCACCTTGGGCCACTCAAAGCCGGCTGCCAGGGGCGTTTCGCCGTGGCCTACGTGGTAGGCCAGGGTTGCCGCGAGCACCAGCGCCACAAGCACATAGGGCACGAACCTCCGGCCACCCAGCCTCCGGCTCAGCCGGCCCACACCATACGCGGCAGAGACCACGACGAAGGGCACCAAGGTTACGCTGTATTGGTAGCCCTCAAGGACGTGCATCTGCGACTTGACACTGAGCAGGTTCTCCAGCAGGGCCGGCAGCGCCAGCACCAGGACTTCTGGCGCCAGAAGCGATAGGAGGGCCATGGGAGACAGCAAGTCGCGCACGTACGCCCAGTTTGCGCCGGTGCAGAGGTAGCCGAGGACCGTGCCGGGCCGTGTAAGAAAGGTCAGGACGATCTCTCCCAGGCTGTCGCCCAGGTGGCCGTAGCGATAGCCGAGCGGGGATGCCTGCGCCACGTCGAAATGGGGCAGGATCACCCCGGCAGCCAACCAGAACCAGGCGGCGCCGGCGGCCATGGTGGCGAGTCCGGGCCAGCGCCTGCGCCGGACGGCCAGGAGGTAGAGCCCAAGCATGAATACCAGGAGCGGCACGTCCTCCTTGCAGGCCATGGCCAGCCCGGACCACATCGCGAAGCGCCCCCACTGTGCGTTCTCCAGCCGCCACAGGGCCATGAGCAGCAGGGTGGGCGCAAGGGTGATCTCGTGGAAGTCAAAGCGGTTGGCAGCCTGCAGTGCCGGGAACATGAGGTAGGCAAAGGTAAAGACCAGTGCCAGCCATCCCACCCGCACGGCACCGGCCTCTGCCTCTGCGCCGGCAAGGGCGCGCCGCGCCAGCCAGTAGACGGGCCATGCGCCCAGGGCGACCACGATGGCCTGCAGGATGAGGAGCGACCTGGGATCGGCCCAGATCAGGTAGACCAGCGACACCGGCAGGAGGATGGGCCAAACGTGGATGCCGAGCGAGTTCTCCGGCTGGGCGCCCTCCGGGTTGGTCATGATGAAGGGCGCGCCGTGCAGGTTGTTCCAGGCAATCTGGCTCAGGTTGCCCAGCTCAAAGTCCGTGCTCTGAAACGCGTTGTGGCGCCGGATCGTGAGGACGGCAAAGAAGGCAGCGTAGGCAAGCACCAATGTCCATACGGCGATGATGGTCCAGCGTCTTGCGCCGGACCCTTCACTTGGCGGCACGCGGCCCTCCTCGGTGCGAACTCACAAGCATACTACGCCCGATGCCCGCCCCGGTCAAGATCGACGGGGCTCCGTCAGAAGCCTTCGCCCATCGGCGGATCGGGTGCGGCGCGCCTGCCCGGCGGTGCGCCGTACCCGGTCCGTCTCGGTCGCACAAGGCCTCCGGCAGGGCGCGCACCTATGGTCCCGGCAGGCGGATCGTGGTCAGCGTGACGCTGTCGCCCACCGGCCGGCCGCCGGCATCGACCACTTGCAGGCGCTGCCCTGTCTCCAGGAGGTAGAGCCCGGCGATCAGGGGGTAGTCCCCCGCCGGCAAGCCGGCCTCGATCGCAAGTGGGTGCTCGTCCTCGATCGTCTCCCCGACTTGCCACGCGTTGGTCGGGTAAAAGCCCCCTTCGGGCAGGCCATCATGCTGAGCGACCGCGTGGCCCTCCTGCCCAACCAGGTGCACAAAGACCGTGTAGCTGGCATCGGGCCTGGTGATCGCCTGCCAATAGAGACGAACGGTGCAGCGCTCAGAAGGCGGCTCGCATGCCAGGGAGTAGCCCAGCAGCCGGATCTGGCCGCCGAGATCTGCCTCGAGGGGCACCTGGGGCATGGGGGTGGACAGCCCCGTCGTGTCCAGGTACCCGAGCGCGACGCGGTCCGCGCCGCTCTTCGCCAGTAGCACCGCTTCCCGGCTGCCGGGCCGGTAGAGGCCCATGTCGAGCCGGTAGCGGCCGGCGGGCAGATCGGCCGGGACGGGGACGGTGTGTCGATCCAGCACCGTCTCTCCCTTGGGCCAGACCGTCGGCTGGTAGAACCCTCCCAGCAGCGGCTCGTCCACCTGCGCGACTCGCGCGCCGTCACGCCCCACCAGGTGCAGAAAGACCGTGTAGGCAGGGCGAGTAGATGCCAGCGAATGCCAGGCGAGGCTCACCTCGAGCCGGCCGCCGGCTTGCAGGCTATCCACCGGCAGATCGACCCTTTCCAAAGCCAGCTCATCCCCAAAGGTGGCCATCACCGGCCAGGCCAGGACCGGGGGCGTAGGCTCCGTATAGCCCTCCCCCAGGAATACGGCCATGCCCCGCTCGTCATACACCGGGACCATCTGATCCAGGACCGTGCGGATGAACTCGTTCTCGAACCACGACTGGAAGCGCCAGCCGTCCACGACCAGCCAGACGCGGGGGCCGGCAGCCAACACATCGCGAAGCTGCTCGACGCTGTTGAGCAAGGGGGTCCCCGTCCAGCGGTCGACCTGCACGCCGCCTGCGCCCTGCATCAGATCCTCGCCCCAGCCAAGCTGCATGACGTAGTAGTCACAATGGTCCAGGTAGAGCATGCTCGCCGGCGGATGGGTCGTGAGCACCACGTCGCCTGGCTGCCATTGCCCCTGGACGTGGCGGAAGGCGCGATCGTACCCCCACTCCTGGGTAAAGGCCGAAGCGTACCCGGTAACCCCGACCAGGGCTGCCAACCCCAGGGAGGCCACGGCACCTGCCCAGGCCGGGCGGAGCCAGCGGCCCACGACGGCTCCGGCAATCAGCCAGAGGATTGGCAGGAGCATAAAGGCATAGCGCGGCACGCGCCAGGTCGGGCCGGCCAGGAACAACAGCTCGCCGAGCACCACCGCCAAGACCATGTAGGAATAGACCAAGGGCGAGCTCCGGCCCGGCCGCCGGAAGAGGTAGAAAAGCCCGGCGACGGCCAAGAGCGTAAAGGGCAGGCGCCACACGTCCAGCAGAGCCGGGGCAAAGCTCTTGAAGCCGGCAAGGAGGTTGCTCCCGGGCAGGGTCAGATAGGGGCGCACCTCCCCAATCTGCTCCAGGTGACTGGCTTCGCCGAGGTTCGCCCCGGAGACGATGGCAGCAAAAGCGGCCAGGCCGACCAGGAAGGGAGCGAGCACGCTCGGGCGAAGGCACCAGCGCACGCCGCGTGCGGCCACCAGCGCCAGCCCGAGCGCCGGCAGCAGGAGCGCGGCCTCGACCTGCGCGAGCATGGCAGCCACCACGAGGCCAATGGCCAGCCAGCGCAGCCTGGGCCGGTCGTCCTCAATCGCGGCGCGGTAGAAGACCCAGGTCGCCAGCAGCACCAGGAGCTGCAGCAGAGTGTACATGCGCGCGCGGGCGCCCCAGGCGATTGCCTCGGGGTCCAGCGCGGCTGCAGCGGCCGCCACGAGCCCGGCGGTGGTGGAAAAGAGGCGCCGGCCGGCAAAAAAGACCAGTACCACCGTGCCAACGCTGAGCAGCAAGCTCGGCAGCCGGAGGATCGCCTCGTTCAGCCCAAAGGCGCCCAGTACGGGGGCCAAGAGATAGTTGAAGAGAATGCCGTGCGTGTAAAAGTTGCCGGATGGGAAGAGAGGGACACCCCGCTGAAGGATGGTCTTCGCCGCATAGATGGTGATATACTCGTCGAAGAAGAGGCTGATCCGCTCGACGTAGAGCCAGCGAAGGGCGACCGCGGCGGCGACGAGTGCCGTGAGCACCGCGCCTGCCAGGACGCGCTTCCACGGCACAGGCCGCCGGCCCCCCGGCGTACCCACAGGAGGGCGATCCGCTGCCGTCACGGCACGACCTCCAGCTGGAGCAGCTGGATCGCCTCGCCCAACCGCTCCATCGTCTCCAGCCGGTACATGCCTGCAGACAGCCGCACAGCGCCCGACGCCGCCTCGCCTACCGTCAGCTCATGCTCCTCCGCCACGCGCTCGCCCGCCCGCCAGTGCGAGGTTGGATAGGTGCCGCCCGCCGGCGGCCCGTCGTGCTGCCCCCACACGGCACCGTCTGCGCCTTCCAGGTGCACGAACGTGGTATAGTCGATGTCCATCTCGGCCAGTGTCTGCCAGACGAGCCTCACCTTCAGCCGATCGCCGGCTGACAGCGGCTCGCCCGCGCCGAGCGGCAGCCACTGACCGCCCGCCAGGCGCCACAGGTCGTAGCCCGCGAGCTCGGCCTGCCCATCCAGTGCCGAGCCCACCCTTGTGCCGGGGTCGGCCACTTCGCCCAGGCCCAGGGGCAGGGTTGCCAGCCACAGGCTATCTCGCCCGTCCAGCAAGGGCACCCTGGCCAAGGTCACAGGGTCATACCAACCCACCTCTACCCGGTAGCGGCCGGGCTCGGCATCCCCCGGAAGGACCAACCGGCGCTCGTCGCGCAGGCGCTCCCCCGGCACCCAGTGGTCCGTAGCATGCAGGCCATCGAGCGGAGGGCCATCGTCCTGGGCCACCCTTCCCCCACTGGGATCGAGCAGGTGGACAAAGACGGTATAGGGCGCATCCACCCACTCCCGCGCGGTCCAGTGCAGCGCGAGGGTCAGCTCGCCACCCGGCTCAAGTGCGGCGGGACTCAGGTCGTAGCCCACCAGGTCCAGACCACGCTCAAAGCCGATCTGAACGTCCCGACGGTAGGCCGGCTCCCCCGCCGGGCGCTCGAGGAAAGCAATCGCATAATGGTATCGATAGACGGGGTCCATTCGATCCCAGATCGCTTGGCGGAATTCCGGCGTGTATCGCGCGATGAAGCGGTACTCGTCCGCCAGGAACCAGAGCCGGCCCGGTCGGTCCAGCGCGGCCCCGAGATGCTCGACGCTGTCCAGCAGTGGCGCCCCTACCCAGCGATCGATCCAGACACCGTCCCTCTTCATGATAAACTCTTCGTGGCGGATTTGCATGGCAAAGTAATCGATCCGCCCCAGCTCGACCGAGATCGCAGGCGCCGCCCAGCCGGCCACCTGGTCACCGGCCTGCAGCTGCTCCCGCACATAGGCCAGCGTCGGGCCGTACCCTTCCTCCAGTTGGTGGGCTGTCTTGAGGGCGGCAGGCAGCATGGGCCCCAGCAGGAGGGCAGCCAGGCCCGCACCGGCAAGGGCCTTGGGCCAGGCCGGGCGCGCCGGCCCCGTCCAGAGGGACGCCAGCAGGTCCACCGCCGCGGCCGAAGCCAGGAGGAAGAGAACCGGAAGCAGCATGAAAAGATAGCGCGGATCCTTCCAGCTCTGGCCGATCACGGTGAGCAGAATCAGAAGCGGAGCCAGGAAGAGCGGGTAGAGGAGCAGGTAGCCGTCCGCCCCTTCGCGCCTGCGCCAGGCACGCACGGCAAGCAGTAGCCCGAACAGGGCGAAGAGCGTGACCACGAGCCGGTTGGGCTCGGCGAAGTAGGGCACGAGCGGCCTGAAGCCCGCCACCAGGTCCAGGGACAGCTGGAAGCCGGGCCGCACATCGTCCACCACCTCGAACCGGCCGGCGTTGCCGGTGGCTATGAAGCGGTAGACGAGCAGCTGAGCCACCACTGCCGCCCCGGCGATGCCCATCGCAAGCCACGCCCGAGCGTTCCGCAGGACGCCCCGGCCCTCCAGTAGCCAGAGGCCCAAGGCGAATCCGGGCAGCAGGAGGGCGGACTCGGTGTGTGCCAGGACGGCAGCGGCAAAGGCCAGGGCAAAGGCGATGGTGCGCCGCCGGTAGAGAAGAAGGACGGCCAGCAACACCAATCCCTGCTGCAGGGTGTAGGCCCGCGCCCGGCCGGCCCAGATGATCGCGACCGGGTCCAGCGCCAGCAGGGCCGCCGCCAGGAGGCCCACAGCCTCCCCCCGCCAGGCGACCAGGGTCTCGCCTGCACGCGGTGCGAAGAGCCGGCGGCCCACCAGGTAGGCGAGCACGACGGCCGCCAAGCCGGCCACCAGGCTGGGGGCTTGAGCCACCTCCGCGGTCCAGCCAAACAGCCCCAGGAAGAGGGCATCCAGGTACGTAAAGAGAATCCCGTGGCCGTAGAAGATGCCCGACGGAAGGATGGGCACGCCACGCTCCCAAACGCTTCGCGCTGCGACCATCGTCGCCCATTCGTCCACGAAAGGGTCGCCGTTGGTGAAGTATCCCCAGCGTGCCCAGAGTGCCAGGAGAACTATGGCGGCCAAGGCAAGCCACGGCCACCGCTGCTGCAGGCGTTGCTGCCTAATCACGGCCCGGGTGAGTTCCATCGGTGTCGGTGCCACCCAGGTCGTCGCGTACCGTGTAGATCGGCTTGCCCTGGGCCTCGTAGTAGGTGCGGATGACCAGCTCCGCCAGCAGCCCGCTGGTCACCAACTGCGCCCCAAAAATGGTCAGCAGGATGGCCAGCAGCACCAGGGGGCGGTCGCCAATGTCCTGGTGAAGGAAAACGCGGACGACACCGAGGTACGCCAGCAGGATCGTACCAACGGACAGCGACCCAATGCCCAGCAGGCCGAAAATGTGGATGGGGCGAGTCGAATAGCTGAGCAGGAATTTGACCGCCAACAGGTCCAAGAGCACCTTAAGCGTGCGCGAGATGCCATACTTGGAGCGGCCGAAGCGGCGCGGGAAATGGCTGACGGGGAGCTCTGCCACGCGCGCGCCCATGCCATGGGCCAGCGCCGGGAGGAAACGGTGCAGCTCGCCATAGAGCCGCACATCGGAGAGCACGTCGCGGCGATAGGCCTTGAGCGAGCAGCCATAGTCGTGGAGGTGGACGCCCGTGACCCACGAGATCAGCCCGTTGGCGATGGTGGAAGGCAGCCGGCGGTCGAGGAAACGGTCCTGCCGGTCACGGCGCCACCCGCTGACAACGTCATACCCCTCCTGGATCTTGGCCAGGAGGGCCGGGATGTCGGCCGGATCGTTCTGAAGGTCGGCATCAAGCGTGACGATCACGTCGCCCTTGGCGCGGTCAAACCCGGCGCTGAAGGCGGCCGTCTGGCCAAAGTTGCGCCGCAGGCGGACCACCCGCACCCGCCCATCCGCAGCCCGCAAGCGCTGCAGGACCTCAAAGCTGGCGTCCCGGCTGCCGTCGTCGACAAAGATCAGCTCGTACGACCGGTCCAGCCCCGCCAACGCCTCCGTCAGGCGCCGGTGCAACTGCTCCAGCGATTCCTCTTCGTTGTAGACGGGAACGACTACCGATAGGTCCATCTTGCCCCCCTCAGCGGCTGTGCCTCTCCAGCGCCATCAGGGCCTCCTGGTAGCGCTGCATGGTCTTTGCCTGCCCGGCCTGCGATGCCCGTGCCTGCCGGGAGGAGTGCTCCAGGGCATCGGCCAGGACGATCCCGTCCCATGTGCCCTCGTAGTCAGGATAGAGGAGCGCGGCCAGCGTGGGCAGCAGGTCCACGACACGGGCCGGATAGGAGGACTCGTACCCGGGGCGAACCCCGGGCCCCGCCAGGATCATCCAGATATGCTGCAGCGGCCAGGTCGTATTGTAGTGGCGCCCCTGACCCAGTACGGTGCCGTTCGGCCGGCGCGTAATGATGCGCAGGTCGGCAGCTTGAGGAGTGGCGGCCGTGGCATTGAAGAGATAGTCGAGCGCTTCCCGGACCTCGGCCTCCTGCGGGACGTCCTCGGCGAGAAGCGTTGTGTAGCGGCTGGTGGCAGGGTCACGGTAACTCACAGACAGTAGGTAGTCGGGAAACTCGCGGACCAGGAGCTTGGCTGCCTCCTGCGCTTTGGCAGGATCCGAGAGCCACATCTGCTCGCGAGGTCCCTGCGAGACCTCCCGGAGGCCGATCGAGGCCAGGGCCTCGTTGAGGGCGTCGTAGGGCCCCATGGTGTCCGTCTGCGAGATGGCATGGTCGGTACAGACGACAAACAGGGTCTCCTCCACCAGCCCAAGGTCGGCATAGGCCTGCCAGAGGCGCTCGACCTGCCGGTCCACGTTGGCCAAAATCTGGGCCAGGGCATCTGGGTTGTCGCCGTCGAGGCCTCCCGTCTTGTGCCCAATCTCGTCCGTCTGGCTCAGGTTGATCAGCAGGACGTCGGGCCGGTAGCTCTGTACGGCGGCGATGGCGACGTCCGTTGCCCAGGTGTCCAGTTGGGCGTAGTCAGCCAGCTCCACAACCTGATAGTCCCTTGCCCAGCCGTCCACAAAGGCAGGATCGGGTGGCTCAAACCCAATCGCGGCATGAGCCTGGACGTGCAGGACATCGTCCTCCAGCCAATGGCTGGGAAAGACGATGACGTCGCCCTGCGAGCCGATCCAGGGCGCGATGGCGTACCCCTTCTCAGAGGTGACGGCAAACACCGTGGCGCCGGCTTGATCCTTGGCTATCTCCGCCAGCCCGGTCGCCCCATGGGCCGCCATCTGCTCCCAAACGGGCTCACCCCCGGTGTAGACAGTAAAGTTGGTCATGATCTCTTCGACCGGGTCCGATGGCCGCCCCGGGTCGGTGCGCCAGAGAAAGTCCAGGACGCCGTGGTGGCTGGGAAAGCGTCCTGTGCCAAATGAGGCATGGCTGGCAGGAGTGTTGTTGGGCGCCTGGCCGACCCACGCCTGCGAGTAGAAGGTGCCCCGAGCGATCAGCTCCGAGAAGAAAGGCATCGGCGCGAGGTCGAAATCGAGGTGGGTTCCATCCACGACAATCCAAACCAGGCGCTTGGGCCGGACGCCATCCGAGGCGGCAGAGTCGCAGCCGGCCAACGACGCCACCGACGACAACAGTCCCAACACCACCAGGACCGATACCAGGGATGGCAGGTTGGCCCTCTTTCCGTTCCGAATTAGGGTTGCTCTACGCAAAGCTTCTCCCCCAGGTAGATATGGTCGTCCATCCCCACTCCTGCGCCTGGCCCCGACACCGGAAGGCGCTCGCCGGTTCCGGGCCGGTAGAGGCCAACGGCCAGCCGGTACTCACCCTCCGGGAGGTCCGGCGGAAGCAGGATGCCGATTGGGTCTCGAATCACCTCGCCGGCTGCCCAGCTTGTGGTTGGGCGGGAGCCGCCCACCGGCTCGCTGTCCTGCTGAGCCACGAGCCGTCCTTGGTCGTCCACGAGGTGGGCAAACACGGTCAAGCGCTCGGTGGCTGCAGCGTCGTCCGCTTGCCAATAGAGGGCCAGCCGCACGACGCTGCCGGGCCGGAGCGTGGTCTCGACCAGGCTGTAACCCAGCAGCCTGACCTGCCCACCCAGGCTGGCTTCCAGGCTCTGCTGTGGCCTGTCGGCCGGTTCGGGGCCGGGAGCGCCATAGACCACCAGCCGGAGACCGTGACTCCACTCGCTGTGCGCCCGGTAGGCATTGGAGTTGAGCCAGGCCTCAATGAAGTGGTCCGGATCGACGCCGTCCTCCTGCCGAAATACGGCCCACACGACGGGGTGGCGGTCGACGAGGTCACGCAGCGTCCGCTCCGTCTCTGGGCGGTCCAACGGCACTTCCCTGGGAAGCAGGTAGGGAGCCAGGCTGCCGGCGTAGGTGCGCCCAAGTGCCTCCACTTGCGCAGGCGGCACAAGCAAGATGGCGTCTGCCGGACTCGCCCCGCTCACGATTCGCCCGGCAACGGCCGCATAGTCTGCCGCATCGTAGGGGGCCTCCATACGCTGCACTTTGCGGTAGAGGAGCACGCTGTCGCCACCGGGCACGGAGAGCTCACTGTCGAGGGTATAGGCCGCGCCAAAGAAGCCGCCGCCCGCCGTCATGCGATCCAGGGCCTGCGAGAGCGCGGAATCCAGACCTGAGCGGTCCGCCCTGCTCCAGACCAGGTAATCCTGCTCGAACAACATGGAAGAAATCACATCGTCCGGCCCCAGGCCGGCCAGATCGCGGACCTGAATGCCCGGGTACTCCTGGGAGGCCACCAGGCTGAACAACAGGGCGTTCAGGTGGGCACTGTTCGCCACAACGCCCAGGGAGGCAATCTGCAAACCGTCTGCCTGCCGCCCGGCCTCAACCCGCCGGAGCAGCTCGGGCTCGACCCAGTAATCCGGATCGGTCTCTCCTGAAGCTGGCAGCAGGACCGTGCCACCCTGGGCGAAGAGGCCGCTGTCCCCCAGGACAGGCCATCGGAACTGGGTTTGCTCGGCAAGCCGGTGTGGTCCCGGGTAGGAGAGTACAAAGAACTGGAGCAGTCCCCAGCCGACGAGCAGCCCTGCCAGGAGGGTTGCGGCCCTGCGCCACGGCAGCTTGAACAGGCCGGCAGCGAGAAGCAGGGCCAGGGCCGGGAGCATCGGGACAATGCCGCGCGACTTGCGATAAATGGAAAGGGTCATAACCAGGTACGAGCCTGCGATCCACAGCGCGGTCGCCCACCAGGCGCGATCGGCATGGCGCAGCGCACTCCACCAGCCGCGCCGGCGGGCCACGTACAGGACCAGCGCCGCCACAGCAGCCAGCAGAACTAGACTGGTCACCGGGGAAAGGTGCTCGTTGACGAGCTTGAGGGGGAAGTAGAGATAGGTGCTCAGCTGATCGAGGCCGGCCGACCGCTCGCGGGGGTCGTTCACGCCAAAGCCAAAGCTCAGAAGGTTCTGCACAAAAGTGATGCGCGGCAGGTACCAAACGGAGGCCAGCGTTCCGCCCAGCGCCAGGGCGGACACCAGATTGGTGCCGGCGTCCGGCGTTCGCCGCAGGAGGTAGATGGTCGCCGCGAGGAGGGCAGCCCACAGCGGCAGGAGCCACCGCCGCAGGAGCAGACCAGCGGCGATCTCGCGGCCGGGAAGGTACCAGAGCGCGGCCAGAACGAGCCCCAGGCCGAGTGACAGGAGCACGTCGCGCGGGCTCAGGCGAAAGCCGCCGCGCAGGCGGCGCAGCAGGGTCGGCAGCGTATCCGAGCGCAGGATCACCAGGACCAAGGGCGCAAAGATGAAGGTAAGGTAGGTGCGCGTCGTCAGGAGCCCCAGGCCAAAGCTGAGGCCAAAGAGGAGCGAGGCGGTTCGCTTGGTGAAGCCGTTGGTCTCCAGCAGCAGGAATACACTCAACGAAACGAGTGCAGCGAGCGCCAGCTCGTGGTAGAAAAAGCGCGACGTGGCGTAGATGCCGGGCAGCAGCGCGACAGTAACAGCCGCCAGCAGCCCGACGCGCCGCCCTCCTAGGTGCCTGCCTATTCCATAGACCGCCCCGAACAGCATAGCCAGATAGAGGACATTGACCATTGTCCCGATGTCCACAGTGGCGCCAAAGGCCCGGTAGAGGGGGACGGTGGAGAGATAGACCAGGGGAGGCCGGTTCGGGTGCCAGACAACCGCCTCAAAGAGCGACTTGGGCGTCAGGGGATCGAGGATTCCGTTGTAAACCAGGCTGGTGCCCAGGTGCCCGGGCACGTCCCAGCCGAGGATCGTGACGTTGGCCTTTAGCCAGATCCAGTTATTGATCGCATGAAACACGACCAGCCCGGCCAGCACGGCGACGACCGCAGCGCGCGGCCAGAGAGGGTGCTCCGTGGCACCGAGCGCAGCCAGGGCTCTCGGCAGCGGCTGGCGAGGGGAGGGTTGGGATGGTCGTGGCGCCATGGTTGCCTTTGCTCAACACCGAACCAGCCTGCAGCGCCAGAGAGAGGCTTGCCCCGGCATGTGCCGGATGCAAGCCTCTCCGCGCAGCTCTGACTCAGTCCAGGGGCGTCACCAGGACGTCATCCCAACGCACCAACGGAACCTTGTAGGTGGCGAGGCCCACCGTGCCGCTCGGGATGATGGTCCCTTCGGTATCGGTAAACTCGAGGGCCAGGTTGCCGTCTATGTAGCCTTTCATGTGGTTTCCCTGTACCTCGACTGCAATGTGGTGCCACAGGCCGAACCACTCGGAGCCCAGAGGATAGGGTATCTCCAGCAAGGCCATTGGGTTGGAGAAGTGGTACAGCACATCGGGGTAGTCGCAGTCCTCCCCGATGCAGTCATCGGGCGTCATCGTCTGCATGAACGCAATCTTGCTTGACTTGGGGTAGATGAGGAAGTAGTAACCCAAGACCCACTGGCCCGCCACATCGCTCTCCTGGTAGTTGCCGCGGAACCAGAGCGACACCTGGGGAGCCCACAGGCCGGTAGGCTCCAGGAACACGCGTGCCTCGTACCGGTAGTCGGTCCAGTCCTCCGATCCTGGCACCAGGGCCATCGACAGCGCATCGTGTGCTTCGTCCGGGCCGGCGTACATGCTGTGAAGGTAGGCGCCGCTTCCCTGGTAGCCCACCCCGTCTTGCCACCACCACTGCTCGGGTGACAGGCGCCAGTAATTGAGGAAGGGGGTCCACTGGTTGGCGTTGGAGTTAAAGTTGTCCTCCAGGAGGATGGCAGCCTGCACCTTCACGGTGGCGGAGGCGGGCTCCTTCGGGGACTCGCCCACCGAGGCTGTAGCCGTTGCGCTGTTCACGTAGGTGCCTATCTCGGTGCTGGCCCGAACCTCATAGACAAGGGTCAAGGTACCCTCTCCGGCTACCGGGAAAGGTCCCGCCCAGGCGATCTCGCCGGTGGTGCCCACAGGATCAACCAGGACATCGCTGCCGGGCAGCATGCGCTGGTACGTGAAGCCGGCCGGCAGGGTATCGCGGACTTCCGCGAGCTCGCCGGGCAGCGTACCCTCGTTGTTGAACACGACCGTGTAGGTGATCAGCCCACCGGGCTCCTCGGCATAGACCACGGTAGGGTCGGCCGCCTTGGTCACGGAGAAGGCGGGCGGAGCCCAGTTGTTCATGGCGAGGGGAATGTATACCACCCCGCCGGTTGAGACGACCACCTCTGCGCTGGCCGGGCCCAGGAGCGTGCCGTCGCCAAGCAGAGCGGTGACCTCGTTGTAGAGATAGAGGGTGTCTTCACCCTGCGGCATCTCTGCCTCGTACTGGATCAGCAGCTCGCCGGCGGCAGGGATTTCGAAGGGCCCCTGCCAGACAATCGCCCCCGTTGTACCGTCGGGTGGGTCCTGGATGTCGCTGGCGGGGGTCATGCCCAGAAAGGTGACGCCGTCGGGCAGGATGTCGGTCACGGTATCCAGCGGAACGGGAACGTACCCGTCATTGTTCAGCGAAACGGAGTAGACCACCACGCCGCCCGGCTCGACCCTGTGCGGTGCCGCGGTCTTGGCCAGGGTCACTTCGCCCTGTCCCACCATCAAGCCCGCCTGGGCCGTGTACTCGTCGGGCCCAACCGCGGCTACCACGGTATTCACGTAGGGCTGGGGGTCCAGGGGCACGCTTCCTGGCACATACACCCGGTACATCAGTGTGAGGCTATCCCCGGCGGCGATCTCCATCGGCCCGGCCCACGCACACACCGGCGGCGTGCAGGCCGGCTCCCCGCCCCACCCGCTCCCCGGAGCGAGGCCGACATACTCGAAATTGGCAGGCATGGTGTCCGTCAGAGAAGAGACGGTAAGGTCCGCGCCAGACGTGTTGTCGAGCATCACGGTATAGATCACAAGCTCGTCAGGAGCGATCACGGCCGGATCGACCGACTTGGTGACCACGAGATCGACCTCGGGCGCCTGAGCCTGGCCTACTCCATGACCAAGCTGGACTCCAAGTGCCAAGATTAGAAAGACCACACTGCTCAGAAGCAACCACCGAAATCTCATCCATCCATCTCCAGTTTCGTGTTCGTCCTGCGTGCCGGATCAGTCCAGCGGCAGGACGTTGATGTAGTCAAAGCGGGCGATGGTCCTGTACACTGCCAGTCCCACCGTCCCGTTGGTCCAGGCACCCGCAGGCTCCGTGTAGTCGAATACCTTGACAGGGTTGCTGATGCCGTCCTCGTCATACTCGAACCAGACCTGGACATGGGCACCTTCCACCTCGATCACCAGCTTGTACCACTTGTGGGTGAAGATGCCCGGCGCCCAGGCGTAGCTGGCGACGAGCTCCTGGGCGGCGAACGAGGGGTTGCCGGGCGGGGTACGGAAGAAGTAGAGATGCTCATCCGCCTGCTTCATGTAGACGTAGTAGCCGCCCACCGTTTTGCCGTCGAAGAGACCTGAATCCTCGTAGGTGCCACGGAACCAGATGCCGGTCAGGCCGCTGGTCGCATCCACACCCTTCGAATCTTTGATGCGCGCCTCTATCCGGTAGTCTGCCCAGCCCTGGGCCCCGGGGGCGTTGTAGATAAAGAGGTTGTATCCGTTGTACTCCGGGAGGTCATCCGGGGCATAGTCATAGTTCATCAGGCCCCAGGAGCCCATCTCGCCAGACCATTCCCAATAGCCGGGGGCCAGGCCCGGCCAATTGAGGAAGGGCTCCCAGTCGTCCGACACGCCAAAGGTAAAGTCGTCCTGGAAAGGCAGGCCCGCTCCGCCGACCACGACCGTGGCGGATCCTTCCGCCACCAGCGCGTTGCCCCAGTCATAGGCCCGGGCGGTGTTGACCTTGTTCCCACCGCCGCCAGTCTCGACCTCGTACACCACGGTCAGATCCTCGCCGGGGAGCACCTCCCAGGAACCTGACCAGTAGATCACCCCGGTCGTGCCCGAGGGAGGCGTCGTAATGTCGCTACCGGGGGCCATGCTGAGAAACGCAAAGTCGGCGGGCAGGGTGTCCTCAATCCGGGTGAGCGTCCCGGCGCGGTTGCCCTGGTTCGCGATCACGACGGTATAGATCACCGGGTCGCCGGGGTCCACCAGTGCCGGATCGGCCGTCTTCGTCAACTGCCAGACCGGCTCGGGTGGGACATACTCCATGAGGCTCAGGGGAACAAAGATCTGGTTCGCCTCGATCCTGAGGGTGGCGCCGACAGGCCCTACCGGCTCATCGCCCGACAGGGCCAGAACCGAGTTCCGATACTCGCCGCCAACGTGGACCGCCCGCACCCGGTAGCGCATGGTCAGCGTCCCGTTCCCGGGGACCGCCAACCCCTGCCACACAATCTCCGGCTCCTCGCCGTCCACCGGCTCGCCGACCTCGCTTCCGAGCGCCATGCCGCCAAAGAGGAAGCCGGTCGGCAAAGTATCCGTGACCCAGTCGAGGGTCACGACCTGGGGGCCGGAGTTGGAGAAGACCACCTCGTAGATCGGCAGCCAGCGGCTGTCGCCGGGCAGCAGGACCTCCGGCTCCACCGTCTTTGTGACGCTGACCGTGCCGGCGACGGATCCGGCGGGCCGCTCCTCCGGCGGTGCAGGGGAATGTACTTCCGGCTCGACGAGCTCCGCCTCGCCGCTGATCCCTGCGACCGGCAGGGTGCCGGGCGCAGGCGAGGGCCCCAATGGGGCAACCCAGAAGAGCAGAACCTCCGCTCCGGGGGTTCGGCCGTTCCAGAGAAGCCGCCTGCCCCGCTCAGAGACCTGCGGCTCGTTCAGCACCTCGCTTCCCCGGGACAGGCCGACATACTCGAAGCCGGGCGGAAACAGGATTTCGAGATCGTCTGCCTCGGCGCCGGCAAGCCGGACCTGGTACTGCAGCAGCTTGCCGCCGCCGTCCAGGAGCGATGCCTCGGCTCGAGCACTCCAGCCGGCTGCGAGGGCCAGCAGCAGGGCCAACGAAAAGCCAAGGGCGACCCACCGCCCGGCGGCCGCGCCAGTCCTGTCTTTCATCGATCCTATCCCTCCATTCGATATGGGCAGAGCCATAAGAATATACCATGCGAGAGGAAGTCAGTCAAACAGCGCGCGAGAGGGCGGCAGGTCAGCGCTGACCTGCCCTCTCGCGCTTCTCCCGGCGGCCGAGGAACAGCCCGATCCCGCCGAATGCAAGGTCGGCGAGCACGGTCATCACGCGCAGGAGAACAAAGGCCAGCAGCGCCGGCTCGGCCGCGGTGGCCGGGGCCAGGATCACGGCACCCAACCCCTCGCGGACGCCGATCCCGCCCGGCGCAAAGAGGGCGACAAAGCCCACCACCGTGCCGATCGCTCCCGCCGCCAAGCTGACGGGCAGCGCTGCCGCACCAACCGGCTGAACGGCGGCGACGAGGAGCCAGACCTGGAGGCCGACCCCTGCCCAGGCAACCAGGTAGAGGAGCAGAGTCCGAAGGTAGAAGGAGTAGGGAAGGGCAAGGGGCTCGCCGAACCGGCCTGCCAGCGACCCAAGCTTCAGCTTGCGCAATGCCCAGGCCAGCACACGAAACAGGCGGCTCAAGACGCGTGGGTGGATGGTGACCAGAAGGGCAACCGCGAGCAGCACGCTTCCCAGCCGCAGCACGGGTGAGAGGGAGGCAAGGCCAGGCAGGCTGCAGAGCACCGCCGAGACGATCCAGAGGGCCGTCGACACCAGAAAGCTGCTGCCGATCTCGCGGGCATCCACCCCTACCTGGCGCGAGAGGAGGTAGTAGTTGCCTGCCATGAGGACCTTCCCCGGCACATACTTTCCGAGCTGCGAGGGGCATACGATGCTGAACACCTGGCGGAACGTCAGGCGCACGCCCATTCCCCGGTAGATGGTGTGCTGAATGTAGACATAGAAGAGGGTATCCAGTACAGCGACGAGCGCGGCCAAGCCCACCATAGCCCAGTCGAGGCGCGAGAAGAGGTCGGGGAGGTCCCCCTGCTCGCGGACGAGCGAATAGGCCGTCACGGCCAGCAAGGCGACAAAGTAAGCCGTCTGCACGGCCGGCTTGGTCAGCCAGCGGCGCAACCCTGAACGGCGCGTCTCGGAGGGCGTGCCGGTCTCCTGCAGCACGCGGCCTAGCGCTCCCCCACGATGCGTGCCGGCACGCCCCGGGCAATGCTGAAGGGCGGTAGGTCATGCGTCACGACGGCCCCAGCGCCGACCACGGCTCCCTGTCCAATCGTCACCCCACCGAGGACGATGACCGACGCCGCCAGCCAGGCATCCTCTCCAATGACGATCGGCTTCTCCTCACCTGCCTGGTCGCGCACCGGGATGTCGCGGCGGGCAAAGGTGTGATTGCCGCAGATCAGCTGCACATCGTTGGCCAGCAGGGCATTCCGTCCCACCCGGATCCCTCCGTGACCGTAAAAGAGACAACGGTGCCCAATGTAGGCCTGCGGCTCGACTACAATCTCTGTCTCGGCCGTGACCAACAGGCAGCCGCGCGAGAGCCACACGTCATCCTGCAGCTCAATGCGCCCTCTGGCGTTGTGCGCGTCGAGGAAGCACCCCTCCCCAACCATGACACGACGCCCGAGGAATACCCGTCTGGGCACCAGGAGCCGCACGCCCTGTTCAATGACGCAGCCCGGCCCGACGCTGCCGAGCACTCCACGGTAGGCGGCCCTCCGCAGGACGGACGCCGCAATGGTGGGACGTCCGGACAGGAGGGTGAGCACGAACCCCTGCCACAGAAAGCGGCACCACGAGTCGCTGCCCGTCACGCGGCGACGGTAGCGCTGGAGATTGTGCCACACGCCGCCCTGCAGCGTTGCCGTAGCCCTCGATTCCTCCGTCACTCGCCCACCTCCAGTATGACCAATGGCAACGCGTCATCGCCGCCGTCCAGCGGCAGCCGGTTCCCACTCCCCAGCAGGTAGAGCCCCACCCGCAGCACGTAGCTGCCCGGCCCGGCAGCGGTCGGGACCTGCACGTGATACACGTCGACCAGCACCTCACCGGGCAGCCAGAAACGGGTCGGGTACTTCCCGGCCATGGGCGGCCCGTCGCCCTGCGCAGCGATCCGGCCGTCCTCCGCAGCGAGGTGCACAAAGGTGTGCAGCTCCTCCATGATGGGACCGCAGGCTCCCCAGTGCAGCGCCAGTTCGATCGTCTCGCCAGGGACAACGGCGGTCCCTCCCGATGCCGTCTCCAGATCGTACCCCTCCAGGCAGACCTGACCGCCGAAGCGGGCGGTCAGCGCCTGGTCGGGAGGCGGTGGCGCCGGGCGATCCCCCACCCAGAAGAAGGCGGCCGTTGCCTGGTTGGTGGTGGGGTCCCCGCCCGCGACCACCGGGAGCCGCTCGCCCGTGGCAGGCTCATACAGGCCCACGCTGAGATGGTATCGCCCGGGCGGAAGGTCCGGCGGCAGAGCAACAACCCGGCGGTCTGCGATCAGATCGCCAGGCTCCCATTCGTACATCGGGAACAGCCCACCGGCCACACCCCCATCCCCTTGCGCCCAGGTCTCGCCCCCGCCGTCGTCCACGTGGACAAAGACCGAATAGTCCTGCGCCAGTGGTGCTTGGGACTGCCAGTTGAACACCACGCGCACGGGTTCCCCGGGCCGAAGGGAGGCAATCTCCAGACCCGTGCTCACCAAGCGCACCGAACCAAAGTCCACCTCGTTGCGTTGGTGCACCGCCGGCGCCGGGACATCGAGCCCGGACCGAAAAACCAGTACCTTCCTCTCGGACGACACCAGCGCCATGCGCTGCCACACGAGGTCCCTGAACGGGGTGGAAAAGTTCCGCTCCCACCGCATCATGTCCACCACAAACCAGAGGCGGGAATGGGAGGCCAGGGCCGTCTCCAAGGCAGACGGCGACTGCAGCAGTGGGACCAGGCCCCATCCCTCGACGGTCTGCCCCCCACGCTCCAGCGTATAGCCCTCAAAGCCCGACTCGATCGCCAAGTAATCACAGCGATCTAGGAAAAAGAGGCTGGCAGAAGGGGCTATCGTGGCAACCGCATCCCCCGGCAGCCACTGCCGGCGGATCGACTCGAATGCCAGGTCGTAGCCATAGTCCTTCACCCGCGTTGCCGCGACCGCGCGCGGCGCAAGGAACGCACCCATCAGCAGAGTGACCAGGAACATGAGCACCACGTGCGCACCGCCGGAAGTGGTGCCTGGCTGAAGGTGCCGCCGGCGGCGGCCCACTCGGGCCCACAACGTGCGCAGCAGGCCATCCGCGCCGGCCGCCGCGACGAGAAGGAACCACGGCAGGATCAGCAGGAGGTAGCGCGGGCGACGCCAACTCTCTCCCACGACGAGAGCCATCTCGAGCCAGATACCAATCAAGAAGATGGAGAGCGCCGCAGCGGCCCCCCGCTCACCGCCCTGCAGAGCCTTGTGCCCCTTCCTGGCGAGCACCACGGCCAATCCCAACAGCCCGACGGCAAAGAGGGCCGTTGCCGGCCAACGGCCTGGAGCAAGGAAGAAGGGACTCAGCGCCTCCAGTCCAGCCATCATGTCTCCCCCGGGCGCCACAAAGGGGCGCGACACGGCCGATGCGGCAGCGCCGGGCAGCACCATCAGCCTGTGCAGGTAGGTGTTCAGGCCCAGGCCCGCCCCCAGCAGTCCTAGGTCGAGCCACACCGAAGGCCGGAGCCAATCGCGCGGGCTCTGCCACAGCAGCCACACAAGCCCCAGCGGCGGCAGCAGCAGCGCCGCTTCCTGCTGGGTGAATAGGGCCGCCAGGAAAAAGAGCACAAACAAGTGCCTGTCTCGATCGCTGCAGAGGCCGGTCGCCGTGGTCGATCTCCCTTCCGAGCCGGGCGAACGTGTCGTAGGGCGGGTCTCCATACCCGCCTCCGGGGATGGGCCAAGGTCGCCGACCGCGCCCCTCCCTACGACGCCCCTGACGAAGTAGTAGACGGCCAAGACGACAAAGAAGAGGAGCAGGGCATACATGCGCGCCCGACCGTCCCAGGTGATGGCCTCGGGGTCCAGGGCAAGCCAGGTGGCAGCCAGGAGGGCAGCCGGCACACCAAAGAGCCGCCGGCCCGCCAAGAAGAGGGCCAGGATCGTACCCGTGCCAAGGAGCACGCTGGGAAGGCGGGTCGCCACCTTGTCGTAGGGACCCAGCGACAGCACGGCTGCCTCCAGGTAGGTGAAGAGCAGCCCAGAGGTGTAGTAGGCTCCCGAGGGTGTCCTCGGCGCGCCCGACTGCGCCGTGTAGCGGGCAGCCAAGAGCGTGGTCGGCTCGTCAATGTACAGGCTTGCCCCCCGCGCAAAGGACAGGCGCAGGAAAAAGCCCACCAGGAGAACTGGCACAAGGAGCCAGGAGGCCACCTGTTGTGGCCGGCCGCTGTGGCTGGTCTCCCGAGCGAGCCACCCACGAGCCTTGCCGCCGATCCTCATCCGCCCTGGCCCTGCTGTGGCCGGTCGCACCGGCCGGTCTCCTCTGGAATGGGCGAAGGCCTGCGACCGAGCCACCCGGCCTCGCCACCCCGGCGCGCCACGAGGGCCAGCCCGCGCCCCCGGCCGCGTTGCTGCGCATCGCTCCACGCAGCCCAGGGGTAGAGCAGCACTGATGTGGCGACGTACAACCACCTCCCGATGCCCCGCTCCGGATCCAGGCCCTTCCAGGCATGAAGCAGCTCGAACTGGGCCGCGCCCACCCCCGTAAGGTAGGCGCGGCTCTCCAGGATCGTCAAGCCAAGCCCTGTCAGCCTCAGCTCTAGCTCGTCACGGCGATAGCGGCGGCGGACAGCGTACTGGCTGTCCAAGAGCGCGTCGAGGCCGGACGACAGGTCCTGCGCTGCCGCGATCGGAGCCTTCAGGAGCCGTGCGCGGGCCTGCCGGGGCAGCCGCTCCAGGCAGGCAAGGGCCCTGCCGTGCTCAGCCGAATCCACCGTGAGATAGAGCAGCCCACCCGGCCGCAGCACGCGCGCCATCGAGCTCAACGCTGCCTGATCGTCCGCAATGTGCTCCAAGACACAGTTGCACACCACCAGGTTAAACAGGCCATCCGGCCAGGGCAGAGCTGTAGCATCCGCCTGCACAAACGACGCCCGCTCGTCCAGCCCCAGCTTGTTCGAGACCTGGCGCGCCACAGCCAGCCCCGCCTCCTGGAGATCGCATCCGTGCAGGACCGCGCCCCGGCAGGCCAGCTCGAGTGAATAGAGGCCATGGCCGCAGCCCACGTCCAGCACCTGCCAGCCCTTCACCTGGCGCACGTGGGGCGCTAACCCGCGCCACTCCAGCGCGCGCATGAGGTTCAGGTATCGGATGCGCGGCACCAGGCAGCGGACCAGCCAGCGCGGAAGTCTGGACAGGCGTGTCCCCAGGCTCATCGCTTCGACCTCAGCCAGCGTTCCCCCTCAGGGCCCGAGCGCTCCGAGCCCTCAGCCCGAAGGACCAACGGCAGCAGCAGGTGGGCACCGCCGAAACTCGACGACCCCAGGCTCACTTCGTCGAGGCGAATGGGGGGGCCGTCGGCCACAGACAGCGTCAGCGTCACCTCCCGGCCCACCACCGCTTCGGCCGCCAGCCAGGCATGCTGCCAGCCCTCCTCGGCGAAGGGGATCGTGGCGGTGATGGGCGGTAGCCCGGCGCTCGCCAGCACAACCTCCAGAGCGCCAAATCCTCCGGGCTCTCCCTCTGGCCGGGCCAGCAAGGAGAGGGTGGCCCTGCCCACCGAGCCGGGGAGAGACAAGGTCTGGACCAGGGAAGATGCCCCATCCCCGCCGCCCAGCCGGGCCGCCCACTCCCCCGTGTGTGCCTCGCTCACCAGCGTCGGCGAGACGGTGCCCCCCGGCTGCCAATCGCCCCATCCGCCCGTCTCAAAGCCACCGTTCTGTACCGCGTCGTCGGCAGGTGGCAGCACAAGCTCCAGGCCGGCCACGTCGCTGTTCACCGACACCAGATGCATCGCAGGCAGCACCCCAAAGCCCTCGCGGCTTGCCTCCAGGTCATAGTCGCCCGGGCCCTCCAGGTAGGCGACAAAGCCGCCGCGTGGCAGGTGTTGCACGGCCAACGAGCCCGCGGCACTGACCTCAGCCCAGATCACCGGCTCGTGGCGGACGGTGAGTACATCGCCGCGTAGCACCAGCAGGGCCAAGAGTGTGGACACAGGGGGCGACCAGTCACTCCAAAGCCCGACCTGGTCACGAGCCCGGACCCGGAAGGAATAGCTCTCGCCGTACTGGGGATCGGCCGGATCAAAGAGCGCGCTCGTGCCGGGTGTCTCGGAGAGCCACGTTATCCAGTCGCCCTGTGCGCCGGCGCGGTACTCCACGTCAAAGACCACAGGCCCGGAGCAGGCATCTGTCCCGCCCCAGACGACGGCAAAGGGAGCCTGCTGCGCAGCCGGCAATTCGGCCACAGAGACCGATTCGGGTGGGTGCGTGTCCTGCACCTGGACCGACGCCGGGGCAGAGTAGTCGCCGACGTTGCCTGCTACGTCGCGGGCACGGACGCGAAAGCTGTAGACGTGCCCATTGTCGGGATCGGAGTAGCTCGCTTCGGTCTGAGTGGTCTCCAGGAGCCAGTCCGTCCAACCGCCCGCGTCCACCTGCAGCTGGACGTCAAAACTTGCCACCCCCGTGCCGGGCTCTGGGTCTGAGCCCCACCAGCTCACCTGGATGGCGGTAGCGCACTCGACCGGCGACGGCAGGGGGTCCATGCCCGCCACCGGAGGGACTGTGTCGGGAGGTGCTGGCCAATACTCCGTGATGCAGGCATAGAAGGTCTCCGCCAGGCGCTGCAGCCCTTCCTGGTTGGGATGCAGATAGTCGTAGTAGAGCTGCCTCCAATTCGGGTCTGAGTAGAAGGCAGTCCACTGGTCGCAGAGGGGCACATGCTTGCCTGCAGCCGCAGGGGCAACGCCCTGCTCATTCATGGCTTGGGTTCGCGGGTTGAGGCCGTCCTTGCGCGGGATGAGGGTCGCAAACATGATCTTGATGCCCGAGATCGAGTTCCTCGCGATGTCGACCATAACCATCAGGTTCTCTTGCACTTCGGACGGTGGGATGTTGTGGGTCACATCGTTGGTGCCTTCCATGATCAGCACATACTGCGGACGGTAGAGCCCAAGCTCGTTGCCGATCCGGAATAGGCCGCCGATGGTCTTCTCGCCGTTTACGCCGGAGTTGATCACCTCGGAGGGACCGACCATGCTGTCCAGCATGGCTTCCAGGAGTGCCGGATAGGGCGTAAAGCCGCCATACTCGCCCCGCGTGATGCTGTCGCCAAAGGCAAGGTAGCGGTTGGGAATCGGGTCCGTCAAGATGTGTGGCTCATCCCGCTGCATGTCGACCCATGCCTCCAGGGAGCCGGCCGTGTCCCGCAGAGGGACTGACCGAGGTGCCCAATCGCCAAAGGCCTCCGAGCGAGCCGTTCCAGGCTCGAGCCAGACTAGGACCGGCTCCTCTCCCGGCAGGATCGCCCACTCCTGCGGAGCGCCGCCCATCCCCTCGTGGTGTGGTCCCTTGTGCGCGTCGCTTGTGGCCCCGAGTGGGCGTCGCGTCTCAACCTCGAGCCAGGCAAGGGTCGAAGCGGAGCCCGCCTCGGCCTTCCACACCAGGCTCAGCCGCCCACTCCGGCCCGGGGTGAGGGCCGCGTGCCCTTCCTCGACCTCCCACTCCGGCGGGGAGGAGACGACCTCTTCGGCCGTCCAGGCGGCTGCCCCTGCCTCCCAGCGGGACAGCAGGATACGGCGGTGCGAGGTCGCGCCATCGGAGACGCGGCCCTTCCAGGCAACCCATGGGCGGCCCTGCGCGTCGAGCGCCAGGGTAGGCTCGACGTCCAGTGCCTCGTCGTCGACGCTGACCATCTGCTCGGGCGACCAGCCCGCCGGCGACCGGCGGCTGGCGTAGATCTCGTCGTCCACACCCGACTGGTGCCCCGTCCACACCAGCCAGGGACGTCCGTCCTGCCCCACAGCCAGCTGCGGCTGGCAATCGTACAGTGCCGGGTCAACATCGTCGTCGCCGACCCTCTCTGGAGTTGACCACCCTTGATCGGTCCGGCTGCTGGCATATATCTCGTCGTCCACACCGTCAAACCCGACCCACGCCAGCCAGAGCGTGCCGTCCGGCCCGGCGGCGAGGGCCGGCGCGGCGGCGGAGAGGCTGTCGCCCAGCGGAACCGCCTCTGGAGCAGCCCACCGCAGCCCGGTCCAGCGCGTCACATAGAGCCTGGTTGTGTCGGGAGCCGAGCGGTCGGTGGACACCCAGGCAAGCCAGGGCACCCCGCCGGACGCCACGGACAGGCTTGGCGAGCGATCCCACGCCCCGGGGCGCGGCCGGACAGCCTGCGGCGACGACCAGCGGCCGCCTGACTGCCTGCTGAAGGCGATTTCGACGTCCGTCCCGGTTTCGACCTCCCAGGCAGCCCAGCCCTGCCCGGCGCGGACTTGGACGGCCGTCAGAGCCCGTGCCTCCACGGCGACCGGAAGCCCAGCGGCCGCGCGGGCAGGCAGCGCGACCGCCGGCAGCAGGGCGCTCGCGCACCAGGCAGCCACCAGGACAAGCGCCGGGAAACGGCTTCTCATGCTGATCCTCCAGCCTCATCGCCGCGAGGCTCGTCAGAGGCCTGGCGGTTCTCCCGGCCGGCCGAGCGGAAGAAGCGCAGCCGGGCGCGAACCGATTTGGCCCCCCGCGCCAGGCGTTTCAGGTCTGCCAGCCGGCGGATCTTGAGCGCTTCGCCCACAATGTAGCGGGGGCGGTAGTAGTACTCCCGGTAGGCCCGGATGCGCGCCGCCTCCAGCTCCGCTGCAGACAACATAGGGGTCTCGATCAGAGAGGACTCGGCCGTATAGTCCGCCCAGGTCTCGCTGGTCAGCCAGCCGTTGGCTTTGCACTCCTGGTAGAGGGCCGTGCCGGGGTGGGGAATCGCGACGGCGAATTGCGTGCTGGACGCGTTCAGCTCCTTGGCAAAGTCGATGGTCTGGCGGATCGTCTCCTGGGTCTCGCCGGGGATGCCGAACAAGAAAAAGGCCTGGGTTTTGATGCCCACCTCGCGGGTCAGCGCGAAGGCCGAGCGCGCCTTCTCCAGGGTGATGCCCTTTTTCATCTTCTTGAGAAGCTCAGGAGAACCCGACTCGACGCCGAAGAGGATGTAGCCGCAGTTGGCGGCCTTCATCGCCTCGAGCATCTCGCGATCCACCGTGTCCACACGGCACTGGGCGATCCACTCCACCTCACGGTGGAGTCCGCGCTCCCTGATGAGGCGGCAGATCTCCAGCACTCGCTGGCGGTCTACGGTAAAGGTGTCGTCGTCGAAGTAGATCTCGTCGTGACCATAGGTGCGCACCGCTTCTTCGATCTCGTTCACCACGTTTGCGGCGCTGCGGGCGCGGAACTGGTGGCCGTAGAGCGTGTCGGGCCACAGGCAAAAGGTGCAGCGGTAGGGGCATCCACGCGAGCTGACCATGGCGGTCGGCCGGCCGCCGCTGTAAATGCCTGCACGGTAGCCCTCGCCCTTGACGATGTGCCGGGCAGGGAAGGGCATCTCGTCCAGCGGCTCAAAGAGGGGACGGTCGGAATTCCGGTGGACGCTGCCGTCGGCGCCGCGGTAGGTGAGCCCGAGCACCGTGTCAAGGCCGGCGCCGGCTTCCAGCGCGCGGGCCAGTCCGGCGGCCGTGTACTCGAACTCGCCCCGGATCACGGCGTCCACGGCGGGGCTCTGTGCGACGATGTCCCGGTCGAAGTAGGTGACGTGTGAGCCCAGCAACGCGACCGAGGCGCCCGGCGACAGCCGCTTGATAGCCGCGGCCGTCTCGAGATCAAAGTCGATGCTGGGCGTGGAGGTCTCGAGCACCACCAGGCGCGGCCCAAACTCCTGCACCCGCCGGGCAAAGCCCTCAATGTCCAACTCGTCCATGATGGCGTCGATGAAGCCCACCTCAAAGCCGGCCTGCTCAATCACGGCGGCAGTGTACGACAGGTAGATGGGATACTCGATGTATTTGTCGCTCCTCTTGTGCGGCCAGCGCACATCGGACCGCGCGCCATAGCCCGGCCCGGGCCAGGGTGGGTTGGCTACAAGCACCTTCATTGGCTTCCTCCAGGCGGTATCTTGGAGAGGTACTGCTCGCACAGCCGCGCGATTTCGCCCGTCAGGGCGCGCCACTCGAACTGCTCGGCCACACGCTGCCGGCCCACCCGGCCCATCTCACGGCGGCGCTCATCATCCGACAGGAGAACACTCACCTTGCCCGCGAAATCGGCCGCGTCGCCGGGCGCGTAGAAGAGGCTGGCGGCTTCGTCGCCCACTACCTCCTGCAAGGCGGGCAGCCGGGGCAGGATGGCCGGGATGCCGCACGCCCAGTACTCGAATTCTTTCAGGGTCACCCGCCCGCGGGCCGAGAGCACGTCGGGCAAGATGACCAGCCCGAGGTCACTGGCAGAGATGAAGCGCGCCACGTCGGCCTGCCTCACCCAACCGGAAAAGAAGAACCGATCGGTCAGGCCCGCTGCCTCGACCCGTGCCTTCAGGCCGGGCACCGCGGTGCCGTCGCCCACCATCCAGATGCGGGTATTGGGGTGGTGGTCCAGGATCAGCGGCGCAGCATCCACCAGCAGCTCCGGGCCGTCCTGCGGGTCGATGACCCCGTGAAAGATCAGCACATGGTCCGCACCCGGCGCGTGGGCGGTCCGAAGGCCGGCACCCTCCTGCGGGTAAAAGACGCGGGTGTCTACGCCATCGTGGACAATGTCCAGGCGGTCGGGCCGCGCACTGTAGGACCGGACGAGAATGTCGCGCATCGCCTGGCTGATGGTGATGATCCGGTCGGAGCGGCGTACCGCGGTGCGCTCCATCCAGCGACCCGCAGCTGCGGCAAGCCGCAGCCAGCCGCCCCGGTAATCGTCCAGGTACTCGAACAACAGATCGGTCAGATCCAGCACGGTCGTCGTGCGCGGAAGGAAGAGCTTGCCCAGCAGCGCGGCAAACCCAGCCGACGTATTGTGGGTCAGGACCAGGTCCGGCCGGAGTCGCCAGATGGCAGCAGCCACCCGCAGGATGTTGAGCGGCATGGTCACGGCGTACTTGCGCATCTTGGCCGGGTCCATGCGGCTCACCCCGCGCAGGGGCAGGACACCGGAGGCGCCCAGCTCGCGCATGGCCTGGGCCTCGTCGACGCCGAAATTCGCCGCCACGTACACCTGGTGCCCCCGCTCGACCAGGGAACGCACGATGCTCGATGTGCGCGGCGTGCCCCCGCCACTGATGGGCACCAACTGCTCAAAGATGACGACGAGTGCTTTCAAACGTCTGCTCCTTACCCGTTCTTCTGGGATGGCTGGCCGGCACACAACTCCTCGTGCACCTGCTGCATCTTGGAGACTTGGGCATGCCAGCTGTATTGGTCGAGCACCCTTTGGCGCGCGGCAGTGCGCAGCGTTTCTCTGAGGCCGGCATCGTCCAGCAGCCGGAGGGTCCTCTCCACGAACGCCTCGTCCACCGCATCGGTCAGCAATATCTCCCGCCCGTCCGCAAAGCCCAACCCCTCCGCCCCAATCCGGGTGGAGAGTATCGGCCGCGCATTCGCGGCCGCTTCGAGGATCTTGAGCCGCGTGCCGGAGCCGGCATCGAGCGGCACCAGCACGACGTCCGAGGCCGAGAGGTAGTCGCTCAGGTTGGGCCGGCTGCCCGGCCTGGCGTCCACAAATCCGGTGAAGAGGAGGCCGTCGCGCGCATAGCGGGCGACCGCCTCCTGCCCCTGGCCGATGATGGCAAAGCGTGCAGCCGGGTAGCGCTTCCACACGGCCGGCGCGATCTGGTCCGCGATGTAGCCGACGGCCCGTACGTTGGGCACGTAGTCGAGCTTGCCGACAAAGGTGAGCAGGAGGGCGCCTGGCTCCACCCCAAGCTTGGCCCGCGCCGCCGCGGCGCCATCGGGGCGGTAGTCGAACAGCTCCGGGTCCACGCCGTGGGGGATGATCGTCATTGCGGCGGGGTCCAGGCCGTACAGCTCCGCCATGAGGTCGCGGTCTACCTCGGAGAGCGCCACCACGCGGTCCGCAGACCGGCAGGCCCAGGCCTCCAGCCAGCGCACCAGGCGGAGAAGTGGGCTCTTCTGGCCAAAGCGGACGAACTTCTGGTACTCGACGTTCTCCTGCATGAGGACCACGGGGCGGTGCCAACGGCGCCGCAGCCAGAGCGCAGCGGGCGCAGTCCACAGCAGCTCGGCCTGGATTACATCGGGCTGGAACTCGCTCATCACGCGGGCGGCCAACCGGTAGTAGCCTGGGTTGAAGGCCAGCCCCTTGTAGCCAAGCCGGTCGATCGGCCCTGGTGGGAGGTGCTCGATGCGCAGATTCGGGCCCGCCAGGTCCACCGTGCCGTGCTGGCTGTACAGGTAGCACAGCACTGCCGCCACCCGGCTTCCCTGCGACAGGAATTGCAGGGTGTGGTAGATCGCCGTGCTGCTGCCGTGGACGGGTGGAAACACGTCACACGGCGATAGGACCAGGACTTTGCGCATGTCCGCCCTAGCCGGCAGGGCCTGCTCCGGTAGAGTCGTGCCGATCCCACACCTGGCGGATCGAGTACTCATCCTCGGGCCGGAAGTTCAGGTTGCGCACCATCTCCCCCAGCAGGCCCAGGCTGATCAGCTGTACCCCCACTACCAGCGCCGTCGTGCCGAAGAAGAGGAGAGGCCTCCAGCCGATCCCCTCACCGAGGAACTTGAGCACCACCAGGTAGAGCATTATCAGCGCCCCAGCGGCAGTCAGGAGTGTCCCGGCACTGCCAAAGAGGCGCATCGGCTGCTTCAGGTACTTGGTGAGGAAGAGCACGCTGGCAAAATCGAGGAACCCGCGGCCGAGCCTGGAGAAGCCGTACTTGGACCGCCCAAACTGGCGCGAATGGTGGGTCACCGGCGTCTCGGTGACACGGTACCCTTTCCAGTGCGCCAGCACGGGGATGTAGCGGTGCAGCTCCCCGTAGAGCGTGAGGTCACGCACAACCTCGCGGCGGTAGACCTTGAACCCGCAGTTGAGGTCATGCAGGTGGACGCCCGTCAGAGTACGGACCATCCTGTTGGCGAACCAGGAGGGCAACCGTTTGTCCAGCTTGTCCTGGCGGATGGCCCGCCAACCCACCACGAGGTCGGCCCCCTGGTCCAGGCAGGCCAACATGGCCGGTAGCTCGGCGGGATCATCCTGCAAGTCGGCGTCCAGGGTGACGACCACCTCACCCCGGACGCGGGCAAAGGCGGCGTTGAGGGCGGCCGTCTTGCCGAAGTTACGGCGGAACTGGATGACGCGGACGCGGGCCGGGTCGCGCTCGTAGAGCGACCGCAGTACCGCAAGGGAACCATCGGCGCTGCCGTCGTCCACGAAGAGAATCTCGGCCTCACCCGGCAGAGAGGCCAAGGAATCCACGACGGCCGCGTAGAGCGGCTCAAGGCTTTCTTCCTCGTTGAGAACGGGCACCACTATCGAGAAACGGACCCCATCCGGCATGGCTCATCCCCCAGGTGGATCTTGGCGGTCGGCCCGACACGCGCAGGTTACGATATCACAAGAGGCGGTCCCTGTCTAGACTGGGACTGGTACGAGCCAGGCGGCAGCCTGATCCGGCCGGGTGTACCAGGTGCCCCGGCCTGCCTCGCCTCCATGGTTGGGCAAAGGCCTCATCCGTCCCCCTTCAGGCCGCCGGCTGCCCAGCATCGATCGCCGAAGGCCCCTGACCGACGCGACCTGCGCCGAGCTACGGAGCGCCAAAAAGCGGAAGCGCCGGGGGGCGGAAGACGACGAGCCGGCCCGAGTCAAAGTCGACGTGCGCGAGGTATGTCGTGTCGTCCACCAGGAATTCGGTGAGGAGGGGGCGTGTCTGGCTGTCCACCAGGCGGTAGCGCATGTACCAGATGCGCGGCCGGCCGGCGGCGGCTTCGTTGAGCCGCTGCGCCATTGTCTCGGCCGTCATCGTGCCGTCCAGGACCAGCACCTGTTGCGGGCCGGAGTAGTGGCGGCCCAGCTGGGCATCCACATCCAGCAGCACCAAGTCCTCGGGGCCGGCATGTGCCTGGATGTAGTCCAGCTCAGCCTCATACGAGACGTTACGGTAGACCCAAGCATAACCGACACCGCGCAGCCGGGCCGTAAACAGCGGCTCCGCCACGCCATAGAAGCGCTCCGTGCGCAGCGACCGGAACTGGGCATCGCCCAGGTAGACGACGACGTAGTCGGCCACTACGAGGCCATGCTCGTCAAGGAGGTAGGTCTCCCCCGAGAAACGGGGCGCCAGGCCGGCCATGGGCCAGAGCGCCACCTTGAGCCGGTCCGCGTCCGGCTTGCCGTTGAGCCAGGTGGCCACCTGGTCCAGCCCTTCCCCCCAGCCGACCGAGATCGTCCGCGCTGCAGCACGGGTGCCCCCCAGCAGCGGATTGTAGGTCGCCAGGTAGTTCGGGTGGCCGGCGAGTGTCCAGCCTATCTGCCCGATCACCGCGAGGGACAGGCCGACCTGCAGCGCCCGACGCACGCCAGTGCGCATCCCCAGCGCCTCCAGCCAGCCCACCAAGCCGGCGGCGGCCAGCAAGTCGAGGGCGACGGCCGCCGGGAGCGTGTAGCGGGCATACTTGCTGGGGCTGAGAGACAGGAGGGCCAGGAAGCCCAGGGCATAGGCGGCCAGGGCGCCCGCCGGCAGCCGGCGGGCAGGCTTCCACGCCAGGCCGGCCAGCCAGGCTGCCAACCCGGCACTGGTGAGCGCCGTCAGGGCAAAGGCCAGCACGACCGGGTAAAAGGCGGGCCCGGGGTCGCCCACAGTCTGCCCGAGGAAAAAGTTGGCCGAGTCGGGGCGGGCGTTGTACTCGGCCACGGTAGCCACCAGCTTCTCGACCGTCTGCAGCGGTGCCGCCCACAGGGCGGGCCAAAGGACAAAGAACGTCGCGAGCGCCGCCCCACCCCACAGCAGGCCGTCCCGCACTAGCCTAAGGGCGACGCGGCGCAGCATGAGCGCCCAGGGCACGGGCACCCGTCCTCTGTCCTCCCTCATCTCGGGCGCGCCTGGACCGTTTCCTGCAGCGGCCGGCAGCCGGTTCTTCCAGGCGGCGATCAGCAACACCACCGCTGCCACAAGGACCAGGTAGAGCGCCGGAAGCTTGGCAGAGACGGCCGCCCCGGCCAGCACCCCTGCCAGCACCAAGGCTCGCGGCGAAGGCCGCCTGGCGTAGGCCAGCAGGGCCAAGAAGGCCAGCAACATAAGGCCGGCCAAGGTCGCATCCAGTGCCGCGGCGCGGGAGTGCGCCAGGAAGTAGGGATCGAAGGCCAGAAGGACGGCCCCCAGCAGCGCAACCCGGGCGCCAAAGACGCGGCGGCCCAAGGCATATGCGCCTGCCACCACGCCCGCCGAGAGCAGCGCGACTCCCCAGCGGGCCGCCGGCAGGAACTGCGCGGCCTGGCGCAGCAGGTCGGCGTCGAAGGCCAGGTAGCCCGGCCCGGCCCCTAGTGTGCTAAAGGCCTGCCAGCCGCCGGGCCGCACCAGCGCCCCGAGCAGGGCTGCCAAGCCCGACACCCAGAGAACGGGAACGCCGGGCTGGCCGATGATGAAGGTGCCGGCAAGGCGGCCCTGGAGCAGCGCCGTCCAAAACGCCACGCTGCCGTGGGTCCAGAAGAGCTCGTCCCAGGCGATGAAAGGCGCGGGGGCTACCACGCGCGGCAGGAGGGCCAGCATGAATAGCCCGCCGGTGACCAGCGCCGGCCGGACCTTCCAGCTCCTAATCCTCATCCTCCCGTAGCCAGCGGGCCGTTGCATCTATCACCGCCCGCACCTCGCCGTCGTCCAGGAAGGGGTGAAGGGGCAGAGAGAGCACTTGCTCAGCCGCCGCCTCGGCGTGGCGAAAGCTGCCGGGCAGCAGGCCGAGCGAGGCATAGGCAGGCTGCAGGTGAACGGGGGCCGGGTAGTGGACCTCGGCTCCCACGCCCTGCCGCGCCAGGGCTTCCCGCAGCGCTCCCCGCGCGGGGGAGCGGACGACGTAGAGGTGCCACGCATGCGCTCGCCCGGGGAGCTCAACAGGAAGCCGCAGGGAGCGCCCGGTAGAGCTGGCAGGCGCCTCAAAGGTACGCAGCCCGGCAGAGTATCGGGCTGCGATCTGCGCCCGGCGAGCGTTCCACGACTCGAGGAAGGGCAGCTTGGCGCGAAGGATCGCCGCCTGCAGCTCGTCCAGCCGGCTGTTGGCACCCACCAGGTCGTGCCGGTAGTGTGCCGTCTGCCCGCCGTGCCGGAGCGCCCGGAGGCGCCGGGCCAGCTCGGCATCCGAGGTGACGGCCATCCCGCCGTCGCCATACGCGCCTAGGTTCTTGGTGGGATAGAAGCTAAAGGCCGCCGCGTGGCCCAGGCTGCCGGCCCGCCGGCCCTCGAACCGGGCACCGTGGGCCTGGCAGGCGTCCTCGATCAGCCGCAGGTGGTGCTGCTCGGCCAGCTGTTGGAGCGCCGCCATGTCTGCCATCTGGCCATACAGGTGAACCGGCAGAATCGCGGCCGTGCGGGGCGTAATCGATGCCCGCACCGCGGCCGGGTCCAGCGTCAGGCCCTCTGGCTCCACGTCGGCAAAGACAGGGGTCGCACCGGCCCGCGAGATGGCCAGCGCGGTAAAGGCCGCCGTGAGGGGCGAGGTGATCACCTCGTCTCCGGGGCCGATGCCGCTCGCCTCCAGGATGAGCTGAATGGCCTCCGTGCCGTTGCCGACGCCGACCGCCCAGGCCGCTCCGCAGTAGCCGGCGAACTCAGCCTCGAGGGCGCTGCCCTCCTCCCCCAGGATAAACCGGCCGCGGCGCAGCACAGCTGCCATCGCGGCATCGATTTCACCGCGCAGGGCTGCATAGTCCCGGCGCGCGTCGTAGAAGGGGATGGCAGGGACGGCAGGCGGCAGGTCAGGCATTGGGGCTCCCCTCCCGCCAGTAGTCGGCGCGGTACTGCTCATAGTAGGCGATGGTGCGCGCCAGGCCGTCGCGCAGGCTGACCTGCGGGCGCCACCCAAGCTTGGCCTGGATCTTGCGATAGTCGCCCCAGTAGTCGCCGATGTCGATCACCTTGCGCTCCGGGGGAAAGGGCACCATGCGGTAGCTGCCGCGCCCGGCGATCTCGACCAACAGAGCGGCCAGGTTCTCAAGCGAGATGGGCTCGTCCCCGCCCAGGTTGTACACCTGGCCGTTGCAGGAGTCGTCGACGGCCGCGCGAAGCATGGCATCCACCACATCGTCTATGTAGTTAAAGTCGCGCACCTGCCTTCCGTCGCCAAAGACCTGCAGCTCGGCGCCCTCCACGATCAGCCTAAGCCACCAGCCCAGGAAGGTCTGGCGGCTGTCCAGGACACGCATGCGCGGGCCGTAGGTGTTCGTCAGGCGCAGGCTCGTCGCGCGGATGCCGTACACGTTGTTGTAGACGATGTGGTACCACTCTCCGGCCGTCTTGTTGATGCCGTTGACGTCCGTGGGGTGCACAAGATGCCGCTCGTCCACCGGCAGATAGTCGGGCACGCCATAGATCTGGCGCGTGCTGGCCGTGACGATCTTGACACCGGGGTTGTTGTGACGACAGGCCTCCAGGATGGAGAGCTGAGCGCGGCAGTTGATCTCCAGGTCCGTGTAGGGATCTCGCATCGAGTCGCTGTGGCTCACCTGGCCGGCGAGGTTGAAGAGATAGTCCTGGCCCCGCACCAGAAAGCTCATGCTGTGAGGGTCGCGCACATCGGCGATGTTGATGTTGGCCCGCCCTTCCAGCCCGCGGACGTTCGCCATGTTCCCGCCATACTCGGGGATAAGCGAGTCCACGAGCGTGAGGCGTGCGCCGAGGTCCTGCAGCCGGTGGGCCAGGTTGCTGCCGATAAAGCCCAGGCCGCCTGTGATCAGAATACTTCTTCCGGCAAACGAGTCCTCGTAGGGGATTGGCATCCGCGCCCTCTTCTTGGTAGGGGCACGCTGTGCGTGCCCCGCGGCCCGGTCCGTCCCTAGCGCCGGCGGCCCAGCAGCTGAGGCAGGCGCAGCTCGCGCCACAGGCCGATCAGCTGGACACCCGTGCGCCACAGGCGCCGGAAGTTGAAGAACTGGCTCCTGCCATAGGCCCGATGGTAATGGTGGACCGGCACCTCGGCGATGCGGAAGCCCGCATCCTGGATCTTGCTCACCAGCTCCACGCAGATGACGCCGCTGTCCGACCTGAGCTGCACCTTGTCGAAAATGGAGCGCCGCATCAGGCGAAAATCGCAGTCCACGTCACGCACCCGCAAGCCAAAGAGCAGCTTGACGGTCCAATGGTAGATCCTGCCGATGATAACACGGTGCAGGGCATCGGAGCGCCCGATCTTGTAGCCGTTGACCAGGTCCACATCGTCGTTCCAGGCGGCATACAGCTGGCGCAGCTCGCGCGGATCGTACTGGGCATCGCCGTCGGTATAGAAGATGAGGTCCTTGGTGGCGGCGGCAAAGCCCGAGCGCAGAGCCCCGCCGTAGCCGGTGTTCTTCTGGTGGTGGATGATGCGGACGCGATCAAAGTGGTGTGCCAGCTCGTCCAGCACCTCTGCGGTATAGTCGGAGCTGCCGTCGTTGACGACGATCACCTCATAGTCGCCGGTCAGCTCACGGAGCGTCATAAGGGCGGTCAACACCATGCTGGGGATGGTGCCGCCGTCGTTATAGGCCGGGAAAAAGACAGAGATACTGGGAACCATCGTCGCTGCCCCTGCGGCCGGCCGTAGAGTGGGGCCATGGGCCCGTTCCTGCCGCCGGCCGTAGTATAGGGCCTTCTGCCCGTTCTTGACAAATGGCCCGGCGCGATACGATGCCCCCCTCCAGGGTCCCCCTACCCCTCCCGGCGGCGCCCCGCGAGCGCGCTCTGGACCACATAGACCACGGCCCCAATGAGCCCCAGCCCGAGGATGGTCAAGTCACGCGAGAGCGCCAGCGCCAGCGCGTGATCGTGATCGACGCCGACCTGCGTGAAGAGGAACACGTAGGCCCCCTCGCGCAGGCCAAGGCCTCCCAGGGAGGGCAGCATATTGCTGAAGGCAATGATCGGCACAAAGAGAAAGAAGTAGGCCACCGGCAGGTGGATGCCGACGGCACGCGCCAGCAACACGTTGGCCATGATCTGCATCAGGTTGAACACCAGCGCTGCGCCGGTGGCCCGCGCCAGGGCCTTGCCCGAGTAGAGGCCCAGCGACCGGTATAGGTTGCGCAGCACTGCCACTCGATTCAGGAGCCGGTCGATGTGGAGCCGGCGCCCCCAGTGCTCGATCCAGGTCCGCTGCAGGAGCAATGCGACGAGGAGGATGCTGAGCAGCGCGACGGCAAGGATCGCGGCGACGATCAGCGGGGGAATGAGCCGGTAACTGCCGGCAAGCGCCAGTGCGGCGAGCAGGAAAAGGACAAAAAGGCCGCTGAAGCGTTCCACCATCACCGAGCTGATGGCTGCCGTCGCGCCGGCGTCGCGCGACAACTCCAGAACCTTGACGGCGTCCCCACCAAAGCCGGTTGGCAGGACAAGGTTGTAGAAGGAGCCGACGAAGTAGAGCGAGGTCAGGCGGCGGTAGCTCACCTTCGAGCCAAGGGACCAGAGCAGCACTCCCCACCGGTAGCCACGCACGAACTCACCCGCGATGTAGAGCGCCATGGCCCCCAGCCAGAGCGGCACCTCGATATCGCTCAGCCGCTGCAGCACCTCGCCCAGCTCCGCCCGCGACAGGAGGAGGGCCAATAGGCCCACACTGACGACGATCTTGAGTACGTTGAGAAGCCGCTTCCTGGCTGCCGGGCTAACCCGCATAGCCCCACCCCCGCAGTTTCTCCTGCATCTCCGCCATCTCCTCGCCCGCCGGAGCCTCGGCAGAGGGCTCCTTGTAGACCTGGACCTGGCTGATGGCCACCGGCCGGTCGGCGACCGGGGATCCCTCGAAGGCCTCCACCAGGACGCGGCCGTCCAGCTCAGCGGGCACGGCGACGCCCATCGCGTGCAGGAGCGTGGGCGCCAGGTCCACGATTTTGGCCCCTTCCAGGCGCGCGCCGGGCCGGACGCCGGAGCCGGCAAGGATCAGGATCCCGTGCGGGCGGTGGTGCCCCGAAAAGCCGCGCACTGGTTCCGCCAGCCGGTTCGAGCCAAAATCTGCGTGCCCAAACGCCATGTACTCCCAGCCGCGCGTCCGGATGAGCAGGTCGGGCATCTGGTCCAGGTAGGGCCCTTGGTAGATCTCCTCGCGGCGCAGGACGCGCTCGATGATCGGCTGCCCGGTGCGCCGGTCCCGCAGCCCGAGCGCCCGCCGCGACAGCTCCTGCTTCAGCGCCTCCGCCTCCTCTCCCGCCTGCACGATCCCCTGTGCCCGGCTGCCGGCCAGGTTCAGGTAGACCTGGCCAAAGCTGCCCATGCCAAACGCCCTGGTGCGCGCCCAATCGACGTCGTCGAAAGAGAGGAAGAGGCGGTTCAGCAGGCCCGCCTTCTGCTGGAACCGCACCCGGCGGCGCAGGCTTCCCAGGCCGACGGCCTGGGTGAAGCGAAAGGCGCGCAGCGGAGTCAGGCCCAGCCAGAAGAGCGCCCGCTTGAGGATCGTCGAGGGGCGGCGCATGAAGCGGATATACCCCTCGCTCGCCAGCCAGGTGTTGAGCAGGAAGAAGCTGTGCACCGGGCCAAAGCCATGGTCGGACATCACCATCGTCAGCAGGTCCGAGCCCTCGGCCGCCGCGTGCGCCTCCGCTGCCTCTAGCAAGCGGCCTACGCAGGCATCGACGTGCCGGTGAAAGTCCACGATCCTGCTGCGCCAGGCTGCCGTTCGCTCGGCGTCGTAGCGTGGGTGCGACTCATCCAGCAGGCTCCACGTCTCGTGCTGCACCATGTCCGTGTCCCAGTAGACCACCGTGCAGTGGTCCCACGGGCGCGTGCGCATCAAGTGGAGCGCCGCCTCGGTCCGGTTCTCGACACTCGCCTCCAAGTCGTCCAGGAAGCGATCCAGGTGTCGCGTGGAACGATAGCGCTCATTTGGGGCAAGCAGGAACTCGCCCAGGTGCGTCAGCAGGTCCGCCTTCAGCTCGGGGGGATGCGCCCACATCTTGTCGGGGCCGGGCGTCAAGAAGCCGCTGACCATAAAGCCGTCCACCGGCTCGGGCGGGTAGGTGACCGGGATTCCCACAAGGCCCGTCTTCAGGCCCGCCGCATTCAGCCAGTCCCAGAAACTTTGGGTGCGGCGGCTGGCTCCGCCCGTCATCGTGACCCGGAAGCTGCCGGGCTCTGGCTGCACAAAGTCGACGACGCCGTGCTTGCCCGGGTTCATGCCGGTCACGTACGAGTTCCACGACGAAGCGCTGACAGGCGGGTGGGTGGTTTGGAGGGGCCCGGAAGCGCCCCGCTGCACGAGGCGACGGAGGTTGGCGAGCTCGCCCGACTCGATCCAGGGGCCGAGGAGGTCGAAGGTTGCTCCGTCCAGCCCGATCACGAGCGTCTTCATCCCATGTACCCCAGCCCCTTGAGGCGCTCCATGATCTCCTTCTCACCCTCCTCGGTGTACTCCTCGGGCGGCTGTGGAGTGCCTTCTGGTCGGTCCTCCGGCCCGGTTGCGACGGTGGAGACGGGGAAGGTGTCCAGGTACCCTTCGTCAAAGGCGGCGCCCAGCACGCGGCCGTCCATGCCGGTGGGCACCGGCAGCCCCATCGTGTGGAGCACGGTGGGTGCGATGTCGGTGATGGAGGCGCCCTCGATCCAGCCCTCCCGGCGCACCGACGGTCCGCTCATGACCAGCATGCCCTCGTCGCGGTGCATGCCCGAGTAGCGATAGACCTTGGCAACGGTCTTGCGGTGGCCAAAATCGGCCAGTCCGAAAAAGATGTCCGCCGGCTCGATCGGCCTCAGGATCAGGTCCGGTGCCTCATGTAGGCGCGGGCCCGAGTACACCTCTTCACGGCGGATGACCTGCCCGATCAGCTTGCGGCCAGTGCGCGGGTCACGGAACTCGAGGGCCTGGCGCTCAATCTCGTCGCGGACGGCCTCGTACTCGGCCCCCGGCTCGACGATGCCCTGAGGCTCCCTGCCCTTCAGGTTGATGTAAACTGAGCCAAGGTGCCGGCCGAAGGAGTAGGCACGCGACCGGCTCCAATCCACGTCCAGGAAAGAGAGGAACGCCATCTTGAGCAGGTGATCGATGAAGTAGCCCGCCACATACTCCGCCGTACGCGCCAGCCCAAATCGGTCCAGCACGCGGTGGACGTTGCGCAGCGTAAAGCCCTGGCGAAAGGCCGCCTCCTTGAGCCACGTCCAGGGGTTGCGCTTCAGGCGCAAGAACCCGCTGTCCAGCAGCCAGTTGTTCAGCACGATAAAGCTGGAGGCGCGGCCCATGCCGTGGTCCGAGAGGACCAAGACAAGCGTATCGTCGTCGGCGTGCTGGAGCAGACGGGCAATGCTCGCATCTACCTGGTGGAAGTAGTCCCGGACGAGTGCCTCCCGTTCCTCCGGTGTGCCCGACGTGGGCATCGCATCCCTCGGCCCGCCCGACCACCAGATATGCTCCGGGTCGATATAGTGCCAGAGCTGGTGGAGGATGCGATCGGTGTCGAAAAAGACCGCGGTAAAGACCTCCCACGGCTTGGTGCGCAGGAGGTGCTCGGCCGCGCGCGTGCGCATCTCCAGCAGTTCGTAGGTCGCCCGGAGAAAGCTCTCCTTGCGATGCTCGTGAAAGGTCGCCGTCGGGTAGATCCGGTAGTTGCCGACGGCCTGTTCCAGCTCGTCCCCCAAGTCAGGAGGGTAGACATAGTCGGAGGCGGCATAGGGCGTCATCCAGCCGCTGACCATGAAGCCGTTGACCTGCTCGACCGGGTAAGACATCGGGATATTCAGCACCCCCACCCGAAGGCCGGCGTCGCTCAGGATGCGCCACATCGAGGTGCCACCGCGCATGGAGGCGTTCACGGGTGGAAAGGCATAGGTTCCGTCCCGGCGGTAGAGGAAATCGTAGATGCCCGTTTTGCCCGGGTTCATGCCTGTGGCAAAGGAGGACCACGAAGGGCCCGACGTCGGGGGGATGGTGGAGCGCAGGTTGCCGGTGGCGCCTCTCTCCATCAGGCCCTGCAGCGCCGGCATGGAGCCTGCCGCTGCCCAGCGCCGGACCAGGTCCAGCGGGACCCCGTCGAGGCCTATGATCATCACTCGGCTTGCTTTCTGCATCAGGTCTGTACCTCGTGCCACAAATGAGCCGCTACTGCAGCCGGACCCCCGCCAGCTCCAGGGCATCCCCACCCCCGGGGAGCGTCAACCGCTCGCCGTTCTCCGCATCGTACCAGCCGACCACCACCTGGTAGGCGCCGGGCTCGAGGTCGGCGGGCAGCGAAAGGACATGCTCGTCCAGCACAGGGACTCCTTGCCGCCAATGGGTGGTCGGCAGGGTGCCCAGGTAACCGGGCATGCCGTCTCCCTGGGTGACCGCCACTCCGCTGCCATCCAGAAGGTGAACAAACACCGTATAGTCCTTCGCCAGCCGGTCCGAACCCCTCGACCATGACATCCGGACCCGCAGCTCGCCTCCCCGCTCGGCACGCTCCGGCTCAATCTCGAACCCCGCCAGCGAGATGGGTCCCAGCACTGCACCGGAGGACTCGGCCAAGGGAGCCCCTTCGTCGACTACGACGACCCTCCTGTTGGAGCGGGCGCCTTCCCATCGGAAAGCCGGCAGCCGGAGCCACGATCCGCTTTCCATCGCGTAGGCAGTGACGGCGCCGGCCTCTGGCACCCGCACGCGCAGCCTGTCTCCCTGCCCGTCCCGCATCTCCAGCCCCAGCCGGAAGGCAGGACCCATGTCCCACACCATCGTCCCGGTCGTCACCAGCTCACCCTCGCCCCATCGCTCGACGGGATACCAGCCGATTTCCACGAAAGGGTGCTCCTGGCTTGTGCCCACAACCTGGCCCGCTTCTCCCAGCCAGGTGACGACCGGCAGGGCGCCTGCCAGCTCCTCGCGCGAGCCAGCGGTCCGGGTCCAGTAGAGGCGCACCCCCACCCGGCGATGGTATGGCTGCTCCAGGATGTCAAAGCCGAGAAGGCGGAGTGGGCCAAAGTCCACCTCCAGCCGGTGCTGCGGCAGCACGCCTCCGGCCCGCGCAAAGTCGTAGAAAGCCTCTGGCAGATCGACCTGGCATGCTGCCTGTCCACCAAGTCCTCTGTGAGCGTCCCCCCGTTCCAGCAGCAGATAGCCGTCCGCCGCATCGACGATGCACCAGGCGTCGCTCGCCACCAGGTCCTGGTAGGCCCGGCGCAGGTCGTCCGGGGCCATGGACGTCTCAGAAGCCACGTCGATCATCACCCACTCCGCATCCAGCACCGTGGGGAACTGGTGCAGGCGCTCCCGGTGGGACAGGTGGGGATAGAGGCGGTCGGACGCGGAGACCACTACGCCTGACGGGATCTGGGGCGCGAAGCGCTCCTCGAACAGGGCGCCGTGCTCGGTGACAGCCGGCCACGCGTATCCCTTGGCGATGGGCGTTTCTCCGTAGAGACAATGGGCCCCCAGGCCCACCAGGAGCACCAACACGGAGAGGGCGGCTGCCAGGCGTTCACGGCGGGGTGCCCCTGCCCGGCGCACCGCCCTGCCGAGCCCCACCGCCGCTGCGGCCACGACAAAGGGCACGATGGGCGCCGAGTATTGATAGACGCCGGAGTGCATCGCCTCATAGTCCGAGAGAAGGTTGGCCATCAGGAGAGGGAGGCCCATGACAAGGACTTCAGGAGCCAACAGCGGCAGCAGCAGGCCGGCGGGTGCCAACAGCACCCAGAGGTAGCGCAGCCGCGCAGGCTCGGTGAGGATGCTCCAGACCAGCGCCGGCCGGGTGAGCAGGGAGCGGGCAATGGCGGAAGGCGTGTCGCCGAGCGATGCATAGTGCCGGAAGTAGTATGCCTGCTCCGTACCGTGTGCCTCTCCGGCGAAGCGCGGTACGATCCCAAAGGTAGCGGTCACGAACCACGCCGCGCTGACTGCCACCAGCACCAATCCATGGCGTCTCTGCCGGACGGAGAAAGCGAGCACCAGGCCCAGCATCAGCGTCAGGAGGGCCATCTCCTCCTTCACCGCCATGACGGCCAGCGCCGACAGCCACATCTGCCAGTGCCGCTCTCCCCTTGCGTGATAGATGGCGAGAAGCATGGGCGGTACCATGAAGAGGGAGACGTGAAACTCGGTCCGGTTGGCCGCGCCGAGGGACGGGAAGAGCAGATAGACGGCGGCGAGGGCGAGCCCTGCGCCCTCGCTGGCGCGCTGGGCACACCCGGCCTGCCTCAGCTCATCACGGGCAAGCCAGAAGACGGGCAGCGCGCCCAGTGCGGCGACGGCGGACTGGAGCACCAGCAGCGCGCGCACGTCGTCCCAGACCAGGAAGACAAGGGACACGGGGAGAAGGAAGAGCTGCACGTGGTCGCCGAACCGCGAGACCTGCTCGCCCTGGTAGGTGCGCTCCAGCACCCGTCCGTGCAGCGTGTTCCAGATGGTCTGGTCGAGAATGCCGAGGTCGGCGTTGCTTGTGAGAAAGGCGTCGTGCTGCCGGATGGAGTCGACCGAGAAAAAGGCCCCGTACGCGAGGATCATCAGCCACAAAAGGAGGAGCGCCGCTCTGGACGAGCGGGCGCGGAGGCTTGGGCGGCCGGGCTGCATCGTGCGATCTCTCTCCTGTGGCCCCCGTCCGGGGACCCTTTGCACCAGACGAGTAGCGAGAATTGTACCACCCGCAGGGCAGGCGGCCAAACAGCGGCGCGATGCCCGCGGGCCGGGGCGCCAACCCGCACCGCACCACCGCAGTGCAGGGTCAGGTGCCCGTCAATCGAGCAGCTAGAGGGCAGCCGGCGGGGCGAGCGGCAACGTGAAGCGGAAGGTGGTGCCCTGCCCCGGCGTGCTCTCGGCCCAGATGCGTCCCCCCTGGGCCGCGACGAGGCTCTGGGCCACCGCCAGGCCGATGCCTGAGCCGCCGCCGAGTCGACTGGCCCGGCTGCGCGAGGGATCGGCGCGCCAGAATCGCTCAAAGACGTGGGGCAGGTCCTCGGCAGAGATGCCGGCGCCGGTATCGGAGACAGAGAGCTCGAGCATGGTGTCGGCGGGGCGCGCGGTGACGGCGATCGTGCCGCCGGCCGGGGTGTTCTGCGCCGCGTTGAGGAGGAGGTTGCGCAGAACCTGGCCAACCCGGTCAGAGTCGGCCATGACGGCCGGCAGCGCGTCGGGGAGGCGGGCAACCATCGTGACCTGGCGGTCCTGGGCGAGCATGGCCATCTTGTCCAGCGAGTCGTGGATGAGCTGGGCGACGCCAGTCCGCCGGACCTCGAGGCGCAGCTGCCCGGCGTCGGCGAGGGCCAGCTCGCGCAGGTCCTCGACCATGCGCCCCAGAAGGAGGGATTCGTCGTAGAGGCGCGCAATCTCAGCCTGGTCCAGCGGGTAAACGCCGTCGAGGATCGCGCGCAGGTTGCCCTGCAGGACACTGAGGGGTGTGCGCAGCTCGTGGGACACGTCGGCGACCATGTTCTTGCGCTGCGTTTCCGCCTCGGAGAGGGCGAATGTCATCTCGTTGAAGGCCCGCCCGACCTCGGCAACCTCGGGGCTGCCCTCGACGCGGACCTTTTGCCCCAGGTGTCCCTTGGCCACCTCGCGTGCGGCGGCTGCCAGTCGCTGGAGGGGCGCGGTGAGGCTGCGGCTGAGAAGGGCGCCGACGATGACGACCAGGCCGACGGCAAACGCGCCGCCGATAAACAGCACCCTGCGGATCCGGTAGAGGAACGCCTGCTCCAGCGAGCCGAGCCGGTCTGCCGGCCCCGAGATGGAGACCAGCAGGTAACCGATGACGCTGCCGTCGCCGGGGTGCGTGATGGCGGAGGCCCCCTCCTTGTCCCTGGTCTTGAGCCGGCGGCTCTCCGAAACGCCCGTGCTGTCGTAAATGATCAGCCCGCGGGCATCTGCCAGGAGAACGTCTACCTGGATCGGAGGCGCATCTCGGGTCTCCCCAATCTGCGCACCCTGGGGCGGCAAGCCGCCCGAGGGCGAGGCTGGACGGGGCGCCGCACCCCCGCTCAGCCAGACCCCGCCGGCGAGGAGGGCATCTACCCCATCCCAGGTGCTGTTCTCGAGGTAGTACTCCACAAGCTGGTCCACGCCTCTGCCGGCTGCCTGCATATCACTGCGCGTGATGTAGCGCCGGAACTCGAGATCGGTCGTCCGGTTGATGAGCAAGCCGATGGCGCCCATGGCCACCAGCACGACCAGGCCAAAGGCAAGCGTGAGGCGGACCCAGAGGCGGCTCATGCGGCCGTCCCTTCGGAAGCGCGCGATGAGCAGGGCGCGGCAAGGCGGTAGCCGACGCCAAAGACGGTCTCCACGAGGTCAGGGGACGCGCCGGCTTCGGCCAGCTTGCGGCGGAGGTTCTTGATGTGGCTGTCCACCGTGCGGTCGAGCCCCTCGTAGCTGTAGCCCAAGCCCTTCTCCACCAGCTCGAGGCGTGTGAGGGCGCGGCCGGCGTTCTCGACGAGCACCTGCAGGAGGCTGAACTCGGTCGGCGTGAGGTGGACGGCCTGGTCGAGCACGTGGACTTCGTGCGCATCCACGTCGACGGTGAGCTCGCCGGCCTGGAAGACATGGGGCCGCACAGGCTCCGCCTGCGCGCGGCGCAGGACGGCCCGGACGCGTGCCACCAGCTCATGGGGGTTGAAGGGCTTGGTCACATAGTCGTCGGCCCCCAGCTCCAGGCCGACGATCTTGTCATAGTCCTCGACACGGGCGGTGAGCATGATGATGGGCAGAGCGGCGATGGCCGCATCGCCGCGCACCACGCGCGTCACGTCTTTGCCGTCCCGGTCGGGCAGCATCAGGTCCAGGACCACCAGGTCGGGGCGGTCGTGGCGGATCATGCGCAGGGCCGTCTCGCCGTCGTAGGCGACGAGCACCTGGTACCCGCTCTGCTCGAGATAGGCGCGCACCAGGCGGGCGATCTCGCGGTCATCATCCACAATCAGGATACGGTTGGGCATGGGTGTCTCACTTCTGGTATCGCGTGCAGCCAGAGCGTGTCGCTCGGTTGCGTGAGTATACCACACTTCGGCCGGCTGCGGCACATCGATCGCCGGCGCTCTCTGACCAAGGCATCGACGGGCTCATCGGGTCCCCATCAGCGGGGCTGCTCGCCCAGGACCACAGGCAGGGTGAGAATCTCGCCGTCCCGGTTGACGGTCAAGACCACCGTGTCGCCGACAGTCTTGGCGGTCTCGAGGTACACCGTCAGGGTCGCAAGGTCCGCCAGGGGGATGCCATCCACGGCGGCAATCACATCGCCGCCGGTGGGCACCTGGTAGTGGCCGATACGGACATAGCGAGTGGCGGCCTGCACCCCAGCCTCGTCGGCAGGTCCGCCGGCGGCGGTGGAGAGGACCAACAGGCCCGAGTCTGCGGCGATGTCCGCGCCTGCTTGCTCCAACACGCGCATATTGGCGGAGGTCAGCTCGACCATGTCGGCGCCGAGCCAGGCATGGGGGTAATAGCCCTGCTCGATCAGCCGAGGGACCACGCGGAGGATGGTGTTGGAGGAGACGGCGAAGCCGATCCCGGCTGACGAGCCGCTGGTGCTCAGGATCTGGGAGTTGATGCCGATGACTCGGCCCTGGAGGTCGAGCATGGGGCCGCCCGAGTTGCCGGGATTGATTGCAGCATCGGTCTGGATGGCCTCGCCGATGTACTGCCCCTCCTCCGGGCTCTCGATCACGCGGCCCAGGGCGCTGACCACCCCGGTCGTCAGCGTCTGCTGCAGGCCGAAAGGGTTGCCGATGGCGAGCACGGCCTGGCCGACCCTCAGGTCGCCGGAGTCGCCCAGCGCCAGCGGCAGGGGCAGGACGTCGCCTGCGTCCACTTTCAGGACGGCCAGGTCGTTGGTTGGGTCGGAGCCGACCAGCTCGGCGGAAAAGACCTGGCCGCCGGAGAGAGTGACCAGGATCTCGTCGGCCCCCTCGATCACGTGGTAGTTGGTAAAGATGTGGCCCTCGGCATCGTAGACGAAGCCGGAGCCGGTGCCTTCCTGCTCCTGCGCGCCCATGAAACGGTTGTAGACCGTCGTGCGGTTGGTGATATTGACGACGGAAGGGCTGGTGGCCTCGTACACGGCCTCAATCTGTGCCTCCATCGCATTGGCGGCGGCCGACTCGTCCAGCACCGTGGAAGCTGCTGCGCGCGCGACCTGCTGCGGGACTGCCGTTGCCTGGCCGGCAGCCGTCGACGCGGCCTCCGCCGCGACGGAACCCTGAAGGGGCGGCAGGCTGAGGCCGGCACTCACCAAGGCCAGGATGATCAGCGCCAGGAGCCAGGTGTAGCGTATCTCGACTGTCCTTCTCAACGGTTTCCTCCTGCCGCTCCAGTCCGTGCGCTGCGCCTGCGGGGCAGGGCCGGTTGTGTCGGAGCGCGCTGGCCCACACCCGTGGGGCCAGCCTCATCGTAGCAGGAGGTTATGGAGAAGGTATGGAGGGCCGGTGCAAGAGGTGTGTAGCTTGCCTAGCCCTCCTTCATCCCGGTCAGGGTAATGCCCTGGATGAAGAGGCGCTGGGCAAAGAAGAAGAGGAGGACCACCGGCAGCATGGTGACGAGCGAAGCGGCCATCAGGTAGCCCCACTTGACGTCGTAGGTGCTGCGGAAGAAGCTGAGGCCGAGCGAGATGGTGTACTTGGTCTGGTCATGGAGGTAGATGAGGGGCGGGAGGAAGTCGTTCCAGACCGCCTGGAAGGAGAAGATGGCGACGGTCGCCATGGCGGGGCGGGAGGCCGGCAAGATCACGTGCCAGATCGTCTGAAGCGTGGAGGCGCCGTCGACGCGGGCTGCGTCCTCCAGGTCGGGGGGCAGCGTCAGGAAGAATTGCCGCAGGAGGAAGATGTAGAAGGGGTTGCCGAGGAAGGCAGGGACGATGAGGGGCCAGAAGCTGTTGACCCAGCCTATCCGGCTGAAGACGATGTAGAGGGGAACCATGGTGACGGGGTAAGGCAACATCATGGTCGCCAGGAGCACCAGGAAGAGAAACCCCTTGCCGGGCGCCCGGAAGCGGGCAAAGCCGTAGGCCACCAGGGTACAGGAGAGGACGTGGCCGAGGATGACCAGGACGGCGATAAAGAGGGTATTGAGGGCGTAGCGGCCGAAGGGGACATAGGTCAGGGCCTCGGGGTAGTTGGACCAGACGATGGGGTGAGGCAGCCAGCGGGGCGGCGACTCGAGCACCTGGTAGTCGGGCTTGAGGGAAGAGGTAACCATCCAGAAGAGAGGCAGCAGGAAGAGCACGGCGACGGCGAGGGCGGCGATGACCCCCAGCGCCCGGCCGGTTCGCTGCCGGATCGACTGCGACTGCCAAGGCGATGGCGGCGTCATCTGCGCTCCCCTTCGTAGTAGACCCAGCGGTCGGAGGTGCGGACGATGATGAGGGTGAGGACCAGGATGATGACAAAGAGCACCCAGGCAAGGGCCGAGGCGTAGCCCATGTTAAAGTACTGGAAGGCCTGGCGGTAGAGGTAGAGGACGTAGAAGAGGGTCGAGTCGAGCGGGCCGCCGTTGGTGGCTACAAAGGCGCTGGTAAAGGTCTGGAACGTGCTGATGATCGACAGGACGAGATTGAAGAAGATGGTGGGTGTCAGCAGGGGCAGCGTGATCTTGCGGAAGCACTGCCAGCCATTTGCGCCGTCGATCGCAGCGGCCTCATACAGGTGCTTGGGGATGCCCTGAAGGCTGGCGAGGTAGATCACCATGCCGCGGCCAAGCCCCCAGAGGCTCATCATGAGCAGGGCGGGCAGGGCCCAGTCGGGGTTGGCGAGCCAGCGCGGGCCCTCGACCCCGATGTAGGAGAGAAGCGTATTGATCAGGCCGACGTCGGGGTGGAGCACCCAGATCCAGACGACGATGAAAGCGACCGCCGGCAGGACCGAGGGCAGGTAGTAGATCGTGCGGAAGACGCTCACACCGCGTATCTTTTGGTTCATCAGCATGGCCAGAAGGAGGGCGCCGGCGAGCTCGATCGGAACGTAGAAGATGGTGTAGACGGCGGTCACCTTGAGCGACTGCCAGAAAAGCGGGTCGCGGGTAAAAAGCCTCTCGTAGTTGTCCAGGCCGATGAAGCGAGCCGGGCTGAGCAGGTCCCACTTGGTAAAGCTGATGCCGAGCGAGGCAAGCATCGGGCCGAGGACGAGAAGAAGGAGCCCAAGGAGCCAGGGTGCGATGAGGAGGTAGAAGGTGACCGTCTCGTGCCGGGCAAAGGAGCCGGTGCGGGCGCGTGGGGGGAGCGCCTGTGGTGAGCGCAGCGATTCTGTCTTGGGCGAAGGGACGGCCATGTCCTGCCTTCCTGGTGAGGGGGTGCCCGCCGCTCCGGGGCGACGGGCACCCTCTGGGAAGTTACGCTACTGCTTGAGCAGCTCGTCGAGCGCCGTCTGGGCCTCCTGGGCGGCCGTCTGCATAACCACCGCCACGTCAGCCGCCGGGTCGATCAGCACGGTCTCCAGGGCCTTGGCGAGGGCGGGATTGGCAGTCTGGCCCCAGTAGGGCGTAAAGACGTAGGCGCGCGGGACCAGGTGGTCGAGCTCCTTGAGCCACACCCCGTCGATGGGGTCGTTCGTCGTGCCCGATGCGGCGACGGAGGCGACGGCGGGCAGCGCCCAATTCTTCCAGACTTGGGAGCCGGGCTCGCCGGCGTAGAAGCGCAGGAAGCGCCAGGCCTCCTCAGGGTTCTTTGACTTGGCGTAGACGCCAAAGCCTCCCCAGAAGAGGACATTGGCGCGGACCTTGCCGGCGGGCACAGCTGCCAGGGCCAGGTCGACGTTGGGGTTGGTCTTGAGGCCGGACTGCGGCCAGCGGCCGAAGAGGCGCATGGCTGCCTTGCCGTTCTCGAACTCGGGGTTGCCGCCGGCCCAGCCGGTCAGGTCGGCAGGGGGTGGGGCGACCTTGTGCTTGTTGTAGAGATCGGCCAGCCACTGCACAGCGGCGATGGTCTCAGGCGAGTCCATGTAGCCGACGAACGTCTTGCCGTCCTCGCTGATAAGGCTGCCGCCGGCCGCGGCGACGTAGTACTCAAAGCCGGTGGTCCAGTTGGCGGTGAGCTGAATGCCCCACAGGTCGGTCTTTCCGTCGCCGTCGGTGTCCTTGGTCAGGTCCTGGGCGGTTTTCAGCAAGTCATCCCAGGTCCAGCCGTCCTTGGGGTAGGCGACGCCGTACTGGTCAAAGATCTTTTTGTTGTAGTAGACGCCCAAGGGAGAATAGTCCTTGGGCAGGAGCCACTGCTTGCCGTCCCACTGGCCTGGATCGAGGAGGCCGGGGAGGTAGACGGCGGTATCCAGGGGATACTTGCCCTTGAGGAAGGGGGCGAGGTCAAGGAAGACGCCCTTGCCGACGAATTCGGGGACGGCGTCGTCGCCGACCATGATAATGTCGGGGGCGTCCCCGGCCGACGCCTGGGTCAGGAGCCGGGCGTAGTAGTCGCCGGCGACTGCTTCCAGCTGGACGTCGATGTCGGGGTTGTCTGCCTCAAAGAGGGCTATGATCTCCTCGTGAGGCTTGAGCCCCTCTCCTGCATCACCGGTGCCGACACGGATCACGATCTTTTCGGCCGGGCCACCGCATGCCGAGAGAAGCACGGCCAAGATGACAACGATGCTGGCCAACCAAGTGAAGCGCTTCATGTCTTTCCCTCCTCTTCATCCTGTATGGATTCCCGGCAGTGCCGGCAGAGACCAAAGATGGCAAAGTGGCACAGGACCGGCTCAAAGCCAAAGTCGCGGCGGAGCGGCTCGTCAAGGACGGCCAGGTAGCGGTGGTCGAGGTCGGTGACGCTCCCGCATGCCCGGCAGACAAGGTGGTGATGGGGGTGCTCGCCCACGATCTCAAACTCGACGCACTGCCTGCCGAGGTCGATCTGGCTGAGGATACCCAGGTCGCGCAGCTTCTCGAGGGTGCGGTAGACGGTGGAGAGGTGAATGGGGGGGTGATCGCCGGCGAGCCGGGCGTGCACCCTTTCCGCGCTGGCGTGGCCATCGAGGGCACAGAGGGCGTGCAGGATGACCTGGCGCTGGCGGGTGAGCCGGAAGCCGGCGCGGCGGGCCGTGCATTGGAGAGCCTCAAAGTCACGCATGATGCGCTACCTGCGAATTGTTGCAGGTAAAGTATACAGCAGATTGGGCAGCAGGTCAAGTGGCAGGTGCAGCGCACCGGCGAGGTGCGCTGCACCCGAATGGGCGGCAGCCGAGCGTGGAAGCCCGCCCTACAGGAGGGTCTCGATTTTCTCCTTGACGGCCTGGATGACGATGGGGTCGTCGTTCCAGGCGCCCAGGTTGACGAGGGAAAAGCCGGCCGGCACCCGGGCCTTGTGGACGAGCTCGGGGATGTCGAACTGGCTGTGGATGGCATCGGCGCTGATGGCGGCGGCGAAGTAGAGCACACGCTCGACACCGTTGCGGGCGAACTCTTCCACTTTCAGGGCCGGCTTGGGCTTCTTGAACTCCATCCATGCGAGGCTGAGGTTCTCGCGCTTGAAGCCGTCCGCCGCAAGGAGGTCGAGCACCTCGTGCCGGAACCCAAGCTCGTGCTCCGTCTCGGTGGGCCATTCGACGTCCCACTCGTCCGGCTGTCCGTGGCCGACGAGGAGGACGCCGGTCTTGGCCTTGTCCGTGCCGTCGAGGTGTTGGTTGGCGCGGTGGACGAACATGGACTTGAGCGTCGCCGAGTCGTACATAGGTCCGGTGTAGTGGATCGGGGCATACTCTTCGAGGTGAAGCTCGTCGATCAGGTGCTTGCCCTCGGCGGTGTGGTTCGAGATGCTGAGAAAGACCTCGGCGACGATGATGCGGCTGGCGCCGTCGTTCAGGGCCTGGATGGCGGCCGCGTCGGGGCGCGGGTTGTCGTCCAGGAAGGAGATGTAGAAGCGCGTGGAGGCATCCCCCTGGGCACGAAAGGCACGCTCGAGCTGGGCGAGCATCTGGTGGTGTATCTTGCGGTGGTCAGATTTGCCGACGTTGAGATACTTCTTGCGGAGCTGGTAGAGGAAGAAAGGACGCGCAACGAAGGGCACGAAGGCAATGCGCTGCTCATCGAACTCGTTGAACTGGTTGATCCAGCCGATGGGATCGTAGGTCTCGGGCTCGCCGTGGGTGAAGTAGACGACGGCAGTGTGGCCCAGGCCGGGGTCGCCCTTGGCGCGGGTGAGCGCCGGCACAGGCCGGGGGTCTTGACGCGAGAGGACCTGGCGCGCGGAGAGGGCATAGCCGGCGAAGAAGAGGAGGAGGGTGAGGAGGCCGGCGGCGATGCGCTCGATGCCGTCAAAGGATACAATCAGGAGAGCGATCCAGGCAAAGAGGGCGAGGGAGGAGAGGAAGAGGTGGCGGCCCATGCGCAATGGGTGGGCGGTGAGGAAGCGGACGTAGCAGTAGCCGCAGAGGCCGGCGGTCAGGGCAATCCAGGGCCAACGTAGAATGTCCAAGCGTCACCTCGGGTGAAGGATTGTGCGAAGTGCAGTGAGGCGCGAGTGTAGCGCAGGGCGTGAGTTTCGTCAACGTTGGGGAGTGGCGTGGGAGCCTGCGCCCGAACTGTGCCACTGCTCTACAAATCGTTCTGTGGGTTAGGCGGGGACCGTGCTTGCCC
>DAOQVR010000003.1:0-383227 GCA_035341665.1 Anaerolineae bacterium
GCACTCTCGATTCCCGAGTGCTAACGCCGAGCCGTAGTGTAGCGCAGGTCGGGATGGGGTGCAAATCGGGAGAGGGCTGTGGCGGGTATGGAGACCCGCCCTACGACTGTGCCACTGTGCCAAGATTTTGAGGGTGCTATCCCGAAATGCCCGAAATCCCAGTAACAATTACCGACTATGCGAGGGACGAGGTGCAGCGCATCCCCTGCGGGGGCAGGCCTTGAGGGTGCACCGCACCTAGCCGGCGAGCGGGCTGGGTCAGAGACCTTCGCCCATCGAGGGCGAGGACGCCCAAAGCCAGGCACAATCCCTCCGCTACCGTGGGCGCCCGGTCAGGGTCACGGGGAGGACGAGCTCACGGCCGTCACGCCAGAGCGTGAGCTGGATGGTCTGGTCTATCTTCGCCTGGGTGTCGAGGAAGAGCGACAGCTCGTTCTCAGAGAGGATGGGTTGGCCGTCGATCGCTGTCAGGATGTCGCCGCCGATGGTCAGGATGACGCGGCCGATACGGACCTGCTGCCCCCCCTGGCGCAGCCCGGCTGCTGCGGCAGGGCTGCCGGGCGAGACTTCGACGACCAGGAGCCCCCGGTCGACGGGCACATCCATGCCGGCCTGCCTGAGAACGCTGACGAGGTCGGGCGAAAGGCCCCAGACGCTTACGCCGAGCCAGGGGTGAGGGTAGTAGCCCTGCGAGATGAGCGCGGGAACGACGAGACGCACGGTATTCACCGGCACGGCGAAGCCGATCCCAGCGGAGTCGGAGCTGTTGCTGAGAATCGCGGTGTTGACGCCGATGAGGCGCCCCTGGAGGTCGAGAAGAGGACCACCGGAGTTGCCCGGGTTGATCGCGGCGTCGGTCTGGATGATCTCGCCGATGAAGCCGCGGTCAGGGCTCTGGATGGTGCGCCCGAGGGCGCTGATCACGCCGACCGTGAGGGTGCGCTCGAGGCCGAAGGGGTTGCCGATGGCTATGGCCCACTGGCCGACCTGAAGATCGTCAGAGGTGCCCAGAGGGACAGGCTGGAGTGCGCCGGCGGCATCCTCAACCTGGAGAACGGCAAGGTCGACCGAGGCGTCGTAGCCGACGATGGAGGCCGTCAGGGTCTCGCCGTCCGCCAGGGTGACGAAGAGCTCCTGGGCGCCCTCGATGACATGGTAGTTGGTGACGATGTGACCGGCGTCATCGTAGACAAAGCCAGAGCCGGTCCCCTCTTGCGGTACGGGCTGCATGAACCAGTCGTAGCCGTAGCTGCGGTTGGTGATGTTCACCACGCTGCGGCCCACGTCGCCATAGATCTTGGCGAATTGCTGTTCCTCGAGGGTCGCCAGGCGGCTGTAGGCGCCTGCCGACTCGGGGGTGGCAGGGAACTCGGCTGGCTCCGTGAGGCTCGGCAGCGGTGTGGCAGCCGGTACCGGGGTTGCCTGGAGAGGCGGAGTGGGCTGCCCCTGGTCGGCGCTCTCTGTGGGCGAGGCAGGCGTCGCGGAAGGGATGAGGGTGAGCAAGTCGGAGAGGCGCTGCGGCAGAGAGCAAGCCGGAAGCAGAAGAGCAAGAACGAGCAGTGTGACGGCTGCCTTTACCTTGGGCTGCATGGCGGTGTTGCCTCCTGGTCAGAGCAAGATGCGATCGGGCGCTACGGAACGACGAGCACTGGACACCGTGCGTGGCGCAGGACCTCGGTGCTCGTGCTACCGAGCAGCACTTCGGCGGCGGTCGGGCCGCGCGTGCCGAGCACGATGAGGGACGCGCTCTCTGACTCGGCGATCTCCAGGATCTGCTGAGCAGCGACGCCCTCGCGCACGTCTCCGCGGGCAGAGGCTCCAGCATTCTGGAGCTCCTGTACCGCATCGTCGACCACCTCCCAACTGGCCTTCTCGAAGCCAGCGTGGAGGTCGGTATAGGCATCGGTGGAGAGGTACCTCGCCGGGACGTCGTAGACGTGAACCACGATCACCTCGGCACCTTCGCTGCGGGCGAGGTGCTCCACGTAGAGAAGGGCCCGCTCGCCTGCCGGCGAACCCTCGTGAGCCAGCACTATCTTGCGAAACATGGTGGTGTATCCTTTCCTGAGCCGAATGCTCCCGCGATGCCTACTGCCCACCGCAGCGCAGCTGCTCGAAGAGGGCGCGCTGGCTGGGAGTGAGGTGGACGGGCAGCCGCGCCTCGGCGCGGACGTAGAGGTCGCCTCGCTTGTCGGGCTGGCCGAGGTGGGGCATGCCCTTGCCGCGGAGGCGGAAGGTGCGCCCGTTCTGTGTCTCGGCAGGGACTGAGAGCACAACCTCACCCTCCAAGGTGGGAACGTGAATCTCGCCTCCGAGGATGAGAGTATAGAGATCGACGGAGAGCGGGGTGTGCAGATCGTCGCCCCTCCGCTCGAAGCGGGGATCGGGGGCAACGACGAGCTTCAGGTAGAGATCGCCGGCAGAGCTGCCGGCGGGGCCGGCGGCGACGCCGGCCATGCGGATGCGCGTGCCGGTGGTGGCGCCGGCAGGGATGGATACCTCCAGGCGCTGGCTACCTACCTGCACGATGCGCTTGGAGCCACGATAGGCCTCGAGCAGGCTGATCTCGACCGGCTGCTCCGCATCGGGGACGCGGGACCGACGGACACGAGGGCCAGAGGCGGCAGGGCCGCCGGCCCCGAAGATCTGGCGGAAAAAGTCGGAGAAGGGCTCTCCGCCGCCGAAGAGATCCTGCATCTCTTCGGGGGTGGCGTAGCGAGCGCGTGGCCCGGCGCCTCCGGGGCTGCCGGAGGACCACCGGCTCCAGTCGTAGTCGGCGGGCCGGCCGCCCCCCTGCTGGAACCCGCGCCAGTCGGCGCCGAGCTGATCGTACCGGCGGCGCTTTTCGGCATCGGAGAGCACCTCGTAGGCCTCGTTGACCTCCTTGAAGCGCTCTTCCGCTCCCTTGTCACCCGGATTGACGTCAGGATGGTGCTGGCGCGCCAGGCGGCGAAATGCCTGCTTGATCTCTTTCTCGGAGGCACTGCGCTCTACGCCCAGGATTTTGTAATAGTCCTTGTACTCCATTCACCCTCGCCCATCGGCCGAACGGAAGCTGGGGCATCTCGCTGCCGCGAGATGCCCAGCATCACAACCCGTCGGGCCCGGTCGGAGACCGTCGCCCATCGAAACGCCCACAAGACGCCCACAAGGGGCTACCCTACGCCGGACCGGATCCGAGGCCGGGGGGTCGTGCTAGACCTCCCGGAACTCGCCGTCCACAAAGTCCTCGCCTGAAGGACCGGGCTGCTGCGGCGGCTGCTCAGGGGCAGGGCCGGTGCCCGGCTGACCCTGGGCGTACATCTGCTGACCAAGGGCGTAGCTGGCCTGCTGGAGCTTTTCGGTGAGCTGGCGGATGTTCGCCGAGTCCTCGGTGTCCTTGACACGCTTGAGCTCGCCTACCAACTGCTCGATGGTGGAGCGGTCACTGGCGGGCACTTTGTCACCCAACTCGCGCAGGGTCTTTTCGGTCTGGTAGACGACCTGGTCGGCCGTGTTTCGAGCGTCCACCAGCTCCTTGCGGCGGCGGTCCTCCGCCTCGTAGCGCTTGGCCTCCTGCACCTTTTGCTCCACTTCGGCCTTGCCCATGTTGGTGCTGGCTGTGATGGTGATCTTTTGCTGCACACCGGTGGCACGATCCTGCGCCGTGACGTTGAGGATGCCGTTGGCGTCGATGTCAAAGGTGACCTCGATCTGCGGCATGCCCCTGGGAGCCGGCGGGATGCCGTCCAGGTTGAACTGGCCAAGGGAAACGTTGTCGCCAGCCATTGGGCGCTCTCCCTGGAGGACATGGATGGTCACCGAGGGCTGCCCATCGGCGGCGGTGCTAAAGACCTCGCTCTTGCGGTACGGGATGGTCGTATTGCGCTGGATCATGGGCGTCAGGACGCCGCCGAGGGTCTCGACGCCGAGCGTAAGGGGCGTGACGTCGAGGAGGAGCACGTCCTTGACCTCACCGGCCAGCACGGCGGCCTGAATGGCAGCACCGACGGCAACGACCTCGTCAGGGTTGACGCCGCGATGGGGCTCCTTGCCCCCGATCAGGTTGCGCACGAGGTCCTGGATCATAGGCATGCGGGTGGCGCCGCCGACGAGGACGACCTCGTTTATGTCACGGGCGGAGAGCTTGGCGTCACGCAGTGCGGCCTCGAAGGGGCCGCGGCAGCGCGCCACGAGACCTTCGGTGAGCTGCTCCAGCTTGGCGCGAGTGAGCTTCATCTGGAGGTGCTTGGGGCCGGAAGCGTCGGCCGTGATGAAAGGCAGGTTGATCTCTGTCTCGACCACAGTGGAGAGCTCGATCTTGGCCTTTTCGGCCGCCTCACGCAGCCTCTGCAGCGCCTGGCGGTCCTGGCGGAGGTCGATGCCCTGATCCTTCTTGAACTCGGCAGCCACATGGTCGACGATCATCTGGTCCCAGTCGTCGCCGCCCAGGAAGGTATCGCCGTTGGTCGCCTTGACATGGACGACGCCCTCGCCGACCTCAAGGATGGATACGTCAAAGGTGCCACCGCCCAGGTCAAAGACGAGGATAGTCTCTGCCTCCTTCTTGTCCAGCCCGTAGGCGAGCGAGGAGGCCGTCGGCTCGTTGATGATGCGCAGAACCTCGAGGCCGGCGATCCGACCGGCATCCTTGGTCGCTTGGCGCTGCGAGTCATTGAAGTATGCGGGAACGGTGATGACGGCCTGGGTGACCTTTTCGCCAAGGTAGGCTTCCGCGTCATCCGCGAGCTTGCGGAGGATCATGGCTGAGATCTCCTGCGGCGTGTACTCTCGACCGGTCTGGGGGATCTGAACGCGGGCATCCCCCTGGGCGCCGGCGACGATCTTGTAGGGAAGAACCTGACGTGCCTTGGTGACCTCGGGGTCGTCGAAGCGGCGCCCCATGAGCCTCTTGATCGAGTACACGGTATTGTCGGCATTGACCACAGCCTGGCGGCGTGCGGTCTGGCCGACGAGGCGCTCTCCGGTCTTGGAGAATGCGACAACGGAAGGGCACAGGCGCGCGCCCTCTGCGGTGGGGATGACGACCGGCTCTCCCCCTTCAATGACGGCCACAACGCTGTTGGTTGTGCCCAGATCGATACCGATTATCTTGGACATCAGGTCTACTCCTTTTCTTGCAGGCAATGGTTGGCCCCAGCTCGGATCTGGAACCTCTATCACAGGCATTGTCCCAGAGGCGCATTAGAATCGAGTTAGATGAGTGTTAGCGTTTTGTTAGACGTGAGGGCGATTCTGTGGTAGAGTGTTGGCCGAGGAATCCCTGACGGACAGGGCCGCGCCGGGCGGCCTGGGTGTGCGGAGGAAGGCGTTGTGGAGATCGAGGCCAAGCTGAGCGTTCCAGACGAGCAGACGATGGCACGGCTGCTCGAAACCCCGGCGATGGCGGGGTACTCACTGGGGGGCGTGACCCGGCATGAGCTGCACGACTGCTACCTGGACACCCAGAGACGGGCGTTCCTGGCATCAGGCTATGCGCTTCGGCTGAGGCGCGACGAGGCGCAAACCCTTGTGACGCTGAAGGGGCTTGGAGGCGCGGAGGGGGCAGTGCACCGGCGGAGCGAGCAGGAGATGGTGCTGTCGGCCCCAGCTATGCCGGAGCAGTGGCCCGCCGGCCCGCTGCGTGACAAAGTGCTCGAACTGCGGGGGGATCAGGCCCTCGAGGTGATCCTTGAGATAGAGCAGGTCCGGAGCCAGCGAGAGGTGCGCGGGGGCGACCGCCAGGTGGCGGAGCTGAGCGGGGACCATGTACGGGTGTACACGGGGCGGAAGCGGCAGCCGCCGGAGCTCAGTGCCTGCCTAGGGTACCAACAGGGCAGCCGAGAGGGCGGCAGTGCGACTGACGCCTACTTTGAGCTGGAGGTGGAGCTGCTCCCCGGGGGAAGCGAGGCGGACCTGGCAAAGCTAGCAGACGAGCTGATGGGAGACGAGTGGAAGCTGCGCCCGGCCCAACAGTCCAAGTTTCAGCGCGCGCTGGCTGGGCTGGCCGCCGAGACGGAGCCGCCGGACGAGGACGGGGACCCATCTCCGCACCTGACGCCCGAGGAGAGGGCGTGCCTGAGCCGGCTGGCCAAAGAGCGAGCAGTGATGGCGCGGCGCGCGCGCCTTGTGCTGGCCTGGGATGAAGGCGCCTCGCTGGACGAGATGGTAGAGCGCTCCGGGCTGTCGGCGCGGCGTGCGCGCTACTGGCGGTGGGCCTTTCGGCGGAGCCGCATGGGGATCTTTCGCGCGGCAGCCCTCTCGACGGGCGAGGATGATGGGGTGCCGGACATACCGGTCGAAACACCCGCCCCGCCAGAGGAGACCAGCCGCGCGGCCGAACGGGAGGCGGCAGGTCCGGAGGCCGCAGAGAAAGCGGGTCGGCCCAAGAAACGTCCGATCGACGGCAGCGAGCTGATGAGCGAGGCAGGGCGCCACCTGGTGGCGTTTCACTTCCAGCGGATGCTTATGAACGAGCCGGGCACGCGGGAAGGAACGGATATTGAAGCGCTGCACGACATGCGCGTCGCGACCAGGCGCATGCGAGCTGCCTTCCGCGTCTTTGGGGAGTACTACGCACGTCGTGAGGTAGAGTCCTTGGTGAAGGCCCTGCGCCGCACGGGGCGGGCTCTCGGCGAAGTGCGGGACCTGGACGTCTTTGAGCAGAGGACGCACGCCTACATGGAGGGAGTGCCGGAGGCGCAGAGGAGCGGCCTGGACCGCTTCCTGGCGGAGCTGGAGGTGAGGCGCGCCGCAGCGCGCGGGCGACTGCTGAGCCACCTCGACAGCGCAGGCTTTGGCCGGTTCGTCGCGCAGCTCTCGCAGTTCGTGGAGGAGCGGGAGGTGGCGACCGGCCCAGACGGCGACGGCAGCCAACCAGAGCCGCGCCTGGTCCGCCACGTAGCGCCGGTGACGGTCATGGAGCGTATGGCTGCGGTTCGCGCGTTCGAGGGGTGGGTGGAAACAGGGGATGTCCCCCTGGAGCGATACCATGCGCTGCGGATCGCCACAAAGCGGCTGCGCTATACGCTCGAGTTCTTCTCGGACGCGCTGGGGCCGGGATGCGAGGTGCTGACGCGCAAGACGATTGCGCTTCAGGATCACCTGGGCCTGTTGCAGGACGGGGTCGTGGCAAGCGGCATTCTGCGGGACTTCCTGATGTGGGGTACGTGGGGAGCAGGCGCAGGCGGCAAGAGGCCGGGAGGCCGAAGCCAGCCGGTGATTGCTCCGGGTGTGGCGCTCTACCTGGCGGCTCGCCAGACGGAGATGCAGACCTTGGTCGCAGGCTTTCCTGCGGTGTGGTCGACGATCGTGGCACCGGAGTTCATGCGAGGATTGGCCGTCGCGGTGGCGGCGATCTAGGGCACGATTCGGTGTGAGGTCGGCGACAGGGCTGACGGGAAGAGACGTACGAAAGAAGGGGGAGAGAACGTCATGGCACAGAAGGGCAAGCGGGACAAGGGAAGCAAGAAAGACAAAGAGCATATGAAGAAGAAGAAGGAGAAGAAGGTACCGAAGCCGGAAGGTGCGGCGTAGGAGGGTAGAGAGGGGCTCGGTCGGAGGACTTCGCCCATCTGGGGCGAGGTGCAGCGCACCCCGAAGGTGCACCGCACCTATCCGGGGGAGGCCCTGAGAAAGTCGAGGACGCGGGCAAGGTCAGGCGGCAGAGGGGCCTGGAGCTCGATGTGTTCGGCCGTGCTTGGATGCTCGAAGTCGAGCCGCCAGGCGTGCAGGAAGTGGCGAACGAGCGGCAGGGGACAGCGCCGGCGTCCGTAGACGGTGTCGCCGGACACCGGGTGCCCGATCGAAGCGAAGTGAACACGGATCTGGTGGGTGCGCCCGGTCTCGGGTTCCACCTGAGCGAGGGTGAACCCACCAGGCAGCAATTCAGTGCTCGGGGAGAGATACTCGAGCACCCTATACTCTGTCGTGGCGTCGCGTCCTTTCACTACTACGGCTATGCGCTGCCGGTGGTGAGGATCGCGGTCGAGTGGGGCGCAGATGCGACCCCAAGTTGGGTCCACGCGGCCGTCCAGGAGAGCCAGGTAGGTCTTGTGCACGCGGCGTTCCTGGAACTGCCGCTGGAGGGCCCTGCGAATGGGGTCGGTCTTGGCAACGACGATCAACCCCGACGTGTCGCGGTCGAGGCGGTGCACAATGCCAGGACGGTCGCCACCTGCGTCGGCCAGCCGTGGGCAGTAGGCAAGCAGGGCGTTGACCAGGGTGCCGGTGTGGTGGCCCGGAGCAGGGTGCACGACCATGCCGGCGGGCTTGTCGACAACGAGAATGTGGTCATCCTCATAGACGACGGCGAGTGAAATGGATTCGGGGATGACAGGAGCAGGCTCTGTCTCCGGGATTTGGAGAGCCACCTGGTCGCCGGTGCGCAGCCTGTAGCCGGCCTTGGCAGGGGAGCCGTTGACCTGGGCCAGTCCACCGTCTATCAGGCGCTGAAGCGCCGAGCGCGAGTAGTCGACGAGGTTGGCGGCGAGAAACCGGTCCAGCCGGATCCCCCCTTCTGTGGCACGTAACTCCAAGAGCTTTTGGACCATGGCCGGGCATGAAAACCGGGGCCGTTGCCCCGGTCAGCGTCGATCCGTCCCGCCGGCCGACTAGAGGGGCTCCGGGCGGTCGGTACCGGACCCCGGATCCTGGAGTGGAGGGAGGCTGGCGTCCTTCTGTGCGCGAGCCTCCATTCTCCACATGACCACGGCGACGGTGAGAATTCCGGCGACCAGGCACATGTCGGCGATGTTGAACACCGGCCAGACCTTGAAGTCGAACATGTCCGTGACCGACGCCCTGGAGAGTGCAGGAAGGAAACCGCTTCCCTGGCGAACAAACGCCAGCGCGGTACGCAATCGATCGATCATGTTGCCCAGATCACCGGCGATGATCAGGCCGGAAGCCAGGCGAAGGGACCGGAAGTCCCCGGGTATCTGAGGATAGTAGGCAATCACGCCCGCCAAGACCACCAGGTTGACTACGAGAAAGACCCAGCCCAGGCCATGGAGCTGCCCGAAGGCAATGCCGGTATTCTGCACGTGGGTTATCGTGAAGATCTTTTCCAGGGCGGGGATGGGTGCCCACGACTCGTTGACGGCCAAGTTCCTGAGAACGAGCTCCTTGGTAACGCGGTCGAGTGCCAAGAGAGCGATCACCAGGCAGGCGAGCAATAGCCAGTGACGGGCGCGCGTGCGTCCGGCGGCCTGCGGAAGAACACGTTGAGCGGTTTCCACGCTACGAGGAACCCACACGCTGCTGGCAGTGCAGACAGAGCGCGGCATAGGGAAGGGCTTCCAGCCGTGCGGGGTCTATGTTTTCCCCGCAGCGCTCGCAAAGCCCGTAGCTGCCCTGTTCGAGGCGCACCAAAGCGCCCTCGACCTGGTCCAGCAGCCGCCGCGCATTCTGGTGCAGCGCCAATTCCTTGGCCTGCTCGAATGCCTCGCTGGCGTCGTCCGCCATGTGGTTACCGTACCCCAGGCTCTCGCCTCCCTCGACTATTCCCTGGGCGATGACGGCACCGAGGCGTGCCCGCTCGCTCTCGAGGAACGCGCGAAGCACATCCGGATTTCGAACTGACATCCTACCTCCCCGTACGGTACTGTTCGGGCGACATGGATTCTACCCGATCCCACGTGGAGCGTCAAGAAGCTCCGACAATCGATCTGAGCGCTATGCCTTGCGGAGGCCGAGAGCCACGTCCTGCCCCTCCAGGCGGACCGACTCGCTGCGGTTGAGGCCATCCGGCAGCGAACCAAAGATCAGGTCGCGGCTCAGGGTCTCGGCTTGGACGTAGCCACTCCATTCAGCGAGGGTGGCGGCAAGATCGGCGCCACAATCGCAGAAGAGCAGAATGCGATCGCTCAGCTCCAGGCCCGCCTCCTTGCGCATGGCCTGGACGCGGCGCACGAGATCGCGGGCGAGGCCCTCGCCGGCAAGCTCGGCCGTCAGGGTGACATCGACGGCCACCACAAGACCCTTGCCCTCGGCCACGGCGAAGCCCTCGCGCCCGCGGCTGCGCACCTCCGCTTCTTCTGGGAGAAGCTCCGCCGGGCTCTCTCCATCGCCAAGGTCCACCAGGACGCTCTGTCCTGCCCTGAGGCGCTTGGCGAGAGTGGCGGGATCGGCCGCTGCCACGGACCGGCGAAGCAAGGGGAAGCGCTTGCCGTATTTCGGCCCCAGCAGGTTGGGGAGCAGCCCAATCTCATACTCCACGAGTGCAGCCTCTTCGCGCACGAACTCGAGGGACTTGACGTTCAGCTCGTCCGTGACCAGGTCGGCCAGGGCGCCCAGTCGCACGGCCTGCTCGCCGGCGAATACCAAGGCGCGAGCGAGAGGCTGCCGTAGCTTGACGTTTGAGGCGCTGCGCGCGGAGCGCCCGAGAGCCGCGATCTGCATGGCGAGGGACATCTGGTCCATCAGATCTGGATCTTCGACTGCAGCGTCGGGCTGGGGCCAGTCGCAGAGATGGACCGAGACGCAGGATTCTGGCTGGCACGAGCGAGCGAGGTTCTGGTAGATCAGCTCGCTCACGAAGGGAACAAGAGGAGCGAGCAATCTGGCCAATACCAGCAGCACATGATAGAGCGTGGAGTAGGCAGAGTCCTTGTCTGCATCGTGCTCGCTCTTCCAGAAACGACGGCGGCTGCGGCGGACGTACCAGTTGGTCAAGTCATCGAGCAGCGGCTCGACGGCGAGCGTGGCGGCATAGGGATCGTAGGCGTCCAGGGACTCGGTGACGCGTGCCAGCGCCTGGTTGAGCCTAGCCACGATCCAGCGGTCCAGGGCGGGAGATTGGGCAGTTGGTGCCGAGAGCTCGGGGCCCGGCGTCCAGCCGTCGAGGTTCGCGTAGGTGACGAAGAAGGAGTAGACGTTCCAGAGGGGGAGCAGGAAGCGACGCCGAGTCTCATCTGCCCGTTGATAGCCAAAAAGCAGATCCTGCTCCGGCTTGTGGCTGCAGTACATCCAGCGCATAACGTCGACGCCCATCTGTTCGGCCGCGTCGCTGAAGTCGATAAAGTTGCTCGAGCTCTTGTGCATCTCCTCGCCGTCCGCTGCGAGAAGCGTGGCATAGGTCTGCACCGTGCGGAAGGGCGCGCACCGTTCCATGATCGTGCTCATGGCCAGCATGGAGTAGAACCAGTTGCGGAACTGGCCGGGGAAGGACTCGCTGATGAGATCGCCGGGGAACCACTCGCGCCAATAGGCCGGATCGGTCCGATACCTCATGGTCGAGAAGGCGACGATACCGGCATCCAGCCAGGGGTTTCCGACATCGGGAACACGAGAGGCCAGGGAGCCGCACCTTCCGCAACGGATCTTGACCGCGTCCAGGTAGGGGCGGTGGGGGCTGTGGCCGGCGAATTCCTGCCAGCCGGCGACGGCGCGCGCCTCTAACTCTTCTCTACCCCCAATGACGTCAAACCAGCCGCATTCCGGGCACTGCCAGATCGGTAGCGCGAGCCCCCAATAGCGCTTCTTGGAGATCATCCAGTCGTGCATGTTGCGCAGCCAGTCCATCTCGCGCTCGAAGCCAAAGTCGGGGATCCAGCGCGTCTGCTGCACTGCGTCCATGATCTGGTAGCGGAGGCGGGATTGCTTCTCCTCCTCCGTCACCGACTCGTACGGCTTGTCGAGGGTGTCTCCCATGGAGATGAACCACTCGTCGACCAGGCGAAAGACCAGCTGTTCCTGGCAGCGCCAGCAGACCGGGTAGCGGTGCTGGTACTCCTCCAGCCGATAGAGGATTCTCTTGGTGCGCAGAGCGTCAAAGATCGGCTGCGCGACGGCGTGCACCGATTGGCCGGAGAGCCAGGCGAAGCCAGCCACGAAGATGCCGTTCTCATCGAGCGGGGCAAGAACTGGAAGCTTGTGGGCTTTGCCGAGGTAAAAGTCCTCCGATCCGCAGCCGGGGGCGATGTGCACGATGCCGGTGCCTTCGGCCTCTCCTACCTGGTCCCAGAGGATCACGCGATGTGCCGATGGGGTTCCGCTTTCGGCCTGTGCCGGCAAGTCGTCGAAGGGCCCGTCGTAGGTCCAACCTTCCAGGGCGGCGCCGGGAAGCTCCTGAAGGAGGGTGAAGGGGCCGCGCAGCGCGTTGGAGAGCGCTCCTTTGCTCAGCCAGAGGCGCAAGCCCTCCTGCTCCACCAAGACATAGGGAAGGGCGGGATGCACCGCGGCGGCGACGTTGCTGGTCAGCGTCCATGGCGTGGTGGTCCACACCAACAGGTCCTCGCCGGGCCGGTCGCGCAAGGGAAAGCGAAGGAAGACGGAGGTATGTGTGAGCTCCTTGTAGCCTTCGGTGGCGATCTCGTGCTGGCTGATGCCGGTGCCGCAGCGTGCGCACCAAGGCATCACGTCGGTGCCGCGGTAGATCCAGCCATGTTCGTGGCACTTCTTGAGGGCCGTCCAGATGGTGTAGTTGTTCTCGTCGCTGAAGGTGAAGTAGCTTCCGCCAAGCTCCGGCATGCCGAGGCGCCCGACGATCTGCTCCACCGTCCCGGTCACTGGGCCCAGAGGGCCGTCTACTGTGATGACCTGGAAGGGGTCCTGGGCCATGCTTGCCTCAAGAAGACGGAGCTGGTCTGGGGAGTTCCAATCCATCCAGTAGCCCAGCCTCTCGGACTGCTCCGTGATGACGGCGGCATACTTGAGCACGCGCTGCTTGCAGAGGCTGACGAAGCTGGCCAGGCCGTAGGCCTCGATGTCCCGCTTGGTGGTGAACCCCATCTCCTTCTCGACATTGACCTCGACCCACAATCCCTGGCAATCGAAGCCGTTCTGCCAGCGCTGATCGAACCCGCGCATGGCTTGGTAGCGCTGGAAGACATCCTTGTACGTCCGGCCCCAGCCATGGTGCGCGCCCATAGGGTTGTTGGCCGTGATGGGTCCATCGATGAACCGGAACTTGTCGCGGCCTCGGTTCTTGGCCTGAAGTCTCTGGAAGGCGCCGGTGCGCCTCCAGAGATCGAGAACCTGATGCTCGAGCTTGACGAAATCGACCTGGTTGGGCACGCTCTCAAACATGGTTTGCCTCGCCCTGTGCCTGGTAGGGATCCCACTGTAGATCGTGGTTGTCCTGCTCGCGCTGGAAGAAGGCTGCCAGCTCGGCGACCAAACGGTCGAGCGCCAAGCTGCTGGGTGCCGGGCGACCGCCTGGGCCGGCTGGGTAGAGAGCCGGGGTGGTCTTGGCTATCCCCTCAAACAGCCACTGGACGGGGGCCTGCTCGAGAGCCTGGAGTCGAGGCAGGAGGGGTGTCAGGTCGACGCGAGGCCTGACCTGCCGGCTTGCGAACTGCACCCATGTCTCGTAGCGATAGCGCAACTCGTAGTGGCCGCCTGGCAAGGCGGTCAGCACGCGCAGGCAACGCGTCTGATTGTGAAGCACCATCCAATGGAGCGGTTCCTTGGCCTCCACGACTGCCAGATCGATGGAAGCCATCTCGCTCAGCTGTGCCTCGTCCGAGTGCATTGCATTGATGCTCCTGCGCATGGCGGACCACTCAGCATCCCAAAAGGGGCTGAAGCCGGGCGTATCCTCCAGGAAGCTCTCCAGCAAGGGCAGGAGCGCTTGGTAGCGTGCGGAGCCGGCGGGGTCGTCGTCTGCGAGCTTGGAAGCGAGGGGGGAGCTGTCGCCGTCGGCATAGCTGCGGATGGTGAAGACGATCTTGGCCGCCTGGGGCCGGCGGTAGGTATGAAAGTCGCCGGCGGTGGCCACGTCTATCAGAGTATCGCGCAGTGCTAGGGCGCGCTTCGGATTCAGGATGGCCCACACCGCGCAGAGCCCGTCTTCATCGAAGTGGTTGTTGGAGACTGCGCGAACGCGTGGCGCGTAGGTGCGATCCGCTCCGGGCGTGGAGAGGTAGTTGAGGACCATTTCCGTGCTGGTATCTGCCCGGAATTCGGGCGGCGTTGCACTGCGGGGCCAATGGCTGATGGTCAGGACCGTGTCGTCCTGTGCGGCACCATCGACGATGATGTTTGGAACGCCTGCAAGCTTGGTGTAGGGTACGAATTTCACTCTGTGACTCCTCAAGGTCGGCCTTCCTCGCCAGAGGCAAGGACCAGCAGAAAGGGGCAGGCTCCCGCAGAAAAGAAAGGCGCCCGCATCCCCAAGGGACGAGAGCGCCTGCGCGACACCCCCGCGGTACCACCCTGATTAGCGTGACCGCTCGCTTTGCCGGGTACGGCTGGCAAGAGCCGGCTTATACCCGCGCTCGATAACGGGAGCGCACCGGCCAAGTCTACTGGTCGCACCCTTTCCTGCTCGTGCCATGTGCATCGCCTGAGCCGAGCAAGCGGCGCGTCAGGGTGGGCGGACGTTCGGTTGGCAGCTCCGGGAGGATCTTCGGCAGGCTCGCCGCGCCCGGCTCACACCGCTTGGCCAGGCTCTCTGGCCGGTCTGTCCTGCGTACTCGTTCCCTTCACGGCCTGTGGACTATTCGGTTGCGGAGTAGTATAGCATGGGAGGAGGGAGATGTCAAGCGGCGACGGCAGTCTATTGGGGGCTCAGCCGGAGACCTTCGCCCATCGGCCGGGGGCTTTTGCCCATTGGGCGCGCTAGTGTCCGAGCAGGCGAACCGTCTCGGCGCGGGGCTGCTGGTGCAGGCTCACGACGCCGAACCTGCGCAACAGGGGCAGGCAGCGGGCGACTCGCTCCTGCATCCTTGGCTCACGCACCTTCCACTTGCCCTGCAGCTGGCGAATGACGAGCATGCTGTCGCCGCGGACCTCGAGCGAATAGTCGGAAGGGTCGCGGTGGGCGGCCACGATGCGGTCGACGAGGTCGTTCAGGGCAGCAATGAGCGTGTCATACTCAGCCTCGTTGTTGGTACAGTGGCTGCCGAACTCGAGGCGCCGGAGGCGCTTCTTGCCATCCACCGTGCGGGTGATGAGGTAGCTTCCATATCCCTGGCCGGGATTGCCGAGGCTACCGCCGTCAAAGACCAGGACGTAGTCGGGCCTGGCACCCGCACCGCCCTGGCCCGCGGCCCGGCTCGACGGAGAGGGAGGCATGGTCTCCTTAGGCCTGAGCTTGCTTTTCGGCCACGATCTGCTGGTAGAGGAATTGCAGGTTTGCCTGGTGCAAGCGCTGGACCAAGCCGCCGAGGAGGATCCGTGACTTGCCGCACGACTCGATCGTGATCTTTTTGAGCTCAGAAGGGGGGGCGCCCTTGTCGGCCAGCAGGCGAACCTTTTTTTCGGCGAGTTTCAGATAGGAGATACTACCGTCGACGGTCTCGTCGATCTCACCGCGCAGCAGCACGCCCCCATGTCCTTGGATCACGTTCTCCGCAGCCAGGTCCTTGACCAGCTTCAGGGACTGGATCAGCACGGTCGGGTCGCCCTCGCTGATCAGCGGAACGGGCGTCACAACGTCACTGGCAACCAGCACCTTGTCCTCCCTTATGTGAACAATCACGCCGTCGGGTGTGTGTCCTGGAGCATGCATCAGGTGGATGGTCTTGTCTCCAAGGCGAAGGAGAAGATCGGTCTCGAAAACCAGGTGAGGGATGCGCAGCTTGACAGGCGCAAGGGCGGGAGTCTGGGTTTTGGCCTGGGCGAGGCTCTCGGGGCCGACCTTTTGCAGAATCTGGCGGCACGTCTTGTGAGAGATAAGCTCTGCCTCAGGGAAGAGGTAGCTTCCGTACACATGATCGGCATGGTGATGGGTGTTGATGACGTAACGGACCCCTTCGGAGCAGTATCGCCGGGCAAAGTCGCGGACGTTGGTTGTCTCCTGTGGGAAGGGTAGAGTGTCGACGACCACTGCACCATCGTCGGTGATGATCACCGTGGCGGCCACCTCGACATACAACTCGCTGATGAAGACGTAGACATCCTCGGTGACGCGTTCAGGGCGAAGCATGTGCACTCCTGATGCTGGGTTGGCGCAGAGGATAGCACAGAGACGGCGAAATGTCAAGGGGTTTTTTCGGCGGAGGGGGAAAGGCTAGAAAGAGGGCTCGGTCGGGGGCTTTTGCACATCCAGGGCGAGGTGCAGCGCACCCTGAAGGTGCACCGCACCTATGCGGCGGGAGGGCTCGGTCGGAGAGCTTTGCACAGCCAGGACGAGGTGCAGCGCACCCTGAAGGTGCACCGCACCTATCCGGTGGGAGGGCTCGGGCGGAGGCCTTTGCACAGCCAGGGCGAGGTGCAGCGCACCCAGAAGGTGCACCGCACCTATCCGGCGGGAGGGCTCGGTCGGAGACCTTTGCACATCCAAGGAGACCTCTGCCCATCCAAGCCGGAGAGTCATTTGGCCGAGCCCGGCACCTGTGGTACAAGTCTCAAGAAGCCGTCGACTCGGCGAGAGGATCCACCCTATTCAGAGGTCACAGGCCAATGCGAAAGATATCTGTGTTCGGCGTGGGCTACGTCGGCCTGGTCACGGGCACCTGCTTTGCAGACCAAGGCCACCAAGTCACCTGCGTGGACGTAGACGAGCCAAAGATCGAGAAGCTGCGTGCCGGCATCATGCCGATCTATGAGCCGGGCCTCGAGGAGATGGTACGGCGCAACGCGCTTGCCGGTAGGCTGCGCTTCACGTCGTCGTACTCCGAGGGACTCGCGGGGGCGGAGTATGCATTCATCGCGGTCGGAACGCCGCAGGGCAGCGGGGGCGAGGCGGACCTGCAGTATGTGCGCGCTGCGGCAGACGGAATCGCCGAGGCGATGGACCACCCGGTGACGATCGTGAACAAGAGCACCGTCCCGATCGGTACCGGTGACTGGGTCTCCGACATCGTGCGACGCCGACAGACGAAGCCGGTGAACTTCTGGGTGGTCAGCAACCCCGAGTTCCTACGGGAGGGCTCTGCCATCAGTGACTTTCTCTTCCCGGACAGAGTGGTGCTTGGCTCGATGGAGCCAGAGGCCGCTGCGCAGGTGGCGCAGCTCTACCTGTCGATCCGCGCTCCGATCATCTTGACCGACCTGCGCACGGCAGAGATGATCAAATACGCATCGAATGCTTTCTTGGCGACGCGCATCTCGTTCATCAACGAAATTGCCAGCATCTGCGAGGCGCTGGGTGCCGATGTGAAGGAAGTGGCCGTCGGCATGGGGTACGACAAGAGGATAGGCCCGCAGTTCCTCGACGCTGGGATTGGCTACGGAGGGAGCTGCTTCCCGAAGGATGTGCAGGCGCTGGCGCACATGGCGGCCGTCCACGGCTGCCATCCTCAGCTCCTGAGGGCCGTGATCGACATCAACCGCGATCAGCGAAGGCAGGTCGTGCAGAAGCTGCGGTCTGTGATCGGGAGGCTGGATGAGAAGGTGGTCGGCATCCTGGGATTGGCATTCAAGCCGAACACCGACGACATGCGCGAGGCGCCATCGGTCGAGATTATCCACCTACTGCAGAGCGAAGGGGCGAAGGTCAGAGCCTACGATCCTGTCGCCATGCCAAATGCCCCGCTCTACCTGCGTGACGTAGCCCTGTGTGAGGATGCGTACGAGGTCGCCGAGGGTGCCGATGCGCTGGTGATGGTCACCGAGTGGAACGAGTTCAAGCACCTGGACCTTGTGCGCCTCAAGGCCGTGATGCGGCAGCCCGTGATTGTAGACGGCCGGAATATGTACGATCCGGAGGCCATGCGCGCTCTTGGCTTCACCTACCGGGCGATGGGGCGAGGGCAGGCCAGATGAGCGTCCAGAAGCATGTGCTGGACAACCGGCTCGCCGTGGTGCTCAAAGAGAGCCACGCGGCGCCCGTGACGACTTTCTGGGTGTGGTACCGTGTTGGCAGCCGGCACGAGGTTGCAGGCCTCACGGGAATCTCGCACTGGGCCGAGCACATGCTTTTCAAGGGCACAGACGCCTTCCCGAAGGGAGAGATAGACAAGCAGATAGCCAGAGCCGGTGGCACGATGAACGGGCTCACCTGGCTCGACTTCACGGCGTTCGTCGAGACACTGCCGGCGGACCGCATAGAGCTTGCGCTCGAGATAGAGGCCGACCGGATGATCCACGCACGCTTCGAGCCGGAGGAAGTGGAGCTGGAGCGGACCGTGATCCTCTCGGAGCGACAGGGAGCTGAGAACGACCCAACATTCCTGCTGGGGGAAGAGGTAATCGGCGCGGCCTTCAGGGTGCACCCGTACCACCATGACACCATCGGCGACCGCTGCGACCTTGAGCGGATTGGGCGCGAGGACCTCTGGGAGCACTACCAGGGCTACTACGGGCCCGATAACGCCATCGTCGTTGCCGTTGGGGATTTTGAGCCAGTCGCGATGCTGGCGGCCATCGAACGCCACTTTGGCGCCATTCCCGCGCGGACAAACCCCAGGCAAGTGTACCGGCCTGAGCCCGTGCAGCAGGGTGAGCGCCGAGTCACCCTGGAAGGCCCCGGCAACACCGCCTTTCTGCAGGCTGTCTACCATGCCCCGGCGGCTTCGGACGCGGGCTTTTTCTCTTCGATGGTGCTGGCGACGATCTTGTGCGGTGCACCGGCGCTCACCATCTCGGGGGGAGGCGCACCGAACCGCAGCTCACGCCTGTACAAGGCACTGGTGGAGAGTGGGCTGGCGGCGAACGTCGCGGGCTCGCTCTACCCCATGCATGACCCATATCTGCTGGACCTATCGGCCACCGTGCGAGCCGGGCACACCCCCGAAGAAGTCGAGAGCGCGCTGGATGCCGAGCTTGAGCGCGCCGCCGAAGGGCCGGTCTCTGAAGAGGAAGTCCGCACGGCGATCCAGCAGGCCAAGGCCCAGTTCGCCTACTCCAGTGAATCGGTGACGAACCAGGGCTTTTGGCTGGGCTGGTCGTCTGTCGTGGCGGACACGAGCTGGTTCGGCTCGTTCGTCGAGAGCCTCGCGGCGGTGACTGCAGAGGATGTGCAGCGCAGTGCGCGTACGGTGCTGAGCAAGCGGAATCGAACGGTGGGGCACTATCGGCCGCAGGGCGGCTAGCGGACGTGGGCTCGGTCGCGGACCCTTGTCCATCCTCACCCATCTATCCCAGCCAGGGAGAGCACAGTGAGCATGTCCATTCCTTCGCCGGAGACGATCGCGCGGGCTGAGCTGCCTAACGGCATCGTCGTGCTGGCACGCGAAAACCAGGCGAGTCCCTCGGTGGTGGTGAGCGGGTACCTATGGGCCGGCTCGATCAGCGAGCTACCGGTGCAGGCCGGCCTGGCCAGCCTGACGAGCAGCATGCTGATGCGAGGATCAGAGCGGCGGACGTTCGGAGAGATCAACGAGGCACTCGAGTCGGTCGGTGCGCGGCTGGGCTTTTTCGCCGGGGTGCACAGCACCGGCTTTGGTGCGAAAGGGCTGGCGGAAGATGTCGATCTGCTGCTCGAGATCCTGGCCGACTGCCTTGAACACTCGGTGTTCCCACCGGCTGAGCTAGAGAAGCTGCGCGGTCAAGTGGTGACGCGGCTGCAGCGCCGCGCATTCGACACGGAGCAGATGGCCAGCCTAACGTTCGATTCCCTGCTCTGGCCCGACCACCCGTATGGGCGCAGTGTGCTTGGGTACGAGGGGACCGTCGCCGGACTGAGGCGAGAGGATGTCGTCGACTTCCACCGGCGCCGCTACACGCCGCAGGGCATGACGATCGCCATCACAGGGGCAGTTGCGCCCGAAGCTGCGATCGACAAGGTCCGGGCGACGCTGGGCGGATGGGAGGACTCTGTTGGAATCGCCGCCCATGAGCGCCCGCCACGGGTCGGGCTCGATGAGCGCCGCACTGGACACGTCCGAGTCCCGGGCAAGACCCAATCGAATATCGTGATCGGCTGGCCCGGAGTGGCGCGGTGCGACGCCGACTACTACAAGACACAGCTCACCAACACGGTGCTGGGGGTCTTTGGCATGATGGGCCGCCTCGGAGACACCATCCGCGAGGAGCAGGGTCTGGCCTACTACGCCTACAGCCAGCTTGATGCAGGGCTGGGGCAGGGATCATGGTCGGCGACCGCCGGGGTGAGCCCAGAGAACGTCGAGCGGGCCGTGGAGGCTATCCGCCAGCAGGTCCGCCGACTGCGCGAGGTGCCTGTGCCGGCGGAGGAACTGGCCGACAGCCAATCGTACATGACCGGCTCTATGCCGCTGCGGCTGGAGACCAACGAAGGTGTGGCGCGGGCTCTGCTGGACATGGAGCGTTACGGGCTTGGGCTTGACTACCTTCAGCGCCTACCGCGCCTGATCGATGATGTCACGGTCGAAGACGTCCAGGAAATGGCCAACAAGTACCTGGACCCAGATGTCTATGCACTTGCGGTTGCAGGTCCGGATGGCCCGGGCCAAGGAGAGTAGATGCGGGCCGAGATTGTCACGACGGGAACCGAGCTGCTGCTCGGACAGATCGACGATACCAATGCAACGTACCTGGCCCGGCAGCTGCGTGACCTGGGCATCGATCTCTACTTTCGCACGACTGTCGGCGACAACGAGGTCCGGATCGCTCAGGCGCTAACCCAGGCCATGGCGCGGGCGGACGTAGTGCTGGTGACCGGAGGTCTTGGTCCGACGGTGGACGACGTGACGCGGGAAGCGGTTGCCAGGGCAACCGGCCGGAAACTGGTGTTGATGCCGGAGCTACTCGACCAGGTAAGGGCGTTCTTCGATCGGGTCGGGTCCACGATGACCGAGAACAACACGCGACAGGCCTATGCCCCCGAGGGATGCATCCCGATCGAGAACCCGGTGGGGACAGCGCCCGCCTTCGTCGTCGAGCAGGGGGGAAGTGCCATCGTGACGATGCCGGGGGTGCCACGCGAGATGAGGTACTTGATGGAGAACTCGGTCGTACCTTACCTGCAGCGGCGACTCGGCAGGCAGGAGCACATCGTAACCCGCGTCCTGCGCACCGTGGCGGTAGGCGAAAGCCGGATCGATAGCCTGATTGCCGACCTCGAGCGATCTGGCAACCCGACTGTCGGCCTGTCCGCGCACGCTGGGCAGACAGACGTGCGAATCGTGGCCAAGTCAACTACGCGTGCGGAGGCGGAGGCCATGGTCTCCGGCTTTGAAGGGATCGTGCGGGAGCGGCTGGGTGCTGCCATCTACGCCACCGGCGAAGCAGCGCTCGAGGAGGTTGTGGCCGGCATGCTGGCCGGGCGAGGTGAGACCGTCGCGTTGGCGGAGACCGTCACACAGGGAGAGCTGGCCCGACGGATGGGCAGTTTCGAGGCAGCGTTCCGCGGGAGCATCGTGGCGTGGGATGCCAGCGGGCTCGCGAGGCTCCTCGGCGCCCAGGATCCGGCCGACCCGGCGGAAGCCGACGACGGTCAGCGGGCGACGGAGAAGGTGGCAGAGGCAGTGCGCCGAGTGTTCTCCGCCACGCACGGACTAGCGGTCCTGCCAGGTGACCCCGGCGGCGCATGGGTTGCCATCGCCGGCGAAGGGGGCGTGGAGTGCCGCCGGTTTCGCTACGCGGGCCGGGATCACCGCGCACGGACATGGACCACAGTGCTGGCCCTCGAGTTCCTTCGAAGGCGGCTGCTCGGCCAGACGGAGGGGTGGGCACCGTAGAACGGGCCGTCTCGGCTGGAGCGAGGGTACGACGCCCACAAGGGGCTACACTACCCGGTGCGGTGCGGTGATGGACCTTGAACCCGTAATGACGCCCACACCGGGTGATGGCACGACGCAAAGGACACCTCGGCCGGGTCGCCGAGCCCCCCACCGGGGTCCGGCCGAGCTGGGAGGACTGCCGACGAGCGAGAGCAACCCACCCTGTGGGCGGGCGCGACGGTTGCCCTGTGCGCGGCATTGGGCTATACTGCTGCCGGGAGTGCGAGTGCCCAGGAGCCAACTAGGAGCGGGGGTGAAGTAGCGATGACAGCGAAGCCAGCCAGACTGGTGCTGATCGACGGCCATGCCCTGGTGTACAGGGCTTTTTTCGCGCTGCCGACTAGCTTGGCGACATCCAGCGGCGAGGTGACCAACGCGGTGTTCGGGTTTGCGTCGATGCTTCTCACTGTGCTGCGTGACGAGAGACCGGAGTACCTGGCAGTGGCATTCGATGTGGGACGGACGTTCCGGCACGAGGAGTATGCGCCCTACAAGGCCACGCGGGCCGCCATGCCGGAGGAGATGCGCTCGCAGTTTGGCCGCATCCACCAGCTGCTCGAGCTACTTCAAGTCCCGATCTACACGGCAGAGAGGTATGAAGCCGACGACGTGTTGGCCACGCTGGCACGCCAGGCCGGTGGCCTAGGCCTGGAAACGCTGATCGTGACGGGCGACTCTGATACGTTCCAGCTTATACGGCCGGGTGTCCGGGTGCTGACCTCAAAGCGCCAGTTTGGGGAGACGGTCGTCTATGACGAGGCAGGCATCCGGGAGCGCTACGGGCTGGAGCCAAGGCAACTCATCGACTTCAAGGGTTTGGTCGGCGACACGAGTGACAACGTACCCGGTGTCAAAGGCATCGGCGAGAAGACGGCCCTCGATCTGCTGCGCAGGTACGGAAGCGTGGAAGGCGTCTACGAGCACCTCGACGAGGTTAGCCCGGCGCGCTACCGGACGGCGCTGGAGCAAGGGCGAGGGAGCGCTTTCCAGAGCAAGCACCTGGTCACCATCGTGGACGATGTGCCGGTGGCACTTGACTTGCAGGCATGCAGAGTCAAGCCCATCGATCGTGAGCGGGTGGGAGCGCTCTTCCGCGATCTCGAGTTCCGTGCGCTGTTGGGGCGACTGCCAGCCGAGCCGGAGACAACGCCGGCCAAGCAGCTCAGCCTTTTTGGCGAGGTCGGGCCAGCGCCAGCGGAGCAGAAGCCTGGCGGCACGAATGTAACGGTGGTCCACACGGCGCAGGCATTGGAGGCGATGGTCAAAGACCTAGGGCAGGCGAAGGAATTGGTGGTCGACGTGGAGAGCACCAGCCTCGATCCGGCGGCGGCGCGCCTGGTCGGAATCGCGCTGTGCGGTCTGGAAGGAGAGGCGTATTACGTGCCGGTGGGGCACCAGGAAGGCGGCAACCTTCCAGAGGAGGGGGCCATCAACGCGCTGAGGCCCCTGCTGGAGAACCCGGCGCTGCCGAAGTACGCCCACAACGCCAACTATGACCTGACGGTGCTCTCCTTCGCCGGCGTGATGGTGGGGCCGGTCGCCTGTGACACCATGATTGCCGAGTGGCTCATCAACCCGGGCAGCCACAACCTGGGGCTCAAGAACCTGGCCTGGAGCAGGCTGGGCATTGAGATGACACAGATAGACAGCCTCATCGGCAGTGGAAAGAAGCAGCTCACCATGGACCGGGTGCCGGTGGCGCAGACAGCACCCTACGCCGGGGCGGACGCCGACATGACACTGCGACTGGCCCACCAGCTTCTGCCGGAGCTGAAGGAGAAAGCGCTGTGGACACTCTTCTCCGAAGTGGAGATGCCGATCGTCCCGATCATTGTCGACATGCAGCGCGTAGGGGTGAAGCTCGACGTACCGGTACTGGAGGAGATGGGCCGCCAGTTCGGCGAGCGGCTTGGGCAGCTGCAGACTGAGATCGAGGGGCACGTCGGCCACTCGATCAACATCAGCTCTACCCAGCAACTCTCCAAGGCCCTGTTCGAGGAGATGGGGCTCACCCTGCCGGGGATGCGGCGGGGACAATCGGGCCACTACTCCACGGCAGCGGACGTGCTGGAGAAGCTGAGGGGCCGCCATGCGGTGGTCGACCTTATACTGGAGTATAGGCAGCTCTCCAAGCTGAAGGGCACCTATGTCGATGCGCTGCCTGCTCTGGTAAACCCAAGAACTGGGCGCGTGCATACTTCGTACAACCAGGCAGGCGCGGCGACAGGGCGCTTTTCTTCGTCCAACCCGAACCTGCAGAATATCCCCATCCGGACCGACCTGGGACGCGAGATCCGGCGCGCATTTGTGGCCGAGGAAGGGTGGCTGCTGCTGGCAGCGGACTACTCCCAAGTCGAGCTGCGGATCCTGGCGCACATCTCCGGGGACCCGACCATGCTGGATGCATTTGCCCGAGGAGAGGACATTCACGCCAGCACGGCAGCCGCAATCTATGGTGTGCCGCTGGCTGAGGTGACCTCGCAGCAGCGGCGTGTGGCCAAGATGACCAACTTTGCGATCAGCTACGGTGTGACGGGCTATGGACTTGCGGAGCGCACCGGGTTGAGCCAAACCGACGCGGACGCCTTCATCCGCACGTACTTCGAGACCTACCCAAGGATCAGGGAGTATATCGACCAGACACGCTCGTTGGCACAGCGCCAGGGGTATGTCGAGACGCTTCTGGGCCGGCGGCGATACTTCCCAGAGCTGAGCCCGCAGGCGCCTACACCGCACAACGCACGCGAGTCAGCCTTTCGGATGGCCATCAATGCGCCGATCCAGGGGAGCGCGGCGGACATCCTCAAGGTTGCCATGAAGGATCTGTGGCAGAGGCTGGCGGCCGCCAAGCTGCGAAGCCGGATGATCCTGCAAGTCCACGACGAGCTGGTGCTTGAGGTGCCTGAGGGAGAGCTCGCGGTGGTGGCGCCCATCGTGCGTGAGACGATGGAGGGTGCCTACCCGCTGTCGGCTCCCCTCCGGGTGGACGCCAAGGTTGGGCGTGACTGGCTGGACATGGCACCCCTGCCGTAAGGCAACGCGGTGGTAGAGGGCAGGCAACTAGAGAGACCGGGAGAGCGAATGTTGAGAAACGAGCTGGAGGAGCTGGTCCGCCAGGCGGTCATGCGGGCGCAGGAGGCCGGGGGTCTGCCGGCAACGGTGATCCCCGACGTGGTGATCGAGAGACCGAAGCGGGCCGAGCACGGCGACTATGCCTGCTCGCTGCCCCTCAAGATGGTAGGTGAGGTCAACCGTGCGCTCCGAGAGACTGGGCAGCCGACGTTGGGGCCGGTCGAAATCGGCACGCGGATCGCGGCGCAGGTGCGAGCCGCTCCCTTCCTGGGGCGGGTTGAGTCTGTGCCTCCCGGCTTCCTGAACGTGACGCTGCACGAGAGGTGGCTGGCCGGGCAGGTGGAGGCGATCCTCGGAGCGGGCGACGCATACGGTACGGTCGACCTGGGGCATGGTGCGCGCGTGCAGGTCGAGTTCGGCAGCATTAACCCGACTGGCCCGCTGCACGTGGGTGCCGGCCGGAACCTGGCACTGGGCGACACACTGGCCAACCTGCTGGCGGCATCAGGATACCGCGTGGAACGCGAGTATTACCTGAACGATGCCGGGACGCAGATGGATGCATTTGGCGCGAGCCTGTACGTGCGCTACTGCGAGGCCCTCGGCCGGCCGAGTTCGCCCGACTACGAGGTGCGGTACCTAGGCAGGTACATCGCAGACTGGGCGGCTGAGATCGCACAGGAGTCCGGGGACCGCTACCTCCAAGTGACCCCGGATGAGGCAGTTGTGCTGATGCGAGAGGCCGGTCTCGAGAAGGCGCTCGGCATGATCCGGCGAGACTGCGAGCAGATGAACATCCACTACGACCGGTGGTTCTCGGAACGGTCACTGTACGGGGAGGGCCTGTTTGAGACCGTATTGTCCATCCTGCGGGAGGCCGGCCACTTGTATGAGGCCGACGGCGCGCTGTGGTTCGATGCGGTCGGTTTGGGGGCGGACAAGAACGAAGTTGTCATTCGCGCCAGCGGCGTGCCCGGCTACTTCGCCTCGGACATTGCGTACCATTATGACAAATTCGTGCGGCGGGGGTTCGACCAGGTGATCGACGTATGGGGTGCGGACCACCAAGGGCATGTGCCACGAATGAAGGCAATGATGAAAGCGCTTGGGCTCGACCCAGAGCGGCTGGTCCTGTACGTCTACCAACTCGTCACCCTGGTGGAGCGGGGCGAGCAGGTGCGCCTGTCGAAGCGAGCCGGCACCCAGGTAAACCTGCGAGACCTGCTGGACGACATCGGTGCGGACGCAGTTCGGTTCTTCCTGATTTCGCGGACAGCGGACAGCCAGATGGAGCTGGACCTCGACCTGGCGCGTACGCAGTCGGACGAAAATCCCGTGTTCTACATCCAGTACGGGCATGCGCGCATCGCGAGCATCCTGCGCCATGCCCAAGAGATGGGGCACGACGACGAGGGGGGTGACTGTTCACTGCTCAGCCACCCGTCGGAGATGGCGCTCGTGCGCAAGTTACTGGAACTGCCAGAGGTAGTGTCGCTGGCAGCGGCCGAGCGAGCACCGCACCACCTGCCCCGCTACGCACAAGAGCTGGCGGCCACCTTTCACGCTTTCTATCGCGACTGCCGGGTCGTGAGCTCTGATCCGGCAGACGCGGCGTTGACCAAGGCGAGACTGCGCCTGGCAAAGGCTGCGAAACTGGTGCTCGGACGGACGCTGGGGCTGATGGGGGTTGGCGCGCCCGAGAGAATGTAGGGGCCGGAAGGTGGCAGGGTTCAGTTGATGGAGAAGCCGGGCCTGCGGAGCTGCTCGATCAGTCCCGGCTCGGGTTCGCCCTGCTCGTCACGGAAGCCGCCCTGGGCGAGAAACTGGTCGAGCCCGCGCGCCGCGTCTTTGACGGCCTGGGCGAGGCGCCGGAACTCGTCACGCGGCAATAGGAGGACCAACGGGCCGAGCTGAAGCTCGGCGTCTTCATCGGGCCGGGTGGTGATGACGACTGCTCCTTCGCGGAATGCGGCGGGCGGCCGGGCGCCGGCGGCAAGCTCGAAGAGGCGCGCCAGCCTGGGGAACTCGTCACGCGTGAAGCGGACTGTGACCCGGCCCCACGTCACGTGCACCAGGGCATTGCGGCATGTGGCAATGAAGTGCTGGGGATCCAGCTGCGCCAGTGTCACAAAGAAAGCTCGCTGCATGGGACCGTCGCGTGCCACCTCCGGGCATAGTGTAGTGCAATACGGGCAATCCGTCAAATGCGGCCGCGGGAACCACGAATGGGAAGGCGCCCTACGGGCAGAGGTGGAACCCAGAGCGCGGGTGCACCGTCTCGGAGGGCAGGAGGAGAGCAGATGAAAACGAATTGGCGCAAGCTGGTCGCGGCTGTTTTGGCCCTGGCAATCTTGGCCGCGGCCTGCGGAACCACACAGGAACCGGGAGCCACGCCCACCCCAGGAGGGGATGTCATTCGAGGGTCGGCAAGTGTCGATGCGATCGATATTCTCATCCTCGAGTCTTTCCCGGTCCAAGTGCAGGTGCGGGTGTCTGGCAACCTTCCTGACGGGTGCACGGAGCTCGGGGAGACTGCCCAAGAACGGCAGGGAACCGCCTTCACGGTCACCCTCGGCACGGTACGGCCGGCCCATGCGCTGTGCACGGAGGCACTCGTGCCGTTCGAGACGACTGTCGCGCTGGACGTGCTTGGGCTGAAGGCCGGTCAGTACGCGGTGGCAGTCAACGGTGTGAGCGGCACCTTCACTCTGAGCATCGACAACCAGTAGCCAGCCACCCTACTGCTCCTGGATGGCGTCCAGCAGGAGCCGCGATGCGCGTGCGACGAGCTCCGAGCAGGGATGGATGCCCTCTGAGCCAAACCCACTGGCCTGGAGGTCACAGCAGCGAGTGAAGCCAAACTCGACAAGGAACCGGTCGCGGAAGGCGGAGACGCGGCGGTAGAGATCGGTGTCTTCCTGATCGGGTGACGTGCGCGCGTAGAGAGCGCCGAGCACGAGTGCGCCGCCGGTGAGCGCGCCGCACGCTTCCTGGTGGCTGCCACCAAGCCCCCCGCCGAGGGCACACGCCATGCGCCGGATGCGCTGGTCAAGCGGGTCTAGAAGATCCTCGCCCACGGCGAGCACAATGGCCTCGGATCAGTGGCAGCCATCGACCATGAGCTGGACGGATCTGCGGACAACCCGGTCTCGGTCCTCGTCGTTCATGCTGACTCCCGTGTGATGTGGTGTGCGCGGGCGGCACCAATCTAGCCTGGGTCTCCTGTCCTGTCAAGACGTGGTCCGCAGTTGTAGCGGCCTTTGGGGGCGGAGTATAATCTTCCGCAGCCGGCGCCCAGGCGACCGAGCAGAGACATAGGGAGGCTCAGCGCATACCCATGAGGATCAGCCTGCGAGACCAGTTTCTCCTGAGGCCCGACGTGGTGTTTCTGAACCATGGGTCGTTCGGCGCGCGGCCGCGGGCGGTTGTTGAGGCGTACCATGGGTGGCAGAGGGAGCTGGAGGGCCAGCCGGTGGAATTCCTGGGCAGGCGGTTTGGCGAGCTGATGCGGTGGGCACGCGAGGTGCTGGCCGATTATGTCCACGCGTGCGCAGCGGACCTGGTGTTCGTGCCCAATGCCACGACTGGCCTGAATGTGGTGGCGCGGTCGCTGCCGCTGGAGCCAGGCGACGAGGTGGTGACCAGCGACCACGAGTATGGGGCGCTCGACCGCACGTGGCGGTTCGTGTGGGGGAAGCGTGGCGCGCGGTACATCAACCAGCGGGTGCCGCTGCCGGTGCAGTCGGCGGAGCAGGTAGTGGAGGCGGTATGGGCCGGGGTGACGCCGCGGACGCGGGTGCTGTTCTTGAGCCACATCACGTCGCCGACGTCGCTGATCTTTCCGGTGCAGGAGCTAGTGCGCCGGGCCCGGGACGCCGGACTTTGGACCGTAGTCGATGGGGCGCACGCGCCGGGACAGATCACGCTGGACCTTGAAGCACTGGGGGCAGATTTCTACGCGGGGAACTGCCACAAGTGGCTGTGCAGTCCGCCGGGGAGCGCGTTCCTCTACGCGCGGCGGGAGGTGCAGCACCTGATTGAGCCTCTGGTGATCAGTTGGGGATGGGAGCCCGAGCCGACCACCCTGCTCTCGCTGGATGGCACGGTCTCGCGCTTCGTGCTGGAGAACGAGTGGCAGGGCACGCGCGATCCCGCCGCCTACCTCTCCGTCCCCGCGGCGATCCAGTTCCAGGCTGAGCACGACTGGCCACGGGTGCGTGCCGAATGCCACGAGCTGCTGCGAGAGGCGCGGCGGCGCATCGAGGCGCTGACAGGGCTGCCCGGGATCTGCCCCGATTCGCCGGAGTGGTATGCGCAGATGGCGGCGTTGCCGCTGCCGCCGTGCGATGCGGGGGCGCTCCAGCGCCGGCTCTACGACGAGTACCGGGTGGAGGTTCCGGTCATCGAGTGGAACGGGCGGCAGTTGGTGCGCGTGTCAGTCCAGGGATACAACACAGCCGACGACGTGGGCGCCCTGGTGAGGGCGCTGGCAGACCTGCTGCCGAGCGTCTCCTGAGCTCAAGGCGCGAGTCCACAGGCGCAGACGTTCTCCTGCGCCTCGGCCGCGGCCAGGGCCTGGCGCAACCAGCCCGGGTCAAGCCACGATCGCTCAGTAGGCGCGCATCACCAGCGGCAGGTAGATGACAGGCGACGGCGCGGCTACCGCCCCACCCGGCCAGAACCCCCCCGCCAGCGAGTAGATCCCACCCGTCAGCAGCCCGGCGTCGGGCTGGCCCGCCGTTCCCTCGAGCAAGTACCCTCCACCCGTCGACAAGCTCCCGCCGCCGCCATCGACCGTGCTCCAGGAGAGGTCATACGCCGCAATCGACCGCGCCAACACCGGCACTGCGGCGAGCAGGACGAGACAGACGGCCAACCACCTCCTCAGGTGCAGCGCACCTCGCAGGTGCGTCGCACCTGGAATGCGCTTTTTCATCGCCGCCCTCCCGGCCTGCGCCGCGCGGCCCACGTGCCCCCGGCGACGACCAGCCCGCCGGCCAGCAACCAGGGCAGCGCTGCACCGGTACGCGCCGGCTCCTGCGCCTTTTCCAGGGCGGCCAGGCGCGCCTCCAAGTCGCCAACCTGCGCCTCGAGCGCCTGGTTCCGGGCGTACAGCGCCTGGATGGCCGCCAGTGCCACGCCGTCGGCGTCGACCGTCGTGATGTGGGTGTCATCCTCGCCCACCCCGAAGGCGGCGTGGAAATCCTGCGCCATCGGCCCGATGTGGCGGATCGAATCGTCCTGGCTGGTATAGTTCCAGGTGGTGACCGGCACGTACGCCAAGCTTTCCAGGAGCGCCTGGGGCTCGACCTCTGCGACGTTCTCCTTGAGATTCCGGTCGCTCATGTTAGTCCAGCTACCGCTCCCCGCAGCGAGGTACGAGCCGGTGGTCGCTCCGCTGTTGGTGTAGAAGTAGACGCCGCCGCTGGCGCGCGCCACCCAGCGGTCCTGGGTGTTGCAGGTGATGTCGGGGTTGGAGGAGTCACCCCACACGAAGCAGCCCATGGAGTTGGCCTTGGCGTTGTTGCCGGCGGCGAAGCTCCAGGTGCCCGCTGCGGTGTTTTCGCCGCCCCCACAGACGGTGGCCTGGGTGCCACTGGCGACATTGAGGTGACCGCCGGCGATCGTGGAGTCCCCGCCGCTGGCGATGTTGCCCCACCCCCCCCCGACGGTTGCATTGGCGCCGGTGGCGTAGTTGCTGGTGCCACCGCCGACGGTGGCCCACAAATCGCTTGCTCCGTTCTCACTGCCCCCTGCGATGACGCTCCAGGTTCCGCTGGCGGTGTTCATCATGCCCCCGCCGACGGTGGCGAACTCGGCGCTGACAGTGTTGGTGATGCCCCCGCCGACGGTGGCATGGTCTGCACTGGCCTCGTTGTCCTCGCCCCCGCCGACGGTGGCATTGGCGCCACTGGCGATGTTGTTGCGGCCTCCGCCGACGGTGGACCCGGCGCCGCTGGCGATGTTGTTCATGCCTCCGCCGACATAGGCCACGTAATTCCCAGCCGTGTTAGTGGCACCTCCCGAGACGGTGGCAATGAGGCCGCTGGCGTCGTTTGCCTCTCCCCCGCCGACCGTGGCGCCTTCGAGGCGGGCGCTGTTCAGATAACCCCCTCCCACGGTGGCGAACTTTGCATCCTCCAGGGTGCCGTAGGCATCGCCCGCCTGGTTGCCCGCCCCGCCGCCCACCGTGCCGTAGTGGTCGGTCACGAGATTCTCAGACGCCGACTCTCCGCCGCCGCCGATCGACGCCCCATAGACCCCGCTGTAGGCCCAGTTGCCGATGTACCCTCCGATCACGTTGGGGCTGCCAGGTGTCGACTCCAGCCGCAGCGCGCGCTCGTTGTTCACCTTGAACACCAGCGCCGCGCTGTCGGTCGTACCCACAAAGTTGGTGCCGGGCACGGTCCCCGAGTTCCCGGTCAGCAGCCAGGCGTCGCCTCCGCCTCCCACCGCCTCGCAGGTGACGCTGCCGTCCGGGAGCACCTCGCGGATGGCATAGCCGGTGGCGCACGTCCCGGCCACCCGCCGCTGCATGACCAGGGGGTCTGCCGAGAGAGAGTAGAGCGCATAGGGTGTGGCGGTCAGCGGCTGCCGCGGCGTCAGCGGCGTGTACGTCCCGCCGCCGGCCGGGCACCGTACCGCAACGTCCAGCCAGCGGGCGTCGCCCTGGAACTTGTCGAGGCCCCAATCCAGGACCACCGTGAAGTAGCCCTCTGCCAGCCCGACGTTGAGCACGGGCTGGGTGGGGCCGACCTGGGTGCCGCCCGAGTCGGAGTCCCACAGGCCAAACTGAAAGTCGCAGAGTCCGGTGTAGGGGACGTCGTTGCTCTTGAGCCGTCCTTGGTACGTGAACGCCGCGGTCAGCGGACTGCCGGCCGGCTCCTGGGCCACGGCCAGCCCTGCGAGCAGGACCAGCAGCATGGTCATCGCCAATGCGGTGCCGAGGAAACGCTTGCCTTTCATGTCTCCCTCCTGTGAATGTGCGGTTTTCTGGATAGGCCCCACGGAATACAGCCCGCCGCGCCGGGCAAGCCGGCGGGCGGGCTGGTAGCTGAGCAATAGGATGGCCATCGCCGGCAGCTTGACCGGACCGCGGCCTCGAGCCACGCCGCTGTGGCGAGACGTGGTCTGTTGCGACGATCTCATTATACCACGACTTGGGCCGGGGTCAAGATGTCTCTTTCCCTCCCTAACCCCCTACCCCTCTCCCACAGGAGAGGGGATACTCCTTCTCCCTCCGGGAGAGGGCTGGGGTGAGGGGCGGTTCGTCGAGGAAAACGAAAGGCAGGGCACCGCGATCCCGCGGCGGATCGTGGGCCGGGGTGACCCCGCCCCTACGACGCCATCTGCCCCAACCCGCCCGAGTGGTACGCGCAGATGGCGGCGTTTCCGGCGCCCTTGTGCGACGCGGGGGCGCTCCAGCGCCGGCTCTACGACGAGTACCGGGTGGAAGTGCCGGTCATCGACTGGAACGGCCGGCAGTTGGTGCGGGTGTCGGTACATGGGTACAACACGGAGGAGGACGTGGAGGCGCTGGTCGACGCGTTGCGAGAGGTGCTTCCACAGATGGTTGTCGCCCGCGCATGACGCTCTTGCTTTCGCCACGCTCCTGCGGTATAATCTCCTCATCGCTGACAAGCCATCTGTGTGGGGTGGGGAAGAGCGGAGATGCCAATTCTCTATCTCGACATGAACATCTACAAGCGGCCGTTTGATGACCAGAACCAGATGCGCATCCGGCTGGAGACGGTCGCCACGACGATGATCTTCTCTTTGGTAGAGAGCGGGCGACTCGCCGCCCGGTGGTCGTTCGTATTGGATTATGAGAACAGCCGTGATCCGATCCCTGAGCGCAGGGAGTTCGTTGCGCGGGTCGCGCAATGCTGTGAAAGCTGCATCGAACCGGACAAGGAGATCAGGAGATTGGCGCGACATCTGGCGGATGTCCATGAGATCCGAGGCCGGGATGCACTGCACCTGGCGTGTGCCACAGCATCCGGTTGTGACTGCTTGGTCACATGCGACGCCCGCTTGATCCGGCAAGGCCAAAGGCTACAGGAGCAGGCTGTGTTGACCTTGAAGGTCATCAACCCTATCGACTTGCTCCAGGAGGTGTAGTGTGATCTTGGATCAGCAGTTCGCTCGTTCCGATACGGCATTGCGGCAGAGCGGCTATATGGCACTCCTAGACAGGCTCGGCTACGCAGATGCGATCCGGTTCCTGGTTCAGATCAGCCCAGGCCAGGGAGATTACCTGGAGTGGCAGGACCGGATCTTCGGGGACATAAGCGTGGAGGAGTTGTATGACGAGGCGCAGAGGCACTGGCAACGCCCGAAGAAGTAACAGCGGTTTGTGACTCACCCGAGGGGCAGGTGGCGTGTTCCTGCCCCTGTTCTTTTGTTGGGCTGCTGGTGACCCGAACCCACCGCAAGGTGCACGGTCCAAATCGCTGTCTTTTTGGTATTGCGTGCATTGCGACAAGTGGCTGTGCAGTCCGCCGGGGAGCGCGTTCTCGTTCGCCCGGCGGGAGGTGCGGCACCTGGTAGAGCCGCTGGTGGTGAGCTGGGGCTGGAATAGAGAAGACGGGGCGGGAATGGAATCCCGCCCTACAAGGTTCGTAGAAGAGAAAGAGTGGCAGGGGACGCGCGACCCGGCGGCGTACCTGTCGGTGCCGGCGGCCATCCAGTTCCAGGCGGAGCACGACTGGCCGCGGGTGCGGGCCGAGCGCCACGAGCTGCTGCGTGAGGCGAGGCGGCGGATCGAGGAGGTGACCGGCCTGCCGCCCACCTGCCCCGACTCGCCGGAGTGGTACGCGCAGATGGCGGCGTTCCCGCTGCCCCCATGCGACGCGGCGGCGCTCCAGCGCCGGCTGTACGACGAGTATCGCGTCGAGGTGCCGGTCATCGAGTGGGGTGGCCGGCAGTTGGTGCGCGTATCGGTGCAGGGGTATAATGCGCGGGAGGATGTGGAGACTCTGATCAGAGCGCTTCGCGACCTGCTGCTCTACGCGCGCTGAACCTGCACGGCGTTCCTGGTGCGGGGACGGCTCCGGAGAGTGAAAGTGAACAACCGGGGACTGGAGGTCCGGACCGACGCCTCTGTCACCCACTCCGGCTTCTACCGGCTGCGAACGGGCTCAGCGAGCGGCGGACGCCTCAGTAATTGCGCAGCACCAGCGGCAGATACACCTGCTGCCTCAGCAGGCCGCCGGACCAGAATCCTCCCGCCAGAGCATAGTCGGCGCCGGTCATCCATCCGGCATCGGGTTGGCCCGCCGTTCCGCCCAGGGTGTAGGCCCCGCCCGTGCTCCACATCACACCGCCGCCGTCGATGCTGCTCCAGGTGAGGTCGTAGCCGCCGCCGGACTGCGCCCGGGTGAAGCTCGCCGGCAGCAGCAGGCAATTGGCCGTCAGCAGCAAAGCCAACCGCAGCACTAGCGATGGAACTCTCCGGTTCATCGCACGCCTCCTGCCCGGCGCCGCCATCCCGCCAGCGCGCCGCCAGCGACGAAAAGCCCGCCAGCAAGGAGCCAGGGCACGGGCAGGCGGACGCTGCTCCGAGCAGGCCGCTCACCGGCTGCGCCCTGTTCGAGCGCGGACAGTCGCGCATCCAGGTCATCGATCTGCTTCTGCTGGCGTGCGTTCTCAGCCCTGAGCGCCTGGTTCTCGGCATACAGACCCTGGATCGCCCCCAGCGCCACGCCGTCCGCGTCGACGGTCGAGATATGCCGCTCGTCCTCACCCACGCCAAAGGCCGCATAAAAGTCCTGGGCCATGGGGCCGATGTGTCGTATCGAGGGATCTTGCGTCGTGTAGCTCCAGGTGGTGACCGGCACCTCGGCCAAGGCGGCCAGGAGCTTCGCTGAGTCGACCGGGGTGACGTTTGTCTTGAGGTTCCGATCGCTCAGTGGTGACCAGGCGGAGCTGCCGGAGTAGAGGGCGGCACCGACGTTGGGATTGCCGCTGCCGTCCAGGCCAGTCCAGAAAAAGAAGCCGCCGGTGGCGCGCGCGTTGAATGAGTTAACGCCGCCGCTGAGGAAGTCATAGTCTGACCGGTCTGCCCAGACCAAGGCGCCGTCGTGCTGGGCGACGGCGCGGCGGCCGGCTGCAAAGCTGGTGTGGCCCTGCGCCTGGTTCTGGCTGCCGCCCGGGATCGTCGAATCGTACCCGCTGGCGACGTTCGCCCAGCCGCCGCTCACGGTAGCCTTTCCGGCGCTGGCCGTGTTGTCCTGGCCCCCGCTGACGGTGGGGGCAAAGTCGCCGCTGGCAGTGTTGCCGTTGCCCCCGGCGACGGTGCCCCACCGCGCGGTCGCATGGTTGTTCTCTCCACCGCTGATCGTGCTGGCTGTACCCTGAGCGGAATTGCTCCATCCTCCGCCGATGGTGCTTGCATCACCGGCCGCCGAGTGGTTCTGGCCTCCACCAACGAAGCTAGCAACTCCCGAGGCGGTGTTGCTGTCGCCCCCGACGACCGCGGCCATGTTGGCACTGGTTAAGTTCGAGGCGCCGCCGCCGATGAAACCAGTGTCGCCGGTGGCTGTGTTCGAGACTCCGCCGCTGACGGTGGCGTTCAGGCCCGCAGCATAATTCCAGCAGCCGCCGCCTATCGTAGCCACGTGGCCGTTGGCCGTGTTGTGGTGGCCTCCCGATACCGTGGCTGAGTCGGTGTCGGCTCCGCCGGTCAGGTTGTAGGCGCCGCCGCCGATCGTGGACCAAGGCTGGCTGGCAAGGTTGCCCTCTCCGCCCGCAATCGTGGTTCGCGACCCACTTGCGTCGTTGTCGATCCCTCCACCGATGGAGGCATTCTCGCCGCTGGCCGTGTTGGACGTGCCCCCGGAGATGGCAGCACCTACGTCCGCCCAGTTGGATGTACCCCCGGAGATGGTGGCACCCTGGCCAGCCAGGTTGGAGCTCCCTCCGCCGACCGTGCCACCAGGTCCCCATGCCCAGTTGGCAAGTCCCCCGCCGACGACCGACCAATCGCCCAGCGTACCGTTGCCCTGACCCCCACTGATCGTCGACGTGATCCCAGTCGCAACGTTAAGCAGGCCCCCGCCGACCGTGGAGTAGTCTCCCTCGGCAGCATTCTGCGCACCCCCTCCGACTGTGGAGCGATCGCCGGGGGCGGTGTTGTAGTATCCACCGCTGATGGTGGCGGACCAACCGCTCGCCACGTTGTGACTGCCGCCGCCGACGGCGGAAAACTCCTCACCGGCGGTATTCTCGGAGCCCCCCAGCACGCTTGCGGCCCAGTCGCCTGCGGTGTTGAGGCGGCCCCCGCCGACGGTGGCATAGACTCCATTCCCAATGTCGCCGTCGTTGCTTCCCGCTTCGTTCCCCCCACCGCCGCCCACCGTCCCCAAGACGTCCGTGACCCTGTTGGGCCTCGAACCATAGCCCCCGCCGCTGATCGTTACCCCATATGCCCCATCTGCCACCCAGTTGCCGCTGAAGCCTCCGATCAGGTTGGTGCTGGTGATGTTCTGCTGTGTCCACAGCCCCGGCAGCGCCAGCGCGTAAGGAGACGGCGTCAGCGCTTGGCGCGGCGCTAGGGTCGTGTAGCCAGGGTCACCCGGGCACAGCACCGCGATCTCTAGCCAGCGTGCTTCCCCTTGAAAGGAGCCCGTGGCAAAGTCGAGCTTGACGGTGAACAGCCCGCTACGGATGTCTACGTCTCCCCTGTCCTCCAGCGGGCCGATCTGCGCGCCGCCGGTCTCCGCATCCCACAGGGCGAACTGCAGATCGCACGTGTCGTCAACCGGCTGGCCCCCGCTCTTCAGATAGCCCTGGTAGGTGAACGCTGTACCCAGGGGTGTGCCCTCAGGCAACTGGGCCAGGGACAGGCCGGCCGCCAGGGCCAGCAGGATCGCCACGACTGCACCGGCGAGAACTCGTTTCCCCTTCATCCCTTCCTCCTGCCCGAACTGCGGGAAATGCACCTAGGAATCGAGACAAACAGCCCGCCGAACCGAACAAGCCGGCTGGCGGGCTGGTGGGTGAGAGGTATGTGGGCTCTTGGTCGGCAGGCTGACCTGGCCGTTTCCTCGGGCCACGCCGCTGTGGCGAGGCGCGGTCCATCACGACGCTTTCACTATACCACAACGTTGCCCGGTGTCAAGCACGGCGCGGAAACCCTGCCGAGGGTGGCCAATTGCACTGTCTCTCCTCCATCAGTGAACGGGCTACCGGCGTGCCGTGCAGGTCCGGGGCAGCGATGCAAAGTGGGTATCCTGGCCCGGCCGAGCCTGGGCAGGAGCGGAGTCACGCCCGACGAGCTACAGGCTCCGACCGACGGCATAGCCGGCACGCGTTGCCTCCAGGATACGACCCGGGGAAAAGGCGTCGCCGATGGCACAGAGCTCAGGCGCCACGTGCGCCTGGAGACACGCCCGGTAGAGGGAGTCGTCCGCACGCAGCCCTGTGGCAAGCACGACCAGGTCCGCCTCGAGGGAGATGGGCTCCTCGCGAACCCGCAGCGGCCTCGCAAGGGGGTTCTTGACGTTCTCCGGCAGCACTGGGGACCACGTCACGTAGGGGTCAGGCACGGTGGGCGACGTGTTCCTGAGCAGGCTCACCGTGCATTCCTGGATGCTCTCGAGACGAGTGCAGTTCAGCAGCACGACGCCCAGCCTCTTGAGATAGTGGATCAGGTATCCGCGGTTGGACGTGCAGGCCTCTTTCATGAAGTAGGGAAGCATCTCGACGACGGTGACGCGCCTGCCGTGCTCCGCAGCCAGAAAGAACGCCGTCTCACAGCCTACCTCCCCCCCGCCGACGATCACGGCGTGGGTCACGCCGGTGTGGGGAGCCGGGGAGCGCAGGAGATCGATCGCCTGCACCACGTGAGGAAGGTCAATCCCCACAACATTGGGCCGCAGGGACCCGGCCCCGGTGCACAGAACCACAGCGTCGAACTGCCCCGCCTGGAGCGCATCGACGTCCGCCGCCACGCCACGCCGGACCTGGAGGCCATACGCAGCCTCGTGATCGGACAGCAACTGCTCAAGGTAGTCGAGGTAGTTGGCAACATCGAGCTTGATCCTGGGCACTGAACCGGGTACCAGCATGCCTCCCACGCGCTCTGCGTCGCTGAGAAGGGTCACCGAGTGGCCGCGCTCGGCGGCCGTGCAGGCGCACAGGATGCCGGCCGGTCCGGCTCCGACTACAGCTACCCTTTTGCGAACAGGAGCGAGCGGCACCTGTGCGGGGAGGAGCTCCTCGAAGCCGGTGCGCGGATTGACAGCGCACTGGATGTGTCCACCGTGAATGAACTCGTTGATGCAGCCTTCCTGGTCGCCGATGCAGGGCCGGATTCGCGCCACGTCGCCGGCGTAGGCCTTTCGTGGCCAGTCGGGGTCGGCCAGGAGGGGCCGCGCGAGCATGATCAGGTCGCATAGGCCTTCCCGCAGCACGCGCTCAGCCAGGTCGGGATAGCCCAGCTTGCCGACGGCGACGACGGGCACGTCCAGGCCGGCGTTGGACCTTACTCCGTTGGCGGCAATGTAGTCCTTGGCAATCTTGGCCACCGGCAAGAAGCAACCGGGCGGCATTGGGCCGGGCGGGTGGGGCAGCCACCAGTTGTCGTAGCAGCCGAGGTCGACGTCGAACAGGTCGACGCCGGCCTTGACCAAGTTGGCCATGTAGGCGAGCGTCATCTCGACCGTCCGCTCCGCGCCGAATCTCCGCATGCAGTGGACGCGGTCCAACTGCTCGCCGTAGGTCGCGCGCAGAGCCAGCGAGAGATCGATGCGGTACATGATTGGGTAGCGGCTCCCGCAGCGCTCGCGGACCTCTTCGACCATGGCGAGGCCGAACGCCTGCCAGTCGCGAAAGGCACCCAACCTCCTCCGGTTAAAGGCGGGGTTGGTCATCTGCTCCAGGAGATAGCCCTCATGGCCGTGCAGGTAGACGCCATCGCACAGACAGGCCTTGGCGTCAGCTGCGGCCTGGCCGGCTGCGCGGATGATCTTCCGGCACTGGTGGTCGGTGAGGGGGCGGCAGGGAATGGACGGCATGTAGAAGTTGGGGTTCCAGGAAGCGGAAATGGGCAGCTTGTGCCTCTTGACTAGGCACTCAGGCGAACCGACCCGGCCGACGCCGGCGGTAAGCTGGATGAAGAAGTGAGCACCGTGGGCATGGATGCCCTCGGCCAGGTCGCGCCAGCCAGCGAACAGGGTACGGGAGCCATCGATCCGCGGCAGGTAGGTCTGGTCGCCCGGCTCCAACAGGGAGGGATCCTCGGAGAAGGAAACGGGCACCAGGCCGGAGGTGATCAAGCCGGCGCCGCCCCGTGCCCTCTCGGCAAAGTACTCGATCATCTTGGCAGTGGGACGGCCAGTAGAGTCGACCATCGAGACGTTGCCCATCGGCCCCATCACGATGCGATTCTTGAGCCGGATGCTGTTGACCTGGACCGGGGAAAAGAGCATGTGGTAGGGGTACAGCTCGGCCGTCATCCGGCCGTCGCGGAGCCGGCTCTCGTCGTGAAACCAAGTGCCCAGGCCGGCCACCAGATCCCGAATGCCTTGTTCGTACGTCATGGGCCCGCTCTCCCAGATGTGATGACTCAGCGCCTCGGGCGCACCGGAGCACTTTGCCACAGAAGGCCGGTTTGGGCAAGCGGAGGTGCCACCCGACCTTGCCCCGGTGCTAGTAGCGCTTGGGTCGCTTGGGGTAGGTCTGAAAAGGGGTGCGCAGCTCGCGGGTTGCCCAGTTCGTGTGCTGCTGGATTCGCGAGAGGGAACGGAGCAGGTCAAACGTCAGCCAACGCGACACCTCGGGGTGGGGGGCGTAGTCCCACAGCCCGAAGCGCCCCTGAAGACCTCTGGCAAAGGCCACCATCTCGGCCACGCGAGAATCTTCCAGGCTAGCACCGATCCGCCAGCACAAGTCGAGCGCGAGCGCAACATCGTAGCGCGCGAAGTAGGTAAAGAAGCCACCGGACGGCTCGGCGCCCACCGTCCGCGCCACTTCAAAGCCGAGGGGACCCGCCTGCAGAGTCTCGTGCGCCAGAAGGAGGTCAAGCCCCCTGCGTGCCGCCTCGCCGGCCCGGCGAATGGGGTGGTGAGCCAGAGCCGCAAGGGCAAAGGTCGTGTTGGTGCGGCATCCGAAGCGGGAGTGGGCCAGCCTGCGGTAGCCCCCAGGGAAGACAAGCTGGCCCGCCTTGGTTCCGGTGGGCCAGCCCCCTTCGGGCAGCATCTCGGCGAGCAACCAGTCATAAGCCCGCTCGGCGCGCGGATCGGTGGCGAAGCCGGCGGCTGCGAGGGCGCGCAGGGGAAGCCCCGTCTGAATCGGGATCCTTTCGTAGGCCTCCCTGAACTCGCGCTCCGCCTTGACTCTGGGGAGCGGCCATGAGCCATCGGGGGCCTGGCGCGAGAAGATGTACTCCGCAGCGCGGCGAACGGCGCCGTTCTCCAGACCGAAGCCTAGGTAACCCAACCGGGTCAGGGCTTGGGACGTGGGCTGGATGGCGTACCAGGCGTCAGAGCCTTGCCCCCGGGGGGTCCAAGACCCATCGTGCTGCTGGAGGGCAAGGAGGTCCCGGACCAGAGGGTCCGTTTCGCGGACGGAGGCGAGCTCGGTCAGCTCGGGATCGTCCGCAGGGCGGCCGAGGAGGTCCCGAAGGACCAGCCATCGAAGGTTGGGCGAAGGGTCAGCCAGCAACAGGGGCGTGCGGCCGTCCAGAATGTCCATGAGCGGGGTCACTGGGCGGCCTCCAGTACCTCGCGCAGATAGGGAGCGGTGGCGGTGGACCCAGAGGCCACGAGCTCCGGGGTGCCCTCGGCGACGACGTGGCCTCCCTCGGGCCCCCCTCCGGGACCGAGCTCCAGGAGCCAATCGCAGGCAGCCAGGAAGTGGGGATGGTGCTCAACGGCCAGCAGGGTGTGACCGGCATCGGCCAAGGAGGATAGCACCCGGACGAGGCGTAGCACGTCGTCCATGTGCTGCCCAACAGTCGGCTCGTCCAGAATAAAGAGAGTTTCGGACGGCGCCCTGCGGCATAGCTCCCGGGCGATCTTGAGGCGCTGTGCTTCGCCCCCTGAGAGGGTGAAGGAGGGTTGGCGCCACACCAGATAGCCCAGCCCCACGCGGTGCGCCATCTCCAGAGGCCGGATGAGGCGCTCCTCGCCTGGAAAGAGCTCCGCTACCTGGTCAAAGGTCAAGGCGTTGATTTCGGGTAGGGCATAGCCGTGCATAGATACGTCCCACGCCTCCGGGCGGCAGCCCGTGCCGCGGCAGGTTTCGCATTCCACGAAGAGGTCAGGCAAAAAGCCCATCTGCATGCGGTGGACACCAGCACCCTTGCAGGCTGAGCAGGGACGTCCCAGGTCGGAGGGGCCCAGCCCGAGTGCCTGGGCATCTTCGCCGGCGGCGTAGAGGGCAAGGAGGGGATCGACAAGCCCAAGGAAGGATGCCGGACTGTGGACCCCCTGCCGGCTCTGGTCGATCAGGACGACTCGCGAGGGAGCACCTTCAATAGTATCATGCTGCCCGGGCTCGCTCGGCTGCTGAATGAAGGAGGTCGTGTGCTCCGCACGCACCAAAGCCCTGCCCAAAGTGTCGAGGACGAGCGTGCTCTTTCCGGAGCCGGAGACCCCACAAATGCCCGTGAGGGTGCCCAAGGGAAAGCGGGCCGCCTCGCTCTTGAGATTATTGGCCCGTGCACCCCGGACGGTCAACCAGCCCTTGGGCTGCCGACGGGCCGCGGGCGGGACATGGAGATCTGAACGGTTAGTTCCGCGCAGCCAGCGGCCGGTAGGGCTGTCTGCCTGGGCGACCTCGGAGGGTGAGCCGTAGGCGACGATGCGGCCGCCGGCCGCGCCGGCGCCCGGCCCGAGGTCAATGACATGGTCAGCGGCGCGGATGAGGAGCAAATCGTGCTCGACGACGATAATGGTGTTGCCCTCATCGCGGAGCTCTTCGAGGGCGCCCCGGAGGGCCTCCAGCTCGACGGGGTGCATACCGCGCGACGGCTCGTCGAGCAGGATAGTGAGTGAGGTCAGGCCACTCCCGAGCAGGCCGGCGAGCTGAAGGCGCTGAGCCTCTCCGGCGGAGAGTGTGCCCGAAGGGCGGTCCAGATCAAGGTAGCCCAACCCGACCTGCCGAAGGAATCTTAGCCGACGGCGGGCAGTGTCCAAGCTTCTGCGGAGGAGGATGGCGCTTTCGGGCAAAGCGGGCAGGGCCGACAGCACCCGGTCGAGCTCCTCGAGCGGCATTTGGCTGAGATCGCCGACGTTGTGCCCGTCGAGGGTAACGGCGAGGAACTCGGGCTTGAGGCCCGAGCCAGAGCAGCGGGGGCACGGCTCGGCGTGCGTGTAGGTGCCGTGCACGTCCCAATCGGTCACCCATCCTCCGAAGAAGCCTTGCCAGGGCTGCGTGTGGGTGACTAGGCTCCCGCGGCTCTTGCTGCGGTAGGTGCACTCTAGCGGCTCGGCGGAGCCAAAGAGAAAGGCAGTTCGGGCCTCTTCGCCCATCTCGTTCCAGGGTGTCCGGAAGGGGTCGTAGCCGTAGCGTGCCCCCAGCGCCTGGCAGATGCCGGTGTCCTGGCAGAGGTACGTCTGAGGCCAGTAGCCGGGCGAGTGCATCGCACCGCCGCAGAGGGGCCTTTCGGGGTGAACGATGAGCTTCTCGGGGCGGGGTGAGAGCAGGACGCCAAGTCCGGTGCAGCGGTCGCAGGCACTCGCGTAGTTGGTGGTGGAGAAGTGGCGCGGCTGGGCGATGGGAGCGGCCGCGCCACAGGCTGGGCAGAGCCACCCGTCACCACGGACCATGTCGGCGCCGCACTGGAGGCAGCGGCGCCGGCCAACGGCTGCGAGCAGGACGGCGAGGTGGTGGCTCAGCTCGGTTGCGCGGCCCACGCTGGCGCGCCGGGTGAAGTGGGTAAGCGTGCTCCAAAGGTGCGGTTGAAGCCCTCGGACCGTGAGAGTGACGCCGAGCCCGGTGATGGAGTCCACGGGCGCCTCGGGGCCCTCACGCATGCCCTGCCTCTCGTACATGGAAAGAGATTCCAGGTAGCGGCGACGTGCCTCCGCCTCGAGCACGTCGCCCAGCAGGCTCGACTTACCCGAACCGGAAACCCCGGTCAGGACGGTCAACTTGCCCTTGGGGATCTCGGCGTCCAGTCCCTTCAGGTTGTTCGCCCGCGCGTTGCGGATGAGGATGGAATTGGCTGCTGCGCCGCCGGCGTGCTGCGTGAAACTGCGCGGAGCCAGGGACTGCTCCTCCCGGAGGGCCTGGGCGGTGGGCGACCCACCCACGTCGAGGAGGCCCCGAGGGGGACCCGCATAGAGAATGTGGCCTCCCTGGGGGCCGGCGCCGGGGCCGAGGTCGATGATCCAATCGGCAGCGCGCATGACGTCGGTATTGTGCTCGACGACGACAACCGTGGCGCCGGAGTGGACGAGGCGATCGAGGACCAGAAGCAGGCCGTCGAGGTCTTTCGGGTGCAGCCCGGTAGAGGGCTCATCGAGCACAAGAAGCCGTCCCGCCAGCCTCGGTTGGCCCAGGTACCTGGTCAGCTTGACGCGCTGTGCCTCGCCGCCTGAGAGGGTGGGCGAAGGTTGGCCGAGCGGCAGGTAGCCGAGACCGACATCCAATAGGGCGCGCAGGAGACGGCGGGCAGTGGAGAGCCGAGCAGGCGGTATGGAGGGGAGGAAGGCCAGAGTCGCGTCATCGGAGAGCAGGCGGGCCACGTCCTCGATTGAGAGCTGGTAGAAGTCGGCGATGGAGAGCAACTGACCGCCAATGGGAACGCGCGCGGAGAGAACCTGCTCGCCAAAGCGTTGGCCCCCGCAGTCGGCGCAGGGGATCCAGATGGGCTCCATCAGCTGCATCGTCACCTCTACGGAGCCCATACCGTCGCAGGTTGGGCAAGCTCCCTCCGGCCTGTTGAATGAGTAGTGCGAGGGCGAGAGGCCCGTGGCCTGGGAGAAGAGGTCGCGGATGCAATCGGCCAACTTGGTGTAGGTCGCAGGGTTCGAGCGCGGGTTGTGGCCGATCGGGCTCTGGTCGACCATGACAGGCGCCACGGCTGGACCACTGATTTCCCGGCAGCCCACGGGCGTACCCTGCTCCAAGGAAGGCACGATAACATGGCCAACGAGCGTGCTTTTGCCAGACCCGGAAACTCCGGCGATGACGGTCATCCGGCCAAGGGGGATCTCGACGTCGATCCCTTTCAGGTTGTGGCAGTGCGCGCCGTGGAACCCCAGGAAGCGGTCGGGGAGAGCCCTGGGCGAGGGCACAGCCAAACGCTCGCGGAGGCTGAAGAAGCGGCCGGTGGAGGTCTCGGAGGCCCACAGCCCGGCCGGCGTCCCGTCGAACACAACCTGGCCGCCTTCGGTCCCCGCCCCGGGGCCCAGATCGACGGCACGGTCTGCCTGAGCGGCTGCGATGCGGTCGTGCTCGACGAAGACGACCGGCCCGTCGAGCGCACGGAAGGCAGGCAGCAAGCGCTCCACATCGGCCGGGTGCTGACCGATGGTCGGCTCGTCGAGGACATGCAGAACATCCTCCAGGTGGCCGGTCAGGAGCAGCGCGAGGCGCACGCGCTGTGACTCGCCCCGCGATAGCGTGGGGGATGGGCGGTCCAAAGTGAGATACCCCAGGCCGACGCGGCTGAGAGCGTCGAGCCGGCGCGAGAGCTCGGCCTGCAGTCGGACCGAGGTCGAGGGCAGGTCCGGCTGGGAAAAGCGACGGCAGGCGTCGGCCACCGTGTCCTCGAGCAGCTCGGGCAGACGCAGCCCCTGCCAGCGAACGCCAGCCGCATGAGGGTGCATTCCTGTCGCGCCGCACCTGTCGCAGCCAGCGCCGTCGCAGTGTGGGCAGGGCTGATGAAAGTGCTTGGGCTCGAGGCTGCCAAACCAGGCACCACAGGCAGTGCATACCGGCGCCGTCGCGAGCACCTGGTCGGCGCCGGCTCCACGCACAGTGAGCGCATGCGCACCAAGAGCCGCGGCGCGCCGAACGAGCTCGCGCACGAGGACGGTGGAACCAGCGCAATGGAGGGCACCGAGCTCGACCTCTAGGTCGTGCGGCTGCATCGGCGCAAGAGGCGTTCCGGTCCAGGGGGTGCCATCCACCCAAATCGAGCACGCGCCGAGCGCCTGGGACAGCCAGTCGAGGAGTGTACGGTGACTGCCGGGAACGCCGTGGAGAAGAGGTGCGAACAGCCGAAGCTCCTGATCCTGGCACTGATCCTTGACCCGCTCGACGATCTCGTCTTCGGTGAAGAGGCTAAGAGGAGAGCCACAGCGAGGGCAGTGCCGCACGCCGTAGTTGGTAAAGAGAAGACGGAGGTAGGGATGGAGACCGGCAGCGGTGGCCAGCGTGGAAAGAGGGTTCCGGTTGAGGCGGTTCTGTCCGACGGCTATGGCGGGGCCAAGGCCAGTGATCGATTCGACATGGGCGGGTGCAAGTTGATGGCGCCAGCCGCCGGGGCGACTGGTGGCGACGACGTCGATCAGGCGTCGACGAGCCTCGTGGTAGAGGGTGTCAAAGACCAGGGAGGTCTTGCCCGATCCGGAAACACCCGTCACGACGGTCAATCCGTCGCCGATGGTGAGGTCAACGCCCTTCAGGTTGTGCGTGCGGGCCCCCCGGATCTCAATGCGCATGGCCTCCTCACATCCGACACTGGGGCAGCAGGCAACCGCCAACCAGCGGACCTTGCCTGCTATCGATCCCGATCATGATCGGCGTTCCTGACCAGGCCCCGTTGGATGGCGACGACGGCTGCCTGCGTCCGGTCGGGCACACCCAGCTTCTGAAGGATGCTGCTCACGTAGTTGCGCACCGTGCCGGCAGCCAGGTAGAGGCGGCGGGCGATCTCGGGGTTGCTGTGGCCCTGGACGAGCAGCTCCAGCACGTCCAGCTCGCGCTCAGTGAACGCCTCCGCGTGGCTCGCGTCCCCGGCAGGAGCGCGCGGCGCGGAGGCCAACTGGCGCATGATCTTGCCCGCCACGGAGGGGTCAATGAAGGACTTGCCTTGTGCCGTGCCTTTGATGGCGTCCACCAGTTGGTCCCGGCGCGTGTCTTTGAGGAGATAGCCCGAGGCGCCGGCTCGCACGGCATCCATGATCCACACATCGTCGGCGTAGGTCGTCAGCACCAGGACGTGAATCTCAGGGTGTTGGCTGTGAAGCGCATGGGTGGCCTGGACGCCATTCATGACCGGCATCTTCAGGTCCATCAGCACAACATCGGGCCGCAGCTCCGTGGCCAGGCGGAGTGCTTCGCGGCCATCGCCCGCCAGGCCGCACACCTCGATCTCGGCATCGGTGCTCAGGATGGCTTGCAGGCCTTCCCGTACGACCGTTTGGTCGTCACAGATCAGAACTCGGATCATCGCCGCCCTCAGAAGAACCTCACAAGTTGCTCGCCGCGCTCACAGGGGGATGCTCAAGGAGACGCGCGTCCCCAGATTGGGTTTGCTCGTAATGTCGAGCGTGCCGCCGATCAACGCGGCGCGCTCGCGCATGCCGCGAATCCCCAATCGCTGCCCGTCGGACGCCGCGGCCGCCCCGGCGGCCGATACATCGATCCCTTGCCCGTCGTCCTCGACGCGCAACTCGAGCTGCTCGTCCCTTTCCTCAAGCCAGACGCCAATGGACGTCGCCCCTGCGTGCCGGACCACATTGTCCAGCATCTCCTGCGCGATGCGATACACCCCCTGCTCGACCGCATCGGAAAGGCCCTCCGCGAGCTTGGCGTCAATGTGAAGGTCCAGCCCGGCGCCTGTGCGCTGAGCGGCCGTCTCGGCGAGCTCCTCGACGGCCAGGGCGAGCCCCAGATCCGCCAGGGGTGATGCTCGGAGGTCCTGAAGAGCGCGTCTGGCCTCTGTCAGGCCGGTGCGTGCCGTGTCGTCCGCCTGTTCCATCATGCGTCTGGCCTTCTCCGCCGAAGTGTCCCAGAGCGAGCGGGCGGCCTCCAGCTGGACTGTGACCGCACTCAACGAATGAGCCAGGGTATCGTGCAGCTCCCGGGCAAGCCGGTTGCGCTCGCGGCTGATCGCCAGCTCCTCAACCGTTGCTGCGTGGCGCTGCAGACGCCGGGCGATGTGGGCCTGCTGCTCGTAGGCTTCGGCCAGGGCACGGCGCTGCTCCCGCTGCACCGTCACGAAGGTGGCCACGACATAGCCCACAAGCAGCATCATGGCTCCCTGGAGAAGCAGCCAGCCGAACCAGGCTGTCCACAGCATGTTGACCAGCACCATGTAGAGCAGGCTTTGATAGGCCGAGAGCGCGAAGACGAACAGCAGTACGTAGCGATACCCGTACTGCCACGCAATCAGAACCAGCATGACGAAGAAGAACATGGAGAAGGGGCTCTGAAGTGGATTTTCAGAGGGCCACCAGTAGTAGCCTGCCAAGAGCGGAACCAAACCCGCGAGGAACGTCAGCGGCACGAATCCACTGCCAAGGGTCCGGCGGACCTGGGGGATCACAAGCAGGGCAAGCAGCAGGGCATCCAGGGCCAGCGCCGGCGCCACGTTCGGCATGGTGAAGCGCTGCACCAGGGGCACGGCAGACACCTGCTCGGCCGTGAGCTCGGGGTTGGCTGCCAGCTCCACGACGACGAGGATGGGCCCTATCACGATCCAGAAGAGGATGCGGACCGCGACAAAGAGACGGTAGGACTGGACGAACCCCGGCTCGGGCCCCTTCTCGTTCATGCATCGATTGTACCACAGCGGGGCCGGCCGCGCGAACGCCGCCCAAACACTCGAACGCCCGACCACAGAGAAAGCAGGAGCAGGCCCCTGCCTGGCAAGCGCCGGTCAGCTGAGGCGTGGGGGCGCGACCAGGCTGTCATATGACAGCAGAAGTGACAGTTGACACTGGTCGCTGTGACACGCACTCAGCTATGCTGCAGTCGAGGCGAGCCTCCGGGGGTCATGGGCCCCGGAGGTTTTTTTCGGGACGGAGAGATCTCAGGGCGATGCTCGATACTCGTTGGCACAAGATCCTGGCAGACCTATGGAAGAACCGGACGCGCACGCTGATCGTCGCGTTGGCCATTGCCGTGGGCGTGTATGCCGTGGGCGTCGTAGTCAATGCCAGGACGATCCTGGTGCGCGAGTACGAAAGCGACCAGGTCGGTGCCTTGCCCGCCTCCGCCGTTATCCAAACCTACCCTTTCGACGACGACCTGGCCGAGGGCGTGGCCCGTCTTCCGGGCATCGCATCGGCCGAGGGGCGCACGCTCGTGCACACCCTGGTCTACGACGAGTCGGGTACCCCCCGCGACCTCGTCCTGGTGGCTCTTCCCGAGCCTGACAAGATGCAGGTTGATGCCGTCACGCCGCTGGGCGGCCGATGGCCTCCCGGCCGGCGCGAAATCGTGCTGGAACGGTTGTCTCCCGGCTACCTGGGCGTGCGCGTCGGCCATCCCATGAAGGTCGAGCTGGACAGCGGCGTGGTCAAGGCCCTGGTAGTGGCCGGTACTGCCCACGACGCTCAGAAGCCCAGTCCTGGGATTACCGGAACATCGTTTGGCTACATCAGTGTCGAGACCCTGGAGAGCCTGGGCCTTCCCACGACGTACAACGAGCTGCGCATTCGTGTGACGGAGGATGCGGGAGACGAGGACCACATCCTGTCGGTAGTCGAGGAGGTCGAGGCCTACCTCAAGCGGGCAGGGCGGCCGATCCTGGGGCGCAGCGTGATCACCGAGAGCTTGGCTGCCCCGTTCATCGACACTGTGGTGTTGATCCTCACGACCTTCGGGCTGGTCATCCTGGTGCTGTCAGGCTTCCTGGTGGTGAACGCCATGTCCTCGCTTATCACACAGCAGATACCGCACATCGGTGTGATGAAGCTGGTGGGGGCACGGCGTGGGCAGATCGTGAGCCTGTACCTGGGCACGATCTTGGTGTATGGTCTCTTGGCCATCGGAGCCGCGATCCCTCTATCGCTCCTCACGGCACGGCTGCTGATGACGGCGATGGTAAACAACCTGCTGAACGTCATGCCGGAAAGCTACACGGTGCCAGCTACGCTGCTGCTGGTCCAGGCGGGCGTGGGGGTGCTCTTGCCACTGCTGGCCGGCCTTGAACCGGTGCTGCGCGGCACGCGCACGACGACCCAGCAGGCTATGGATGCTTCTGGTCTGGGCACCGGTGGCTATGGGCGGGGATGGGTTGACCGGTTGATCGTGCCCCTGGAGAGGTTGAGGCAAATGCAGCGCCCCGTCCTGCTGGCAGTGCGGAACACCCTGCGACACAAAGGGCGGTTGGCCCAGACGTTGCTGGTGCTGACCTTGGGGACTGCCCTCTTCATCTCGGTGATCAGCGCCCGTGTCTCGGTGACTTCGACGCTGGAGAGCTTCCTGCAATTCCATCGGTACGACGTCGCCGTCGACCTGAGCAGAGCTGAGCGGGCGGCTCGCATTGGGCCGACTGCAGAGCAGGCCTCGGGTGTCACAGAGGTCGAGGTCTGGTCTGTTTCGGGCGCCACGCGCCTGCGTCCTGGGGACAGCGAGAGCGACTCCTTTGCTCTGTACGCTGTCCCAGCCGACACGACGTTCATGTCTCCAGAGGTTCTCAGAGGGGTGTGGCTGGCGGAAGCAGGCGGAGTCACGAACCCGATCGTGGTCAACAGGGAACTCCTGGATGCCGAGCCCGACTTGCAGATCGGTTCGGACATCGAGCTCGCGATCGAAGGCCGGCAGGCAGCCTGGCGCATCGTCGGCGTCGTGCCGGCCGAGTCCAGGGGTGCGGCGGCATACGTGAGGCTGGAGGACTATGCATACGGGACGCGCACGGTGGGACAGGGCTCCAGGTTGGTGGCCCGCACGACCCAGCAAGACGCTGCGGCGCAGGAGGAGGCGGCCACGCGGCTGTCCGAGGCGCTCCGGAACGCCGGAATAGAGGTCAAGGCTACTCAGACGACGGAGACTGTCGGAGCGGAGAACTCGCTCCTCTTCACCATCGTCGTCTCGTTCCTGATCCTCATGGCCCTTCTGCTGGCAGCAGTCGGCGGCTTGGGCTTGGCTACGACGATGAGCATCAACGTCATGGAGCGCGTTCGGGAGATTGGGGTGTTGCGCGCAGTGGGCGCTTCGAATTCTGCCGTGAGCCGGCTTGTGGTTGCGGAAGGCATTGTGATAGGGCTGATCAGTTGGTTGGCCGGCGCGGCTATCTCGCTGCTCATCAGTCCGGCATTGAGCAGCCAGCTTGGACTTGCGCTCATCAATGCGCCACTTGATTACCGATACTCCTGGATCGCAGCCCTCGGGTGGTTCTTTGCCGTGCAGGCCGTGGCGGTTGTCGCCAGCCTTGGCCCGGCACAGAGCGCGGTCCGCCTGACGGTTCGGGAGGTGCTGGCTTATGAGTGAGCCGGGAAACACCCTGATCGGCCTCAGGAGTGTCACGAAGGCGTATCGGACGCCGGCCGGGCCCTTGTTCGCCCTGCAGGGTGTCGACCTGCAGGTACGCAGGGGGGAGTTTGTGGCCGTTGTCGGCAAGTCGGGCGCAGGCAAAAGCACACTCATCAACATGATCACCGGGATAGACCGGCCTACTTCGGGGGCCGTCGAGGTTGGCGACCGGCTCATTCACCAGATGAGCGAGGATGAGGTGGCTGCCTGGCGCGGGCGCCACGTCGGCGTCGTATTCCAGTTCTTCCAACTCCTGCCCATGCTCAGCTGTGCTCAGAACGTGATGCTACCGATGGACTTTGCCGGGTTGTACCGATCACCCCGTGAGCGGCGGCACCGCGCTCTGCACCTACTGGATAGCGTCGGGCTACGGGAGCATGCCGACAAGCTGCCTTCCGAGGTATCGGGCGGCCAGCGGCAGCGCGTGGCCATTGCGCGTGCCCTCGCCAACGATCCGATGCTCGTCGCGGCAGACGAGCCTACCGGCAACCTGGACTCACGGACCGCAAACGACGTGTTCGAGGTGTTTTCGCAGCTCGTGGAGGAGGGTAAGACGATTCTGATGGTCACCCATGACCGGGAGCTGGCCGCGCGCACGAGTCGAATCGTCCACCTCGCGGACGGCGCGGTTGTGGAGCCAGAGGAGCTTCAGGATGAGACCAGTGGCACCGATCGCTGACCATGGATCGCGGAGCGCTGAAAGCGGCTCGATTCTGCCCAGCGCAGCCGTCCATCTCCAGGGCATCACCAAGCTGTACCAGACCCCGGTGGGGCCTTTCGCGGCACTGCGGGGGATTGACCTCTGCGTGGAGAGCGGCGAGTTTGTCGCGGTGGTGGGCAAGTCGGGGAGCGGCAAGTCAACGCTGATCAACATGTTCACCGGCATCGATCACCCGACCGAGGGCGTGGTAACCGTCGCCGGCACCCGGCTCCGGGCGCTGAACCAAGGTCAGATGGCCCAGTGGCGCGGCCGGACTCTGGGCATCGTGTTCCAGTTCTTCCAGCTGCTGCCGACGCTGACGCTGGTCGAGAACGTTCTCCTGCCCATGGATTTGTGCGGCTGCGTGCGGCGTGAGGTGCGCCACGACAGGGCACGGTACCTGTTGGAACAGGTCGGGCTGGCCGATCAGGCCCACAAGTTTCCGTCCGCCCTGTCTGGGGGCCACCAGCAAAGGGCGGCAATTGCCCGGGCATTGGCCAACGACCCGCCCATCATAGTGGCAGATGAGCCCACAGGCAACCTCGACTCGCGTGCGGCTGAGGCGACATTCTCGCTGTTTGAGGCCCTCGTAAGGGGAGGCAAGACGATCCTGGTCGTGACGCACGACGACGAGCTGGCCGCTCGGGTGCCAAGAACCGTCAGTCTAGCGGACGGACGTGTCTCCAACGACGTGACCCGGCCGCAGATGGTCGGCCCAATCAGAGCTCACAGATCCTCGGCCAACTGAGAGGAAGGCGATGAAATGAGAAAGCGACGCACACTTGCCCTCTTGGGCATTGCAGGGCTGCTGGCAGCGGCCATCGCGCTGGCAGTGGTCTTGGTTCCGTCCTGGACCGGCACGCAGGCTTCTGCCGATACGCCGCCTGAGGCACAGGGGGCTGCGCCGGGTGCGCCTGCCGCACCTCGGTCGGTCATCGCCGAAGGGCGGCTTCTTCCGTTGCGGCAGGCCAGCCTGAGCATGACGGCGGGCGGCATCGTCGCCGAGACCCTGGCCCAGGAGGGCGACACCGTAGAAGCCGGCGACCCGATCCTGCGCCTGCGGAATGAGCAGCAGCGAGCAGCCGTTGCCGGCGCCCAGGCGGCCATGGACGGAGCGCAGGCAAGCCTCGAGATGCTGCAGGCCGGAGCACGCCCCGAAGAGCTGGATGCCGCCCAGGCAGCGCTGGACGGGGCGCAGGCGAGCCTCGCACGGCTGCTGGCAGGCGCGCGCGCGGGCGAAGTCTCGGCGGCGCGTGCCGCTCTGGAGGCGGCCAAGGCCGCGCTCCAGCGCCTGTACGACGGTCCGGACAAGAACACTCGCATTGCCGCCGAAGCTGAGCTTTCTAATGCTGAGGCGGCGATGGCAGCCGCCCAAGCCGCTTACGACCAGATAGCCGGCCGCGCCGATGCGGGGATGCTGCCCCAAAGCCTGCAGCTTCAGCAAGCCACCAACAACTACGAGGCAGCCAAGGCCGGCTACGACTCGCTCTTTGCCCAGCCGGAGGCCTACAAGATCGCGGAGGCACGCGCGCGAGTGAAACAGGCCGACTCCGTGCTGGAACAGGTGCTCCGACCGGCGACCGAGAGCCAGATCGACGAAGCCAACGCCGCCGTCCGCCTGGCCAAAGCACGGGTCGATTTGCTGGCTGCCGGCGCACGAGCGGAGGAGGTAGCTGCGGCCACGGCTGCCGTAGCCCAGGCCCAGGCCGCACTCGATGCTGCGAACGCCTCCCTAGCCGACACGGAGCTTCGCGCGCCCTTTTCCGGCACTCTGGCAGCACTCCATGTGACGGTCGGCGAGCAGGCTGTTCCAGGTGTCCCGGTGGCTGTGATTGGGGACCTGACCCAGTGGCAGGTGGAGACGAGCGACCTTGCGGAGCTGGACGTCACCCGGATCCAGGAGGGCCAGGCGGTCACGCTCACCTTCGACGCCATCCCCGGCCTGTCGCTTGGCGGCACAGTGGTGCGCATACAGCCACTGGGCGTGGAGAAGGTGGGTGACATGACCTACCATGTGGTCATCTATCCAACCGAGAGGGATGACAGGCTGCGCTGGAACATGACGGCGGTGGTGACGATCCCCTAACAGGTCTGCACAGAGTGGCCCTGATTTCGCCGTGTGGCGGGTCAGGCTGCAGGCACAGGTGGCGGGGACAAAAACGGGGCGGGATTCACCTGCCCCGTCTGCGCTAGCAAGCCCCACCCGGTGCGCCTACCCTACCCTTTCCAGCGAAGCACCGGCTCGCGAGCAGCCCGCACCTCGTCCAAGCGGCGCAGGGGCGCGCTGTGGGGGGCGGTCCTGAGCAGCTCAGGATCGGTGAGGGCTTCTTGACGGATGGCCGCCATGGCCTCGGCAAAGGCATCCAGAGTCTCCTTGCTCTCCGTCTCGGTGGGCTCGATCATGAGCGCCTCGTGGACAATCAGAGGAAAGTAGTTGCTCGAGGGGTGGAAGCCATAGTCGATTAGTCTCTTGCTTATGTCGAGTGCCTTGATATCGGGCGCCCCGTCGATGATACCCATGGCCACGAACTCGTGCATGTGAGTCCGGTCATGGCTGATGGGAAGGATGCCCTGCATACGGGCTTTCAGGTAGTTGGCGTTCAGCACGGCCATCTCGCTGGCGGCGCGCAGGCCGGCGGCGCCGAGGGTGCGGATGTAGGCATAGGCTCGCACCAGCACTCCGAAATTGCCGTAGAACGCCTTGACCCGGCCGATGCTCTTCTCGGGCATGACCAGGTGGAAGCTGACAGACTCTTCTGCGCACTCCTCGTCCTCGCAGCCACAGCCGCATGCATCCTCGCTGTGATGGCACATGGCCACGAGCGGTCCCGGCAGAAAGTCCACCAGTTTTTCGCAGACGCCAACCGGTCCGGCGCCCGGGCCCCCTCCTCCGTGGGGGGTGGAGAAGGTCTTGTGTAGGTTAAAGTGCATTACGTCAAAGCCGAGGTCACCCGGCCGGACAATGCCCATGATGGCGTTCATGTTCGCCCCGTCGCCATACATGAGCCCGCCACAGCCATGGACGAGGTCCACGATCGCGGGCAGGTGCTCGTCAAAAAGGCCCAATGTGTTCGGGTTGGTGAGCATCATGCCGCAGACGGTGTCGTCGCAGATGGCGCGCAGGGCCTCGAGGTCGACATTGCCCCGCTCGTCCGAAGGGGCCTCGACCACCTGGAGCCCACTCATGGTTGTGGTGGCGGGGTTTGTGCCGTGCGCCGCATCGGGGACGATGATCCTCGTGCGCTGGTTCTCCCCCCGATCTAGCTGGTAGGCACGCATCATCAGCACGCCGCTGAGCTCGCCCTGCGCGCCGGCGCAGGGCTGGAGCGTCACTCCGGCAAAGCCGCCGATCTCCTTGAGCATCTCCTGCAGCTCGAACATGAGCAGCAGGTTGCCCTGGACGGTGTGCTCAGGCTGGTAGGGGTGGGTCTGCGCAAAACCCGGCAGACGGGCGGCAGCCTCGTTCACCTTGGGGTTGTACTTCATGGTGCAGGAACCGAGCGGATAGAAGCCGATGTCAATTGCCCAGTTGAGCTGGCTGAGGCGGACGTAGTGGCGCACCAGGTCGAGCTCACTTACTTCTGGCAGGTCGACCCCGTCGCGGAGCAGCTGCGCCGGAAGGGGAGCTGCCTCAGGGACGTCGAGGGCCGGCAGGGTGGTCGCCACACGGCCCGGCTTGCCCAGCTCGTAGATTACGGGCTCGGCACCCGAACAACGAACGCCAAACTCGGTTCTCATCGGGCCACCTCCTTCGCCGCGTCCTCAAGGCCGCGAACGAGCACGTCGATCTCCTCACGCCGGATGACCTCCGTGACGCACAGGAGCATGTGGTTCGGCAGGTGGGGATAGTCACGCGCCAGGTCATATCCCCCGATGATGCCCCATTCGTCGAGCAGATACGCGTTGATGTCCGCCACGGGTGCGGGGCAACGCACGACGAACTCCTGAACAAAAGGCCGGGCATCGTACACGTGGTAATCGGGCAACTGCGCGACCTGGCTGGCGGCGAAGTGTGACTTGTGGTAGCAGAGCTCGGCCAGCTTGCGGACGCCGGATCTGCCAAGAGCGGCCAAGTGCACGGCAGCCGCGAGAGCGCACAGGGCCTCGTTTGTGCAGATGTTGGAGGTAGCCTTGTCGCGGCGAATGTGCTGCTCGCGGGTGGCGAGGGTCAGCACGTAGCCTCGGCGCCCCTCCACATCGACGGTCTCGCCCACCAACCGGCCCGCCATCTTTCGCACATCCCGCTCGCGGCAAGCGAAGATGCCCAGGTAAGGTCCCCCAAAGCTCAAGCCGTTGCCGAAAGCTTGCCCCTCCCCCACCACGATATCGGCACCCAGGTGACCGGGCGCCTGGAGCAGCCCGAGGCTGACGGGATCGGCGGCGACGACGAGCAGGGCACCCACGGCATGCACCTGTTCGGCCAGTTGTCCCAGATCCTGAACCTGGCCAAGGAAGTCAGGGTACTGCACCACGACACAGGCGGTCTCCTTATCCAACGGGGGGAGGGCCGGCGGCACAGTGAGATCGGGCCGAGCGTCGTCCCCGGCGATCTGGATACCTGTCCCCTGCGCATAGGTGCGAACCACAGCCCTGTACTCGGGGTGAAGGGTGGGCGACAGGAGCACACGCCCGCGTTTGCCCCTGGCGACGTTGAGTGCCATGATGACCGCCTCTGCCGTCGCCGTGGCGCCATCATAGTGGCTTGCGTTGGCGACCTCCATGCCGGTCAGAGCGCAGATCATGCTCTGGTACTCGAATATGGACTGGAGCGTGCCCTGGCTCACCTCTGGCTGGTAGGGTGTGTAGGCGGTGTAGAACTCGGAGCGGCTGATGATGGCGTCCACCACGCGAGGAACGTAGTGATGGTAGGCGCCCGCACCGAGGAAGCAGGGAAAGTGATCGGCGTCCTGGTTCTCCTCGCTCATGGCCCGCAGCTCGGCGAGGAGCTCCATCTCGGACAGCGGCTCGGGCAACCGAAGCTCGGGGAAGCGGCAAGCCTCCGGGACATCTCGAAAGAGGTCCTCGACTCGCTCGACGCCGGCTGCCTCGAGCATCTCGGCGCGGTCCGAGTCCGTATGGGGCAGATAGGTCATGGTAGCCTCCGATGAACGGAACTATCCATGACACGGGCCTGGGCGGTCCGTGCCACGGGAGAGTGACTTGTCTGGGGACTAGGCCTGGGATTCGGCAAAGGCCCGGTAGGCGTCGGCGTCCATCAGGTCGTCGAGCTCTGCGGGGTCGGCGACGCGTATGCGAACAAGCCAGGCCTCTCCGTAGGGGTCCTCGTTCACAAGGCCAGGCGTGTCCTCCAGGGCGCTGTTGGTTTCGAGCACCTCGCCGCCGACGGGCATGTAGACATCCGAAGCAGCCTTGACCGACTCGATCGTGGCCAAGACGTCGCCGCGCTCAAAGGAGTCACCAACCTCGGGTAGCTCCACGTAGACAACGTCCGAGAGCTGGCTCTGGGCAAAGTCGGAGATGCCGATAACGGCCTCTTCGCCCTCAGGGCGCACCCACTCGTGCTCTTCGCTGTACTTGCATCCGGGATCGAATTCCATGTTCGTCTGTGAACCTCCTCTTGGCTGATCGCATATGGCAGGTGGCCGGCTGCGGGCGGCCCGCAACCGCAAGCCGGCAACCGATAGGGCCTACGACCGAGCTGCCGCCTCAGGATAGTAGCATCAACCGCGCGCCATGACAAGCTCCGCTTGGGGCGATTCAAAGGCGCAGCACTCTCGCTGGACGACGGGCGACAAGCCGAGGCTGGAGGCAAGGCGCTTTGCGCTGGCAGACGGGCTCACGATGGCGTTGATGCCCGCGCGCAGGGCCAGCTCGTCCAATCGCCGCCGATAGGCACCGCGGGGCCGCATGCAGCCCAAGGTCAGAGTCGTTCTCGGGAACTGCAGGCGAGCTTCGGCGATCAGCCGGGCGGCATCCTCGACAGGCGGAGGCTCGCATCTGGCATAGCGCGTGCCGGGCGTGGGCACGAGCACCAGAAAGACTAAGGACTCCGCACCCAGCTCCGCCAGGCGGTCGAGCGCGGGCCGCTCATGGCCGAGCCGGCCACCGCGCAGGCCGATCGTGACGTGCGGTACGACCCTAGCATAGCGCCGGAGGAGCCGGTAGCTCTGCGCCCAGTCCTCCACGGAGCGATCTAGGCCGTAAACCTCGCGAATGGTGCCATCATCGCCGACAAAATCGAAGGAGATGACATCCACGAGCTCTGCAATGGCCGCGATCTCGGCTTCGGAGATGAGGCCCACGTGCCAGTTCATGCGGCGGCCGACACGCCAAGCGCGCACGCGATCCAGGTGCGAGAGGACGGGAACCCGACCAGAGGGATCGCAGCCGCCGGAGACAAGGCAGCTCGAGCTGCCATCCGGCTCTGCAGTCCAGATGGGCTTCATCGAGTGAAGGTAGACGCCGCCACAGTGTGCGCAGTCGAGGGCACAGGCCTCCCCCGTCAGGCTGAGCACAGCCGTATCCAGGGGGAGCGACCAGGTGACCAGATCGCGAAAGTGGGTCCGCCGCACGTGCCAGGCGCGGGCAAGCAGTGCGTCTAGAGGCTCGGGCACAGGACCCAGCACCGTCTCGGCCACCCGCGTACGCAGTCCCGCGCTAGCCCGCCTGCCGCCGCAGCGCGACCACCACCCGGCTTAGCCCGAGGGAGAGTATGAGGCCAAGCAGGATCAGGAGACCGAGGCGGAGCCTGATGTGCAGCTCCAGTGCAAGCAACCCTAGACCCAGCGCCAGCAGGTCCAAGGCGAGCGTCCGCTGGAGATGCCGGCGCTCCAGGGACTGCGCCTCGGCGGCCGTCGGGCAGTCGTGCAGCCAGCGAGCAAAAGCGTCGAGGTCCCAGGCCGTGAGTGCCGCTATCAGGGCGATGAGCATCCAGGCAGGGCGCGCATCCAGCAACATCCCGGCAGCCGCCGCAGCGGCGCTGGCGATCAGACCGGTGTCGCACAGCCAGGCGCCACTGCGCTGCCGCAGGAGAAGCCAGGCGAGTGCCAGGGACGCCCCAGCGATGGCCCCCGCCACGCGGTCGGCCAATGCGTACCCGGTCGTCAGCGCGGCACCGGCAGCCACGATGCTCAGCGTGCCTACCATGCGTACGCGGCTCAGGTCTACGCCCTCCTCAGCCAAGCGCCCTCTCACATGACCCCGATCGCAGGTCCACGGCCCATGCCCTGCCGCCAGCCGCCGCTCATACGCTAGACCTGCAGGCTGACCGCCCGGAACCACTGGGGCACGCGGCCAAGCGAGCCGTGCAGCACCTGGTCAAAGGGCCGATCCACATTCCAGTCAACAAGTTGAATGCCGGCTTTCTGGAGCCCGCGGCGCACGACGGCCCGCCTGGCATGCAGGATGCGGGATGCCAGTTCCACGGAGTCTGCGGGCGGCAGGCCAGCAACCTCGTAGGTAACAGAGTCGGGGCGGATGACAAGGACTTGGTAGCCACGCGCCCGAAGCCTCAGAAGCACCGGCAGGTCATCCTGCGAGAGAGGGCTGACCAAGACAAGCTGTGACTGTGCGGGGAAGAAGCGGGTGGGGATGTTCTCCAGGCTGTCAAAGACCTGGCTGTCTCCCGGGCGAGCGCGCGCCAGCGCGCGCATGATTCGCTCACGCTGTACCTTCCCATATCCGGGAAAGGTCCAATCCAGGTATTGGCCGAAGACCAGGAGCCCGACCCGGTTTCCGTCTCGAAGGAAGAGATCTGCCAGCGAGGCGGCCGCCCGGATCGAGTGCTCGAATAGGGACCGGCCACCCACGCGCATGTCGTGGCGCGAGCGTGCATCGAGCATGAGCCCGACGTCTGTGATGCGCTCCTGCTGGAACTCGTTGGTGTAGAGCGCAGCCGGGTGACGAGCGCTGGCCCGCCAATTGATCCATCGCCGCGGATCGCCGGCCTGATACTCACGCACCCCGAAGAAATCAGTGCCCGGCCCCCCCTGGCGGGCGGGCACCGGACCCGCATGGCCACGAGTGCGCAGCGGCCGGATGCTCATCCGCCGCAGGCGAAAGGGCTCGGGGAGGACCGTAAGGTGTCCGGGAGCCTCCAGGAGAAGGGTCTGCCGGGAGAGGTCAAAGTGGTCACTCGCCGAGGCCTGCACACCCACGAAATCGAAGAGGCCGCGGTCCGGCCGGATGACATAGCTCCACCGGTAGACAACGCCGGGACCCAGTGCGGCAGAAACCTTGGGGCTGCCCTCCAGGATCTCCAGCCCCTGGGGCACCATGTCCTCGATCGTCACCCGGTCGAGGGTACCGCCCTCGTTGACCGCCTCCAGGTGAACCGAGACAGGGGTGCCGGCCAGGGCATGATCCGTGCTCGTCCTGCGCGTGACCCGCAACCGGAGGGGTCCAGGACCCAGGGCGAGAGCGAAGAGCAGGTAGAGCACAGCCGGGACGGCGAGTGCCAGCAGCCGGCCGTTGATCGCAGCCAGACCTAGTGCCACCAGCAAGTAGGTGACGGAGCCCAGCACGACTAGACGTTTCACGGGCTCATCCCGCTCCGACCTGGACCGGCACGGGGACCGACTGGAGCACCGTCTCCAGGATCTCCTCGGCGGCATGGCGTCTCATCCAGAGCTCGGGCTCCAGGATCAGCCTGTGCACGAGGGCGGGAAGGAGAAAGAGCTTGACGTCATCGGGCAGGACGTAGTCACGTCCCTGCATGCCTGCCCACGCCCGTGAGAGCTTGAGGAGCGCCAGCGAGCCACGGGGGCTGGCGCCGACGGCCACCTGGCGGCGGCCGCGCGTTGCTGCGACGAGGGCCACGATGTAGTGCTCGATGTCGGGCTCTACGTAGACGTGCTCCACAGCGGCGCGGACTGCCTCCAGCTCACCGGGATCAGTGACCTGCTCCAGGTCGAACTCGTCATGCATCCTCTCGCGACGCCGTCGCAGCACTTCCTGCTCGTCCGTCTGTGAGGGGTACCCCACCGACAGCTTCAGCAGGAAACGGTCCAGCTGCGCTTCGGGCAGCGGGAAGGTACCCTCGTACTCGATGGGGTTCTGTGTGGCCATGACGATGAAAGGCTGCGGCAGCTTCATCGTCTCCCCTTCCAGCGTCACCTGATACTCCTGCATTGCCTCCAGGAGCGCCGACTGGGTCTTGGGGGAAGCGCGATTGATCTCGTCGGCGAGGATCACGTTGGCGAAGATCGGTCCCTGGCGAAGCTCGAAGCGGCTGTTGGCGCGGTCGTAGACATAGCCGCCTGTGATGTCTCCCGGCAGGAGGTCGGGAGTGAACTGGATGCGGCGGAACTTGAGCCCCAGGGCGACGGAGAAGCTGTTGGCAATCAGCGTCTTGGCCAGGCCCGGATAGTCCTCGAGGAGCACGTGGCCGCCGGCGAGGATGCATGCCATCATCTTCTCCAGAACCGGCCGCTTGCCCACGATGGCACGCTCGACCTGCCCAATCACGCGGCCGCTCAGGCCGGCGATGTCAGCTCCTCGGATGGTCATCAGATACCTCCAGCTGTTCTTCAATGAACTCGACGACAGTGACCGGATCAAGATCAAGGGCGGAATCGGGCTGCTGGCGGAGGATCAGGCGCCGCCAAAGGGACAGGCGCGATCCCTCGAGCCGGTTGGATCCCCAAATCGCTTCCCTGACGTAGGCCTGGATCGGGGCGGGTACCCCGAACCTCTGGTCTGCAAGCCACCTGCGCCTCAGGTCGGCCGGTCCGGGTCGCTGCCCCTCGACCGCATCGACCACCAGGCCTCCCAGCTCCTGGGAGAGGCTCCACCGGCAGTAGTGCCCCTCTTTCGAGCCTGCGATCAGGCCTGCCAAGTCCCTCACGGGTGCGGCAGAGGCGCGAAACCGCCCGTTCACCACCGAAGTGGCTCTGCGAAGCCGAATCAGGCTGAGCGCCGCAAGCACGACGAAGAGGAGTACCAGAAGGGCCCAGACGACCTCCTGGGGCACAGAGTCCAGCAGAAGGCCTGCGTACCAGATCACGTACCAGACCTGGGTAGAGAGCCGTCCCGACGCCCAGCGCGCAGCGAGCAAGACGAGGGGAACGGCAATCGCCAGCCCGGCGACCAGGAAGAGAAGGGTGCGGCCCGAAGAACGGACGAGGCGAGCCAAGCGCGGGTGCGGCACAGCTAGGCCCCGCCCCGGCAGGCGTCGGAGATCTCAACCAATGCGAGCATGGCCTCCTGCTCCTCGCGGGCGCCGGTTGGCTTGGCTCCGTAGCGCACGCCCTCGAACAAGCGTGTCAGGCGCCGCACGGCCGGGCCGGGGAGGCCGGCGGCGGTCAGGCTGCACTCGAACTCGCGGGGCGTCATGGTGCTCTGCCGCAGAAGGCCCTTTTCCTCGCCAAGAATGCGACCCATCTCAAAATAGCAGCGCAGGATGACGTTGCGCACGTCGCCGCCCGCCTCGATGGCCCGAATTGCCTGCCTGGCCTGCTCAGCCACCTGGGCAAGCGGGTGCGGCGCAGGGGCGCGCCGGCTTCGCCATAGAAGCCAGAGCGCACCGCCGACCAAGAGCGCGACCCCGACGCCGACCGCGATCCGGGTGCCCCATACGACGGTGTCGGGCGGGGTGGCGCTGAACTCCACGATTGGGCCCTCCTCGGCGACCACTGCGGCGCCGCTCTCGACCGGAACCGCGCTTGTCGGAGCCAACGGCACGTTGCTTTGCTTGTCCCGGATCAGAAGCAGGTAAAGGAGCAGCAGGATCGGCACGATCAAGCGAGCCAGGACATCCTTTCGCATCTCGGGCGAGATGATCAGTGCGACGATCGACGCAGCGAGGAGCAGTGGCACCAGAATGTATATGACCTTGAGGAAGCGCTCCAGTGCGGCCTCGTCCAGAAGGTGAACAGCGGCGCCGTCGCCCAGTTCAAGCCCGCCGGTCTCTTGAGCGACGGAGGGAAGCTGGTCGCCGGGGGCCAGGCGCACCTGCGATAGACTTCCGGAGAGGAGAAGCAGAGCAACCACTGCCGCGATGCCTCCGGCTAAGAAGATGACTCTTGGGCGCCCCATACAGACCATTGTAGCACAGTGCAGGCCGGCCACCAACCGGCTAGCTACCACTCGTTGGCTAGGCGCCCAGGCGTGCGGTCCTGCGGCCCAGCAGCAGCAGCCCGCCCCCGGCGCAGCAGAGAGCCCACCAGACTCCGGCTGCGATCAGGAACGGCGTGCGCCAGTGGCCGGAGCGCAGGTAGAAGCGCAGGTCGCGAGGGCCGGCTACCCAACGACCCTGGACCTCCTCGAACGGTATCAGAGAACGCATGTAGGTCTGCCGGTCGAGGAAGAGGTAGACCCGGTACGGCCCGCAGTTTTCCCAGAGCTCGACAAAGGTGATGCCCGAACTCGTCCTGAAGCTTGCCGGGCGCTTCAGCCCCTGGAGCTCCGCGATAAGTGCCAGGTCGCCCCTGCGGAGGCCGCTCTCCATGGACTTGACCGCCGCGGCCGGGGTGCTGTAGCGCTCGAGGTAGGGCGCCGCGAAGTAGGAAGGGTCAAAGCGCGAGTTGCCGACAAGCCCATCGGCCAGGGCCACGAGGCCGAGGATGGCAAAGGGCAGGACCGCGACGACCACCACCCAGCGCAGCCAGCGCCACGCCTTGAGCAACGCCGTCACCCTACGCCCCATCGTCTGGAAGCCAAAGCCGGGGCCGGGTATGGAAACCCGGCCTACGAGGTCTGTCGAGCCGACGCGACGCACTGCCTGCCATCCGTGCCTACCGTCCGCGCTCCGCTAGAGGGTCCTGAGCCTAGGGTTAAGGATGCGATCCAGCGAAAAGCCGACTAGTGCAAAGGCCAGGCCGGTCACGACGATCAAGAGAGTGGGCTCCAAGACCCAGTAGGTGTGACCTGCCCAGGCCGCGAAGTTGAAGGCATCGTAGATCACCTTGCCCCAGGTAGGAAGGTGAGGATCACTGACACCCAGGAATGCCAGGGTTGCCTCGAAGAAGACGTAGGTTGGGACCAGCACAACGAGCTGCGGGATCAGGATCGGCAGGATGCGCGGCACGAGATAGCGGCGGATCACCCTCCAACCGGTTGCGCCGTAAGCCTGTGCGGCCTCGACGTAGGGCGCCTCCCTGACCTGGAGAAAGGCGGCCCGGTAGCTCTTGACCGAGCTGCCAAAGATGTTGAGGAGAACAATGACTCCCAGGATGGCCCAGATGCTGCCGGCATAGAGCCAGTAGACCATGATGGCCATCGGAAGTGCAGGGAGGATCATGTTGATCTCGGTGAGGCGCTGGACCAGGCCGTCCACCCAGCCCCCGAACCAGGCGCCAATGGCGGCAAAGGCCATGGACAGGATACTGGTCGCGATGGCGCCGAAGAGCCCAAAAGCGAGCGCCACAGGGGCGCCCCAAAGAAGTGCCACGCCGAGGTCCCGGCGTTGCGAGTCTGTGCCGGCCCAGCCATAGACCTGGCCCCTGAGCACGAGCTCGGCGTCGACATCTGAGCCAGGCTCGAAAGTGAAGGCCTGGACCTCCAGCCGGTAGGTGCCCTTGCCCGCCGCAGGTTCCTCAGCGGCGGCGTCCCGGAAGAGAACCTGCACCGGGGAGGCGCCGCCTCTGCCCTGCATCCATTCCTCCCGCCGGATTCCCGCCTGTGCGATATCCATCTTGGGAAGTGCGCTCGAGGCATACCACACCTCCCCATTCACCACGGAAAAGCGCCCTAGCTGAGTCCGCCTGCCGGCGGGTGCGATCCAATCCATGGAGACAAAGGGCTTCTTCGACGCATAGGACGTGCTGAAGTAGACCGCGGCCTCCTGGGGAAAGCCGCCATATGCATAGTCGAATGTGAATGTCAGGGTGATCTGGCTACTGCCGTCCACGCTGGTTGCCGTCTTGCTGAGTGCACCGTTCTCCCGGTTGAAGACCAGGGTAGGAGGCAGCTTTTCGCGCCGGAGCAGATTGGTCCACTCGGGACGTCCGTTTACCGGCAGCAGGTAGCTGTCGGGTCGCTGGGGGCGCCAGCGGTCGCACGCCTCTCGGTAGGGGATGGCGACCAGTGCGTAGACCGAGACGCCGATGAGAGCGACGATGATCAGGATGCCGCTGGCTGCGGAGGGATAGCGCACGAGCTCGCGCAGCACGGTGAGGATGGTGCGCTCTCCTGTGCGGTGTCGAGAGCCCACGAACGGGCGGCCCTTCCCGTCGCCGGCGGCCGAGCCCCTATCATCGAACCGAGCATCGGGCATTGGCACCGTCTTGGGCAGATGGGACTGCCCGGAACGACGGCTCAGCCAAGATGGCAGGGCGAGCCTGCGCCTGCCGAACGGCCGCACGGTCCGCCCGTTGCCGGCAACCCTGACCCTAGGGTCCACGGTGGCATAGATGATGTCCAGAAGCAGCACAGAGAGTGCAAGAAGCAATGCGAACACGACGATCACGGCCGTCGCGACGTTCCTTTGGTTTAGGCGCAGAGCCATGACGAAGAGCTGGCCGATGCCGGGCCAATCGAAGAGCAGCTCCAGGACCAGGATGCTCTGCCAGAAGGTGACGAGCATGACGGCAAAACTGGTGATGATGTAGGGCAGGACCGGCCTGAGGACATAGCGCCGCTCCACCATGCGCGGTGGGAGTCCTTGGGCCTTCGCCAGCTCCACATAGTCTTCGCCGGCGTGGACCAGGAAGAACGTCCGCCAAGCGTATACGCTCTGAAAGTAGAGGCTCAGGAAGATGGCCGTTACCGGCAGGATCATGTGCTTGAGGACGATCGGGACGTAGCCAAGCTGAGTGGCCGGGGGCAGGTCGTCGTACATGCCGCCAAAAGGCAGGAGGCCAAGCTCACCGGCAAAGATCACAGTAAGCAGAATGCCGTAGGCCCAGTTGGGGATAGTGGAGATGGGCGAGAGGCCAACCACCAGGCGGTCCAGGATACCGCCGTGCTTGTGAGAGAGGCGCAGCGCGGTAAGGAGGCTGGCAACGAAGACGAGAAGGTTGGCCGTCCCGGCGAGCAGCAGAGTTCGCGGCAACCGCAGCAGGATAAGGTTGCGCACGGTTGGGGCGCGCGACTCGAGGCCACGCAGGATGAGCTGCATGTAGGCCTCTCCCCAGTCAAAGGTGACGGCTTTCCAGAACCAACGGGCACAGCGCAGAAGGAAAGGCTGGTCCAGGCCGTAGGCCTTGCGCAACCCCGCTTCTGCTTCTTCGTAGACCTTGAGCAGCTCTACCTGCGTCAGTCCAGGATTGGCCAGGGAGATGGAGTTGAGGGACTCGGCTATCTGGGCCTCAAAGATCTTGTCGATGTATCCCCCATAGTTCAGGACGACGATCGCCAGGAAGACGCCGATCGCCACCATCAAGGAAAGCACGACGACCCGTGCGAGCGTGTATCGGGCGACTCTCAAGATGGTGCTGGGAGCCCTGGGTTGGTCAGGCACTCGACCCTCGCTGCTCCTGACGGCTGTTGCGCAGTGTGCTGGCCCTGTCGTGCTGAGCCTGAGCGCGGCGCAGGCAAAGCGTCCCCCCACGGTCATGGGCGAGATTCTTCGCTCCCTGCGGTCGCTCAGAGTGACAGATAGGAGAGCATGCAACAGCCCTGCGTTGGACACGACTCAGCAATGACATCGGACCTCAGTAGAATAACGCCCGGGTGCCTGATCCGTTCAGAGCCGGGCGCGCAGGAGAGAGGCGGGGGCGCCTCTCGGCGCCCCCGGCGTGTCGTCGACTCGGCCCCGGCGCTCCTGACGCTATCGCGCCGGCTTCTCCGCAGGCAGATCGGGCTGAGGAATACCTACTCCTTGCCCTTGCGCAGGCGGACGAGGTAGGCAGTCCCGGCAACGCCCAGCATCAGGCCAACCATCGATGCCCCGAAGGAGAGAAAGTTGAGCGCCCAGGTCGAAGGGATGACCTGGAGCACGATGAGCCAGGGGATCACCGCCCCTGCCAACACCAGCAAGAAACCGATCCCAATCATCCATCCGGGTGACAGGCGTCCCAGCATCACATTCCCTCAGGCTGGCCCCCTGCGGTGGCGAGCAGGCGCATTACCGGTACAGCCAGCATGCGACCGAGTGCCTTTCCTCTGGCTGGTACTCGGGCGGCTCCTCAACGTCGCACAAGTCCTTGATCATGTGACGGCAGCGTGGATGGAAGCGGCAGCCGGGCGGCGGCTTGATGAGGTTAGGTGGCTCGCCGGGCGGCACTTCCTTGAAGACGTGGAGGTTGTGGGGATCGGGGTCAGGCGAAGCGGCCAGCAGGGCGTCGGTGTATGGGTGGAGCGGGTTGCGCAGCAGGTCATCCACCTTGCACTTTTCGACGAGCTTGCCGGCATACATGACAAAGATGCGCTCGGAGAAGTAGCGAACCGTCGAGAGGTCATGGGTGATGTACATGACGGCAAGGTTGTGAGAGGCCTGGAGGCTGCGCAGAAGCCGCAGGATCTCGACGCGCACGGAGGCATCCAGCATGGAGACCGGCTCGTCGGCGACGACCATCTTGGGGTTCAGCACCATGGCGCGGGCAATGACCATGCGCTGCTGCTGGCCGCCGCTGAGCATGTGCGGGTACTTTTGGATAAAGTCCTCGATGGGCATCATCTTGACTTCTTCCATCACCCGCTGCATCCGCACCTGGCGATCGGATTTGGCCTTGATGCCGTTGATCACCATCGGCTCGCCCAAAATCCGCTCCACGGTCATGAAGGGTGCCAGGGCGCCATAGGGGTCCTGCTGCACATAGCCGACCTGCGAACGGTACCAGCGCAGCTGTTTGGCTGCGAGGCCGGCGATGTTCGTGCCCTCAAAGACTACGTCGCCCTTGGTCGGCTTCACCAGGCCGAGGATTGTCTTCATGAGTGTGGATTTGCCGCAGCCGCTCTCGCCGACGATGGCGACCGCTTCTCCGTGCGTCAGGTCGAACGACACATTGTCCACGGCTTTCACATAGCCGGCATGGCCGAAGCCAAATCTCCGCAGCTCGTACCAGACGTGCAGGCCCTGGATCGAAAGCAGGGCCCCGTTCCCGCTGACCGGTGCGCTCGCCACCGGGGGCTGAGTCATCTCCTGGACTGGTTCTTTTGCGTCGGTGGTCATGGTCTGCTCCCGTCTCAAGCGTGTAGCCAGCACTTGACTTGGACCCTGCCCCGCTTGATCGTCGGCGGAGTCTCCGCGCACTTTTCAAAGCGTGAAGGGCACCGCTCGGCAAAGCGGCAGCCCGTGGGCGGGTCAAGCAAGCTCGGCGGTTGGCCGGCGATGAAGTCAGGGTCTTGATTGGCACGCAGCCGCGGCACGCTGGCCAGCAGCTTCCTGGAGTAGGGGTGAAGCGGCTCCACAAAGACCGAGGCCGAGTCGCCCACTTCGACGATCTCGCCGGCGTACATCACCACCACGCGGTCGGCGAGCTCGCTCGAAGTCGCGATGTCGTGCGTGATCAGGATGAAGCTGATCTCGAGCTCCTGCTTGATGCGCTTCAGGGTGTTGAAGATGTTGGCCTGAGTGAGCACATCCAGCGCCGAGGTCGGCTCGTCGAGGACGACGAGAGAGGGCGCCGTCACGAGAGCCATGGCGAGGGCCACGCGCTGGCGCATGCCGCCGGAGAGCTCGAACGCATAACGGTTCATAAAGTCCCCCGGCACACCGACGTGGTCGAACATCTTGCGGGCCTGGGCCAGGGCCTCCTGCTTCTTCACCTGGTGATGCACGATCATCGGCTCGGACACCTGGTCCCCCACTTTCAGGACGGGGTTCAGCGAGTTCATTGCCGCTTGGGGCACCATGGACATCTTGACCCAGCGAATCTGCTCGCGGAACTCTTCGTCCGTCAGGGTCATGGTATCCTGACCCTCAAGCAGGACCCGGCCGGTGTAGGTCCCCACGTTCTTGGGCAGAAGGCGCAGGATCGCCTTGGCCAGCGAGGTCTTGCCGCATCCCGACTCGCCCAGGATGACTACCGCCTCGTTGTAGTGCAGGTCAAAGTCCACATGGTCGACCGCCTGAACCTCGCCCTTGGTGGTGCGGAAGTACATCACCAGGTCTTCGACGCGCAGCAGCTTGTTGTCGTCGGCTGCGGTGGCTTGGGCAGTTTGGGCTATTGAAGCAGTAGCAGCGCTCACAGTCTTATTGTCCTCTCAGTCTTGGGTTAAAGATGCGATCGAGCGAGAAACCGAGAAGGGCAAAAGCCATCCCACAGAGAATCAGGAGCACGGCCGGCTCGAGCACCCAGTAGAACAGCCCCTGGTAGAGGGCGCCGTTGGCCTGCGCATCACTGATGGCCTTGCCCCACGTCGGCAGGCTGGGATCGCCCAGCCCCAGTACCGCCAGCGACGCTTCCAGGAAGACGTAGGCAGGGATGCCGGTCACCAGGGCAGGGATCATCATGGGGATGATCTTGGGCAAGAGGTAGCGGAAGATCACCCGCCAGTTACCCGCGCCGTAAGCCCGCGCCGCGTCGATGTAGCCAGATTCCTTGACCTGGAGAAATATCGAGCGGTAGTTGAGGATGGATGCACCAAAGATCGAGAGGAGGATGGTCGCCCCCAGGATGACAAAGATCGAGCGCGAGTAGAAGACGCCGATCATGATCAAGATGGGCAGGAATGGAAGCACCATGTTGACCTGCGTGATGCGCTGAATCAGTGCGTCGACCCAGCCACCGAACCAGGTCGCAATCGCGGCGATGAGCATGGTCGTGATGGTGGTGCCAAGCGCGGCGAGGAGGCCGAAGGAGAGGGCGACCGGCGTCCCCCACAGCAAGGCGACTTTCAAGTCGCGGCGCAGGTGATCCGTACCGGCGATGCCGGCCAGCTGACCGTAGACAATCAGCTCTGCGTCCAGAGTCGAATCGGGCTCGAAGGTGAAGCCCAGGACTTCGAGCTTGTACTGCCCCTTCATTACGGCGGGTGGCTGGGCCGCAGGGTCCACCGCGAAGAGCGCTTTGACCGGCGCGACACCCCCCAGCTTTTTCGTCAGCTTGGCATCCTGGGCGAAGTAGAACGCCTGTCCCTTTTCCACACCGAGGTCGGCCACGCGGACCACCGTGCCGTCGGGCTTGGTCCAGGACATGGAGACGTGGGGCTTTTTCTCGGTGAACTTGGCGTCGAAAAAGATCACCATGTCCGAGGCGAAGCTGGCCGCCTCGAACTCAAAGGGGAAGGTCATGGTATAGACGTTGACGTCGCCGGCGAAGACCTCCTTTTCCGCCGAGCCCTCGGCGGTGCTCATGACGATGGTCTCGGGCAGCTTGTCGCGGCGGAAAAGGTTCGTCCAGGTCGGTCCGGCGTACTTGGGGTTGCGGTACCAAATGTCGAGGCCGGTGGTCGGGTCCTTGCCTCCGCGCCAAAGGCGGACCGCCTCGTCGTACGGCACGCTGACGACTGCATAGACGGCCACGACAATCAGCAGCAGGATGATCGATAGGCCGATGATGGCCGACGGGTAACGCAGCAGCTCCTTGAAGGTGCCCTTGAGTTTCACCCTGCCCTCCCCTGGCCGCCGCCGACCTTGACCCGCGGGTCGACCAGCGCATAGACAAAATCCAGCAGGAATAGTGTTATGGCGAGCAAATAGGCGTAGATCACGCACTCTCCGACAATCACCGGGGTGTCGTACAGGCCGATGGCCTGGTACAGAGCGCGTCCAAAGCCGGGCCACTGGAAGATGGTCTCGAAAATCGGTGCACCGACCCAGATGGCGATCACCAAGAGCGAGAAGCTGGTTATGATGACGGGCAAGGTCGGCCGCAGGATGTAGCGCCGCTCGATGTCCTTGTCCTTGAGCCCTTTGGCCTTGGCCATCTCCACATAGTCCTCGCTCGAATAGATGAGGAAGAAGGTGCGCCAGCTGTAGATCTGGATGGGCAGGAGGGTCATGGTGAGTGCCGCGACGGGCAGGATCATGTGCTTGAGCATGCTGAGGAGGTAGAGGCCCTTGTTGTCGGGCGGCGGCGCGTCGACCATGTGCCCGAAAGGCAGCCACCCCAGGAGCGCGGCAAAGATCAGGATCAGGAAGATGCCGTAGAACCAGCCAGGGGCAGAGGAGGTCGGGGCCATCATGACGACGATTTTGTCAATGGTGCTGCCATACTTGCGCGAGACAGAGAGCGCGAGCAGCACTCCCAGGGTGAAGAGGAGGAGGTCAGCCGTCCCAAAGAGCACGAGCGTGGCCGGCATGCGCTCCAGCAAGATGTTCTTGACCATCTTGGAGCCGCTGTCGCTGGACATCTGGAGTGCCCGGCCCAGGTCGAGGGTGATGGCGTTCTTCAGGTAAATGACGCTGCGCACCAGGAAGGGCTTGTCCAGCCCGAGGCGCTTTTCCTGGATGGCGTACTGCTCCTCGCGCATTTTGAGCTTTTGGGCCTCGGGCAGGGCCTTGAATTGGGGGTTCATGGCAAAGGCCTGGTCGACGGACTCGCGGATCTGCCCGCGCTGAATCTTGTCTACGTGACCGCCCATGTTGGCAATGAGGATGGTGAGGTAGACGCCCACGACGACGGTGACGAACAGCAGGACGAGGCGGACCAGGCTGTACCGGAGAAGCCTCACCAGGGCACTGGACCCGCCTTTCTTCTTTTCAGCAGCCCCCGCCTTGGGAGCGGCGGCCAAGGTCGCTTCGCTCACAGCAGCACCTCCTTGGAATCAGCGCGACTTCACGTCGGTTGGGGCCGAGCCCCGGGCCCGGTACCCGACAGGGGCTGGGGAGCCAAGCGCCAGACCGCCCACTCGAGCGCTCCCCGGTCATGTAAGCAAGCCCGATGGGGGCAGGTTTCCCGAACCCCCACCGGGCATCATGGGTAGACTACCGGCCTATTGGACGACGAACTCGTAGTCCAGGATGCCGGGGATGGCCACCAGGTTGGAGGTCACGACGACTTCCAGCTTGCTGGAGCCGGCGGTCAGCTTGCTCGTGATGTCGGCAGGCAGGGTGATGGTGTACTTGCCCTCTTCGGCCAGTACGGCGTCACCCTTGCCAGCGAGCGCACCGGTGGCGTCGAATACCAGGTACTTGACGCCGGGGATGTCCTTGCTGGCGTATGGCTGGTCGCCGAGCATGACGGAGACCTCAAAGGCAGCATCCGCCGCACCGACCTTGACCGAGGCCGGGCCGGTGACTTCGATGGTCGGGATCGGCGGGGTGCCGAAGCCAGACCAGCGGTCGGCCATGTCCACGTAGGACTCGAAGCGGCGCAGGCTGAGGGTCTTTTCGACCGGGAAGGCCTTGTCCAGCCAGAAGGGGCCGGTGCCTAGCCAGAAGTGACCCTGCATCTTGTACCAGTCGGTCAGGTTGGCGTAGCGCTCTGCGATCTCGTCGGCCGTCAGGTAGGTGCCGAGGGTGGGCGTGTAGACGATCGAGCCCTTGGCTGCCAGCGAGTCGAGGTCGGCCTTGAGGATGGCCAGGCTGGGGCCGGCGACAAAGCTCATCCACTCAACGCCGAGGGTGCCTGCCTTGTCGGTCGAGAAGGCGAGCTCACCCTTGGCATCGGCGGTGGCGCCGAGGGCCATGTTGTGCCAGGCACCGGGGCCCTGGGCGTAGGTGGGCCACCAGGTGGTGACAAGCCACTCCACATCCAGGTAGACGATGTCGTCGTAGGTCGTGATGACCAGGGGATCGGTCGAGTCAACGGTTACACCACGGAAGTGCGACAGGAGGGCATCGACCTGCGGCGCCAGCGACTCGTCGTAGATGGCGCTCTCGGGCTTGCCCTTGTCGAAGAGCAGGATCATGTACATGACAAAGTCCGCCATCGACAGCGAGCTGCCATCATGCCACTTGACCGTCTCCCACAGGTCCGCCGGGTAGGTGACCGTGCACTTGGTGTTGGCCTCGAGGGTCGGCGTGGTCATGTTGCCGGCCTCGATAAAGACCTGGTTCACGGCATCCCAGTCCGCCCAGGCGGTCGCCGGGACCTCGATCTTGTCGGCAAAGTCGAGCGTCACCCAGTCGAGCGTCTGGCCAACGGGCAGGCCAGTCTTGACGGTGCAGGCGGCCGATTCGATCCTGCTCGGCCAGTAGAGGCCGGTGTAGGGATCCGCGAGCACGCCGGAGTCCTGCGTCGAGCGGATGGGCGTCATGTCGTAGATCCAGTTCGAGCCGGCGATCGGGTTCCAGGGCTCGATCAGGACGCCGGGCTGCGTGACCCGCATGGTGCCGCCGATCTTGTCCTTGAAGCGGATGGTGTAGGGGAAGAGGGACGAGCCGGCGACACCGCCAGCCAGGTCGTAGGCGACTTCCATGTCCGCACGCTGCGGAGCGAAGGAGATGGCGTCCACGAGCCAGATGCGGACCGAGTCCTCCATGGAGAGGTAGAGAGCTTCCTTGAAGAGCTCTGCGCGCTCGTCCATGGTGGCAAAGTCGTTCACCCACAGCTTCTCGGAGACTGCCATGAAGGCATCAGACGGCGCGTAGGCCTGCCACAGGGGCGAGCCGGAGCCGAGGGCGGTATAGAAGTAGCCGAAGTTGGTGGCGTCGTCGCGGCTGATGGCGGTGGTGATCCAGCCGCCGGTGTACCAGTGCCAGAGGCCTTCGTTCGGGTCGCTGGAGTTCCAGATCGGCGAGGCTTCCGAGCGGGTCTTGTACTGGAAGTCGACGGTGAAACCGGCAGACTCAAGCTGCTGGCCGATGTAGTCGCCGTATTCCTTGCGCTCGTCCTCGGTGCGGATGATGCCGATCAGGGTCACGGGGGCGCCGTTGTGCTGCCACTTGCCGTCGGCACCCAGGGTGGCGCCCATCTCGGCCATGACGCCGGCGATGATCTCCTTGGCCTTGTCGGGGTTATAGGCGTACTTGGCCTCGATCTCGCGGTTCACCTCGACGTAGCGGGCATAGTCCGGGAAGGACGAGTTGAGGCTCGAGAACTTGGGTATTCCAAGGCCACCGATGATCTCCTGGACCATGTAGTTGCGGTCGATGAGCATGTTCATCGCTTCGCGGAACTTGGCAACACCGAAGGGGTTGATGCGGCCGTCGGCGAAGACGGGTACGGGGTTGGCCGTGATCTCGTTGTACGAGCCGTAGGCGGTGGTGTAGGCCAGGTTCGGATCGCTGGTCACCGTCTCGAAGAGGTTCGCATCGTTCACGGTGTAGGCATAGATGTCGGCGTCGTTGGCCTGCAGCTGCTTGACAGCGGCCTGCGCCTCATTCTGCTCGGTAAAGACCAGCTGGTCCACCCAGGCACCTGTGCGGGTCACCGGCTCAGGGACTGCCGTCACCTCAACGATTTGGGTCTCCTTAACGGTGACGACCTCGGTCTCCTTGACGATGACCGTCGCTTCTACCTGCTCACCGGGCACGACGACCGTCTGCTCGACGACCTCGGCCGTGGGCGTGGCGCCGCAGGCTGCCAACAGCATGCTAGCTACGATCAGCAGCCCGAGCACAGACATCAACTTCTTGGACATTGTCCTCCTCCTTAAAATCTGGTTTTCTTGAACCGAACTACGGGCTTACCAGGAGCGGGGACCCTGAGACCCTCCCGCCAAACCACCTCCTTTGCTCAGCGTTTTCACTCAGGTGTGCGTGCAAACCCTGCACGCCGTGTGCTGGGCTACCCCAAGCACCACGGCACACTCTCATACTAGCATAGTTGGTTACCGGTGTCAAACGAGGCCTGGAAATGTGCAGGCGGCGAGCAACCGTAGGGTACTCGCCGGCCTATCGTATGGCGCGGCCTCTGCAAAGAGAACGCAGGGCCGCGCGGTTCCGTTCAGTTGTCGGCTATGGGATGCAGAGGCGATCCCCCGGGAGGATATAGCTGCCCGTGGCAACCGTCAGCCCATTCGCCTGGAGGATGCCGTAGGGATCCACCCCGTAATCGCGGGCGATCTGCCAGATCCGGTCGCCCGGCTTGACCGTGTGGTAGTAGCGGCACTGCCCTGTGCCGGGCTGGCTGCCGCCCGCCCCGCGGGTGGGGATCTTGAGCACTTGACCCACGACAATGGTGCTGGGGTCTGCAAGCCCATTGGCGGTCACAATCTGATCCACAGTAACTCCGTAGCTCACGGCGATCGAGAAGAGCGTGTCGCCCGCCTGAACGGTGTACAGGGTGTGCTCACCGGAAGGTGGGACGGGCGTCTGGGTGGCAGCAGGCTGCACGACGACCGGAGTGGGCAGCAACAGCGTCGGCGTGACCGATCCCGCCGCGCTCACCTCGGGCGTGGCAGCCGCGCCGCCCGGGACCGGGGTCAGCAAGCTAATGACTGTCGCCCCACCGGCAGGTGCGACCAGGCCACCGCCCGTCTCGGTGGGGGTCGCCGTGCCCTGCCCGGCAGCCCCAGTGGTGCCCGTACCAGCGACGGCGCTGGCGCCTGCCGGCGTGCGAACCGAGGGCTCCCGCTGGCAACCGGCCAGGGCCGCGAGCGCCAGGAGCAGCACCAGCGAGAGCAACGCGAACGTGAACAGCTTCTTTCTCATTGTACCCTCCTCCGAGCCACCAGAGCCTGCACAAAAATGACAAGCTCTGAATGGAAGCTTGTGCTTTCTGATATAATAGCATAGGATACGCAAGAAGTCAAGTAGATCGCCGCCAGCAGCACCGGCTGTGGAGTTCTTGCCGCTCTGAGGCACCTCAGGAGTAAAGGAATCAGGACGGCAGCCGTGGCGCGCTGCGACAGCCGCACGCCGCTCGGGCTCGCAACGACACTGGCTGTGCACCGTGCGCCTGCCCTGCCCTGACGCCACAGGTGGACAGGCCACAGCGGCGCGCGGGGGAAAGCGGGCTCGGGCAGCCCGGCTCGCGCTGCGCCCTGCCCCGGCTCGGTCCACGCACGCCGGAGGCAGGGCGCACCTGGTCCGGAAGGCTAGATCACGCCGAGGTCCCGGCCCACCCGCTCAAAGATGGAGAGGCCCAGGTCGAGATCCTCCCTGGAGTGGGCCGCCGTGTTCATCACCCGGATGCGCGCCTGACCGCGCGGCACCGTGGGGAAACCGAGCGCCATGGCAAAGAGGCCGTTTTCGAACAGCCGCCGGGAGAACTCTTTGGCAAGCGGTGCGTCGCCGAGCATGATGGGCACGATCGGGGTTTGGCTGCGGCCCGTGTCGAAGCCAAGCTGCCGCATGCCGGCCTTGAAGTACTCGGCGTTGGCCCACAGGCGGTCCACCAGATCGGAGCTCTCTTCGAGTAGGTCGACGGCCGCAAGGCAAGCCGCAGTGTCGGGAGGTGTCGCGGCGCTGGAGAAGAGGAAGGGACGCGCCTTCTGCCGGATGTAGTCCACGACAACCTTCTTGCCGGCGATGACCCCACCGACGACGCCGAAGGCCTTGGACAGGGTGCCGACCTCGACGTCGAACTTGCCCTGCAGCCCAAAGTGGTGGACGATTCCCTTGCCGCCACCCAAGACACCCTCTCCGTGCGCGTCGTCGACCATGCTGATGACGCCGTACTTCTCGGCGACCTCGTATAGCTCGTCCAGCGGCGCGATGTCGCCGTCCATGCTGAACACGCCATCGGTCACGAGCAGACCGCGCCGGTAGTTGGGCAGGTTCTCGCGGATGACACGTTCGGCATCCCGCGCGTCGCAATGCTCATAGACCAGGATCTTGGCACCTGAGAGGCGTGCCCCGTCGATGATACTCGCGTGATTGAGCCTGTCGGAGAAAATGACGTCCTGTGCGCCGGCGGCCTTGTCAGCGCCGACGAGGGGTGGCAGGGCTGACTGGTTCGCCACGAAGCCGCTCTGCAGATAGAGCGCGTCTTCGACCCCTTTGAAGGCGGCCAGGCGCCGCTCCAGCTCGATGTGCAGGGCTTGGGTGCCGGCAATGGAGCGTACGGCTGCCGGCCCAACGCCCCAAGTCTCGATCGCCTTCGCCGCCGCCTTTTTCATGCGGTGATGGTTGGCCAGGCCGAGGTAGTTGTTGGTGCAAAAGTTGAGGACCCGCCTGCCGTCGACGATCATCCAGCCGTCGGCTGCCGAGCCCATCACTCGCAAGTTGATGAAGAGGCCTGCCTGCTGAAGGCCGGCCACATCGTCGCGGATAAAGTCGAACTTGTCTGCCATGGTTCCTCCTCTGATATGTTGCTCTTGCCCCAGTGGGCTGTGATTGCGTTCGGTCCGTTCCGTTGCGCCAGGGCACAGGCGTCTGCCCGCCTACGCTCCGCGTCTACTTCCCCAATCGCTGCAGGTCAAGAATTCCGGCCCACTCGACCACCCGGCTCCAATTTGGTCGTTCTGTGGCCTCGTCCGAGTAGCGTGGGCTTCGTGGTCCGCTGATGCCGGGCAGCCCGAATTCCTGCAATTTGCGACGCGCGCTGCTCAGCAGGCGCTCGAGCCAGGAAGTACCCAGCCAGTAGCGGGTGCCCCAAGTCCCCAGGTAGGTAAGCGCCCAGGGCTCGGAGTCCAGCGCAATCCCCGGGCGCCAATCGGATGGGTGAAGGATGAGGCCATCTCCGGTTGCATAGTCGACCAGTCCGTACGTCTTGATCAGGTCGTACTCCTTGCGCTCGGGATAGGAGGCATGGGACCCGCCGGCGACGAACGCAACAGGGTGCGTGCCTTCGCGGGTCACGTCCGGGTGAGCCCACGGCTTGGTCAGCCTCGAATGATGGCCCACGAAGGTGACGTAGGCCGGCGGCTCGACGGGGCTTCCGGCTTCATCCTGCTCAAAGAAGAGGTAGAGTCCTTCCCAGTCGCCCTCGTGGTCGTTCATGCCACGGTAGCCAGTCGCCCAATCGTTGAACCCATAGAAGAACCAGTACTGCAAGCAGACGTACCTAGCGTCGTGGGTCTGCCGGTAGTAGTAGGTAAAGCCCGGAGCGTTGGCGCGGCTTTGGGAATAGGCGTCGAAGGCAGCGCGGCCGATCTCGGGGGGCAGGTCGAGGCGCGGCAGATCGGACTTGGCTGTCCGCCCCGCTGCCACCAGCGGCATGACGAGCGGGTTCCACCAGAACATCTGGGTGGCCTTTTCTGTTTTGGGGCTGAGCCACGAGTAGATAAGCGGGGCGAGCCCCTTCTGCCAGGAGGCGATGTTGCGCGATGCCCCGGCCAGCAGGTCGATCACGCTGCGCCCCCAGCGCGAAGCCACATCCTGGTCAGCAAGGGCCGAGGGGACCGACTGCACATAGACGTCGATCGGCTGCTCCAGCCCGCGGGCGAGGACATCGGTGGTGACGCGGCCGCGTTCAAGCAGTGGATCGACCTCCCCCTTCCTCCGCAGGGTCGAGTAGGAGAGAAAGTCGCTCACATCCATGGGAAAGAACCGCTCGCCACGCGCAAAGCGGAGGATGGGAAGGTACTTCTCGTTCAGCGGCTCGATCATGCGGGCGGCCACTCCCTGCGAGGCGGGTATAGAAACCCGCCTCTACGCCTGGCGGGTATGGAAACCCGCCCTACGCCTGGCGGGTATGGAAACCCGCCGCGTCCCACTCAACTGCAGCTGTCGCCGCCGGGATAGAGGCGTCCTTCGGCATGCCGCTTCTGGAGCTGCGAGAGCATGTCCACAGTCATCGCCTCGAGATCGTACGCCGGCTGCCACCCCCATTCCGAGCGTGCCGCGCCGTCGTCGATCGAGCGCGGCCACGAATCGGCGATTGCCTGTCGGAAGTCGGGCTCGTAGGTGCAGACAAAGCCGGGGATGTGGCGACGGATTGCGGTGGCCAACTCTCCCGCCGAGAAGCTCATCGCGGCCAGGTTAAAGTCGGAGTGGTGCTTCAGCCGGGAAAAGTCCGCCTCCATGAGGTCCAGCGTGCCCTTGATGCAGTCGGGCATGTACATCATGGGCAGGACGGTGTCTTCGCGAACGAAGCAAGTGTAGCGTCCCTTCTCCACGGCCTCGTAGTAGATGGCTACCGCGTAGTCTGTGGTTCCGCCGCCGGGGAGGGTCTCTGCGCTAATAATGCCGGGATATCGTACCCCGCGGACATCCACTCCGTACCGCCTGACGTAGTAATCGCACAGAAGCTCGCCCGCCACCTTGGTGACACCGTACATGGTGGTGGGGCGAAGCACCGTTTCCTGCGGTGTGTTATCGCGCGGTGTGTCGGGACCGAAGGCGGCGATGGAGCTGGGGCAGAACACCCGGGTCAGGCTCCGCTCGCGGGCCACCTCCAGGATGTTGTACAGCCCATTGATATTCACGTCCCAGGCCAGGGCGGGGTTCTTCTCACCGACGGCCGACAAGATGGCCGCCATGTGGTAGATCGTATCGACTTGGTACTTGTCCACCACCGCAAGGACTGTGTCGCGGCGGCTGACGTCAATGTACTCGAAGGGGCCCTCACACAAGAGGGGGCTCGGTTTGGCGCGGTGGCCGGTGGCCACGACGTTCTCGTTGCCAAAGCGTCTGCGCAACTCCACGGTCAGCTCGGAGCCTATCTGGCCGACGGCCCCGGTCACAAGCACTCTTTTCATCTCTCTGGCTGTCATAAATCCTCGCGCTGTTCTGCCGTACAATAGGGTGCCGGCCCGTGCCCCGGATAGAGGGACCCCGGCGGGGCCCTGCACGCTCGGGATGCCCCATCTGCACCTAGGCGCCGCGCATTGCGGGAACGTACAACTGCTGGATGTACTCCTTCACCATGCGTCGAGTACCGAACGAGGCGATGCTGGTGCGCATCGCTTCTTTCATCACCTTCACCCACCCATGGGGTATCTCGTCGGCACCGCACTCAAAGAAGAGGGGCACGACCTGCTCCTCGAGGAGGCGATAGAGCGCCTGGCTGTCGACCTCGTCCTGCACCTCGGGGTCGTCGTATTGGGTCTCGCCGAAGGCCCACCCATTGCAGGCGCGCTCGCCCTGGGCCGGCTGGTACCCTTCGAGCCACCATCCGTCCATGACGCTCAGATTGGGAACGCCGTTCATCGCCGCCTTCATGCCGCTGGTGCCGCTGGCCTCGTTCGGCCGGCGCGGGTTGTTCATCCACACGTCGACTCCCTGGACCAGGAAGCGGGCCATGTGGATGTCATAGTCCTGCAGAAATGCGATCCGCCCGCCAAAGCCCGAATCCTGCGCAAACTGGTAGACTTGCTGGATAAAGTCCTTGCCCCCACCGTCGGCTGGGTGAGCCTTGCCGGCAAAGACGAACTGCACGGGGCGCCGATCGGCAAAGAGGAGGCGGCGCAGGCGCTCAGGGTCGCGGAAGAGTAGGGTTGCGCGCTTGTAGGTGGCAAAGCGCCTCGCGAAGCCGATGGTGAGGGCCTCGGGATCGAGAAGAACACCCGAGCCAAGCACCTGTCCTGCATCCATGCCCCCGGCTCGCCACAGCAAGCGCGCTCGCTCGTCGACATGCGCCAGCAGCTTTCCCTTGAGCAGCTGGTGGGCGGACCAGAGCGCCGCGTCGGGAAGGGCATCGATCCTGTCCCAGAGAGCCTGGTCGTCGTGGAGCGCTTCCCAGTCTGGGCCGACATGCTTGGCGAAGAGATCCTTCAACTCCGAGGAGATCCAGCTTGGCACATGCACGCCGTTGGTTATGGCCCGGATGGGGACCTGGTCAACGGGCCGGTCGGGCCAGACACGCTGCCACATTCGGCGCGACACCTCACCGTGCAGCTGGCTTACGCCATTGCTCTGACCGGACGCACGAAGGGCGAGGACGGTCATGTTGAATCTACTCTCGTGCTCACCCAACGCCATGAACTGATCGCGACCCATCCCCATCTCCTGCCAGAACCTGCCGAAGTACTCGTCCATCATGTGGAAGGGGAAGGCATCGTGGCCGGCCGGCACGGGGGTGTGCGTCGTGAAGACCGTCGTGCGCTGCACGGTGGCGAGTGCGTCGCCGAAGGCCAGGCCTGCTTGTGTGAACTCCCGCAGCCGTTCCAGCACCAGGAAAGCGGAATGGCCTTCGTTCAGGTGCCAGGCAGAGGGCGAGATGCCGAGTGCCCGCAGCACGCGCACTCCGCCGAGGCCGAGCACCATCTCCTGCCGGATGCGCGTTTCCTGGTCGCCACCGTAGAGGCGCGCAGAGAGGTCGCGGTCCCAGGCCGCGTTCTGGGCGACGTTCGTGTCCATCAGGTAGAGATGGACTCGCCCGACCCGGACTTCCCAGACCTGGACATGCACGGGTACCCCGCGCAGCAGCACCTGTACGAGAAGGCGCTCGCCTCCGGGTGCGAGCACGGGATGGAGCGGCACATGGTCATAGTTCAGCGTGTCGTAGATAGCCTGCTGGCGCCCGTTGGGCTCCAGGTGCTGTCGGAAGTAGCCCTGGGGGTAGAGGAACCCCACACCCGCGAAAGGAAGGCCCAGGTCACTTGCCTCTTTGCAGTGATCGCCTGAGAGCACGCCGAGGCCGCCCGAGTAGATGGGAAGCGAGCCGTGCAGGCCAAACTCGGCCGAAAAGTACGCGACGGGGCGGGCCAGATCGGGATAGTGGCCGGGGAACCAGAGATGCCCATTCTGTATGTCGGCATCAAAGGCAGCCATTACACGCTGATAGTGGTCGACAAAGGCAGGGCTCTCCGCCAAGTTTTCCAGGCGCTGTGGGCTCACTTCGCGCAGCATGCGCACCGGATTGTGGCGAGTGCTGCGCCAGAGGGGCTCACTCAGAGTGCGCAGCAGATCGCGCGCCAGGGGATGCCAGCTCCACCAGAGATTGTCGGCCAGCTCCCTCAGTCGTGCAATCCGCGCGGGTATTTCGACAGCGCCGTCCATGGGCAGGTCCTCCTCGACTCGAGACTGTTCTTATCTTACGGGAAAGAAGGCCGCCGCGCAAATGGGATCGAATCTCAGGCCTTGGATTCTGGAGAAAAAGGAACTGCCCCGGGAGAGGCCCGGGGCAGTCGAGGTGCGGCGAATGGCTGAGTCACCGCTTGGAGGCGCAGTTTATGCATCTCTTTGTGTGAGGCAAGATGGCCAAGCGTGCGGGATCGATCGGCTGACCGCAGCGCTCGCACACACCATAGTCACCATCCTCTGCCTTGCGAATTGCCGCCTCCAGCGAACGGGCCTTGGTCTCGGCGCGCTGTTTGAGGGCGAGGCACATTTCCCACTCATAGATCCCTGGATCGCCCTTGCCCAGTCCGTACTCGCCCTTGTCGCCCTCCAAGCGCTCGTCCAGGCGCGCTATCTCGGCCAGGGTCTCGTCAAGCTCGATCTGCAGGCGTTCCTTTAGCCTCAGGTCGGTCAATGTCATGGCAAACCTCTGCACCCGGCGCTGGGGGTGCTCACTCCCCGTCTTCGATCGGGCCAGCATCCGCCGCTGCATCCGACTCGGGCGGAGGGATCCGCCCCGTGAGCTCGCCTTCCTGTATGGCTTCCAGGGGCTCTGTGACCTCGGCAACCGGCGGCTCCGCGGCCTCGGCGACCGGCGGCTCCGCGGCCTCGGCGACCGGCTGCTCCGCGGCCTCGGCGACCGGCTGCTCCGCGGCCTCGGCGACCGGCAACTCCGTGACCTCGGCGACCGGCAGCTCCGTACCCTCGGCGACCGCGGGCTCTGTGTCTTCCCCGGTCTCTGGCTGAGAGGCCAACACCTCGGGCTCTTCTTCGTGCGGCCGCGGCTGAGGCTTGGTGGCGGGCCGTGAGCGCAGTCTGCCCCTCCCCCTGCCGGCTGGGGGCACCTGAGCCTCCACAGGCGTGCTTGCCCAGTCGGACCACTCGGCGTCCAGTACTCGCTTCAGGCTGAGGCCCAGCCGCTTGCGCCGGAGATCGATGCGGATGATGCGCAACAGGAGAAGGTCTCCCCGCCGGACGATGTCACGAGGGTGGGTCAGCGGCTCGTCGGTGAGCTCGGACACGTGAATCAGGCCCTCGATGGCATCCTCAATCTGGGCGAAGGCGCCAAAGTCCACCACGTTGGTCACGGTACCCTCGACGAGCTGCCCCAGCTCGTACCTGTCTTCGACCAATGCCCAAGGCTCGGGCTGGAGCCGCTTGAGGCTCAAGCCAATACGCTTGTTTTCCTGGTCGAGGCTCATGACATAGACTTCGACCTCATCTCCCACGCGCAGCACTTCTCGCGGGTGGCGAACCCGCTGCCAGCTCAGCTCCGTGAGGTGTACCAACCCTTCGGCCCCCCCGAGGTCGACAAACGCTCCGAACGCAGCCAAGCTGCTGACCCGTCCACGCTTGACCTGCCCCTCGCGGAGCTCGCCCATGAGCCGCTCGCGCTGAGCCTGGCGCCATTCACGCTCTGCAGCAACGGCAGAGAGGATCAGACGGCGGTTGCGGCGGTCGATCTCGGTTACCTTCACCCTCAGGTTCGATCCCACCATCTCGGAAAGGCGGTGCAGTCGTTCTTCCTGGCTCAAACCCTGAGGAAATCCGGGAACCTGGGAGGCCGGGACGAATCCGCGCAGCTCCCCCACCGGCACGACGAGCCCGCCTTTGTTGTAGCCGGTGACCGGTACCTCCATGGTCTCGCCGCTCTCGGAGAGCTCTGCCGCGCGCTGCCAGTCCTTCATTTGGCGCGCCTGGTGAATGGAGACGACGAGGTTTCCTTCGAGCTCCTCGGTTTGCAGGACCAGCACGTCCACGTGATCGCCGACGGAGAGCCGAGAGACCGTCTCAGAGCCCATGCGCTGCAGGTCAGCGTAGGGGACGACGCCATCGCGCTTAGCGTCCAGACCGACGATGATCTCCTGCTCGCCTATGGATAGTATGACGCCGGGCCGGACTTGTCCGCGCTTGGGCTGCTGGTAATCCCATTCCTGCATGGGCAACCCGGCCATCTCCGGGGTGCCGGGCTGAGCTGTGGCCGCAAGGGGGGACTCGTCCGCCTGCGCTCCGACAGCCGAGCTGTCCTGGGGTTCAGTGTCGCTTCCGGTCTGGGTTGGGTCGATCTCCATGCCATCACCTCGTGGCCATTCAGATTCTCTGTCCGCCCCGACTTCGTCCAGCAGCCGCTCTACCTCTTGCTCGGCAAAGCGAGACGACAAGCGACGGACAGGCTAGTATTCTCGGCTCAAGCGACAAAAGACCCGGCTCCCTGCCTGCTGCCGCTTCCAGGAGGGAAGCCGAGTCAGAAAGTGCACGGCCAGACGACCTACGACCAGCCGTGCCAGTCTCCTGGAGCACCTGGACGACCCGATTATACACCAAGGCGGAGCCAGTGTCAACATTAACGAGCGCATGAATGCCGGGAGGCCAGGCAGGGCCTGAATCCTCCAGAGCGCCTAGGCGAAGGCTTCGTGCTCGGTCCGCGCGATGATCTCATCCTGGAGCGCCTTGCCCAGGTCGCAGAAGTAGTCGCTGTATCCGGCCACGCGCACTATCAGGTCACGGTGCCGCTCGGGGTGCGCCTGGGCCTCACGCAGTGTGCCGGCGCTTACCACGTTGAACTGGATGTGATGTCCGTCCAGCCGGAAGTAGGCACGGACGAGGTGGACGAGATCGTCCAGTCCGTCGTCGCGCTCAAGTAGTGCCGGCGTGAGTTTCTGGTTGAGCAAAGTCCCACCGGTGCGAGCGTGATCCATTTTGGCGGCCGAGCGAATGACCGCAGTCGGGCCGTGGCGGTCAGCGCCCTGAACCGGAGATATGCCCTCGGAGAGGGGCAGCCCGGCACTGCGTCCATCAGGCGTCGCCCCGCACACCGAGCCGAAGTAGACGTGGCAGGTCGTCGGCAGCAGGTTGATGTGGTAGCAGCCGCCCTTGGTGTTGGGCCGGCCCTCAATAGCGGAGAAGTACGCCTCAAAGACGGCCCGCATGATGTCGTCGGCCCGATCGTCGTCGTTTCCGTACTTGGGGGTGCGGTGCAGCAACATCTGCCTGACGCGCTCGTGGCCCTCAAAGTCGCGGTCCAGCGCCTCCAGGAGGCCTGCAATCGGCAGGGTGTTTTGGTCATAGACGTGAAAGTGAATCGCGCTCAGGGCGTCGGCCATTGTTCCCAGGCCGACTCCCTGGATGTAGCTCGTGTTGTAGCGGGCGCCGCCATCGTGGTAATCCCGACCAGTTTGGATGCAATCGTCGATCAGGAGGCTCAGAAACGGCGCGGGCATATGGGCGGCGTAGAGGCGCTCGATGATGTTGCTGCCCCGGATCTTGACGTCGACCAGGTGCTGTAGCTGCGCGCGATAGGCGGCAAAGAGCTGGTCGTAGGTCTCGAAATCTCGCGGGTCTCCCGTGCGCGGTCCCAGCTGCAGCCCGGTACGTGGGTCAAGCCCATTGTGCAAGGCCAGCTCGAGTACCTTGGGCATGTTGAAGTAGCCGGTTAGGTTGTAGTTCTCCTTGCCGAAGGCGCCGACCTCCACGCAGCCCGAGCTTCCCCCCTGCCTGGCGTCGACCACGGACTTGCCCATGCGCACCAGCTCCTGGACGATCAGGTCGCTGTTGAAGACGGAGGGCTGGCCAAAACCGGTCCGGATAATCTGGGCCGCGCGCTTGACGAAGCGGTCGGGGCTCTTCTTGCTGACCTGAATGGACGAGCTGGGCTGCAGAAGGCGCATCTCCTCGATGACGTCGAGGATGAGATAGGTAAGGTCGTGGACGGCATCGCTGCCATCCTCACGAACGCCGCCAAGGTTGATCTGTGCGAAATCGGTGTAGGTACCGCTCTCCGCCGCCGTGACGCCGACTTTGGGCGGGGCCGGCTGGTTGTTGAACTTGCACCAAAAGCATTGAAGGAGCTCTTCGGCCGCCGCGCGCGTCAGCGTCCCCTCGGCAAGCCCTCGGTCGTAGAAGGGCGCCAAGTGCTGGTCGAGGTGACCAGGGCAGAAGGCATCCCAGGGGTTGAGCTCCATCGTGACGCCGAGATGCACGAACCAGTAGTACTGCAGAGCCTCCCAGAAATCGCGGGGAGTGTGCGCAGGCACCCACCGGCAGACGGCAGCGACGCGCAGCAGCTCCGCAGCCCTCTCGGAGTCGCCGGCAGCCTGAGCGGCGGCAGCCTGTTCCTCCGCAAGCTGGGCATGCCGCTCGGCGAAGCGGATGAGGGCGGCAGCCGCGATCCTCATGGCTCGAAGCTGCTCCTGCTTGCGGTAGGCATCGGGATCGGACAGGTAGTCGAGAGCAGCCAGGGTCCGGTCGATGTCGCGCTGGAAGTCCAGCATCCCCTTCTTGTAGATCTTGTGGTCGAGCACGCTGTGGCCGGGACTGCGCTGCTCCATGAACTCGGTAAAGACGCCGGAGGCGTAGGCAGCCTTCCACTCCTCGGTCATCTGCGAAAAGATGCGCTCGCGCATAGTGCGCCCCCGCCAGAAGGGGATGATCCTCTGGCGGTAGACTCGCATCGCCTCCGGGCTCACGCGGAAGGGGATCTTGTCCCGGGTGTCCAGGATTTCCAGGTCCTGCTCCGAGTGGCAGCAGAGCTCAGGAAAGGTGGGCGTCGCCTTGGGTGCCGGCCCCTTCTCTCCGACGATCAACTCATCCTCACCCAGGTAGATGCCCTGATGCTCCATCAGGTACTCCACGGCCAGCGCCCGGCGAACGGGTTCCGAGAGCAGCTCGGTGTGCTGCTCGTAGAAATGGGTGATCAGCTCTGCCCGCTCTGTGGATATGGCCGGCACGGCGCGCAGGCTTGCCGTGCGCAGCCGCTGCACTCGCGGTGTCATCCCCATGTCATCTACCTTCTGCCTTCAGGATTGCCCTCTTCAGGCGCCTACCTTGACCACCAGCTCCTTGGGGAAGTCTGTCAGAACCTGAACGCGTCCCTCAGGCTCGATCCAGATCACATCCTCAATCCGGACCCCGAGCCCACGATCGGGATAGTACAGCCCCGGCTCGCATGTGAAAATGTGGCCGGGCTGAATGACCGTCATGTTGGTGGGCACATCGCTGGAGAAGGGCTCCTCGTGAACTGCAAGGCCGATGCCGTGGCTGAGCCCATGAACATAGCCTGATTCGCTGCGGCTGTCGGACCCGATGGTGGGATGTCCACGCTCCTCAAAGAACTCGCAAGCCATGCGCTGATAGAGCTTGAGCTCGGTGCCCGACGCATAGGAGGCCGTGACATGCGCAAGGCAGTCATAGACGTCCCGGTAGAGGAGCTCGGCCTCGGGGGGGGCGTACCCCAGGCAGAAGGTACGAGTCATGTCGAAGAAGTAGCCGCCGAGCTCGCGCGGGTAGATGTCAAACACGATGGTCTGGCCCAGACGCAGCAGGTCGGCTGCGCTCCCATGGTTGTGGGGTATCGCCGCGTCACGGCCGATCGCGAAGATGGTTCCTTCCGGTGCTTCCAGTCCTTGCTCGGAGAGAAAGCGCCGGATCTCCTGGTGGACGCGCCCGATGGTGAGGGGCGTGCCGTCGCCCTGCACCAGGGCACCGTCTTTGACGGCGTGCGACTGGAGGAACTGGATGGTTTCCCCGACCACGGCAGCCGTGCGCCGGCCCACTTGGCGGATGCGCTCGGCCTCGGCAGCATCCTTCGTCGCGCGAGCACGATCGATCACTGCCTGAGAGAACTCGGCGACAATCTCAACCCCATCCAGCTGAGCGCTCAGGGCATTGAGCAGGAGCCAAGCACGGCCGGCGTCGGCCATTCCGTAGAAGCCCACCTTTCCCTGGACGCCCAGGTCAGCGAAGATACGGCGGTACAGCTCTACCTCGGCATCCAGCTCGGATCCCTTATCGCGGAGGATGGACTGGTAATCGTACTGACTGACGTTCAGAAGCGCCAGCCCGCTCGCAGCCGCCTCCTCGCGCTCAATGGGTGAGTGGACGAAGACAGGGAGTTCGGTCCGCCTCTTGATGACCCGGCCGCCAAGCACCTGGGCGCCATTGACCATGTAGAAAAGCGATGGGTTGCCGCGGGTCTGCCCCACCACAACGAGCGCATCCAGGCCGCGCTCTGCCATCAGATGATCGAGATCCTGTTTCATGCCGGTTCCTTTCTGTCGCCTTGGGGCTGGGTCACGCCCGGGGCGCTCCGGTGGAGAGGATACCACGGGATCGTCCAGGCGCCAACCGGGCGGACGAAAGACGCCCCGCGGGGGCATTCCGCGGGGCGTGGCGAAGCGCGTACTGGGCGGTGCGGACTAGTGCTCTGCCACCTGGCTGAAGGAACCATCTGGGTTGGCCACAAACACGGTGACCTTGAAGCCCTCGTTGGCGAAGTTGGTCGGGCAGATCGGCTCGCCATCTTTGACGACGATCAGCCTGTTGCCGGCACGGGCGGTGACAAAGAGCCGCTTGTTGATGCCCTCGATCAGAATTCCCTCCTGCGGCACATAGGCATCGATCGCATAGGCGCGCGAGAAGAACTCGGGCCATCCCTTGGAGAAGATCAGGATCTTGTTCCACCCGCCGTCACCTGAAGAGGTCGTCGCGAAGACATGGCCGGAAGTGCCAATGCTGGCATTGACGGCCACCATGCGCAGCGGTGCCGGCTCCCCATTGGGCATGCGCCGTATCTCGGCCCATCCGAGAAAGGCATTCGTGCTGGCGTTCACCACGGCGATCCGGAACGTGTCTATGGTGGCGACATAGACCAGCTTGCGGACAGTGTCGACCGCGATGCCATAGGGACCGGCGCTGAAGATGTCGATGGAGGTGACGGCACCCGAGCTGCTGATGGCTGCGATCCGACCTGAGCCATGTAGGGAGACGAAGGCCTTGTTGAGGCCGGTGTCGATCGCGATGTTGGCCGGCTGGCTCCCGACGGTTACGGTCTTTTCGACCGTGTTGGTCGCGCCGTTAATGATGGATACCGTGCCGCTGCCGTAGTTTGCCACATAGATCTTGTTGCTGACGTTGTTGGCGGCGATCCCATCGGGTAGGCTGCCGACCCAAATATCCTTGACAAAGGTGTAGTTGCTGGCACGAATCACGCGAACCTTGTTCGCGTTGCGGTCGGCGACGTAGATGTAGCCATTCTTTGAGTTGTACGCAACTCCGTTCGGACCGTCCCCTACGTAGACCGTCTTGATGACTGCGTACGTTGTGCTGTCCAGAATCGACAGTGTATCGCTGTCGTGGTTCGCGACGTAGATGCGTTTCGCACCCAGGTTGATGGCGATCCCATGTGGAGAGGCGCCGACGCCAGCCCTTGCGAGCTCAGCCGGATAGCAGGCATCAATTCCGGACTGGCTTGCTTGAACACCGGTGACCCCTGTTCCCACGAGCAGCGCAAACAGGATCAACAGGCTGCCGTAGCGGACAATACTCTTTCTCGCCTTCATAGTCTCCCCCTTTCTCTCTCGACACATCCGGCAGGCATGGCAGCCATGTCTGCCCATGAGACGCTGTACGTCCTGTCCCGGTTCCACTATACCACAAAACGGTCCCAATGGCAACCGCTGCGCTGCCGCGTCGCGGCAGGCCAGCAGAGCTCTTTGATGCCGGCCGATCGTGTGGTAGAATACGGACGGCCGCGCAAGGGCCCAGAATGGATTGAGACACGAGAGCAGCTATGCACTTTGACATCCTCACGCTTTTTCCCGGCCTGTTTGCGGGCGTCTTTGACGAGTCGATCCTTCGACGTGCGCGCGAGTCGGGGTTGCTGACCGTGTCCATCCACAACATCAGGGACTATGCCCTGGGCCGCCACCAGGTTACGGATGACACACCCTACGGCGGAGGGGGCGGCATGATCATGAAGCCGGAGCCCATCGTCGCCGCAGCCGAGGCCGTCCTGGGGGATGAGGCAGGCCGGGTGCCAGTGATCCTCCTCACGCCGAGCGGAAGGACCTTCACACAAGCTGTGGCGCGCGTGATGGCGCGCAGGCCGAGGCTGGTACTGATCTGCGGGCGTTACGAGGGGATCGACGAGCGCGTGCAGCAGTGCCTTGCCGCAGACGAGATATCGGTGGGCGACTTTGTCCTGGCCGGTGGCGAAATCCCCGCAATGGCCATCGTCGAGGCCGTCACTCGTCTGATCCCCGGCGTCCTCGGCGAGCCCTCGGCGCCCTTCGAGGACTCGCACGCAGAGGGGCTCCTCGAGTACCCGCACTATACCCGCCCGGCCGAGTTCCGCGGCCTGTCCGTCCCGCCGGTGCTTCTCTCGGGGCACCACGCCGAGATCGTGCGCTGGCGCAGGCAGGAGTCGCTGCGACGCACGTGGCAGCGCCGGCGCGACCTGCTTGCCCACGCCACGCTGACGGCTCAGGATCGCGCCTTCCTGCGCGATTTGGCCGCGCAGCCGGTCAACATCTCAGACGACGTACCCTGCGAAAAGGCCGGGCCGCGAGAGGCATAGGGAGGTACCCAAGTCGTCCCCCGTCTCTACGAATCTCACCGGTTAAGTTGCATTTCTCGTTGATTTGTGCTACTATGCAGTTGTTTCCTATTCTGTTGCGCCTCAGCGACCAGGCACGCAGGAGGTTGGCACGAGCCCAAGGACGAGCGAGAAGCAGATGCGAGCGGGCAGCAGACCAGACCGTATGCTGACGATCTTGGTCGCTGCCGCGATTCTGCTGGTTTCGGCAGCCGCAGCCCTCGGCTATGATTTGCTGAGGGCAGATGGAGCGGGCCCGGCCCAAGACAAGCCAGCGAGCTCACAGCCGGTGGCTGTCAGCCTGGCAGAAGCCGACCCGCCTGCCCCGATCGACGTCGGGCAGGAGAGCACGCCTGCCCCAACACCGGAACCCCTCCCCTCCGCCACGCCAACCGAGGCCCAGGCAGGCGAGGAAGTACCGCCCGCATGCATTCCCCCGGATGACTGGACCATCTATGTCGTGCAGCCGGGCAACAACCTCTATTCGCTGGGAGAGCGTTTTGGGACCGACGTCGAAACGCTGATGCGGATCAATTGCCTCAACACGACGACCATCTTTATCGATCAGAGGCTGTACGTTCCCGGGCCGGTGATGGCGATGGCAACCCCTACTCCCTTTCCGACGGTGTCCCTCACAGGCACCGCGCTGGCGGGCGCCTCTGAGCTCGCCGGGGAAAGCGCGCCTGCGAATGCGGCGCCGGCCGCTGCGACGAGGGTCCCCGGTGCGCTGAACGTCAACATTCCAGAGCGGAACCTCAACATCGTGCTGCTGGGCTCCGACAAGCGGCCGAACAGCGGAGCCTGGCGCACAGACAGCATGATCGTCGTGTCGGTGGATCTTGAGAGTGAGCTCGTCCGCCTGTTGTCCATACCTCGCGACCTGTGGGTCTACATCCCGGGCCACGGCTACAACCGCATCAACACGGCAGACCTCTGGGGTGAGTTGGCCCAAAAGGGAGGTGGGCCGGAACGCGTCAAGCGGACCATCTACTACAACCTGGGCATTCCCATCCACTATTACATGCGCGTGGACTTTAAGGGGTTCATGAAGATCATCGACACAGTCGGAGGCGTAGACATCGATGTGGAATGCCCGCTGCCCGACATCCAGCTGACGGCCGGGATGCACCATATGAGCGGCCAGGAGGCACTGCGCTACTCGCGCTCGCGATACAGCACCAACGATTTCGACCGGGGGCGCCGGCAGCGAAAGGTGCTGATGGCACTCTGGGAGCAGGCGCTGACCCTCGACCTGATCCCGAAGATACCGACCTTGTGGAAGCAGCTCTCGGCCAACTACCAGACCGATCTGCCACTCAGCCAGGTGATCAACCTGGCCTACGTGGGAGCACGGCTGAAGCCGCAGAGGATCCTAAACCGTGCGATCGGTTCGGGGCAAGTACAGTCGTGGATCACGCCGGAGGGGGCAGCCGTGCTGCTTCCCCAGCCCGAGAAGATCCGAGCGCTGCTCGAGAGCTACTACAACAACGTCGCAGCCCAGAGTCTCGACACGGCGGAGAAGGTGCGGGTGCAGGTTCTCAACGGATCGCAGAGAAAGGACGCACAGGAGCTCGCAGCGGCTGCCCTGCGTTGGGGAGGATTCCAGGTGACAGGGACGGGGGTGGCACCAAACACGAACCAGTCCGCCTCCCAGATCTTGTGCTACTCGGGCAACCTCGAGGCCGCCGGCGATGCAGCCGCCATGCTTGGTCTGTCTCCCGCGGCGATCCAGGACATGACCAACACCGAGAGCCCGCCCGGCGCTGCGCCGACGGCCGACATCCAGATCATCCTCGGCCGCGATTACGATGCCTGCCGGCGATAGGCCGACCGGAGGTGCGGGCGGACCGTCGGTATCGTGTCCGCTAGAGAAGGAGGCACGGAGCGATGAAAAAGCACACGCTTCGCAGCGCAGCAGACCCGCTGCCCACCAAGCCGCGGCCTGCCATCATGGCGTTTTGGGCCTTGGTGCTGCTGTTGTCGGCGCCCATGCTTGCCTGCAGCGTGCAGCTGCGCAACCCGACTCCCGACGCGAACGCGACCGCCCTGGCCCTGGCGCAGCTATGGAGCACGCAGACCGCCCTGGCAGGACCCGAGCAGCCAGTGCAGCCATCCCAAACCCCAAGCCTGACTCCAGCGGGTGCAATGCCGCCCGATACAGCGACCGCGAGCCCCACGGCAGCTGCGGCGACCGAATCGTGGACGGCTACGCCGACGGCTGCCGCCACCTCCAGCGCAACCCCGACGCCGACACACTCCCTGACCCCAACGCCAACTACCGCGCCAAGCGCAACGCCGACCCGCACGCCGACCCGAACCCCCACGCGGACTCCAACCCGCACTGCCACGCCGCCGCCCAGCGCGACGGCTACGCAGCCGGCGTGCGCGGTCCCGGTGAATGTAGAGCTCGCTCCCGCCTGGGAGCGAGCCAAGTTGGGGTGCCCGACCGCCATCTCGGCTGTCGTCTGGGCAGCGTGGGAGCCCTTCCAGCACGGGGCCATGCTGTGGCGCAGTGACAACGACTGGGCGTACGTGTTCCACTGGCAGGGCGGGAACAATCCAATCGCAGGGGACTGGATCACCGGTGGCGATGGATGGCGCTGGGACGGGATCACGACGCCTCCGCCTTTGGATCCACCTCCAGGCCTCTTCGAGCCGGTGCGGGGCTTTGGCTTCGTTTGGTGGTACATGCTTGGGGGACAGGGCAGCGCGCTCGGCTGGGCCACGGACCAAGAGAAGGGGTTTTGCGCGAACCTTCAGCCCTTTGAGAGTGGCTTCATTTTCCGCTCGAGCAGTGTCCCGCAGTGCCAGGATGCCTCAGGAACATGGTGGTCACCGGCTCCGGGGCTTCCCCCGGTGTTGCAGAGCGTTGCCCAGGATGGGAGCTGGAGGCGGTACTAGCAGCCCGTCCAGAACTTGACCACGTGCCGGTGCCGGGTTCTGGGCAGGTGCCGAGCGCCGTCAGCCTGCCCGAGTGGCCGATCTGCCTGGCGGTTCCAGGCGGTAGCGGCATTTCTGGCGCTCGCCCTGCCGGTACATTTCGCTATCAGCCGGTAGGTCCACGATCTCAACCAGAACCCCGCCGGCCAACTCACAGGTGCGGCGTGAGGCGAAGTTATCGGGGTTGCAGGTGATCCAGACTGGGCTGAGCCGGTGCCAGCTTGCGAGAGGCAGGAGAAGGCAGACGGACCGCGCTGCATAGTGGTGCCCGCGGTGGAGCGGCTCGACTCCATATCCGATGTGGCCGGCATAGAGGAGTATGTGGTCGCTGTTGCCCACGCGCAGCTCAATGGCGCCCAGCTCCTCCCCATCCCGCACACGGGTCATGAGAAAGCGGTAGGCCGGCACTTTCCCCTGGGCGGGATCGCCCCAATACCTCTCGTAGAGCACGAGCTCTAGATCCCCATCGACCAAGCGCCCCGGATCGTGGAATCTGAACACGCTACGGAACCAGGCTATCGCGGTGGGAGAGGCCGCCGGCGGCTCACAGGCCGGCCTCGGCCGTGGGGGAGCCCAACTCGCCCCCGGCCGCAAAGGCTATGCGCGCCATGTGAGCATCCAGAACAGACCTGGCATGCTCGATGAGGGCAGGCATGATCGATCGGGAGCCATCCTCCTGGAGCTGGGCAGCCGTGACGGGTTCCCCAAAGGTGACATCTGGGACGATTGGCTCGCTGCGGCGCAGGAGCGCCTGCCGGATGACCATGAGGAACTCGGCCAGGAGCTGCTTCTCGCGGCTGCCACGCCGCCGGCGCACCAGGGGATGCCGCAGCCAGCTCGGAGTCAATACTCCGCTGATGATTGTGACCAGGAGCTTGGCATCCGGCACGCGGCGCAGAAGCAGCTCCAGGCTAGGCGACCAGCCCCCTAGGTCCTCGCGCGCACCCGGCAGAATCGCGGGGTCGGGCTCGACATGGCCCCCCGGCATGATAAGCACCGAGCCGCCCTTCTCCATGTGCCGGATTGCCTCGCGCACGGGCCGCATCCTCTCGCCCTCACCCGGGCGGGGGACGAAGATGACGTGCCTCTCGCCGCACCGGAAGCGCCTGAAGATCGGTTGGCCTGTGGCGAACACCTTGATGTCACCGCGGGGCATCTCCGCCAGGGCAGCCAGGCCATCCACAGCGCCCGGGTGATTGCAGGCGAAGATGACGGGGCCCTGAGGCGGCACTCTCTCGACTCCCTGGGAGCGAACCCCCGCCACCATGCGAGACAGGAAGGTACGTGCGCCTTCTTGGGTCCCCTTCTCGACGACTAGCCGATCGAAGTCGGCGAGCCACTCGGCAAAGCGCTGGGCCGGAAGATGCACGAGGGGTGCAATCACCTGGCGCGCGACACCTCTTGGCGAGAAGCCGAGGGCGACCGCTATCTCGTCGGTGAGGTCGCGTCTCAGAAGGTCGATGAACTCGGCAGATGCTGACTTGGTCATGTTTCCCACCCGGGCCGATTATAGCCAGCCAGTGGTCCAAGTCAAGTGAGCCGCAGCAGGGGGTGGGGCGGGCGCGAGGACTGCGAGCACGCCGCTGTGGCTTGGGGTTGACGCTCGCCTACCCGCTGGCTATAATGGCCGCGAAGAACCGTGCGATGCCGACCAACCTGCCTCCAGATTACTTTGCGCTTGAGAGACGCTTCCGTCTGGCCGAATCGACCGAGGAGAGAATAGCCCTCCTTGAGGAGATGATGGGCTCGATCCCCAAGCACAAGGGGACTGACCACCTGCGCGCCGACCTCCGCCGCAAGCTCTCCAGGCTCAAGCAAGAGTCCGAATCGAAGAAGGGCGCCGGCCGCCATGCCTCGAGCTTTCACATCGCCCCGGAAGGGGCAGGGCAAGCCGTTCTCGTGGGGGTCACGAATGTGGGCAAGTCGGCCCTCCTGCGGGCGCTAACCAACGCCGAGCCGGAGGTATCGGACGGCCTCTTCACGACATGGGAGCCGATGCCCGGCATGATGCAGTTCGACGAAATCCAGATCCAGCTTATCGACACACCCCCGCTCAATCCCGACTTTGTTGAGCCGAGCCTCTTTGACCTGGTGCGGAGGGTAGGCGTTGTCCTGCTGGTAGTAGACCTCCAAGCAGATCCGCTGCGGCAGCTTGCGGAGGCGGACGCGCTCATCGAGGGGCACCGGCTGGCGCCCCGGCACCGGGCGGGACGCTATCCCGAAGAGAACCGCGTGGTCTACAAGCCGTTCCTGGTGCTGGCGAACAAATGCGACGGTGAGGAGTTGGACGAGGAGTATGCCATCTTCAGTGAGCTGCTGGACGAGCCATGGCCCGTGCTGGCGGTGTCGGCAGAGACAGGCAGGAACCTGGGTTTGCTGAAGAAGGAGGTGTTCGAGTCGCTCGAAGTCGTCCGGATCTATTCGAAGGCACCCGGTAAGGAACCTGACCGGAAGGCGCCCTTTGTCCTTCCTCGGGGGAGTACGGTCGAGCAGCTCGCAAGCCGGATCCACCGTGACTTTTACGAGCGCCTCAAGCAGGCCCGCGTTTGGGGAAGTGCCGAGTTCGAGGGGCAGCTCGTGGGCCGCGATTATGTCTTGCATGACAGGGACATTGTCGAGCTACGCGCGTAGGACGATTCTCGCAACTACACAGGAGGAACCATGAGAAAGCACTTTGCCTTGGCTGTGCTGCTGGCTGCAGCCACGATGCTGGCTGCATGCGGTGCGGCCGGAGCGACGCCCACGCCGACGCCCGTGACGATTTCTGCGCCCTTTGGCGGATTCAAGGTCGTGTCGCCGGTGGCCCTAGCCGAGACCTCGAAAGCCGTCGAGACCAACATCGGTACCCTGGAGGTGACTACCTTCCAGGGTAAGAGCGGCAACTTTACGTACTCGGTTGTGTACGCCGACTATCCCGCCAAGTATGCCGCAGTGGACACAGCCTCTTTCCTAGCGGCCATCCGCGACGAGCAGGTAGTAGCTCTGGGAGGTGCGCTTGTGTCTGAGGGCAGGCTGGAGTTGACCGGTGTGGAAGGCCGCGAGATTCAGATCAGCGCCGAGCTAGAGGACGGGGTTGAGGCAATCCACCGGAGCCGGCTCTACTGGCTGCCGACACGGCTGTACCAGGTGTCGGTCTTGGCGCCGCAGGAGCGAATCAACGAGGCGGCCGTTGTCGACTTTCTCGAGTCGTTCGAACTGACGGACCGGGCCTACTAGCGGCCGCCGTGGATGGGCACTACGCTCGGACCGAACGCCACAGGGTCTTCCTCGTCCCTGGTTACGCCTAATCCAGGAATGGCTCGACCTGGACAGCTTGCGGCCCGCGGGAGGTATCCATCACCTCAAAGAGCACTGCCTGTCCTTCCTGCAGGGCGGACAGAGGCTGGTCCGGCGCAAGCAGCAGGCCGTCTCTGTGGACAAAGATGTCCTTGCCCGAGTCATCGGTGAGGAAGCCATAGCCCTTTTCGGGGCTAAACCACTTGATCCGCCCGTGCAGCTTGCCACGAAAGCGGACGCGCTGGGTGCAGGCGGCGCACTGGGTGGGAAGTGGCTGCCCCTCCTCAGCGGAGTGTCTCTGCTTCTCGACGGTCAGAATGAACTGCTTTCCGCACTCAGGGCAGGTAAGCTGAGTGTCGCGAAACGTGGTTGCCATGCCGGTCTCCTTGGATAGCGGTGGTCGTGTGCGCCCTAGGGTGTCTTGGGTCGCCTTGACGTTGGTCTCTTCTTAGGTGACTTCTCGTCCGGCTCGAGCGGGAGCGGGATTTGAGTCGCCTGGTTGCGCTTTGCGCGTCCCGCCCCGGCACGCTTGTCCTGCGCTGGGACCTCCGGCCGTTTCCTGGCCGAGCCCATCTTGGTCGCCGCCGGAGCGGGCTGCTTGGCCGGAGGCGCCTTCCGAGCCGGCCCAGCAGAGCCGGTCGCAGCATCGGCGGCTCGGCTGGCGCGCGGCGATGCGCCCTTGGAGGTTCCTGCGGGCACCTTGGTGTCGCGCGCCGGCTTGGCCTTGGCCACCTTGGCCGTGCTCTTGCTCCCCTTCGGCGTGGCCGAACGAGCGGACGGGCCAGCCGCACCCTTGACGGGCTTGGCTGCAGTCGCGGCCTCGGGCTCTCGCTTCGGAGCGGAGCTCTTGACGGCCCGCGGCTTGGGGCCGGCTGTCGTCGTGGCATCTGCCTTGGCAGTCGCCGGCGAGCGTGGCGGCTTGAGCTCACCAGGTTTCGAGGCCTTCCCATCCGTGGCACTGCGCTTGCCCTGCGACGGGGGGAGACGCTTCCCTTTCGTGCCCTCCAAGACCGCCAGCCGCACCGGTACGCCGTGCTTGTCGGGCTCCAGATAGGGCACAGTGCCGCCCTGCGGCGTGTTGGAGCCTGACACGGCACGCCCGGCCGGCTGCAGGTCGCGCACGGCGATGGCAAAGATCTTGCCCTTCGCCGTGACCAATGCCAGGTCCTGCTCTTCAGCAGCCAGCGCCGCCACCGCCAAGAGCCCGGTCCTGGCTGTGCACCTTGACGCCTGGACACCACTTCCGTAGCGCTTTTGCAGCGGAAAGAGCTCGCCAACCGTTCGCTTGGCGTATCCCGCATCGGTAAAGGTCACCACGAAGGCTCCGGGCCGGAAGAGGCCTCCGCCCACCACCGCGTCATCCTGTTCCAGCTTGACGGCCAGCACGCCGGCGGCAGGCAAGCCCATCGGGCGCACTTCGGCTTCGGAGAAGCGTATGGCCTGTGCCTGGCGGGTGACCAGGACCACTTCCTGTGTCCCATCGGTGCTCTCCACCCAGCTCAGCTCGTCTCCATCATCCAGCCCTATCACAACGGCCGGGCCCCGACCGGCGCCCGCGACCAGGTCTTCGCGGGCTACCCGCTTGATTCTGCCCAGTCGTGTGACCAAGACCACAAAGGACGCTCCCGTCCCTGCTGCCTCAGCCTCTCCCTGCGCGCCTGGCTCGGGCACGGATTCTCGGTTGACAATCAGGCCCACCGGCTTTTCTGCCGGGCCCAGCTGGGTCACGCTCGACGCGGGGACGGATTGGCCCTCGGGCACCTGGTGAAGGGGCACCAGAGCGGCTTTTCCCGAAGCAGTGAAGACGATGGCATCGTCCCGCGTGTTCGCCCTCGCATAGGTGAGGGGTGCCACCTTGAAGGGTCCGGCCGGTGGAGACGCCGTCAGGCTGAGCTGCCCGTCCTGCCAGAGCGTGAGCACTACATCCTGCGCCTGCACGAGGTCGCGCGCGGTATGATGCCCCCGCTCCCGGTCGGCGATGCGCGTGCGGCGCGCGTCTCCATACTTGGCCTTGAGTGCCAGAAGCTCGTCCCGAATCACACCGCGCAGCCTGGCCGGGCTCTTCAGGAGATCGGTCAGATGCTTGATCTCGGCGAGCTTTTCCTTGTACTCGTCGGCGATCTTGCGGCGCTCCAGCGCGACAAGGCGCTTGAGCGGCATCTCGAGAATGGCTTCCGCCTGGATCTCGGTCAACTTGAGGCGGTCAATCAGGTTCTTGCGCGCCGTGTCGGTCGTCTGGGAGCTGCGGATGATGCGCACCACTTCGTCGATGTGGTCCAGCGCCTTCAGCAAGCCTTCCAGGATGTGTGCCCTGGCCCTTGCCTTTTCCAGTAGGTAGCGGCTCCGCCGCGTGACTATCTCCTGCCGGTGCTCCAGGTAGAGGACCAGGACGCGCTTGAGCGGCAGGAGCCGTGGCTCGCCATCCACCAGAGCGAGCATGTGCAGGCCGAAGGTGGTCTGCATTGGCGTCAGCTTGAAGAGCTGGGAAAGGACATCGCGTGCCTCGACGGTGCGCGTCAGCTCGATACAGATTCGCATCCCCTGCCGATCCGACTCATCGCGCAGGTCGGCGACGCCGTCGAGCTTGCCATCTCGCACCAGCTCGGCGATGCGTTCGATGAGCCGGGTCTTGTTCACCTGGTAAGGAAGCTCAGTGATGACGATCCGGCTCCGGTTGCGCGTCATCTCTTCGATGAAGACGTGCGCCTGGACGGTCAGGTGGCCCTTGCCCAAGGCGTAGGCGTTGCGAATCAGGTCGATGCGGTCGCCGTTTCCCTCCTCGGCATAGCGGTAGACGACACCTCCGGTGGGAAAGTCAGGACCCTGAATGAACTGGGTGAGGTCCTCGACGGTGACATCGTCCAGGCTTCCGTAGCGGTCGATCAGGTAGACGAGGGCATCCACCACTTCGCCCAGGTTGTGCGGCGGGATGTTGGTCGTCATGCCCACCGCGATGCCCGAGGTGCCGTTCACCAGCAGGTTGGGGACCAGGGCAGGGAGGACGGACGGCTCCGTGAGGGTGGAGTCAAAGTTCGGCACCCAATCGACCGTGTCTTTGTCGAGATCGAGCAGAATCTCCTCGGCCACGGCAGAGAGGCGGGCCTCGGTGTAGCGCATGGCTGCGGGGCTGTCGCCGTCGATTGAGCCGAAGTTGCCCTGGCCGTCCACCAGCATATAGCGAAGCGAAAAGTCCTGCGCCATGCGCGCCATGGTCTCGTAAACCGCCGAGTCGCCGTGGGGATGGTACTTGCCAAGCACCTCGCCAACGATGCGCGCGCTCTTCTTGAACGGTTTGTCGGAGGCGAGACCCATGTCGTGCATCGCGTAGAGGATCCGGCGCTGCACAGGCTTGAGTCCATCGCGCACATCGGGCAAGGCACGCGACACGATCACGCTCATGGCGTAATCGAGATAGGCACCCTGCATCTCGTGATCGATATCAACTTGGCGAACGGTACCGATTTCCATGGCTCTCTTCCGAATAGGACCCATCTTGGGCGGGCAGCCCCGTCGCCGTCCGCCGCGTGAGAGGCAGCCCGGGACGCACACGCACTATACGCCAAGTGCGCCCGCCTGTCAAAGACACGCGCCGGGCTCCCGCTTGGCAACCGGAGCACAGGATGGTTGACGATCCACCACGGTCGTGCTATGCTCTCCCATCGGGAGGCATCTGATGAGAGCCATTGTGCGTCCGCCGGGGGAGAGCTATGCCCGCGCACTGAGTTCCCAGGTACCTAGACCGGCCATCCAGGTGGAAGTGGCACGACGGCAGCACGCCGAGTATCGTGCCGCGCTCCGGGCCGCGGGCGCGGAGCTGATCGAGCTGCCGCCCGAGGAAGCTTACCCCGATGCATGCTTCGTGCAGGACTGCGCAGTGATATGGCGGGGGACGGCCACCGTGGCTCGTTTTGGCGCAAGGAGTCGCCGCGGGGAGGAGACAAGGGTGCGCACTGCCCTGGGGACCTCGACCGCCCTCAGAATCCACTTAATCGAGGCACCCGGCACCCTCGAAGGGGGCGACGTCCTGGCGATTGGTTCGCGGCTGGTGGTCGGGCTTTCGGCTCGCACGAACCGGGCGGGCTTGGCACAACTGCGCGACAGGCTAGAGCTCGAGGGCGCAACCGTGGAGGGGCTTGCCGTTCCCGAGGGGCTGCACCTGCTGAGCGGGATTACCTACCTGGGCCGGGGAATCGCGGTGGCGACTGACCCCTATGCAGAGATGACCGCTTTTTCTGGGCTCGACATGATCCAGGTGCCGGCCGAGGAGGCATACGCGGCCAACGCGCTCGGGCTTGGGGGTGCGGTCATCGTGCCGGCAGGGTATCCGCAGACGGCCAAGTTGATCCGCGAGCGCGGGTTTGAGGTCCTGGCGGTCGACCTCGGCGAGTTCTCCAAGGCAGACGGCGGTGCCACCTGCCTGTCGCTGATCGTGGAGCCTTAGGCTCTACTAGCACGCACGACGGCAACTACGGCTGAGGCAACCTCGACTGCCACTTCCTCCTGCAGGAAGTGACCGGCTGCCGTCTCCACAACCTGCGCTGCAGGGAGCAGGCGGCGCATGGCCTTCAGACCTCGGCCCAGGATTGGGTCGCGCATTCCCCACACAAGTCCAACAGGGCCCCGGTACGATGCGGCCCACGCCTCCGCTTCCTGTAGCGCCGGCACAGAGGGGTGTTCCGGGCTGGACGGCACCATTCGCGCCAGCGCCAGCGGGGCAACGCGGTCGGCGTAGCGGCGCACGGGATAGCGGTAGGCCCGCTTCTCCGCCGGACCGATGCTGCGGCGGTCGCCCTGCACGCGATCCAAGATGGGGAAGGGGAAGCCGAGCACGCGGAAAGCGAGGTCGCTGAGGACGGGGGTGTAGGCCAGGCGATGAAAGGATGAGAGAGGTCGGGCATGGCGAGGCGCCATCAGGCTCGTGTTGGCAAAGACGGCGCCCGCCACCAGATCGGGTCGACGTGCAGCCGCGAGACCGAGGATTGGGCCGCCCCAGTCCTGACCCACGATGACCACCTGGGCCAGGCCGAGCTCCTCCACCAGCCTCAAGAGCTGTCCCGCGTGGAATTCCGGGGTGTGCACCCGCGCGCTGCGGGGCTTGTCGCTGAGGCCCAGGCCGACGAGGTCGGGGGCGATAACCCGGCAGCCGGCCTGCACCAACGGCGGGATAACTTTGCGCCAGAGAAAAGACCAGGTTGGATTCCCATGTAGGAGTAGGACCTCCGGACCCTGGCCCTCGTCGATGAAGTGCAGCGCATGCTCACCGCCCCGGAGCAAGCGCCGCCGGAAGGGAAGCTTCGCCTCCAGCCAGCTCGGCAACGACGGTCCAGGCTCAAACATGTCACTACCTGCTCAGGTCGGCGCGCGTCCGCTGTGCGCCGCGGACGGGCATGTGGTCTTTCCGCTGCTACTCCTGCTTGTTCAGGAACCGCTTGATCACCGTTATGTCGTCATGCAGCTGAACCTGGTCGCCCGTTCGCAGCCCCGCAAGAGGCTTCGAGGCCCAGGCACGGTTCTCAAGCTGGAAGACGCCCAGCCTCTCGCCCACTGCGGCGTATGCCCTCTGCACGTAGGCCAGGCCGGTGAGGCGCCCCTCGCTGTCGATCGAGCAGCTTGTCACCGAGCCGACAACGCGCCCTTTCCGGCTGACGACGACGTCCCCCTGGCGCGGCATGCGGGCTCGCTCCTCGTCGAAGCGGAAACGGATGAGGCGCATGTCGCGGTCCTTTTCGCGGGCCATGTAGCTCGGCTTACCAATGAAGAAGGGCTTGTAGAGCTTGACATAGGGGGCGAAGCCGGCATCGCTCGGGTTCAGGTCGAGGGGACCGGCGAGCTCATGCCCGTAGAGCGGCAGGCCGGCCTCGATGCGCAGGCTATCCCTCGCCGCCAGCCCGCAGGGGCGCAGGCCGAAGGGCTCGCCCGCTTCTACGAGGGCCTGCCAGAATGCCGCTCCGGCCGCGGGATGGACAAAGATCTCGAAGGCCATGGGTTCGCCGGTGTAGCCGGTGCGCGACAGGTAGAGGTCGTAGCCTGCCAGGCGGCCGCGCATGATTTGGTTTCGCTTGAGCTCAAGTAGGCGCCCCCGCAGAGGATCACGCGGCGAGAGCATTGCCAGAAGGATGTCGCGCGACCTCGGTCCCTGCAGGGCAAGCTGCATGCGCATCGCACCTCCCCGCGCCGGGTCGCGCATGTCGCGGATGACCACCCCTCGCGTGCCGAGGGCTTGCGACCAAGGCCGGCGCCCGTCTATCTGCACGCGCCCCTCGCGCACCGCCGTCAGCCAGGCCATGGCCTTGTCGTTGTTGGAGGCATTGACCACCATCCAATAGTGGTCAGGCTCCAGGCGGTAGACATAGACATCGTCGACAATGTGTCCTTCAGCGTCGAGCAGGAAGGAGTAGTGCGCCTCGCCCTTGCCGAGAAGCGTGACATCGTTCGTCGTGACAGTGGTCAGGAAGAGATGCACATTCTCGCCGGTGAACTCGAGGAGGCCCATATGCCCGACATCAAAGAGGCCTGCCGTCTGGCGTACCGCAAGGTGCTCCTCCTGGACGGAGCTGTATTGCAGCGGCATTGCCCAGCCGGCGAAGGGAACCATACGGGCGCCGGAAGCCACGTGGCCGTCATAGAGCGTGGTCTGCTTGTGGGGCTGTGCCGCCTCGATTTCCTCGACCGGTTCGGGCCAGGCAAAGGCTGGCAGAGCCTGAAGCGCGCCCGGCGCGCCGGCGCGTGCCCTCTGGCCGACCCAGTAGGGCTTGTGGAACGCCCAGCCCAGGGTCTCGTCGTCAAACGCCTCGACCGGCGGCAGAGGCTCTGCCCACTGCTCGGCCAATAGGTGGCTGAGCCTGCGGACAACAACCGGCCCCGGCGCAAGCGCATAGATATCCTCCGCGTCCATGCGGACATAGCCATCCGAAAGGGATCGCAGCCAATGGGCCACGCGCGGCTCTTTGTCCTTGGGTACCAGGAGCTGCAGCAAATCGGTCGCCTGCCCGGGGCGCCTAAGCACAGCCGGGCTCATCAAGTCGCCGTTCGGCTCCAAGATCCAGGTGGGCTGGCAAGCACCCGCCTCGAGCGCGTAGACGTCGTTGGTCATCGCCACGTTGCAGAAGCCGCGTGCGTGGGAACCGGCAATCTCGATCACGTCAAACTCGCCGCCTGGATCGGAGGTTGGCTTGAACATGAAGTAGTGGTGCGGGTAGCCGCTGGGGCTATAGTCACAGGCCAGGTCCATGGAGCAAGCAAGCTGAACCACATTCCACTTGGCCTCTTCGAGCACGTCGAAGGGGATCTTGGCCCGGTAGACAGGGCCGCGGCGGCCGGCAAATGCGTACGGCTCGGTCGCCCGGAGAACGCAGGCGATGATGCCTGCCAGGCGCTCGATCTCGGGCAGCCTCGCCCCGCGCTGCGTGATCCAGGGTGTGCCCAAGCGGATGCCAGACGGGACGGCTGCGCTGCGATCGCCTGGAATCGTGTTCCGGTTCAGCACGATTCCGGCCAGGTCCAGGATGCGTGCGGCCGAATCGCCCATGAGCGGCGTGCCGCGCTTCGCATCGGGGCTCACCCCCCAGCCGCTGCGCACCGACTTGCAGTCGACGAGCAGCAGGTGGGTATCGGTACCTCCGTAGGGTATGCGCAGCCCAAGCCGCTGCAGCTCTTTAGCCAAGTGGGCGGCGTTGTCGATCACCTGCTGCTGAAGCGCCCGAAACTGGGGCGTGTGCGCCAAAGCAAAGGCCACCGCCATTCCGGCAATGGCGTGCACGTGAGGCCCGCCCTGCTCGCCGGGGAAGACGGCCGAGTCCACTTTCTCGGCGAGCTTTCGATCGGTGGTGAGGATGCAGGCACCGCGCGGGCCGTACAGGCTCTTGTGAGTGGTGAAGCTAACCACGTGGGCGTGGCCGAGCGGGCTTGGGACCACGCCGGCCGCCACCATGCCGGACGTGTGGGAGATGTCCGCCAACAGGTAGGCCCCCACCGAGTCGGCGATGCGCCGGAAGCGCGCCCAGTCGGGCGACCAGGGGTAGGAGGTGAACCCGGCAATGATCATCTTGGGCTTGGATTGCTTTGCCAGTGTCTCGATCGCGTCATAGTCGAGCCGCTCGGTCTTGGGATCGATGCCGTACGACACGATCTGGTACAGCTTGCCTGAGCGGTTCGCAGGGCTTCCGTGCGTCAGGTGCCCGCCATGCATGAGGCTCATGCCCATTACCGTGCTACCCGGCGGGACCAGCGCTGCGTACACGGCGCTGTTGGCCGGTGAGCCGGACAGCGGCTGCACGTTGGCATAGATCTCGCCTGGGGTTACCTGGTTGGCAGCAAACGCCTCAGCGGCCCGGCGGCGGGCGAGCATCTCCAGGACGTCGACGTACTCCACGCCTTTGTAGTAGCGGAGGTCGCCGTGGCGCCGGTAGTGAGCCAGCTGGACCTCGTAGTTGAGAATCTCTTCCTGCGCGAGCCCGTGCAGGTCAGGATCAGGGTATCCCTCGGCGTAGACATTCTGAAATACCGAGCCCAACGCCTCGCGAACGGCCAGCGGTGCCTGGCTCTCGGACGGAATGAGGATCAGCTTGCGCGCCTGCCGCTCCGCTTCATAGTCTATGAGGCGGGCGACGGCGGGGTCAAGGTCGGCAAGGCCGGTATCAAAGAACTCGATCATGCAACGCCCTCCATACCTTCTCCGGGGTAAAAGGCAGATTGTGCAGCCATACCCCCGTCGCGTCGTGAATGGCGTCGGCCAGCGCAGGTGCAAAGCCATCCATCGGGATCTCCGAGACCGACTTGGCACCGAAGGGCCCGCTCGGCTCCTCGGTCTGGACGAAGATGACGTCCAGCTGCGGCATCTCGTTCGCCTTGTAGACGTGATATGGGCCAAAGCGTGGGTTGACCATTCGCCCTTGCTCGTCGTAGAGCATCTCCTCGCAGTGGGCGAATCCGAGCACCTGCTGGAGGCCACCCTCCACCTGACCGGATGCCGTAATGGGGTTGATCACCCGCCCGCAGTCGACGGCCATGACGATCCGTTCGACCGTCACCTGGCCCGTCTCGGTGTCCACCGCGGCCTCGACAAACTGGGCAGCAAAGGGCGGCGGGCACTCGTAGCTCAGGTTGGACTCGGTGGCCGCGATTTGGTGCTGATCCAGCTGGTGGAGGCTGCTGAGGGCGACCGTTTCCAGGCGGAGTGACCTTCCGTCGGCTGCAAACACCTGCCGGTCACGGAGATCCATTCCTTCGGTACTCTCGAGGCCGAGCATGGCTGCCGCGTGCTTCTTGATCTGGTCGGCGACGGCGAGCGCGGTCCGGCGCACCGCCCCGCCGCTTATGTACGTCGTTGACGAGGCGTACGCCCCTTTGTCAAAAGGGGTGAAGTCGGTGTCAGACGAGTAGACGACGATATCGTCGAGGGGCACTCCTAGCACCTCGGCTGCCATCTGCCCCAGGATGGTGTCGGAGCCGGTCCCCAGGTCTGTTGCGCCCACAAGGAGGTTGAAGGAGCCGTCGTCATTCATCTTGATGGTGGCGGCCGCCATGTCCAGGCCGGCTATTCCGCTTCCGTGAAGCATGACGGCCATGCCGATTCCGCGGCGGATGGGGCCGATGTGGCCCCCCTGTCCTAGGCGGGTTGCGCCTGTCTCGCCTGGTTCGAGGATGTCCGACCGAGGCATCGTGGGCTCGGTCAGGGACCCTCGCCCATCGGCGTTGCGTGCCCGCTTCTCGTACCAGTCCGTCGCGGCAATCCCTGCCTGCACGCACTGCTCCAGCCCGGTCGACCGTATCTGCTGCTCGAACCCCTCGCGGCCTTCGCCCAGCGCCTTGGCGATCAGCAGCTCATCGCCCATCTTGATCCAGTTGCGGCGCTTGAACTCGACAACGTCCCAGCCCATCTGACCCGCGATCTCGTTGATTAGCGTCTCCAGGCCGAAGTAGCACTGCATCGCCCCGTAGCCGCGGAAGGCCCCGGGGGTGGGCTTGTTGGTGTACACCACATCGCACACGAACCTGCTGTACGGGGCATTGTAGAGGGTAAGTGCCTTCTGGCCTCCCACCATCTGGACCGTGAGGCCGTGGGTGCCATATGCGCACGTGTCGCCGATCAGATAGAGCTCGATGGCGACAATCTCCATGTCGTCGGTGACCCCGATCTTGTAGCGCTGGATCTGGGGATGGCGGCTGCGCGAGGAGGTAAACTCCTGCTGGCGGCTGTACTCCATGCGAACGGGCCGGCCTGTCGCCAGTGTCAGGTGTGCGCACAGGTCTTCCAGAAGCATCTCCTGCTTGTTGCCAAATCCCCCGCCGATGCGCGGCTTGATGACGCGGATCTGCTTGGCCGGCAGGCCGATAAGGGGTGCCAGCATGCGCCGGACATGGAAGGGGACCTGCGTGCTGGTGCGGACGACCAGGCGGCGGTTCTCATCCCAGTAGGTGATGCACACGTGTGGCTCGATGTGGCACTGCTGCTGTTGGGGCGTGCGGTACACCCCCTCAAAGACATGGTCTGCCCGGGCCCACTGCGCTGCCCTGTCGCCCCCTTCGGCTTCGATGTGGTGGACGATGTTGCGCGCAGCGTCGTAGATGCCCTCGGTATCGGTCTCGTCATGGATGACCGGCGCACCGTCCCGCATGGCCTCCTCTGGATCGAGGACGTGGGGCAGGATCTCCCACTCGATCTGGAGCAGCCGCAGCGCCTGACGGGCGAGCTCTGGCGTCTCGGCGGCGGCAATTGCCACCCGGTCCCCCACGTGGCGCACCTTGCTGTCCAGACTCACCTGGTCGAGCGGCGGTGGGTTGGGATAGCTCTGGCCGCCGGTCGCGTACTTGATGCGGGGAAGATCCTCGTGAGTCAGCACGGCATGCACGCCCGGAAGGGCACGCGCTCGCGTGGCGTCTATGCGCTTGATCCGCGCGTGGGCGTAAGGGCTCGTGAGCAGCTCGCCATAGAGCAAGCCTTCGACCCTGATATCGTCGGTGAAGGCCGGGCGTCCCGACACAAGCTTGACGCCGTCCACCTTCGCCTCAGGCTGGCCGACCACGCAGAGCTGAGGCATCTCAGGCGGCGTGATCACCAGCGGCCCCAACAACTCGCCGGAGTGCGTCCGCTCCAGGTAATGCTCTGTGGCTTGGGCAGGCGATGCATCAGCCGGCAAGATGACGTGCACTGGTCCGAACGGCGGCACTTCCTCACCGCGGAGGACAGCTGCTGCACGCCGTACAGCCTGGATGATCTTGACGTAGCCGGTGCAGCGACAGAGGACGCCGCTGAGAGCCTCGCGTATCTCTGCCTCGGTCGGGTCTGGGTTGCGCTCCAGCAATGCTTTGGCCGTCAGCAGCTTGCCCGGCGTGCAGTAGCCGCACTGTGCCGCGCCGCAGTCGATGAACGCTTGCTGCAAGGGGTGAAGCTTCCCACCCTGTGACAAACCTTCCACGGTCAGCACTGAGCAGCCGTTGGCGCGCACTGCAGGCGTCATGCAACTGTGAATGGGTTGCCCGTCGAGCAGGACGGTGCAGGCACCGCAGTCACCCGACTTGCAGCCGTTCTTGACGCCAAAGTAGGAGGCGCGCCGCAGGGTCTCGAGTAGTGTTTCGGAGCGGTCGACCGTGAAGGTCTTGGGCTCGCCGTTGATCGTGATCGTGATGCTCTCCAGCTTAGCGCCCATGCCCGCCCTCCCTTGTGCTGCTGCCATGCGCAGCGCACCCTGTACCGGTTTCTGTGTTGTGCCCTGCGAGGCACTCCTCCAGCGCTCGCCGGGCCATCACGCCCGCCATAGCGCGCCGGTACTCAGTGCTGCCGAGAAAGTCACCTTTCGGCATGACCTCGGCCTCGACTGCCGTCGCGACGTCCCGGATGGTATCCAGAGTCAGAGGGTTGCCCACCAGGTGCGCAGCCGCCTTCGCGAGGCCCGCCGGCCGGGAGCAGGCGCCGGTGAGCGCCAGCCTGGCACGGATGACGACTGGTTCCCCCCCCTCGACCACTGCCACGGCAGACACGATCGGCTCGTCCGAGTGCGTGCGAGCCACGCGCGCCTCACCCCAAGCGACGCCCTCCAGCGGAACAGCCCCCGGCCTAGGCAGCGGGATGTGCAGTGCCTCCAGCCTGCCCTTGATCCGTCGCTCCAGGAAGGCATCAACCGGTACTTCGCCCTGCCCCTCCACGCGAACCTCCGCCCCGAGCGCCAGGATGGCGGCAAACCACGCGACCGCTGTGCTGGGCGTGGTGAGCACGCGCTCGATCGTCGTGCGGTTGCGCACGTGCCAGCTGAGGTAGCCGGTCAGCGTACGGCGGAAGAGATCAGGGCAGGTCGGACCATCGACCAGCGCCTGAAGGGTGGCGTCGCAATGGATTTCCCAGTAGCCGGCTAAGGCAGCGCCGGGTTCAGGCCCGGTCTCGGTCATGGAGTTCCTCCTCTCAGCAATGCGCCATTCTCTCGCGGCGACTTGCCAGTCACAGTGGGCGGTTGACCAAGGGCAGGTGGCGCCGGGACCTTTTCGTCGCTCATCCGCCGTTGACGAGGGAGCGCGCGATTTGGTTGTGGCGGCGGATTACCGGGGGGAGGTCGAGGGAGAGCAGATGCCCGTCCTCCACCACGATCCGGCCGTTGATCACCGATAGGTCAACCTGCTGGGGTGTGCAAAAGACGAGAGCCGCCAGCGGGTCGTGCAGCGCACCAGCGTACGCCAGGCGCTCGGTCCGGAAGCCGACGAAGTCGGCCGCCATGCCCGGCGCCAGCGCCCCGATGTCGTCGCGTCCCAAGACGCGTGCGCCGCCGACGGTAGCCAGCCAGAGTGCCTCTTCGGCAGAGAGGGCGGCCGGATTGCCCGACACACGCTGCAGCAGGAGTGCCATCCGCGCCTCCGCGAGCATGTGGGACGAGTCGTTGCTGGCGGACCCATCCACACCCAAGCCTACCCGCACTCCCGCATCCAGGAAGGCACGCACGGGGGCTATACCCGAGGCCAGGCGCATGTTGGAGCTGGGGCAGTGGGCCACCCCGGTCCCGGTCCGGGCAAACAGCGCCACTTCGGGCGCGCTCAGGTGGACGCAGTGTGCGTGCCAGACATCGTCGCCTGTCCAGCCGAGCGCCTCAGCATACTCCACCGGCCGGTGGCCAAACTCGCGCAGGCAGAACTTTTCCTCGTCGGCCGTCTCCGCCAGGTGAGTATGGAGCCGCACTCCGTAGGCGCGCGCCAGAGAGGCTGCCTCGCGCATCAGGTTGGGCGTGACGGAAAAAGGCGAGCAGGGTGCGACCGCAATGCGAAGCATGGAAAACCGCGCAGGATCGTGGTAAGTCTCGATGGCGCGCTGCGTCTCCTTCAGGATGTAGGCCTCGGGCTCCACCACGCGGTCAGGAGGGAGCCCTCCCTTGCTCTCACCGAGGCTCATCGAGCCTCGGCTGGCGTGAAAGCGGATGCCGACGTCACGCGCAGCCTCGATCTCATCGTCGATCCGGCAGCCGTTCGGGTAGATATAGAGGTGGTCCGCAGCAGTGGTGCACCCCGAGAGCACCAGCTCGGCCAGTCCCACCTTTGCGCTGACATGGATCGCCTCGGGCGTCAGCCCGGACCAGATGGGGTAGAGCGCCTTGAGCCAGCGGAAGAGTGTAGCGTCCTGCGCAGCCGGCACCGCCCGCGTCAGGGTCTGATAGAGGTGATGGTGGCAATTGACCATCCCTGGAACCACTATCATACCGCGCGCGTCGACTACTCGGTCTGCCTCCACGGGAAGCTCGGAGGTCGGCCCGACCTGCACGACGGCTTTGGCGCGCACAAAGAGCCCCCCGTCTGGGATCCGCCGCCTGCTCGCATCCATCGTGACCAGGAGATCGGCATGCTTCAGAAGCAATGTTGTCATCAGACCGCTCACAGGGGTGCCACGCCGAGGTCCGGCGCAGTGCACCGACTCTCATCCACCGCCCACCGGGGGAGAATAGACCACCTCGTCGCCCTCGTGGAGCTCGGCCTGAAGGCCGACATAGACGCGGTTAACCGAGACGCTCAGAAAGCGGGTGAAAGCCCGCAGGACCGGGTACTCCTGGGCCAGGAGGGCGATCAGCCCGCCGGCCGTGGTTCCGGCCGGTACGTCGACTTCGAATCGGCTGTCGTCCAGCGTAGCCGGCGGTATCGCCAGGAACTTGGCGGTGACTTTCATCGCTTCTCTTCACGCACGTACGGCAGGCCGAGGGCAGAGGGTGAACCGACCCGCTTGCTGACCGATTCCCGCCAGGTGATGAGCACAAGCACGATGATCGTCAGAATGTAGGGCATCATGTTCAGGAGGTTGGACGGGATGGCCGTGCCGGTCGACTGCAGGCTAAAGCCGGCGGCGCCGATCCCCCCAAAGAGTAGGGCGCCGAGCACCGCCCGCAGCGGGTCCCAGGCAGCGAATATGACAAGCGCGATGGCGATCCAACCCTGTCCCCCGGTGATGTTGAGCTGCCAGCCCTTCAGATAGGAGAGCGACAGATAGGCGCCTGCCATTCCCATCAGTCCTCCGCCAAGCACTGTGTAGAAGTAGCGCACCCGTGCGACGCTCACGCCCATTGCGTCGGCAGCCTGGGGCTTTTCGCCGACTGCCCGTAGGTGCAGCCCAGGCTGTGTGCGATAGAGGAAGAACCAAAGGAGGGGAATCAATAGGTAGAGGAGATAGGTCAGCACACTCTGACCGAAAAGGGATGGCCCGAGCAGGGGGATCTTGCTCAGGCCGGGCAGCACCAGGGGCTGGAAGGCGGCTGCCTGCTCGCCGATCAGCGCCTGGCCGTTCGGGCCAAGCCGCAGACCCATGAAGGTCGCCAACCCGATGCCAAAGGTCGTGAGGGCCAATCCGCTGACCACTTGCTCAGCACGCATGGTGATGGACAAGAAGGCATGCACCAGGGCAAGCAGCATACCGACCACTATGGCTGCCAGCAGGCCCAGCCAAGCACTCCCCAGGTGGTAGGAGGCGGCGAAGCCGGTTGCTGCGCCCATCATCATGATTCCCTCCACCCCGAGGTTGAGGATCCCCGCGCGCTCCGTGTAGATCTCACCCAGCGTAGCCAGCAGCAACGATGTGCTCACGGCGATGGTCCTAGCGATGAGAGAGGCGACGAAAGCTTCACCCATGGCTGGCTCCTTCTGCGCCCGAATCTGGGACGCCCGCACCAGGCTCGACAGCCGGCGAGCTGCCTGCCTGCGCACCAATGTCGCGCCGGACGCGCCGAAGACGGTAGTTGGCAAAGACCGAGCTGCCGAGCACAAAGAAGAGGATAGCGCCCTGCAGGATCTCGGCGACCGCTGCGGGCAGCCCCATCGTGCTCTTGAGCGCCGCTCCTCCGACCAGCAGGGCCGCCATCAGAAAGGCGACAAAGAGCACCCCCCACGGGTTCAGGTAGGCCAGCCACGCCACGACAATCGCCGTGTAACCGTAGCCGGCAGCCAGGCCGTCGCCGAGGCGATGCATGATGGCGGACACCTCCGCCATACCCGCCAGCCCCGCCAGTCCGCCAGATAGGAGCATCACCAGGACGATGTTTCGCGGGATGCTGATGCCAGCGTATCGGGCTGCGCGAGGGTTCTCGCCGATGACCCGGATCTCGTAGCCAAGGCGCGTTCGCGTCAGCAGGAACCACAGAAGTACGGCCGACGCGATCGCGAAAAACACGCCGATGTGCATCCGACCCCACAGCCTGGGCAGCCAAGCCGCCTCTGGAAAGACGGCCGAATACTTGAATCCTGTCGGATCGCGCCACGGCCCTGTATAGAGGAAGGTGACCAGCTCGATGGCGATGTAGTTCATCATCAGCGTCGTGAGGATCTCGTTGACACGCAGAGACGCCTTCAGGAAAGCGGGGACGAGGCCCCACAGCGCACCAGCCACGATGCCGAAAACCGCCATGAGGGGCAGCAGGAGGCCTGATGGGAGGCGCTCCGCAAGAAACAACGGCACCACACTCGCCGCTATGCCGCCCACAATCAGCTGTCCCTCCGCTCCAATGTTCCAGAAGAGCATCCGGAATGCGATGGAGCAGCCCAGGCCGGTGAGCATCAGCGGGATCGCCTTGGCCAACGTCTCGGACAGCGCGTAACTCGAGCCGAGGGCCCCTCTGGCCATTCCCGCGTAGGCGGTGAGGGGGTCGATGCCGAACATCAGCAGGATCAGAGCCCCGAAGAGGAGCGCGAGGACGAACGAAGCCACCGGCACGAGAGCGACTGCGGCGCGGGAGCGGACCAGGCGTTTCTCAAAGCGCAGAATCATCGCGTCTCCTCCGCCGCAACTGCCGGGATGCCATCGCCGCGCACCGTGCTCAGGCGCTCGCCGGCCATCATCAGCCCCATTTCCTCGGCGCAGCTCTCCTCTGGTCGCACAATCCCCATAATCTCCCCTTCGAAAAGGGTCGCCACGCGGTCTGAGAGCTGGCACAGCTCGTCAAGGTCCTCCGAGATCAGCAGTACTGCCGCGCCCTGGTCGCGCTGCTCCAGCAGCATCTTGCGGACTGCTTCGGTGGCGCCGACATCGAGGCCGCGAGTGGGGTAGACGGCGACGATCATTCCACGTCCCGCGCTGATCTCCCGGGCCAGGACCATTTTCTGCTGGTTGCCGCCAGACAGAAGCCGCGCCGCCGTCTCGGTCGACGGGGTCGTGATGTTGAAGGCCTCGACGAGCCTTCGCGCGAACGCCCGCAGGGCCTGGCCGTCGAGCAGCACTCCGCGAGAGAGGGGCGGTGTCCGGTAGGCCTTCATCCCGAGGTTGTCCGACACTGGAAGGTTCGGCACCATCCCCATGCCAATGCGGTCGCCGGGGATGTGGCTAACACCTTCGTGGATGAGATCGAGGGGCGACTTGCCGGTGACGTCGCGCCCGTAGACACGCACCCGCCCACCGGCGGCCGGCCGCAGCCCGGTGATCACCTCGGCCAGCTCCCTTTGGCCGTTGCCAGCCACCCCGGCGATGCCCAGAATCTCCCCCTTTCGTATGGCAAAGGAGACGCCTCTCAGTGCCGGCAAGCCCTTGTCGTTCTGGGTTCTCAGCTCCTCCGCCTCGAGGGCCACGTCGCCCGGCTCATGGGGATGCTTCTCAAGCCGAAAGAGCACGTCGCGCCCGACCATCAGCCGCGCGAGCTCCGCCTTAGTCGTCTGCCCGATCGGCAGTGTCGAGATGACGCGCCCTGCCCTCAAGACAGTGACCCGGTCTGCGAACTCCATCACCTCGTCCAGCTTGTGCGTGATGAATATGACCGACTTGCCCTCGGAGACCATCTGGCGAAGCGTCCGCGACAGATCGGCAGCCTCCTGTGGGGTCAGCACGGCCGTCGGCTCATCCAGGATGAGGACCTCGGCGCCGCGGTAGAGGAGTTTGAGAATCTCGACTCGCTGCTGCTCGCCCACCGATATCTGCCAGATGCGCGCGTCTGGGTCCACTTTGAGCCCATACCGCTCTGACAGCTCGTGGACCCGCGTGCGCACCTGTCCCAGCTGCAGGACCGGGCGGGCGCCCTGCAGCCCCAGTATGATGTTCTCGGCGACGGTCAGGGTCTCAGCCAGCATAAAGTGTTGGTGCACCATGCCCAGACCGCGGACGATTGCATCGCGTGGAGAAGAAAGGTGGACCTGCTCCCCGCGCAGGTAGATCTCGCCCTCGTCGGGCCTATAGAGCCCGGCAAGGCAGTTCATCAGCGTGCTTTTGCCCGCGCCGTTCTCTCCGAGCAGGGCCAGCACCTCCCCCTGGGCAAGCAGGAGGTCGGCACGATCGATGGCGAGCACGCCCGGGAAGCGCTTCGTGACGCCGCGCATTTGGACGGCGTAACTCTGCAGCGGCTGCCGTGCCACAGATGTAGGTTCCACGGTATCGGCCATCCTTCTATCTGCCCTCGCTTCGCCCAGGGCAAGCGCCGGCTCATCCCAGGGGGGCATCAGGCGGTCCGCACCGGCACCGGTGCGGACCGCCACACCGCGAGTTCGGCCCTCGCTATTGGGTGATGCTACCCACAACTCCTTCGACCAGCCAGTCCATGCTGAGCTGGCCGGCATCGTCAACGCACGTACCCTCGGCCACCTTGACAGCACCTGTCTGGTCGTTGATCGGCCCGCAGAAGACATTCCCGTCCCCGGCGAGGATCTCGGCTTTGGCCGCCTCCACCTTGGCCGCCACATCCGCCGGCACCTTGGGGCTGAGGGGGGCCAGCTCGACGACGTCGTCCTTGATCCCACCCCAGTAGGAGTGGGTCACCCATGTGCCGTCGAGGATAGCCTGGACGGTATCCACGTAGTAGGTGCCCCAGTTCCAGATTGGGCTCGTCAGGACGGTATCGCCGACGAACTTGCTCATGTCCGAGTCGTACCCGATGCTGAGTTTGCCCCGCTCCTGGGCCGCCTTCTGCGGCTCGGTGGTGTCCTGGTGCTGGGCAATGATGTCGGCCCCCGCGTCCAGGAGGGCCACGGCGGCCTCGCGCTCCTTGACGGGGTCATACCAGGTGCTCGTCCAGACCACGCGCACCTCGGCCTCGGGGTTCACGGAGCGCACGCCCAGCGTGAACGAGTTGATGCCGCGCACCACTTCGGGGATGGAGAAGGCCGCCACGTAGCCGATGATGTTACTCTCGGTCATGCTGCCGGCGACGATGCCCGACAGGTAGCGGGGCTGCTCAATCCGGCCAAAGTAGTTGGCAAAGTTGGGCGCCGACTTGTACCCTGAGCAGTGCTCAAAGTAGACGTCAGGGAACTCCTTGGCCACGGTCTCCATCGGGTCCATGTACCCAAAGCTCGTGGCGAACACGACCTTGGCACCCTGCTGCACGACGTCACGAATTGTCTTCTCGGCGTCGGGTCCCTCGGGCACGTCCGGAACGGTAATCGTCTCAATCTTGTCGCCGAGTGCCTCGACCAGAGCCAGCCGGCCGCGCTCATGCTCGTACGTCCAGCCCAGGTCACCGGGTTGGCCGATGTAGATGAAGGCAACCTTGGTTTTTTCCGCAGCCGGGGGTTCGGTGGGCTCAGGCGTCCCACACGCGGCCAACACAAGAGCCAGCACGACCAGGATGGCCAGCGGCCACCGTACCTTGTTCAGCATCTTCACTTCTCCTCTACTGTGAATTGGATGGAATCGAGCCAGGTGCCGTCCTTCTTCCCGCGCGTTACGCCTTCGATTCTGCATCACCCCCTCTCTCCCCTTCGCCGCCGGGCTGTCACTGCGCGGCCGCAGGCTTGGGCCTTGTGCCCATTCCTGCGAGCAGCACTAGCCGCCCATGGAAAGAAAGGCCAGCGGACCGCGAAGCGCCCTTAGCAGCACCACCATCGGCCCGGCCTGACTCAACGCCAGTGTCCCTTCAAACGACCCCTTCAGCTCGGCGCCTTCCACGAGCCAGGCGCCATCTGGCGCGCTCTGCGATATGACGATGCGTGCCTGTGCCACGTCGAACTCAATCCTGCCGTCACAGGAGGTCAGGCGGGCTTCTTGCCCGTTTTGCCGGCTCCAGACTGAGATGCCGTCGAAGAAGAAGGCATTGTCAGCCTGCAAGTCAAAGTCCGCCCTGCGATGGAACAGCCTGGGTTTGTCGACGTATGGCCGGCCGGGATGTACACAGAAGGTGGCGCAATTGCCGCACTCGTTGCAGAAGTCGGCCACGTGCAGGATCTGCCGTGCCTGCGCCACGGCGAACACCTCGTGCCCAACCACATCCACCTCGCCCCGGCTGCACGCCAACACGGGGAAGAGCCATTCGACCGGCTCAGTCGGGAATGCATAGTTGGCCCGGTTCGGGCACACCTCGACGCACTTGTCGCACAGCGTCGAGCACTGCAGGCAGCGCCCTGCCTCGGCCCTGGCATCGTCCTCGCTCAGCGTCCCTTCGACCAGCCGGAAACCGGCACGGTCCTGGACGGGCAGTGCAGCTGCCTGATGCCTGGCTGCTTTGCGCGCCCGCGCATGCTTGACCAGCCCGATGTCCTGATCCGTCAGCGGCACCGGCCGCAGGGAGGGCGGCAAGAACGCGACGCCAAGGGCGCTGCAGATTGCCTCGGCTGCCCGCCGGCCGTCGGCGCACGCGGCAATGATCGTCTCGGGCCCGCGGGCCACGTCGCCACCGGCGAAGATGGGGAGCTCCCCGGGCACCACACGACCGCCGTCCCCGGTTATGATCGTGCCATCCCTCCGGCGCGCCGCGCCGCCCGCCGGCAGGTCTGGTGCCGGCTGTTGACCTATCGCCAGGACGATGGCATCGGCCTCCATGCGGAACTCGCTGCCACCGACCGGCAGCGCCCGCCGCCGGCCGTCGGCCTCAGGCTCGCTCGGCTCGGTGCGCAGGCACTCGAGCGCCACGATCCGCCCGCCCTCCCGGATGATCCGGCGGGGCATCGCCTGCTCGACCAGCACGTTTCCCTCCATGATAAGGTCGCGCAGCTCCTCTGCCTCGGCGGGCATCTCGGCTCGGGTGCGGCGGTAGACGACGGTGGCCGGGAAGCCCGTCAGTCGCCGCGCCGTGCGGGCAGCGTCCATCGCCGTGTTACCCCCGCCTATGACCAGCACGCGCCGGCCGAGGCTGGGTGGCTCTCCTCGCGCCACGCCCTCCAGTAGCTCGAGCGCAGGATAGACGCCCGCGCCTTCGGTGCCCTCGATCTCCAGCCGGGCATCCTCCTGCAGCCCGCACGCAATATAGACCGCGTCGTATCCCTGGCCCAGCAATGCCTCCGGCGCACCCTCGACGCGCTGACCAAGGCGCAGCTCGACTCCCAGAGCCAAGATGCGGTCGATGTCCGCCTGGATGACCTCAGACGGAAGCCGGAAGCGCGGCGCGATGAAGGGCATACCGCCTGGGGAATCGCGCTGCTCAAAGATGGTGGCGCCGAGGCCAGCCAGCGCGAGGTAATAGGCAGCGGCCAGCCCCGAGGGCCCCCCTCCGATGATCGCAACGCACTTGGCTGCTGGGAGAGCCCCGTCTAGCCGGCCTGCGCCACCGATGCGAGGGGCCCGTTCCTGGGCAAAGCGCTTCAGGTCCCGGATCGCCACCGGCTCATCGTAGTTGTTGCGCGTGCACCGGGTCTCGCACAGGTGCGTGCACACATATCCGGTGATGCCCGGCAGCGGGTTCCGGGCCAGGATGACCTCCAGCGCGCGCTGGTCTTCACCCCGCGCGATGCACCACGCATACTCGGGCACGTCCTGGCAGACCGCGCACTGCTCCACGCAGGGTGCTGCGATGCAGTCGAACGCCCTGAGACCGGCCCGAACCTTGGGCAGGCCAAAGCGAAAGAAGCTCTTCTTGTAGCGCGGGTCCGTCCGCGCCTCGGCGGCGGTCCTTTCCAGGCTTCCCAGCCGGTCACGCGCCAGGCCGGCCAGGTCGTGCGCCCCATCCACCTCCATCTGCCGATCCAGCTCCTCAAGCCAGCCGACCATGCGAGAGTAGCCGCCCGGCTTCAGGAGGTCAGAGGCCGCGGTGATGGGCAGCGCTCCGCACGCCAGCAGGTCCGCCAGGTTCTGCTGGTCTGCACCCCCCGCGTACGAAACGAAAAGGTCGCCGTCGAACTCCCGAACAAGCTTCCAGAGCAAGGTCACAGTGATTGGGTAGAGGGCGCGGCCCGACATGTACATCTCGTTGCCCGGCAAGCTGCCCTTGTGGTTCTGCATCGCCAGGGTGTTGCTGAGCTTGACACCGAAGGTCACACCTTGTCCGGCCGCAACCCGCTTGAGGGTACGGATCATTGAGACGGCACGCTCGTATTGCAGGTCATGCGCGAAAACCGCGTCCGGGATCTCCACCTCCCGGAAGCCCAGGTCATGGTGGAGCATGCCCAACACGGCGTCCCGGCCCAGCAGGGTGGGGTTGAGTTTCACGACCGTGTGCAGCCCCCGCTCTTTGATCAGGTAGCGGGCTATTTGCTCGATCTCGCCTGGAGGGCAGCCGTGCATGGTCGAAAGAGTCACGGAGTCGCAGATACACGGTGGGGGCATCTCGATCTCGGGCAGCCCAGCCCGCGTCGCCGACTCGATCAATGGACCGATCTCGGTCGAGGCGTCCGCCATCCGGTCCATGAATCGCTGCATGGGCGCTGTGAGGATGCCGGCCATGTCGTAGCCGACAGACATGTTGAAGATGGTCCCCACCGGTCCCTCAAAGCCGAGAAGCCGGTGCAGGAGATGGATCAGTACCCAGGCGTGGATGTACTCCTGTGCCGATTCCTCCAGCCTCAGCTCCTGCGACCACTCGACGTTGTAGCCCTCATCTTCCATGTCGATGCAGGGCCGTGGGATCTCGAGCGCGTCCATCGCCTGCACCGTCTTGAGCTCGATGAATCGGCCTCCTGAGAGCCAGGCACTCAGGATGTTCTGGGCAAGCTGGGTATGCGGGCCGGCTGCCGGTCCAATTGGCGTGGCGAGGGGGTGACCAAAGAGGCTGCTGGCAAAGCGGCATCCGGGCTGCGGGGCGTAGAACAGGCTGCGCGGGATGCCAAAGAGGGAGCCGCGGTGCTCTAGCTCCCCCACCATGCGCGCCAGCAGGACGTCAAAGGGCTGGACCCTCATTGCGTCGGGCATGCTCCCCATCCCTCGCCACGCTCAGGAAGATGGCCTATTATACCGGATGCCCGCGCGATGCACAACGCGGTGCCAACTGTGGGCTTCTGCTGTTGGCATCTTGGCACAGTCCCCCGTTGGCGCTGGGACGGGACAGGAGCCCTACACCGCCGAGTCGGACGGGCGTAGGTCCGTGCGGAAGGGATAGGGGCCGTGTCACCCCTGGCGATTGTCCGCGGCTGGCCGTGGCGGCTCTAGGCGCTTTTCTCGGCAGCGCCTTCAGCCGCTTTGCCGCGTCGCAGCCTCAGTCCTTCCAAGACGCGCTCGCCCAGCAGCGGAAGTCTGTCGAACCAAACGCCGGTGGCGTCGTGCAGCGCGCCAATCAAAGCGGGTGCCAATGGGATCAGCGGCATCTCCCCCATGCCTCGGACACCCCATGCGACGCGCGGATCGGGGTGCTCGATCAGGTGCGACTCGATCCGCTCCGGCATCTCGCCTATTGTCGGGATCAGGTATGTGCTGAGGTTGGGCGTCAGTACACGCCCGCCCGTGGTGACGAAGGACTCACACGTCGCCCAGCCCAGCCCCTGCGCCACACCGCCCTCGATCTGGCCAGTGACCTGCTGGGGGTTGACCGCCCGGCCGACGTCGTCCGCACACACCACGCGCACGACACGCACTTGACCGGTCTCGGTGTCCACCTCCGCCTCGACTGCCTCTGCCACGTAACCGTAGGCCAGGTTGGGCACCCCGTAGCCCGTTTCGGGATCGAACGGGGTCGTGTTCGGCGCAAGGTAGGTGTACTCCGCGACGGCCGGCCGCTCTTCCGACCGCCAACGCCGCAGCGCCTCCTCGGCCGCCCCGTGCACTGCACCACCGGCCATCAAGGTCATCCGGGAGGACGAGACCGAGCCCGAGCTGCCCGGGCTGGTGGCCGTGTCCGCTGCCACCAGCCGGATTTGCTCCACTGGCAGATGCAGCGCGTCGGCCGCCATCTGGCGGATGGCGGTGTGCGCGCCCTGCCCTACTTCGGCGCTGCCGATGAAGACGGTCGCCTCCTCGACCTGCGCGCCGCCGCGCAGCTCGACCTTGGCCCAGCAGTTCTCTTGGTAGCCGAAGGAGAACCCCACGTTCTTGAGGGCCACCGCGATGCCCACTCCCCTGCGCAGGGGCGGCTTGGGCTGGGGGAGGTCCGGCCTGTGCCAGCCAGAGGCATCGTGCACCCATCCGGCCGCCAGCGCACACTGCTGGGTCACCTCGACCAACCCGACGCCCCCAGGCAGCGGGGTGCCCATAGCCGTCAGCGAACCCTCGCGCAGCAGATTCTTCATCCGCAGCTCGACCGGGTCCATGCCCAGCGCGTCCGCCAGCCTGTCCATCTGCACTTCGGCTGCCAAGATGCCCTGCGGCGCCCCAAAGCCGCGGAAGGCCCCGCTGGGCACGTTGTTGGTGTAGACGCCGTCGACGTCGACGGAGACATTCGGGATCTCATACGGCCCGGTGCAGGTCACCGTGACGTTGCCCAGCACCTTGTTGGTCGTATAGCAGTAGGCGCCGCCGTCAGCGACGACACGCACCTCGGCCGCGACCAGCTTTCCCTCGCGCGTGGCACCCCAGCGTGCCCGCAGGGTCATCGGATGGCGCTTGCAGTGGCCGATGATCGATTCCTCGCGGCTCCAGACGATCTTGACCGGCCGCTGCAGCTTCCATGAGGCGAGCGCCAGCACGATCTGGATAGACATGTCCTCGCGCCCGCCAAAAGCGCCTCCGATGGCAGGGTAGATGACCCGCACCTTCTCTTCAGGCAAGTCGAGCGCGTGGGCGACCTGGCGCCGGTCCTCCCAGGCCCACTGCCCGCCCACGGCCACGGTCACGCGGCCCTCATCGTCGATGTAGCCCACGCCGGCCTCGGGCTGGAGGTAGGCATGCTCCTGGGAGGGTGCGTAGTACTCGCCCTCCACAACCACGTCTGCCTGCGCCCAGCCAACGGCCATGTCTCCCTTGCGGATCTGGTGGTGGCTGATCAGGTTTCCGACCGTCTGCAGCTCGGGGTGGATGGCGCTCGGCGCGCGACCAGGGTGAAGCTGCGGCGCCCCCTCGCGCAGCGCCTCGAAGGGGTCGGTGACCAGAGGTAGGTCCTCATACTCGACGCGGATGAGGTGGCGCGCCCGTGTGGCGATCGCCTCGGACTCGGCCACGACGAGCGCCACTTGATCCCCCTCCCAGCGCACGACATCGGCGCCCGGCTTTCCCGATCCGGGCCCGCAGAGCACCGGCTGGTCGGGGGTCTGCAGCCCATGCTCGTTGACCGGCACGTCGCGTGCGGTCAGAACCACTGCCACGCCGGGCAGTTCCTCGGCCGCCCGGCAGTCGATGGATAGGATCCGGGCGTGCGGCCGCCCGGCGAAGAGCAGCTTGCCATACAGCATACCCGGGATCGCCAGGTCGCCAGGGTAGAGTGCCTCGCCCGTGACCTTGGCCCGCGCGTCGATGCGCTCCATCGAGCGACCGACCGATGCCTGTCGCTCGCCCGCGGGAGTCAGCCCAAGGGGCATCGCATCCTTGCTCATCCTGCCTCCGCCGCCCTTTCGATCGCCCGCACGATCTTGTCGTACCCTGTGCACCGGCACAGGTTGCCCTGGAGGCCTTCGACGATCTGCTCGCGCGACGGGTGCGGGATCTCTTCCAGCAGCTTGGCGCCCGACATGACAAAACCGGGTGTGCAATAGCCGCACTGGACCGCCCCTTCGTCCAGGAAGGCCTGCTGCACCGGGTGGAGCTCGTCGCCTGCCAATCCTTCCACCGTCACGATTTCAGCGCCGTGGGCACGCGGGGCCGGCACCAGGCAGGCAAACACCGCCATCCCGTCCAGCCAGATCGTGCACGCGCCGCACTCGCCCTCTCCGCACCCCTCCTTTGAACCGGTGAGGCCCAGATCATCGCGCAGCAGAGCCAGCAGCGTCTTGTTGCTCGCGCCGCGCACCACCACCTTTCGGCCGTTGACTGTGCACTCGACGCGGTCTACCTTGGCGGAGGGGGACGGGATGCGCGGCGGTGCCTGGCCGCTCGCCAGCGCCGGTGGGTCGTGGGGCAGCCCTTCTCGCTCGCGGCCCGCTCTCAACGCCTCCAGGGCGCGCCGCAGCAGCACGCGGACCATCTCACGCCGGTAGGTCGCGCTGCCCCGGATGTCATCGATGGGCGCCGCTGCACGCGCCGCCCACTCTGCAGCTTCGCCGATCGACGCTTCGTCCAGCGTTCTGCCCTGCAGTGCCTCTTCCGCCGCCGCCGCGCGCACGATCGTGGGCGCCACGCTGCCCAGCGTGATTCGCGCGCGTTTGACCGTCGCGCCATCAAAGGAAAGCACAGCGGCCGCATTCGCCAGCGCAATGGCGTGTGTGCGCCGGAGTCCCAGCTTGACAAAGCTGCCGCGCTGCTCGGGCCCGACCTTCGGAAAGGCAATGCCGGTCACCATCTCATCGGCAGCCAGCTCCGTCCTGCGCACGCCCCGGTAAAACTCGGCCAGCGGCACCGTCCGCCCTCCCCGCACGCTGCTCAGCTCCAACACCGCGTCCATGGCCCACAGGGGGGGGATCGTGTCGTTGGCCGGGGAGGCAGTTACCAGATTGCCGACCACGGTCCCCCGATTTCGCAGCTGGGGCGTGCCCACCTGCCAGCACGCCAGCGCCAGCGGAAACGCATGCCGCCTCAGCAGGCGCGAGGCGACCACCTGGTTGTGCGTCACCGCCGGTCCAAGCCATATCATCCCCGCCCTGTCGACGCGAACCAGGTCCAATCCAGCGGTGCGCGAGACGTCGATCAGCACTGAGGCGCGCCGCGTGCCGCGCCTCAGCTCGACCATCAGGTCGGTGCCGCCGGCGATGATGCGCGCATCGGGGCCGTATTGGGCGAGGAGCCGCAAGGCTTCATCAGGGCTATTGGGAGCGTAATAGGTCTTCCACATACCGTGCTACCTGCGGCCAGCTATGCGCTGTCGGACACCAGCCAGGTACCGGTCTGCCCGTCCAGTGCGCGCGCGATGTTCGGCGGATCTGTGATCAGCGCCCGTCCCGCGGGGTGCGCCTCCAGGTAGTCGATCACCGCCTCGATTTTGGGTCCCATGCTTCCCGGTGGGAACTGCTTCTCCGCCAGGTACCGGCGCGCCTCGGAGAGGGTCATCCGGCTCAACCACCGCCGCTCCGGCTTGGAATAGTCGATCGCAACCTGCGCGACGCCGGTCGAGATCAGGAAGAGATCAACCTTGAGCTCCTGCGCCAGGAGGCTCGTCGCCCGGTCCTTGTCAATGACGGCACGCGCGCCGGTCAAGCCGCCCTGCCCGTCATCGGTCACCGGCACACCCCCGCCCCCCACGGCCACCACGACAAAACCCTGTGCGATCAGGGAGCGGATGGCGTCCAGCTCCACGATCCGCAGCGGCATTGGGGAGGCGATCACGCGCCGCCAGCCGCGCCCGGCATCCTCGATCACGCTCCAGCCTTCCTGCTCAAAGGCACGCGCTTTCTCTTCCGAGGTAAAGCCGCCGATCCCTTTCGTCGGTTTCTGGAACGCGGGGTCGTTGCGGTCCACCAGCACCTGCGTGACCAGCGCGGCGATGGGGCGGCGAAGTCCGCGGCGCCGGAACTCGTTGCCCAGCGCCTGGGAGATCATGTAGCCGATGGAGCCCTGCGTGTCTGCGCCAATGACGTCCAGGGGGGTCGGGTGCACCTCGTGCTCGGCCAGCTCGTTGCGACGCAGGATGAAACCCACCTGTGGCCCATTGCCGTGCGTGATCACCAGGTCCCAGCCGCGCTCGATCATGTCGGCGATGTGCCAGCATGTCTCCCGCACTGCCTCCCACTGTGAGGGCACGTCCGGCTGCTTGGAATCCATGATCAGCGAGTTGCCGCCGATCGCCACCACGGCCGTCTTTCTCTTCGATGTCATTCTTCCTCCGGCCATCATGCCCTACATCGTCAGCGCCATTACGGCCTTTTGCACGTGCAGGCGGTTTTCGGCTTCGTCGTAGACGGCCGAGGCGGCGCCGTCCAGCACGCCGTCGGTGACCTCGATGTTCCGATCGGCGGGCAGTGGGTGCATATAGATCGCGTCGGGCTTGGCCAATGCCATCCGGCGCTCGTCCGTGATCCAATGCGCATACTGGTTGATGATCTGGGCGCCCCGCTCGGGGTCGGCCGTGTGCACGAGCGCTCCCCACGACTTGGCATAGACGATATCGGCGTCGCGGAACGCCTCGTCCATGCCGTCTGGATCGCGAATCACCTCAAAGCGGGTGCCGAACTTGTCGGCCTGCTCATGAGCCTGCCGCATGATCTCGGGCATCAGGTCAAACTCCGGCGGATGCGCCAGTACCACGTCCAAGCCAAAGCGCGGCATCTGCAGGATGAGCGACTGGGGCACCGAGATTGGCTTCTGGTAGGACGCCGCGTATGCCCACGACACGACGATTTTCCTGCGCCGCAGGTCACGCCCCTTCTTCTCCAGGATGGTCATCAGGTCGGCCAGGCACTGGAAGGGGTGGTAGACGTCGCACTGCATGTTCAACACGGGCACCCGCGAAGCCCGCGCCACTGCGTTCAGGTAGTCGTTGCCCAACCCCCAGTCGCAGTGGCGTATGGCGATGCCGTCAAAGTAGCGGCCGTAGATCTCGCCGATCTCCTTGGGCGTGTCGCCATGCGCGATCTGGGTCGTCTTGCTCTCGATGAAGGCCGCATGTCCGCCCAGCTGCGCCATGCCTGCCTCGAACGAGCCCCGCGTCCGCGTACTGCTGAAGAAGAAGAGCATCGCCAGCACCTTGTCCCGCAGGTAGGCGTGCGGCTCGTTGAGCGCGCGCTTCCGCTTTAGGTCAAAGGCCACGTCGAGCACGGTCTCGACCTCTTCCCGTGAGAAATCCAGGTCGCCGATCAGGTCACGGCCACGCAAATTCGTCTGCATTCGGTCTCTCCTTCTGTCGTCTGTGCGATTTCCTTGTGGCGGGCCGTAGCGGCAGCGTTTTCCGGCCGCCCGTCCGTCTCCGGCCACCAGCCGTCAGTGCAGGCCTCGCGCCAGGACCCGCGGCAGCCACGCGTACCACTCCGCCGCGCGCACCACGTCGTCCAGGACCACATGCTCGTTCATCGTGTGCGCCGTGAACTCGTCACCCGGCCCGAAGCCGATCGAGGGGATGCCCGCTTTGCCCGCCCAGTAGGTGCCGTTGGTCGAAAAGTCCCATGTCCCGAGAGGCAGCTCCTGGCCCCACAGCTCGCGGATCGCCTGCTGTCCCGCCTGCACAAGCGGGTGCGTTTCCTCCAGCGCCCAGGCGGGAAAGTACTTGGCGACCGGGAATACGAGACCGGTGTACGAGGGTGTGTCGTAGAAGAGCTCTTCGACCCGCACCTCGCCCTGCATATAGTCGGGAATGAGCCCGCCGATCTGCCGGATCACCTCGTCGTGCGGCTCGCTCAGCGTAATACGCCGGTCCAGGTAGATGGTGAATTGGTCGGGCACTGCGTTCAGCGATGCCGTGCGCACCGCGCCGTCTGTCACGACCAGTGACCCCTGGCCGAGCAACTGGTGGCTGCCCAGCCCTGCCCGGAGGCGCAGGTCCAGCTCGCGGATCGCCTGGATCACCGGCACCATCTTGTAGATCGCATTGTCGCCCAGGTAGTGGCTGGCCGCGTGTGCCGACCGGCCGGACGCCGTGACCTTGAGCTCGATGCGCCCCTTGTGGCCCCGGTTGATCGCCATACGCGTCGGCTCGCCGATGACGACCACATTGGGCCGCACGCCCGGGTCGAGCTCCACGAACGCGTTGGGTGCGATCCCGTCGCACCATTCCTCCATGTTGCCAAAGTAGTAGGCCGTATAGCCCTCGAGCAACCCCAGGTCGCGTGCGATCGCCAGCCCGTAGACCATGCCGGGGGTGCTCCCCTTCTCGTCACAAGCGCCGCGAGCGTAGAGCCGGCCCCCGTCCACCTTACCGGTGAAGGGGTCCCAGGGCCACTCGCTCGGCTCGCCGACACCCACCGTATCGACGTGCGAGTCGTAGACGATCCTCTTCGGCCCGTCGCCGATGCGCCCGAGGGTGTTGCCCATCCTGTCGAAGCGCACCTCGTCGAAGCCGAGGCGCCTCATCTCTTCTTGAATCCGCTCACCCACCGGGCCGATCTCGGAATTGACCGAAGGGATGGCACAGATGTCGCGCATGAAGTGCACGATGCGGCCGCGCGCCCCCTCCACCCTGTCCCGTATCTGGGCCGTCATCTCGCTCTCCATGGTCAACCCTCCAGCAGCCCTGTCTTCTCGTTGAAGCGGGTGATTAGGGCATCGATCTCCTCTGCTTGCGCGTGGATGCTGCTCCAGTAGGCCGGGTCGTACCACTGTGCCTGGATCTCCTGGTAGCTCTTGCCCTGCTGCTCGACCCACGTGTAGTACTTGAGGTTGTGGATGCGCTTGCGGTCCCAGTAGCCGAGCTCCTCGACGTAGTCGAGCGTGCAGCCCTCTATCCAGCGCGCATAGTCGGCGGCCGCATCCATGGCCGAGTATTCGCCGCGCTCCTCGCGCAGCTCCCTCAGCCGGCTGCCATAGAGCTCCATCGAGTCGGTGAACACCGTCAAGACGAAGTCGTGCTCGCCCAGCTCGTACCAGCGGGCGAACTTGATGGCCGAGAGCAGGTTGGCGATGCCCGAGATGCCCAGCAGGTCGAGCTGCCCGACCAAAGCTTCGGGAACGCCCTTCCGGACCAGGTGGGCGCGCCCGGCCGGCTCGTTGAAGAGCCGCGCCAGGCTAAGGCACGCCTCATCGTCGATCGCCACCACCAAGTCGGTGTTCAGCAGGTTATGAATCCACGGCACGTGTTTGTCGCCGATCCCCTCGATGCGGTGCCCGCCGAAGCCGTTCAGCAGGAGCGTAGGGCACTGGAGCGCCTCACTCGCCGCCACCTTGCTGGACGGGAAAAGCTCTTTGAGATAGTCGCCGCAGGCGATCGTCCCTGCCGAACCCGTGGTGAGCACCACTCCGCGATAGCCGTCGTGCGGCCCCATCTCCCGCTCCAGCACCTCCTGCATGGCATGGCCGGTCACGTCGTAGTGCCAGAGGTGGTTGCCGAACTCGTCGAACTGGTTGAAGATGACGATATCGTCGCCGCGCGCGCCGCGCAGCTGGTTGCACATGTCAAAGATCTCCTTGACGTTGCTCTCGCAGCCCGGCGTGGCAATCACCTCGCCAGAGACGGTTTCCAGCCACTCAAAGCGCTCGCGGCTCATCTCTTCCGGCAGGATGGCGATCGACTCGCAGGCGAGCAGCGTCGAGTCGTACGCACCCCCGCGGCAGTAGTTGCCAGTCGACGGCCAGACCGCCTTTTGGCTTGTCGGATCGAACTGACCCGTGACCAGGCGCGGCACGAGACAGCCGAAGGAGGCGCCCACCTTGTGCGCTCCGGTGGGGAACCACTTGCCCACCAGAGCCACGATCTGCGCATCGACGCCTGTCAGCGCTGCCGGCAGCCTCAGGTAGTTGACGCTGCCGTACCCGCCACCCCGCGCGACCGGATCATTTTTCCAGGTGATCCGGAAGAGGTTGGCGGGATCCACGTCCCAGAGACCGACCTCCCGCAGGCGGGCCTTGATCTGGGGAGGGATCAGCGCCGGATCTCTCATCTGGGCAAAGGTGGGAATCACGATGCCCCGCTCGCGGCATCGGCGCACCGTCCGCTCCAGTTGTTTCTCGTGAACTGTCAGATCGATCATGGCTTGTCCTCTCTTGGCTCCTCTACGGGCCGAGGCCGCCCACCGGGCTCAGCCCTCCCTTGGCTGCTCGAATTCAGCGCGCTGCGGACCGCCTCCAAGGTCGGCTCGACCAGGGTTGCCCCCCCGACCGCCCGGGCAGCCGAGGCAACGTCCTTGAGGCCCGAGCCGGTCGCCAGCAGGACCGTGCGGTCTGCGCTGCGCACCAGCCCTCGTTCCACCGCGCGCACCAACCCGGCAAAGGCCGCCGCCGCGGCCGGCTCGGCGAACACGCCGCAGCCCTGCGCGAGGGCCGGGATAGCGGCCAGTATCTCCTCGTCGCTGACGCGCAGAAAGGCACCGCCCGAGTCGCGCACGGCCCGCAGCGCCTTGATCCGGTCACGGGGAAGGGCAGACACGATGGAGTCGGCCAGCGAGTGCGCCGGCACAGGCACCATCTGCCACCCCTCCAGGCCGCGCTCCCAGGCTTCGACGAGAGGCGAGGAGCCTTCCGCCTGCACGCCCACCAAGCGCGGCATGCGGTCGATCCAGCCCAGCGCAAGCAGGTCGACAAAGCCCTTGTACACGCCGCCGATAATACAGCCATCTCCAACCGGGACGACGACGACGTCGGGCGCCGCCCAGGCGCCCGGCTTGCCTGCCAGCTGCTCGCAGATCTCGTAGGAGACCGTCTTCTTCCCCTCGCTCATGTAAGGGTTGTAGCCGGTGGAGCGGCTGTACCAGCCGAACTCGGGGGCAGCGCGCAGGCAAAGCTCGAAGGCATCGTCGTAGGTCCCGTCGACCAGCAGCACCTGGGCGCCGTAGGCGAGCAGCTGGGCGATCTTGGCCGGGGGCGCGGAGTGCGGGACAAAGATGACGTTCGGCTGACCGACGGCCGCGCAGAGCCCGGCGAGGGCGGCGGCCGCGTTGCCGGTGCTCGCCGTCGTGACGGTCGAGCGGCGCAGCTCGCGGGCCTTGGCGACGGCGACCGCCGAGGCCCGGTCCTTGAGCGAGGCCGTCGGCTGGCGGCCGTCGTCCTTGACCCACAAGCTTCGCAGGCCGAGCCGTGCGGCGAGGCGCGGCGCGGGCAGCAGGGGTGTCCAGCCGACGGTGCCCAGGAGAGTCCCAGTGACGAGCGCCGTGGCCTGGGGCCCATCCACAGGCAGAAGGGGTAGGTAGCGCCACATCGAGGAATCGCGGCTTGCGGCGAGGCGCGCCGGCGAGGCACGGCGGGCGATGCGGCGATAGTCGTACAGGACGTCCACCACGCCGTCGTACCCGTGCCTGGGGCACACATAGTCGATGTCGCGCGGCTCGTAGGTCGCGCCGCAGAGGGTGCACCGGAGCCCGGCCACCTGGTCCATAGGCTGACTCACCACAGGCCGGCGCGATAGCCGGCTGTTGCTTCTCCGAGCGTCTGGCTTCCGGAGAGACTGCAAACGTGAGAAGGAACGATAGCATGAGCACTAGGCAGTGTCAAGTGGCGGCCGAGATGCCGCCGCGGTCGACCAGAGGGTGAGCAGGGGAGAGAAGAAACGCTCGCGCCTTCTCCAGACAAGGCCGCAAGAGGGGAGGTGGGACCGGCTCGTGTGGAGGTGCACGTGTCGTCCGCCATCGGGCCGCAGGAGGGCACGCGTGTGCAGCGCTCCCCAGGGTTGCCGAGCTCTGACACTCTGACACGATTTTGAGGGTACTATCCCAAAATGCCAGAAATCCCAGAAACGATTATCGAACATCCCCTGCCGGGAACGGGGGGAGCGGCGCCGACTCTTGCAGCCTGGCCGGCGAGGGCGCCGCCCGCGCAACGCCGCGCGGCTAGACCGGCTCGGCTGCGGCGGCGAGGGAGTTGGCGACGGTGCGCTCGGGCCCGAGGGTGTGCCAGCTACCAGGTGGCGACATGACGGTTGCCCGGGCCGGACCGGCAAAGCAAGAAGGCGGCGTGCCCTGCGGGCGTCAGGCAGTCGAGTGCACAATGGCAGGGCAGCGGCCCAGAGGTTAGCAAGATCGGAGGTGGGTTTGTCCTGAGGTCTCTCCTGCGGCGGCTGTGTACCGAGAGCTACGGTAGCAGCGCAGGGGCCCGCTCACTTCCCGGCTATGTCCCGGATGCACTCGGCCGGGTAGAAGTTGGACTCGGCCAGATCGTGGTTGGGGTACCACACCTGCGCAAAGAAGGGATTGCGGCGCGCCTCCTCGTCGTAGCACCAGGGAGGCGGGAGGCACTCAGGGCACCAGTGTCCCGCCTTTAGTACCGTATAGGGACGCGCTGTAAACTCGTGCCCAAAGGCACACCGCCACCGCTGCGGCTCGTGGAAATCGCCCTCCCATTCCTCCGACAGGCACTCCCCGCCCCGGAAGGCGGCCGCGCGCCGTAGATCGCTTGGCCCCAGCAGGGCCTTTGACTCGTCATAGCCATGGTCCATGAAGGCGCACTCCGGCTCGGGCTCCAACTGCGGCATGTTGACTCCCCAGCAAGGGATCGCCTCGTACGCGGCTTCGTCACGGTAGAAGGCGGACAGGCGTTGTCGGTTCCCGGTCCGATACCAATGGGCGGGGCCGTTCCTGTGGTTCTCGGCCATCCGCCGCAGCACGCGGTAGGCAGCCCAGCCCGCGGCCCGCGGGACGCCGGGCCACCGGCCGGCCCGCACCAGCGCTTTCACGGCTGCCGGGGCATCGCCGTAGAGCGCCTCCCAGAAGCTCTCCATCGTATCGCGCCAGAAGTGCAGGTAGGAGTTGAGCACGTGGCTGTCGTAGTAGTACTGGAGGTGAAAGTTGCGCAGCGCAAACCAGCGCCGTTCTGTGCAGGCCTCCACGCCCGACAGCCCCAACAACCGAAAGTTGGCCGACAGGTAGTCGTAGGCAGTACAGCGCATGGCCGGCCCGCCCGCCATGTTGTAGGCCCGCCGCCAGAAGTCCGACTCGTCCGGAATCTGCAGGCAGTTGGCCAACCCAAAACCGGCGTCGCGGTCGGTCACGTTCTCCATGTAGGAGGCAATCGGCAGGTGGAACAGGATGGGGTCGAGCAAGCTGAGGTAGTCGCGAAAGTCGGTGGGCAGGATGTAGCTGAGCCTCAACGAGGCCCAGTGGCGGATGTTGGACTCAAGAACCAGCCTCTCGCCGGCCACTTTGGTCACTGCATAGTAGTCAAACACGCCCGGCTTGAGCGGGTCTCCCACTCGCCCCCAGTGTATGGTCCCCAGCCGGTCGCCGGTCTCTGCCACAGAGCCAGTGTGGATCAACCGGATCCGCTCCGCCCCGCCCGGCTCCGCCTCGACGGCACGCACGATGGACGCAATGGCATCCACGTTGACCGCCCGCGCCTTATCGGGGTAGTAATCGGCCTGCGGGGAGATCAGAGCCATGGCGTTCAGCACCCAGTCGGTGCCTCGGATCGCCTCCGCGACGTCGTCGGGCTTGGTCGCGTCGCCCCAGACGATCCGCAGGCCGGCGCCGGAGGGAGCGTCGGCACGCCGGGCGGCAGCGTCCAGGTAGGGGGCAAAGCGCTGCTTGTTCTTGGTAGAGGGCCTGAGAAGGAGGACAAGGTCGTAGGCGTCCTGTCTCTGCCAGAGCTCCTGGAAGGCCCGGAAGCCCATGGTGCCCGACGCCCCGAACAGAGTTACGCGCTGACGCTGCATGCCAACCTCCTGACCATCCACACAATGGCAGCGACTATAACACAGGTGACAGCCATTCGCCAAGCCTCGAGGGAGTGCAGCCCAGGGGGAGGTCAGGGTCTGGGAGGTGCCGCTCACGGCGTCCGCGGAGGGCTAGTCTGCGAGCGAGTGTGGAGACTCGCCCTTCGATGTGCGGCCGCAGCGGCCCAGCGGATCATGATGCGGGCAGGGCGCAACGGATCGGACGCGTGGGGGTTTAATATACCTGGTGCCGGCGTTTCTGCGAGGTCTCAAAACGGCTTGCCCCGGGGGATGAGAGGAATGTCCAAGGATCGAGGAAGGGGTGCGACGGACGAGGTCGACGTCGTGGTGGTCGGTTTTGGCGCGGCCGGTGCGTGTGCCGCACTGGAGGCCGCCGGGCACGGAGCATCGGTGCTGCTGCTGGATCGCTTTCACGCCGGCGGGACAACAGCCGCCAGCGGCGGGGTCCTCTATGCTGGCGGAGGCACCCGCTACCAGCACGCAGCCGGTTACGAGGACTCGCCCGAGGAGATGTTCCGATACCTTCGCCTTGAGCTGAACGGCGCCGTATCCGATGCGACGCTGCGCCGGTTCTGCGAGGGCTCGCGGGCGGACCTGGAGTGGCTGGAGGCGATGGGCGTGCCCTTCGACGACACAGTCTGCCCTTTCAAGACCTCCTATCCCACCGACAGGTACTACCTCTATTTCTCCGGAAATGAGCAGGTGTCCGCCTACCGGGCCGCCGCCAGGCCGGCCCCGCGCGGCCACAGGGCGCGTGGCCGTGGCATCTCAGGGCTGGCGTTCTCTGGCGCGCTTGGGAGAGCGGTGCATGCGCGCGGGATTGAGGTGCGCACCCAGACCGAGGTGCAACGGCTGATCGTGGAGCAAGGGCGCGTCACCGGCGTCGAGGGGCGCTGCCTGTCGCCCGGCTCGGCCTGGGCGAGCCTTCACGGCGCCCTCTCCTGGCTCAACTCCAAGGCGCCGACCTACGCCCCGCCGCTGTCGCGCATGCTGACGTCCCTGCTCTCCTGCATGACGAACCGTCTGTCGCGGCCCTACCGCGCGGTGGCCCGCAAGGGCGTGATCCTGGCGGCCGGCGGCTTTGTCTTTGACCGCAGGATGGTGGCCAACTACGCGCCGCTCTTTCTGCGGTGCCGGCCGCTGGGCACGGTGGGCGACGATGGCGGCGGCATCCGATTGGGGCAGTCTGCCGGTGGTTCCACGTCGCACATGGACCGGCTGAGCGGCTGGCGCTTTTACGTGCCCCCGGAGGTGCTGACGCGCGGGGTGCTGGTCAACCGCCAGGGCGCGCGCATCTGCAACGAGGAGCTCTACGGGGCAACGGTGGCCGACCAGATCGTCGCGCACGGCGGCGAGGCATGGCTGGTGTTTGACCGCGACACGTACCGCGAGGCGATTCGCACGCTTCCGCGCCAGGCGGCCGCCTGGCAGATGTTGGCCATGGTGCCTATGCTGCTGCTGGGGCGGTGCAAGGCCACCTCGCCGGCCTCCCTTGCCGCGAAGATAGGCATCCAGCCGGAGGGCCTCCTGCGCACGATGGACGACTACAACAGCGCCGCCTCGGCCGGCCGTCCCGATCGGATGGGCAAGGCGCCGGAGCACTGCGTGCCCCAGGTGACGGCCCCTTTCTACGCCGTCGACTGCTCCTTTTCGGCGACGCACGGCGTACCCTGCACGGCCATGACGCTGGGCGGGCTGTCGGTTGACGAAGATACAGGCGAGGTGCTGCGCAGAGACGGAACGGCCATCGCCGGCCTCTATGCAGCGGGGCGCAACGCAGCCGGCCTGTGTGCGGAGGCGTATGTCAGCGGGCTATCGATCGCCGACTGTGTGTTTTCGGGCCGGCGCGCCGGCCGGCACGCGGCCCTAAGGGAGACACGATAGGCGACCGGCAGCCGGAACGGGCGGGCACGGAACCGTGCAGGGCAAACACGAGGCCATACTGAACGGGTACTAGGCGGTAGGGAACGGGCAAAAGGCCCTACACTACGAAGCGGGACGGGTACGGGCCTCCCAGGCGGACTTGACGGATTCGTCTCTCCGTGCGAGGATGTGCCAGCATTTCGCAGAGAGGCGAGTCGATGAGACGGACACGGGTCCTTTTCGAAGGACGTGGTGAACCCCTCGGTTGGCATGACCCGGACGAGAACCGGGCCTGGGTGCGCGACAACAAGTCGCGTGCGCTGGTGGACAAGCGAACAACGGTGGCAGAGGCCGTGGCGGCCTACGTGCAGGACGGCGCGTTCATCGCGGTGGGCGGCTTTGGCCACGTCCGTGTGCCAATGGCCCTCGTCTACGAGATAGTGCGCCAGCGCAAGCAGGGCCTGGCCCTCGCCGGGAAGACGGCCGTCCACGACTGCGACATCCTGGTGGGTTCGGGATGTGTCACCCGGGTGGAGGCTGCCTACGCCTTTGGGCACGAGCTGCGCGGGCTGTCAGCCGCGTCACGGCGAAAGGTCGAGTCGGGTGCCTGCCGGGTGGTTGCGGAGAACAGCAATGCCGGCTTCCAGTGGCGCTTCCTGGCGGCGATGATGGGCGTCTCGTTCATCCCGACCCGCCACATGCTGGGCACCGAGACGCTGCAAGAGAGCAGCGCCGTTGTCATCGAGGATCCCTTCACCGGAAAGCCGATTGCGCTGCTGCCGGCATGCCAACCCGACGTGGCACTGCTCCACGTGCCGCGCGCCGACATGTACGGCAACTGCCAGATCGACGGCATCCTCGTCGAGGACTTGGAGCTCAGCCGAGCTGCGCGCCGCGTGATCGTCACCACGGAACGAATCGTTGATCCGGAGACAATCCGCCAGAGGCCCTGGCTGACGAGCATTCCCTTTCACGTGGTGGACGCCGTCGTCGAGGTCCCCCATGGGGCGCACCCGTGCAACATGCCCTACCTCTACTTCTTTGACGAGGAGCACATCGCCGAGTGGAGGGCAATGAGCAGGAGCGAGGAGGGAGCCCAGGACTACTTTGAGAAGTATGTCTTTGGCGTGCCGGATTATGCGGCGTACCTGGAGAGAGCCGGCGGAGAGGCAAGGATGGAGGCGCTGCGCAGCCTCGAGGCAATGGAGTCGTAGTCATGGGAGAGGTCGCCTACACCAAGACAGAGCTACTGGTAACGGTGGCTGCCAGCCTGCTGGAGGACGGCAGGAGCGCGATCCTGGGCACGGGCCTGCCGCTGTTGGCCGGGCTGCTCGCACAGAAGACACACGCCCCGAACCTCCTGCTGATCTTTGAGGCGGGCGGATACGGGGCGCAGGTGCCGCAGCTCCCGATCTCGGTGGGGGACTCGCGCACCTTCTTCCGGGCCAACCAAGCCAGCAGCATGCACGACGTGATGAGCAGTGGGCAGGCGGGGCACATCGACTACGGATTCCTGGGCGCCGCGCAGATCGACTGCTACGGCAACCTCAACACGACGGTGCTGGGGCCCCACGCCCTGCCGCAGGTCCGGCTGCCTGGCTCCGGAGGGGCGGCCGATATCGGGTCCTTTGCGTGGAAGACGATCGTCATCATGCAGCAGGATGAGCGGCGCTTTGCTCGCAAGCTCGACTTTCTGACGACGGCCGGCTACCTGGACGGCCCCGGCGCACGGGAACGGGCCGGGTTGCCGGTGGGGACGGGTCCCTACCGGGTGATTACGCAGCTTGGCTTGTATGACTTTGACCCGGCAACGGCGCGCATGCGCCTGTGCGCCGTTCACCCCGGCGTGACAGTGGAGGAAGCACTCAAAGCCTCCGGCTTTGAGTTGCTGACGGCGCCGGAGCCAAACGAGACGACCGCGCCCACGGCCGAGCAGGTGCGCATCATGCGCCAGCTCGACCCGACGGGGCTCATTCTTCCCCACTAGATACCGGTCGACCTCCATCAGACAGAGAGCACGAAAGGAAATCCGCCATGATCGAGCGCCACGTCCTCTTCAACGTCCTGCCGGGCAGGGAGCAGGCGTTTGGCGAGCTGTTTGTCCGGGAGTACCGCCCGGCGATGGCCGAGATGCCCGGCTTTGTCCGGGTCGAGCTCCTGCGCGCGCAGGGTGACCCAACCAAGCTCATGATGGTCATCCGCTTTGAGTCGGCTGAGCAAGCGGCCGCGTGGCGCACCTCACCCGAGCACCAAGCCCTCAAGCCCAAGATCGGCCCGCTGTATGACGGAAGCTCGGTAGAAGTCTTTGACGTGATCGCCTAGGGGGAGCGAGAGATGAGCATACCCAGAACCATGAAGGCGGCGGTGCTGTTTGACTATGGGGACCTGCGGGTTGCAGAGGTACCCGTACCGGCGATTGGCCCGGGCGAGGCGCTGGTCAAGGTGCACTCGTGCGCCATCTGCGGCAGCGATCCGGGGGTCATCGCGCGCGGCTGGCAGGGGCTGACTCCCGTAGGCAGCTTTATCCCGGGTCACGAGTTCACGGGCACCGTCGTAGCCGCTGCACCCGACGTCACCCGGCTCAGGGTCGGAGACCGCGTGGCGGTCGAGCCGCACAAGGGCTGTGGCAGGTGCGAGAACTGCCTGCGCGGGCTGTATACGACCTGCCTGAACTATGGGAACCTAGCCTTGGGGCACCGTCACATGGGGTTCATCAGCAACGGCGGCTATGCGGAGTATGCGGCGTGCTTCGACTCGATGCTGCACAAGCTGCCTGACACCATCTCCTTCGAGGAAGGGGCCATCCTCACCATCGCCGGGACGGCGCTGCACGGCTACGAGCGCGCCGGCTGGGTGCGGCCGGGCGAGACCGTGGTCGTTACCGGGCCAGGCGCGCTGGGACTGGTGGCAGCGCGGCTGGCGGGCCTGATGGGTGCCGGCCGGGTCGTCCTGACCGGGACGCGCGAGGAGAGGCTGGCGATCGGCCGCCAACTCGGGGTCGACACGACGCTCAACGTGCGGGAGGTGAACGTCGTCAAGGCGGTCATGGAGATGACCGGTGGGATCGGCGCCGACCTGGTCGTCGAGTGCTCCGGTCAGGCCGAAGCGGCTGCCGAGGCGATGGAGCTCGTGCGGAAGAACGGGCGCATTTCCTACAACGGGGTGTACCAGAAGCCGGTGACGCTTCCGCTCAACAAGATCGCCCAATGGAACCTGCTGATCACGGGTCCCAAGGCCGAAGGGCTATGGAACCTGGAGCGGGCCGTCCCGCTGATGGCCGATGGGAGGCTGAACGTCAAGCCGCTGATCACGCACCGCTTTCCGCTGGCGGAGGTCAACCGGGCGCTGGAGACCTTTACGGGGCGGCAGGGCGGGGCCATCAAGGTGCTGGTGCAGCCCTAGGGCGAAGGGGCGCCACGCAGCGCCGGCTCAAAGGACTCGATCGCGTTCCTCCAGGCGGCAGGCATGGGCACGGAGCGCTGACCGTCATAGTCGTAGCAGACCTGGACACTGCGCCCAGTGGCGACGTCGCCCTTCTCGGTGACCAGGCGGTACTCGAAGTCGAAGCTCTTGGTGCCCAGACGGCTGACGCGGGTCCAGACGGTAACGGTCTCCCCATAGAGGGCCGGCATGTGGAATATGCAGCCGGTCTCGAGCAAGATCATGCCGACGGAGTCGAAGCTGACGCCGTCCCACAGCCCAATCTCGCGGAGGTAGGCGAGCCGTGCCTGCTGCATAAAGAGGAAGTAGGCGACGTTGTTGAGGTGACGCTGGGCATCGATGTGGTCGTAGTGAATGGGGAAAGAGGCCGAGAAGCGGAACTGCTCCGGCCCTGCAGGCTCGGGCAGAGCCCTGATGGTGAGCATGAGATCCTCCGGCCAGATGGGATGGTGTGACGGCCGGTATTGTAGCGCAGGTGGAGGCCGGAGTCCAGCAGGAACGCCGGCAAAGGGCCAGACTCCGGGCACGGTGGTTTTGCCGCGCAGGGAGCGGGCATGATATACTCGGCGGACGTTTTCCGCGGCGAGGAAGGGTGGGTATGAGAGTGCAAGACGGCAGAAGGAACGTCGCCCGGTGGCTGCTCGCGGCCATCCTGTCGGCAGCGCTCGTGACCGGCCTTGTGCTTGGCCAGGCGGCCCAGCTCTTTGCCTACGCCTGGCCGCTGTGCCTGCCGTGCATCGGGATCCAGTGAACCCGATCGTGCAGGCAGCGGCGCAGCTCCTGCGCATCCGGCGCGGATGGGTGCAGTTAGGGGCAGCGCTCGCGACCAACAGCTACTTCCCCACGTTCTTGAAGCGCGTGCCGTGCGCGGGGCTGAACTGCTACTCGTGCCCGGCGGCGGCTTTTGCCTGCCCGATTGGGGGCTTGCAGCACTTTGTCGCAGCGCGCCAGGTGCCACTCTACCTGGGAGCCGTGCTGGGGCTGACAGGGCTGATCACGGGGCGCCTCACATGCGGCTGGCTGTGTCCCTTCGGCTGGCTGCAGGACCTGGCGTACCGGCTGCCGGTCCACAAGTGGTCGCCGCGGGCTCGCCTGCCCTGGCTGCGATTTGTGATCTTGGCCGTCTTTGTGCTGCTGCTGCCCTTCCTGACGGGCGAGCAGTGGTTCTCCAAGATCTGCCCGGCAGGGACGCTGGAGGCGGGCATTCCCTGGGTGCTGCTGTCGGCAGAGGTACGGAAGCAGGCTGGCTGGCTGTTTGCTTTCAAGGTCGCAACACTGGCCCTGCTGCTGGGCTGGATGACGGCGACGCGGCGGCCGTTCTGCCGCTACTTTTGCCCGCTGGGCGCCGTCTACGCTCTCTTCAACCCGATCAGCCTGCTGAGGGTGACGGTCGATTCCAGCGCATGCAGCGGCTGCGGTCAGTGCCGGACAATCTGCCCGGTGGAGATCGATCCGTTGACGAGTGTCAACTCGGTAGAGTGCATCCACTGCATGGAGTGCGTGCGGGCCTGCCCGAGCGGCGCGCTGTTCCTCGGGAGGGCCGGCCGCGCGCCTCAGGCCACCACTGCGGAGCTGAGAGGGTAGAGATGGGACGGGTTGTGTGCCGGGCAGCGCTGCTGCCTGTGGTGCTGCTGCTGGCGGCTTGTGCCAGGACCCCGGTCGTCGAGGTCGGCGAGCCGGCGCCAGAGATCCGGCTCGCGGACGCCTCGGGCCGGGAGTTGAGCTTGGGCGAGCTGAAGGGGCAGGTTGTGCTCCTGAACTTCTGGGCGCTCTGGTGCGAGCCGTGCAAGGCTGAGCTACCCGAGTTCCAAGAGTCACTAGAGAGATATGGGCCCGACGGGCTACGTGTCGTGACCGTCAACCTGGGAGACCCGGTCGAGGATGTGCAAGCCTATCTCACGGGAAAGGGCTACTCCTTCGTCACACTGGTCGACCCCAAGCTCTCGCTGCGCAAGAGCTACGACACGCGCATCCTGCCGCTCAACATCCTGATCGACCGGAAGGGTGTGGTGGCCTACCTTCGGGTGACACCTTTCGAGCCGGGCGACCTAGCAGCGCGCGTGGAGGCTTTGCTGGGGGCAAGCGTGGCCCAGGTGACGGCAGCGCCAGGCAGCGGCACGCGCGAGGCGCCGCCTACGGCATCGCCCACGCACCAGCCGAGCGAGGTGCCGAGCCCGACGGCCAGTGCGACAGCCTCCCCTGTGCCCACCAAGGCGCCCGATACCGCCACGGTGAGCCCATCGCCCACGCTGACGGCGACGCCATCCAGGACCGCGACCAGGACCCCGACAGCCACGCCGACCAGGACGCCGGTGCCCAGCGCGACCGCCACGCCAACCGCCAGCCACACGCCGACGCCAACCAGCACACCGGTGCCCAGCGCGACGCCCACGCCGACGCCTAGCATCACGCCTTCGCCGGTCCCCACCCAACCGCCAGCGACTGCAACACCAAGCCCATCTCCCAGCCCGAGCCCAACGCCGACCGCGACGGCCGTGCCCCCCACCGCCACAGAGACAAGCGTGCCGCCGGTGTATGGCGTCACGCTTTCGGGTGAATCGTACAAGACGGTGTACCCCAACGAATGGGTCGAGCTTGTGGCCGACCTGGCAAACACGGGAAACGTGGAGGACACGTACCTGGTGGGGCTGCAGATCCAGCCGCGTGGTTGGGAGGCCAAGTACTGCATCGGGCCGGCCTGTTATGACTACTCCGTTCCCTCGATGCCAGTCACCGTCCCTGCGGGCGGCCACCAGCAGGTCTCGGTAAAGCTCAAGCCACCTGACGACGCACCCGCCGGACAGACCCGCTCCGGCAACCTCCGGGTGGCCTCGCAATCCGACCCAAATGTCACGGCCGGGCTCGGCGTGACGGCAGAAGTCATCACACCCTAGAGGGAGGTGGATTGTGGCCAAGAAGAGAAACTGGGTTTTGTGGGCAGCTGCGGTGCTCATTGCCGCGCTGTTGGCCGGTGCGGCCGGCGCACTGCCGCGCACCAAGGCAGGGCAGCCCAACTACCGACGAGCGCCACGCCTCCACCGGGCAGCAGGCGCCGAGCCGCGCATCGCCGTGCCGCGTAGCGATGAGCCGATCATAGGCCCGAACTCGTGGTACGATGCGCTTGGGGACGCAGCCGGCCTGTCGTGGCTAGAGCGCACCGCACTGCTGACGGACCGGGTGCGCCTCGGCGTGGTAGAGGTATTGGGTGACGACGTGGACTCGGTCCGAGCCCTGACCGAGGGGCCAGGAGGCGTGCTGTATATCGGCACCGACCAATCGCGCCTGTGGAGCTACGATCCCGCCACGGACGAGACGGCGGACCTCGGGATGCCGGTGCCCGACGAGTGCAACAACTGAGGCTCGGGCCTCACGGCCCTGGTCACCGTCGGTGACCAAATCTATGGCGGAACGGGCACTCTCGGGCATCTTTTCTCGTACGATCCTGCCTCGGGGATGAGCACGGACTTGGGCGTGGCGCTCAGCGGGCAGACCAAGGTGGCCTCCCTGGTCGTCGGGCCTGACGGGCTGGTGTATGGGGGCAGCGGTGCATACAGCGAGAACGGGCACCTCTTTCGCTTCTCGGCAGCCGACCCCGGGACGCGCACCGACTTGGGCATTCCCCTCAACGGCTCGCTCGAGGCGGGCAGCCTCATCGTCCTGGACGGCAAGGTGTATGGGGCGACGGCCGACCAATACTCTATCTTTAGCTACGACCTGGCACTGGACAAGTTGACCGTCGAGGGACAGGTGCAGGGCGCGCTGGAGATCACGAGCATGACAGCCGGAGCCGACGGCAAGCTCTACGGAGGGGACTATCCCGGTGGGCATGTCTGGGTGTTTGACCCAGCGACGGGGCAGGGGACTGTGCTGGGCACTCCTGTCTCGGGCGAGACCACCGTGAGCGCAGTCGTCGCCGGTCTCGATGGCGATATCTACGGCGGGACCGGCAGCATCCGCGGGCAGCTTTTCCGCTACGACGTGGACGGCCAGGCCTTTGAGGTCTTAGGGACGGCCGTGTGGCGAGACTCCACCGTCCTGAGCCTGATCCTGGGGAGTGACGGGCAGATCTATGGCGGTTCCGGATACCGCAGAGGGCGGGTGTTCCGCCTCGACCCTCTGGACGGCGGGTATGCGCCCGAGGGCACGGCCACCTCGATCAGTATCTCGCCGCGGATGAAGGACCAGACCTATGCGCCGGGGACTTCGGAGATCTGGGCACTCGCCCTGGGCAGCGACGGGATGCTGTACGCCAGCGGCTACGCGGCCGTCGGGGATGCCAAGCTCTACCGCTGGGACCCCGCCGCTGGCGGGCTTATGGAGCTGGTGGGGACGGTGCCCGGCGACAACCCCCAGGTGGTGTACGATCTGCTGCCCGCGCCCGACGGGCTCGTCTACGGCGGCGGAGGTGACTGGGGAGGGCCGGTCTTGTTCTCGTATGACCCGGCCTCAAACATGCTGGCAGAGATCCCGCTGGACCTGCCATCGGCGTGGCATGTGACAGCGCTCGCACTCTGTCCAAACGGGCTGGTCTATGGGGCGTCGGCGGGCGACAGCGGCGAGCTCTTTTCCTACAACCCCAGCACGGGTGGGCTGGCGTATCACGGGGAGGCGGTGGCGGGTGAGACTGCGGTCGAGAACGTGACCTGTGGCGCGGACAACACGGTCTACGGAGGCACCAGTCCTACGGGGCACCTCTTCAAGTTCGGGGCGTTTACCGGGTTCACCGACCTGGGGCAGCCGATCCCGGGCGAAACCACTGTGTCGGCCGTGCTTTGGGCCTCAGACGGGATGGTGTACGGCGGCACGGCAGAGCAGGGTCGCTTCTTCCGCTACGATCCCGGAAGCCACGAGGTCACGGACCTGGGAGAGCCCTTCGCCGACGACACCGGGATCTGGAACCTGGCAGCCAGCCCGGACGGGCTCCTGTACGGGGTCACCGGCGGAACAGAGGGCCATCTCTTCTCCTTTGATGCGGGCTCCGACGAGCTGGTGGACCTTGGGCGCGCCTTCGTGTACGACCGGTTCGTGTTCGGGCTGGCGGTCGACGGGGCAGGGCAAACGATCTACATGGGCACCGGCTGGAACTATGGGGAGCTGGTGGCCTACGAGCGGGGTTACCGATTCGGGTGGCTGGACCTGGGCTTTGGCTCGGCCACGCCGGAGGGAACCGGCCTGCGCGTCGACGTCCTGAACACGGTGGGCGAGCCCCTCCTGATTGGGGTGCCATCCGGAGGAAGCCTGCTGCCGATCTCGTCGGCCAGCACGCCGGCGATCCAGCTGCGCGCCGTCCTGAGCTCGGACGACCCGGCCAGCACACCGGAGCTGCTGGACTGGACGGTCCACTGGACGGAGGACCCGGTCATGGAGATCTCCCCCGGCGAACTCAGCTTCTTCGCGATCGCCGGCGGCCCTGATCCGAGCCCGCAGGTCCTCTCGCTCACAAACCCAAGCGGCGGCGAGTTGTCCTGGTCGCTCACTGAGCTGCCGGGTTGGCTCCAGGTGGAGCCCCTCTCGGGCACGGCGCCTTCGGACGTATCGGTGGAGGTCCACTCGGCCGGCCTGCCCGCCGGTACGTACGCGGCGACGCTCCTCTTCGAGGGCGGCGAGACGTGCGTCAACTGCCCAGTGGAGGTGCCTGTTTCTCTCACCCTCGGCTACGGCGTCTTCCTGCCCCTGGTGCAGCTCAGCCAGTGACGGGCAGGCCGGGAGAGCGGGGCCTTGGCGAGCTGTACGCAGGTCCCGCCCTCCCGGCCGTCGTCCCCGGGCCCTAGCCAGGCAGGGGCAGGGCGAGCCTGGCGCGCGTCATCGTGCCCGGCACACTCTCCAGCGACAGCGTGCCCCCCACGATGGCCATGAGCGTGCTGTGGAGGGCCAGACCTTGCCCAGTCCCGTCTCCAGGGGAGAAGCCCGATCCGTTGTCCTCGACCGTAACCTGGAGCTGCCCTTCTGCGACCTGGACGGATAGGTCTAGACGCAGCTCTGAGGGCGCACCGGCGCGACGCGCATGCTTCGCTGCATTTCGGACTGCCTCGCGGGTGGCATGGAAGAGGGTTTCGGCAGCGAGCGGTCCCAGGGACGCTGCCCGCTCCGCGGTGCCCTCCTCCACCCGCCAGGTCACCGACGAGAAAGCGGCGCCGAACTCGAGGTCCACGGCCCTGCGCAGGGCACCCACCAATCCAAGGCGCGCAATCTCGGGCGCAACGGCCGCCGGGAGCTGCTGAAGCAGGGCCGAAACCTGGCGGTGGGCGTCCGAGAGATGCGCCTGAATTGCGTCGGCAGGCTCCCCGGCTGCCAGTGCCAACATGGAGGTATGGACCAAGGGAAGCACCTCGTCGTGCAGAACGCGGCGCGTCTGCTGGTCCAGCACCTGCGTCGCAGCCATCCGGTCCCTCTGAAGCCGCACCAGGCGCTGTGATAGCTCAAGGCTGGCGGCGCTGTCCACAAGGCGCTCGCCGGTGGCACGCGCAATCTCGATCTCCTCCTCGGTGTAGAGGCTGCCATCGTGGCGCGGCCCAACCAGGAGCACACCGATCAGTCCTCGCTCGCGCCACAGTGGGACTGCCCAGGTCGCGCCGGCGTACTGCCCAGGGTCCACCGGGACCACCAAATTCATATCGCTGAGGGCCTGCTCGGCCAGGGAAGCGAGACCAGGCGGGTGGGCAACTGTGCCGGCCGGATAGGCAAGTGCCTGCACAAAGGCGGCCGTGGGGCCAGAGGGTACGAGGTAAGCGACCTGTGTGTCCAGCACGTTCTCGCAGAGAGCCCGGAACTGATCGGGCGGAAGGGGTGCGCCGGAGGCGGGCAGGACAAGCGTGTCATACCAGCGCTGGCTGGCGACGAGGGGGCGCAACTGGCGCATCGCCTGCTCCCAATCACCATAGGCGCGCCAGCCGAGCAGGAAGAAGAAGGTCGTCATGAGCAGGGCGGTGAGCAGAATGGCGTAGACGGGCTCCAGCCCCCACACCAGCGCACCTCCCATCAGGACGCCGTAGGAGGCTGCCAGCCAGATCGCGCGCCTCCACTGGCGGGCCAGGCCCCTGCGCGGGAGGGTCCTCCCGGTGAAGAGCTCGTAGCCGGTCATGGCCTGACCGAGGAGCAGGATCACTGCGGCGACCAGGGCGGCCGCGACCAAGTCAAAGCGCCCGATGACCTCCAGCCGGCCGGGTGTGAGGATGTAGTAGCCCTGCTCCTTGGTGTTGGTAATGGTCCAAACCACGGCCGCCGCGACGACAGCGGCGACCGCCAGCAGCAGGGCCGTGGCGCCCACGAGCCAGGGTCTCGCCTTCTTGCGCGCGACGTCGCCCAGCGCTTGGTCCCCCAGGCCTGGCCTCCAGAGTGCGTCGAGTGAGAGGAGCACACAGAGCAACACATAGAGCGGGTAGCCCAGCGCCACCAGCGGGATGCCGAAGAGGGGCGTCTTGATGAGCTCGCGGACGGGCCAGATTGCCTGGGTGACAAGGACGGGGAAGGGGAGAAAGGGCGCACCGAGGAGCACCAGACAAACAAGACCGAAGAGAACTGTAAGCGAGTCGACCCAGAGCCAGGGGCGATGCCGGTGGTGCAGGGCTCGGGTCCCGGATGCCCAGTAGCCATGGTACCAGAGCAGTACGACATACCAGACATAGGGGAGTAGCAGCGCCGGCACCATGGCGACCGCCAGCCAGAGGGTGTTGGAGCGTGTGAGCTGCAGCTCGCCGGAGAGGAGGACGGCCGAATGGCTGACAAAGAGGCCACTGCCCAGAAAGAAGCCCAATGCCGCCACAGCCACACCAGCCGAGCGGTGACGGGCATTAAGCCACAGGCTGAACCCCAGCCAGAGCATCAGGATGGTGTTGAAGAGGGAGACAGCGGCCAGCGACCAGGTGAGAAGTGTGCCGGTGATCACGGGGTTAGGCGCTCCAGGGCAGCCACTCGCCGCGCTCGTCCTGGACGAACGGCATGCCATTGACATCCCACCGGATGAGGATGCCGGCGCGCGAAATGATGGCCGCTCGGGTGCGTGCGACCTTTTCGTCGGTCGCCGTGTCTGCGAGCGCCCACGCGGCGTAGATCTGTCCGTTGACGCGACTAATGGTACGCTTGTCGCGGAAGCCGACCTGAGCCGCTATCTGCTCGTTGGTCATGCCCTGCGCGAGCATGCGCGCGACAGCCTGCTCCACCGGCTCGAGGAGTGCCATGGGATCCTGGTCGTCCTTGCGCTGCACTTCCTGTACACGAGAGGCGATGTCCGGATCTATGAAGCTGCGGCCGGCGACTGCATCGTGGATGAGGGGCACGAGCATGGCCGGCAGGAGGTAGTTGGACTTGCGCACGTAGGCGAAGTGGGTCAGTATCCCTGAGCGGCGGAACGCGCGATAGTAGGCGTCGTCGTCCTGGATGGAGTAGAAGACGACGGGCAGGCGGGGATACTCGCGGCGGATGGCCATCGCAGCCTCGATGCCGCTCATCAGCCCGGCCAGCCGAACGTCCATCAGAACGGCATCCACCGGCGCAGCCAAGCAGTACTCCAGCGCCTCCTCGCCGGAGTCGCAGGCATGCACCACCGAGAGCGCGCCTGTCGCGCCGATGCCTTCCGCCAGGGCCGGGCGGAGGCGCGGGTGATCTTCCACGATGAGGAGCCGGACAGGAGGTGCCATGGCCCGATTATCCCGCGTGAGCCGGGTTGTGTCAAGCACTTGAGTGCAGACGCAGCAGCACTCAGGGCGTTGACCCTGCAGCGCAGGGAGTGCTATACTCGCCCCAGAGACCAGGCAAGTCACCTCAGAGCCACCGTCGCAGAAATGGAGAAACCAATGATGGAAGAGACCTCAACGCCGTCGAGGAGCCTTGTGCTGCGGCACCCGCTGCGCTTGGTGCTGGCCGGACTGGGACTGGGCATCCTCTTTGACGTGTTGTTCAACGGCAAGATGTTGGGTGTCAACGCGCCAGCCTTTACCCTGATGGTGTTGGCCAGCCTGACGGTTGTCCTCGGGTGGGAGCGAGTGCGGCCGCTGGTGACGAACCTGTGGCTGCCCGCTGTACTGCTCTTTTTCGCGGGGATGGTGGCGGTGCGCGACAACGGCCTTCTCACCTTCCTCAACGTGTGTGCCTGCCTGGGGCTCCTGGCCTTGATCGCCGTGTACCAGGTCCAGAAGCCGACCGGCCCGATCGGGCTCGTCGAGATTGTGCTGGCGCCCTTGCGGGCAGTGGTCGGGTCGCTGGGGCACGCAGGGCAGGCAGCCAGGCGTGGGTTACGCCCACTCGGAGGTGCACGGGGCGAGGCACGGCGGAAGGCAATGCCCGTGCTGCGAGGCCTGCTCCTGGCGATCCCAGTCCTGTTCATCTTTGGCGCGCTGTTGGCCTCGGCGGACCTCATCTTTGCAGAGCGGATCCGCCAGGTGCTCGGCCCGGAGCTCCTCAGGACGGTGGGGCGGTGGACAGGGCACCTGGTGGTTGCGGTGGCTGCCGGGTTTGTCTTGGCCGGGGGTTTGGCCTACGCAGTCCGGCAGCGCAGGGACGACTGGGTGGACGACGTCTCCTCGGTACGCACGCCGCACCTGTCCGGGGTCACCGAGGTAAGCATCATGATCAGCTCGGTCAACCTCCTCTTTTTCCTTTTCGTCCTCATCCAGATCCCCTACCTGTTCGGAGGCCAGGTCAACGTCGTGCCGGGCAAGTTCACCTATGCGGAGTACGCGCGACGCGGGTTCGGGGAACTGGTCGCCGTCGCAGTCCTCGTTTTCGGGCTGCTCGTCGTGATGCGGGGCCTGGCACCGCACGATAACCGCCGGCAGACGCTCGCCTTCAAGGTTCCGGCGACCTTTCTGGTCGGCCTGACCTGCGTCCTGCTGGCATCGGCTTTCAAGCGGCTGCTGTTGTACGAGCAGGCATATGGGTTCACACAGATGCGCATCTACCCCCACGTCTTTATGGTGTGGCTGGCAGCGCTGCTGGCCTGGCTAGCGGTCTGCCTGTGGCTGCGGCGAGATCTGCTTGCGATCGGGGTGCTCGTCGCCGCTTTGGGCTTTGCCGGCACGCTGGACCTGTTGAATCCAGACGCCTTCGTGGTCAGGGAGAATCTACAGATGGCCCTCTCCCAGCAGGCCGAGCCAGACCCTCGCGAGCGGTTTGTGGACGCCGTCTACTTCGAGGAGCTATCCGCGGATGCCGTTCCAGAGCTTCTGATAGCTGCCGAGCAGCTCACAGACCGGAGGGGGCAGGAGATCGAGAGTGGGCTGCGCAGGCGGTTCGAGGCGATGCAGCGCGGAACCAGGTGGAGGCAGTGGCCGTCTCTTCACCTAGCGCGCAATCGCGCATACCGCCTGCTCGTGGAGCGTTTTGATGGAGATAACTAGGTCCTGCGCCGCTTTGCCCCCATGGGGGCGCTCCGTGCGCCCGACCGCGCTGCGCCTGTTGGGCCTGACGGCGCTTCCGGCGGGGCTGTTGGCGGCCCGCGTCGTCCACACCGGCAGCCGCGTCCATGCGTACGTTGCGTGGAACCTGGTCCTGGCCTGGATGCCGCTGCTCTTCGCCTACGTGTCGGTGCGGCCGGGGAGCACGCCGCGGCTGCTGCGGGCCGGATCTGGGCTGGCATGGCTCCTGTTCCTGCCCAACGCACCCTACCTGGTGACCGACCTGATGCACCTGCACCAGAGCCAGATCCCCATCCTGTATGATGTCGTACTCCTCTTCAGCGCGGCGTTGTGCGGGCTGGCGCTGGGCCTCGTCTCGCTGCACTGGATGGAGAGCGGCGTGGCACGGGCACTGGGTTGCTGGCCGGGCCGGCTCTTTGGTGCGGCGGCAGCGTGTGCGGCCGGGTTTGGCGTCTACCTGGGGCGATACCTGCGCTGGAACAGCTGGGACCTGGTGACCCAGCCGGCCGCCCTTGCGCGGGACATCCTGCAGTATGTGGTGCACCCGGTGCAGCACTGGCAGGTGTGGGGGTTCGCGCTGCTCTTCGCGGCACTTCTGCTGGCAGCGTACCGGCCCGTGACCACCTTCCTGGGCGCCGAGCCGCAAGAGTAGCCCTCCACCGGCACCGGACCTGGGGCCAACGGGCCGGTCGGGCCTACTCGGCCATCCGCTTCAAGAAGTCAAGCACCGCGGCGGCATCAGGCCGGCTGCGGAGCAAGGCGGAGCAATCGAGGCGGTTTTCGATCGCCTTCTTAGCAGCAGTGGAGGCAGAGGTGTCGCCCAGCAGAATGGCTCCAGCCAGCCGGTTGTCCCGGAAGAGGAAGGAGTAGTACACGCCCTCCGACTCGCCCTCCACCTGCCGGTAGGTGCCGTCGTCCGGGCTTACCTGGCCGATGCTGTACATGTCCAGACCCAGGACCTTGAGCGTGTTGGAGCGGGGGATGCCGGCGAACTCGACGTGTCCGCCGGCGGCATTCATGCCGGCGATGGAGCCCTGGAACTGGGCCGGCCCCCATAGCCCATAGGTGATGCCCCGGTGCTCGGCTGCGTCTCCCACCGCGAAGACATCTGGGACCGACGTGCGCAGCAGGTCGTCGACGACGATCCCCAGGTTGACCTGGAGTCCAGACTGGCGGGCCAAGCTGCTGTTGGAGCGCACACCGGCCGTGACCACCACCAGATCGGCGGGCAGGTCGCTGCCGTCGCCCAAGCGCACCTGAGAAACGCGCCCGTTCCCAGAGAGCTCGACGACCTGTGCCTGGGCGCGCACCTCCATGCCGATCGATTCCACGAAGGCAGCCAGCTGCGTCCCAGCCCGCCGGTTGAGCTGGCGCGGCAAAAGCCAGGGAAAGCTCTCCACAACGGTTATGTTCAGTCCGTGCCGGGCCAAGGCACCCGCCGTCTCGAGGCCGAGGATGCCGCCGCCGATGCAGACGCAACGTGCGCCGGGCTGCGCCGCCTCAAGAAGGGCATCTGCCTCAGCCAGTGTGCGGAGGACAGTGACGCCCGGCTTGTCTGCGCCGGGGATGGGCGGAACGAAGGCGTGAGACCCTACGGCAAGGATCAGCCTGTCGAACGTGTGCTGCACACCGCCGTGTGTCGTGAGCTGCTGCCCGGGAAGGTCGAGACTGTGCACCTCGGTCCCGAGGGAGAGGGAGATGCCCTGCTCCCGGTACCAGGCCTCGGGGTGCAGCAGAAGCTGATCCCTCGCAACCTCTCCGGCGAGGTAGCGAGTCAGGTTGAGGCGATAGTAGGGCAGGGCCGGCTCCTTGGAGAGGAGATGGATCTCGGCCTCGGGGGCGTTCTTCCGGAGAGATTCGGCGGCAGAGACACCGCCGATCCCGGCGCCGGCAATGACGACCCGGTGCGGTCGGCCGAGGGCGGGTGCAGCCTCCGGCGTCCCTACGGGCGCAGGCAGGGGCGCGGCGGCATGGGACTCTGCCTGCTCGGCAAGGGGCTCAAAGAGCTCGGGCTCGGCGCCACAGACAGGACACTCGTCGGGCGGCTGAGGGCCGTAGTGGACATAGCCGCAGACGGTGCAGAGCCAGGCCTGGGAACTGCTGTTGCTCATCTCTCAGGTTCCTTTCATGCCAAAGCGATGTGGATCGACTGACGGTCGCCTGCCCGACCTGCCCTCTAGAGGGCCGGCCAGCGGGTGGCAATGAGTGAGGCGAGCTGTTGCCACCTCGCAGCGTAGGTTGCATCCTGGGCCAGGGGCGTGCAGAGCTCCAGCCCCACCTGACCGGCAGCCAGCTTGAGGGCCAGGTTGAAGCAGCTTGCCTCGCCGCATGCCTTGCAGTTGGTGCCGGGCAGCAGGCGGTATAGCTGCAGGGGCTGAAGCCGCTCGTGCGTCGAGTGGTCAGGCTCGATCTGATCCCTCTTCTGCCAGGTGTCGTTCACGAGCGCCACGAGGCGCGCCACCCACTCGTCCGCTTCCGCCCGGCTGTGCAGATGCTCGACGGCGATGCGGTCGGGCCAGAAGCCGATGTTGTGCCCCTCAAAGCGCCAGGAGAGGACAGGACGCTTGGGCAGGTAGACGCCGCGGCTGAGCCGGGCGTTCAGGTAGGGGAGCACCGGGCTGAGGTCAACATCGAGGTAGGCGATGGCCTCGTACTCGAATTCCTGCACGCTGTGCGTAGAGGTCTCGACCTCGAGACGGAATGATTGGATCAGCATGGAGCCTGCCCCCGGGTAGGATGAGACGCATTCTAGACAAAGTGGACCGGGTTGGCAAGCCCTCGCGGAGCGGCGGCGACCGACCTCGCACCAGCGAGCCGGGCGTCAAGGCTCCAGGGCTGCGCTGAAGCTGGGAGGCACGCCGTGCTCGGCGGGCAGCAGCACCAGGTCCTGGTAGCGGCCGGGCGGGCTGCGCCAGAGCTCGCTGAAGCCCCAGCCATGCCAGTGCCAGAGGCTGACGGCCCGGCCTTCCGATCTCTCTGCCAGGGCAACAAGGTCGTGGACGCCGTCGCCGTCCACGTCTGCGAGCTCGACTTCCAGGATCGGGTGGTCCACGGCGGAGCCGCCCCAGAGCACCCGGTAGGCGCCCCGGCGGGAGCCGACGATGAAGGGATGGCTGCCCTCCCGGTCGGGAGAAGCGGGCCGCCAGAAGGCTATGAGGACCTCGCCGCGGCCGTCGTCGTTGGGATCGCCGAGGGCGGCATCGACCACGCGCCACTCCTGCGGGCTGGCCCACGCCTGCTCGCCGTCCTGGAAGATGGTGATCCGCTGCCGGAGCAGCTGAACCTGCTCCGGGTGACCGTCGCCGGTCATGTCGATGGAACCGGCCCGGAAGAGGCCAGTGGCCGAGTCTTGGGGGACGGCGACTGGCCGGCAATCATTCTCGTCACAGGCAAAGCCGATGCGGCTGAGCGGCGGCCGAACGCGCGCCAGGAGTGAAGAAGCTTCGCCAGCCTCCATCAGGGAGGGCCGGGGCCCCGACGACACCGGCAGCGCCTGCACCGCCCGCAGGCCGTCCCGGTCGAAGAAGGCGCGCAAGGCGAGTCCCTGCCGCGTGCCCTCCTGCTGCTGATCAAAGACGAGATTGCCCAGGCTGTAGGCCACGAAGTTGCCTCCGATGAGCTCGGTGCCCTGCACGACGTGGGGATGGTGGCCGACGACCAGGTCGGCGCCTGCTTCGGCCAGCGCGTGAGCGTCGGCACGCTGTGAGGGGTCGATGCGCAGGTCGTACTCGTACCCCCAATGGATCGAGATGATCACGGCATCCGCCTGGGTGCGAGCAGCGGCGACGGCAGCGACGGCCGCCTCCCGGTTCCAGCCGGCACGGGTCCAGCCCGAGTCCGAAGGTCGATCGGCAGGATCGGGCACCTGGTTGAAGGCGAGGAAGGCGAAGCGCAGCCCACCGACCTCCCGGAAGGCAGGGCGGCCCGCCGAGCCGGCATCAGAGCCGGCGCCGGCGAAGTCGATGCCAGCGGCCTGAAGGCGGGCGGCCATCTCGGCCAGCGCCCCGGGTCCAAAGTCGAGGACATGGTTGTTGGCCAGCGTCACGACGTCGAGGCCGGCGCCAACCAGTGTCGATACAGCCGAGACGGGCGCGCGCAGCCGGTAGGGCCCCGGTCGCGCGCTGCCGGCCTCCGCAATGACGCACTCGAGGTTGCCCATGGCGATATCCGCTGCGCTCAGCCAGGGGGCAACGACAGAAAGGGGATCGGCCACAGCCGAGACGCCGCGGCCCAGCATGATGTCGCCGGCGGCGACCACCTCGACGAACCGCTCACCCAGAGCCGGTGGACCCCCATCGCGCAGGTAGAGCCAAGGGTAGACTGACGGGCCGGGCTCTGGCTGGTCAACAGCGGTTGCCCGGCCGGCAGGCTGCCCGAGGCACGGCGACGTGCCCGGCGGCGAGGCAGGAGCCCAGGCCGCCAGGACCAGGCAAGCCAACACGAGGCAGGCGGCCTGGCGTGAGGTCGGATCTCGAGTGCGCCTCACGGGGGAGCTACTCACCCCAGCCTGGCGGCTCATTGGCGTATACGAGGTTGGTCACGGTCCAGGAGCCCGACTCGTCCGGCTCGAGCGTGTAAGTGACGTCCAGGGTGTACGGGCCGCGGTGCCCTTCAGGCGTCTCAGTCCCGTTTCCGGCGTAGTTCGAAAAGGGGTAGAGCGTGTCCTGCCACCATTCGCGAACCGTAACCACTGCCCTTTCCGTGGACTGGAGGTCGAAGGAACGGATGTCAGAGCGGAGCAGGGCATGGCCGACATACTGATTGGCATCCCTCCACTCCTGGAGGTCGGCGGTGAGCTGCTCAAGGACTTTGCCACCGGCGCGAAGGTAGCCAGACTCCAGGTACCAAAGCGCATTGACGAGCGATTGCTGGAAGTCATAGATCGAGCGGACCCAGTCGCTCGACTCGCCTTCGGTCGTGTAGAAGCTTCGGATCCACTCCGGCCTCGGCGGAACCTTCGCGTCATCCAGCATCCTGCGCCACTTTTCGTCCGTCAGACGGTCGCCCATCGGCCAGGCGAACTCGTAGTAGCTGAAGACGCCGCCCTTGGCCAATTGGAGATAGGTCGTGCCGTCGGAGTCTGCCACCGGCACGACGACGTGGATCTCGTCGATGCGCCCCACCGCCTCTTCGAGCACAAGCCCAGGAGAGGGATCGGTCGCCACATCGGCTACGACCGCCGCCTGGGGCTCCTCTTCCATGTAGGTGTGGCCGCCGGGGTCTGCCTCCGCATCGGGATTGAAGGCCGCGGCCATGGTCAGGTGCTCAAGAGCGCCCCCGTAGAAGCGGATGGTGGTCTCTTCCTCCTCGGTGAGCGGTTCGCCGCGCAGCTCCTTTTCGGCCATCGCCTGGAAGGCCGTGGAGAGCCCCTCCAGCCGGGCCAGGCTGTTGGCGTCATCCTCGGCCAAGAGGCCCCGGCTGCCCAGCCCCTCACGGGTCATGCGGGTGAGTGCCGTGAGGCGCGCGTAGAACTGGGGCACCGGCTCCACATAGTTCCGGGGCTTGACCGGCTCCGGGGGGCCACCGCCCTCGCCCATCTCCGCATAGACCTGTTTGGCGTAGAGGATGGTATCGTGCTTCAACTCGGTCCAGCTGCCCAGCACCGCGTTGAGCTGTTTGCCCAGCCACGCGGGAGACCGCATGAAAGCCGGGTAGCCCTCTCCCGGAGCAGACAGAAGGGGCCGGAAGGTGTAGAGCCAGGTGTTGTAGAGCGTCTCGGTCCACTCCTCGACGCTGAGGCCGGTCACCCACTCCCGCACCTTGGCCATCTGCTCGGGGTAGTTGGCGTAGGCGGTGTCGCCTTCGTCCTCGAGGATGGCGTACGCCCGCTCGGAGCCCATGGCCGCGAAGAGGTCCAGTCCCTTGGGAAGGCCACGGCGGTTGTCGGGCGTGCCGACGTTGCGATAGATCAGCTCGCGGAAGATGTAGGCATCCGGGACGAAACGCTGGCCCATGAAGCGCAGGCCCTTTGTGGTTTCCTCCACGTCCTGGGTCTCGGCGATGACAATGCCGAGGATACGCGGTGCAGGCAGGCCGGTGGCTTCCTGTATGAAGCGCTCGAGCTTGGCGTCGTCGACCAGGTCTTTGGCCGCCGCGCCTGCCGCGTAGATCTGATCCATCAGCTCCGCATATTGGAGGACCGTGAGGTCGTCGCTGTGCCCGACGAAGAAGATGGTCGGGCTGTAGAGGTCGGCCCATGCGTCGAGGGCCGGCCGGCCGTTGACCTGCGCGGCCCGCAGTGCGTGCACCAGCAGCAGCGCGGAGCGCGTCTCAGCACGGCCCACCTCTAGGTCTTCCGTCTCGAGCCGGAAGGTCATGCGTCCGTACCACATCATGGACCTGAAGTAGGACTCGAGGCCTTCGGTCAGGGTGTAGTGGCCGCGAGGGCGGTACTGGCTATAGCCCTCGCCGAAATCAAGCCCCGGGAAGAGGGGCGAGGGACCCATGCCGGCCGCAGATTCGACGAGAGCGAGCTCAGACTCGACCAGGTTCGATGCGTAGCCGGGCACCTGGACGGCCGGGTCGAGCAGCCTGCTGCCGACGCCGGCAAAGGCTACCGTCCGCAGGGCGGCGTCCTCCCACTGCGTGCCCTTGAGCGCCTCGTAGTCAGCCTGGGTGCTCGCGAGGAGTGCCGCGTTCAGGCCTTTGAGCAGAGGGATGAAGTACGAGCGTTCCGCGGTGCGCAGCGTCTTGTCGAAGAGAAGATGATAGGCGTGCAGGAGCGAGTCGCTGGTGACGAAGATGGGCACGTTGGCGTAGCGCGCCTTCTCGTAGAGCGTGAAGAACTCTTTTTCTGCGCCGGGGCTCACGACGAAACCGTCCGCAGCCAGCCGGCGGCGCTGCTCCTCCGAGAGGGGGAATGCAATCCGGACGTTGCCAAGGTCCGCGGCAACCGGCTCCTGCGCCACAACGGGCACCGCCTGGATCGCCGGCTCCACAAAGGCGGCGAACACCCTGCCGGTGCTCGCCATGGCAGCCGGTGTGGGCTCTGCGGCAGGGGTCTGCGTCGGGACGGCATGGGACGGAGGGCTCTCCACGGCAGCCGGGGAGGCTGGGGCACTGGCGACGGCGGATGCAGTAGCCGGCGCAGGCACCGACCCGCTCGGTGCCTCTGGAGGAGCTGGGGCACACGCTGCCACCAGGAGAGAGGTAAGAAGCACGACGGCGAGAGATAGCGAGGTGAAACGGGCGATAGACTTCATTGCAGACAGCATCTCCTTTCCGGTCCTAGGACCCCTGTTGTACAACGAGCCATGCCCTCGACGCAAATCGAGGTCCGCACTTCCAAGACGGGAAGAGCGACCCGTTGGTTCCCTGGCTCGTATTGGGTTAAGGTTGGGGTCAGGCCTTCCCCCTTCGCAGGCCCAAGTTGACAGTGGTGCGGGATGTCGTAGAATGAAGCAGCGGCCCCGTTATCACGCGAGCTCGCCTATGCGCTGCGGACTACGGGGGAGGTGACAGAACTGGCGTACAGAGCGGTACATTGCCCGGAGTCGTCGCCCCGTTGCATTCTGTGACGAACCACCCTATCCCAGCAAGGAGGGACAAGAAGCATGCGTGCTTCAAGAGTGCTCAGCGTTTTGTTTGCCGTGGCCTTGATCGCCGGGTTTTTGCCGCTGACGGTGGCTTCGGCCACCCAGGCGACCCTTGAGCCGGACCTGCTGGCGCAGCTCAACGACGGACCGGCGAACTTCTTCGTCAGGATGGCGGTGCAGGCCGACGTGAGCGCGGCCTTTGCCATGGAATGGGCGGCCCGCGGCGAGTACGTTCTCGACTCGCTGCAGGAAGTCGCCCGCGTGACCCAAGCCCCGGTCATCGAGTACGCCACCCGGCGTGGGCTGGACTATACCTCTTTCTTTAACGGAAACGAGGTCTACATCCGAGGCGGCGACCTGACAGCAGCGCACGACCTGGCGGGCATCCCAGGGGTGGCCGCGCTCTACCTTGAGCGGATCTACTTCGTCGATCCCATTGTCTCCGGCGATGCAGCCCCCGAGTACGCCAAGGACTGGGGCTTGACCGACATCAATGCAGACGACGTGTGGGCCCTGGGTTATGAGGGTGCCGGCATCAAGGTGGCGAACATCGACACGGGCGTGCAGTACAACCACCCGGCGCTGGACCAGGCTTTTGCCTGCCCCGGCGCACCCAACGACGCCAAGTGCTGGAAGGACCCGGCCAACATCTGCGGCTCTGGCGGGGCATGCGACAACAACGGGCACGGCACGCATACCATGGGCACGATGGTCGGCGACAACGACCCCAGCCTGACCTACTGGGTCGGCATGGCGCCGGATGCCACCTGGATCGCGTGCAAGGGATGCGAGACCAACTCCTGCTCCGACAGCTCCCTGAACGCCTGCGCCGACTGGATCCTGGCACCCGGCGGCAACGCAGCCAACCGGCCCAACGTGGTCAACAACTCGTGGGGCGGTGGAGGTGGTGACGCCTGGTACAGGACCAAGGTCCAGAACTGGCGCGCGGCGGGCATATTCCCGGCGTTTTCTGCCGGCAACAGCGGCTCAAGCTGTGGAACTCTGGGCAGCCCCGGCGACTACCAGGAGAGCTTTGGCTCCGCCGCGCACGCCAGCAGCCGGACCATCGCGAGCTACTCCAGCCGTGGCCCTAGCTCCTTCGGTCACGATCCTTACACTAAGCCCAACATCTCGGCGCCCGGCTCCAACGTCTGCTCCTCGGTGCCGACGAATGGCTGGAGCTGCAACTACAGTGGCACGTCGATGGCCAGCCCGCACTCGGCCGGCGCGGTGGCCCTGATATGGCAGGCCTGCCCGAGCTACCTGGGGCAGATCGACGCCACCTTCGAGCTCCTCCAGGACAACGCCGACACACCGCCCGCGGGCAACTGCGGCGCGCCGCCCGACGGCGAGGGGAACTATACCTACGGCTATGGCTACCTGAACGTGCTGGCGGCGGTTCAGGCGTGTGTGACGGTCTGCGATCCGGTATCCAACGCCGCCTTCACCTGGGCGCCCGCATCGCCCTATGTGGGTGACGTGGTCACCTTCGACGGCGGCGCAGACGGCACCACGCCGATCTCGTACAGCTGGACCTTTGGCGACGGCGGGACGGGCAGCGGCGCGACGGTCACGCACACCTACGCATCGGTAGGGACTTACACAGTGACCATGGTCGCCACCAACGACTGCGGCAGCCAGACAGTCAGCCATGACGTCACCGTACAGGAACCTGCGGCCAACTCGCTGCACATCAACGCGATCTCCCTGATCTGGAAAGCCGGCGCGGTGCCGGGCACCTACAAGGTGAACGCCTCCGTCCGTGTCCACGACCAAGCCCATGCCCGGGCCGCCGGCGTGACGGTGCACGGCACGTGGACACTGCCGAATGGCCGGACTGTCGTCCGGACGGGTATCACCAACCTGACCGGGGTGGCCAAGCTGCCGTATGGGGGCAAGCTGGTCGGCAACTACACGTTCTGTGTCACCGACTTGGTCAAGACCGGATATACGTACAGCCCGGCGGACGATGAGGTTCCCGCGTGCAAGTCCATCGCGGTTGGCCCGTAACCGTCGCACCTCCCATGGCTCCGTGGCCCTTGACCACGGAGCCATGGGTCAAAGAACAAGACAGGCCTCACAGGCTAAACGTTTCACCAAGGAGGTACAGCCATGAGCAACGATACCCAGGGAAAGAAACCGGTCATCCGGGTGCAGCGCCGGCGGCCTGCACAATCGAGGCCGGCCGAGAGGGAGCGCGCGGAAGCGCCGCGCCGGGAGGAAAGAGAGCAGCAGGGCGGCTTCACCTCGTCCACGTCACGGACGGGTGAGAGCGGCAGCCCCGGCCAGGTCGGAAGCGGAGGCGCCGGCCTCGGAGGAGGCAGGGCCACCTCCGGCGGCACGGGCCTACCGGCCGGCCTGCCGATCAAGCTCTCGCCGCGTACACTGCTCATCATCGGAGCGGTGGCGATCATCGGGCTCTGCCTCTGCCTCGCCCTGACGAAGGGCGGCGGGCTGCTGGGCGGGGGCGGGGGCGGCACAGGGATCGATGAAGGCGGGTTCTATCCGACAGAGTCCGCAGGCGGCATACTGCCAGTCCCAACCAGCGCTCCCGTTGCGACGGCAGCCCCCTACGTCCCGCCTACTCGCGTGCCGGGGAGCGAGGGGCAGACCTGGCTGGTCATGCTCTACCAGGATGCAGACGACAAGGTGCTCGAGCAGGACATCTATGTCGACCTGAATGAGGCCGAGAGAGTGGGTTCGAGCGCGAATATCCAGATCGTCGCGCAGGTCGACCGGTTCCAGGCCGGATATGTAGGAGACGGAGACTGGACAGCCACCAGGCGCTATCATGTCGAGAGGGGCGTCGACCTCAGCCGTGTCGAGTCCACCCTCGTGCAGGAGCTGGGCGAAGCCAACATGGCAGACGGCGACACTCTGGTCGACTTTGTCACGTGGGCCGTGGAGACCTTCCCGGCCGAGAAGCACGTGCTGATCATGTCCGACCATGGCATGGGTTGGCCCGGGGGCTGGAGCGATCCCTCGCCGAGCGCGCGGGCCGACAGCAGCGCGCCGCTTTCTTCCGCGCTTGGCAACGTGCTGTACTTGAACAACCTGGACGCGGCTTTGCAGGTGGCACGCGACCGCAGCGGGATCGACAAGTTCGAGATGATCGGGATGGACGCCTGCCTGATGGGGCAGGTCGAGGTGCTCAGTGCACTGGCTCCGCATTCACGGTATGCGGTGGTCTCGGAAGAGACCGAGCCCGCGCTCGGCTGGGCGTATGCCAGCTTCCTGCAGGCGCTCGAGCAGGACCCGGGCATGAATGGGGGGGAGCTTGGCAAGCTGATCGTCGACAGCTATGTCGACCAGGATCAGCGGATCGTGGATGACCAGGCGCGCGCCGAGCTGATCAGGCAGGGCTCGCCGATGGGTGGGCTTCTGGGCTTCGGGGGAGTCCCCAGCGCCAGCCAGGTCGCCAACCAGATGAGCAGGGACATCACCCTGTCCGCGGTGGACCTGGGCGCGGTGCCAGCTCTGCTGGACAGCATCAACAGCCTCTCCTTCGCCCTGCAAAAGTCAAGCCAGAACCAGGTTGCGAGGGCGCGCACCTATGCCCAGTCGTTCACTTCGATTTTCGGTCAGCAGGTACCTGCCTCGTTCATCGACCTGGGCAGCTTTGTCCAGCTGTTGCAGCAGGCGGGCGCCGGGGTCGATGGGCAGGCCGACGCAGTCATGGCCGCAGTCCAGCAGGCCGTGGTGGCCGAGAAGCACGGATCGGGCAAGCCGGGCGCGACGGGCGTGTCGATCTACTTCCCCAACTCGCAGCTCTACCAATCGCCGATGGCGGGTCCTCAATCGTATACGGTGGTTGCCGATCGCTTTGCCCAGGCCTCCACCTGGGATGACTTCCTGGCATTCCACTACACGGGCAAGACCTTTGAGGCGGCGGCACAACAGGCGACGATTCCGGAACCAAGCTCCCAGATCACGGCGCCCGGGGCAGGGGTGATCACGATGACACCCATTCAGCTCTCCAAGAGCTCGGTGGCTCCGGGAAGCTGGGTGGAGATGAGCACCGAGATCAGCGGGGACAACCTGGCCTACGTGTTCCTCTTTGCCGGCTACTACGACCAGCAGGCGAACTCGATCAACATCTCCGACATGGACTATCTCGACACCGGGCTAACGCAGCAGAAAGCCGACGGCACGTACTACCCGGTGTGGCCGAAGGAAGGGCTCGTCCTGGAGTTCGATTGGGAGCCTCTCGTCTTTTCGATCAGCGACGGCACCGATTCGGCGGTCGCGCTGCTGATGCCGGTCAACTTCGGCGCCACGGCGGAGGAAGCCGTGTATGCCGTGGACGGCGTGTACACCTTTGCCAGCGGCGAGCAGCGCGTTGCGCGCCTCTACTTCAGCGATGGCCGGCTGAACCAGGCGTTCACCTTCACCGGGGACGGCACGGCGGGCGCTCCGCGCGAGGTGCACCCGCAGACCGGCGACTCCTTCACGATCCTGGAGCAGTGGCTTGATCTCGACGCGCAGGGAGCCGTGCAAGCCCAGTCCACGGAGGCAGGCGCCACCCTCACCTTCCGCGACCAGATGTTCACCTACGAGGAGATGTACGCAGCGCAGGGTGAATACCTCGTCGGCCTGATCGCCGAGGACCTCGACGGGAACCGGACAGAGGTATACACCCAGGTGACGGTCGAGTAGCCGGGACCTGGCTCGCGATAGGCGCCCCGGCAGCGTTGGCTGCCGGGGCGCCTTTGCCATCAGGCAGCGCGTTGCGTCCTGGGTGGCGGCCGCGCAGCTTGCGTGCCTGCCAGCTGCACTTGACACCGCCGCGCGAATGTGATATAGATTACAGAGGGCCTGTATCCAGACACCAGGGGCATACAATCGCCTGATAAGCGAGAGAAGCAGTTGCCCCTGGGACTTACACAGGCCTTCCGATGAGAAGGGCCCGGCTCGTACCCCGACCGAAGAAGCGTACAACCGCACAGCCAAAGCAGTGCGGGGGAAACCCCAAAGTCAGAAGTCGCGCTTCTGAGACTCTGGTGGTGACCGAGCACTGCCTATCGGCGCGTATCCCCTGCCTACACGTCGGCCTGAACGCCGACTATGCCGAGGTGATCTGGAACGAGGTCTACCGCGTGCCGGGAGACACGGCAGAGCCGGGGGCGAACGCGTGCGAGTATCCGCTTGCTCGAAACCTGGTCCAGTTCGCCGTTGCGCTGGCCAGTGAGGCGATCGTGCGCTTTTTCCTGGAAGGCCGGCGGTGCAGCTACTCCTTTACGCTGCGCGACCTCCAGGTCAATGCAGAACCGTAGGCAGAGGCAGCGAACCTTCCGGGTCTCTCAGGCCGACTTCGGCGCCAGCGCCTCGTGCGCAACCTTCATCCACTCCGGGATGTCGATCCCCTGCGAGCACTTGTCCAGGCATTCCCCGCACTCGATGCACGCGTCGCCCCGTGCCTTCTCGTCGATCCAGCCGTAGAACTGGCTCGCCCGGTCAGGTCCCCGAACATCCTGGCCTCTTTGCCGCAGGGCCCCCAGCACGTCCGAGGCTGTCGTTAGTGCCGAGCAGAGCGAGGCATGGCCACCCCCTGGGGGCAGGGCAGGCAGTATTGGCAGCCGGTGCACGGAACGGCCATCAGCGACAGGCACGCCTCGCGCGCCTGGGCCATGACCCATCCTGGCCAAAGATGCGCATCCGGCAAACGAACAGCCTATCAGTTTCAATTACCAAGAGAGATCATTCGTGCCGGCTCGCTCTTCTTCCGGCGGAGGCAACTCCTCGGCCAGCACAGCCCTTGCGGCGAATTCTCTGCGCAACAGGACTGCCGACAACTCCACAGCGACACTACCCTCCACGCGACTGCTATGAGGACGCGTCGTTGTTCGCCGGTGGCTCGCCGCCAGTTTGTGGGTGAGCGGGCACGGCCCAGTGGCGGATCCGGGCGGAAACCGTGGAAATGCGTCCTTCTCCGATCAGGACGTTGATCGAGACGGCGACAGCCATGATCAGGCCCATCACCGACTGGACCCAGTAGCTGGTGATTCCGGTAGCGACGACCCCGGCTTGAAGCGAGCCGATGACATAGGTGCCGAAAAAAGTGCCGACGATACTGCCCTGGCCGCCGGAGATCAAGGTTCCGCCGATAAAGACCGCAGCCATAACAGGCAGCATATAGCCTTGTCCCTGTGTTGGATAGAAGACGTTAATCTCGGTCGTCAGCAACACGCCCGCGAAAGCGGCAAGCACGCCCATCAGGGTGAAGAGCTTGATCCGAGTCGTCTCCACGTTGATGCCCATCACCCGCGCCACGTTCGGGTTGTCGCCGATGAACATGATCGCCTCGCCGAACGTGTGGCGGTTGAGAATGAACCAGAGAAGTATGGCAAGCGCCAACCCCCAGACCGCCTGGGCAGGGATAACGCCAAAGATTCGACCGGTGAGGATCGTGTGGACGGCGGTATCCTCTATTTCCTTGATGTTTACTTGGAGCCCATTCGCGATCAGAATCGTGATCCCATACCAGAAGAATTGCGTAGCGAGCGTCGCCATGATCGAGGGCACATGAATCTTGGCGACGAGCAGGCCATTGATATACCCGGCCAGAGCGCCGGCGGCAAGGGCAAGGACGATGCCAATCCAGGGGGCCAGGGGCGTATTCAGGTTCTTGAAAGCCCAGGCGAAGGCGAATCCGGACAGCGCGACTACCGCTGGGAAGCTCAGATCGATCTCTCCCGCGGTGATGACGAGGGTAAGACCCAAACCCAGAACAAGCGGGGGAGCTACGGTCTGCAGGAAGGACATGTAGATCAGGGGTCTCGTAAAGACAGCCGGAGCCGTGATCAAGAATGCGCCATACAGGAGTACCAATACCCCAATAACAGGGAGACCCTCAACTCTTCTAAGGAACGCAAGAGGGGAGTGTCTTGGTTTCATGATTCTGCCTTGTCTTTAAAGCCGTGTGCATATTCGAGCAGGAACTCGCCCAACCCTTTCAGGGAGATCTCTTCCTTGGCGATACTCGCGACGATCTTTGCACGGTCCATGATGATAAAACGATCAGATATCTCGTAAACGTCCTGGATGTCGTGGGAGATGTAGATGCAGGCCTTGCCTCCCTCCTTGATCCTATGCACAAAGTCAAGCACCTTGCGCACCTCCTTCAGGGAGAGGGCAGTCGTCGGCTCGTCGAGGATGATGAGCTCGGCCTTGAAATGCATGGCCCTTCCGATCGACACCCCCTGACGCTCTCCACCGGAAAGCACACTCACCCTCGAATCCACGGTGATGCCCTTGCCACGGAACCCGATCGTGTTGAGCATGATCTCGCTGGCGATCTGTTTCTCCTTCTTGACGTCTATGAAACCGAATCGGCGGGTGATCTGGCGTCCGACGAAGAAATTCCGCCACAGGACCTGTTTCTCGCCCAGCGACCTGTCCTGGTAGACGGTTTCAACTCCGTACGCGCGCGCCTGCTTGACGTTATACCTCCTGAAATCGACTTGGCGACCGGCGACATAGAGCTCGCCGCTGGTCGGTGGGAACACCCCGGTCAGGATTTTCACAAGCGTCGACTTCCCGGCGCCGTTGTCGCCGATGAGTCCGACAATCTCGTTGCGGCCTATTTCGAGAGTGACCTTCTTCAGGGCGCACACGAGACCGAAATACTTCTCGATATTGACCAGTTGCGCGGCGTACTGCTCGACAGGAGCGTCAGCCACAACAGAACCTCCTAGTGCATGATGAGAAAATGCCCCCGCCATGGAAGGCGGGGGCATCTGGAAATCGGACTAGCGGATTCCTTCCTCGATCAGGGGCGCTATTTGGGCGACGTTCGCCGGGGTAACAGTGCCTACACCGGTATTGATGTGCAGGCCCGGGATCAGATAGTTCACCATCAGCCAGATCTGTTGTACCGGGAAGTACCCCTGCAGGTACAGCACCTGGTCAAAGCTGGCGCTGATCCAGCCCTTTTGGATGCCGTCAATCGTGGCGGGCGAAAGGTCGATGCCGCCGACGATGATGTCGCCGGGCTTTTTCCCCGCTGCCTCGAGCACCTTCGGCAGGGTTGAGGTGATATTGCCGTGCTGGGTTCCGATCGCTTTGAGAGTGGGATTGGCTTCCATGTATGCCGTCAGGATCGGAATCGCCAACGACGCCTCGGTGTCCACTTCGTTGGTGACGTCGAGCGTCTCCACCACGACTCCGGCAGCTTCAAGCGCATCTTTGATACCCTGAGGGCTCTGGCTTCGTCCCTCCTGGTGCCAAATATCGTAGACGAGAGCCTTGTCGCCGGCCTTCAGCCCTGCCGCGACCATCGCCAAACCGGTCACATAGCCGCCGTCATATAGATTGGCTCCGGCATAGCCGAACCCCTTGGTCTGGTATTTCAGCTCGTTGTTCGGGAGCGGGTTGTTGCCGCTGGTGACGCAGATGCCCATGCCCACGGCCTGATCGATGAGCGACCCCATGGCGTCTTCCCCGGGATGGCCCATGATGGCAATGCCGTCCGGGTTGGCGGCTATGGCTTCCTTGAACTGCTCGATCATCTTCTGTGAATCCCACCCCGAGTACTGCTCGAAGAGCTGGATCCCCAGGTGCGCCGCGGCAGCCTTGGCGCCGTTCGTGCGTGCCAACGTCGATGGGTCACCTTGCTGGCCACCCATCTGCATATAGACGGCGAGCCCTTTGCCGGTGCCAGCAGTTGTGCCTGCCGGACCAGCAGTAGCCGCTTTCGAGCCGCACCCGGCGAGAGCTACGCCGGCGACACCAAGCGCAGTTGCGCGCAAGAAATCGCGTCGACTGAATCTGTTTGTCATCTTTGTTTTCTCCTTGTTCTAATGGTCTTTCAGATCATGCTTGTGTGGAATCTGCAGTCCAGTTTTTTGGGTAGAGGCTATCCTTGGCTATGACCGGTGGTCTCTACTCACTTCTTGCCACGCTCGCGATGGTCAATAGGTTACCTCCTTCCTGAATGCGCACACACGCTGCTCACCGCAAGCCACACCCTGCGCTTGGCGCTCGCGATAGACGCGAGGACTGCCATAGGTCTCGTACCTGCTATTATACACCATGTCGATCTTGTTGACAAATGCACGATTCGCCATCTTTCGTGCGCTGACAGGCCGTTAACGGCAGGCATAGCAGCCTGGTGCCTCGTACGTCTTGACACCCAGAGCCTGGCGCCACAAGGCGAACGAGCGCCTGGACAACAGGCGCAGCCCATGCCGGCACACCCCCTCGGCCACAGGATCCTCGCCGTGGGTCGAGAAGAGCCAGCGAAGCTGCTCCCAGGTGCCCCGCTCCAACAGCCGCTCGATGATCACGCCTCGGTGCTCCTCCAGGTCGATGGAGGCGAAATCGTACTCCGAGAACAGCCAGGCAGTCGCGCCAGGCAACCGCCCGACCGCCTGTGTCTCGCGCCCGTCCGTACTCACGCTGCCCCCTATCCGGTCGCCGGCACTTGGCCCGGTTTCTGCCCCAGCGCCTCGTGCACCTTCTTCATCCACTCCGGGATGTCGATGTGCTGCGGGCACTTCTCCAGGCACTCCCCGCACTCGATGCATTGGCCGGCACGAGCCTTCTCGTCCAGCCAGGCGTAGAACTGCTTCGACCGCCCCTCGTCGCCAAACATCTGCAGGTCGTTGTAGATCTCGAACACTTCGGGGATGTTCACCCCGCTCGGGCACGGCATGCAGTACTTGCAGCCTGTGCATGGAATGGCGCACAGCGCCTGGTACGCGTCGCGCACTTTCGCCACCAGCGCCAGTTCCTCTTCGCTCATCGTCCCGACGCCGGAGCGATCCGCGCTCGCCAAGTTCTCCTCCACCTGCTCCATCGTACTCATGCCGCTCAGCACCAGCGACACTTCGGGCTGGTCCCACACCCACTGCAGCGCCCAGTCGGCGGGGGTACGAGGGTCGGGAGACCGGCCCGAACAAGGTTGGTAGGAATCCCAGAGGGCCTGGACTGAGGTGGGGATGTTCTGCGCCAGCGCCCCACCGCGGAGGGGCTCCATAATGACGACGGCGAGTCCCTTGCCGGCGGCGTACTGGAGGCCGCGCGTGCCGGCCTGGCACTCCACGTCCAGGTAGTTGTACTGGATCTGGCAGAAATGCCAGCCATCGTAGGCGTCCACGATATCCTGGAAGGCCTCGTAGCTGTCGTGGAAGGAGAAGCCCAGGTGGCCAATGCGCCCATCGGCCATGGCGCGCTCCGCCCACGGCAAGACCCCTTGATCCCGCACCTTGGGCCAGCTGTCTGCGCCAAGGGAGTGCAGCAGGTAGAAGTCGACGTGCTCAGTCTGCAGTCGGCGCAGCTGCTCATCCAGAAAGCGGTCAAAGTCCTCCGGCTTCTCGACAAGCCAGCAGGGCAACTTGGTTGCCAGCCGGACTCGGTCACGATAGCCGTCGCCCAGGGCGCGGCCCAGGAACGGCTCGCTGTTCCCGCGGTGGTAGCCCCAGGCCGTGTCTACGTAGTTGACTCCCTGGTCGATGGCATGGCGGATCATGCGGGTGGCTTCCTCTTCGTCGATCCTGCCGTGGTCGTGGTCGATCACAGGCAGGCGCATGGCGCCAAAGCCAAGCGCAGATGGTTTCCAGTCGATCCTTCCGAAACACCGGTACTTCATGAGTTCCATCCCTTCTTGCTGCCGCTGGCGCAGCGATGCGATTGTGCCCGAGGACCCGGTCACTCCTGGCAGGCGGCGAGAGCGATGACGGAGGTTCCCCAAGGGAGGCTCACGTGCCGCAGGAGGCCAGCCTCGGCTTTGCCGACGGCATCCAGTAGTTGGTTGACCAACGGGGATGCCGGCTCCATCTCCACCTGGTAGGCATCGTCGCCCAGGTGGGGCGAGGCCAGGTCGGGCTCTGCGCGCCCGCGCCGCAGCAGGATGAGCGCCGCCGCAGCGTGGAAGGTGAGAAAGTGGGTGTACGAGACTCGCAGCGGGCGAAAGCCGCCGCCGGCCAAACGCGCTCTGAGGCTTCCGGCGGTATAGCGGCGCTGGTGCCTGTTGATGACGTCGTTGTGGCTCCAAAGAAACTGGAAAGCCGGGACCGTGACCAGCAGCTTGCCTCCAGGTCGCAGCACACGGCGGCACTCCGAGAGGACTCGGGACTCGCCCGGTACGTGCTCAATGGTGTCCAGAAGGGCGACCAGATCAAAGGTCGCACCGGCAAAGGGCAGCTCCTCGGCGCTGCCCTGCACGGCGTCCAAACCTCGCCGGCGCGCGACCTCCAGAGGGCGCGGGTTGTTGTCGACACCGCGCACACGGCCATAGTGGCGCAGGTGGTGGGTCATGTTGGCCGCGCCGCAGCCGACGTCGAGTATCTCCGGGTAGCCGTCGGGACCCGCAAAGCGGTCGAGATATGCCAATATGGCCCGCGTCCGCGTCGCGAACCACCAATGCCTGTCCTCGTCGAGGACCACATCCATCGGAGTAGAGAGTCCTGCCACTGGGCTGCCCCTCCTATCGGGCGGGCAGAATTGTAGCACAGGCCGGCGTGCTGCGCACACGTTCGGCGAGGCCACGCCGGGTAGCCCCACAGGCCATCACTGCCGCAGCCAGCGGCACGCCGGGCATCCAGAAGCGAACGTACCCGATCGGTCCGGGCATGAGGACCAGAACGAGAAGGAACAGGGCAATGCTCAGCAGGACCCCGGGCGACCGGCGGAGTGCCCACAGGCCGGAGAGGAGGAAGAAGAAGCCGATCGCTGAGACGATCATCGAGGCCAGCCACATGGCGCGCTGCCCGGCGGTCTGACCGGACCACCAACTGGAGGCGGGCTGCCAATCCCGCTCGCGCAGCGCCCGGCCGAGTAGATCGCTCAGCGCATCAGAGACGGGCCAGGGCTCGTCCAAGAGAGCCGCGTGCCAGTAGCGGTGCAGCTCCGGCACGAGGGAGCGTGCCGCCCCTTTGAGGTGCGCCGCCAGGTAGGCCATCCGGTTCTGCCGCACGATGGAGCGCGCGGTCGTGACCAGGTCGGCACTGCGGCGGGCCGCCTCGGCGGCGTCCCGCGGCAGCTGCGCCTCGGTCCAGCCGCCTGCGCGGGCCGCCGGGGCGACGACAGACTGCATGTATACCTCCTCCCAGCGTGCGGTCCAGGCAGCCGCCACTTCGCCGCGGGACTGGAGGATCGCGGCGACGGCGCTCACATGCGCCTGATTGCTCTCAAACGCCAGCGATAGGAAGGGCCTGCCAAAGAGGAGCTGGTTGCGCGAGAGCCAGGGCAGCAGGGTGAGCATGGCGACGGCCGCCAGTGCTGCCCCCTCCATCCAGGCGCGCAGACGGACGCGACGCCGCTCGATGATCCAGCCGAGCGCAAGCAGGAAGGGCAGCAGGAGAGCATGGGGCTTGCAGAGGATGCAGAGCCCCGCTAGGAGCCCGGTTGCTGCCAAGAGCAGGTGCCGGCGCTCCGCTACCGCGAGTGCGTGCAGGTAGGTGCAGAAGGTCCCTGTTGCCAGAAACGCCAGCAATACCTCTGTCATCGCCTCCCCGACGAAGAGGAAGGAAACCGGGTTGAGTGCATAGAGGAGCGCTGCGATCAAGCCGCGGCGCCGCCCGGCCAAACGGCAGCCCAGGCAGAAGACCAAGGCCGCCGTCCCTGTGTCCACCAGGGCCTGGGCCACGGGAACGGCCAACGGGGCATCGCGGGTGGTCACGAGCAGGAGCGCCAGGAATGCAGGATAGAGTGGCGTGCGCAGGCCGTCCGGAACATAGGGCGGCTCGGTGCGGAGCGAAAGGACGCCCTGCTCGACCAGGTTCAGGGCGAGGATCCGGTAGCCTTGGGCGTCGATGCTGGCATAGACAGAGGAAGGAGCCACGTGAACGGCGAAGATGAGCCTCAGACAGAGAGCAGCGACAAGGATCGCCGCCATAGGCCAACGAGTGTGCTCGGAAGGGCGCCCGTCCCGGACGCTCACCGCGGTACCTGTGCACGACGGGTGCCGCGGCGGGGCGCTCGTGGTCGCAGCTTCAGCCGCGGCCATCCACCCGCTGGTGCCGGCGCAGGCATCCTGGTCATGCGATCCTGCGGCCCGGCATGGGCGGGCCACCGGCGTAGAGGGCCGTCACATCCATGGCGCCCAGGGTGGCACCGAAGCGGCGCCGGGAACCAAGCCAGCGGCCCTTCGCCTGGAAGGACACGACGTCCTGGGTCAGCAGGTTGGCCGCCACCGGGGTACCGGCCTCGAGCCCCGCGAACAGCCCGGCCGCTCTTCCCTCAGCACAGACAAGTGTCCGGTCCCCGGCCGGCTGGAGCGAGAGGAGCGGCGCAACAACGGGATACCCCGGCGTGGCCGGATGGGGCTGCCCGCCCTCCGCCACAAAGCTCAGCGCACACACCTTGGTCATGGCTGCGAAACGCCGTCGCGCTGGGATGGGCATGGGAACGGACCCAGCTCCCGCCGCCGGGGGCTGAGCGGCTCGGGCCACGAGATAATCGCGAACCACCTCGAGCTTGGAGATGCGTAGGTACGCCAGGACCGCCCGGACATCGACAATACCTGCGTCGCGTATGCCGGTATAGGCGTTGTAGCGCAGGAGGTCGGTGCTGTTCAGCTTGTCCACGTATGTACCGGCCCGCTCCCAGCCGGAGAAGTCACCCTGGAGCACCCAACCCTCAAGCTGGGGCGTGATCGCGAGGATGCCCAGACGCCGGTCGGCGTCGAGGTTCTGGACCGTTTTGCGCAGGAGAAAGTTGCCGAAGATCAGGCGATTTGGCACGTCGCCGGCCGGCATGATCGAGGTGACCGGCACCACGTTGGGCGCCCCGGCAGCATCGAGGGTGGCGAGGAACTTGGGGGTCATCTCGCCCCTGAGGGCATCCAGGAGGCCAGGTTGGGAATCGACGAGTGACATAGGTGAATTCTCCTATCTGCGGATCAGGCGCCGACTATAGCCGCGACCCACTCCACCATCCCTTGGAGGATGGCCAGTACCTGCTCCACTTCTTCCTCCCGAATGGTCAGAGGGGGAAGTAGCTGGCTCACAGAGTGGTCATTGTTGGCATAGATGGTAAGGAGGCCAAAGCGGAAGCCGGCCACCGTCATGAGCGGGCCCAGCGCATCGCTCGTCCACTTGAGGCCCATCATCAGACCTCGCTGGTGCACCTGCGCCAGGAGATGCGGAAAGCGCCTTCGGATGCTCTCAAGCCCATCGGCAAAGAGCGAGGCCATCGCGCGCACATGCGGCAGAAAGGCGGGCTCCTCCAGGATATCCAGAACCTCCTGGGCCACGCAGCAGCCCACTTCAGCCCCTCCAAAGGTCGAGATGTGAATAAACGGGTTTTGGCGGAGGAAGGGATCGAGGTGCTCCCGGTAGATGGTGGCAGTGATCGGGTAGATGCCCCCGGACAGCCCCTTGGCGGTCACGAGGATGTCGGGCACCACGCCGCTCGCGCTGAACCCCCAAACATCGCCGCAGCGCCCGAGGCCCGACTGCACTTCGTCTGCGATCATCTGCGCGCCGTGGTGTGTGCACAAGGCACGCACACCCTCAAGATATCCTTCAGGCGGGAGCACGATTCCCAGCGTGGCAGGAATGGTCTCCAGGAGCACCGCTGCGGTGTCGTCGCCCATTGCTTGGTCCAGCGCATCCAGGTCGCCAAAGGGCACCTGGATAAAGCCAGGAGGCATCGGGCCGAATGGCGCGCGGTACTGCTCATCCCCAGCCGCTAGCGCAAGCCCCGTGTGGCCGTGGTAGCCCCCGAGAGCTGAGAGGATGGTTGGACGACCAGAGTGACCCCGCGCCAACTTCAGGGCGAGATCGATTGCCTCTCCCCCGCCGACCCCAAAGACGACGCGGTTCAAATCGCCGGGGCAGAGCCGGGCTAGCCGCTCTGCAAGGCGAGCCCTGTGCTCGCTCAACAAGTGGTGGTTGCCGATGTCCAGCTCATCCAGGGCGCTGCGCAGCGCAGCGATCACTCGTGGGTGTCGATGCCCCAGGTTGAAAACTCCGCCGTTGCAGTGACAGTCGATCAGCCTGTGCCCGTCCACGTCCCAGAGGTAGACGCCCTCGCGGCGTCCCAACACAAAGTCGATGCCTGCCTGAGCGTAGAAGTCGGCCTTGCCACTGGACACGTGGCGAGCGTAGCGTTCGATCAGGTCGGCTTTTGGTTTCTGACCTATCAGCGACACGTTCTCTCCTCTCAGGTCGGGGACCCTTCCCTATCGTAGGACCTTGTCAGGCAGAATGTATGGGTACTCGCGACGGAGCAGCGAGGAGCGCAGCCAGCGATCCACCTTGCGCATCGAAAGGTACATCCTCCAGATCAGGGCGTCTTCTCGATAGTAGCCGCGCACTTGCTCTTCGGTAACCGGCAGGATGCCGAGGTCTGCTGCCTCGTCCGCGAAGTAGCGGTTGGCCACATCCAGGGAACCCGGAATCATCTCGGGCCGCTGCTCTTTGTAGAGGTTTGCGACCAGATCCAGCACCACGCGGCGAAAATCGTAGTAGCGGTCGACAACGTCTTCCAGGAAAACCAGCCGCAGAATCCACGAGAGGAAGCTCGGTGCGCTGCGCAGAAAGAGCTCTGGGTCCAACTGCTCGACACCATCCACTCTGAAGAGGGGTGTGCTGGTGTCAAGGTAGGTCAGGCTCACCTCTTCGGGCCGGAGATGGTCCAGGTCTGGACCTTCAATCGCCCAGTTCGAGAGCTGTCCGTCTATCGCGACGCGCATATGGTCCTGGCGAGCGTTGAAATCCCAGACCTTGCGAAGGTGGCGCAGGACAGCCAGCACAAGCGCCTGAACGCCCTCGGACGGCAGGCGGTGCAGGACACGGTGGCAGAGCCAGTCCTCGCGCACCTTGTCTTGGAGTATGTAGACAACAGGGAGGCCTGAAGGGCGCTGAAAGCAGACATGCCGGTGGCGCGGCAGGCGCAGGCCTACCTCCCCGGTCAGCACGCCGACATACGCATCCAGGGTTGCCTCGTAGCGCTCCGCCTCGGGCCACTCGCGGAAGAGGGGAAGCCGCTTGACGGCGAGGTCCTCCAGCCCGTCGGCTTGGATTTCAAAGACCGTGCTGATCTCTCCGTAGCCAAGCACACGCGCTGGGATCCGGCCGCGCTCCGGGAAACGGGGATCCAGGCCGTGTTCGAAACGCTTCAGCAGATCGATCTGTGTCTCTGACAAAGACATGCGGGCACCCCTCCCACGCCGGCAACTGCAAGGGCAGACGGCCGGGTCATGTCTTGGCCTCCAGCACGGCACCCGACCAGGCGGCGCAGGGCACGCCTGCCATGGCGAGGGCGTGGAGGGCCGACATCTCCTCACGCGTCAGCAACGGCACACCCTCCAGGGCGTAAGGCCGGTCGAGGCGCCGGTATTTGGGCCGGCCGAGGTTGGTGTAGGCCAACAGGTCCCAGCGCCGGACTGTGGGCAGCTCTTCGGAGATGAAGCGGGCCAGCGCAGCAATGTTCTCCGGATCGGCCGTGTAGCCAGGGATGATCGGCGTCCGGACCCACATGGGAATGCCGGCTGCCGAGATTCGTCGGGCATTGTCCAGGATTTGGGCATTGCCAACGCCCGTCGCCTTGCGGTGGCGGCGCTCATCCCAGATCTTGAGGTCGTACAGGACCAGGTTGACCCAGGGAATCACCTTTTCGTACTGGGACCACGGCACCAGACCGCAAGTATCGAGCGCGACGTGCAGGCCGGCGGCCCGGCAGAGGCGGGCCAGCTCGGTCGTGAAGGCAGCCTGGGCCATTGGCTCACCCCCGGAGAGCGTCACTCCCCCCCCAGAAGTCTCGTAGAACACCAGGTCCTTCTGGACCTCCGCCAGCGCCTGCTCGGGCGTCCAGCGCCGGCCGATTACCTCCAGCGCGGCCGCCGGGCAGGCAGAGGCACAAGCACCGCACACCGTACACCGGGCGCGGTCGATGCGCATACCGGAGGAGGTCAGGTCGAGGGCGTTCTCGGGGCAAGCGGCCAAGCAATCGCGCGCTCCGATGCAGCGCACGTCATACCAGACCAGCTCCGGGTCCGGCGACAACCCCTCAGGGTTGTGGCACCAGGCGCAGCGCAGGGGACATCCCTTGAGGAACACGGTCGTGCGGATGCCGGGGCCGTCCTCGGTGCTAAAACGCTGGATGTTGAAGGTTGTGCCTGCCAACTGTGTCACCCACAATGCGTCGCAACACGAACCCTCAAGCCGCGACGGGACGCTCTTGAGGCATTCACCTGGCATCGGGAGTCGGGACTCGCGATCCACCGAACCTGGCCTGCCGGTCGAAGCGGGTCCAGGCGAGCGAGAAGGCGGGCGACAGACGCCGGGTTGCAGGCATGTGAGAGACCCGCTCCAGCCAGCGTTGAGTTGCCTCCGTGGCCCTCTGGAAACAGCGCTCCGTGAAAGCAGCTAGGTCGCTCGCACCACCGGCACCAGACGCCACGAGGGCTGTGGCCTCTGCAAGGAATTCCCACTCCAAGGCATCGCGCTCGCTGCGGTACGCAGCCAGCCGGGCCGCATAGTCACGGATCACCATCCGGTGCAGGCGCTCGTGCGCCCACCAGAGCGAGTCAGGATCGGCCGTACCCGACGGCTCTCGGCCCAGCTCGGGCGCACTTGACCCCAGGAAGATTGGCTTGAAGAGGCCGGTACAGGGCGCCGATGTGCCGGTCACCCAAGCCACTGGGCCGGCCCTGGTCAGGTGAGCGACCAACGAACCGACCGACTGGCTGGGCCGCGTCGGCCACAAGCTGGCATGGACGCAGACGCGGTCCATCAGCAGTCCGCGGGCTGGGCCCCAGTCCGGACCGTCGGCTCCCCTGCCGTGGTCGCGGAGCGCAGCCATCAGGGTTCGCACCGAAATCCGCCCCGACTCGGCTGTGAGCAGAGACGTTGTGCGCGCCTGGCGCGCCCGGCAGCCATCCAGGCGCGTCATGATAGGGTCGGAGCAGCAGCGCGACAGGTGAAGTTCGCTGCCGTCCCTCGCCCAACCCTTCTCGGCTGCATGCCTCGCCAGCTTGTTCGACACCCGATCAGGCTGTGACCCGATGGTCAGGCCATTGGAGATCGTCCGAACACCCTGCACCCGCTCAGCCACCCAATGCCTACCCACGGTCTCCAGTACCCACGCCTCCACAGGATCAGCGATGATGTAGGAGTTGTGGTAGTAGAGCTTGTGACGGTAGCCGCAGTTGCCGCCCTGTCCGTATTGCTCCAAGAGATCGACGATGACTTCGAGCGCGTTCTGCGCGGTGCCCGCTCGCTCTAGGGCCAGTCGGAGGAGGTCCATGCCGGTCAGGGCAGGTCCCTTGTTGTAGGGCTCCCGGGTGAAGACCGCCTCATTGCCGATGGCCACGCCGCACTCGTTCACGCCCATCTCCGCGCCCCACATCCAGAAGGGGCGGCTCAGGAGGACCTGATACGTCTCCGGGACTTCAGGGATGTCTATGTACGTGCATCGCAGCCTGGAGCCCGGTTCGTGTCGAAGCCGCGGCAGGTAGGTGAGCACTTGGGCCTCGTTCGGCTCGCGGTCGCTGTTCTTGGCAAGCAAGACGGAGCCATCGACGGTCGAGTCTCCCAAAGCTACGAGGGTATCACACATTCCCGCCCCCAGTCGTGCGTCTGACGCGCCTACAGCGCATGGCTCTCGCGCGCTATGAGCTCATCCTGGATCTCTTTGCCCAAGCCGACGAAGTAGGCGTTGTAGCCTGTGACCCGGACAAGGAGGTTGCGGTAGGTATCGGGATCGCGCTGTGCGGCGCGCAGGGTGTCAGGGCTAATCACATTCACCTGGAGGCAGGTGCCGCCCGCCAACGCATAGGCGCGCAGCAGTGCGGCGAGCTTCTGCCGGTTCTCGGGGCTGCGGAGCAGGCTTGGCGAGAAGCTCATGGTGTGCGAGGCACCGTTGGGCGCCGTCTCCAGCGCCAGGTGACCGACGCTCTTGACGACGGCGGTCGGCCCCAGCCGGTCTGCCCCATTCACGGGGCAGACCCCGTTGCTGAGAAACTGGCCGCGGCGCCTGCCGTCGGGCGTGGCTGCCGTCTTGGGGGCGTAGGCAATCCAGTAGTTCCAGGAGAGGTATCCACCCCGGTAGCGTTTGCCGGTCCCCGTGGCCAGGTGCCGAAACGCCTCCTCGGTCCAGAAGCGGCTTAGCTCCTGGGCGATAGAGTCCGCGAACTCATCATCGTTGCCATAGCGGGGCGCCTTGTGCAGGAGCGTTTGCCTGATCGGCTCATACCCCTCGAAGTTGGCGTCGAGGGCGCGGACCAGTTCGTCCATGGAGATTGCCCTCTCCTCAAAGACCAGCTTGTGAACGGCAGCCACGCTGTCGGACAAGGTGGCGAGGCCGACCCCTTCCACTGTGAGGTAGCTGTGCCGAGCGCCGCCTGCCGCGGCATCCCGTCCGCTGTCGAGGCAACCGCCCACGAGGGCACTCAGATAGGGCGTCGGCTCAAAGCGTGACCGGCCGGTATCTGCGATGTTGTTGGCTGCTATCATCTGCTCCAGCGTGGAGGCCAGCTGCGCCTTGACCGCGCTCAAGAAGTGAGCCGCGTCCCGAAGGGAGTGCGCCTCGCCCGTGAAGGGACCTATTTGCTCACCGCTCGCGACATCGCGCCCATCGTGCAGGGCAAGTTCGACCGATTTGGCAAGGTTGAAGTTCACATCGACCGTGCCCGACCGGTCGCAACCCTGGAGGGTGTTCTCCAGGCACCCTACCGGAGCATAGTTCCAGAGCTCCTTTTCCGGCAGTCCCTGCCAGCGCAGACCCTCCATCGACGCCTCGTCAAAGTTCATCAGGAAAGGGCTGCCCTGCGAGCCAGCGATCATGTCGACGACCCGGCGCAACAGGCGGTCGGGCGTCCCGCGATGGAGGCGGATGTTGGGTTTGGGCTCAAGCAGATTCAGGGCCTCAATCACGTCCAGCATCAGGTAGGTCAAGTCATTGCTGGCGTCCTCGCCACGCTCGTCCATCCCGCCGAGGGTGATGAGCTGGCCGAAAGAGGCGTTGATGCCCTGGTTGGTGCCCACCCAGCCCTGGTAGTCGTAGGCGTAATTGTGACGGATAAAGAGGCACTGGAGCCACTCAGCCGCCACGTCGCGGGTCAGGCGCCCAGTCTGGAGGTCGGCTTGGTAGAAGGGCAAGAGGTACTGGTCGATTCGGCCTGGCGAGACGCCCGGACCCGGGTAGCTTTCGGCTATCATCACCAGCATGTGCGCGAACCAGAGTGACTGCAGGGCCTCCTTGAAGCTCGCGGCCGGCTCCCATGGCACCCGGCGGCAGATGTGGGCAACCTCCATGAGCTCATGGCGGCGTGCTGCGGCTGCCGGTGACTCGTCCGGCAGGAGGGAGTCCGCCCGGCGCTCGGCTTCCTCGGCATACCGCCCGGCAAAGGTCCGGGCGGCCTCGCAGCTGATGGCAATCGCCCGCGCGAGGTCCCGCTTCCGTCTCGGCGCTGCCTCGTCGGACGCCACAGCGCAGGCTTCGGCGTGGATGCCTTTCATCCCTTCGCTGAGCACGCGGGGGTAATCGGGGATCAAGTGACCCGGCACGGCTCCGCAGTTGCCGACGCCAAGGCGGTCCAGACGCTTGACCGCGGCGAGGAAGTGCTTCTCCAAGCCGGCCATTTCGCGTGCCTCGCGTCGAGTCAGAGTCCGCGACAGGGCTGTCGAGAAGTGATAGCCGACGACAAGCTCGCCTTCCTCTATGTGCACAGGCAGGTGGCCCTCGACGACATGCCGGAAGAAGAGGGCACGACGGACGGCGAGGGGCTCTTGCCAGAAGCCAGACGGAAGAGGTACCTGCTCCGCGTCGGCGAGGAGGTAGGCTTTGGCACCCTCGAAGAAGATCATCATCTCGGGCACGTTGGTCCAGTTCCAGGGAGCATAGACCTGATCCCAGGGCTTGCCCGAGGTGTACGACCGCACCTCATTGGTGTGGGCGCGGGTGTAGAATCGCCAGTACTCGTCGCGCAGCCGCCTCACGCGTGCGCTCAACGAGTCGGCCGGGGACCAGAGAAGCGTGGATGCGGCGACCTCGGTCGACGTTGCCGGCATGTGGGCACCTCCTTTGAAGGACGCATGGCACTCCCGCGGAGTCTACCATAGCCGGCACGTCTTGTCAACGGGCCCGCGGCCGGGCTCCAGGAATGCGCCAGAGTTGCCCGGCAGGTCGCGGTAGTGGGAGTCGGGCTGGCCGGTGCGCGGACCGGCCAGTTCGAGTTTGCCCGCCGGCGGGCTTGACAGTGACTGCTGCGAGCTAGCCCTGCAAGTCGTCGAAGGGATAGATGGCCGCCTCCTGCGCGGCCGCCCGGGTGGCCGGGTCGTCCGAGTAGACGCCTCTGCGGGCCGGGGGGATCAGCTCCGCGATGCGCCGCATGATCTCGTGTCCAATTTCGTCGAGCTGCCGCCGGCGCTCGTCCCCGCGACCCTCCGCCCGAACGGGGCCAAAGGGCTTGCCGATCCGAACCGTCAGAGTGGCGCGCCGGCCGCGCCGCACGGCTGGAAAGACATCGGTACAGCCGTCAATGCCGATGGGCAGGATGGAGGCGCCGGACTGAACGGCCAGATAGGAGGTGCCGGGCCGGGCGGGGCGGAGGACGGTGGCCCAGGAGCCACCTTCGGGCATGATGCAGAACACGCCGTTCTGCTGGAGGCAGGCCTGCGCGGCGCGCATGGCCGTGCGTGATGCACCCCCACGGCGGACCCGGTAGGCACCCCAAAGCGTGGGAAAGACCTTGACAGAGAGGGGCGCATGCGGCAGAAGCCGGCCCGAGAAAAACTCGAGCGGCCATGGAAGGGCGCGGATAATAGCCGGGGGATCGAGGAAGTGGAAGTGGTTGGATACCACAAGCAGCGGACCCCCGGCGGGCAGGTTTTCCTTCCCCTCGATACGCAGCCTGCACAGGACCCCCAAGCCAAGCCTGATGCCCTGCTTCAGCACAAAGCGGATACCCCGCCGCCGCGGGTAAGGGAACTGCGACGTATAGCTGGCCTTTGGAGCCTCCACCGTCACAGTGCCTCAGGCTCCTGTTGTGCAGCAGCGATGGCTTTCTTCTCGTCCACCAGCAGGAGCAGGAGCGTTCCCACCGCGATGAAGGCAGCAATGAGCAGGATCGCGAGCCTCAGCCCATCCTGCTCGGCAAACGCGACCTCGACCCCACGTGCCTCGTACCAGATGGCAGCCTCGGCCGCCAGCAGTCCAAAGAGCAGGGGCGCGATCACGGAGGATACGCGGCCAAAGGTAGCGAAGAAACCAAAGAACTCGGCGCTCTTGCCTGGCGGTGCGAACAAGGCCACCATCGTCCGGCTGACCGACTGTGCCCCTGCCATAGCCAAGCCCGCAACGGCCCCGATGACAAAGAACTCGGTGACCTGGCCGTGCGCAAAGAAGAGCCAGATGATCACGGCGACCATCAGCACCAAGGAGGAGATCAGGGACAGCTTTACGCCAATTCTGTCGGCGAGCACACCAAAGACGTACGATCCCAGCACGTTGGCCAGCTGCACGATGATGAAGAACACGAGAATCTGCTGCGTCTGCAAGCCAAAGAGCGTGGCGCCAATGATGCTGGCAAAGCCCATGACGATCATGATGCCGTCGTTGTACACAAAGAAGGCTAGGATGAACTTCAGGAACTCCTTGAAGCCGCGGGCCGTACGAAAGGTACTCTGAAGCCGCCTGACGGCAAGGCCGAGGTAGTTCTCACCGGCCGGCAGCTTGTGCCGCGTTGCCTTCTCACGAAGCCAGACGAAGACTGGTATCGCGAACAGGACAAAGAAGACGGCCGTCACGATCATGGCGGTCCGAGACACCAGCGCGTTGGCCGTGACCTTCTCGGGCGTCATGATGGAGCCCAGGATGCCTTCCAGGGGCATGAGCAGGAGAAGGATCACGATGCCGCCCACGGTGCCGATGGCCCAACCGACTCCCGACACACGTCCCATCTCCTTGGGCGAGGCAATCTCAGGCAGCAGTCCATCGTAAAAGATCTGTGCGGCGCGATAACCGATGTCGGCCAGGACGAAGAGAGCAATGCCGGTCACGACCATGCCGGGCTTGATGAGGAAGAGGCTGGCGGTGAAGAGGCAGGACATGGCGGTGAAAAAGAGCAGAAAGCGTTTCTTGGAGCCCGCAAAGTCGGCCAGCGTCCCGAGAAAGGGCCCGCTGAGGAGCACGACGATGGCGGCGATCGTTTCCGCCACGCCCCAGAGCCGGGTTCCCTCCGCACCGCCGACCACCCTGTCCTTGAAGTAGACAGAATAGACCGCCAGGTAGACTGCCGAGGCATAGGCCGAGTTCCCGAAGTCGTAGAGATACCAAGCCCACCTCTCTCGCCGAGAGGCGGGTGCCCCTTGTTCTGCCACCATGTACGCCCTCCTCGATGATCAGATTGATAGTCGGTACGAATCGACAAGAATAACGGGTCCCGTCCCAATGCAGCGAGGCAGAAGGGTGGGAACAGGTTCTATGCCACTACAACACCACATGGGCACAAAAGAGACGCGGTTCACCAGTCGGCTCGTCAGGCAAGCGAGACCTGGTACATGCGGTGCCGCTTGTGGCTCTCGACCCCAAGCGCCTTGTACTCCCGCATGGTTCGCTCATTGGTTTCCTGAACCTGGACCATGTCGGCGTGGTCGAACTGGGGGTGGTCCGCCAAGGTATGGTAGAGAGCGCTGTAAAGCAGAGCTGTGCCGCCCAGCCCACGGTACGCCTCGCGAATGCCGATGCTGTTCAGGTTGAGCCACCGTGTGCGCTTGAACTCGCGCTTCAGGTGAATCCAGCCGGTGGGCCAGAGCCGCCCGCCACAGCGCTTGATCGCCGCCGAGAGGTCGGGAAAGGCGATGACGAAGCCGACCATCTCCTCGCCGCGCATCAGGAGCGAGATGAGGCTCGGATCGGCGATGGCCAGTATCCGGTCGCCAATCATCTGGCCTTCCGCCTCGCTCATGGGCGTGTAGCCCTGTACTTCGACGAATGCTTCGTTGTAGACCTGCACAACACGTGGGACCATTGCGCGCAGCTCGTCCTTGGTCCGGAAGGACTGGGATCGGAAGCCACGCCGGGCCTTCAGCTTCTCTGCGCCTTCGAGGTATCGCTCCGGAAAGTGAAACTGGCGGTCCATCCGAAAGGAGTAGAAGTCGAACTTTTTCGCCAGGCCGGCGGCTTCGATGAGCGCGCCATAGTAGGGATAGTTGAATGGCACGCCCATAGAGGGCATGTGCTCAAAACCCTCCACAAGTACCCCTTGGCCCTCGATATGGGAAAAGCCCTTGGGCCCCCAGAGGCAGTCGAGGCCACGCTTCCGTGCCCAGTCTCCGGCAGCATCAAAGAGCGAACCCGCTACGGCCCGATCGTCCACCGAGTCAAAGAGGTAAAAGAAGGCGGTGTGCGCAGCGTGGTAGGCATTGTAGTGTGCGTTGTCCAACACCGCAATCCGCCCGACGGCCTCCTCTCCGTCCAGTGCCAGGAAGAAGGCAGCTTGGGAGTGCTCATAGAAGGGGTGCCGCTTCGGATCCAGCTGGGCGCGGGCCTCCGGCGCCAGTGGCGGCACCCAGAGGGGATGATCCCGGTAGAGGTCAAACGGCACTGCCATGAAGCGCTGGACTTGGCGCCGGTCAGACAGATTCACTTGCTGGATGCGCATCGACGAGCTCCTCGGTTCCGGCAGCATCCTCGGTTGCCCCCTGCGACGTCCGGAGGCAGGAGCTGCTCGGTGCTCACTCGGCAGGCGAGGACCCCCTTGCCGGCCGGGAGCAAGTAATCCTACCACGGCAAAGGGACAGGCGCAAGCAGATGACGGATCGGTGTACCCAACTTGCCTACCAACCCGGCGTATGGTAAAACAGGTCAAAATCGCGAAAGATGCGTACAGTTATGAGTGAAGGCGTTGCACCGCCCGCGCGCGGAGAGGAGATCGAGGCGCTTCTGCAGCGAGCTGCAGCGACCGCCGACCCACAGGAAGCACTGGCCTTCTTGGCGCAGGCGCTCACCCTGGACTCGCGCAACGAGCGCGCCAGGGAGGCGCTCCGCCGCCGGCGACGGGAGATCAGCGACAGAGCTGCCGGCGTTTCGGCGATGCCTGCGCTGGCGGCACCGCCCGAGATCTCAGGCGCGCACGGGAAGGGCGCTGCCGAGGTCAGCCCTCAACCTGGCCCCGACGGTGGTAGCACCCCCAGGAAGCGCATACCGGCTGCCTGGTTGTTGATCGGGCTGGTACCGTTGATCCTCGCCTACAGCGTGCTGTTTGCGCTGGTGGCAGGCGTTCCGGCCCGGGTGGCCGCATTCCTTGCTACCGACACACCCACCCCCACCGCCACCCACACAGCCACCCCCACGTGCACGCCGACACGCACACCCACTTCCACCCCGACACCCACCCATACGCCTACACCCACCATGACTCCCACAAACACGCCCGCTCCCACCCTCACGCCCACGCGGACGGTGAGCCCGACCTCCATCCCGGAAGACAAGAGCGAGAGCGGAAAATGGATCGAGGTTGACCTGTCCGAACAGAGGCTGCATGCGCATGAGGGGCAGTCGACCGTCCTGACGGCCGTAGTCTCCACAGGCATCTCCGTCTACCCGACGCGGACGGGGCGCTTCCGCATCTATGCCAAGTACCAGTCGACGCCAATGAGCGGGCCCGGATACTACTTGCCCGGAGTGCCATGGACCATGTTCTACTCGGGCAACTATGCCATTCACGGCACGTACTGGCACAACAACTTTGGCAGGCCGATGAGCCATGGATGCGTCAACATGAAGACAAGCGAGGCCAAGTGGCTCTTCCAGTGGGCGCCCAAAGGCACCCTCGTGGTCATCCACAAGTAGGGAGGCACAGCAATGATCACCCCCGCGGGGAGGGAGTGCCGCTACTACTACGCCGACTACTTCCGGGGCAGGGAGACCAAGGAGTGCCGCCTGGTCGGCCGGAGCCGGCAATCAGGGGCCTGGACGCCTGTGCTGTGCCGGTCGTGTCCGGTGCCGAGCATCCTCGCCGCGAATGCTTGTCCGAACCTGGTGCTTGAGGCCAGGGTGGTGAGAGGGCTCCTCGGTCTGACACGGAAGGTCCGCGTGCTTGCAGTCTGCTCGAAGCACCTGGTCGACGTCAAACGCCCGCATGTCGGGTGCGGGCACTGCAACGAGGAGCGGCAAGGGGCCGAGCTTCTCAGGTAGCCGGCAGACGACCCCAGGCGTGCCTGCCTATTGGCAGACCAGGCGGTCGCTCAGGGCGCGTACGTCCGCAAGGCAAGCATCGTAGCCAGGCGCCATATACCGCCAATCAAAGTGCTCGGCAAAGGCCGGCATCCTGCCGGAACGGAGCGCGGTCACCCCCAGGATTGCCTGTCTGAGCTGTGATACCAGCGCCTCGTGCGTATCATAGAGGCAGGTCGCATGCAGCTCCTCGGGCAAGAGTTCCGGGTAAGAGAGGCGGCGGGGAAGGATGGGGAAGCATCCGCAGTAGCAGGCTTCGACAACGGCCGCGCCAAAGAACTCGTGGATGGCCGTGCTCACGACGATGTCCGAACGCCAGAGCCAGCCAGCGTAGTTCGCAGGGTCCTGCACATACCCAAAGTGAAGGATGCGGTCGCCCAATAGTTGGCGCGCTTGCAGGAACTCGCCAGGCAGGTTGCGGAAGCTTTCCCCCAGCAGTACGAGACCAAAGTCGAGGCCTTCGCCGGCGAGCGCATAGATCGCACGAAAGAAGGCCGGCGGGTCTTTGTCGTACTCCCAGCGATGGTTCCAGAGAATTGTCGGCCTCCCGGTGTTGGGCTCGGGCGGGCGCCCCGCATCAAGGCGCGCCAGGTCGAGTCCGAGGGCAAGAACCCGGGCCCTGGCGCGCAGCGCTTCGACAACCCATAGCTCGTTGTAGTCGGGGAAGTGCTTGAGGAGGCGAGGTAGCTCGGAAAAGAACTCGTCCCGGTGAAAGTTTGAGTTGAAGAAGAGCGCATCGGCTCGCAGAGCGCTCGCCAGGTTGATGAAGCCATAGTGCAGATCGCGCTTCTCACCGGGGGGCATGGGATAGGTTAGCTGGTTCTCGTGAAAAAAGAGCGCCACGGGCACGCGGGCGAGCTGCGGCCCGGAGAGGGCGAGAAAGACAGGCAGGTTCAGCATGTCGGAGGCAAGGAGGAGGTCCGGCTCGCCAAGGGAGGCGGCCCTTCGCGCAAGAGTGATGGACCCGCCCTGCATGCGCCACTTCCAGAAGCGCCCGGGAAGGGACAGAAGCCGGACCTGATGGCGGCTGTGCGCCCGGTAGCCCTCTGCCCAAGCCTGGTGAGAGCCGGTCAGGTAGGGCTCAATGAGCCAGATCTTCATGGGAGTGAAGGGCGACCCAGATGGGTCGCCCCAAAGGCAGCGGCTAGAACTCGGTCGCCCCGGTGAAGCGGAACTGGTGAACCTTGAGCGCAGGCACGCTATCGCAGGTCATGCCGCCCATGCCGGTGAGCAGCCGGGTGGCGCGACTGATGCCGTCCAGGCTGTTGAGCGATTCCAGATAGCTCTGCGTGAAGCGCAGGTTCTTGACGGGGTAGGCGACTTCGCCATTCTCGACCAGGAAGGTCCCATCGCGGGTCATGCCGGTGATCACCACGCGCACCGGATCCACGGGCCGGGTGTAGTGGAACCGCGTGACGTAGATGCCCCGCTGCGTGCCCCGGATCATCTCTTCGATCGACGTGTCGCCGCCGGCGAAGAAGAGGTTCAGGGGCATCGGTCCCATCGGGTTGGGTGCAGGCAGGGCATGCCCGGTGGAGTGCCTTGACTCCTTGCCCGCGCTGTAGGAGTCGTAGACCACGGCGCGGGCCACCCCCGCTTCGATCAGGTCCACCCTCTGCTTGGGTACCCCTTCAAAGTCGAACGGAAAGGGCACCCCCTCGCTGCTCAGGCCATCGTCCCAAATGGAGACCCTGCGATCGACAATCTGCTGCCCGAGCTTGCCGACCATGAAACTGCGCCCCTCCTGGTACGCTACCGCGCCAAACCCGGTCCAGGTCATCATGTGGAGGAAATCCTGGACGGCGTAGGGCTCCAGGATGACGGTGTACTCGCCAGGCTCCAGAGGCTTGGGGTTGCGGCTCTTCATGCACTTGGTTACTGCTTCCCGTCCAATAGCCTCAAAGTCGAGGGTTCGCACGTCCATCGAGAAGGCGGATGCGTAGCCGGCACTCGTGTCGCTCATGATGACGGTGTTGACGTCGGCTTGAGTGGTCCGGTGGTAGGCAGACACGCCGAGCGAGTTGGCAATCCCGAACTCAAGAGAGGCTGTGGTGAGGGCACCTGATGCGACGACCCCGGCATCGCGAGCGAGAAGGCATATCGCACCTGCACCTCGGGCGCGCGTTTCCGGCGAGCAGCCGGCGGTCGCCTCACTGTAGGAGGCAACCTCGGTAATGGGCTGGGGAGCCGGCAGCGAATGGAAGTCGGGGTTGGGCGGCTGGAGGCGGGCGATGGACAGGGCGGCCTCCAGCGTTCGGCAGAGGGCCGCCTCCTCGACGTTGTTGGTGGAGGCGACGCCGATCTTGGCGCCGGAGCCAGACGGGTCCTTCAGCACGACACGGATTCTGACTTCGGCATCCGTTTCGGCAACGTTTTGGTGAATGGTGGAGTTGGCAAAGCGGGTCAGCGCGGAATCGGAGGCCGAGACCATCACTTCCGTCTGGTCAGCCATCGACCGAGCCAGTATGAGCTCCGCGATTTGCTTGATTCGTTCTTGTCCTAGCATGGATCTATCCTTCGTGAGTGGAGTGGGCCGCCACCTTGGTGGGCCCCTATTTGAGCACGCCGACCTGGACGTCGCGGAAGCGAGCCGGCGCTGCCCCGTGGCCGGTATGAGCCGTCTGGCCGGGCTGGCCCTTGCCGCAGTTGGGTGTGCCCCACACCCGCCAGTGCGTGGGGCCGCAGACCGCATCGCAGCTTCCCCAGAAGCGGGGTGTCATCCCGGTGTAGGTGGCGTTCTTTAGCATGCGGCCCATCTTGCCGTTCTTGATCTCGTAGGCGATCTCAGTGCCGAACTGAAAGTTCAGCCGCTTGTCGTCGATGCTCCAGCTCTTGTTGAGCTCCATGTAGATTCCGTCGTCGGTATCGGCTACGAGATCATCAAAGCTCCAGGACCCCGGCTCGAGGTTGACGTTCGTCATCCGGATAATCGGAATGCGGTTCCAACCATCCGCACGCATGGCCCCGCCTGAAGTCTCGGGAGCGCCGGGACCCACAATCTCGCGGAGCTGCTGTGCAGTCTCGCGAGATGTCAGGTAGCCGCAGAAGAGACCTTCTCGAACGATCGGCACGCACTGGGCCGGCACGCCCTCATCATCCCAGCCGAAGGTGCCCAGCCCCCCTGGGAGCGTGGCATCGGCTGTGAGGTTAACGGCGGCCGAGCCGTAGCGGAATGTGCCGTACTTCTCGGGGGTCAGGAAGCTCGTGCCCGCGTAGCTTGCCTCGGTGCCAAAGACGCGGTCCAGCTCGATGGGATGGCCGCACGACTCGTGTATCTGAAGCGCAAGCTGTGTAGGGCCCAGGATCAGGGTGGTGACGCCGCTGGGGCAGGGATCGGCGCTCAGCAGGGCAACCGCTTCCTCACCGATGCGAGCGGCATTGCCGGGCAGATCCATGGCGAGGATGCCCTCCCAGCCCTCCGACCTTTGGTCGCGACCGAAGGAGTTCGGGAAGGAGCGTTTCTGGACTTCGCCGCGCTGCCGATCGACGGCGATGGCTTCGATGCCGCCGCCCGATTCGGTCTTGGTCTGCTCCAGATAAGCTCCCTCGCTGTTGGCAAAGGTCTTGTCCTCGCGCCAGAAAGCGAGCGATGAGGAGGCCACGCGCACACCAGGACTCGATCGGAGACCCTGGTTGGCCTGGAGAAGGAGAGCGATCTTGTCATCTAGTGAGACTTTCCAGGGATCGATCTGCACCGGCGTCCGGTAGGTGCCGGTGCTTATGACCGGCGGGCCAAGGCGCACGTCGCGCACCTTGAAGAGGGTGCTGGCGCGCGCGATCTTGACTGCCTGAGCAGTCACCCGGTCCACCTCCTGCGGTGACAGGGTCGAGGAGCTGGCGAAGCCCCACGCACCGTCGACTACCACACGCACGCCAAAGCCCTGGCTCTCATCGTCCGATAGAGCCTCCACGACGCCGTTCTTGACGGTGATCTGCTGTGTCAGGCGGCGAACGACGCGAACGTCCGCGTAGCTGGCGCCCTGCGCCTGTGCCAGGTTCAGGGCACGGTCTGTGAATGTCCTCAATGATCCCTCCTATTCTGTTGGCTGCGGCAGCCGCAACACATACGACATGGACATCTGCCTACCCTGCCGCGACCGGCGGGGTGTGTGCCGCTTTCGGCTCGTAGCGCTCGTAGTAGCCCACCAGAGCGCCGCCCGGGCCGCGAATCGCCCGCATGAAGATGCGCGTCTTCTCCCCATCGGTAATCAGCTGTTCTTCGAGGCCGTCGTGCATGGCCTTCCAGATATCACGGATCATCTTCTGCGACTGCGCGTTGTGACACGCAAGAAGGGAGGTGCCCAAGAGGCCGGCACCCTCCGTGTAGTGGGCAACGGCCGCCCGATTCATGTAGCAGATAATGTGGTCGGGGTCCGCCACCAAGATGGGATCCCTCAGGCTGTCGAGGATAGCAGCGTAGAACTCTGCGGTCATCTCTCCTCCGCCGAGGCCAGTCCTGCACCGGCCAATGCCCACACCACCTCGAGCAAGGCAGTGTGATCCGCTTCGCCCAGCCCTTGCGCCAGGGCGGCGGCGAACAACTCCGACACCACGGCCGTCACGGGCAGCGGCGCCCCGCACTCGCGGCCGGCCTGACGAACGATTCCGAGGTCCTTGTGATGCAGCCGGATGCGGAAGCCCGGCTCGAAATCGCCGCGCACCATGCGCTGACCGCGGTTCTCGAGAATGCCGCAGCGCGCAAGGCCAGCACCCAAAACCTCTACTATGATGGCGGGATCGACTCCCGACCTGATGCCCAGCGCGAGGGCCTCGCAGATGCCAGCCACCGTGACCGCCGTCAACACCTGGTTGCAGGCCTTGACCGTCTGGCCTGCCCCGGTGGGGCCGCAGTAGACGGCCGTCTTTCCGAGGACCGAGAAGATGGGGCGAAGCAGGTCAAAGGTGTCCCGATCCCCACCGGCCATGATGGAGAGAGTGCCCTGCCGCGCGCCCACATCGCCGCCGCTGACCGGGGCGTCCAGGCAGCGGACCCCCACCGCACCAAGGGACGCAGCGACCTTCCTGGCGGTGGAGGGTGCAATGGTGCTCATGTCCACGTAGACCAGGCCCGAGTGCACGCCCTCGACCAGGCCGCCCGCACCGAGAGCCACCCGCTCCACGTCGGGCGAGTCGGGCAGCATGGTGATAACCAGGTCGCTTTGCTCGGCAACCTCCCGGGGGGACTGCGCAGATCGGGCGCCCCGGGAAACCAGCTCGTCCTGAGCAGGGCGGCTGCGGTTGTGCACGACGACGGCATACCCCGCCGCCAGCAGGTTGCCGGCCATGGGCTTGCCCATGATACCAAGGCCGATGAACCCAACTGTCTGAAAGGGCATGGCTTCTCTCCGGATCGGGTGCGTGACAGCCTGCGACTCGCAGCCCAAAGGCGTTGCTTGACCGACAGCGCCAAGCATTGTACAATAGCGGGGTTGTCCAGCCAAATCTCACCGAATTGGGAGCAACGATCATGCCGCTGTACGAGTACAGGTGTACCGATTGCCAGGCCAAGTTCGAGAAACTCAGGCCGATGAGCCAGGCCGATGCCCCTATCACCTGCTCGGTCTGCGGCAGCAGCGCCACCGCGCGGGCCATCTCCCTCTTTTCCGCCATTTCGAAGGGCAGCAACGGAAGCACCCAACACGTGAGCGGAACGGGGGGGGGCTGCGGGTCGTGCAGCGGTGGAAGCTGCGCCACATGCGGACACTAGGTCAAAGGAGCGAGTGATGGACCTTTTTGCCAAGTGCACAGGTTTCACCATGGCCAGGGAGGTCATGGCAACCGGCAACTACCCCTACTTCATGCCCCTGGACGATACGGAAGGCACAGAGGTGACCATCCGTGGCCGCAAGCTGGTCATGATCGGGTCCAACAACTACCTCGGCTTGACGACTCACCCAAAGGTTCGCGAGGCTGCCATCGAAGCGACCCGGCAGTTCGGCACGAGCTGCACCGGATCGCGGTTCCTGAACGGGACGCTGGCCTCTCACCTGGAGCTGGAGAAGCAGCTGGCGGCTTTTGTGGAGAAGGAGGCCGCTCTTGTCTTCTCAACGGGGTACCAGGTCAATGTCGGCACGATTTCGTCCTTGCTGGGGCGTTCCGATTATGTCATCACCGACAAGGACGATCACGCGAGCATCGTCGATGGCTGCCAGATGTCGCTGGGGACGCTGAAGCGATACCGCCACGCCGATCCAGAAGACCTGGAGCGGGTGCTTGCTCAAGTCCCGGCAGAGGCTGGCAAGCTGGTGGTGACCGACGGCGTCTTCAGCATGGGCGGCGACATTGCGCCCCTGCCGGAGATGCTGCCGGTGTGCAAGAGGCACGGCGCCCGGCTGATGGTGGACGATGCGCACGGCATCGGCGTGCTGGGCGGGGGAAAGGGAACGGCCCACCACCTGGGGGTCAACGATCAAGTGGACCTGGTCATGGGTACCTTCAGCAAGTCGTTTGCCTCGCTGGGCGGATTCATCGCCGGCTCGGAGACGGTCATCCACTATGTCCAGCACCACGCTCGCTCGCTGATCTTTAGCGCCTCCATGCCCCCCGGCAACGTGGCTGCGGTGTGCGCAGCGCTCGAGGTGATGATTGCCGAGCCAGAGCGGACTGCACGGGTGAACGAGATCGCCAGCCACATGCGAGCGGAGCTGAAGCGACTGGGGTTCGACACAGGCCCCAGCCAGACGCCGATCATCCCGATCATCATCGGAGATGAGTATGCCACCTTCGCAGCGTGGAAGGCCCTGTTCGAGGAGGGTGTGTATACCAACCCGGTCATCCCTCCAGCGGTTCCTCCGAACAAGTCTCTGCTGCGCACGAGCTACATGGCAACGCACACGGAATCGCAGCTCGCCTTCGTCCTGGAGAAGTTCGAGAAGGTCGGCAAGGCTGTGGGCTTGATCTAGGTACGGCTTGCCTATCCGGCAGGTTTTCTCTATAATAACCGTCAGTCAAGTACCCAGGAACCAGCGCTGAGCCCGGTAGGAGGCTTGGCGCTTTCCAGGTGAGGGGATGCAGGCAGAACCACAACAGACGCCCCAGCAGTCCCGGTCGGCCTTTCGGGAAGTGGTGGAGACACTGCTTTTCACCCTGCTGATCTACCTGCTGATTCGCACCTTTCTGTTCGAGAACTACCGGGTGGTGGGCACGAGCATGGTGCCGACCCTTGCCGACGGCCAGTTCCTGGTCGTCAACAAGCTGGGCTACCGGCTGCACCCACCGCAGCGAGGGGACATCATCGTATTCCGGGATCCCTTTTCCTCCGACCGTAAGCTGATCAAGCGCGTCATAGGCCTGCCGGGTGACAGCGTCGAGATTGTGGGCGGACAGATCCTGATCAATGGGCAGTCCCTCGATGAGCCGTATCTGGCGGACCCAGGTGACACCACGCGGAGTGCTACAGCGCTGGCCGAGGAAGAGTACTGGGTCATGGGCGACAATCGGGACAACTCCAGCGACTCCCGCAGCTGGGGGACGCTGGTCCGGGCCAGGATCGTCGGAAAGGCGTGGCTGAGCTATTGGCCCCCTGCTCTGTGGGGCCTGATCCCGCACGAGACCTATGGGCTGGTGGAGTGAAGCCGCCTGAGATGGCTCCAGGGAGCTCCGATGCCGGTGTCTGAGGAGGCTATCCGCGAGGTGGTGCGGCGCGTCGTCCTGCGCACGATTGGGCAGGGGACGGCACCAGCCGCAGGAGGGGAGGCGCCGAGCCCGCCTGCAAGACAGGCGCCTTCAGCTGAGCGCGCACGCATCACCGAGGCAGATGTCCTGGCCCTGCCGGCCGGGGCGCAGATCGAGGTGCCCGCCGGCGCTCTGGTGACCCCACTCGCGCGTGATGCTGCCGCGGAGCGGCGAATTGGCCTCTCGGAAGGCGGCACAGGAGGAGCCGGCCCGCAGGGGCCCAAGCCGCCGCAATGGCCTCGAGCGGCAGAAGCCGCGCCTGGGCAGGCTGGCGGTACGTCACGCATTGTCGCGGTGGGTGCGGACCACGGTGGATTCCGCCTGAAAGAGGAGATCAAGAACGTGCTGGCAGAGTTGGGGTACCAGGTCACCGACTGCGGCACGTTTGGAACCGACCCCGTGGACTACCCGGATTATGCTTACGCAGTAGCCCGCCTGGTGGCGGATGGAGCTGCCTGGCGCGGGATCGTGATGGACGGTGCCGGGATCGGTTCCTGCATGGCGGCCAACAAGGTGCCCGGCGTGCGCGCGGCGATGTGCTACGATCACGCGACGGCGGTCAACTCCCGGGAGCACAACGATGCCAACGTCCTCAGCCTGGGGGCGATGCTGATAGGCTCCAACCTGGCGCGCCAGATCGTGAGAGCCTGGCTTGAGACTTCATTTGGGGGAGACCGGCACGCGCGGCGCGTCGGCAAGATCATGGATATTGAGCGCCGCTTCCTGAAGAAGCCGGGCTCGATGCAAGGTAACTGAGGAGACCGTGCCACTGGATACGGCAAGCATTGAGCGGCTCGTAGAGCTGATCACCAGAGAGGTGCTGATCGTCCTACGCGAGCAGGAGAGCCGCTCGGCAGGGTGCAGTGAGGGGGCGTGCGCGGATTGCGTGGGCGACTGTATCAACCGCTGCCAAGACAAGATCCAGCAGGTCGTGGCTGCCGGCGCAGCGCGCGTCACTGCCGGCCTGGGCGCCGGGGGCGCAGGGACGCACCTGGCCCAGATGATCGACCACACCCTCCTGAAGGCCGACGCAACCCAGGAGCAGATTGCGCAGCTCTGCTATGAGGCGCGCAAGCATGGCTTTGCTACTGTGTGCGTGAACCCGAGCTACGTGAAGCTGTGCTGCCAGCTGCTCAAAGGCTCACCGGTGCACGTGTGCACGGTGGTGGGCTTTCCTTTGGGCGCGACTCCCCCGGAGGTCAAGGCCTACGAAGCGCAGCAGGCGATCGACGACGGCGCCACCGAGGTGGACATGGTGATCAACATCGGCGCGCTCAAGTCGAAGGACTATGCCCTGGTCGAGCGCGACATCGCGAGTGTCGGGCGAACGTGCCATGCGGGAGGAACGCTGCTGAAGGTGATCCTGGAGACGGCCCTGCTGACCGACGAGGAGAAGGTGATCGCAAGTCAGCTCGCCAAGGCGGCCGGTGCAGATTATGTGAAGACGTCCACCGGCTTCGGGCCGGCCGGGGCCACCGTGCACGATGTGGAGCTCATGCGGCGCGCCGTGGGTCCCGACATGGGCATCAAGGCGGCCGGCGGGATCCGCTCCTTTGAGGATGCCAAGGCGATGGTTGCCGCCGGCGCCACGCGCATCGGCGCCAGCGCCAGCGTCAAGATCCTACAGGAAGCAAGCGGTCACAAGACCGAGCCCGGCGCGGGCAGGTAGCCGCCACTACGGGGCGACTGAAGTAGCCACGAGGGAGGAGCAGATTGAGCGTAGACCTGCGTTCGTACGTGTTTCTGGACAGCCTGCAGCCGCAGATGGCAGCCTTCGTCGGATCGACTGCGCGCGGCTTCTTGCCGCTCGCCGGGGACGCATCGCTATGGGTTGAGATCTCGCCCGGCATCGAAATCAACCGGATCACCGACGTCGCCCTAAAGGCGACGAAGGTGAGGCCCGCGGTCCAGGTCGTGGAGCGCCTGTTCGGCCTGCTTGAGGTGCACTCGCCCGACCAAGCGGAGGTTCGCGCAGCGGGCGCCGCCATCCTGGCTGCGCTGGGGGTCCAGCCCGAAGAGCGCTGGAAGCCCAAGATACTCTCCAGCCAGGTCATCCGCCGGGTGGACGCGCACCAGACGCAGCTCATCAACCGCAACCGCGACGGCATGATGCTGATCGCCGACCAGACGCTGTACATCATGGAGGTTGAGCCGGCCGCGTATGCCGTGCTGGCTGCCAATGAGGCTGAGAAGGCAGCCGAGATCAACATCGTGGACGTCAGGCCTTTCGGCAGCTTTGGGCGCGTCTACTTGGGGGGCGAGGAGCGGGATATCATGGCGGGCTACACCGCAGCCGTCCGCGCCATCGAGGATATGACCGGGCGTGCGGTGGAAGCCAAGCGGAGAGACTAGGCAGAGCAATCAGAGGGCACAACACACAATGCGCAATTGTGAAGGGTGCCTTGGTAGTTTTGGGTTGGGCCGAGCGCTGGGCACTGTGAGGAGGATAGAACTGAGATGGCTGAAGCATTGGGCATGATTGAGACAAAGGGGTTCGCAGCCGTCGTTGAAGCGGCAGACGCCATGGTCAAGGCTGCCAAAGTCGAGTTGGTGGGCTACGAGAAGATAGGCGGCGGGTACTGCACTGCCATTGTACGGGGCGACGTGGCGGCCTGCAAGGCCGCGGTCGAAGCAGGAGTGCGGGGTGCAGAGAAGGTCGGAGAGGTGGTCTCGGTACACGTCATCCCGCGCCCGCACATCAACATCGACCTGGTCCTGCCGCTGGGCCGGCGCGATCTGGCCCTCAAGGAAGTGGGGGAGTAAGGACGCCATGCTGCTGGGCAGAGTGGTTGGCACGGTGGTCGCCAGCCGCAAGGACGAGAAGCTCGAAGGGTACAAGTTCCTCGTTGTCAGGCGGGTCACCATCGAGAACGAAGACACGGGCGAATACGTCGTCGCCGCCGATGCAGTGCAGGCCGGAGTGGGCGACGTGGTGATGTACGCCACGGGGTCCTCGGCACGCCAGACCGCGATCACGGATAAGCGTCCCTGCGATGCCGTGATCATGGCAGTGGTAGACACCTGGGAAGTCAACGGACGAGTGAAGTACCAGAAGGACTAGGAGACACCCTGCCAAGGCCCACGGTGAAGAGTAGATGAGCCTGCCGGTGGACGAAAGCCGGATCGCGGAGATTGTCCAGAAGGTGGTACGGGACTTGCGTCCCGAGCCAGTTGTGCCTCCGCGCGAGCCCACGGTCGATCGATCGCGGGCGACGCCCTCTCCGGCTGCCGGTGCCCAGGGCCGGTTGTCCGGCACAACTGCTGCCCTCCAGGACGGCGTCTATCCAGACATCGACAGCGCCGTGGCTGCAGCGGCCGCAGCCCAGCGGCGCCTGGCGGATCTTCCCATGGAGCGGCGCGCTGCCCTCGTCGCGGCCATGCGACACGCCGCGGCAGAGAACGCGCCGGCGTTGGCGCATGCGGCTTGGCAAGAGACGGGCATGGGGCGCCACGAAGACAAGGTCGAAAAGATGCTGCTGGTGGCGGAGCGCACGCCTGGCACGGAATCACTCCAGGCTCATGCCTGGAGCGGGGACCGCGGGCTGACCCTCGTCGAGCGCGCTCCGTACGGCGTCATCGGGGCAATCACGCCGAGCACAAATCCGACTTCGACCATACTCTGCAACGCAATCGGGATGGTCGCTGCGGGCAACGCCGCCGTCTTCAATGCACACCCCGCTGCCAAGGAGTGCTCCGCCCAGACGGTTCGCCTGCTCAACCAGGCGATCCGGCGCGCCGGAGGCCCCACGGACCTGGTTACGTGCCCCGTGGAGCCGACCATCGAGAGTGCCCAGGCGGTCATGCGCCATCCAAGGATCAGGCTGCTGGTCGTGACCGGGGGCCCGGGGGTGGTGCGCGAGGCCATGGCCTCCGGAAAGAAGGCCATCTGCGCCGGACCGGGCAACCCTCCGGTCATCGTGGACGAGACTGCGGACCTGATGCAGGCGGCCACCGACATCATCAAAGGGGCCTCCTTCGACAACAACCTGGTCTGCATCCTGGAGAAGGAGATCATAGCGGTTGACGCGATCGCCGGTGAGCTCAAGGCGAACATGGTGCAACGGGGAGCGGTGGAGATCACGCCCTGGCAGCTTGGCCGACTGATGAACGTGATTATGGCCGAGGATCACGGTCCCGGCAAGCACGGCGTCATCAACAAAGCGTTCGTTGGCAAGGCTCCCAGAGTCATCCTTCAGCAGATTGGCATGAACGTCGACGACTCGGTGCGCCTGGTGGTAGCCGAGACAGAGGCACAGCACCCACTCGTTTGGACGGAGCAGCTGATGCCGGTCATCCCGCTGGTGCGGGTTAGGAATGCGGACGAGGCGATCGATCTGGCCAAGTCCGTCGAGCAGGGCATGGGGCATACCGCAATGTGCCACTCAAAGAACCTGGATGTATTGAGCCGCATGTCACGTGAGATTAACACGAGCATCTTTGTGAAGAATGGGCCGAGCCTGGCCGGGCTCGGCTTTGGTGGGGAAGGGTACTGCTCCTTCTCGATCGCCAGCCCGACGGGCGAAGGCTTGACGAGCGCTATCGATTTCACCCGCGTCCGCCGCTGCACGCTGGTGGATGCCTTTCGGATCGTCTGAGATGTACGATCTGACGCAGCTCGACAACGGCCTCCGCGTGCTGACGGTGTCGGTACCCCATGTGCAGTCGGTCAGCATCGGGTTCTTCCTAGGCGTGGGCTCGCGGTTCGAGAGCGATGCCCTGGGCGGAGCCTCGCATTTCGTCGAGCACATGCTGTTTAAGGGCACCAGTCGACGGCCAACCGCACGGGACGTGGCCGACACGATCGAAGGCAGAGGGGGCATTTTCAACGGCAGCACGGGGGTGGAGACCACGTTGCTGTGGGCCAAGGTCGCCGGGGGCCACTTGCCGGAGGCCATGGACCTGCTCAGTGACATGCTTCTGCACTCGAACCTGGACCCGCGCGAGCTCGAAAAGGAACGAGCGGTCATCATCGAGGAGATCAAGTACGAAACCGACACGCCGGACAGCCTTGTCGAGATCCTCGTCAGCCGGCTCCAGTGGCCCGACCATCCGCTTGGTCGGGAGATCGCAGGTAGCGCCGAGACGGTCGGCCGGCTGAGCCGAGACACTCTCCTGCAGTACCTGAGTGACCACTATCTGCCAGGGCAAGCCGTCCTCGCCGTCGCCGGGCAGGTGCGGCACTCCAAGGCCGTAGGCCTTGCGCGCGCGCTCGTGTCAGGCTGGGAGCCCGGCCCGCCCGCCACCTATTCGCCTGCGCCCGCCAACTCCAGTGGGCCACGGCTTGAGGTGCACTACAAAGACACTGAGCAGAGCCACATCAGCTTGAGCTTCACCGGCCTGAACCGGGGCCACCCCGATCGCCACGTGCTCGGATTGATGAGTGTCATCCTTGGCGGGGGTATGCGTGCGCGGCTCTTCCAGCAACTGCGCGAGACACTGGGCCTGGCCTACAGCGTCGACTGCTACTCGGATCAGTTCGCTGACACGGGATCCGTGGGTGTCTACGCGGGCGTAGCACCCGAGTCTGCTCACCTGGCGATCAGGGCGATCCTGAACGAGCTCGACAAGCTGCGGCAGGAGCCGGTGCCCGGGGACGAACTGCAGAAGGCAAAGGAGTTCTCCAAGGGGCGCCTGGCCTTGGCACTGGAGGAGCCTTTCGCGCTGGCCTCCTGGTACGCGCGCCAGGAGCTTCTCGGGCCCGACGTGCTCAGCCCGGTACAGGTGATCGCCGAAGAGGGCAAGGTGGTGGCCGAGGACATCCAGCGCCTGGCACAGACTCTCTTCCGGACGGAGCGTCTCAGCTTGGCTATTGTGGGCCCAGAAAAGAGTGGTAACCATCTGAATAGGGCCATGCGGTTCTAGAAAACGCACTGGGCTTGGTGCCCGTGCCCTTGGGGGGAGGGGTTGTGAGCGTAAAGCTACTGATGACCTGGGACATTCTTCCCGGTCACGAGCAAGCCTACTTCGAGTTCGCCATGCAGGCTTTTGCACCGGCGCTGATGCGCATGGGTTGGCAGCCCACCGAGGCATGGTACACGCTCTACGGCAACGCGCCCCAGATCATGACGGCGGGTACCTGCGACTCTGTGGAAAGGGCGCGCGAAATCCTGGACAGCCAGCAATGGCAGGAGCTGAGGAACCGCCTGGCCGAGTATGTCACCAACTTCAAGTACAAGGTAGTCCCGGCAACAGGCCGCTTCCAGATGTGAACAGCAAGGGAAAGGAAGATTGCGAGATGAAACGCAGCGCTGTCGTGATCGTGTGCCTTTTCGCTCTGGTGGCCCTGTGCGTGTCACCGGCCCCATCGGCGGGGCAGACCCCCACCTGGCAGTACGGGCCAACTCTGGCTTTCGAGTACCAGCGCCACGATGGGGTATTTGTGCCCGGTCCCGAAGATGCGCCGTGGGCAAACAAGGTCTACTTCCTGGGCGGCCGCACGAGTGCGAGTACCGAGTCACCCAATATCTGGATGTTCGATCCCGTCGCCGGCACGTATGCGGACACGGGCGCCGACATCTATGAGGACGTGTCGAACTACAACGGCAACCTGATCCTGGACGATGGGACAGGCCGCGGCCCGGCCATTTATGTCGTGGGAGGAACCGACAAGGACCACGGCGGCAACAACATCGGCCTGGTCCAGCGCTACTACCCACAGACGAACGAGGCGGAGTACCTGGGACCCGAAGACAACTGGCCGGGCAAGGTTGGCGGGTATGTCGTCGGCGGCATGGGAAGTGCGGTGGTGAACGATGTTATCTACGTCTTTGGCGGCTGGGAGACGACTCTGGCCCCCTACTTCGCCACCGAGACCTGGACATTTGATCCAAAAGGGTATGCCGGCTATCGCTGGACGAACCTGCCCGGAGCCGGGCTCAGCGTGGGCCGCTCCTACATCCAGGCGGCCGTGCAGGGCGGCAAGATCTATGCGATGGGTGGGACGTCCGGCTATGTGGGCGGCGACCTGGTGCCGACGGACGTCGTCGAGGTGCTGGACACGGCCGCATGGTGGAATGGATGGACGGCCCTCTCGCCCATGCCGGTGCCCACGGCAGAAGGGCGCGGCTTTGGCTTTGAGTATGACACCAAGGGCGCCAGCACGCCCTGGGATGGCAAGCTCTACGTCGCGGCGGGTGGCGACTGGCCTGACATCTCCGCAGAGGTGATGGAGTACGACATTGCCTCCGACACCTGGGATCAGGGCTTTCCTGACCTGCACGAAGCGCGCGTCAACGTGGCCGGCACCTTCATCCCGCTCTGCACCGACAACCCGGACGACGGGCTTCCGGGGATGTGGGTGTTTGGCGGGCGGTCGTACGCCGGCTGCGATCCACCGTTCGGCGCGGCCGAGTACCTCCCGATGCAGTGCGAGCAGGTGCCGTTCGAGCTGTGGTTGCCCCTCGTGCAGATGGACGATGGAGCACCCTAGGGGGAGCCCCTGACAGCGAGCATCGAGGAGGAGGGTCCCGTTGTGCCCGGCGTTCCGCTGCGTGATTACCTGGCCAAGATCGAGGAATGGATCCGGTCTGGTGAACCGGCGAAGGCCGTTGCCCACGCCAAGCACATTCTGGGGCAGCACCCCGAGTGTTTTTGGGCGCACCGCGTGCTGGGCGAGGCTTGCCTTGAGGCGGGAAATCTCGCCGAAGCCCAGGAAAGCTTCGAGCGCACACTGGCTTCCGACCCAGAAAACGCCATCGCCCACATCGGCTTGAGCCTGGTCCACGACCGGCGAGGAGACCTCGGCAACGCGATCAGGCATATGGAGCGTGCGTTTGACGTCGCGGCCGGGAATGCAGAGGTCCGCGCGGATCTGCAGCTCCTGTACCGGCGGCGTGGTGATTCGCGCGCGTCGGGCCCTGCACTGACCAGGGGAGCGATGGCCAGGGTCTATGTACTCAATGGGCTGCTCCAGAGGGCGATCGCGGAGTACGAGGAAGTTCTTCTCCAGAATCCCGACCTGCTGGAGGCGCGCGCCGGCCTGGCCGAGACCCAGTGGCGGGCAGGTCGAAAGGCGGAAGCCCTGGAGAGCTCCCGCAGCCTGCTGCAGGCGCTGCCGGGCTGCCTAAAAGCGCTTCTGATCGAGGGACAGCTTCTCGAGGAGGAGGGTCAAGGTGCTGCCGCCGAGGCGAGCCTCGCGCACGCGCAAGCCATAGACCCTGAGAACCGCGTGGCGCACGCCGTCATGGGCAATCTCTCCCCGCTGCCCCTGAGAGAGGTCCAGGTCACCGAGCTCAAGACAGAGGGAAGACCCGCTGCAGGCCACGGCCACGAGGAGGACAGCATGGAAGAGCGAGATAGCGGCCCGGACGAGACCGGGCCCGGCCTGGAGACAGGCAGGGCTGCCGAGGAGTCGCTCCTCGCCGAGCCGGTTGAGACGACGGCGGGCGCAGCGGAGTCAAGTCAGGCGAAAAACGAGGAGCCTCCCGAGTGGCTGCGGGCGCTGCCATCCGCGGGGACAGAGCCAGCACCGGCCGAGGGCGAAGATGCCTCCGCGGAAGAGGAGGCACCCGAGTGGCTGGAAACCTTGGCGGCAGGCGCCCTGCCGAGTGAGCCCTCCACGGCGGATGGGGCGCCTGTCGACCTGCCCGAGCCCCCGGCCTGGCTGGGAACTCTGGCCGAGCAGGCCGCCTCGGGCGAGGAGGCCGGCGTGCCGGAGGGCGTCACAGACGAGGGGATTCCTTCGCTGGAGACGGCCGCCCATGAGGCCGAGGGGCCATGGTCAGAGGCGGTTGCTCCCGAGAGCACCGTCCCGGACTGGGTGCGGCGAATGGAAGAGGCCGTCATAGAGGAGACTCCGCCGATCGGAGCCGGGATCTTCGGCATGCCCAGACCTTCGGCCGCCGTGGAGGAGCCGGCAAGGTCCGGGGGAAACCCCGCCGAGCGGAAGCGGATCCGAGACCTGACGCTCCTTCTGCGGCAGGAGCCGGGCAAGTACTGGGCGCGGATCGAGCTGGCACGGATGTGCGCCCAGATGGGCGACTGGGACGGGGCACTCCTCCAGTACGAGGAGCTGATCGCGAGCCACAAGATGATACGGGCGGTCCTCCTGGATCTCCAGGGGCTCCTGGATCAGGAGACTGACAAGGTGCAGGTGTACCGGCTGCTGGGAGATGCCTACATGGAATCGAACCAGGTCGACCAGGCACTCGAGATGTACCGCCTCGCAAGGCAGATCCTACGAAAGAGATGAGGGCTGAGGGCAGCATGGAGGAAAGGACAGAGCGCACGCTGGTTATCCTGAAACCCGACGCCGTGCAGCGAGGGCTGATCGGGCCGATCCTGACCCGGCTGGAGCAGCGCGGCCTGCGGTTTGCTGCACTCAAGCTGATGCAGGTGTCACGGGAGCTGGCCGAGGAACATTACGGTGAACACCGCGGGAAGGATTTCTACCCAGGGCTCATAGAGTTCATCACGAGCGGCCCGGTGGTCGTGGCCGTGGTCGAGGGCAACTGCGCGATCCAGGTCGTGCGGGACACGATGGGCAAGACGCATCCGAAAGATTCTACTCCGGGAAGCATCCGCGCGGACTTTGGGCTGATGAAAGGGCGCAATCTGATCCATGGATCCGACGGCCCTGAATCGGCCAAGAAGGAGATCGCGCGCTTCTTTGCCGAGACGGAGGTCCTGAGCTATCGTCGAGCAATCGACAACTGGATCGAAGAGCCTGCGGGGCCCGGTTAGGGCTTCGCCAGATGCCAAGGCCAGCTCTTTGCAGTTGACACGGATCTGGGAATGTGATATAATGGCCGGCGAACGAAACTCCGGAAAGGTGAGCCGATAACCTAGCAACGAAACCACACGGAACCAGAGTCGCTACGACGGCAGGTCATTGAGTGCCCACCTGGGCAGAAAGGAGAACTCGGTGAAAACCTGGAGAATCGGAGCGTGGTTTGGCATTGTGGTTGTAGCTATTCTATGCGCAGGCGGCCTGCCGCCCCCAGCGCAGGCCGGAGCAGCCCTCCAGCAGGTCTCCTCTGCACCCGATGGGTCGTGGGTCACCCTCATGACGGAGGGTTTTGAGGGGAGTTGGCCCTCAGGCCTTTGGACCGCATACGACGGCAACGGACCCACGGGTGGGCAGGTGTACTGGGACGAAGATGATTACTTCCCGCGCACCGGCACCAAGAGCGCCTGGTGCGCCAACGGCGGTGCTGACGGCCTCGATCCTCTGTACTACAACTACCCCAACTACATGGACTCGTGGGCTACCTATGGGCCGTTCAGCTTGGCCGACGCCACCGAGGCCGAGCTGCAGTTCTGGGTGTGGAACGCCTCCGAGCCGGGTTACGACTACTTCAAGTGGCTAGCCTCTGCCGACTGCGTCAACTACTACGGCTACGTGATGTCCATCCCCACTGACGGTTGGGACATGTGGACGTTCGACCTCACCAACGTACCCACCCTCGGCGACTTGACCGGCGATGCATATGTATGCGTGGCGTTCAACTTCACGAGCGACCTGGGCATCACGAATGTCGGCGCGTTCGTAGACGACGTGTTGCTGCGCAAGTACGTGCCGTCGACCTGCTATTCGCTGACGAAATCGGTGAGCCCTGCCGGCACGGGCACGGTGACGGCCAACCCGGCACCCAACTGCCCGGATGATCCGGCCAAGTACCTGGCAGGGACCGCGGTCACGCTCACCGCCGCGGCGAACGGCGGATACACCTTCGACCATTGGAGCGGCGACGCCTCCGGCAGTGGGAATCCGACGACCATCACGATGAACGCCAACAAGTCGGTCACGGCCCACTTTGTGGCCTCTGCGCCGTGCTATGCGCTGGCCCTGGAATCCGAGGGCGGCGGCGGCCCGCCCACGGCGGACCCACCCAACTCCACGGGGTGCAGTGCCGGGGAGTACATTGCGGGAGAGGAAATCACCCTGACACCCGATCCTGACCCCGGGTATGTCTTCTGGCACTATGTCATGCAGGATGACACGTACTTCTCCTATCCGGTGTTCCTGATGCCGGCTGCCGATACGGGCATTGCTGCGACCTACCACTTGACCTTGGAGGATACCGGGGTGATAGCCGGGGAGGTGGACGTTGCAGCCGGCGGGACGGGGGTGATCCCACTGAACCTCTGGAACTTTACAGACGTGCTCGTGGGAGCCATCACCGTCGACGTACACCACGATCCATCCATCGCCCAAGCCATCGCCTGTGATCCCGATCCCGCTGGAGCGCTCGACTTTGCCCTGTGCAACACCGAGTACAGCACCGGTACTGTTCGCTTCACGGGAACGTCCGTGGCAGGCGCGGACGGGGATGCTCTGCTGGCCAACATCACCTATCTAGGCGCCGGTGCGCCCGGCGATCAGACCAACCTGGAGGTGGTGATCGAGACCCTCACGGACCCGGCAGGCGCAGCGTTCTCGGCCTACGAAGAGGCGGATGGCGAGGTGTGGATTTGGCTGGGCGTGAGCGGTGATGTCGACTGCAGTGGAACCACCGACGGCACCGATGCCCTCTTTGTGCTGCAACGAGAGGTGGGACTGCGGCCCAATGACTCGTTCACATGCCCGCCCCCCGAGGATGGCCTCTTCCTACCTGCCTGTGATGTGTCGGGTGACGGTGCCTGCAGCGTCACCGACGCGCTGTTCATCCTCCAGTGCGAAGCCGGAATCCCCAACCTGCTGTGTCCTGCCGAGGGTGCACACGGAGGGGATCGCTGGCCGGCTAGGGAGGAGCCTACTCCCACCGGCAGTGTCGGTCTCAACCTGGGTGCGGAAGGCCACGTGACCGATGGCAGGGCCGCCGTGCCTATCTGGCTGGCACTCGGCGAGCAGATGATGGGCGCTGCCACTGTTGAGCTCGCCCTCGATCCCGCTGCCTACGCGATCGAGGGCTGTGCCGCGGACCCTGCCGGCGCGATGGACGTGGCGATGTGCCAGGTCGACGCCGCAAGAGGTCGAGTCACGTTTGCCGGCCTGGCAGTGTCCGGGCGGTCGGGCGACCTGACGCTCGCCACTGTGACCTACCGCATCCTGAATGGCTCCATCACAGACACGGAGCCCCTGCTCACGGCGCCCGTGCTGGTCGACCCTGCCGGCAGGCCGATCGAGGCACGCGTCCGGTATGGCGTAGTCGACTAGGGATTGGCGGGCACCCTAAGAGCTTGCTCTACTCTCAGGGTGCCCGCGTGGGGCGGTCCCGGCGAAGAGGCGTGATGGCGAAGAGGCGGGTGTTGGGCGCGTGCCTGGTCGCGATGGCCGCCATCCTGGTGGCGGTGCCCCCGTTAGCGGGGGCGCCGCGCTCCCGAGTCCAGGCGGCCGCGAGTGCCATCCTCGCAATCGGCTCGGCCGACGTGGCGCAGGGCGCAAGCGCGACAGTGCCTTTGGCGGCCGCGCTCGACGTATATGTCCTGGCTGCGGTCACCGTCGATGTCCAATATGATCCCGGAGTTGTGACTGCCACGGCGTGCTCCGCAGACCCTGAAGACCTGTTCGACTTCTCCTACTGCAACGTAGCCTACGCCTCCGACACGGTCCGGTTTGTCGCCATCTCGGCACAAGGCGTCACAGGAAACCCGGTCCTGGCGGAGGTCTCCTTCCTGGCCGTTGGTGAGCCGGGTCAGGTCAGCCCTCTGCATCTCACGGCGGACAACTTCGACGATCCAAGCGGCACGGAGGTCCCCGTCTCGATGGAGGACGGGCAAGTGAGGATCGCCTCCGGCGGCGGGCTGCCGGCACCGTCCGACCTGGATGCAAGCGCCATCTCCCGTTCGGAGATTGACCTATCCTGGACCGACAACTCCTCCGACGAAACGGCCTTTCGCGTAGAGCGGTCCCCCGGCGGCAGTGCTGACTGGACCGAGGTTGGCTCGGTCGGCGCGGATGTCACGGAGTTTGAGGACACCGGCCTCGCCTGCGGCAGCGGCTACGACTACCGGGTGCGCGCCTACCGTGCCGGAGACGGCCAGTACTCCGCCTATTCGAACACGGACGGTGACACGACGCAGCCGTGTGTAGGGGACTGCATCCTCAGCATCGGCTCCGCTCTGATCCAGGAAGGAGAGAGCGCGAGCGTATCGCTGTCGGCCGTGCTGGCCGACAACGTACTGGGGGCGGTGACGGTGGAGATCGACTACGATGCGGAGGTCGTGGTAGCGACGGCCTGCACCGCCGACCCTGGCGGCGCCTTCGACATGGCGCTGTGCAACGTCGATGATGGGCCGAGCACGGTCACACTGACCGCCCTCTCGACCGTCGGCGTCAGCGGCAGCCCGGTGCTGGCCGAGATCACGTTCCATGCGGTCGGGACAGCCGGCCAGGTGAGTCCGCTTCTCCTCACCCCGACAACGTTCGTCGACCCTGACGGCAACGCCATTGCTGTTCTTGTGGAAGACGGAACGATAACGATCTGGCTGCCGACGGAGATGCGCTACGTGCCACTGACATTGAAGGCCCTTCCGTAGCGCGCAGAGGCAATGTCCCGGCCGGCTGCCTACTGCCCCTCCCAGACGTACAGCAGCGCCTCGCGGCGGAACCCCGTATGCTCCAGCGCCGGGACGGCCGCGCTGTCGTGAACCGGCCCTCCATTCCAGAGAGCCACTGAGAGCCGCCGGATCGACCTGTGCAGATGGTGCACGACTACCTCCAACGCCCGCTCCAGCACACCGGGAGGCAGGTCAGGCAGGGCCGATACCCGTTCTGCCGCCACTTCCCACAGCAACACCGGCCGGCCGCGGAGGAGCACCACGTAGTTTGAAGGGACGCGCACAAAGCGGGCAGGGTCTGCCCCGGTGTCTGCGGACGCCTCCTCGTCCAGTGCCGACGACACCGGACCGAAGAGGTTGGCCGGATCGCAGGCGGTGAGCAGGACGAGGGTCTCGCTGCCGGGTGCCTCCGGACGCGTCCACTCGCGCAGCCGCTCCACCGCCTCGGGCAGGGCAAACTGCACACCGGGCAGGCCATGCACAAAGTAGCCACGCCGAACCTCGCCGCGCATCTCCATCAGTTGGAGCTGGGGATAGAGCGCATTCCAGTCCCAGCCGCCTTCGGAGTCGCCTTCCAGGCACTGCCGCGTGACAATGCCGTAGCACTGCAGAAGCTGTTGAGCCTGGCGAGCGAGTCGCTCCTCCTGAGAGAGCTCCCGTCCACAGACACCCAGACGGTACACCAGGCTCCAGCGGCCGGGCCATTTCGGGCGCACGGTGCGGTCTACGCGGTCGGCAGCACTGCGCCGGGCTGCACTCAGGCTGCGCCTGGCGTGCCTGCCCAAGGCGGACGGGCGCATGTCCCTGCCTGTCCCTCGCCACGACGCCAAGTCAGCCTCCAGCGAGCTGAGCGGCCTGCGCTGGGAGCCTGCCACCTCCACGCCAGAGGCCAGCACCTGGCGCAGTGCCTGGAGTGAGTCGTTCGTCAGCAAGCCGGCCATCACCAACTCCAACAGTGCCTGCCCAAGCTCAGCAGGTGCCAGCCCGGTGCCCGCCTCGAGGTCGGCGAAGAAGCAGGCACCTTCCGACTGCAGCAGCTCGTAGACGGCGCCGGCGGCGGACGACAGCCCCGCGTGTTCTGGTTCGGGAGGAAGAAAGAGGTTGCCCTCCCCCCGAAAGAAGAAGCGCACGCGCGCACGCTGCGGGTCACGCCCGCCGGAGCCGGTCCATACCAGGTCGCCGCTCTCGCACAGGAGCTCGAGCTCTTCGGGATCGAAGGTAGCCAGGCGCAGAGGCAGGATGTCGCGCTCCCAGGCAGGGCCGGGCACAGCGACCCCACGCATTTGCTGGAGGACGCGCACCAGTCCACCCTGCCCCGATTGTCGGTGCGCAGGGTGAAAGTGCTGCCAGCGCGCCAGGAAGTCGGCGTAAGCAGAGAGGGAGACGGGCTCCACCTCACGTCGCAGGAGGGAGAGGGTTGCGCGGTGGATGCGTTCCAGGTTGCGGCGGTCGCAGAACTCGGGCGCAGGCCGGCCGCCCTCGACCCGAGGGCTGATCTGGCCCGCTACGACCTCACCCCCATTGACCAGGCTTGAGAGCGCCTCGTCGAGCCAAGCCGCCTCCCAAGGATAGCGCTCCAGCAGCCAGTCCCTGGTCAGCGGTCCGTGGGTGCTGAGGGCGCGCCGCAGCACTGTGCGCCGAGCGTCGTCCCGCTCCTCGGCGGAGGTACGGCCGCCCTGAGGTGGGAAGAAGGCGGCTTGATAGGCTGCCGCCATCTCGGCCAAGACGTAGCGGCGACCGGAGGGTAAGTCCACCGCAACCATACGGCCTTGGGCCGCCAGATCGCGGAGCCAGCAATGCCCGGCGGTGGAAGCCGCCGGTTTCCCGCATGCCCGGCTTTCGACTGGAACGCCAACGGCGCGCGCAGACGCCTCTTCGATCGACAAGTCACCCAGCGCCAGGAAGATGGTGGTGAGCTCTTCAGGGGTGCGCGCCCGGGTTGCCTCGGAGAGGTGCTGGAGGTGAGCCTCCACATCGCGCAAGGCCTCGGGCCGGAGGAGGTCAGGCAGAGAGGCCTCGTTCAGGATCTGCGCCAGGGTCTCGCGGCCAACGGCCAATGCCTGCATCTGCCGCTCCGCCTTTGGTTGGTCCCACTCGTACATGTACTGGGCGACAAGATCGTAGAGCAGGGCAGACGCCACCGGGCTGGGTACAATCGTTTCGGCAGTGACGACCTGTATCTCGCCTTGCTGGATGCCACGCAGCACGTCCTCCAGGTGCTCCAGGTCGAGCACGTCACGCAGGACGTCGCGATAGGTCTCGGCCACGATGGGGAAGTCGCGAAGCTCGCGAGTCACTGCCAGGAGATCCTTGGCCCGCAGCCGCTGCAGCCAGAAGGGAGTCCGCTTCTGCCGGCCCCGTACGGCGGGCAACAGGAGTGTACGTGCGGCGTTCATACGGAACTGGGCGCCAAAGACGGCAGACTGCGGCAGCTCGGCGAGCAAGCGCTCGCGCGCTTCGGCGGGACCCATCTCGCGAATCAGGGACAGCGGGGGCTCGCCTTCGGTCTCCAGGAAGCGAAAGAGGATCCCATCATCGCTGACCATCGTCTCTGGCTGGGTGCCGAGCGCGTCTCGAAAAGCTTGTGCGAGGCCAAGTGCCCAGGGGCTGTTCACGCGGGCCCCAAAGGGGGAGTGAATGACCAAGCGGAGGTCGCCCAGAGGATCGGCAAAGAGCTCGGCTATCACGCACTTGTCCGATGAGATGGCGCCCAGCACTTGAAGGTTGCTCTGGACATAGGCAAAAGCGTTCTCGGCCGAGTAGAGATCGAGGAAGTACTCCTCCTGGAGCCAGGTCAAGACCTCCTCCCTGGGCAAGCCCAGGACCCGCTCGGCGAGCTCTCGCCGGAAGCGGCCATAGATCAGCCCCAGGTGGTAGTCGCGTCGCACTGCGTCGCCGCGCCAGAAGGGCATGCGCGGCAGATAGCCGGGAGCCGGGGCAACGATCACCCGGTCCTCGGTCACTTCCTGGACCCTCCAGGTATTCGCGCCAAGGGTGAAGACGTCGCCTGGCTTGGTTTCGAAGACAAACTCCTCGTCCAGCTCCCCCAGACGGGTCTTGCGGTCAGGCAGGTAGGCGACAAAGGAACCCCGGTCGGGGATGGTCCCTCCGTTTCGGATCGCCAGCAGCCGGCTCCCAGGGAGCGCAGCCAACCGATCGTGAATGGTGTCCCAGGCGATCCGAGGGCGCAGCTCGCGGAAGGCACTGTCCGGATAGTGCCCGGAGAGCATCTGCAAGACGGAGCGGAAGAGGTCTGGGGATAGCTGGTGATAGGGATAGGCGCGGCGCACCAAGTCGAAGAGAGCAGGCACGTCGCGGTCCTCGACGCTTACCATGGACACGATCTGCTGGGCGAGGACGTCCAGGGAGTTCTGAGGCGTGTAGGTGGGCTCGACGTCGCCCAGAACCATGGCGTGCGCCGTTGCTGCCGCTTCCAGGAGGTCTTCGCGGTGTGTTGGGAAGATGCGGCCAACGGAGGTCTCGCCGACCAGGTGGCCAGAGCGCCCCACGCGCTGGAGGCCGCGCGCCACACCTTTCGGCGACTGGAGTTGTACGACCAGGTCCACCGAGCCGATGTCTATGCCCAGCTCGAGCGATGACGTCCCAACAAGAGCCGGGAGCCTGCCCTCTTTGAGTGCCGATTCCAGCTCATAGCGGGCTTCGCGGCTGACACTGCCGTGATGGGCACGAAACGGGCCGCCCACCGCACCGGTGCCAAAGAAACCACCGGCCTTGACGGCCCCACCCTCCACCAGAGCCTCGGGCCCTGCTGTGCCGATCGCCCTGCGTTCCAGATAGACCTCATTCATCCGGTCGGCAGCGCGCTCCGCCTGCCGCCGGCTATTGGCGAAGATGAGTGTTGTGTGATGGCTGTCGACCAGACTGAGCAGGTGCGGAATGACGGCAGGCCAGATGCTGCCAGCCGGCAGAGCGCTCAGGTCCTGGACGGCCGTCACCACGCGGAGATCGGTGGGCTTGACCATGCCAGCATCAATCACGGTGACAGGGCGCGGCACGGGCGAAGGCGAAGAGACGTATCCACCCAGGAAGCGCGAGACCTCCTCAAGCGGGCGTTGGGTGGCCGACAGGCCGATGCGCTGGGGTGGCACACGGCTTAGCTCCTCTACCCTCTCCAGGGAGAGTGCCAGGTGGACGCCCCTCTTGGTGCCCACCAGTGTGTGGATCTCATCCACAATGACGGTGCTCACGTCAGAGAACATTCGGCGCGCAATGGGGCTCGTCAGCAGGAGGTAAAGCGACTCGGGGGTCGTGATCAGCACCGGTGGCGGGCGCTTTGCCATCCTCTGGCGGACGGAGGCGGGGGTGTCGCCGGTGCGCACCAGGACGTCCAGGCTCGGCAGCGGGGCTCCAAGCCGCTCGGCTGCCCGCGCGATCCCAGCGAGGGGCACCCGCAGGTTGCGCTGGATGTCGTTGTTGAGGGCTTTGAGGGGCGAGATATAGAGCAAGCGAACTCCCAGCGACGCTTGGTCCCGTCCAGGGCGCTCCTGCAGCGGACCCGTAGAGGCACCGGAGTTCCCGGCGAGATGCCGGCAGATCTGGTCGATGCCCCACAGGAAGGCGGCCAGCGTTTTTCCGGAGCCGGTGGGCGAGAGGATCAAGACATGCTCGCCGCGCTGGATGGCCGGCCATCCCAATGCCTGGGGAGGCGTGGGCTCTCCAAGAGCCTCGCGAAACCAGGCTTGTACGGCGGGAAGGAAGGCTCCCAACGGCTGAACAGGTGGCACCACCGATCCTCCTACACCCAGTCCTGAGCAAGAGCCGCCGTCACCCTGCCCGGAGTGGCAAGAGTCGCCAGCAGCGGCAGCAGAACGATTGTACCACATGGCAATCAAGTGCGGCCAATCGGTTGGGTCGGCTCCGCGCATCCCCTCCGGGAGGGCCAGTGGTTCTCGGACAACATGGGGAGAGGGCACTGTGTGGCAGCCCTGAGGTGGAGAGCCGCCAGCAGAGGCCGTGACTAGGGACCGGCGGGACCGTACTTGCCAAGCGGGTTGGGAAGGGCTACAATGGGTGGAAGGATAGAAAAGGAGCTGCCATGGCATCAACCTCCAAGGCGCATGCACTCAGGCTGGCGAGCCTGGCTACCGAAGCCGGCGCCGAGACGCTGCGAGGGACGCTTCGGCAAGATGAAGAAGGGCGCTGGCTTGTCGGGTTCACCGAGGTTGGACCATGGCTCGCACGTCATGCCGGCACGGAGGTGGTTCTGGTGATCGCCTCCATCGAGGAGGCGCAGGCTGCCTATAGCCGGACGTGCCGCACGTGTGGTACTCTCTACTCGACTCCCACCTGCCCCCACTGCAAAGAAGTCAGGAATCGCCTGCGCGGAGGTTGAGCGTGCAGGTTGCTGAGACGCGGGAAGCCGATGGCTCCCCGTCTCACTGTCTAGGATGCGCAGCATGATGTTTTTCGACGAAGCCAAGATCCACGTCAAGGCCGGCGATGGAGGGGACGGCTGCATAGCCTTCCGGCGGGAGAGGATGGTCCCCTTTGGCGGTCCGGCCGGAGGGAATGGCGGCAGCGGGGGCGACGTGATCCTCGTCGTCGAGCCTCAGCGCAACACACTCATCTCGTTCCGGCAGCACATCCACTTCAAGGCTGCGCGCGGCGGGCACGGGAGCGGCAAAGACCAGCAGGGCAAGTCCGCGGAGGACTACCTCGTGCCCGTGCCGCGTGGAACGGTGGTCTTTGATGTGGAGACCGGGGAGCTGCTTGCCGACCTGACCGAGCCGGGAGAGCGGGTTGTTGTGGCCAAGGGCGGGCGCGGAGGGCGCGGGAACGCCGCTTTCGCCTCGCCCACGCACCAGGCGCCGCGGTATGCTGAACATGGCGAGCCTGGGCAGGAGCGGTGGATCAGGCTTGAACTCAAGCTGATCGCCGACGTAGGCGTGATCGGCATGCCAAACGCAGGCAAGAGCACGTTGCTTTCGGTTATCAGCGCAGCGCGACCCAAGATCGCGGACTATCCCTTCACCACGCTGCAGCCGAACCTGGGTGTGGTCACCCTGGACGGCCTGCAGAGTTATGTGGTAGCCGACCTTCCGGGGCTGATCGAGGGAGCGGCGGAGGGGGCCGGTCTGGGCCACCAGTTCCTGCGTCACGCAGAGCGCACGCGGCTGCTGATCCACCTGCTGGACGGTGCGTCAGAGGACCCATTGGCTGACTACGAGATTATCAACGCCGAACTGGCACAGCACAGCAGTGCGCTGGCAGACAAGCTCCAAGTTGTGGTACTGAACAAGCTCGATCTGCCCGATGCGCAGGCTCGCTGGGAGACGGTCCAGAGTGCGATGCGCAACTTGGGAGTCGAGGCACTGGCCATCTCGGCCGCGACTGGGCAGGGGGTGCGCGAGCTGGTGGTTCGCACGTGGGATCTGCTGCAGAGCCTGCCTCCACCGGAGCCCATTGCGGAAGGGCCGGCGATATTCCGGCCCGCCGAGAGGGAAGAGCTGTTCACAATCGAACGCGAGGGCGCCACCTGGCGGATACGCGGCGTGCGAGTCGAGCGAATTGCCGCAATGACCCCATTTCTGGTACCGGATGCGGCAGCCCGCTTTCAGCGCCAGCTGCGTGCCATGGGCGTCGTTGCCGCGCTCGAGGCAGCAGGCATCGAGCCGGGAGACACCGTGCGTATCGGCGCGCGGGAGCTGGAGTGGCAGCCATGACACGGCCCGGAGAGCTGGGGGTGCTCGGCGGGACGTTCGACCCGATCCATCACGGGCACCTCGTTGCAGCGCAGGAGGCCTGGTGGCAGCTGAAGCTGGACCGGGTCCTGTTCGTTCCCGCCGGGATCCCTCCCCACAAGCGGGGCCGGCGGATCACATCTGCGGTGCACCGGCTGCGCATGGTAGAGATGGCCATCGCCGGAAAGCCGCACTTTGCCGTGTCGCGCGTTGATCTGGACCGCGGCGGTCCCTCTTTCACGCTCGATACGCTCCAGCTGCTTCGCGAAGAGGTCGGGCCTGATGAGAGGCTCTACTTCATCGAAGGTGCCGACTCACTGGCAGAGATCCTGCTCTGGCACAAGCCGCAAGCGATTCTGGAACTGTGCGACTTGGCGGTCGTGCGGCGGCCGGGGGTAACGATTGACCTGGCAGGCCTGGACGCCAAGCTGCCCGGCCTGGCTGCCAGAGTCCACTGGGTCGAGATGCCCTGGCTGGACATTTCGTCGAGCAACGTGCGTGCCCGAGTAGAACAGGGCAGACCGATTTCCTACCTAGTTCCGGAGTGCGTAGAAGCCTACGTGTTGGAGCATGCACTCTACCGGTGACCTGCCGCACTCATCCATCAGCCGGAGGCACCTCGCCGGGTGGTTCGGGGGGCGGCAAATGCACTCCCCTGAGTGATACCTTGTTCACCCGCCGGCAGTGTGGGCACTCCGCCATGTAGTGCGAAGGCCTGTCTGTCACTCCCTCCGATGCCAGCGAATTGGCAATGTGCTGCTCCGCCAGAGTGAAGGCGAACCCACAGCGAAAGCACCGCGTCTTGATCATCTTGCCCTCCATTGCATTGAAGCGTAGAGCTACGGGCCGAGCCTATGCCGGGACGTCCAGAAGCGCTACACAGCGGCCGGCTGCGCGCCGACCGTACGTTCAGAGCGGGATGCCACATAGACACCCACCAGGATCAGCACGCCGCCCAGCACAACCGATAGGGTGATCCGCTCCCTGAGCAGCAAATACGCCAGGATGCTGGAGGCGATCGGCTCGGCCAGGGTTGCCGCCGCAACAAAGGCTGCGGACAGGTGGCGCAGTGCCCAGTTCAGAGTAGAGTGCCCGATGAGCTGGGGAATAAGAGCCAAGGCCAGCATCCAGCCATAGGCCTGCGGAGTGAAGCCACCCATCGGCATGCCGGCCGCCCACACGATGAGGAGTAGCGTCAGCATCGCAGCGCCGTAGACGAGTGCGATGTAGACCACCAGCGAGCGGCGCGCCCTCACTCGCCGGCCGATCATGAGGTAGCCTGCCACCATGACGGCACCGGTCAATGCCAAGAGGTCTCCGACCAGCTTGTCCTGATCCGCCGACCGATCTGCCCAGCCGATCAGTGCACTTCCCCCCGCAGCAACGGCGATGCCGACGGCCATCGGCGCGGACAGCCGCTCGCCCAGGAAAAGCCGTGAGCCGAGCGCCACAAAGAGGGGCCCCATCGAAACGAGAACCACCGAGCTGGCCACCGAGGTCATGCTCAGAGAGCCGATCCAGGTGGCAAAGTGCAGACCGAGAAAGACGCCCGACAGGGCGACCAGGAGCCACTCTCTGCGCGTGAGGCTGCGCACCTCGTCGCGCCGGGTGACTGCGGCATAGGGCAGAAGCACAAGCGATGCGAGCGCCAGCCTCCAGGCGGCAATTGAGAGGCTGGGTACGCCCTCGGCCTGGGCCATCCGGATCAGGATGGAAGCCGAGGACATCGCCAGAATCCCGATGCCCAGGCTCAGGATCAAGCGCTGCCGAGACACCAACTTCGCCGTCCTTTGCCCCACCGAGGCGCCCGATGTGCTGTGGAGATCATGGCACAGGAGTGGCCGTCGCAAGCTCGGGCCCCATTGCCGGCGTGGTTTCCGGTGGCTGCGCCGGCGAGGTGGGTGTCATGGTGGGAAGGATGCGCGTAGCAGTAGCGGTCGGCTCAGCCGATCCGGTCGCTCCCGGGATCACCACCACAATGAGGCTGATGATCATGCTCAGAATGAGAAAGAGGCTCAGAAGCCAGAGCAGCGTCTGTGTTGTCGTACGCTTGGAACGTTTCGATTTCGCCATTGCATCCCCTACCTAGCGACTCAAGGCTCCAGCACCCGGCCGCGGGCTATGGAGTCTGCCACTACCCAGAAGCTCGCGCGCGCATCGTCTCGCGCAGCTGCGCAACGTCGCGCGGCACCAGGTGCGCCACGAGTGCAAAGAATCCCGCGCACAGCAGCCACGCCGCGATGCAGATGGACAAGATGGCTACGTGCAGGGACCACCGGTCGGCGATTGCCCCGGCAATGAGGGGTGCCAGGGCGGCGCCGATGTTGTCGGCGAGGCTCATGATCGCCTGCGCAGTCCCGCGCACCTCGGGCTCCGCCACATCCTGAACAGTGGCGATCACGTTGGGCGATGCCATCGACATCGTGAGGCCCATGGGAATGAGCGGGACCAGGAAGAGCACTTTCTGGTCGGCCGGAACGGAGAGTGTGATCAGCAAGAATATCGTGCCCGCCAGGACACCCACCATCGCAGTCAAGGCACGGCCACGTGCGGTTCGCCGGAAGAAGTGATCACCCAGTGTGCCACCGAGATAGTAGCCACCGGATAGCGCCAGGATGGCGACGATCATGGTGATCATGGCCCATCCCTCATCGTACCCGCGCTCCGTCTGCAGGTAGGCAAAGAACCAGAAGGTGAGAACCTGCCATGGGAAGACACCGAAGAAGCCCTGTACCAGTAGAACCAAGAAGCTTCTCTTCTTGAGCAGGCCCTTGGCCACGTCCCAGTTGATGCGCGGCGACTCGACCTGCTCCGCGCCCACCATCTCCGGCTCCGCTTGACCGCGCGCCGGCTCGCGGATGCCAAAGAAGATGAAGGCCGCCACGAGGATGCCCAGGCTGCCGGTGACGAGGAAGACGTTGCGCCAGCCAAGGCTGCCCCCCAGGGTGGTGGCCAGCACGGTTCCCACGAGAAAGCCGAGCGGCTGAGCCAGCTGGATAATGCCAAAGATCTTGCCACGAATGCGCGGCCCAAAGTAATCGGAGAGCAGGCTGTACATGCCGGGGTAGCTTGAGTCGTCGATGCCTGTGCTGGCACGCGTCACAAGGAACGTCGGATAATTGGGCGCCAGGGCGTTTAGCCAGGTGGTTCCGCCCCAGAGGAAACCGGCCAAAGCCAACAGCTTGGCCCGAGCGTAGCGGTCATAGAGATATCCCCAGACCGGGTACAGGACGGCAGCCACCACGAGCGCGACCGTGGAGACAGCCCCCATCTGGGTCTTGGTGATGCCGAACTCCTCCATGATCGGTACGGTCAAAGGGCTGATGAGCAGCTTGTCTGCCTGGTGCAGCAAGACAAAGGAGAAGAAAACCGAGACCACGTACCAGCGATTGCGAGATGCTCTCATGAAGCCTCCATGAATGGATTCCCGGAGCGGTTGATGTCGCCACTACCCAGCGCGGAGCAAGGGACCATGGTCTACGCCTCGCCCACCACGATCATCTGCGACCGCTCCGGGCCGACGGACACGAACTGGATCGGGGCGCGGGCCAGTTCTTCGATCCGGCGCAGGTACGCTTGGGCCGCCGGTGGCAGGTCCTGCCAGCGGCGGCAGTGGCTCGTGTCGATGCGCCAGCCGGCCCATGTCTCGTAGACGGGCTCGACCAGGTCCTGAATCGCTGTGTCGGGTACATAGTCAAGCACTTGATCCCCTAACCGGTATCCAGTGCAGAGCTGAATCTCAGCGAAGGCATCCAGCACGTCCAGCTTGGTCACGGCAACACCGGTGAAGCCGTTGATCCAGCTTGCGTAGCCGATGGCCACGCCGTCGAACCAGCCGCAGCGGCGTGGCCGTCCCGTCGTCGCCCCGAACTCGCGCCCGATCTCTTGGAGCATGGTGCCATTCTCGTCGTGCAGCTCGGTCGGAAAAGGTCCACGGCCGACCGAGGTCGAGTAGGCCTTGACGACGCCCAGCACCTGGTCAATTGCGCGCGGTGGGATGCCCGTACCCTCGCAGGCGCCGGCGGACGTTGGTGACGACGCGGTGGTATAGGGGTAGATCCCCCAGTTGATATCGCGCCCAACGCCCAGCTGGCCCTCCAAAACGATGCGCTCCCCTGCCAGCACCGCGTCCCGCACCCAGGGCAGCACATCGACGATCCGTTTTGCGTACTCCTGGCGCCAGGCAGCTGCCTGTTCCATGAGGTCGTCCAGGCGCAGGGCAGCAAGGCCGTAGAACGCCAGGCGTCCGTTCTGCATGGGCAGGACCACCTCCAGGCGGCGGCGGAGGCCGTTGAGATCGAGCAATTCACCGACCCGAATGCCGTTGTAGCTGTGCTTGTCTCCATAGACCGGGCCAATGCCGCGGCGCGTTGTTCCCATCGACTCACCCTCGTCGTGGGCTCGACCTCGGCGGCGGTCTTCCTCGGCTCCGTCGAGCAGCCGATGATAGGGCCAGACCACGTGCGCGCGCCGGTCGATCCAGAGATTCGTCGTGTCGATGCCGGCAATCTCCAGCATCGACAGCTCCTGGGTCACCGTGTCCAGGTTGACGACCGTCCCAGTCCCAAGCACGCAGCGCACGTGCGGGTAGAATATGCCGCAGGGAACCAAATGCAGAGCAAACCTTCCGTGCTCATTCACGACAGTGTGCCCTGCGTTGTCTCCACCTTGAAAGCGGATCACCATGTCCGCCCGCGCGGCAAGGTAGTCCACGACGCGGCCCTTGCCCTCGTCTCCCCATTGCGCTCCTACCACCACTGTTACCGTCATCGCCCTCTTCCTTTACCAAGTCCTGACTACAGCCCGCGTACCCCACGGGCACCGCCCCGTGCCGGCACTCGACGCCGGGCAATCATGCCCCAACCGGTCCTAGACCAGCGGCCAGGGAACGGCGCGCCCAGGGCCGGGCTCGGGGAACCTGCCCGACTGAATCAAGCTTTCCAGGCGGCGCAGCAGGCCGCCGATCTCTGTGTCCGTGATAAGCGCAGCCAGCGCACGCCCGAGGCCAGCGCTTGACTGCAGATCGTCCCGCACCCTCCTCAAGTCGTCCTGGATGTTGGCGGGCAAGGGCGTGCCCGCATAGTCCCAGATTACGGTACGCAGCTTTGGAAGGACGTGAAAGGTCAGTGCGTTGTCAATGGCCCACACGTGACCTTCCAGGTCCTCGAGACAATGCCCCGACTTGCGATCGGCGTTGTTGATCGCAGCGTCCAGCGCCACCAGGCGCATCAGGTCAAGCCCGTGGGTGCCTTCCTCACGGATCGTAAAGTAGTGGGCGTCTTCCTGGGCTCTCACGTAGAGCTGCACCGAGCCCAGCCCCAAGGGGCCCTCGCGCAGCAGGGTCGGCGGCACAAGGTCCCATCCAAGCGCCTCACTCACGAGATAGGCGGCCACTTCCCGCTTGCCAAGCGTTCCCGTGGCAAAGTCCCACAGCGGCCTTTCGCCGCGCTGTGGCTTGTACACGGCCAGGCATGTGAGGCCTGGAAGGCGAGCTGTCACAAGCAGGGTCGCATTGGAGCTCCATGGGATCAGGCCTTCAACCGTGATCTCGCCCTCCGAAAGGAGTGTAAGCGCATCCGCCCGCGAGAGTGGGGCATGCGTACCTCTCACGGTGCCTTTCGATCGCCGTTTCTGCGGGGGCAGAAGTGACCTGCCGGGTCGATTGCTTGGCCACACATGGCACAGAGAGGTCTCCCTGCAGCGATTGCCTGCTGTGCGTTGAGCGAGAACGCGCGCATCTGTGCGGGGTGCGCCCAAAAACGCGCAATGGAGGGCTTGGCATCCTGTCCTTCTTCTGCGAGCTCTTCGGCCACAATCACAACTTTGCTGCTGACCTGGTCGTATCCCAGGCTCAGCTGCCCCGCGCGGAAAGCGGGCTCCAGCGGCATCTCCAGCCCCATGCCACCCTCCGAAGGCATGTCGGGGCCTGCGACGTCGCGTGGATCGTCGCCTGCCAGCTGCAGGAGAAGGTGATCGATTGCCTGGTTGAGCGCAGCAAGCTGTTCCTTCTCAACAACCAGGGTGACCAGCCGCCGGCCTTTGCGTGCCTGGATGTAGAAGACGCGATGACCGGGCTCCCCCACGGCGCCCGCCGTGATCTTGTCTACTCGGTTGAGGTCATACACAGCGTGTGGCAAAGGTCACTCCTGCTATGGGGACCGTCCTGCTTCCGCCCATGGGTGGGTGACTCGGGAGCCTGGTCACGCGCCGGCGTGCGAGGCCGCCCGACCATGGCCCGCCAGGACTATGCCCCGGTAGCTTGGCCAGAGGCGGCTCCGGGGGCCGGCTGCTCGGAGAAGAGGTGGGCTGATGTTCGCTGCGGGACCATCATCGACAGCGACTTGGGCACCACCTCGCACTCCAGGGGCGTCCAGCTGAAGGGCTCGCTGTCGACATGGACTGCCATCGGCTTGTCCGTCTCGACGCGAATCGTGCGCCCTCGATACACCGTGTGGCGCGGATCGTGCACATGGAGCCTGGTCAGGACCGAGAAGAAGGTGCGCATGGATGCGGCAAAGCCATTTCCGGCAAAGACATCGAGATCCAGGAGGCCATCATCGACCCGAGCATCCATGGACATCCGAACGCCCCCGTAGTTGGGCGAATTGCTGATGACCACAAGCACGCACCGCCGATAGATCCTCTCGCCGTCAATAGTGATGCGCGTGCGTGTGCCCACCAGGGTGGCCGCCACGCCAAGCCCCTTGGCCACGTAGCCGACTGCACCCAAGCGACGCTGGACCCGCGTGCGAGGCTCTACGGCATAGGTGACCTCGGCGTCGAGGCCGATGCCGCACCACTGCAAGAAATGGCGACCATTCGCCCGCCCAATGTCGATGCGGCGTATGCTGCCCGCCAGGAGAGCCTTGACAGACTGCACCAGTGGCTGCCAGACGATGGGCGAGCGCCTAGGTAGGCCCAGACCCTTGGCCCACTCGTTGCCTGTGCCAGCCGGCAGCACACCAACGGCAACCTCGCTGCCCACCAAGCCGTTGACGACTTCGTTGATGGTGCCGTCACCACCAGCGATAAACACCGCGTCCATGTGCTGGTCCTGGGCGCGCCGCGCGACGGCCGTCGCCTCGCCGGCAGCTTCCGTGATGTGCAGGGTGGGACTCCAACCGCGCTCCTGCAGGTAGGCGATGACTGTGGCCAGCTCCGCACGGGTGCTCCACGGACCAGATGTTGGGTTGGCGATCACGATCGAGCGCATTCTCTTCCCATCGCAGACCGGCTCACCGCCGATGGCGGTGCGAGTGTTCGGTAGCCTGAAGCATTATACCAGGACGGCGCCCGCAGCGCCAATCAATCCCCTTGCCGTTGCAGCGCACGGGCCAGAAAAGCGACCGCCCGCTGCTCGATAGGGAGCAGCGGGCGGTCGACGGCAGTAGCCAGAGGAGTGCCTATTCCGGAGAAAGGGCTATCGCACTCAGCTGGGCCTGCTCTGGTGCGCTGGCGCCGATGCGCAGCGCGCCCTCGATGGCCAAGTCCCGGTAGCCGCGTGCCACTACGACCAGGCCGTAGGCCTGGCCCTTGGGAAGCTGCTGCGGGAAAGTGAAGCGACCGGAGGAATCGGTCCGGGCCGAGGTAAAGGCCATGTCCGAGCTCTGCTGCTGGACAAAGGCCTGCACCTTGACGCCGGGCCTCAGGGCAATCACAAGAGCGCCGGCTATGCCCCGCCCGTTGGATTGATCAACCACCTGCCCCGAGACCTGGGTGTCGGTGTCATCGCTTCGACGGCCCACGACAACCTCACCCTCGGCAGTCACTTGGCCCTTCACAGCCAGCGCGAGGTGATACTTGCCATTGGGAAGGCCACTTGGGTTGCTCAGCTGCAAGGCGCGCCGGCCCTTTGCGCCTGCGTCCCATGCGCCTTGCTCGGAGACTATGGTCTTGCCGTCCACAGCCCAGACCTGAGTCCAAGCCAGGCCGTTCTTCATGCCCGAAAACTCGAAGGTTGCGTAGAGCGATTTACTGCCGCTGGCCAGGATCGCCGCCGCGTTGACAGGCCGCCCGTCTGCAGAGACCTGAGTGCTGAACACGAGGTTCGTGAAGGCGGGGCCGGTTGCCTTGGGCGCCAGGCCTGGCGAAGGGGGCGCCACCGGCTGGGGTGCACCGGCGCCGCCCGAGGGCTTGACAACGCCGCTCGGAGGCTTGACCGTCCCGCTCGGAGGCTTGACAACGCCGCTCGGAGGTTTGACCACCCCGCTGGGGGGCTTGACGACACCGCTCGGAGGCTTGACCGTGGACCCCGCAGGCTTGACGGTGGAGCCCGAAGGCTTGACCGTGTTTGCTGCGGGCTTGGCAGCAACACCGGCTTTGGCAAGGAGCGGCTTGGCGAGGTTGATGGGACGCAGCCCGTTGATAAAGCCGCCGATGGCGATGGGGCTGTCGTGCTCGTCCACGCGACCATCCTTGTTAGTGTCCACCACAGGCCGGGCATCTACGGGCGTGATGCCGCTTCCTGCCGCGGCCTGGGTAGGGACGCCGATCAGGAGGCCGTCGAGGTCAACGGCCGTGCCACCGCTGTTGCCACCGGCGATGGTGGCGTCGGTTTTGATCCAGGCCCGCTTTGCCGAGACGCCGGACTCTTTGGAGAAGCCCGAGACAGCTCCGGTGGTGTAGGTAACCGTCTCGCCCCCAATGCCCGGGTAGCCAAAGATGCAGACCTGGTCGCCCAGCTCTAGGGCATCCGAGTCGCCGAGGTCAATCGCAGGGAGGTTCAGCGCCGAGACCTTCTTTCCGTCGAGACCGGAGACAATCTTGAGAACTGCCAGATCGATCTCAGGGGATTGGGCAGCCACCTGGGCGAGGTAGGTCAGTGCGGGGGCTTCATCCGAGCGCCCTGTGATGGCGATGCCCAGCATGTCGGCAGCCGGCGCGGACATGCCCATAGCGCGCGGATTGGCAACGTGGCAATTGGTCAGGATCAACCCTGAGGAATGAACGAGTGTCCCTGAGCCGGTCCAGACCGGGCTCAGGTTGCCCAGGAACGCCCGCTGCAGCGCGACGATCTGGACAACGCTGCGCATCACCTTCTCAGTGACCGCACGGTTCGGCGACGCAAAGCGATCGGCGGTATCCATGTGGGGCCTCCTCTGCTCTACTTCGGCCAGTCGTCCAGCATGCCGTCGAGGCCACTCTGCCTGGGCCTGCGGGGGGCGCGCGCCGATGCCGCGCTGCCTACTTGGCCACCGAGGGCATTGAAGACTTCCTGCAGGCTGGCTTCCGCCGTCCGGCGGTCCAGGCCTGTGAAGGCCGCGAGCTCCTGGGCCATGCCTGTGGCGCGGATGTCGGTCTTGCGCACCGTCTCACCACTGTTCATCCTGCCCAGCAGTCCGTCCAGCGACAGACCCTGCGCGCCCGACCCAGCGGGCGTGGAGGCACCTGCCTGCGTGCGGCCCTTCAGCAGCTTGCCGAGGACAAAGACGACCACGGCCTGGGCAATCTGCGGAGGAAGCCCAAGCTTCTTGGAGAGCAGGCCAGCAATTGCCGACGCGAAGGGATCGGCTGTCGACGACGATCCGCCGCCCCCCAAGACGGCCCCCAGGATGCCGCCCAGACCGCCCCCGCCCAAGCCCGCGCCTGAGCTGATGCCCTGGGCCTCGCCCATGCCGGAGCCCAGTCCACCGCCGCCCATGATGGCCTGCAGCAGGCCACCGAGGTCCAAACCTCCGCCACCTTCCAGCCCCGACGATGGCGCGGACGGCATCCCTGCGCCTTCGAGCGAGCCCCCTCCGAGCAGGCCCTGAAGAATGCCTGACAGCGGGTCCCCCGCTGCGGACTCCTCGGGTGCCTGCTGACCACTGCCCTGAATCAACTCCTTGAACAGGTCTTCCATCTTGCTACACTCCTCTTCACGGGGTTCTCCCCAGCTCTTGCCCGAGCCGCGCCCTTGCGCTCGCGCACCAGTAGTTCAGTCTAGCACTCGCGCGTTACGGGTGGTATTACAGGCAGGCGCGCATGCAGAAGCTACGGTCCGGCCTCGCCAAGCATCTTGAGTACCTGCTTCAGGCTCGCGGCAGCTGTTTCGGGATCCAGCCCGGCGGTGTGTGCCAGCTCCTCCAACTCGCCGCGTGACGCCTCGGGCCGTATGTCCACCGCCGGTCCACTGCGAGTTTGCCGGAAGAAGCCGCCAAGGTCCAGTTCGCCGGTCTCGGGCACCGTCGCTTCGCCGGTCGCTACAGGTGCCTTTGCTTTCTTGCTCTTGACAAGCTTGTCGAGGATATAGCCGACCACCAGCGTGGCTGCGTCGGACGAAAGCCCCAGGTTTTTCGTCAGGTGCTCCAGGATTGCCTCGACGACCGCCTCGGACCCCTTCTCGCCCGCCGCTCGGCGCTCCAAAAGCTCGGAGATTAGGTCCCCCAGATCCTGCTTCCGGCGTGGGCGCCGCTTGCTAGAGGCGGTGGTCGTCTCTTTCTTGGTGGTCTTGCGCTTTGACGCACCGGTCTTGGCCTGGCTCGCCGGTTTCTTGGCCTTTGGCTTGGTCGTCGTCTTTGGCTTCTCGGCGTCCTTGGCGGTCTTGCTCGTCTTGCGTTTTGTCGCTGGCTTGTCGTCGTCTTTGGCCGCCTTGGCTGTCTTGCGCTTGGCTGCCGTCTTTGGCTTCTCCTCGGCCTTCCCGGTAGTCTTGCGGCTCGACGTTGCTTTGCGCCGGCCGGTGCTCGTCTTGCGGGCGGTCCGGGTGGCCTGCTCTGTTGTGACCTGCGAGGCGTCAGAGACCGACCAAGCGCCGCCTTTGGTATCCTCGCCCGGCTGATCGTCCTGTGTCTGCATCTGTCCTCCTCGAGATGTCGGAAATCAGGCCCAAGTCGCCGCGCCCCTTGGTGAGCGGGGCGAGAAACCCTCCAGCACTAGCCCGCAGGCTGTGCCTGGACCGAGGGACGGCGCCGCTGCTTGTCTTCCTCGCTCGCAGCCAGCATCTCGCGGGCGCTGGCAGAGGTAAGATCGGTCACCGTGCCCAGCATGGAGGCAATCTCCCCCTGGCGATCCACGCCCTGGAGGGACCGCACTCGGGTCACCGTCCTTTCGCCCGAGACCCCCTTGGCCACCTGGAGGTGCTGGTCGCCGTAGGACGCGAGCTGCGGGAGATGAGTCACGCACAGCACCTGGTGCCGGCACTGGGTGCCCCCATCTGCAACCGTGAGTGCCCATAGTTTCTTTCCGACGACCGCTCCGATTCTCCCGCCAATTCCCGCATCTATCTCATCAAAGATGAGTGTTGGGGTCCGGTCCGCGAGGGCAAGGACGGTCTTGAGCGCCAACATGAGGCGCGACGTCTCACCGCCAGAGGCGATCTTGACCAGAGGCTTCAGCCCTTCACCGACATTGGGTTCTATCAGGAACTCGACCTGGTCGAGACCCGACAAGTCGAACGCCACACGCCTGCCGTCGACGATTGCCCCAAGGGGGTCGTCGCTCCACTCCATGGCGACAGCGAAGCGTGCGCGCGCCATGCTGAGCTCATCCAGCTCCGCCTCGATTATGCCGGAGAGGCGCTCGCTTGCCTCGCGTCTACGCGCTGAGAGATCGGCGCCGGACTGGCCGATCGCCCGCAAGAGGCCGTCCTCAGACGCTTCGAGCTCGGCAACGCGCTCGCCACTGTGCTCAATCGTCTCCAGCTTGCGCCGTGCAGCAGCCTCGAATTCGAGCACGCCCTCGATCCCATCGCCATACTTGCGCTGGAGGTTGTGAATGACTGCGAGGCGCTCTTCCACCTGGTCGAGCCGCTCAGGGTTGAACTCTATCTGATCTCGGTAATCGCGCAGGGCACGTGCCAGGTCGTCCAACTGGTCAGCCACGGAGACCAGGCCGGTCTGAAGCGCCGCATTGGAGGGATCGAGCCGTGCAAGGCCGGCCACGGCACGGGTTGCCTCCTGCACCAGGTCAATGGCCGAGCGGCGATCGTCCTCACCTTCGTAGAGGGTGCCGTACGCTTCATCGGCAGCCTGGCTCAGCTGCTCCGCATTGGCCAGGCGCACCCGCTCCACCGAAAGCTCCTGGTCTTCACCCGGCCGAAGGTGAGCCGACTCAATCTCCCCGACCTGGTAGCGCAGTAGGTCGATGCGATGGGCTCGCTCACGCTCATCCTGCCTGAGGTCGGCCAGCTCCTTCCGCACTCCCCGAAGTCTACGAACCAGGGTTCCAACCTGTTCGCGCAAGGGCCAGAGTCCACCGAAACGGTCAAGTAGGTCAACATGCTCGCGGGCGCGCATGAGTGACAGGTGCTGCGTCTGACCGTGGATATCCACCAACAGCTCGCCGATGCTGCTGAGCACCCGGAGAGAGACTGCCCGCCCATTCACGCGGCAGATAGTGCGACCCCCGCGGCGGATCTCACGTCCTATCGCCAGCAGGCCGGGTGAATCGCCTTCTAGCCCTTCCTGCTCCAGCAGCGGCCTGAGCCGGTCAGCCGTCTCGACGTCCAGAACGAACGTCCCTTCGACCAGCGCCCTCTCCGCACCAACCCTGACCATGTCGGCATCTGCACGTCCGCCGAGCAGCAGGCTCACGGCATCGATGATGATGGACTTGCCGGCACCTGTCTCGCCTGTTAGTACGGAGAAGCCTGGGTCAAAGCTGATCTGAAGGGCATCGATGATGGCCAGGTCGCGGATGGTGAGGTCGCTGAGCATGAGATGCCTCTACCTCTGTTCTATCCCCCAGTGGGGCAAAGCCTGCCAGGCTCGGATGCAGACATAGCGTCAGCGCAGGCGCGCAGCTACGGCAGCGACGGCCAGGACGAGGAAGATGCCCAGCGCCAACAGACCCCAGAGATCGAGCCTGCCCCAGCGCAGCAGCAGAGCCGGCACCGCCCCAAACACAATGCCCGCCCCCGCCGTCAGCCACAGGTACCGGCTTCGCCGCCGGCGCAGGGCAGTGCGTACGACTTCGGCGATTCCGGCACCGATGGCCGGTCCCAAGATCAGGCCAAAGAACCAGCCACGTAGGGCAAGCATCAGGAATGCTGCCAGCCCGCCCAGGACAAGGGCAATGATCGCGCAGGCGACATAGTCCAGGGTGCCACCCGTGTAATAGACAGCCTGCTGCTGGCCAACGCACTGCTTGCAGCGGTACCCGACGGGTGTCCGGACGGCACAGCGCACACAGATTGGTTTGCCACAGCGGTTGCAGCGCAGCATGGTCGCGACGGACGGGTGGTTTGCGCAGTAGAGGGCGCCGGTTTCTGGGTCAGACATACACAATTCCGCAGACTGGTTTGGCTAGATTCTAGCCGCAATCGATGGGAGGGTCAAGTCAGCCTGAATCGCGTTCGCCACGCAGGCTGGCCTTTGCCAAGATTGCCAACAGGATGAGCGTCCCGAGCCCCAAGACAAGCAGTGTGACGAGCTTCAGGAGGCGTGAGCTGACAAGGAGCGCCGCGGTCCCGAGCAGCAGGCAATAGCCGTAGTAGATGAGTACGACCTGCCGCGCACTCAGACCGAGGTCCAGCAACCGGAAGTGGAGATGGCGCCTGTCCGCCTGGCCCGGCGACTGGCCCGCCCGGATGCGGCTAACGATCAGCCAGGCGACATCGATGATCGGTATGAAGAGAACGAGCAGCACCAGGGCTAGCTTGGCACCAGCCGCGATGCCCAGAGTGGCGATAGCAAAGCCCAAGAGCCAGGAGCCGGAGCCCAGGAAGATTCGGGCTGGATAAAAGTTGAAGGGGAGGAAGCCGAGGGTGGCCCCCAGCAGCGCGAGGGGCAGCAAGGCAACACTATACTGGCCTTCCCTGAGCATGTGGATGGCCAGGAAAGCGCTGACGATGGCACCAACCCCTGCCGCCAGCCCGTCCACGCCATCCAGGAAGTTGACCGTATTGACCATGCCCATGATCCAGAAGAGTGTCACGAAGATAGTCACCCAGAGAGGGAATGGTCCCAGGAGCCTGTCGCTGAAGGGATTCATTACCTGCTCGATGAAGACCAGGCAGGAAATGGCGATCCCGGCGGCGACGGCCTGAAGGAGATACTGAGGGCCCGGTTTGAGATCTCGCCAATCGTCAACGAGGCCGGCGACGAAGAGAAACGCGGTGCCTAGAAGGATCCCGAAGAAGCGTGTGAGTTCATTGGGGTCCTGACGGGGCACCGGAAGCACTTGGGATAGGATCATAGCCCCCAGGAAGGCGACGAAGAGGGCGATTCCCCCGGTGCGAGCCACAACGCCGCTATGCTTGCGCCTTCCTCCCGGGTGGTCGACGAGCCCCCATCGCCGGCCGACGGCACCAGCCAGCGGGGTCACCACAAGCGCCAGCAGAAACCCGCAGCCAAAGACCGCCACGAAGGGCCATGGGCTCAACAATCCTGCCGCTCCTCATCCGCTACCTGAGGAGCAGGAGCTAGATGACGCTTCAGGAAACAGCTCATAGGATGTGCGCCAAGAACTGCCGGGTGCGCTCTTCCTTCGGGTTGGTGAACAGCTCAGCCGGCGGCCCCTCCTCCGCCCAGAGCCCATCGGCCATCAATATCACACGGTGGGCAACGTCGCGGGCGAAGTGGAGCTCGTGCGTGACCACGAGCATGGTCATGCCTTCCTGCGCGAGCCGCTCCATGACGTCCACCACCTCTCCGATCAGCTCGGGATCGAGCGCGGAGGTCGGTTCGTCAAAGAGCATGATCTTGGGCTCCATGGCGAGGGCCCGCGCTATCGCTACGCGCTGCTGTTGCCCGCCGGAGAGCCGGGAAGGATACTCGTCCCTTTTCTCGGAGAGACCGACCCAACGCAGCAGCTCCTCTGCCTTCGCGACTGACTTGTCCCGGGGCCAACCCTTGACCGTTGCCGGGGCCTCGGTGATGTTCTGGAGTGCTGTCATGTGTGGAAAGAGGTTGAACTGCTGGAATACCATCCCGGCCCGCTTGCGCAGCTCGCGGATCTGGCGCCGGTGGCGACTCGCCGGCTCACGCGCATCGATCACGACGCCGTCGATTTCGATGGTTCCGGCTGAGGGCTCCTCCAGGAAGTTGAGGCAGCGCAGGAAGGTGCTCTTCCCCCCCCCAGACGGCCCGATGATCACGACTACTTCCCCCGGCGTGACGTCCAGGTCCACGCCTTTGATGACATGCAGCGGCCCAAAATACTTGTGCAGACCTCTGACCCTGATGATCGGTTCTGTCATCGACCCTTGCCCCTCTTTTTCGCTCCTGCTGACCCCGCAGGACTAGCGCCGCTCGCCACGAGCCATGTATTCCTCAAGCCGCCCCTGCAGTGCCTGGAAGACGACGGTCAAGATCCAGTAGAAAGCGGCGGCGATAATGAAGGTCTCCATGTTGCGGAAATACTGACGACCTATCTTTTGCGCGCGATAGGTCAGCTCCCAAACTGCCATGACGGACACCAGGGACGAGTCCTTCATCATGGCGATGAACTCGTTGCCGATAGGGGGGATCACGATGCGGAAGGCCTGCGGCAGCACGATCTTGCGGAGCGTCTGCGCGCGGGACATTCCAAGCGCCGAGGCCGCTTCGTGCTGTCCCTTGCCGATGGCCTGGATGCCGGCCCGGAAGATCTCGGTCATGTAGGCACCATAGTTGACACCCAGTGCCAATACGCCAGCCACGACCGCATCCAGGACTATGTTCAGCCGCGGAAGGCCCAGGTACCAGATGTAGATCTGCACCAAGAGTGGGGTGCCGCGAATGAGCGAGATGTAGAATCCGGAGATTCCGTTGGCGACCGCGTTCCTGGAGAGACGCCCAAGTGCGCCCAGCAGGGCCAGGATGACCGCCAGCACAATGGATATGGCCGAGACACCAAGGGTCAGGCCGGCACCTTTCATGATGAACGGAAGGTAGTGCCCCATGAAGGAGACGTCTAGGTTGAAGCGGCGAAGCACCGAATAGAGCAGGACGAGTAGCCCGAACCACACGGCCAGGGTAAAGAGGCCAAACCTCAGCTTGGCAGTCTGCTGGCTCACCATCAACTGGCGCGAGAGAGACGCCTGGCGCGGCGCCTCGTAGTGGCCGACCACCGACCGGCGCGTGAGGACGACCACAATCGCCAGATACCACAGCAAGAGCGCGAGCAAAGGCCAGCCAATGCGCAGCCTACCGCTCCACTGCAGAGGATAAGTGAGCACCTCGAACACTGGCACGCCCAGGACCACGATAGGACCGAGGAGGAACAGCGCCAGTGTCAGGAGGTGGCTCCATGTCGCGGAGCGACGCAGGCCCCACACACAGAGCAGGCCAAGCACGCCGCTCAACAGCAGCCACACGGCCAGTATCCTGCCCCAGGAGGGCTGCAGCCCGGCGCGAGACCATTCCAGGTGGGTGACATACTGGTTGGCCGACTCCCAGGCTCGGACGGTGCCGTCCGAGCCGGCGGAAAAGATAGAGTCCGTGGTGGGTCCATAAGCTACGGCGGTGATTGTACCCAAGTGCCCTTCATAGATGGCGGTGCCCTTCCCCGCCGGCATCCGGAAGGTCCGGGCCTTGGTATCCTTGCTGCCGGTAAGCAGGGTCGTGCCCAGGTCATCGAAGAGGAGGCTGGTGACACTGGACCAGTGACCCTCCGACTCTGCCGTGATCTTGCCCGTCTCCAGATCCCACTGCAGCAAATCGGCGTCAGCCCCGCCAGAGACCAAGGTGTCGCCATCCGGGCTGAAGACAAGGGCGGTTACTTCCTTGGTGTGACCCATCCAGGAGTCCTGGTCTTCTGGCTGCTCGAGATATCCGTCGAGCTCTACGAGCTCCTCGCCGGTCTTGATGTCCCAGATCTTGATCTTGGAGCCGCTGCCGGCCGCCACCCTTGTACCGGCGGCATCGACGGCGATCACCGCACCGCCGGCAGAGTCCACGCTCCGCACCTCCTGTCTGGTAGCCAGATCCCAAACGCGGACTGAGCCATCTTGGCCCAAGGTCGCCAGTGAGGTGCGCTCGGCATCCCAGTCCGCATCCAGCAGTGGTGCACCAGCCAGATCGAGCTGGCTCTCCGCGCCATAGCTCTTGAGGTCCCACGTCCAGAGCTTTCCGTCGCCCGTCACGGCAAAGAGCCGGCTGCCGTCGCGGGCAAAAGCGACGTCGATGACGGGCGCGCCGCTGCCGACCAGCCGGTGCACCGGCCAGGCCGCCTGAGACGCGATGTCAAAGTCCCTGCCGACACCGGTGGGCAGCTTTTTCGGCAGCTCCCAGACCCGGACGGCGCCATCCTGCGCTCCAGCGGCAAGCAGGTTCTTCTTCGGTCCCACCTCCATGTCGGCAAACGGACTGACGACTGACAGGCGGAGAGGCCCGCCAAGGTAGTACTGGGCAGCGTACGCAAGGCTCAACAGCGCCGTAACGGTGACCAGGGCGAGGAGTATCTTGACTGCCCTGGGCACGTTTGACTGGCCCTCATCACTCGCTTGCGTCATACCACACTCCTCCTAGGAGCCCATCCCTCTGCTAGGTTGAGAAACTAGCGGGCGAATTGCTCACCATAGTGGCATGCCACGCTGTGCTCGGCATCCAGGTCCCGCAAGGTCGGCTCGACAACCGAGCAGTTCTCCTGGGCGAATTGGCAGCGTGGGTGAAAGCGGCAGCCGCTCGGGGGGCGCAACGGGCTGGGGACGTCTCCCTCGAGAATCGTCCGCTGGCGCCGGCGCCCCGGCACGGGCACAGGAATGGCAGACAGCAATGCTCTCGTATACGGGTGCAGAGGCTTGTCATACAGAGGCCGCCGCTCTGCAATCTCGACGATCTTTCCCAGGTACATCACAGCTATCCGATCGCTGATGTGCTCCACCACGCTCATGTTGTGGGCAATGAAGAGGAGCGTCAGCCCAAGCTCACGCTGAAGCTGGCGCAGGAGGTTGAGGACCTGTGCCTGGATGGACACGTCCAGGGCCGAAACCGGCTCATCACAGACGACGAACTTGGGGCCCAGGATCAGGGCCCGCGCGATGCCAATCCGCTGGCGCTGGCCACCCGAGAACTCGTGAGGATAGCGGCGCATATGATCCTCAGACAGGCCCACCAACCGCATCACGTCGAGGACCTTCCGTCGCCGCTCCACGCCATCACGGACGCCGTGGACGTAGAGGCCCTCGCCGATGCTGTCCGCGATCTTGGCTCGTGGATCGAGGGAAGAAAAGGGGTCCTGGAAGATGACCTGCATCTCCCGGCGCAGCGGCTTCATCTCCTCGGTTGACAGGGCAAGGAGGTCACGTCCCTCGAAAAGAACCTCACCCGAGGTGGGCGATATTAGCCTGAGAATACAACGACCTACGGTCGTCTTGCCGCAGCCTGATTCACCGACCAGGCCGAGGGTCTCCCCTTTCCTTACCGCCAGACTCACCCCATCGACCGCCTTGACCCAGCCCTGCACACGCTGCAACAGACCGCCGCGTACCGGGAAATGCTTGGTCAGGTTCCTGACCTCGATCAAGTTCTCCAAAGTCGGCTCCTCAGTCGCAACTAGCCGCCGGCTCCCTGCGCTCCGGCGCACGGGCTACTGGTGCAGCCAGCAACGCGCGCTATGGCGAATGGCCGCAGGCGCCAGTGGCGGCACTTCGGTAAGGCATATTTCCAGGCCGTGCTCGACTCGGGCCCGGCAGCGTGGTGCAAACCGGCAGCCGGCAGGCAGGTTGATCAGGTTGGGCACGGTGCCCGGAATGATATCCAACTCGTCCTTCTGCTGGCCCAGGACCGGCACTGAACCAAGCAATCCCTGGGTATAGGGATGCAGAGGGTCCGAGAAGAGGGCGGCAATGTCAGCCTCCTCGACAATCTGCCCCGCATACATAACCGCGATTCGAGAGGCCATCTCAGCAACCACCCCAAGGTCGTGGGTGATGAGGACAATCGCCGTGCCCATGTTGGACTGCACGTTGCGCATCAGATCAAGGATCTGCGCCTGGATCGTCACGTCCAGCGCCGTCGTGGGCTCGTCCGCAAAAAGGAGATCGGGATTGCAGGCCAGCGCCATGGCGATCATGACCCGCTGGGCCATTCCGCCAGACAACTCGTGAGGAAAAGCCTTGAGCCGGCGCTCCGGATCGGGAATTCCCACTTGCCGGAGAAGCTCGAGTGCGCGCTCCCTGGCGGGTCCGCGCTTCAGCCTCTGGTGCACGCGGTAGACTTCGGAGAGCTGGTGCTCGACGTTGTAGACCGGGTTCAGGCAGGACGTGGGCTGCTGGAAGATCATGGACATGCGGCGGCCACGGAGGGCGGTCATCTCCCTCTGCCGCATACTGGTCAGGTTCATCCCATCGAACCATATCTCGCCCGTTTCGATCTTGCCGGGATAGGAGATGAGGCGCATCACGGACAACGAGGCTACGCTTTTGCCGCAGCCCGACTCGCCGACGAGCCCGACTACCTCACCCCGCTTGACGTGGAAGTCGATGCCATCCACCGCCTTGACCACGCCATCGAGCGTGTGGAAATAGGTTCGCAGGTTGCGGATGTCCAGCAGAAGCTCGTCCGGCCTGGCTGTGTCACTGGGATCAGTCATGGTACCTCTGAGCACTACCGGTTGAGGCGTGGATCGAGGGCGTCTCGCATCCCGTCCCCCAAGAGATTGAAGCTGAGCACGGTGAGCATAATGGCGATGCCTGGGAAAAAGACCAGGTGGGGTGCCGTAAAGACCTGGTTCCGCTCCGCACCGAGCATGGATCCCCACTCTGGCATGGGCGGCTGGGCCCCGAGCCCGAGGAAGGAGAGGGCTGCCGCATCCAGTATGGCCGTCGCGATCCCCAAGGTCCCGGCGACAATCAGCGGGGTGAGTGCATTCGGCAGTATGCGGTGGAAAAGGATGCGGGAGCTACGGACCCCCAGGGCACGGTCGGCCGTCACGAAATCGGCCTCCTTCACAGAGAGGACACTTGCCCGGACAATGCGCGAGTAGACCGGGATCGACACGATGCCGATCGCCAACAGGGCGTTGATCAGTCCCGGGCCGAGCACCGTAACGATCGCGATCGAGAGGATGAGGGAAGGGAATGCCAGCATGACATCCATCAGGCGCATGATGACGTTGTCGACCCAGCCCCCGGCGTACCCCGCGACTGCCCCTAGAAGTGTGCCCAGCACAATGGCGAAACCTACCGTGGTGAAGCCGATGATCAGGGACCACTGCGCGCCATACACCATACGGCTGTAAAAGTCGCGCAGGTTGCCATCCGTTCCGAGAATGTGCTGGGGTATCTCTTCGGGACAGCCCAAGAGGTGCACGCAGGGGGGCATCCGCTTCTTGACGCCCGCTGCTACCTCCTCGGGGATGTCTAGCATCGGGATTTCGGGGTCGTGGGTGGCCAGCAAGGTGTGAAAGAGCGCCACGAACAGCAGTGCCGCGAGCAGGACCATTCCCACGATGGCCGAGCGCTTCCGGAACAAGTGCCGGAAAGCGTCGCGCCACAGGGAGCTTGGGCGATGGCTCACGGTCTCTTCAAGTGAGGCTACTTCTGGAGATGAGAGCTTGCTATTGGTCATCATGGTCGGATCCCCCTACTGCAGCCGTACGCGGGGGTCTAGATAGGCGTAGGACACATCGACAATCAGATTGATGGTCACGAAGAGGACGGCAATGACCAGCGTAAAGCCTTCCACCACGCGGTAGTCGCGCGCGGTGATGGCTTCGTACAGAGCACGGCCCACCCCCGAGAGGTTGAAGATTGTCTCTGTCAGGACCGCACCCGCAAGGAGGATGCCGAATTGAAGACCAATGATCGTGACCACTGGCAGCATGGCGTTGCGCAGCCCGTGCCTCATGATGACAGCCCACTCCTTCAGGCCCTTGGAGCGGGCGGTGCGGATATAGTCCAGCCCGAGCACCTCGAGAAGGCTCGAGCGGGTCATGCGCGCAATGATGGCCATAGGAATTGTGCCCAGAGCGAAGGCCGGCAGAATGAGGTGTCTCAGAGCATCAGCCAGCCCTTTCATGTTCCCGGAGAAGAGCGCATTGAGCGCATGCATTTTGGAGAGGAAGTCAAGGGCTGTCTTGACAGCGCCGCTCACCTGCCACTCGTAGGTCTCGTACAGAGGGGGAATGATTACGCCAGCCTGAAGCGTTCCTGACGGGGGAAGCTGAAGCGGCGTATCCTTCAGCAGCACAGCGAAGACGTACTGCAGCATCAGCCCCAGCCAGAACACCGGCATGGAGACGCCTATGTTGGCCGTTATCATCGTTGCCACATCCACGCCGGAGTTGTGCCAGTTGGCAGACACGATGCCCAGCGGGATTCCGACGAGGATCGCAAAGAGGAGCGCAAAGAAGCTCAGCTGTAGGGTAACCGGGAGTCTCTCGACCAGCATCTGGGTTACGGGCCGCCCCTGTCGGTAGGAGTCGCCCAGGTCGCCGCGAGCCAGCTCCCGCAAGTAGTAGACGAATTGGACTGGGATAGGCTCGTTCAGCCCACGACGCTCCAGGTACGGCTCGCAGATCTCATCCGTGGCCCGCTCCCCGAGTGCGGCCCTGCAAGGGTCTCCGGGAATCAGGCGCACCAGCGTGAACACGACGAACACTATCCCTAGCAGAACGGGTATCGCCAGGAGCAAGCGGCGTATGACGTAACCGGTCATACTATCCTCCGTAGGCGCAGGATTGGAGCCCGCCCCTACCCGGTAGAAAGGATGGGGCGACGTCGAGGCGCCACCCCATCCTGCCGTACGTTCTGGGTTTTCCACGGGATGGAGGTCCGGCGCAGGGCCACGGGCTCGTCAGCCAAGCTGCTTCTCTGCCCAGGCCCGGCCGGACCTCCTTCCACAGGCGTCTACTCAGGCGCGTTCAGGAACGAGCCAAAGAGCGACGAGAAGTAGGTGAACGATCCATCGCGGCCGACATGGAGCGGATGAGCCACGTCCCACTGCACCGCGTAGGAATCAACAACGTCCTTCGCATCGAGGGTGCTGCCGTCGTGGAACTTGACGCCGGCCCGCAACTTGCAGGTCCAGACGGTCAGGTCCTCGTTCGCGTCACAGCTCTCCGCCAGCGAGGGCTCGGTGTCGGTCCCACCGACCACGAATGCGAGTAGTGATTCGTTCATCTGCTCGCAGGCGCGCAGTGACTCGCCGTCCGTCTCGTCTGGGCAGTAGAGGCCGATCGGCTCGGCATTCTGCATCCAGACGAAGGTGTCGCGGCCGCCGGGGTCCATTACCTTGAAGGTCTCGTTGCCCAGCGGGCTTGAGTGCGCACCCACCACGTCAGCCTTGTAGACTGTGGCGGAGCCGCCATGGGCGACCGGCACCATCGGCACGTGCTGCTTCAGCAGGTTGTTGGCCTCAGCGTACAGCTCGTTGCGTGCGTCCTGATCAGACAGCGTGCCGGCTTCCTTCAGCACCTCCCAGATGTCGGGGAAGCCTGCGCCGAACTGCGCGGAGGCACCCTGGCCGAAGTGATAGTCGAGGAAGTTGGTCTGGTCGGGGTAGTCCGCACCCCAGCCTAGCAGATGGAGGCCTTCAAGTTGGCCGGCATCCGCGGCATCGATGAAGGCACCTGATTCCATGACCACGATTTCGGCGTCGATGTTCAGGTTGGCCTTGAGCTGTGCCTGGATGTCCTGGGCCACAACGGCTGGCTGCGCCAGGTAGCCGCGCACTACGTCACGGTAGGTGAGCTTGGTTGCGAAGCCATCTGCAAAGCCCGCTTCTGCGAGGAGGGCCTTGGCCGCGGCCACGTCGAACTCGTACCACTCCTCGCCTTCGCATCCGCCCGGGATGGCGCACGGCGTGAAGTGACTGGCGGCCGTGGAGCCCGGCGGATAGAAGTTGTCCACGATGCGCTGGCGGTCGATGCCCATGCCAATCGCCTGCCGCACCTTCTCATTGTCAAAAGGTGCGCCCGCGTTGTTCATGCCCAGGTAGAAGATGTTGAGCGCCTCACGGGGGTAAAGGACAAGGTTGCTGTCGGCCTCGATGGTTGGGAAGTCGTCCGGTGTCGGATTGTCTATCCCGTCCACATTGCCCGACTGCAACTCGACCAGGCGCTGGGCGCCTTCGGTGCTCCAGCGGAAGACAAGGGTGTCAGCGATGCCCGGCTCACCCCAGTACTCTGGGTTCTTTTCCATGATGAGCTGCTCGCCGCGCTGCCACTCCACGAGTTTGTAGGGGCCGGTGCCGTTGGGTTGATCGACGATGGTACCGGTTCCACCGGTCGACTCGAGGTAGGCGGAGTCGTTGATGGCAAAGGCCGAGAAGGCCACCTTGGAGCGGAAGGCCACGTCGGGGTAGCAGAGGGTGAAGCGAACGGTCAGGTCATCGACGGCCTCCATCTTGAGGAACTCGCCGCCGTAGTCGCAGTTGGGTGCTTCGTAGGCGAACAGCACTTCCTCTGCCGGCGCCTCGCCCTCTCCCGGCGCAAGGACCGTGGTCAGGTCGATGCCATACCACTTCACCGAGAGCTCGCTGAGCTTGCTCACGCCGGTGTCCTTGTTCGGGGTATGCAGCTTCTTGAGGATACTGTTGAGCTGGCTGATCATCTTGTCAGACGTGCCACGCGACTTGTCCAGCGCAAAGGCAAGCGGCTCGTAGAACGCCGGCGTGCCGACGTACTTCAGCGGCTGGCCTTCGTCGATGGCCGTCTGGATGGTGGGCTGGGCCGACATGACGGCGTCGAGCCGCGTCCCGTCACCCAGCGCCAGATCCTGGATTGCTTCGGCATCGGTGCTGTAGGGGACCACTTCCAGCCCGGCCGGCGGATCGTACATGATCTCGCCGCCCATGATGGTGAGCGCGTTGTTCAGGTACGCCTCGTAGGTGGTGGCCGTCCCGAGTCCGACTTTCTTGCCGGCCAGGTCTTGGACGGAGTTGATGGTGGTGTTATCCTTGTGCACGGCGAAGGAGGCGGGCGTGTAGTAGTAGGGATCGGTGAACCAGAGAATCTGGGCGCGCTCCTCGGTCGGAGTCATCGAGCCGATGCTGAGGTCCCAGCGCTTGCCCCAGTTTCCACCGGTGATCATGTCCCAATCAGGGGTGACGAACTCGACCTCAACACCCAGTGCCGCGGCCACTTCCTTGGCCACGTCGATGTCAAAACCATCCAGCTCGCCCTTGTCGTTCAGGAAGCTCTGCGGCTTGTAGTTTGGATCGGTCGAGACGATGAGCTTCTTGGCGAGCTTGACCTCACCATAGAGGTCGGCGACGGGCGCCGCTCCGCCGGGCGCGTTCTCCGCCAGGCTGACGTTGGCGTCGGCCTGCAGCTGTGCAAGCGTGGCATCGATGTCCTGCCCCTCGAGGATCAGGTTGTAGGAGTTCTCCATCTTGCGGCGGACATCTTCGTAGCACGCGCACCACTGAGCCTCGAAGGTGCCGTATTGGAGCAAGTCGAAGGCCGTCTTGAAGGCTGGGTCCGCGGCGAAGTAGTCTGCCATCCCATCGGCAGCCGAGGCACGCACAGGGAAGTAGTTGCTGATCTTGGCCCAGCGCGCGTTGTTCTCGCTGTTGGTAAACCACTTCAGGAATAGCCAGCCTGCCAACTCCTGCTCGGGTGTCGTCTTCGGCACGGCAATCGGCGCGCCGTAGATATTCTGCACCGGCACGTCGCCGCCGTCCTTGTACGGCAGCGGCGCCACGCTCCACTCGAACTCACCCTTCTCGCCTTCAGCAACAGCACTGGCGTAGTAGGGTAAGCCGGAGGAGGAACCGATAGTGAAGAGCGTCTTGTAGTTGCCAAAGTCGGTCTGGTCGCCGTACGCTTCTGCCATCTGGGCGATGCAGCCCTCGTCGTACAGCTCCTTCATGAAGCGCATCGTCTCTTTGACGGTGTCGTTCTCAAAGTCAAAGGAGCTGCCGTCGGCCTCGAAGTAGGTGCCATGCCGGCTGAAGACCATGCTCGAGAAGCGCGACGCATCGGCGCTGATTTCGTAGCCGATGGTCCCGGCGGCCGGGTCCGAAGCGGCGCAGGCCATCTCCTTGAACTCGGCCCAGGTCTCGGGCGGACCATCATAGCCCAGCTCTTCCAACCAGGTCTGGTTGTAGTAGAGCACCTCCATCGAGTTCTGGGGCGGGAAGGCGAGCTGGAAGTGACCGTCGCCGAACTGCGGGTTGACGTTTGCCTCCAGGACGCCCGGGAAGAAGTCGGCCTTCTCCTCGGCGGTCAGGCCCCACTTGGGGCTTTCGATCAGCGCGTCCATGTCGACCAGCGCATCGGAAAGCTGGAACTTGGCGAGGCTGTTGGGATACTGCGAGATGAGGTTCGGCAGCAGCGTGGGGTCGTCGGCCGCGATAGCGGCGATCATCTTGTCATAGATCTCGGAATAGCCTCCGGCATACTCCGAGAGGACGGTGATCCCCCACTCGTTGCTCGCGTTGAACTCGTCGACCATCTGCTGAAGGCCCTCGGCGCGCGAGCCCGTGTGCTGGTGCCACCAGAGCACCTCAGCACCCTTGGGGTCGACGTCTTCATACTCAGCGGCGACAACCGGCTCTTCTGCCGGCGTCTCAGCTGTGGGCTCCACAACCTCCGGCTCTTCGGCCGGCACTTCCTCGGTTGGTGCACAGGCTGTGATGATCAGCGGCACCACCAGGACGGCCATCATCAAGATGTACATCCACTTTTTCATTTCGTTTCTCTCCTCCAATACTTGGTCCTGACAGGTTGAACTGCACATTGGCCGCTCGACCCAACTGGGCAGGCATCAGCCCGCCCTCTCCGTCATCGCATCACCTCCTCTCAGTTCTCAATGCACAACTCACAATGCGAAGTTGAGCCTTGTGCATTCTGCATTGCCTAGCCCTTGAGGCCTGTCGTCGCAATCCCTTCCACGAACTGCTTCTGTGCCAGGAAGTAGAGGATCAGCACAGGCAGCATGCTCAGGCTGGCGCCCGCCATCCACAAGTGGGTTTCGGGGCCAGCCTCCGACACGAAATTCTGCAGACCGACCGAGATCGGCCACCACTTCGATCCCGCCTTGGTGGCAATCAGGGGCCACAGCAGGGCATTCCACGACCCGATGAAGCCAAACACGATCACCGTCATGATAGGCGCCTTCGAGAGGGGCAGCACTACCTGGACCAGGAACCGCAGGTGCCCGGCGCCGTCAATCCGGGCCGCATCCCAGAGCTCGTCCGGAACCTGGGCAAAGAACTGGCGCAGCAAGAAGATGTTGAAAAAGCTCGCCATGAACGGCACCGTCAGCGCGGGCCAGTTGTCATACCAATTGATGAAGGGCAAGAACGGATTGTTCCCGGTGATGGTCAAGAAGTTGGGGATCATGGTCACCGTTTCTGGGATCATCATCGTGGACAACAGCAGGGCGAAGAGAAGATTGCGACCCGCAAAGTGCATGCGGCCAAACGCATAGGCCGCCAATGTTGAGATAACCAGCATACCTGCCAGCGTAATGAGCGTAAGGCGGATGCTATTCCAAAGGTAGCTGCCGAACTTGGCCGTGACCCACGCCTGGTAGTAGTTGCCGCCCAGAAACTCGGAGAAGAAGTAGTCAACCTTGCGAGCCGCCGTGCGGCAGTTGCCAAGGTCGTCTGGGATGGCGCGCCCGGCGTAGACCCTGTGGGCGCGCTGGGCCGCTGCCAGGTTCTGCATATCCGTCGGGTACTCACAGCAGTTAACGTAGTCGATTCGCGCCGCGCCCTTGCGCCGCATGCCTGCCTCATAGGCGCCGGGGGGAGCGAAGGTAAAGGACATGCCGAGTCCCGTGTCATAGTCCCCGCCACCGGTCGGGATCGGTTGCCACTCATCCGTGAGCGGCTGACTTGCCTGTCCTACCGGAGCGATGGCCACGGCTGTCCCTTTGTTATTGACGAGGCGAAACTGCCACCCATCTTCCTGCTGAACCTCGACGTAGTAGCTGTCTGTGTGGAGCTCTGGCTGCCCGGCTAAGATGGCCGCGCTGACCGAGAATCGAGTCACGGTGTTGTCGGAGAGGCTCGGCAGGTTCACATAGGGACAGGTGAAACGCACGCTGCGTGGAAAGAGGCGGCCTGCATTCGCCTCGCCCAGAGTCATGACCGACGTGCTGAGCATCCAGACAAAGGGCGCCACCATGATGACGGCACCGGCAATCAGAAGAACGTACGTAAGGCCTCTCGTCACTGCGGTGCGAAGCCGGTATAGGGCAGGGTGTGTGTGCGGTCTGTTAGCCATAGAACACCAGCTTGTCGCCAACCCGATTCTGGATTTGAGAAAGGACCAAGATCACGGCGAAGAGGATGAACGACATGGCGGCAGCCTCACCAAACTGCCCTTGCCCTCGGAATACCTGAAAGATAAGAAGCGTGGTCGTTTCGACCGTGTCCCTGGCTGCTTCCTCTTTCATGATCCAGATGTGATTAAAGGCCTTGAACGTACCGATTGTCGCAATGATCGTGAGGAAGAAGGTCGTCGGAGACAGGAGCGGGAAAGTGATCTTGCGCAGGAGCGCCCAGCGGCCGGCTCCGTCGATCTCCGCTGCCTCGTAGAGCTCACCTGGGATGTTGCCAAGCCCGGCCAAGTAGATGACCGTGTCGTAGCCGACAAAGACCCACCAGTTGTAGATAATGATCGACACGAGGGCCAGGCTGGGCCCGCTGAGGACCACATTCAGCGGGTCGGAGAGCTGAGGCCAAGTCAGACTCGTGCCAAAGATGCTGTTGAGCAGATTCATCAGGACAACGTTGACGCCCTTGGGTTCGTGCAGCCACTTGAGAGCTGGAAGGCCCAACGCGCCCATGAGCTGGTTCATGAGACCCGTGTCCCGCAGGGTGAAGACGCGCCTAAAGACGACCGCTGTCGCGACGGAAGGGGCGATGTACGGCAAGAAATAGAGCAGGCGGAAGGCACCCTGCCCCTTAATCCCCTGAAAGAGCACGTAGGCGAGCAGCAGGGACAGACCCAGTTGAATGGGCACGGTTCCAACCGAGTAAAACACGGTGTAGATCATGGACTTCCAGAACATCTGGGCGGGCTCACTGGCCGTACCCGAGTTCCAGATGCGCTGGAAGTCGACAAAGAAGAAGAACACCGCCGAAGCGATGAGCGCTGTGGCGCCGAGGAGGTGGAGGATGAGCCGCAGAGTCGATTCGGCACGGCCTGCACCCTTCCAGACCAGCCATGCCAGCAAGAGCAGACCGGCCGTCACGAGATAGGTCCATTCCCCGGAACGGACCAGCCCAGGCATGGAGCGCGCGAGGACATAGACGGCCGCGACAGCCGCTACGCCTGGGGCCAGCCAGCGCCAGTGCGAACCCCTGTCTGACTGCACTGCGCGCTTGCCCCACCTGTAGGCCAGCAGGCCCAGAAGCAGTGCTGCAAAGGCGCCCAGGACTGCCGGCACATTCTGCCAGCCCAGCAGCTCCGCGTAGTTGTCGAGCCCCAGGCAATCGGTCTTTTTTAGCGCTTCCGGGGACCCGATACCTGCCTGCGCCAGCCAGTACGAGAAGCACTGTGATCCCTTGGGCTTGACACTCCACCTGTGTAGGCTGACATAGAGAGCGTGAACCACAGGCCACAGTCCAAAGACGAAAATGATGAGGATTGCGGGGAGCAGGAAGAGATAGGCTGTGAGGGCCTCACGCCGAGCCCGTCCTCTGGGGCCAGTCAGGAGCTTGTCCATCTGGATTCCCTTTTGGGCCGGGAGTTCGGGGCCAGGGTTCACAGCTCGCGGGCGTCGCACGTGAACACCTCCTCTAGGTACTTGGGCCGACAATTCTGCTGCGTTGGGCGCTCGCGTGGCCGCAACTGACGTCCGGGTGCCACACTCGGGCCTTTGGCGCCGGTGCCCGCCCTCTCACTGCCTGCGGCGTGCCAACGCGCCGACGGTACAGCGCCCCCAACAGGCCAATTATAGTCGATCTCAGCCGGCGTGTCAACCTTGACACTCCTGAGTCAGAGCCTGACTATGCCTTAACATAGATGGGGTTGCTAAAGATCCAGCCCCGCATGCGTCCGGCATAGGTCCGGTACGCCTCTGCCCGGTATACTCCCGGCCTGGGGGCCATGGCTGCCAGGCTCCGCCCGCGCGACTGGGCGACAACTTGGCCGTCTCGAAGCAGGCGGAGTAAGGCCCTGTCGGGAGCGTCAATCCTCAGCTCCACCGCACGCCTGAGGGGCAGAGTCTCCCCCATGGTCGCCTCTGAGTCACCGCTCCTCGCCCAGAAGGAAAACCCCGCAACCGGGGCAAGCCGTTCATAGCCGACGAAGCTGGCCCCTGCACGAAGTCCGTGGTACACCAGCGACTTGGCGTGAGCGAGATCGCCGCTCGGCGGCTCCTGGCTCAGCACATGCGTATTGACGCAGCGGAACAGGTAGGCGTAGGGGTGCACCATCCGGGTGATGGGCCCCAACCGGTAGGTGCTGCTGTGCGCATCGGAGCCACCCACTACCGACACCGGCCCAGAGCGGAGGAGGGAGTCCCACTTCTGCAGTGACTCTCGATAGGGGCCAGAGATGGCCAACGATGGGAAAAGGGAAAAAAACAGGGCCTGAGCCTTGCTCCGCAGCAAGGCTTTGAACTCGGACATGTAGTTCCAGAGCTCTATGCCGGCGTAGCCCGACACGCGCCAGTCACGCCAGGAGATGTTCGGCTGGAGTAGAAACGTTGCAGAGTCGTGCTCAAAGGGATGGGCTAGAAAGGCAAAGCCCCCCTGGTCGTTGACAGCATCCAACAGCGCTTGAGGGTCGCCCGCACGAGACGCCACATCCTCTTGGATGTTCAAGCAGAGGGTATGGCTGGACTGAGGCGCGCGTCGCGGATCGTGTACCTCTTCACCCACGAGCACGAGCGTGTCTCCTACCCACTGATCGAGGCCGGGCCGGTACACGTTGTGATCCGTGATGATGACAAAGTCGAGGCCCGCCGCACGCGCGATGCGGGCCACCTCCATGAGGGAGGCATGCCCATCCGAGTCGGTCGTATGGATGTGCAGGTTGCCTCTGAGCCCCCAGAAGCGCCGCCTGCCGATGTCAACGCTATAGGGCATGAGCCCTCCCTGTCCGCGGCGTGTCAGCAAGTATAGCACAGCCGCTGCCCGCACGCAACCTGGCGGCGCGCGTCCAAATATGGGGCCGGCACTAGTGCGGGCCTCATGCCCGGCTTGGCGTTGTGTCAAGGCTGATGTATAAGTCATGTGATCCGGATGCCGGGGCCGGGACCTGTAGGGACGTCCGTGCCCAGTTGACCCTGAGAGCCCGGGCTGCCGTGCAGCACCAAGCCGGCAGTGGAGATAGAGTGAAAGCGATGCGTTGGCTTGGTATTGCCGCTCTGTTGCTCCTGCAGGGCTGCGCTCTCGGTACAGGGGAAGTCACCACGGTTGGGGCGATCCTGGGCCGACCCGATGCGGCCGCCACCGCGTTCGTTGACGAGGATGGCACCCTTGTGATCGAGGTGACCAGTCCCAGTGGAATCGGGAGTGCGGAACTCACCATATCGGGGCCGATGCCGAAGCGGGCCGTCCTGCGGCTGTGGCTGAAGGGCCTGGAGGGACTCGAGGTCGGCTATGGTGAGACGGTAGTAACTGCCTCGCTACTCGGAACCACGGGCAGCAACCTTGTGGAGGCCATCCGCCTCGCCTCGGGCGAAGAAGAGCTCGTCACGCCCAGCAGCCCCTACTGGATGGCCGTACAGGTGGTGCCGACCGGACCCTCACCAGCGACGATCCCGCTTGCGCAAGGGCACATTGAGATATCGCTGCCCGAGCACTTTCTCCGCAGCAAGGAGCGTACGGTAGCCATCCGCTGGGTCGACTTCTACCGCTAGCCCTTACGCGGGGAAGTTACACAGCTGCCTATGCCCTGGGCTGGGACGCGCCGGTCGGGCGCACCGCGCAGGCGTGCGCGGCTAGTCTCTTGCCGTGCTCCTGGCCTGGTTGGTCGCGGTAGATGGGGCGGTTGGCTCGGGGGGCGGTACCCATTGAGGCAGTGGCCAATAGGGCCTCATCGGGTTGAAGTAGTTGTAGAGCAGGTTCGTCACATCGCGATAGAGCGGTTGGACGATTCCATAATCGATCCAGGGCGAGTCCTGCCAGATGTAGAAGCTGACGAGCCACGTTGCCCCAGGGGAGAAGACGATGCCAACCTCCGCCCGGGTATCCCCCCATGGCGCATCGTATCCGGCAAAGCCATGTTTGTGTGCGAGCTTCACCTCCGCCGGGATTCCGGCTCCCAGCATATTGCGCAAGTCGTTGGACGCCATGACGTCTATCATCTCCTGGCAGTTCGCTGGAGAGAACGTGGCCGAGTCCAGCGAGCGAAGCTTGCCCTGGCCCTGCGTGCAGGCGTAGATGGTCTCGAGCAGGTCCGCCATCTCCCGGGGAGTGGCATGGACACAGCGATCGTAAGCGGGCACAGCGGAGACAGGTGCCGACCGCTGGAAGGCAGCAAGCCGGAATGCGCTGAAGGAGGCAGGGTGCTTGGCACTGTACCCAGTGGGGAGCGCCGCAGGCTGCAGACACGCGACAGCAGGTCTGTCCCGCTCCTGCACCTCACTCGTCTCGAGGCGGTACGGCCCACAGAGCCGGAAGTTCGCCAATCCGATCTGCTTCATGGTATTGGTGATGCGCTGCGCCCCCACGGTTGCCGAGCCACTGCCGACAAGGGCCATGAGGCGATTGGCGCAGGGATTGCAGGATTCGCTACCCAGCATAGCCAGCAGCTCGTCGCGGGTCTGTGGGTCGGGAGAGCCCTTGGTTGCTCGATACACCTCGACCATGATGCCGATCTTGACGACGCTCATGCCAGAGAGCACCACCCTGGCGTTGTGGTCGTAGACCACCTCCCCCGAGTCCAAGTTCTTCACAAAAAGACTATATACGCCGGCAAAGTCCGCCAGGCGGTCCTCGAGCGGCCCTGCCAGCAAGTCGCGCGTGATGGCAGGAGGCGCCGTCGGCGTCGCCTCCAACTCGATGGGGCCGGTCGCTCCGGACCGGAGCGCTTGGTCGACAAGATCAATGGCCTTCTGAACATCAAAGCGGGCGCCAGGCTCACCGGGATCGAAGAAATAGCCATGGGTGGTGGTCAGAGGGCCGTGATAGTCGGCAAAGTGGGGAAAGGTCCAGGTCAGCTCGCCCGTATAGGTGACTAGAGGAGTTCCCTCCAGCCCTCCAGTGGAGCTGAGGGGGACGGTGGCCGTATAAAAGCTCGGAGCGACCGGGGCAACCTCCATTGTCGGGACGAGCGTGTTCAGCATGGACTCGATTCGCGCAGTGCTCTGGTCAGGCTCGACCAACGCCACCTCAAGATCGAGGCTGCGGCGGTCCGGAACAGGGACGGCCTCGTTAACCTTTCTTGCCGACTCTTCCACTTGCAGGCGCCTGCCCGGCTGGCCTGGGATGAACGTCCGTTCCTGGACGTCGACCATGGGCTCGATGGCAGCCCGATCGTTGCTGGCAGCCACTTCCGAGAGGAACTCCTCGGCCGCACCCAGGTCAAAGGTCATGCTCAAGGGCACGTCCAGGGTGAGGGTAATCACCTCACCCTTCAGCCATTTCTGGAATTCCTGCCAGTAGTCGATCCGGTGGCTGGCGGCATAGGCCTGCTCCACCATCCCGTCCACATCGACGACAAGGCCAAGGTCGCGGTCTGGCTGGAGCGGAATCGCCTGCCCCAGATAGCGCAGGGTGATGCTCTCGTAGTAGGGCTGGGCGACCTTCTCCACCAGCAGAGCGCATGCCTCCGCAGGTGTCATGCCTCCGACGTCGACGCCCGCCACAGAGACACCCGGCTGGACCCGTGCGCGGTAAGCGTCGTACTCCGCTCGGGCTCTCCGGTAGGCCAGCGCTCCTACAGCCGTTAGCGTGACCAGAACGAGAGCCAAAGCAAGGACAACCGCCCGGCTGCGCGTCATCGGAAGAACCCTTCAATCCACTCGCGCGCCTCGATCGGGCGCATGAACTGGCCGACATAGTGGTCAGCGGCCCATAGCTCCAGATGCAGGTGAAGCTCGCCCAAGGGGTTGCTGACCGACTCGGGCGTACCCGAGTTCCCGACTGTGCCGATCAGCTGCCCTTGCGCGACCGACGCGCCGACAGCGATCCCGGGGGCGATGGCGCTGAGGTGAGCATACCTGGAGACAAGGCCGTTCTCGTGCTCGATCCACACCTGCCGTCCGCGGTAGGCATCCAGGGTCTCAGGGGGCGTGTAACCGGACGAAGCCACTTGCGCGGCCCAGGCACGAGCCTGGGCCGCGGTGAGGGGCTCGTAGTCCAGCATAGCTCGGATGACCCTGCCGGCCGCTATTGCCCTCACCGGCGTATGGTTGTCGATCGTGACTCCGGAGGTGCCTGAGTAAAAGTCGATGCCTTCGTGCACGCCCAGGCGATAATGGCGCGGCGAGCCGGGCATCTGGTACTCGCGGCGCGTAATCGCGGCGCCGTCGATCGGCATAGCTAGGCCGCGCAGGCCTTCCAGCCAGGCAGGGTCATTGGGCTGCGCCTCGGGCGGCGCGTGGACATCCTCGCTCGGCTCAGTCGCCTCGCCATCAGCTCCGGTGACAGCGCCATAGACGTAGAGGACGTCCCGGGCGGCGAGAACCAAGTATGGTCCAGCTCCAGCCTCACTCCTACGTGGGTTCGCCCAGAACGAGGTGACGGCTCGCCGGTCCGCAAAGCGATACTCGTGCGCAAGCTCACCGCTGTCTAGCTCGAGCTCCAGCAGCCGCCGGCCGCCCCGGTCCAGAACAAAGGCACCCGCATCCGTCGCAGCCACCTGGCGGGGCCTGACCAGCGTGATGTCGGGCTCAAAGGAGACGAGCGGCCGTGCGCTCGCCGCAGAGTTCTCGCCTCTTTGGTAGCGGACCAGGTCACCGACCGGAGTGTTGAGTGCTCGGGTCAGCACGTAAAGGCTGCCGTGCGAAGCGCTCAGATCTACATCTCGCCCCAGGGGAACATCCGCCCAGGCGGCTCCCGTCTCTCCCCGCGTGAAGCGCCAGACTTTCTCGCGCGTGGTTTCGAGAAGGAATCGCTCCTCCTCCCAAGCCGAAACTGCCACGTAGTAATGATCCCCGGTGTCCAGTGTGCGACGGCCGTACCGCTCAAGTGCCCAAGATGCCGTGGGCGGGTCGAATCGATAGACATCGCCCGCGCGGTCCAACACGAACAGGGAGGCGGCCGCGCCGGTGCTTGGTCCCCCGCCGGCACCGGCCGAGGCCGCATTTGTGACCAGGTCGAGAGGCTCCGTAACGCGGACGCCGTCGACCAGATCGCCGGGCTCCAGGAGCACGTCGAATGCGGGGAGCACGCCGCCTTCGGCGGAGGCGCAGGCGGACTCTACTCCGTGAGGGGCCAGGTTGAGCGCAAGAACCTGCCCAGAATCCAGTAGGTAGATTGTCTCGCCCAGGATTTCCACCGAGAGCGGGTGCACAAAGCTGCCCGCGGGCACGCGCAGGGTGCAAGCGGCATCAAGCCATTCAAGCGGCGCACCAGCAGCGTCAGCGTCCGCGGCTACGATGGAATCAATCTTCGCCAAGAGCGAGCGCACACCCTCCAGGTTGCGTACAAACTCGACCGCCTCATGGTCGGTCAGCTCCACCGTGACTGAGGCGATGCCCTCTCCGGCAAGGTAGTCCCCCAGGTCACCTGTAATACGGTACCCAGTCCAGCCCTCCTCTGGCACCGGGTAGCCGGTGCCTTCCGAAAGGACCTGGGCCAGCCGAGCAGAAGGGAGGTGACGCTGGCACGTGTCGGCAAAGATGGCCCCGGCGGCACTGTGATAAAAGACGGCAGCTTGGGCATCTGCCAGGAAGTCCTTCAAGGCCAGTGTCTCAGGCTCGGAGAAGGGGTAGCGACCGCCGGCTCCCGGGTGACTCCCTTCGGTGCCATAGGTGTCTGGAGACCAGTCGTTCCCGGCACAGCCATCCAGATCGGTGTCGGCGTTCCGGTTTAGGTCCACACTGTGCGCATTCCACCGCGTGCCATCTGCCAGACCGTCGGGATTTGCCGTGGGAAGGAGCCAGAGCGAGACGTTTCTCGGGACCTCGTCCGGGTGCATGAGGAAGTGAGTCAGGAGCCGTAGCACCAGGAGATGGGTGTTGGACTCGTAGGCACCGTGGATGTCGCCGATCAGCGCCACTTTGACCGGCCCGGTGCCCAAGCGGTAGGCGACCAGGGGCCGACCACGCCCGGAGAAGCCAATCACGGTACCCTGGTCGGGCGGGGTTTGCTCAACAGGCGTTGGCGAGACGGTGCCGGGTTGTCGCGTCGGGGAGATCGGCACCGGCTGCGCGGTTGCCTTGCCTCCCATGGATGGCACTGAGGAATCGATGGGCGAGGCGGATACGCCAGCCAGGTTTGCGGAGGCCGCAGGTGACGAGGTTGGCGAAGGCCCTGCTGCGGTACCAGTCGCTGTCGGCCCGCTTGGAAGGGCCGGCGTGGGTGTGCCCGACGCAAGGCCCTGCGGACTCATGGCCGGGACATCCTGGGGCGGGAGAGTCACCGCGCCCGAGCCGATGAGGGTACCGGCAATGACCGTCAGGACAAACGCCGACGCGATCAGGAAGTGGGCCTTCTTACCGAGATTCATGTGACACGCTGAACTCGAGTAGGGTGCTACGGCAGAACACGCTGGCGGAAATACTCCTCCTGAAGAGGAACAAGGTCGGCCGTGGTGAACTCACCCACCAGAGAGAAGAACTCGCGAGAGGTCGCCAGGCGATAGGCATGCCGCCGCTGGTACTCCTTGAGGAACCCAAAGAAGGCCGGATCGCTCATCACCTGCCTCAGGTCGCGGACGAACTCGGCGCCTCGGCGATAGACAGCATCGGTATAGCCCCGGTTGTCGCGGAACTCGTAGATCAGGTAGTCGATCTTGCCCGTCGGCGCCCATTGGTCAACGGCATAGCTCCACCACCACTGCGCATCGCCAGGAAGCACACGCTCGTAGTAGAGGTAGCCGCTGTACTCAGCCAGCGCCTCGTCCAGCCACGGCTCGGTGACCTGATCACTGCCCACCAGGCCGAAGAACCACTGGTGAGCGGCTTCGTGTGCTGTCAGCGGGATCAGGCCTGACCGGCTCGTGCCGTCGTATTGCTCGTAGAAGGCGGCTCCCAGGAAGGTCAGGCCCGTATACTCCATCCCTCCAGCAAACTCTGTCTCCGCCACGCGGTACTCGGCATAGGGATAGGGACCGTATAGCTCGCCGAAGAGCTCAAGCGATTGAGCCGCCGTCTGGAGCACAGCCTCGCCCGCGGGCTCGTTCCCGGGGAAGGTGTAGGCGAGCACGGTGACACCGCCTGCCTGCCGGCTTGCTACCTGCCACCTGTCGCTCGCCGCAAAGGCGAAGGACCGAGCTTGGTCCACCTCATAGCTCCAGACACTCCCCGTTCGGGTCTCCTTTCCAGTCCCAGCCAGGACAATTCCCTCGGTCGCAGTGATCGTCACGCGGTAGTCGGCTACCTCGGTGACAAAGGGGTCCCCAACGGGAAAGTAGGTGAGCCCGTACCAGCCTTTGTCTTTGCGATAGGGCGCCACCACCGGGTACCAGTTGCCAAGACTCACCGATCGCTTGGAGTAACCGAAGCCCCCGTCACTGAACTCAGCGCCCGGGCTAATCTGGGGCAGACTGAGCTGAAAGTCCAGGTAAAGCGTGACCCGCTCCAAAGCCCCAAGCTCACGAGGAAGCTGGACTCGGAGTGTGACGCCCACCTGAGACACTTCGGCAGTCTCCTGCTTGCCGTCCACCTCCACCCGGAGACGGTTGAGCTTGAACGCGTTCCTGATGTGATTTGGATGCACATTCAACATCAGGTCGCTCAGGGTCTGGCTGGTGACATTGGTGTAGTCGACTCTTTGCTGAACAGCGAGCTTGTGCCCCGCGTAGTCGAGCTGGACATCCATCGTGTAGTCGGTGCCCTCAAAGACGGGGAGGGGAGTTGGGCTAGGGGTAGGAGCGGGGCCTTCGGTCGGAACGGCTGCGACCTGGGGCCTCAGTCGAAAGTGGTAGACAGCCAGGCCGCTCAGGGCGAGGAGCAGGAGCACCGCCAGTGCAAGCATCACGTCAGGGACGAGTGTCGAGGGCTGACTGCCCTCCTCTCCCGCGCTGACCGGCGAACGAGGAGGGACGGCGGGCGCCGGCGTCTTGCCTCGCGACCCCACCCGCTTGCGACGCGGCGCAGACGTCGCTGCGGCACAGAGCTCGATCGCTCTCTCGGCTTCAAGGCCGAGTCCACTGGCGTAGGTGCGCAGAAAGCCGCGGACGTGCAGGCTGCTGGAGAACTGAGAAAAGTCCTCTTCCTCCAGCGCCTTCAGGTAGCCTAGCGGTATGCGGGTCTGCTCTGCGGCCTGCTCCAGGGATAGAGACTGTCCCTCGCGTGCCGTGCGCAGCCACTCACCCAGCTCCCCCATCCTGCAACCTCACTTGGACTCTGCCGCTTGCTGCTCGCCCTCGAAGGGCCCACTGCGATGCCCCACTATACCGCGAACTCACTCTACCGGGAAACCAGAGCGGTCCCTATCACCGGAAGAGCCTTGCGAGCCGTACTCCTCTGCTAGCCTTTCATCACGGCGAGGGGCCGCATTCTGGCAACGCGGCGGGCAAGCCCGGCCCCATCGACAACCTCCACCACGGCGTCAACATCTTTGTAGGCCTCGGGGGCTTCTTCAGCCAGGCCAGACATACTGCCTGCTCGGACCTGAATGCCCTGGCCCTCGAGCCGAGTGCGCAGATCGGAACCGACCACCTGCCGTTTCGCAGCTGCACGGCTCATCGTGCGTCCTGCGCCGTGACAGCACGTACCGAAACTCTCCACCATTGCGCCGGCCGTCGCGACCAAGACATAGGAAGCCGTTCCCATGTCCCCCGGCACAAGAACGGGCTGCCCCACGGTCCGGTAGGCAGGCACGACCGCCGGGTCGCCCGGGCCAAAGGCGCGTGTGGCTCCTTTTCGATGCACGCACAGCTTGAGCTTCTTGCCGCCGATCGTGTGCTCTTCGATCTTGGCGATGTTGTGCGCCACGTCATACACGACGTGAAGGTCGAAACTCTTGACCTTGCCGGCCAGCACCCGTTCGAAGCTCCGGCGCGCCAGGTGTGTCATGCACTGCCGGTTGGCCCAGGCAAAGTTCGCTGCACTGACCATCGCGCCAAAGTAGCGCTGGCCCTCTGGCGAGCTGAGCGGGGCGCACACAAGCTCCCGATCCGGTAGCTGGATGCCGTACCTGCGAACGGCGGCCTGCAGGTCCCGCACATATTCGTCACACACCTGGTGCCCCAGTCCTCGCGATCCGGAGTGTATCTGCACGACCAGCTGGCCTAGAAAAAGCCCGAAGGCGCGAGCGGTCTCCTCGTCGAAGACGTCGGTGACCTTCTGAATCTCAACAAAGTGGTTGCCGGATCCTAGGGTACCGAGCTGCGTGCTGCCGCGCTGCTTTGCGCGGGGGCTCACGGAGGAAGGATCCGCTCCCGGCATTGCGCCTCCCTCCTCCAGTCGCTCCAAGTCTTGCTGCCTTCCGAAGCCTGCCTTGACAGCCCAGGCCGCTCCATGCACAAGCACGTCGTCCATATCGCGGCCAGTCACCTTCCTGCCTCTATCCTCACCCCCGAGTCCACTGGGGATCGCGCTGTACAGAGCAGAGATCAGGTCACCGATTGCGCCTTTCGCTTCCTCTGCCGTCAGGTCTGATGCCAGGAGGCGCACTCCGCAATTGATGTCGTACCCGACGGCGCCGGGCGAGATCACTCCGTCGGTGCAGCGGACCGGTACTACGCCGCCTATCGGAGGCCCATAACCCTGATGTGCATCGGGCATAACCAGGACTCGCTGGATAACGCCCGGCAAAGTGGCCGTATTGACCAGTTGGTCGAGGGACTTGTCGCGAAAGATCTGCTGCAAAAGACGCTCGCTGGCGTAAATCCGGGCCGGAACGCGCATGTCCGCTCGGAAGCTGGCGGGGATTTCCCACGCGAACTCGCCCACGCGAACCAGATCGGCGTGTGTTACGCTCATGCTACTTCCTCCGGCACCCGATTCATGCGTCAAACGTGATCAGAGCAGACCAGCCGGCATCGTCGCTCAGGACGGCCAGATCGTGAAAGGTAGCGGCCTTGACGGGCGACCTGGTGGCATGGCCGGGCATACCCCCCACCCACGCCACCAGGCTTGTCTCTGTCACGGACCTGCAGATGAACTCCACAAAGAGCAGGCCTTCCGACTCGGTGATGAAGAGCAGCTCATTGAGCCAGGAGACCAGTAGGCTCTCGCGGTCCATAGCCTCCAGGCGAATCTCGCGCCAGCGTGTCGCGGCCAGACCGTCAACGTCTGCCATTAGCCTATACATGCCGCGGCCCGCTTCTGCGAAGAGGCCACACAGCTCTCGGCCCCAGACGCGCAGGGCGAGATCGGCGGTGTGCTCCACCTCCTCGGAGCCCTGGTGGCAGGGCACCTCGGCCTCCCGAGCAGAGGGGCAAGATACGCCATTTCCGGGGACAGCATCCGTGCCGACCGCCCGCAGAATGATGCGCGCCGTCTCAAGGTCGCGCTGGACCTGGGCTGCCAAGGCAGCTGGCGATTCGAATCTCCGCTCTTCGCGCAGACGCGCCACAAACTCGACCTTCAGATCGCACCCATAGATGTCGTCTTCGTAATCCAGGAGGTGGGTCTCCAAAGTGCGCGGACCATTGTCAAAGCTCGGTCGCACGCCCACATTGGCAACCGCGGGGTAGCAGACATCCCCCAAGACGGCATACACAGCATATACCCCATTGGCAGGCAGTGCCCGCTCGGGGCGCACCTGAAGGTTGGCCGTCGGAAATCCCAGTTTCCTTCCTCGGCGCGCGCCGCTCACAACCTCACCTGAGACGGAGAAGTAGCGTCCCAGCATTTCGGCGGCTTCGCCGACGTGCCCGTCGCGCAAGGCGGCTCGGATGCGGCTGCTCGAAACGGTCGACTGCCCTTTGGCTAGATCGACCACCGGGCGGAGAACGGACACCTCGTAGCCAAGCTCCCGGCCTAGCTCCTGCAAGGTAGCGATGTCCCCTTCCTTCTTGCGCCCGAGAGCAAAGTCCGGTCCCACCCACAATTCGCGAGCGCGCAGGTGATGAGCGACGGCGCGCATGAAATCAGAGGCAGGCGTGCCGGCCAGTGCACGATCAAAGGGCAGAAGTGCCACGAGATCCAGTCCTAGCCCTTCTAGCAGGACCAGCTTCTCTCCCGGTGTCGTCAGGTAAAAGCCTTGGGCAGCCGCCACAGGGTCGCTCGAAAGGACGAGCGCCGGGTGTGGATGGAATGTGATGAGCGCAGCCAGACGGTCCGTGGCCCGCGCACGGTTCACGACAGACTGGATCAGCGCCCGGTGACCACGGTGGACGCCGTCGAAGGCCCCGATCGTCAGGATGGTCTCCTGCCGGAGCGGTGCCTTGCCGAGGTCGTCGAGCACGATCATCCGCGCACCTCGACCCCGTCTGCACCGGAGAGGTGTGGCAGAGTATCGCCGGCCGGAGCGAACACCTTGTTCGGCCACCAGAGTCCATCATCGGGGCGGCACACCAAGATGGCCAGGAAGTCGCCATCTGGGCCATAGGCCCGGCAGCGCCCGAGGGGAGCCCGCAAGTCCGTGCCCTCGCAGCCGGCACTGGGCTCTCCGGTGACAGGCTGTCCCTGCGTGACGCGCCGGGCTGCGTCCTGCGTCAGGATCATCGCCGGCCAATCGAGCAGCGCCTCATCCACCGGAAGCAGATAGCGCCTTTCCTCCCCTTCTCGAAAAGCCTCCTTGAGCCGAGGAAGGCTGACTGCTTCGTCGAGCCAGAACCGCCCGCTTTGCAGCCGAACCAGCGAGGACAGGTAGGCACAACTGCCGAGTGACAGACCCAGATCGTGCGCCAAGGAGCGGACATACGTACCCGGAGAGCAGGCAACCTCAAGCGTGAGCAAGGGCATCGCGCCGGCAGGACCCGCCGGCGACCAGTCCAGCATCACCAACTCGTCGATCTCGACGATGCGAGGCCGCGGCTCCACGATCTCTCCGCGCCGTACTCTGCGGTAGAGCGGCTCTCCGTCCTGCTTGATGGCGGAGTAGACGGGCGGCACCTGCGTGATCTGCCCGACGAAGTGGGTCAGGGCACCTTCGATCTCGTCTCGCCGGAAGTCCGCACGGCCTCCACACTGTGTCACCCGGCCTTCACCGTCGTAGGTTGTCGTGGCTGCCCCCAAGACCACACCTGCACGGTAACGCTTCCGTCCTGCGGCGAGGTGCTCGGCCACACGGGTTCCGGCGCCGAGACAGACCAGGAGGACTCCGGTTGCCAGGGGATCGAGAGTGCCTGCGTGGCCCACCTTGCGCTGCCCGGCCATCCGCCGTATGGCATCCACCACGTCATGCGACGTCAGGCCGGCCGGTTTGTCCACATTCAGGATGCCCGAGAGCATCGCTAGGGCCCACTCCACAGAGACTGTCCGGCGACAGTCGTCCTGATTTCTTCGAGCACACGCTCCCGCACCTCTTGCAGATCTCCCCGCAGTGTGCAGCCCGAAGCCTGGGGGTGTCCCCCTCCACCCAACCGGACGGCAACGCCGGAGACGTCGTATCCCGGAGCTGCGCGAAGTCCGACATCCACACTCCGGCCATCGTCCCTCTCGACGAATACCGCGATGATGCTCGCCTCCTGCACGCCGGCCAGGAAATTGGAGAGCCCGGTCATGCCGTCCTGGGATGACGGCCAGCGGGCCAGCATCTCACGGCTCACCTCCGTCCAGAGGACACCATCCTCGAGCTGCAGGCGACCCATCGCCTCGCCCCAAAGGCGAACGACGTTCAGCGGGCGCTGGTCGAGTGTTCGGCGTGTGATCTCGGAGAGGGATGCCCCTGACTCGGCAAGGCGCAGGACCGCTCGCAGGACCTGTGCGTCGACGTTGGAGGTGCGCAGGCCCCGCGTGTCCGTCACGATGCCCGTCAGGAGGCAGAGGGCAGATGATGGGGTCTGCTCCCAGCCCAGCGCATCGGCCAGGCCAAGAACCAACTGCGCCGTTGCCACGCAGCCGGGATCGACAAGGTTGACGCTGCCAAATAGGGTGTTGGTAACATGGTGATCGATGTTGATCAATGGCACCGGGGCATCGCCAGCAAGACCCTGCGCCAGTTCGCCCATTCTCGACAGGTCACTGCAGTCTAGGCAGACAAGCAAGTCGCGTGGACAGGGCCCTGCGAGGGACGGAGGCCGGATCTCCTCGCTGCCCGGCAGCCATCCATAGGGCTCCGGCACTGCGTCGTCGCACGTGAGCAGCACGGTTTTGCCCTGTGCCCGCAGTAGCCAAGCCAGGCCCAACAGCGAGCCGATCGCATCACCATCCGGATCGATGTGAGAAACCAATTGGACACGGCTGGCAGCCGTTGCCAGTGCGCGAATCGACTCGACGGCCATGTCGCCCGACGCGGCCAAGCTATCCGTCTGCCCCATCGACCTGACTTCCATCCATCGTATCGCTCAAGGATTGGTCCCTGAGTCGATCGAGAATAGAATCGATGCGCGCCCCCTGCTCGACGCTGCGGTCGAGGTGGAACAGCAGCTCGGGCGCGAGACGCTGCTGGATCCTCGCTGCGACCTGCGTCCTCAGGTAACCCTTGGCGTGCTCAAGGGCAGCGCTGGCCTCACCTTTCTCTTCCTCCGTCCCGAGCAGAGTGAAGTAGACATGTGCGATTAGGAGGTCAGGCGTTATGTCCACGCCGGTGATCGTGACTCCGGCGAGGCGCGGATCTCGAGCCTCGAACAGGAGCAATGTGCTCAGCTCGCGGTGGATTTGTCCAGCCACCCGAAGCTGCCGGCGCGTCGTCAACTTACTCTTACTCTCCTGTAAAACTCGAGTACGTCTCCCACCTGGCAGCCATCGAACCCAGACACTGCGATGCCACACTCGAAGCCCGCCTTGACCTCGGTGACATCCTCCTGGAAGCGCTTCAGGGAGTCGAGGCCGCCCTCAAAGATCGTCGCACCGGCACGCAGCACACGCACCTTGTGGCCTCGAGCGACTTCTCCATCGGTGACAAAGCAACCGGCGATGTTGCCCCTGCGCTTGATGTGAAAGAGCGCGCGGACTTCGGCATGCCCAGTTACCAGCTCCTCATACACTGGCTCCAGCATGCCCTTTAGCGCCTTGTCGACGTCATCGACCAGCCGGTAGATGATGTCGTACTGGCGGACATCAACGCCTTCCTGGGCCGCAAGCCTGCGGGCAGCCTCATCCACCTCGACGTTGAAACCGATCACAATGGCGCGCGATGCAGCGGCAAGCATCACGTCAGACTCGGTAATGCGACCAATGCCCTGGTGAAGGATCTTGATCTTGAGGTCCTCATTGCCAAGCTTGTCCAGCGAGTTGACGATGGGCTCGACCGATCCCTGCACGTCAGCCTTGAAGATGAGATTGAGCTCCATCACCTCTCCCGCCTGGAACTGGCGGAAGATCTCGTCCAGTGATACGACTTTGGGCCGTGCAGGCCGCCCATGAGCCTGGCGGACCTTCTCTGCACGTTCTCCTGCGATCGCTCTGGCCTCCCGGTCACTGGCAACCACTTCAAAGACCTCGCCGGCCTTGGGGACTTCGGCGAGGCCCATCACAAGGACGGGCACAGCGGGCAGGGCTTCTTCCACTGGCTGGCCATGGTCGTTCAGCATAGCCCGCACGCGGCCGCAGGTCGTTCCGATGACCAGGGCGTCGCCTACGCGCAGAGTACCTCCTTGCACCAGGAGGGTGGCGGTCGGCCCGCGCTGCTTGTCCAGCTGGCTCTCTATGACGGTGCCGCCGGCTGGGCGGCGTGGATTGGCACGTAGGTCGGCCACATCGGTCACGAGGAGGATGTTTTCCAGAAGCTCGTCAATGCCGAACTTGATCTTGGCGGAGACAGGAACGCAGATGACGTCACCGCCCCAGTCTTCGACCACCAGGCCGGCCTCGGAGAGCTGCTGCTTGACCCTCTCGGGTTGAACGCCTGGCTTGTCCATCTTGTTGAGAGCGACGATGATGGGCACACCCGCCGCACGCGCATGGCTGATCGCCTCCTTGGTCTGAGGCATGACGCCGTCGTCGGCGGCTACCACCAATACCGCCAGATCTGTTACTTGGGCGCCACGGGCACGCATGGCGGTAAAGGCCTCATGACCGGGTGTATCCAGAAAGGTGATCCGGCGGCCGTCTTTTTCTACCTGGTAGGCGCCAATGTGCTGAGTGATGCCCCCCGATTCTGCGTCAACGACCCGCGTTTGGCGAATGGCGTCCAACAGGCTTGTCTTGCCATGATCGACATGACCCAGGACCGTCACGACCGGGGGACGCGGGCGGAGGTCGGCCGCGGACGCGCCCTGCGCCAACCGCTTCCAAAGTGACTCGAACCCCAATTCCTGTGCCTCTGCCCGTTCCTCAGTCTCTTCTTCCCGGATGAGGGCAGTCTCGAGCCCCAGCTCCCTGGCTATGATCTCCGCGGTGTCGTAGTCGATAGTCTGGTTGATGCTTGCCACGATACCATTGGCCATCAATGCTTTGATGATTTCAATGGGGTTGGTGCGCAGCGCCTTTGCCAAATCTCGGACAGTCAGTTCCTCAGGAAGCTCGATCACTCGGCGTCCCGGGGCGGCGACCTGCGCCTCTGAAGAAGGCTTCCTGGAGAGGGTTTCGCCGCCCGCCGTTGAGGGGCTACCTGTCGGCGGATGAACCTCTGGCTTTGGAGCCAGAGGCTTGACAAGGCCACGCTGGAGCTGCTTCTCAGAATCGCTCGTGGCCGCCGGCCGGCCCGTTGGCTTGTGATGAACCGGAGGGCGGCGACTGTTTCCCCTTTTTTTACCTGTTCGTCCCATTCTACAACCTCTTCCTCACCCACCTCTTGGGCGAAGCAACCGTTATCCAGTATCCAGCAGAGGATCTCGGTCACGTCCCACGACTTGTTCCACTTGAGCCCAGAGCTCGACCATCTGCCCGCTCGTAACCTGCACTTGCAGCGCCCGGCCCAACAAGCCCTGCCTCAGCGCGACGTCCCAGCATCCCTGCCGGCGGCAGAGGTAGGCTCCGCGCCCGGCGCGCTTGCCTCTGAAGTCTATCTCGATGGTCCCCTCTGGTGTTCGCACAATTCGGATCAGGTCTCGCTTCGCTGCGCTCGTTCTGCACGCGACGCAAGTTCTCAGGGGCACATGCTTGCGCTTCTTGGCGCCCCCACCGGCTGTGGTGCCGCCCTGCTCTGCCCGGGTCGCGGGCTTACTCGCGAGTGTGTCCCCGCCCGAATCTCGACTTCCCACTCTTCTTCTTCCGCTTTTTGCCACCCCGAGGCGTCTCCTCCTCCAGCTCCTCGCGATCCCACTCGGCCTCGTCCTCAGGAGCTTCCTCGATGGCGTCCTCCCAGCCTGAATAGAGCTCATCCTGGGTCGCTGGTTGCACCCATCCCGTGGACTCTTCCACGGGTTCCCCATCAAAGGTGGGCAGCAGCTCTTCTTCGCGGGCGAACACGCGCCGGCTCACCGGCTCCTCCTGGGATGGGAGCAACTCGGGCTGCGCTGTCCCATCGACAGGCTCGACAGTGCCGTCTGGCTGCGGCAACGGTTGACTAGCCTGCTCCTCGGCATGCGGCGCGGTGGCATCGAGCGAAGCCTCGAGTGCGGCAGTTTCCGGCTCCCCGGCGCCGACTGCTGTGGCTGGCTCCTGCTCCGGCCAGCGCAGGCCAGCCTCGCCTGTCTTTTCTAGCTCTGCGGCAACAAGATGCTCCTCTTCCGAGGTGAGACCCGTCAACTCGCGCTTCTGCAGAATCGCCTCGGCCAGGTCCAGCAGCCCCATCTCCTCAGGCGGGATCACCCGGTCGCTCAGCTTGCCGAGTGTCTCGTCCGCGACTTCTGAGGCGCTCTTGATATCGATCCGCCATCCGGTGAGCTTGGCCGCGAGCCGCGCATTCTGCCCCTCCTTGCCTATGGCCAAGGATAGCTGCCGATCGGGAACGATCACCGTGGCGGTGCGTGTGTCGCCGACCTCGTCGAGTCGAACGCTCATCACCTTGGCTGGGCTCAGTGCGTTGCCGATGTAGACGGCCGGATCGGCGCTCCACTGCACCACGTCTATCTTTTCTCCGCCCAGCTCGTCGACCACCTTCTGGATCCGTGTTCCACGCACGCCGACACACGACCCAACGGGGTCCACACCATCCTGTGTGGACCGAACAGCCACCTTCGAGCGAGAACCCGCCTCGCGCGTGATGTTCTTGATTTCGACGGTTCCGTTGTAGACCTCAGGCACCTCCATCTCGAACAAACCCCTCAAGAAGAGAGGAGTCCTTCGGGAGAGCATGATCTGAGGCCCGCGGCTGCCCTTCCTGACCTCCAGGACATACACACGAATGCGCGCTCCACGGCGATGCTTCTCCGTGGGCACTTGCTCCTTCGCCGGCAGCAGTGCCTCCACGCCGTCCAGGTTGACGACGATATCCTGCGAGTGAAGATCGATGCTCTGCACGGTGCCCGAGGCGATCTCCCCCTCTTTTCCGGCGAAGGTGGAGAAGAGCATCTCCCGCTCAGCCTCACGGATGCGCTGCAGAATCACCTGCTTGGCTGCTTGGGCTGCGATTCGGCCAAAGTCGCGAGGAGTTGATTCGACCTGGACGGTCTGACCCAGCTGCGCCAGAGGATCGATCCCCCGAGCGTCGGCCAGCGTAATCTGCGACTGGGGGTCCTCTGCCGCATCCACAACTTCCTTGGCAGCATAGACGCGGACATCGCCCGTGACCAGATCGATTCGCACATCGATTGCGGTCGTCGCGCCAAAGTTGCGCTTGTACGCCGATATTAGCGCGGCTTGCAGCGCTTCCTTCACCACGTCAGGCGGCAGCCTTCGCTCCGCACAGAGCTGGTTGATTGCCAGGACTAGTTCACTCCTCATTTCCCAACCACCCTTACTCTAGGGCGATTCCCGTCCTCGCCCGCCTTCGGTCCCCTCATAGCAAGAAAAGTGGGGGGGCCCCACTTTTCCTCTCACCCGCGACTATGGAGCCTAGAGTCTACCATAGTCCTGCCGGGCTGGCAAATCCTCGATGCGCCTGGACGGCCTACCAGAGTCCAAGCGCTTTTCCGCAGGTCAATGCCATAGTATACTCGATTCCAGGGATATCTGCAATGGGAAGACGAGTCGCGATCAGCGGCATCGCATTTGGTCTGCTGCTCCTCCAGTGGTTGCCCTTCGGCACCATCGGCAGGTGCGCCGGGAGACCGGGGCACTATGCCGGTTGGGCCGCCGAGGCCTACCCGGAGCAGTCGACAGCTCAGGTTGGGGCCATGATCCGGCGGATGGCGGGCGCGGGCGCCAATGTCTTGTGGATCGGCCACAACAACCCAGGGGAGGTTTCCCTGGACAAGGTAGAGCCGGGGCTGTCCTTTGCCGTGTTCCAAGCGTACCAGGACCCAACCAGTCCGCAGCACGAAGATGCCGTCGCACTGGTCCGGGCTCAGCACCGCATCCTGTCCGCCTGCCGATCGGCTGGCATGGCCGCCGTATTGCCGGTGGGCTACCAGATCCAGATGGGAGCGGAGTGGAACGCCGGGCATCCGGATGCTCTGCGCCGCAACGCTGGCGGCGAGCTGCTCGACATCTACGGCGGGGGGGTAAGTGCGTCCTTCTATGCCCCCAGCTATCGCGAAGCGATCGAAGAGTATTACCGGTGGGTAGACAGCGAGTTTGCAGTGCCCTATGCCGACGTTTTGCTGATGCTTAACCTGGCTGACGAGCCCATCGGCGGTGACTACTCGGCTCACGCAGAGGCCGAATTCCGGAGGCAGAACGGATTCGGTTTCGGGGAGGTCGGCGAGTCACCCGAGCGCCAGCGTCTTCTTGGGCTCTTTCAGTCGCGCTATGTGGTCGAATACAGCGCCTTCAGTGCGCGGCTTTGGCAGGAAATCCATCCAGGACTCCCTGTGACAATCTCGTTTGACGGCGGCCAGGCACGCAAGACCTTTGCGATGCCCGACGTTGAGGCCCTGTTCCGCGACACGCCTGCCAACCTGGTCATAACGTTCGATGCCTACCCGCATGACGGCCTGCCCCACGAGCCGGCTAGCGAGGCCGACATAACCGGGCTCTTCCTGTTGGCTCGCTCCCTGGGCGCCTACTCGGCTCGCTATGGCAGGCCGATCTGGCTGTGGGCCGCAGCCAACTCGTGGGGCCTCAGCCAGCCCAGTGCCGACCCGGGGACAATCTCGGACGCTGTCGCCAATGGCCTATCGTTGGCTCTCCTGGTCCGGCAGGCCGGTGGTGACCTGCGCGGCGTCGTCTACTGGAATTACAACGTCAAGCAGCAAGGGCTCTACAACAACGGGAACCCAACGGTCTATGGTCCCTCTGAGATGTTCTACCGGGTTTCGGAGAGCTTTCCGACGCTGCGCTCACTGATGGAGGCCAGGCCCGGCAGCGCCGACATCCTGCTCCTCGCACCCGACGACCTAGTCCACCACCAGGTCGGGGCATCGCGCGAGCCCGTCCGGTCAGAGGCTCACGCCTTGGGCCAACTCACCCTCCTGGCACAATCTGGCGCCAGCGTGGTCGTTGTGGGCGGACTGGACAGCGTGTGGCTTGCGGGCGCCAAGGCCGTCCTCGTTCTGGTTACCGAGGCCGAGGCAATGCCCTCGGAGGACCTGCGGGCCCTCAAGTCCTACCTGGAGGGTGGGGGCAGAGTGATAGCTGTCGCCGAGGTGGCGGCCTTGCTCAGGACATCCGACGATGGGGCGCCCGACGCGGATTCGGCAGAGTCGAAGGAGGGCGACCTATGGTCAGGCTACGATGGCCTCGTCGAGCGTCGAGGCAACCTCTTTGTGCTGCACTCAGCGCTGTCTGACTTGCTCGGGTCCGAGTGGCGCACCCTGTTGGCGCCCTTCTGGCAGCGGGTGCTGGGGGTGGCGCCGCTCGAGCCCGCCTACCGCATTGTGACCGACGAGATGACGTTCTACTATCACCTGGGCCCCGAGCCCGTCACGTGGCGGCTGACTTTCCCTTACGAGGGCTTGGGTTACAGATACGATGAAGATGCACGCCCAGTTGAGCGGATACACGGCCCCAACCGCGCTCTGACGCTCGCCCGCCGTGAGTATGTGTTGCTCTGGCGCTGGCGCCTGCGCTACCAGCCCATCGCAGGGAATCTCTGTCTGCCGGATAGGCTTGAGGGCCGGTGCCCGGCCTCGCCCTACGCGCCTCCCAACAGCCCATCGGAGTGGGCGAAAAGAGCCGGAATGCCACCCGTGTGCCAGAAGAGCACCGTCTCATCCGAGCCGATCGCGCCGCACTTGATCAGGTCATGCAGGCCTGCCATGGCCTTGCCCGTGTACACCGGATCAAGCAGGATGCCCTCGGTCCTTGCCACGAGCCGGATTGCATCCGCCTCGGCATCGGACAAGATGCCATAGCCTTTCCCCAGGTAGTTGTCGTTGATCTGAACGTCATCTTCGCCAAATACCAGATCCAGCTTCAGCTGTTCAGCGGTCGGCACCAAGAGGTCCGAGACGGCGCGGTGCAGGTCCGCACGCGTCTTGTCCACGCTAATGCCCAGCACTTGGCCATCATAGCAGCATGCGCGTGCGCCGACGACGAGGCCTGCTTGTGTTCCGCCCGAACTGCTCGCAAAGACGACGCGGTCGAAGTAGAGCCGAAGAGTCATCATTTGGTTCCAAAGCTCATCAAAGGCCAGGGCGTAGGCTGAAGCCCCAACAGGGTTGGAACCGCCATAGGGGATCACGTATGGAGAGCGGCCGGCCGCCCGCTCGGCATCGGCAGCAGCCCGCATGGCGTCAAGGGGGTCTTGATCGGCTGCCCACCAGAGTCTCGCGCCGAGGATCTGGTCGAGCAACAAGTTGCCAGTCCACCGCTGCAGGGGGGGAGCGTGCCCGCGGAGCACCAGTACGCAGGCAAGGCCGGCCTTTGCTGCTGCCGCGGCGGTTTGGCGGCAATGGTTCGACTGCGGCGCACCAACGGTCAGAACCACGTCGGCGCCCTGGCTGAGTGCGTCGCTCAGCAGCAGCTCCAGCTTGCGAGTCTTGTTTCCCCCTGTCGCCAGCCCAGTCAGGTCGTCGCGCTTGATCCAGAGCTCGGGGCCGCCCAGCGCACTGCTGAGCCGGCTCATCAACTCTAGGGGTGTTGGCAGGTTGGCCAAAAAGAACTGCTCTACCCTGTGCATCACCTTCGCTCCTATCAACCCGGAGTATAACACTCGTCCGTGAGGGCAGCAAGGTCGGGGCGGGCAGAACCCTGTCAGAGGCCACCCGCCGGCTTCCCGAGGGCAGACAGCGGGAGGCAGCGCAGGCAGTGAATTGCAGTCCGTCTGGACCCGTGCTATACTCGCCCCAGAGGGAGCTGCATGTACATTCGGACGCCCAGGAAGCGACAGTCGCCGGCTTGGCGGATAGTCCTGCTTCTCATACTCGACGCAGCTGGTCTTTATCTTCTCCTCTTCAGGCGCGACGTGATCAAGCCTATACAGGTCGGGCCGACCCCTACGCCAACACCCACCGCCGAAGTGTACTTGGCTGCGGCCAACGACTTCTATCTCGAGGGAGACCTGGATGGGGCGCTCACTCAGTACCAGATGGCTGCCTCGCTGGAACCAGGCAATCCCGCAGCCTACATCCGGCAGTCGTATTTGCTGACGCTCCGCCGGCGCACGGCTGAGGCGGTCGAGATGGCGAGGCAGGCAATTGGGCTGGCCCCGGACAGCGCCGAAGCACTCGCCGCACTGTGCATGGCTCTGGATTGGGATGTGGGAGTCGGCGAAGAAGAGAAGCTACAGGAAGCGCTTGGCGCCTGCCTAAGTGCAACGGATCTCGATCCAGGCTACGCCGAAGGCCATGCGTACCTGGCCGAGGTGTATGCCGATCTTGGGAGGACGGCTGAAGCCGTCGAGTCGGCCCGACTGGCGGTTACTCTGAACGATGCAAGCGCGATTGTGCAGCGCGACCTTGGCTATGCCCTTGAGAAGCAGCGCAAGTACACCGATGCGATCACCGCATACCGACGCGCGTCGCAGCTCCATCCTCGCCTGGCGCAGCCCTACATCGATCTGGGCCGCATCCATATGGCACGCGGCAAGATCCAGGATGCACTCGCCGCCTATGAGAAAGCGACAACGGTCGACCCAGGGAACGCCCACGCCTTTGACTCCTATGGATGGGCTCTCTTCCAGGCCGGGGATCACGAGCAGGCTGCAGTTGCGCTGAAGAAGGCCACCGAAGCAGACACAACCTATGCACCAGCATTCGGGCACCTCGCCCTCGCTTACTACCGTCTCCGCGACTATGAGGATGCGATATCAGCGTTCGAGTCGGCGTTCCGGCTGGGTATCACAGAGCCCGAATACTACTACGAGCTTGGGCTCGCCTATGCATACCTTGAGCGCTGTGACGAAGCGCGTCCCTGGCTGCTAAAGGCGCTAGAAGCCGACCCCGATGCAGGTCCAGCGCTCGAAGGGTTGCGGCTCTGCCCCGAGGAGTGAAGTCAGGATGAACGAGCAGTCTCCGGCCGAGGACGGAGAGCCACAGGTCGGCACCAGCGAATCGGGGAGCTGGACGCAGCGCTACCGAGGCCTGCTGTTCATGCTCCTCGTGGTACTGGTCCTGGCGTCGGTCGTCATCCTGCAGACCCTGCCCGCCGATCCACGGAGACCCGTCTTGGAGGCGCTAACGCCGGCCCCGTCGCCCCAGGCAACCCTGACGCCATCGCCCCTTCGGGTCTACGTAAGTGGTGCCGTGAAGCGTCCTGACGTCTACACCCTGCCGCCCGGAAGCATTGTCAAAGATGCGATCGCGGCCGCTCACGGCGCAGATGTGAATGCCGATCTGGATCGGATCAATCTTGCCTACCAGCTTGCCGACGGGCAGCAGGTCTACGTCCCGCGGATGGGGGAGGAGGACTTGCCAGACGGGGTCCGGTCGGCACCCGGCGCCGTGCTACAATCGGGCACCGCGCGCATCAATGTCAATACCGCCGACCAGTCAGAGCTGGAGACCTTGCCCGGGATTGGCCCTGCACTCGCGGCACGGATTCTCGAGTACCGTGAGGCACACGGACCTTTCCAGAGCGTAGAAGAAATCGACGAGGTCCCCGGAATCGGAGATGCCCTGCTGGACAAGATCCGGGACTTGGTTGCTGTATACTAGGCTGGCTCAGCGGAAGGGGAGACCTTGGCTGGCTCGGCTGAGGGCGTCGCTTCCTTTTCCGGGCCGGGATGCTCCTGCTTGACCCCATCGTCGGAGCCGGTGGCTTTTGCCGGAGCGGCCTCCGAGTCTTTCGATGGCTTGAGAGTGGGCGAAGAGACCTGCCGATTGTCGGTAACGTAAAACCCCGACCCGCGGAAGATGACGCCCACGGGCTGGATAATGCGGTGGACGTGCCCACCGCAGTCAGGGCAATCCGTCAGCGGCTGATCGGCAAAGCGCTGCAGGCGCTCGAAACGAGTGCCGCAATCATCACATGCGTATATGTAGATCGGCATACCACGCTCTCTGCCGCGGCTGTCCCGCAGCGTGCCCCATTATACCCGGGGCGGGGCATCCCGCAAGAAGCCTGGCGCCCTCCGCAGGGCAGCGTGCGGCGGTTATTGCCTGTGGACCGTGATGGGACCGAAGATGACCCTGTCCCCCTCAGCTTGCCCAGACTCGCCCGTGATCTGAAGACGGGGCATGCCAGGTGCACCAGGGTCGTAGATGCCGACCTCAATCACATAGTCGCCCGACGGTAGGTCTTCCGGGATGGCGATGTCGTGAGGATCGGTGAGGAATTCGCCGGGAACCCAGCCGCTGGTTGGGCGAGTGGCCCTGACCGGTTCTCCGTCGTGCCCAGCCACGACTTGGCCGGAGTCGCCCATGAGATGAACAAAGACGGAGTAGGGCACATCCATGTCGGCCAGCGCCTGCCAGTAGAGCGTCACGCGCAGGGCACCGCCGGCCGTTGCCTCGAGTGGACCCAGGTCGGCGCCAAGCAGCCCTACCCGCCCACCGAAGACGGCCTCACGTGCAACCTGGGGCTCAGGCATCGCAAAGCTCCGCTCGGTCGGCAGGATCTCCAGACTGCCTAGTTCGGCCACCTGCCCCAGTGGAGTTCCCTGTCCGTCGACCAAGTGTACGGAAAGGAGCGCCTGGCCCGGCTCCGCCTGCACAGGCACCCGGAAGGTGCTCTGCCCCCGCCATGCCTGCCCGGCGGCCCAGCGGCTGGTAGGGTGCCAAGCGTTCGTTGGTGAGAAGAGACCGGCCTCCAGGTCCGAGCCCGAGGCATCGGTGCAGGTGAGTCGAACACTATAGTCGGCCTGTGGCTGGGCAGAGACCGACCAAACCAATGTGAGCAGCACGCGGTCTCCCGGTTGGGCCTCGGTGCGGCTCAGGTCCCACCCCTTGAGCACGAGGCCGCCCCCTAGGTCCGCCTCCAACTCATAGGGAACATCCATCTCACCCAGGGATGCGGGCGGCACGGAGAGGCTCACGGCCCCAAGAACCGCCCTCTTGCCCTGTGCTGCGCCCGCGGCGTCGAGCACATCCAGCCCAACGGGATCCCCTTCGGTGTAGACCCCAACATCGAGCCCATAGTCGCCGGGCGGTGTGCCTGCGACGGGGACGAGGTCGTAGCGGCCCATGACCACGCGACCTGACTCCCAGCGGTTGGTTGGGTAGAGATAGGCACTTGGGCGACCGTCCCACTGGCCCCAGATCTGGTTGTTCGGATCGCGAAGGATGATGGAGACGCGGTAGTCCTGGTCGAGCGGGCGGAGCGCCTCCCAGAAGAAGGTGACCTGCTGAGGGCCTGTCTGGCTATAGCCAAGAAGCTCCAGCCGGTCGCCAAAGTTGACACGGGATGGATGCTCAATCTGGGGCTGGTCAGAGAAGTACGCGCCTGCGTCGAGCCGGTAGTGCCGCAGCTTCAGCTGTGCAAAGCTGCCATCAACGCTCACCTCTTCCCCGGCCCCCTCGAGCAGTGCCGGGAGGTAGCCCACCGGGTCAACGACCTCATCTTGCCAGAGTACGAGCCAGACGCCCGCCTTACCAGATAGCCAGGAATTCAGCTGAGGTGCGATCTGCCAGTCCAGCAGGAGGGTGGTGTCGAGTGTCGGGCTGTCGGGCAACAGGTGGCGCTCCATGCCGGGTGCGTAGAGGTCCCACACAGGGAACATGTGGCCGGAGCAAAGGATGACCGTCTCGTCAGGCTGGATTGACTGGCGAACGTGAGCGGCCGCACCGCGGAAATCGGCCCGCGCAAACGCTGGGGCGGCGTAGGCCTGATACGTGGCATAGGCCGATGTCCCGACGACAAGGAGCAGCACGGCGGACACCAACACCCAGCGGAGCAGCTTTCCGAGCCTCGTGCTGCCGTGCCGAAGGAGGCCTGCCAGGCCCCCCCCAAACAGCAGAAGGAGCGCCGGCTGCGAAACCATCACATAGCGAGCGTTGAACTTGGGCGCATTGTACGACAGCAGCAGAATGAGCGCGGGTGGCATGAGAAGATAGAGCAAGAGAAAGGCGAGTGGTCTCTGGGCAGGGCCGGTGGCCACTTCCCGCTTGCGGTCAAGCAGCAGGACGAAGCAGCTCAAGATCAGAGCAACGCCAAAGCCCATTGCCAGGCGGACGCCGGTCTCCTCAGCGATGGACTCACCCCCAACCCACGATACGGCAATGTCCAAGAGGACTTCACCGAGCTTGAGTTGTCCAGGCCAGTAGCTGGCATCTGCCCCATAGCGCGCCAGCAAGTGGGGCAACCAGGGCAGGTAAGCCAGCAGGGACAGCACGCCGGCGCCCATGCCGCAGAGCCCCAGCCGGGCCGGACGAAACCCCTGGCTCCCCCAGACGAAGAGAAGGTATACCCCTTGGAAGGCCAGCAAGAAGAAGGCGAAGTAGTGCGTGTACAGGGCCGCCACTGTAGCGAGGGTGTAGGCGAACCAGAGCATCAGCTCAGTTGGCTCGTGGAGGGCCCTCCAGGGCCGTGCGGGCTCAGCCCGCGCACCGATCTGGAGCAGGAGGTAGCTCGAAAGAAGGCCTAGGAATGCCAGTAGCGTGTACATCCGGAGTTCCTGGCCATACCAGATGTGCAGGGGGGACACGGCCATTAGGAGCGCTGCGAGCAGCCCTGCCACGCGATTCTCAAAGAGGCTCCTGCCGACGGCAAAGGCGAGCGGGACGGAAAGCACCCCAAAAAGAAGGGAGAAGGCCCGAAGGGTACCGGAAGAGTCGCCGAACCACTGCATCCAGACGTGCAGCAGATAATAGTAGAGCGGGGGCTGAATATCGACTGCCGTGCGAGCCGATATCTCGGCGAGGCTCATGCGCGCCAGGTAGACACTAAAACCCTCATCATACCAAAGGCTCTGGGCGTCCAGCTTGAACAAGCGCAGCGCCAACGCCAACAGGGTGACAAGGACTACCAAGATGGCCGCAACGTAGGGCGAGAGCCTTTTCAAGGGTTGTTGCCTCCTGAGACCCTGGCTGGCACCAGCATAGCACACGAGCCTCGGGTGCGCAAGCCAGCGTGGCAGGCGCTACGAAATCAAGCCCGCCTTCCCGCACCACTCCAGGCTGGGGAGTGGAACCGGGAAAGCGGGCTTGGAATGGCCAAGTGCAGGCTCGTGCGCCTGCGCTACGACCGGCTAGCGCGCTCCCTGCTCTCGAGCCGCATTCAGCTGGCGCATCAGCCTCGACTTGCGCCGAGCGGCGGCGTTCTTTGGAATGACGCCCTTCTGAGCCGCTCTGTCCAGGGCACTAATCGCCTGCTGGACCGAGGTCTCTGCATCCCCGATCTTGCCGGTCGTGATCAGGCGTCGCGTGCGCTTGACCAGAGATCGAGCACGCGATCGATGAACCTGATTGTGCTGGCGTTTCCGCTCGTTGCTGCGGATGCGCTTGATGGCCGAGTGTATGTTTGCCAAGGTCCTACTACCCTTTCTTCCTGCCAGCGAAATGTGCAGGGGATTATAGTCGAGCCGCCCCGGCAAGTCAAACGGCAGGGGCTGTCAGGCGCCGGAGCAGCCAACTCCTCGACACCAGTTGGTCGCCGTGCCGCGCTCGCGTATAATCCTCCCCATTGCCGTTGGGAAGGGAGATAACGCATGTCAAAGGAGAGCGTCCCCGGGAGCGCGATGGTGATCGTGGCGCACCCAGATGATGCCGAGTTTACCAGCGCAGGCACGGTGGCGTTGTGGGCAAGCGACGGCTGCCGAATAACCTATGTTGTGTGCACCGACGGGAGCGCCGGCTCGCACGAGCCAGGCATGACCCAGGGGAAGCTGGCGGAGATCCGGCAGACGGAACAGCGCGCCGCCTGCCGCGTCCTGGGCGTGGAGAGCGTCGTCTTTCTGGGATACCCGGATGGCCAGCTCGAACCCAATCTTGAGCTAAGGCGGGATCTGGTGCGAGCCATTCGCCGGCACAAACCTGAAGTGGTGATCACCGGCGACCCGACCGTGCTCTTCCACTCAGGTGAGTACATCAACCATCCCGATCATCGCGCAGCCTCGCTGGCGGCCATTGACGCGGTGGCCCCTGCGGCCGCGATGCCGCTGTTGTGGCCGGAAGCGGGTGCCCCGCATCGGGTCCGGCGCGTCTTGGTGCAGGGCTCAGCCGAGGCGGACGTCTGGGTCGACATTGATGCGACGATTGAGCAAAAGATCGAGGCACTCAGACAACACGCCAGCCAACTGAACGGTTGGGACCCGGCGGAGATGATCCGCGCGTGGGCAGCCGAAACAGGAAAGGAGAAGGGCCTTGCCTACGCAGAGCGCTTCCGTGCCATTGTGCTGGAGCAAACCGAAGCAGACGGCTAGACTGGTGCCCGCCGTTCCGCAGAGTGCCGTTACCCCTTGACGCACACCACTAGCTGCTTTGGCGAGTCGGACGTGAACGGGCTGCCGTCGTAGTCACCGTACTTGGACTCGATGGGCAGCCCGTTGTACTTGAGCAGCGCATCCAGCTCCTGCGGGTAAAAGATGCGCATGTTGAGGTCTTGGATCATCGCATCTTCGAGGCCGCCAATAGAGAAGTGCCACTTGATGCGGTTCACCTGGTCTGCGCGATCGTAGACATTGTCTTCTGTAATGATGACGCGACCTCCGCCGTCAGGATCATCGTACTCGGCCACCAGGTGCCGCTCCGAACCTGACTCGCGAATCAGATACTCGAGCTTGGGGTTGAACATGTCGATCACAAAGCGCCCATGCGGCGCCAGGTGCGCCCAAACCCGCGCAAAGCATGCCTCGATGCTCTCCAGGTCATGCAGGTGGGCGATGGAGTTGAAAGGAAACAAGACGAAGGCGAACTGCCTGCCCAGGTAAAACTCGCGGCAGTCTGCCTGGACCCACTCCACATCGAGCCCCCTGCGCGCGGCCTTGGCCTTCGCTGTCGAGAGCATCGCGGCCGACCGGTCGAGGCCGGTGATGCGGTAGCCAGCTTCTGCGATCGGAAGTGTGATCCTCCCTGTGCCGCAGGCCAGCTCCAGCACCGGCTGGCCGTAGCGCCGCACGAGGCCCAGGTAGAAGGGGATATCCTCGACGATCGACGCATTCTCCAGGTCGTAGTGACGGCCGTCGCTGTACAGGCTCTCGCAGTCACTCGGCTTCATCTCCGGCCTCCTACGAAAGACGCCTGCCCGGCTTGGCAGCAGGCAGGCGTCGCGGAAAGCGCCCAATTCGGGAGGGCCTATGCCTCGGGCATGTCCTCTGCGAGTGCCGCCGGCACGGGCTCAGTCGACACATGACCCGGTGGCGGCACGTCGAACGATTCCGGGATCGGTCCGGTGCCATACATCTTGAGCCCGCCGTGAAGCTTGCCCCCGTCGTCGAGGAGGAAGCTGGTGACGGTCACGTCGGCCCAGACCCGGCCGGTTGACAAGATCTCGAGCCTTCCCTTGGCCACGATGGTGCCCTTGGCCTGACCAGACACTGAGACATTCAGCGCCTCAACGTGCGCATCGACCCGGCCCTTCTCGGCGATGATCACGTTGCTGGGCGTGCGGATGCTTCCCTGGAAGACTCCTTCTACCTTGACGATCCCATCGCACTCCAGGTCACCCTTGAAATTGGCCGTGGGTCCGACCGTCACCTCGATTCTGTCCAGCGGCGCGGTCTGCTTCTCTCGTCCGAACACGGATCACTCCTTCTTCTTGGCTATCCAGCTTGAAACGCTGCCTTCTGTGCAGGCGATCGTGGGGGCTACTATAGCACCCTTGGGCCGGCTTGTCAAGCGAGCGTCAGGGCTTCAGGACATCCCCCCGGGCACGCGCTATTGCGCTCTTCTCCTCGTCCGTGAGCGCATGGGCGGACTCCCAGGCGGTCAGCGCCTTCCCATAGACGCGAGTCCCATCGCGGGCGTGCAGGCTGGACAGGACAACTCCATTTCCACGGGAGTCGGCCAGGGCGAGCGCAAAGCTCTGATCGCTTCCCGTGTCGCGAAAGGGATTGTAGCGCACGATGGCGGCATGCTGCAGGCTCAGCCGCCCTGTCTCCTCCAGCAGGCGTGTCTGCTCGGCCAGGCTGTCGACGCGCTCCCCTGTCTCGCGCACTCGCAGAACATGCTCGGTCAGGATTTCCTCCAGGCTCCCGCCGGAGGTGCCGGTCATCCAGTGCCGGAACTGCCGTGCAATCCGACGCTGACGGATGAACAGCAAGACGGTACACGCCAGGGCCAACAAGGCCAGGGCCAGGCTGGCCAGAACCCAACTCCCCAGGCCGGAGCTGAACACGCCGTTTCCCGAAACCAACTTACCCCCCGCAGCGAAATGAATGACCCATTCTAGCCGACACTTGTGCCGGCCCGCAAATCGGGATCACCTGCTCGGGCTGCAGATACCGCCCGCCTCTTGGCTTCCACCGCGATCTGCCCAAGCCAAAGCCCGGTTCCGGCGGCGGCTAGGCAGAGTGCCCCCTTTTCCTTCTCTGTGTAGATAGGCCTCCGACTTGAGGTTCGCCGTTTTGAGACGCCCCCTGCAGATGGTATAGTGTCTTTCCCGATGCGTGGGCAGAACCTATTCGCTGAGCAGAGGAACACGTGCCAACAGCGCTTCTTGTAGCCACAAATAACCCTGGCAAGGTCCGCGAGTTCCGTGAGCTCCTGGCGGACCTGCCTTTTGCCATCACCTTCCCAGACGAATGCGGCCTGACCCTTGAGGTCGCCGAGACGGGGCAGACGTTCGAGGACAACGCACGGCTCAAAGCCAAAGCCTATGCCCGAGCCACAGGTCTTCTGACGCTGGCAGACGACTCGGGACTGGAGGTGGACGCCCTGGCGGGCGCGCCCGGCGTCTGGTCGGCGCGCTATGCAGGTGCGCGTGCGAGCGACTCCGACCGGGTCAGCAAGCTCCTGTCCGCCCTCGAAAGGGTCCCTGTCGGCAATAGATCGGCGAGATTCCGATGTGTCGTCGCAGTGGCGAGCCCAGAGGGCTCTGTGCAGACCGCAGAGGGGGTCTGCGAGGGCGAGATCGGCGTCGAGCCGAGGGGAAAGCATGGATTTGGCTACGACCCCGTGTTTGTGGTCCGGGGACAAGGTGGCATGACCATGGCGGAGCTACCGCCACGCCTTAAGAACCAGATCAGTCACAGGGCGCGCGCACTGTCCGCCGCCCGGGGAATCTTGGCCGAGATCTTGGCCACGGGCCGGGCAGCCAGCCTGCCCTGAGTCGATCCTCAGAGCAAGACTTGGCGCCTGAGCTACTGCGCCTACGGCGCAAGGGAGGCCAGTGCCCGGGCGACGGCAGCTGGCTTCTCGACCATGAGCATGTGACCGGCCCCTTCCACGAGGTGAAGGCTCGCCCCCCGAATCCCATCGCGCAGAAAGGTCGAGTACTTGGTGGGCGTCATGCGGTCGAGCGTACCGCACATGACAAGGGTCGGCGCGCCTATCTCGCCGAGGCGATCCATGACATCGAACCCGTCACATGCGGCAAAGTCGCCACTAAGGACATCTGGCCCCGCCGCCTCAAGCTGACGCAGGCCCAAGCGGACCACGGCCGGGTCGGCGTCCGGACCGTATACCCACTCCCCCATGAGCCCGATGGCTGCTGCAAAGTCCTGCCGGATCGCGTCCCGCAGTCCAGGAGCTACCCTCAGGCGGGCTCCGGTGGCGATCAGGGCCAGTCCCGCAACCCGGGCGGGGTCGTGCAGCGCCACGTGCAGCGCGATCGCGCCACCCATGGAGTGACCGGCCAAGATCGCCCGGTCGACACCCACCGCGTCAAGAAAGGCAACCAGCCATCCGGCATAGCCCTGGATGGAGTCACGGCCCGGTCCGGCCGACTGCCCATGGCCTGGGAGGTCAAGGGCGAAGGTAGGAACCCCGGGCAGATCGCGCACCTGGTACAGCCAGTGCTGGTGGCTCCCGCCCGCACCGTGAACGAAGACCACGGGCGCTGTGCCCACCCTAACAGGTGCCCGGTGGACGTAGTGTGCCCTGATTCCGGCGACTTGTAGCTCTGGCATGGGTCCTCACGGATGTGGGGCACCCTCACTGTGCCTGAGGGTATCCCGACCGAGCGTCTCAGCCTGGGAACTCGGTAGGTATCCTTGTGGCGCAGTTGACGAGCTCCACGGCTGCCTTGGTGTAGCGCATGATCTTGGGAAGCGTCCCGGACACCTTCAGCTTCTTCGTCACCATGCCCTGGATGGGGTCAAGCTTCCTCTCCACTACCTTGCGCCACACATCCAGGGTTGCTCGGATGACAAACTCAGGCTTCTTCTCGCCTTCGCTGGCAACCACGCAGCCAGACCGCGCTTCGCCATGCCAGAGGTCATAGTACATGATGATTGCCTCGGGCACCGCAGCGCCGGCCTCGCAGATGAAATAGAAATCGCCTTCCCAGGTCGCCGCTGCTTTGCGATAGGCCTCGCTCCTGTTGATCTCCGCCACAAAGGCCTGAACCCACTCCTCCGACCCGAACTTGATCATTCTGTCCTCCTCTTCGACAAAAGGCTCCTCTCGATGCTACTGCCCCCGCTGCGTCCCGAATATCCGGACGTGGCGTTGGGGGTCTCGGCCATAGCTGTGTGACACCAGGTTTGCCTCGCGCGCCATGTCATGCTGCATTCGGCGCACAAAAGAGTTCTGGGTATCCAGGTCGACCCACTTCTGACCCGCAAGCACCTTTCGAATCGCCTCCTCGGTCTCGCGCATCGCTATAGTCATGGGATCCAGGTGAGCCACATCTAGCCCGAATATGTCGGCCAGGCAGGTCTCCATCTGGCTGACCGTATTCGATCGCAGAACATGCACAGGCACACCGCGCCGCTCTGCGTCACTGATAGGTTGGGGCCGCCGCCGGTAATAGTTCTTGAGCGTGATGACGACATCTGCCAGCTGGATCTCGTCCACTATCTCGACGGGGAGGTGCAGGTTCTGGGAAGCCTGCACAAGCCGGTTCCGGCTGACGCCATACGCATAGACCCGGAGCAGGTTTAGGGATGAGGACTCGATAACGGGCCCGGTCCGGAGTGGGGCCTCCTCGAGGCGAGACTCCTTTGAGGGGGAAGCCTGCTCAATCCTGACCTGCCCCGAGTCATCCCGGTAGCGGACCTCGGGTGGCCGACTGCGACCACGCAGAAAGGAGTCCACTGAGGCTGCCACGTCGTGGTGGACGGCCAAATGCTGCCAGTCGACGATCTCCATCACCACCTCGAAGGTGGGGGGAGCCTTGCGTTCAAGTACCGTCTTTTGTGTCCCGCGCCGGCGCGCCTCTTCATCGCCGAGTGTGACTGCCTGGATACCGCCCACCAGGTCGCTCAGCGTCGGGTTCTGAATCAGGTTCTCCAGGCTGTTGCCGTGAGCCGTGCCGACCAGCTGCACGCCGCGCTCGGCGATCGTTCGGGCCGCCGCAGCCTCCAGTTCGCGGCCGATCTCGTCGATGATGATCACTTGGGGCATGTGGTTTTCCACTGCCTCGATCATCACCTCGTGCTGGTAAGCCGGCGCGACTACCTGCATGCGGCGTGCACGCCCAATGGCGGGGTGAGGGATGTCGCCATCGCCCCCAATCTCGTTCGACGTGTCCACCACGATAACGCGCTTCTGCTCGGCCAGAACCCGGGCCGCCTCTCGCAGCAGCGTTGTCTTTCCGACGCCAGGCTTTCCCAGGAGGAGTATGCTCCTGCCCGACTCCAGAAGGTCGCTCACGATATCGATCGTGCCATAGACGGCACGGCCAACCCTCAGGGTGAGACCGACGATCCCACCCTGCCGGTTTCGGATGCAGGAGATGCGGTGCAGCGTGCGCTCTATCCCCGCACGGTTGTCAGTCGTGAACTCGCTCACCCGCGCAGCAACGTAGTCGATCTCTTCCTTCGTGACTTCCTGCTCCGACAGGACCACCTCCCGCTGGAGGAAGCGGGCCTGGGGCAAGCGGCCCAAGTCGAGCACAACTTCCAGCAACTCGTCGCCGTGATTCTCCCGCCGGATCGCTTCGCGGATAGTGGGCGGCAGCACGGCCAGCAGGGCCTCAAGGTCATCCGTGATGCCTTGCTGTATGTGGTTGGCAACTGCGTCTCTAGGCAATGGTTCCCTCTTAACTCACGACCGGCGCTCAGCCGTATGGCGTGAGCAGAGCCCGCCAGGCGGGCATTCTTGCTCTCCGGTCATACGAAGTGTAGGCGGAACAGGCCTTGCACCGCCGGGCAGGGCCGGCGCAAGCTCCTGCGTGGCTGACTTGACCCAGGCGGCGGTGTGCTTCACCAAAAGCACGCGCTCCCCCCCGGGCTCAAAACCAAGCTCTTCCAGCGCCGGGCCCATGCCGGCCTCGTAGCTCCGCACGCTGGTGACCACAGGCTTGGCAGGCGGAGCCGCCAAGAGCGCAAGCCCCCAACTGACGAGGCTCTTGGCCAGGTGCCGCATCTCCGGGTGGATGATTGCGCGCAGCCAGTGGCCGCTGCCACCGGAAGCGATGGTCAGCATGGCGACCATCTCGTCGCTCTGTTTGCCCGGAACCACGTACCGCTTGCAGTTGCCGCCCTTGTCTGGTGCCAGCCAAATCCCCCCCTCTGCCTGCCGCACACGTTGGGGGATCACAGCTGCACTCAGACGTTGGAGAGCTGGCAGGTCTTCGAGCCGTTGTGCCCTAATCCGCCCCTCCAGCTCAGCCGTCAGCAGCGGGGCAGCGCGCGCCAGCCGGAATATCTGCTCGCCGGCATACGGGGCAAAACCTGCCTGGCAGAACGGCTCGGCTTCAGGACCGCCCTCAGGCAAGCTGGCAAACAAGCGCTGGATACCCCGCTCTGCCATCTCGACCGACGTGCCCTCCAAGAGTGCAGCCCAGGCCCTGGCTGCACGATGGTTCTCACCGAGTGCGGGTGCCATGTAGGCAATATCCGCTGCGGCCTGCAGGGTCCGGTACTGCACCTGGACAAACGCCTCACCGTCATGCGGATCGTAGAGGACAAAGGCCGGCTGGCCCATGGCGTGCTGGCTCATCAGCGCAAGCCATGCCTGCGCAAGCGGCTGCCTAGGCTGAGTCAGGGACTTGATCGGATCCAAGGCAAGTCCCCTGTGCTGCAGGCGGTATAGGCGATGGCTATCGCCAAGGCTAAATGGGCCAAACACGGTGGTACTCAGACTCCCCAAGTGCCATTATACGGGTTCTGCGCCCCTTCCGCAAGTGGCGGTCGGCGCACATTGTGGCCAAGGGAAGAACCGGCCCACGTCTTGACACGTGGGCCGCCGGTGCGCTCAGTGCCTGGCACGGCACGTGCCTGATGTTCGGTTCGACAGGAGTTAGCTACGCCCGGCGAAGTCTACGGCGGAGCCGCCGCACAAGCCACCATACCAAGGCAACCGGCAGCGCCACAAGCGCCAACACCGGCACGACATAGGCGACCACCCAGATGAGCGCATTGCCCAACCCTTGCAGAGTGGAGACGAGTGCCCTCGCCGCATCCTTGAGGATAGTCAGTGGCTTCCAACCCTCCTCGACTACGGGGGGCTCCGCCGCCTCAGGCCAGAGCTCGGCGACGATGGTGGCCATGGCGGATAGCTTCTCCAGGTAAGCCATCCGGCCTTTGACCTGCTCGATCTCGGTCTGTGCCGCGGATAGCTGCTCGTAGACGGCCAGCACGGCTTCGGTGTCTTCGGCCTCGTTGAGGAACTTGAGCAGCTGTGCCTCCTTGGCCTCAAGGGCACGCAACCGGGACTCCAGGTCAACATAGTCGTCCGTCACATCGTCGCTTGCCGCAGACTCGTGGTTGACTTTGATGCCCAGCGCACGTAGCTTGCTCATTGCTTCCTCGAACTTGGCGGCTGGCACGCGGATGGTTAGCCTGGCATTCAGCTGGTCGTCTGACAGCCACGACTCGGAGCTCACGGTGTAGCCTCCCAGCTGCCGCGCCATAGCTTGGACCTGGTCCATCGCCTCCTGGGCGTCCTTCACAGTCAGCGAGATATCGGCAGTCCAGACAATCATCCGATCCGCCGCCGGCGTGTCACCGTTGGGCGTCCCAGCCTCTGTGCCGGCGGTCCCATCTGACTTGCCATAGTCCGCTTCCATGGCCGGTGCGTTCTGTGCCACTGTGTGCTCCCTGGGTGCGAGGGCCGTCGCACCGCATCCTGCGATCAAGGCCACAACAACGAGTACCAGCACGACGAGGCGTATTGCGTTGCTCTTCCGGTTCATCTCTCCCTCCCTCTCTTCGGTAGTGTGAGCTACACTCCAGACGCCCGAAGGGCGGTCGTTGTTCCCGATCGTCTACTCCCTGACGCCGCTGTGAAGCGCCACCGTGCCGAGCATCAGCCTCCGATAGTGCACGTCGCGCCATCCGGTGGACTGCATGACTTCCACGATCTGGTCTGGGGTGAGGAACACCGACAGCGAGTGCGGCAAGTAGGTGTAGGCAGCGGTCTCACCCGTGAGGATCCTGCCCAGGAGCGGCACCAATCGGAAGAAGTAGAAGGCGAAGAGCCTTCGAAAGACGGGCATGCGGGGCTTGGCAAGCTCCAGACAGGCCACCCGGCCGCCTGCCCGCGTGACTCGCGCCATCTCGCGGAAGGCAGATGGAATGTCCAGCACGTTGCGCATGGCAAAACCCGTCACGACGGCATCAAACTCAGCATCGGCAAAGGGGAGACGGAGCGCGTCCCCTTCCACAAACTCCAGGCAACCGCGTGACCCTCCTGGCCCAACCGCGCGACCGAGAAGCGCTGTCGCCTTGGCTCCGGCGACATCCAGCATCTCCGGAACCAGGTCGAGGCCGACCACGTCCAAGGCAGGATTCTGCCGCAGCAGCTCGATGGCAAGGTCCCCGGTGCCTGTAGCGACATCCAGCACCCTGTTGATCGTGCGCGGCCCCTCGGAAGGTGCGCCGTCGCGACTTGGCGCGAGTAGGTTTCGCACCGCAAGGCGCCGCCACCGCAGGTCAAAACCAAGGGTCATGAGCCGGTTCATTAGGTCATAGCGTGGAGCAATCCTGGAAAAGAGCGACCGTACGTAGGCAACCTTGTTGTCGCGTGTGGGCAGGGGACCGGCTGGCCGGGCGGCTTCCGCCGCGTGCGCACGTCTGTTCTGGCTCAATGCGGATGGGCCTCCACCAAAGGGAAATAGACCTTGTCCGAGCCTTCAGGTGCGATAGGTATCAGTGTGGGCACAGCTGTGGCAGCGAGCCTGACGGATACCTCTCCAAGCAAGATGCGGTCGCCGGGCAGACGCTGGCCATCGGCCCCCACGACGGGGAGTCGAGTCAGTGTCTCGAGAAGGTACATCCCAGCCTCGATTGGGTATGCGCCAGGCAGCGTGGCGGGCGAAACTGCGAAGCTGTACGTATCGGTGATCACTTCACCCGGCTCCCAGCGACTCGTCGGGTAGGCGCCGGCGCGCGGCTGGCTGTCCTTCTGCCCGAGAACCTCGTTGCCCGGCCCAAGAAGGTGGACAAAGACGGTATACTCCGCGTCCATTCTCGCCAAGGCTTGCCAATAGAGGGTTACCGTGAGGGGCTGCCCCACTTCCACGGCCGTAGGAGCAACGTCGTATCCCAGGAGACGCACCTGCCCTCCCAAGGAAACGCGCAGCGGGTTCGCGATCGCCAGGCCCTGGGGTTCTGGAACCGGCGTGCCACCGCCTGCGGTCGTGCCGCCTCCGCCCGCCGCGATGCGAAGGCCATCGAGGTGCACCCAGCTGCTTCCCCGCCTGAGGCGGCGTTCAAGGGCGCCCCACAGGCCCGAGCGCCGAGCTGGCGCCTGTGGCGCAAGCTCGAGGGAGGCCTTGCCTGCCGGCGCATCCTCGGGGATACGCAGCCAGAACTGCCCCACGAAGCAGTCATTGGCCTGCCAGAGCGTGGTGGGGAGAGCATCGCCCACGGGGCGGATGGCGCGCTCCGCTATGATCTGCCCGTCTTCTCCCTTCAGAACCAGCCGGAACGCGAGGTCCGGCAGGGGAGCGCGCTCCGCCCTCCAGTAGAGCCGAAGATCGATCCGCTCGCCCGGCCTCAGCTGCGTAGCCTCTGATGCGCTTCCCAGGAGCTCAAGGCCATCGAAACTCACCCTGCTCCGGCGCTCCATGGACAGGCTCTTCGGCGATGGAGGGACTGCGGCGCGCGCGACCTCCACAGTGCCCAGGCTGATCCGATCCCCACGATTGACCTCCACCGGTGCGGCCAGGGGCGAGATGACCGGACCGGCCGGCCCGGCACACCCCTCTTCGCCCGGGTGCTCGACGAGAACCAGCTCCAGCTCATAGCTCCCCGGCGGAGTGCCGGCCTGAACGGCGATCTCATGCTCGGCCCGCACGATCTTCCCGGGCGACCACTGCCACATCGGGAAGAGCCCGCCGAAGGGACACTGGTCACCCTGCCCGTAGAGATGTCCCTCGCCGTCGACCAGCCGCAGCGATACCTTGGCCTCCGTGGGAATCGGCTCATCGACGGCCCAATACAGCTGGACATGCAGGCTCTCGCCCGCCAGTGCGGCCGATACGGGACGATAGCCGGCAAGCCGCAGCGACGGCAGGTAGCGCACATCGGGGAGGCGAGCAGCTTCAGGAACCTGCTGCTCTAGAGGCGCCTCTGCCAAGTAAGCAGCCACGAGAACCTGTGACGAGATACTCTCAAACGGGTGATAGTCAACCCGGTACGCGTGCTCGCTCAGCCATCTCTCTGCGAGGCGTGTGGGGTCTCCCCAGTAGGGTGTCTCGGAGTATGCCAGCCACACACGGTCATGCTCCCGAAGGAGCGCTTGCAGGCTTTCCAGGGTCTGGTCCTTGGACTGCCCCAAGAGCGGGAGCCCTATCCACGGAACCTGACTGGACGCGTAATAGCCGTATAGGTCGGCCACCTGTGGTGGATCGACGACAACGACATCTCCGGGGCGTACCCTGCTGCGTAGGTAGGCGCCCCACTCGCGATGCTTGTCCTTGTCGTACTCAGGTCCGAAGTAGTTGGCGGTTGAGTAGGTCACCCCGGCGAGCACGAGCAGCCATCCAGCCAGAGACACCAGCGCGAGACGCGCACGCAGCCAGGTGAGGCCGGCAGCCAGTAGGAGGTAGAAAGCCGGCGTCACCATCATGAGGTGGCGGCTGGCCATGTAGGTGGGCTGGACGTGGGAGAAGCCGTAGATGATCCCCACTGGCACGACAAGGTACCCCGCCAGCAGTCCGCCCGGCAGCCTCCATCCCCACCGGCCGCCCTTGAGGCACAGGCGCGCAAGCCCCAGGATCGCCAATGCCAGGAAGAACAGGTCGGCCAACCACACGTACCAATTGCCCACATCCACCGACACGCCAAGGCTGAAGGAATTGAGCAGATCGCGCAGCAACAGCGGCAGCGGCACAAACTGGACCCCGGTCCTGTCTTGGACCGATTCGATCCCTCCGGGTATGCGCAGGAGCGCGTAGCCCGCAGCCCCGCCAATCACCAGCGCCATAAGCAGAACGGGCAGGACAAGGGATCGGTGCCACCTGCGAGTGCTGACAAGCCGGATGCCCAGGAATACCATCTCGAAGAGCACCAAAAGGATGCCGAGGTAGTGGGTGAACACTAGGCAGGCAGCGCCCAGCACGTACGCAGCCGTCCAGGCAGCGCTGCCAGGCCGCCCAGGTCGGTCCGGTGAGACGAAGAACGCGCGCAGAAAGCAGTAGAAGGAGCAGAGGGCTAGGCATGTCACCAGGGCGTATGGGCGCGCCTCCTGGCTATACCAGAGATACATAGGAGACAGCGCACCCAAGGCCGCGGCAGCCAGGCCGGTCACCCTGTCGACCAGCCTGTGGCCCGTGACATAGAGCAGCACCACCGTCAGAAGCATGCAGGCCACGGACAGATACCGCAGGGCGAACTCGCTGGTTCCAAAGAGCCGAAGGGCTCCGGCGAGCAGCACGAAGTAGAGGGGCGGATGGTCGTCTACTGTGACCTGGGTAGAGACGTTGTCGGTGAGGGTGATCGTGCCGGCCAGGATCGAGCCGGCATCGCGCTGTGCGCGGTGAAGGCTCAGGCTCTCATCCCACCACAGGCTCTTCTCGCCGAGGTTACAGGCGCTGCGAGCAAACGCTGTCAGGCAGATGGCGACCAGCAGCGCCAGCTCGCATGTGCGGATGAGGCTCCTCCTTCGAGGGCGCAAGCGATTCACAGGGAAGCCGTGCCTCAGCCCTGCTTGGCAGGTCCTTCACGCCAAAGCTGCGTCCTGAGCCGCCAAAGCTCTCGGAAGGCTCGGGTGATCACTCTGATGTTGGCGCCTGTCTGGCTCCCGGCAACGCGAGGACGGTGGCTCACGGGCAGCTCAGCGAAGCGATAGCCGGCGCGCTTGGCCCGAACGAGCCACTCGATGCTGAAGGTCGCGCCTCGGGACTGGATGCTCCCAGCCAGCTCGTCGACCATGTCCCGTCGCAACAGCTTGAATCCGCAGTCCACGTCCCGGACCGTATACCCGAAGAGCACCGTGCACAGCATGCTCCAGCCCTTGCCGTACAGGACCCGCAAGAAGGGGTCGCGGCGCGGGGCTCGATAGCCGGCGATCAGGTCTGCCTGGTCCATCAGTGGCAGGAACCCCGCCAGCTCGCTCAGGACGAACTGGCGGTCGGCGTCCGTGTACAGGATCCAGTCCTTCACGGCGTTGGTGAAACCGCTAAAGACCGACGCTCCAAAGCCCTGGTTGACCGTGTGCTGAACCAGCCGCACATGGGCGTCGGCGGCAGCCGACCGTGTCGCCACCGCCGCCGTCTCATCGCGACTGCCGTCGTCCACAATGATGATCTCGTAATCATCGGTGATCGCCCCCAAGGCCGGCGTGGCTTCGGCGATGACAGGCTCGATATTGTCTGCCTCGTTGTAGGCTGGCAAAACCAGCGAGATGCTGGGCATGGGGTTCTATCCTCCGCCTTGTGGTTTCTCTGCCGGTTTGGGCTTGCGGGGCCACAGGCCGCCGAAGAAGGGGCGCAGAAGGCTCGGCTTCGGCAGGTCCTGCCGCGCGAGATCTTCCCAATCTCCGGTGGAGCGGCGCCGCAGCCACTCGGCACGTTCCTTCTTCGCATCCTCGAGCAGCTTAGCTAGGGTGGGCCCGTCCTCATCAGACAGCAAGGCACGAATGGTGCTGAGCGACTCGGCAAACGCATCGATCCAGCGCACTAGGTTTTCGCGGTTCGCCAGCCACTCCTCTGCGGCGGATGCCTCGTGCGGAAGCGAGGCCGTACTGTGCTCGTATGGTGTTCCTGCAAGCTTCCGAGCCTCTCTCCACGAGGGCCCATCGAGCCCTGTCTGCAGCAGCGCCAGCGACAGGAGAGGCGGGAGATTCCCGGTCAGGGCAGTCAGGCCATCGTGCTCCAAGGCATCGAGGAACAGGGGCTTGGCGCCAAGAATCGCAACCAGGTCGGCGGCAAGCTGGACCGCATCCGGGGCAGCCCGCACAGATGGTACGACACAGATCAGCCCATTCTCGAAAAGGTCCGCATGGGGCTGGATGCTGCCGGACTGCAACGAAGCGGTCTCTTTCGCAGTGCCGTCCTTGGTCAGTGGGGCATCCGGGATGGCGAGAACTGGGTCCAGGCCGATGAAGTGGGCTTCAGTCGCCAGGAGCTCATCCGCCCAATCGAGCACGGGCGCCTTCAGCGTCGACGTGTCGAGGACAACGCTCCCAGGTCGCAGGTGTGGAGATATGGCCTCCAGGGTCTCGCGCACCGCAGGATAGGGCAGGGCCAAGAGCACGATGTCGGCCTTCTCGCAGGCCGAGATCAGGTTCCACTCTGTGCGGTCGACCGCGCCCATCTTCTTGGCCCGGCCACTTGCCTCCGCGCTTTTGTCATGCCCAATAACCAGCGAAGCTGCTCCTGCCGTGCGCAAGCGCAGGCCGGCGGAGGCGCCGATTACGCCCAATCCCACAATGGCAACGACCGGCTTCTGGTTGCTCATCCACTCACTCCCTAGATCCTAGTTGGCGGCGTCGGCCGCACGCAGGGCAGTTAACCGCGGGTCATCTCCCGGCGCGGGTGCTTGCTCGTGGCGGCCGATCAGAGCAGCCGTCACCTGTGAGCAGCCCGATGCCAGCGCCAGTTCCGCACCCAGGTCCGCATGGTGCCTCTGGACGAAGAAGACTCTCCTCCAGGCGCCTCCGCCTTCCGTGCCAAGTCGCTCCACCATGCCAGGAGCAACTGCTCTGACCAGGACCATCAGCACGCGGTGCCGCAGGCCCAAGCGCCCTTCCTGGGAGGCCGTTTTGCCTACGTCATGCAAGAGGGCCGCCGAGAGCAGATCCCGGTCATGGTAACCTTGTTGCAGCAGGGTCCGCATGACACAGGCGCCATGGCGCCTGTCGTAGCGAGGCATGGCACCAAAGAGTGCCACACCCCCAGGATCGAGAACTTGACTGATCTCAGGGGCAGTGACCCTTGCACCGCTGAGCTCGGCGGCAACGGCGTGCATGAATTGCCGGACGCGATAGAGAGCCGGCATCTCTGCTAGCCGACCAGAAGACGCAGGAGGGCATTGATCGGCGGAGAAAGAATGCTTCCGAGAATGTTCAAGCCCCCGAACCAGCCAAACGCGAGCAATGCCAAGAGAAGGATCGGGCCGTAGCTGGCCAATCGGTCCAGTGCCTGGCCCCACTCGAGTGCACGGCGCCCGTGCAGCGTGCCCAGCACGCCTTGAAGGACCCCGAACCCATCGAGCGGTGGGAGAGGCAGCAAGTTGAACACGGCCAAGCTCACGTTGGTGATCACCATCACCAGCAAGAAGCTGGACAGGAGCCCAGGCATGCCCGAAATCAGGCGGAGGGGAATGGCCGTGGTTGCGGCCAGCACCAGATTGGAGAAGGGTCCCGCGGCCGAAGTGATACCCATGCTGACGCGTGGATTGCCGCGCAGGTTATACGGGTTCACGGGTACAGGCTTTCCCCATCCCAGCCCCATCCCCCCAAAGGCCATGAAGGCGATCATGAGTGCGCCCAACGGGTCAAAGTGCTTGATTGGATTGAGGGTCATGCGGCCCATTCGGCGGGCAGTCGGGTCTCCCATCTCAAAGGCAGACCATGCATGCATGAACTCGTGGAAGGTGATCGACAGCAGGATCGCCACCAGGTACATGAGGGACCGCGTGACATTGACGTCTCTGCCGAGCATTATCGCTCACTCATGCTTTGATTATACCTGATCCACAAGTTGGGTCCAACCCAGCTCAATGCGTCTGCTCATAGACGCCGAACCAGTCGCCGAGGTCCATTTGCTCCTGACGCCGGCGCCGCTGCTCCTCCTCGAACGCAACCAGGCGACCGAAAATCTCCGACTGCACCTTCTGGGGGTGGGCCACGTACTGGAAATCAAGCTTGCCCTGTGCGCCGGCCGTGTAGATGGACACAGTCCCAAAGTCAAAGAGGTTGGCGACCAGGTTTGGTAGCTCGTAGGTGACATTCTGTATCCGGTCGAACAGCGTCTCCGTCCTCTCAGAGCGCAACCTCAACGGCTTGCGCTCCGTGTCGACGATCCTGTCTTTGGTGACGATGTACAGGTCATTGCCCCAGTCAGCCCACCCCCACCACCACCAGGCGGCAAGAGGGACCAACACTGGCACCAGAAACCACGGGCTGACTTCCAGGGGCGAGAGCAAGAGGCCATAGGCCAGTCCCGCAACAACAGCCAAGAGGGAAGGTGCCCAGACTTTGGCAAGGAGACGCAACGGGTGCTTTCGCCAGATCACCCTGTCCCCCGAGTTCCTCTCCACCCAAAACAGTCCACCGAGGGTGGCTTGTAGTGCACGAGCGACCGGGCCTGGCTTTCGAGTCCGCGCCTGGACGGCAATAGGCGGAGACGCCGGCAGGCGCACGATTGCGCGCAGCCCGCTCTGTGTCGCAGCCTCGATTCGCTCACGAATGCGCCGGCGGTTGTCCGGCTTGCGGGCATACTCCTCGCGCTCTGCCGCTTCGAGCAAGAGAGTCTTCACCAGTTCGGGCGCACGCAGATGGGTGACGCCTAGCGACTTGATCCCAGAGGTCGCGGCCGTCTCCACGCTCAGACGCCCATAGCCCCACAAGCCACCCCAGAAGTCCTGGTGTATGCCCACGTTCTGGATCTTGCCTAAGGGAACCTCAGATAGGCTTTCAAAGAGGCCGATCACCTTCTCCCTGTGCACTACCCGATTGGCCGTCACGATCAGGATATCGTTGGCATAGTCCAGCGCGCACCAGAGCGCCCACACGGCGATGATGAGAGGGGGCACCCACCATGTCCCCCCCAGGCCGCTCGCCGCATCCTGCCACAGAGTGGCAGCTAGCACGACTGCAGCCACCCAAAAGAGGATTCCGGGCCACCCCAGGAGGGGACGGACAAGAGCGAGAAGATGCCTCCTCCGGACCAGAAGCGGCTCTTCATCGGCGGCGAGCCACGAAAAGACCTTGGGTCTCTTGCCCAGCAAGGAGCCGTCAGGCGGAACCAGCTTGCCCCACAGGGTGGGCTTCCTGAGCCGAAGCTGGCTCAGATCCTGGCGGGTCAGGTAGATCCACGCAGTGCGACTCGCCGCCCTGAGGGTATATGCCCACGGCTCCTCGGAGAAGAGGAGGCGCTCCCCCACTGCGTCGCCGGCTTGTAGCGGCGCCAAGGGATGAGGCTGCATGCCTTCGCTCTGTGTGAAGCGCTCGGCCTGCCCGTCCAGCAGAAAGTAGAGCGTCGAGTCCAGCTCTCCCTGGGCAAAGAGGGTGTGTCCCCCCGGCAAATGGGCGAGCCCCACGTAGCCCGCAAGCAGGGCGACGTCCTCCTGGCTCAGGTTCGCGAATAGAGAGATGCCTGCCAGCAGAGGAGCTGGATCGATGCCCACCAGGCCCCGCCCGAAACCGGCCCGCAGCTGCAGCAACCAATCGAAGGCCGATGCAGAGAAGCGATACAAGGTGACACTTGAGTCGGCCTTCACCGTCTGCCCGCGTGCCTTCCGGTGAAGCAATTCCTCGTGCCCAAAGAAGGCGCCTGCCCCCATGTACCGCATCTCAGCGCGCACGCTCGCACCGCCCCCGCGGGCCGCCACCCGACCACAATCGATCACATAGAAGGCATCGGCGGGGCTTCCTGCCGTGTAAATGGTCGAGCCCTGCCCGAGCTCTACCACCTGTAGTAGGTCCGCCGCCTGAAAGAGCTGCTCCGGTGTAAACGATCCGAATAGGGGTATCGCCAGGAGGCGACTGGCGATTTCTGTGCGTACCAGGCGCTGGCGGAGCAGGGGTACACGGGCCAGCAGCGATGGAAGGTTGGCAATCTCTATGGACAGGATCGTAGCATCCTGGACGACCAGTGCCGTCGTGTTGTGCGGCTGGCCGTTAATCGCCGACCACCTCCCGATCGGGCTGCCGGGGACATCCTCCAGCCGGATCACCGGCGCGCCACCAGCCGTGCCCGTCTCGAGCACCTGACCGGTCATCACCACGTAGAAGTGGGTTGGGATATCCCCTTGCGAAAAGACAAGCGATGTAGCGGGAAAGTCCCTCTCCTGGGCCAGGCTTCCCACAAAGCTGAGTGCCTGGGGGGAGAGACCCCGGAAGAGCTGGATCTTGGACAGGCGCCCAACAGGATCTGCAATCGCCATGGCTTTGCTCCGGCCGACAGCTTCCCGTCAGCCGTGCCTGCATACTACCATGCGGCCGGGGCTTTGTCAAACCCCGCAAATGGACAACGGTTCAGGGCTACGGTATAATGCCGCCCTGGCAGCTGTCAGGCCACTGCTGATCCTTAGGTTCAAAGGCCTGCGAGGAGGCAACCAGACCCTAGGCGGAGCGCGCATGGAAGAACGGACGATCAGGTGCAGTGTAGGCATTACTGCCTATAATGAGGAAGCCAACATCGGCAGGCTATTGCGGGCGATCCTGGATCAGCGGCTCTTCAAGGTCGAGATCACGGAGATCATCGTCGTCGCTTCAGGCTGCACGGACCGTACCGTGGACATCGTGCGCGAGCTGGCTGCCGAGAACCCGCGCATCCAGCTCCACGTGCAGGACAAGAGGGAAGGCAAGACTTCGGCCATCAATGTCTTTCTACGCCACGCCCGCGAAACCATCTGTGTCCTCGAGAGCGGCGACACTCTGCCCCGCGAGGACACCATCGAAAGAATGGTCAGCATGTTTCGCGATCCCGCCGTCGGAATGACGGGAGCGCAGAAAGTGGCAGTCAATACCCCTGACCACATCGTTGGAATCCTGTCTCATCTCCGGCTGAAGATGGAGCACCAGCTCTGCCTGGAGATCCCTCGCCTGGGTGAGCTCATTGCCTTCCGGAAGGTATTCGACCAGCTGCCGCCTGACGTGGCCATGGACGAGGCGTTTGTCGAGGCTCTGATCATCCGCCGGGGCATGCAGGTGCGCTACGCGCCCGAGGCAGTCGTCTACAACATGGGCCCACAGACCGTGAGCGACTTTGTACGCCAGCGGCGCCGCAACTACGCTGGGCACCTCCACCTGAAGGAAAAGTACGGCTACAAGGTGTCCAGCCTTCAGAACAGGCGCGTTGCCCGGATCGCACTGGAAGAGGTCTGGGGAGCACTCCAGCTCATCGGCATCCTCGGCTACCTGGCCGTCATCGAGATGTATGCGCGGGCGTTGGGCGCCTGGGACTACCGGGTGAGGAAAAAGAAACACGTGGTCTGGGACATGGCGTGGACGACCAAGGACCCGGGCAAGGAGGTCGACCGGCGCGGAAGCACCGGGCAGGGCCAATGAAGAACCGGCTGCTGACCTTCTTCAAGGTGGCGGTCAGCCTCGGGCTGCTCGCCTATGTCCTGACGCGTCCCGAGATTCTGAAGGCGGACTGGCGAGGCATGTTGGCCAGTATGCGGCTCGGCTATTGGCTCCTGGCCTTGGGCGTCTACTGCGTGGCCATCGGACTGAACGTCAAGAAATGGCAGATACTGATCCGCGCGCTTGGCATCGACGCCCCCTATCCGAGCCTCTTTCGCCACAACCTTGTGGGGCTCTTCTTTGCCAACCTTCCCCTGAGCATGGTCGGCGGCGACATCGCCCGGGGGTGGGATCTGGCGCGCACCTCGGCCTCAGGCCAGGCTGCGCCCGTGGCGGTGTCGGTGCTCCTCGATAGGCTCATCGGGCTGGCTGCATTCCTGGTGGCCGCGACAGCAGGCTTGGCCTATGCTACCATCGCGCTCGGGCGCGCCGACCTCAGATCGCTGCTCACCATCATGGCGTCGATCCTGACAGGGTTCGTAGTTGCCATGGCCGTGTTGATGAGCCAACGCCTGCGCGCCTTGGCAGAGCGGTTCTTGGGATTGGGCCCGCTGCCCAGGGTCCTACCCTTGTTCCGGAAGCTCTCCGACTCGGTCCAGGTGTACCGAAACCGCATGAGCCCTCTGCTTGTCGCCCTCGGCTTGGGCCTGGCTACTGTCCTGGCTACTTGCCTCGTGAACTACCTCGCCGCCATGGCGACCGGTGCAAAGGTTCCGCCGGAGTGGGTGCTCATCCTGACGCCTCTCACCCCCTTTGCCCTTTACATCCCATCGATCGCTTCTGGGTTGGGGGTCAACCAGTGGGTGTTCGGCCTGCTCTATCACGACTTGGCTGGTGTGATGTCCGAGCCGGCAGCTTTGGCCTTCTCTCTCGCGATGCAGCTCATCATCGTCGCCAGCAGCCTGCCAGGCGCAGTCCTGTGGTGGCGCCGCCGGTGACCGGGAGCCCGTTTACAGCCGCACAGGCCGGTCCAGCCGCGCCGATTCGTACAGCGCTGCCAGCGTAGCCACGTTGGCGCGGCTGAAGGAGAGTGGCACGGGCAGAGGCGCGCCATCCAGAGCGGCCGCAGCCATCGCATCCACCTCGCACTGGTACGGATCTGCCTTGACCACAGGGATCTCTTGCTCGTCACTGCCACGCCACACCAGGAGTCGGCTGGAGTAATCGAGCGCAAACGGCCGCTCTATGACCAGCACCGCTTCACTGCCGGCGACTTCGGCCTGAATCCGGTACTGGCTCCTGAACCCGCAATCAAAGGCGCCCAGCGGCCCGCCCTCGTACTGAAGCAGGCCGGCAAACGTCGCATCGACGCCGGACACCGCGAGATGCTGCCAGCCGAACACGGTCTGCGGCTCGCCCGCCAGCCAGCGGATCAGGCCTACCGGGTAGCTCCCGACATCCCACAACGAGCCGCCGCCGAGCTCTGGCAGCCAGCGAACATCACCCGGTCGATCCAGCAGGAACGAGAAGGCCCCACGCAGTAGAGCGATTTGGCCCAGGGCACCGCTCTGGACCAGCTCCCTTGCCCTGTGCATCAGCGGGTGATACAGGTGCATTGAGGCCTCCGCGGCGACGACACCCGCCCTAGACGCGGCGCGGGTGACCTCATCACACCCAGCGACACTGCCTGCCAACGGCTTCTCGCAGAGGACATGCTTGCCCGCCCGGAGGGCCGCCACGCTCCACTCCACATGCAGGCTGTTGGGCAGTGAGATGTAGACGGCATCGACCCGAGGATCGGCCAGTAGAGCCTCGTAGCTTCCATGAGCATGAGGGATACCCCACTCGACGGCATAGCTCCGCGCGTGCTCTGGGCTGCGGCTCGCTACTGCGACCAACTCGGCCCGTTCGGACGCGCGCATGGCAGGTATCAGGCGCCGGTTGATCCGTGCCGTGGAAAGAAGGCCCCACCTCAGACATCGTATAGGCATTTTGCTGTCCCTTAACCATCGGCGGCTGGGGCGGTGCCCCTGCCCAGATTTGGCACCGCAGCCAGGCTCTAGCCCTTGACAGAGCCGGCGAGCAGCCCACGGATGAAAAAGCGGCCCAACAGGATATAGACAAGGAGTGTCGGCAGGGCGGCAATCAGCGTCCCAGCCATGACCAGGTTCCACTCCTGGACCTGGCCGCCGGCCAGGTTGCGCAGTGCCACCGTGATCGGCTGTGCTTCGGGCCGCTGGAGGATAGAGACCGCGAACAGGAACTCGTTCCAGATATTCGTGAATTGCCAGATGATCACCACCACGAAGCCGGGCAGGGATAGAGGGAAGAGCACGCGGAAATAGACCCCGAGGATGCCTGCGCCGTCGATGCGCGCCGCTTCCACTAGGTCGGTCGGGATCTCGGCATAGTAGTTGCGGAAGATCAGCGTGGTGATCGGAAGGCCGTACACCACATGCACCAGGATCAGTCCTGCCAGGGTGCCTCCCAGGTGCATCCGGGCCAGGGTCATGGTCATGGGGATCAGAATGCTCTGGTAGGGGATGAACATCCCAAACAACATCAGTGGAAAGACTATGTTGGCGCCACGGAATTTCCACTTGGACAGCACATAGCCGTTCAACGAGCCGAGCATGGAGGACAGGATCGTGGCCGGCACGGTCAGGTAGATGCTGTTGAGCAAGTTCTGTCCCAGTCCCCGGATGCCCTTCTCCGGGACGCCGGCCCATGCATCGGCAAAGCTCCGAATCGTGGGGTTCTGGGGTGGCAGCCACATCCGGGCCAAGTCCTCGACCTCCACAAAGGGCTTGAGGCCGCTGACCAGGAGGACGTACACGGGGATCAGGAAGATCAGTGCGAACAGGATCAGGAGCAAGTAGAGGCCGACCCGGGTGGGGTTGAACAGCTTCTTCACAGCTCCACCTCCCGCCGCAGGCTAAAGATCAGGTAAGGAACTATAACCACCGCGACCATCAACAGCATGATGATAGATATCGCCGCACCCTGGGAATAGTGGTTGCCCTGGAAGGTCGTCTCGAACATAAAGATGCCGGGCACATCGGTGACAAAGCCGGTCCCCTTGCCCGTCATCGTATAGATCAGGTCAAAGATCTTGAGGGAAATGTGGCCCAGTATGATCAGTGCGCTGAGCGTGATCGGCGCCAGCATCGGCAGAATGACGCGCCGGTAGATCTGAAGCTCGCTCGCACCGTCGACCCGCGCTGCCTCGCGGATCTCCTCGGGGATGCCGCGCAAGCCGGCCAGGTACATCGCCATCGTGTAGCCCGTCATCTGCCAGCCCGCGGCGATGATAATCGGGATGAGGGCCACGTGGAACGGTCCGATGGAGGTCGTGTCGGTGTACCACCCCCAGCGCAGGCCGTCGAGGCCAATGGCACTCACCAGCGCATTCACCCCGCGCAGCCGGTCCTCGGTCCCCGGTGCAAAGATCCATTTCCACACCACGCCGGTGACGACAAAAGAGAGGGACATGGGAAACAGGTAGATCGTCCGGAAGAGGCCTTCGCCCTTGATCTTCTGGTCCAGTAGGACGGCCAGCAGCAGGCCAAGCCCCACGCAGACGAGCAGGAAGAAGAGGGTGAAGAACAGGGTATTCCACATATCGATGCCAAAGCGCTGGGCCGCGACGCCTCCTTCGCTGGTAAAGAGCTGCCGGAAGTTCTCCAGCCCGACCCACGTGTAGTCGGGCATGACTCCGTTCCACTTGGAAAGGGAGACCCGGATGGTCCATCCGATAAAGCCGTAGACAAAGACGGCGAGAAGGATGATGGACGGCAGGATCATGGCCAGGGAGATCCACCGTTCGCGGCGTGCTTGTCGCATGTACCCCCTCCCTACAACGAGGCGCCGCCAGTCCTGGGCCCGATCAGGGCGCGGCTGGCGGCGCCTGCATCTTCTCTATCCCGAGACCCGGCTCCGACGCTGGGGCCCGGCCTCGGCCAGTCCTACTTGCACACGCCGGCGTCGACGCAGGCCTTGGCCAGCGAGGCCTGGGCAGCCGCGACGTCTGTGTTGCCTACAAAGAGGGTCAGCGTGTCATTGACACCCGTGACCCAGCCCTCAGCGGCAGCAGCACCGTGCGCCAGGCTAGGCACGATCGTGTTCGAGGCCCAATCGGCCATCGCCGACTGGAGGTATACGTCGTACTTGGCCAGGTCGCCGTCACTGCGTGCCGGGATCGAGCCCTTGATCGGGTTGAAGGTGTCCTGACCCGCCTTGGAGGCGCACAGCGCCAGCCACAGCTTGGCGTTCTCGGGGTGCTTGGCGCCCTTCGGCAGGCCAAACGAGTCCGATAGCATGATGAAGCTGCCGGCCGTACCGGGCGAAGGCATCCAGCCGAACTCTACGTCTGGCGTGAATCCGAGGGTCTTGAAGTAACCTTCGGCCCAGTCGCCCATGACGTTCATCGCGGCGTCGCCGTCGGCGACGAGCTTGGTCGCCGGCTGCCACTCAAGCGAGGCGTGGTCGGCATTCACATAGCCCAGCATCTTCGCCAGGTTTTCCAGTGCCGCCTTGACGTCCGGCCCGTTCCAGTCCGTCGTGCCGTCCCACAGCCCTTTGTACTTGTCCGGGCCCATCGTGCCCAGCAGCACCGACTCGAACAGGTGCGTCACCGTCCAGATGCCGGAGTCTCCGAGGGAGAGCGGCGTGATGCCCTTGGCTTGCAGAGCATCGGCCACGGCAAAGAACTCGTCCATCGTGGCTGGCGGCGTCAGCCCGTTGTCGGCAAAGACGGCCTTGTTGTACCACAGGACGTTGGAGCGGTGGATGTTCACCGGAACGCTCCAGATCTCGCCGTTGTAGGACAGGATGTCAATCAGGCCCTTCGGCATCACGTCTGTCAGGCCCTCGTCCTTGAAAAAGTCCGTCAGCGGCTCCATCTTGTCGGCCTTGACCCAGGAGTCGATCAGCTCGTGCCCGGCATGTACCTGGAAGGAATCGGGCGGATCGCCGGCCTGCATGCGCGTGGCAAGTACAGCCTTGGCATTCGAGCCGGCACCACCCGCCACCGTGGCGTTGATGATCTCGATATCAGGATGGTCTTTGGCAAAGAGGCCGTACAATGCGGTCAGGCCCTCGGCCTCGCCGCCACCCGTCCACCAGCTAAAGATCTCGAGCTTGGGCTCTTCCTTCTTTCCGCAGGCACCGAGAGCAAGGGTGGCCACCAACAGGACGGCCAATGCCAGATACGCCAGTTTGCTCTTCGACATTTGAAGCTCCTCCTCATTCTTCTTTGGTCAGCTTACTCTTGAGCGTACCCCCCCAGTGGGGGTTGCGCGCCGGACTGCAGGCCGGCACCGGCACGTCCGATTCGCTCTGACGCGGCGACATCCAGACTACCGTGGAGCAATCAGACGCGGGGAAGGTACATCGTCGGGCAATAGGTCGTCACCTCCTTTCAGCCAGCATGTGCTCTCTGATTCTCCAGTGAGACCATCAGCCTCTCGAACTGCCTGCTGGCAGAAACTGACAGAAACCATTATACAAGGGGCGGAGTCTTTTGTCAAGCGACGTCCGGCCGACCCATCCCGGGCAGGCTACGCAGCGCGAACCAAGGCGGCGGGGGCGGGCAGCAGATCAGAATGCCCTTGCGCCGCCAGAGGCTCGTCCAGGTGGTCCCTACTTCTTCCTTCTCGCCTTGGCCTTGGCGACTTCTTCCGCCTTGATCTCGTTCCAGACGCGGCCCAGCCCCGATTTGAAGCGCCGGTCGGCCTTGGGCCGCTCAAATGGGGGGATCGGCCAGTACCGGATGAGGTGCGAGAGGCTGCGAGCAGCCTCTGCCTTTGCCATTCCGTCCAGGTAAGCAGCCCGGACCCTGCGCCGCACCATGCGCAGGTATTCCGACATCTTGTCGGTCGCCTCCTGCGCCGTAAGTTCCCCGTGACCCGGGACCAGGACGTCGTAGCTCAGCCTCCGCAGGAGGACAAGCGCCTCCAGCCACTGCTTGGTGCTTCCCTGCGACAGGAAGGGGGGGCGGTTGGTGACCACGGCATCTCCCGTGAATAGGAGTCGTTCGTTGGGAAAGAGCACCACCGTCGTCGCAGGGGTGTGCCCGCCGACGGGGATCAGGTGAATCTCCTTGTCCCCCTTGAAGAGTATGGTACGGCCGGTGAAGGTAATCTCGGGCTTGACGATCCTGAGGGTCCTCTTCCACTCGTCTACCGCCTCGGGAATTCGCTCGCGATACATGTTGATGAGCCGCGTCCGGAAGCTATCTCCATAGCTCTTCATCTCTTTCCACGCATGCTCGTGAGCAATGACCTTGGCCATCGGGAAGTGCTGGTCGCCTATCACATGAGCCCGATGATGGTCTGTGTTGATGATGTACAGGATGGGCTCGTCCGTCCGACGCTGGATCTCGGCCAGCCAGGCGCGCGCCTCGTTGGGCAGCATGGGAGTGTCGATCAGGATGACCCCCTCCCCTGTGACGACAAACGCCACATTGGCGCCATGGTACTCAGTCTCGACGAAGATGCGCGGAGCGATTTCGCGGATCATGCTTTCCTCCGGAGGTCAACCTGATAGAGAGCCTTGCGGGCCATGCCGGCCCGCTAGCCCTGCGCCAGTCGTGCCTGGATCTCGGCAGCCGTCGTGGCGAGCGCCTCCGCCACGCGAGAGCCATCTGGGCTTCCCCCCTGGGCGAACTCGGGCCGGCCGCCGCCACGTCCGCCGATCAGCTCGCAGGCGTTTCGAAGGAACGTTCCCATGGGCACATCCACGTCCGTGGAGCGGGCAAACACCAGGTTCCCGGGCTGCCCAGCCTGCTGCCCGCTGCCCAGGAGTACGGCTGTGCGCGGATGGGCAATGACGCGCTGGGCCAGGTGCTTTAGCTCGTCCGGAGATCGGCTTGGCCAACTCATCTTCACAAGACGGTAGGGCCCGGACCCGGTCGTCGCCACCTCTGGCGCATCGCGCCACAGAGCTTCGCCCTCGGCATCCAGGAGCGCCTCGCGGGCGCGGCGCAGGTCTCGGCGTGCGTCCTGCAAGTCGACAGACAGCCTGCGGACCGTATCGCCGAGCTCCCAGTGACCTACCGAGAACTCGGCCGCCAAGCCCATGACGAGGGCGTTCTTGGCAGCGTAATCGCGCTGCGCACGGCCGCCGCACAGAAACTCGACACGCAGCTCGGTGCCACGCCGCTCACTGCGGGTGATCTTGATGAGTCCCACCTCACCGGCCGCCCGCACATGCGTGCCACCGCATGCAGAGCAATCGAACTCCGCAACTTCCACAATCCGCACCGGCCCGGCATGGCTCACGGGCTTGCGCAGTCTGAGAGACGCCAGCTCGCCATCGCCGACAAAGCGCGCGTGCACCGGACGGTTCTCAAACACGACCTGGTTGGCGCGCGCCTCTATCGCAGCCAGCTGCTCGGCCGACAGAAGCGGGCGATCCAGGTCGATGGTTGCCAGCTCCTCTGTCAGGTGGAAGCTGACCGTGTTCGCGCCGCAGGACTCGAGGGCAGCAGACGAGAGGATATGCTGGCCCGAGTGCTGCTGCATCAGGTCAAAGCGGCGCAGCCAGTCGATCTCGCCCTCCACCTCATCTGCGGCAAGCGGCGCGGAGAGAAGGTGGACTACGGCGTTGCCGCCATCCCGCTCGACGGCGTCGACAACTCGCACCGGTCCGTGCCCCGGCGCTCGCAGCTGTCCCTCGTCATGCGGTTGGCCGCCTCCTGTTGGGAAAAAGGCCGTCCGGTCCAGCACCAGGGCGGGTCTCCCCTCCCACTCAAGGCGCTCCACAACGCGCGCCGCAAAGCGCCGGCAGTAGGGATCGGAGTAGTAGATGCGCTCTGTCATCAAGCGACCCCGTTCAGCTTCAGGAGGCTGTATACCAGCCATGCTGCCAAGACGAGGAAAACAGCCGTGGTCGCCGCCTTGATAACGGGCGTGCGCTTCTCAATGAAGGCACCCAGCTGCTGCGAAGTCGTGCCAAAGTAGGCAAGGGCAAAGATGGCCACAAGCGGGACGATGTAAGCCAGGTTGTAAAGCAGCAGGTACATGACTGCATTCGCCTTCATCTCCGGCACGTCGTTGATCAGGAAGAGGATTCCGACGTAGATCGGGCTAGTGCAGGTGAGCTGGATGAGGGACACCGCGGCTCCCACAAAGAAGGCAACCAACGAAAAGGCCCTTAGCTTGGAGCCCTCACGGATCACGCGGTTGACCTGCCGCCGCAGGTCCGGGGAGAGCTTCAGGATCATCTCCTTGGTCTTGCCCTGGCGCGCTTTGATATAGTCATGAAGGCTGATGCCTGCCAGCGCCAGGCAGAGCAGCGCCGTGATCCCAAAGACCCAGGTCTTGAGTGTTGCCTGCACTCCGCCGAGCGGCTCGAGCAAGCGGCTGAGGCCAAGGCCGGCGAGGAGGTAGGAGAGGAACACGCCTAGTGTGAACATGGCCCCAACGATCAAGATGTCGCGCCCGCGGCGGCCCATGAACGCCAGGTAGGACAAGAAGAAGACAATCGTCACAAAGGCACACGGGTTCAGACCGTTGACCAACCCGGCCCCCAAGACCGTCAGCACACCGAGTGATCTGAACCGCTCCAGCAAGCTCTGGCGTGCTTCGTCCTCGCCCATGGCGTCGAAGCGATCCCAGGCGGCCTCCGACCCGGTCGGAAGGTATTTCTGTACCGCAGCCTCCAGGTTGGCGAGTCTGAGCTCGTCACCGCCCAGGTGGACAGTGCCGACGTAGACCCCGGGTGACTCCAGGCGCCGGTTCTCCGGGACCCCAAGCTGCCCCCCCAGCCACTCGGCAAGCGCCTGGGCCTTTTCGATGTCGAACTTGGCAATCTTGACCTGTGGATAGGTCTTTTCGATGTAGTTCAGGTCGAGCCCTACGCGGTCGCACTCCTGGCACCCACTTGAGTAGAAGTAGGCCAGGTTAACCACCTTAGCCAGATCGGGCTTCGGCGAGCCCGTTGGAGCTACGGCCTGGCCGTCAAGCACAGGGTAGTCCACGCCGCCCTGCGCCAGGTAGCTGTCGATCAGCCCTCCGAGCTCGGCGGGGATCTGCCGGCTGCCGATCAGAACATGGTCGCCGATGACCAGCGCCGGCACAGAACCGCGGCTGTCCTGGGGTACCCCAAGCCGACCCTCCAGCTCCACGAACTGTCTGTACTTGGCCGCATCTGCCCACACGTCGATGTCCTGGTGCTCGACCTGGGCGCCATACTTCTTGTAGACATCCGGGAGATAGTTCTCCATCACTTCGTGGCAGTGGGAGCAGTTCGTGCCATAGAAGAGATAGAAGCGCACCACCGGGCCCTCTGCCTCCGGGGCGGAGGTCACTCCCCCACATGAGGCGAGCATCGCGAGCAGGGCTACCAGCGATAGCCCCAGCAACAATCCCCTTTTCATACCCCTCCCAGCGACCACACGCAGTATCGAGCCGCTGCTTTGCGCGGAACGCAGGCAGCCGCGCGATTATAGCACGGCACCGCCGTTTTCGGCAAACGTGGCAGAGCTGACGAGTCAGGGCACCCGGATCGCAGAAACCCGATCCTCCCTGCGCCTCGCCCTCCTGCAGTGCGCGGGGTGTGGTATAATCGGTTCCGCAGGCTGGGATGGCTATTCCTGCCCGTCCACCATACCAGGAGAGATTCTATGAGTGACTTACATGTGCTCGCCACGCTGCGCTTCAGCGACGATCTACTGCGTCTCATCCAAGCGGTCTCGCCGCGGATACGCCTGAGCCAGCAGACCTGCCGGGATGCGGCGGAGGTCGCGACCGCACTCGCGGAGCACCCGCACACCGAAGTGCTCTACTCCCTTCACCTCCCAGCAGAGAGCCTTTCGCTCGCCCGGCACCTGCGCTGGCTGCAGCTGCACAGCGCCGGTGCCGACCATCTCCTCGATCACCCCATCATGCAGAGCGGCCTGTTCGTGACGACAACCAGCGGCATCCACGCCACGCCCATTGCCGAGTATGTCCTGGCGTCGATCCTGGCACATCGCTGGCAGGTCGCGCGCTGGACCCGCTGCCAGCGAGGGCACGAGTGGCCAAGCGGCAGGTGGAGCGTCTTTGCGCGCACTGAGCTGCGGGGCTCGACGGTCGGTATCGTCGGCTATGGCAGCATCGGCCGAGAGGTAGCCCGCCTCGCGAACGCCTTTGGCATGCGCGTCCTGGCGACGGCACGCTCCGGCCGTTCGCTCGACCGAGGGTACATCTTGCCCGGAACCGGCGATCGCGACGGGGCAATACCCGAGCACTTGTTTTCTCCCGCGGAGTTGCACGAGATGCTGGCGCAGTGCGATTATGTCGTCCTGGCCTTGCCGCTCACTCCGACGACCACCCACCTGATCGGCGAGGCGGAGCTGCAGGCCATGAGACCGGGCGCCTACCTTGTGAACATCGCGCGGGGGCCGATTGTCGACGAGGCAGCACTGGCCCAGGCAATGCGCGAGGGCAGGATTGCCGGCGCAGGGCTGGATGTGTTCGAGGTAGAGCCGCTGCCGCCCGACAGTCCGCTGTGGGACATGGACAATGTGCTGATTTCGCCCCATATCGCGGGCCACAGTCCTCTCTACAACGAGAGAGCCGCAACCCTCTTTGCCGAGAATCTTCGCCGCTACTTGGCCGGCGAGCCACTCCTCAACCTGGTGGACAAGAGAGCCGGCTACTGAGGCCGAAGGCTGGCGCGACGCACCTCCGCTCGGTGCCTGGCTGCCTGCACGGCGTCTGGCACGGACTGCCCTACCGAGCGCGCAGGTGGGCAACCTCCTGGCCCAGGATGCGCCGCAGGATGGCGATGGACGCCGCGTAGGTCGCATCCACCCCGAAGTAAGAGAGGCTCTTGGAGAGGAGTGACTGCCTTCGGCTATAGGGTGTATCCGATGCATAGTGGATCACGCCGATATCGTACGGCGCGTTGATGAAGAGGTTGACTATCTCGTCCACCGGATAGCGCTTCGGGTAGATGTCTTCGTAGACGGCGCTGAGGTAGGGACCTGTCTCCATCTCGATATCGGTGTAGCCCTCCTTGTAGAAGAGACCGACGAAATCCCTGTTCTGGAGAAAGGTGCCGCGGACTGTGATTGCTTTCTGGTTGTCGAACACGCTGCCCCGCGATAGGTAGGGGGACACGTCGTCCGCGCGGAAGCAGTTCTTGAAGAGGAATGTGTTCTGCGAGTGCTCGTCGTAGACGACGTTGGGTATCATGGCGTCACCCACCTGGCCATTGAGGGTGGCAGCTTTGCCCATCAGGTAGACGCCGCGCAGGTCGCCCAGGTTGGCGACCGCCTCGGTGAAGATGTGGTAGGCTGCCATGCCCAGAGGATAGTCGACGTTGAGGACGATGGCATCGCTCTCGCGCAGCAGATCGAGGTCCTCCATCTGCAGCCGTGGGTCAAAGCAGTCGGGGCAGAGGCTCTTCAGCTCAAAGATCTGGCCGGCGACGTCGAGGTAACGTGGATTCTCTACGTGCAGTACTCCGCGCAGGCGCAGGGCACTGCGCATGGATGACTGTCTCTCCGCTCGCTCGTCCGGTCTGCCACCGCGCACGTAGTGGCTTAGCGCGTAGTACAGGAGGTTCAACAGCTCGCCGCCAGCCGGCCCGGCTTTCAGTCGCTGGTAGTCGCGCCACAGGTTTTCCGGGTTGGCTTGCTCCAGGTATTCGGCCAGCGCCGGCTCAATACTGAGCGCGTAGCCCGAGAGCAAGTTGGCAAGACTGTGAGTGTTGGATGACACAATGTAGACGGGCCGGTAGAAGAGGTCGCTCTTGAGCGCCCGGTCAATCTCCCCGCTGATGGTCAGCCACCAGCCGCTGGTCGCGCGCCGGTAGTCCGTCAGTGAGCCGGCCAGCAGTCGGATTGACATATCCTTGCGCGCGTGCCCGACCGCCAGCAGGTTGGGCCACAGGGACTCGCCCCAGGCGGACTGGAGCTTCACAAAGTCATCGGCCGGCACAGCCAGCCGTTCAGCGATCTCCCCTACCTCGTCCGGCTCCAGGCCTCTCCGGCCCTCCACATGCTCCTCAATCCGGCCGAGGATGGGGTCGTTCGCCAGCCGAAAGTGTAGCTTGTTCCACTCAATCTGGTAAGCGGTCAGCATCGGGATCAGGTCGTCGATGTCCGATGCGCTTGCGATGAAAGCAGCGAGAAGCCCTTTTCCATCGTAGAAGAACTTGCGGCGGCGCGAGTGGGCCGTCACCGGCTCCCACTTGTCCACGTCCGGGTAGCCGCGGCGCTCAAACACCTCCTCTGACTGGGCCATCAGCACGAGCTGGACCGAGGGAAGACACTGTGGGAGGCGCATCACGCTGTAGACAAAGGCAGAGATGTCCGGCGTAGGGCTGTCGGCACCAAGGTGCAGGCTGGACCGCATCGCCATGTGGGTCTCTTCCAGAGAGCGGACGCGGATATCGGCGCTTGAGCGCAGCAGGGAGTAGTAGGTGCGCTGGTACAGATCGATCTCTTCGTTTCCACGGGATGGGATTGCGCGATCCATAAGCCTACCTCATGAGGCACCCGTTTGGGGGCACCTGTACCGTTCATGCGATCTACTCGCCATCCGGCTCTGCCTGCTCCGGCACATCGACGCGGACCAGCTCCCCATGGGTGTTGATGATCACACGGAAGCCGAGCAGCCCCAGCGTCATGCGTGCATCCTCGGGCAGGCCAGTGCTCAGAGCGCGGTCCATCTGATCCACCGAGGCATCGATCGCCGCCTTGGTGAAGAGATCGTCGCTGCCCAGCATCTTGAGCATGGCCTCGGTAGCAATCTCGAGATGCTCCAGGAACTGATCGCGGAACATGCCCAATACCTGTCGATCGACGGGCTCCGACGGAACGTGGAGCAGGAACCCATTGTCGTCAACCACGTAACAGGGCAAGCCCCCGACCGTGGTGACACCAACCGGCCTGTCCGACTCGTCATAGATCAGACCTTCAAAGAGCGCTCTCGTGGCGGGCGTGGTGCTCATGGTTTCCCCCTGCATCTCATAGGGAAAAGGGCAGCGGCGCACTCGCCACTGCCCTCCCCCGACTTGGTGGACCCGGCCGGATTCGAACCGGCGGTTTCCTGCGTGCAAAGCAGGCGTCTTCCCGCTAGACCACGGGCCCAGGATACAACGGGCTGTGCCGACGAGAGGATTTGAACCTCCACACCCCGTAGGGCAACAGATCCTAAGTCTGTCGCGTCTGCCAATTCCGCCACGTCGGCGCCGGTCCCAGGCGGATGGGATCATACTCCCGATTCTGTGGGTTGCCCCTGCCGTCATCTGTCTCACCCCAGAGGGGTGGCGGCTCTTTCCTTGCCGGGTGTGGCCCGACCTTGGCATCGCCGCTGCGACGAGACCGAGCCCGAAGGCCCAGCCCACTCGCCTTGCTCCCGGCCGCACACTCACCCAGCCGGGCGGGTTGCCTCGCCCGCTGGTGGGCTCTTACCCCACCGGTTCGCCCCTTACCCGGAAACCGGGCGGGATTCCTTTCTGTTGCGGTTGTGGTCGGGCCGGCCTTCGCCGTCCCGCCCCCACTTGCTGTTTCGTGGGGCGGCCTCACACCTCACGGTGCCGGGAGTCGGGAAGTTCCTCTGGCCGGAACAAGCCAACCAGCGACGGCTCCCCCATCCACCGGACCGGAGTATAGCACGGAAAGGCGGGCCTGTCAAAGGCCCGAGCACGCAGGGAGTCGGATGGAAGGGCAATCCCGCCGAGCTCCTCTTCGGGCGGCCGGTGGGTCTCGCAGGCAGAAAACACTACCAGGGCCTAGGCTGCGCGGTTGACGGGTTTTCCCACATGGAGTATACTAGGAGCAATGGCCCATAGGTCCACCCCACGGCTGTGGTTGGAGACTGCCCGGCGCCTCTGGCGCCGGCACGGTTGGATCGTCATCGGCCTGCTGTGGGCGGCTGCACTGATCCTGGGCTACGTCGGCTTTTCGCGCCATGCGCTCGCCACAGGCAGATCAAGCCGCTTCATCGACCTGATGTACCGCACGCTGCAGCTGGTCGCGATGAACTCGGGCGATGTCGACGGTGCGGGGTGGCAGCTCGACACGGCGCGTTTTCTGCTCCCAGTCCTGGCAGCCTGGACGGCACTCCGCGCGCTGCTCTCGCTCTTCCGCGACCGGTGGCAGCAGCTCCGCGTGCGCTCCTGGAAAGGCCACGTGATTGTGTGCGGACTAAGCCGCAAGGGCTGGCTCCTCGCGCAGGGCTTTGCCGACCGGGGGGACCGGGTGGTTGTGCTCGAGGCGAACAAGGATCACACGCTGGTCGGCACCTGCCGAGAGCGCGGGATCGGGGTGTTCACCGGTGACGCCACCGATCCCGATCTGTTGTGCCGCGCGGGGGTACGCGGTGCGCGGCTCCTGGTGGCCGTGACCGACGATGATGGCATCAACGCCGAGATAGCGGTGCGCGTCCAGAGCCTACTGCGGGCAACAGGCACCGCGGGAGGCAAGCAGGCAGACCGGCGCTACCCGCTGACGTGCACCGTGCACGTGGTGGACCCCCATCTGCACGAGCTGGCGCGAACGCGCGAGATGGCACTGGGGGAAGGCTCGGCCTTTCGGCTCGAGCTGTTTAACGTCTTTGCCCGGGCAGCCCGCCTTCTGTGGAGCCAATTCGGTACAGGCCGCTCAAGCCGGCATGCATCTCCAGCGCTTCCCGTCGAGCAAGAGGGCTGCTGCTCCGGTCATGTGCTCGTGACCGGGCTCGGGCGCCTGGGAGAAAGCCTTGTCGTCCATGCGGCCAGGGACTGGCACGCACTGCTGCACGAGTCGCCATGCCGCGCGGCCGGTCGCCTGCGAATCACCGTGGTCGACAAGGAAGCTGACTGGAAGTGCCGCGCGCTGAGTCTGCGCTACCCTCGCCTGGCCGGTGTGTGCGACCTGATCCCCCTGAGGATGAACATCCGCTCGCCCGAGTTCGAGGAAGGCGCATTCCTCGCCGGAGGCGCTGGCTACCCGCCGGTGAGTGTGGCCTATGTCTGCCTCGACGACGACTCGCTGGGCCTGCGCACCGGCTTGGCAATCCACCAGCACCTCGTTCGTGCTTCCAACGGCGATGCGCAGGTCGTGGTGCGCATGACCGGTGCCGGAGGGCTGGCGCGCCTGGTCGAGCCGGATGGGAGCGGAGTGACATCCTTCGCCGGGCTGCATGCCTTCGGGCTGCTAGACCGCACCTGCACACCTGATGCGATCCTGGGCGGCACGCACGAGGTGCTGGCCCGCGGCCTGCATGACGTCTACCTCGATCAGGCGCGGGCGCTGGGCCACACGGAAGCTACCAACCCTTCCATGGTCGAGTGGGAGCGCCTTCCGGAGGAGCTGCGCGAGTCGAGTCGCGCTGCGGCCGACGGCATCGTTCGGCAGCTGGAGACCCTTGGCTACGCACTCGCCCCACTGGCGGACTGGGATGCGGCCGCCTTCCGCTTCAGTGAGTTCGAGCAGGAGCACCTGGCCAGGAGCGAGCACTTCCGCTTTGTGGCCGAACGGGTCAGCCAGGGCTGGCACTATGCAGACACCCCGAAGGACCTGCGGTCCAGGCACAGCCCGGCGATCACGTCCTGGGAGACGCTGCCCGTGGAGGAGAGGAGCAAGGCACTCGCCGCCATGCGGAGGCTCCCGCTCACACTGGCACGCGCCGGCTTTCAGATCGTCCGGACGCCTCCGGCGGGGGTGGCAAACGCGGACTCTCCGGAGGATGCAGAGACAGCCGCGAGAACACAGGACACCCGACACGAGGTCATGGCCCGCGCCATCCACGAGCGCTATCGCAGGAACCAGCGGGAGAACAAGCCACCGGACGACCCGGCAATGCAGCCGTGGGAGGCGCTGGCAGAGCCCCTGCGCGAGTCGAACCGGGAGCAGGCCCGCAGCATTGAGTCCACTCTGCGGCGCATCGACTGTGGGGTACAGCCCGCCGGTGAGCAGGGCCCGGCTCCCTGTGCCTTTTCGGAGGAGGAGATCGAGACGATGGCCGCTGTGGCGCACGACCATTGGGCCGAGGAGAGGCGCCGCGGAGGCTGGAGCTCGGCCCCACAGCGCGACGTCGGCGGCAAGCTCACCCCGTATCTGGACATGCCCTACGATGACCTGCCTGAGCATGTCAAGGAGTGGGACCGCCAGGCGGTTCGCGCCATACCGGAGGTGCTGGCGGCTGCCGGTCTTGAGGTGGTCCGGCGAGGCTAGGCAGCGCCGTCCCGTATCGCCACCCGGTCTCGAGGGCTCTCCCCGGTCAGTTGCGCAGTTGCTCATCGACGACGAGCGGAAGGATGCAGAGACGCTGGTGCGCCCGCCGGCGGGAGCTGAGGGCTTGCACCAATCCCTGGCGCCTTGGCCCAGCAGTGCGGTTAGCGAGGTGCCATGTGGCGACCGCGCAGCCGACTCGGAACTCATGCGCGTGGCGAGGATGCGTGCGGAACACGCACCACACAGCTTGACAGCGGGCATCACTTGCGGTAAGGTCAGGGGGACATGAGACGACCCGAACACCCCCATTCGCTCGGCGCAGCCGTGAGCCGGACCACGCCGCTCAGGATGTTGGCCCTCCCGCTGGTGGTGCTTCTCCTGGCAGCCGGCTACCAGCACCGGTTGGCGCCCGTCGCGGGCAGAGCCGCGCGCGTGGCAACCGAGACGATGCCGGCTGCGGTGGATGCCGTGCCCAGGGGTGGCGGCGTCCCCACAGAGCTGCCCTCGGAGACTGCGGCACGGTCGCCCGGTTCTGGCACAGGCACCTCGCCTGGCCTGCGAGGAGCACGCGGCCCGGCTCTGGTGCCCGCCATCGACCCGCCGCCAACCACCACGCGCACGCCCATACCGCCGCCCACCCACACGCCGACACCACAGCCTACCGACGCCCCAACGCCTGCGCCGTTGCTCCCCACCCCTGATGGCACTGCACGCGCCGCCCGTGTGCCTATCCTGATGTACCACCACATCGAGGTTCCACCCGCTGGGGCCAGCGAGCTGCGACGGAGCCTGTCGGTCACGCCCTCCGACTTTGAGACACAGCTCCTCTTCCTCGAGAAGGAAGGCTACCAGGCAATCAGCCTGCGGGACCTCGCGCTCTATCTGACGCAGGGCGCCCCTCTTCCGGAGAGGCCGGTGCTCCTCACGTTCGACGACGGCTACCGGGACAACTACACCTACGCTTTTCCGCTCTTGAAGCGCTTTGGCTTTTCCGCTACGTTCTTCCTTGTCACGGCCCCTATCGATGCTGCCAATCCCGACTTTGTCTCGTGGGACGAGGTGAAGGAGATGAGCCGAGCGGGCATGTCGTTCGAGCCGCACAGCCTCGATCATCCCGACATGCGCGGCCGTAGCATGGAGTTCCTTGTCTACCAGATCCTGGCGTCCAAGGGTGCAATCGAAGAGCGGACGGGAGAGACCTGTCGCTTCTTCGCCTACCCCTCCGGACGATACGACCAGTCAGTGATCGACGTGCTGCAATCGGCGGACTTTTGGGGCGCGGTGCTGACCGAGCAAGGTGCCACCCACACGGCCGGCAGGATGTTCGAGCTGCAGCGCGTGCGGGTGCAGCCGGGCGACAGCCTGGATGCCTTTGCAGTGAAGTTGGCGATGAACTGGTAAGCCGGCAACATGGCGCTCCTCCAGGGGGCAGCCATGAGAGCTACAGCCGGCTGAGGAAGGCTTCTCCGCGGGCCAGGAGGTTGTCATGATCCTCAGGCGGCTCGATCTGGGTGAGGAGGCGGGCCGTGTGCTCGCGCAGGACCTCTTCTGCATTCCGGGAGCCCTTGGCCTGCCAGTCGTCGAGTGTCATGGGCGGCAGTATGGCGCTGCGGAAGTAAGCCGTCCGGAAATGCTTGAGTGTCTGCGGTGACATGAGAAAGTTGCCACCCGGCCCCACTTCCGCAAGCTCATCGAGCGCCAGAGAATCGTCATCGATGGGAAATCCACCGGCCAGGGCGCGGGCCTGTGCGATGACGTCGTTGGCATAGACCACGATTGTCGGCGAGAACACGATCGATCCCAGATTGTCGCCGACAAAGGGCGCCAGCCCCACCCGGCCCATGCAGCTGAGCAGGTGGTTCATCCACTGGTGTCCTGCCGCGATCAGGTCTCCCCCCCAGCCCATTCCGCTGCCCGATGTGCCGCAGTGAGGCAAGCCGTAGTGGGCCATCATCTCGGCGCATGCCAGGTCGACGGTATAGGAGTGCGGTGTGTAGAAGCTGCCCTTGCCGCGCATGTCAAAGTAGGCCGGAAGGCTTCCCAAGATCATGGGCGTGCCCGGCTTCATAAGCTGGCCCAGCACCAGACCGGCCAGCAACTCAGCATTGAGCAGGACAAACATCCCTCCCGGCAGGATTGGGGTTGAGGCACCGGCCATGCCATAGTTGGAGTAAATGAAGGGCAGCCCGCGCTGGATGGTGGCCCACATCTTGTCGATGGTCCCCTCGTTTATCACCAGCGGGCTTATGGGGTTGAAGTAAGGAAGCAGGAAAGGCCGCGCCGCCAGGTTGCCGTGCAGGTGCTCCAGCAGATCGAGCACCTTGGGGTAGGCCCCCTCATCCGAGACGAGCACCACCAGCGGCTTGGTCGTGTTGGCGACCATATCCACGACCTGCACAAGGTCAGAGCGCTCGGGTGCCACGTCCTGGATGACTCCCACGGTGGAGATTGCGTCAAATCCTGGCATTGCGTTGCCGAGGCGAACCATATCGCGCATGTGCCGGCGGGCGAACTGCACGATCTCACCCGTGCCCGGCTCTTCGTAGTAGAGCGCCGTGACGCCGATGCCAAAGCGCGCCGGGCCCGGAAGCGTGAAGGCGGGCGCCCCGGTACGGGCAAAGACCTCGAGACTGGGCGCTGCTACCTGCAGCGCCCAGTCCACCAGCTCTCCCGGAATGCGCACGCGGCCGTCCTCCTCTGCACCGGGACCGAGCGCGCGCCGGAAGAGCCTCCGCGCCGACTCGGAGTCCACACGGACGCCGGTGGTAGAAAGGAGGGCGACAGACCGCTCGTGAACGCGGGCAACCTGCTCCGGGGTAAGGACGGTGAGGTGAGGGCAGACAACATCTGGTGTCGTGTGTGAGCGCATGGCCTTTCTCCTTTTTTGTGCCCGGTGCAGCGCACCTGCCTTGGCTGCGCTGCACGTCTCCCTTCCGGGAGAGGGAAAACATGCCTACAGACCTGCCTCCGTGGGCGCATGAACGCGGATAGCCGCCTCGCCTCCCATCGGGCACTTGAACTCGCAGACGCCGCAGCCGATGCACAGCGCCTGAACGACCGTCGGGCGCTGGAGCAGGACCGGCTCGCCCTCCGCGCCCGTTGTCTCGACCACCTCCAGCTGGATAGCCTTGTCGGGAACCGGACAGGCCTCCTCGCAGACGATGCACGCCACGCCGTAGGCCCATGGAAGGCAGCGGTTGTGGTCGACGGCGGCCAGGCCGATGCGGGCACGCCGTTTCTGGTCGAGCGGCAGGCCCGGTATGGCGCCGGTAGGGCACACCTGCCCGCAGGCAGTGCACCCATAGTCGCAGTAGCCAAGGCGGGGCACCAGACGCGGCGTCATCCATCCTTGAAACCCGGCCTCCAGCAGGCAGGGTTGCAGGCCCTGCGTCGGGCAGGCACGCACACAGGCGCCACAACGAGTACAGAGAGCATCGAATGCGCGAGTGCTTGCGCCGGGCGGCCGGATCTGTCTGGCCGGCGTTCGGCGCGTGACCGGCTCGACACCGGCCAGAGATGCACCGGCGGCGGCCGCTGCCGCGGCCAGCAGCACCTGGCGGCGACTGGGGTCGTACTCCCATGCCCCAGCTGCCCTCCGCTCGGGCAGCCGAAAGCGAAACCGCGTGCTGCCCGGAGTGCAGCCGGGCAGGCAGTCGAGGCAGACGGTACACTCGGCCGGGTCGCTGCGAAAGCCCTTCTGTGGGTCGATCGTGCCCACTGGGCACGCAGAGGCACACTGTCCACACCCGGCGCAGCCGGCAGCTGCCTCCCTGCGCAGGAGCGCCCGCCTGGAGACGAGGGCCAGCAGACCCCCGAGCGGACAGAGATAGCGGCACCAGAAGCGGGTCGCCCACCAGTTCAGAGCCACCAATCCCGCCAGAAAGAGCGCGATGGGCACTCCCGCCTCAAAGACCGGCTGCACGCCCTGGAAGAGCGGCGCAACGACGGAGCGGTGCAGGGCATCGAGCGGGACCCAGAGTGCGTCAAACCGGTAGAGAAACGCCTCAGCGGCAAAGACGGCATGCCGCAGGGCCGGGCCGATCGCCGTCGCTAGGCTCCGATTCATGATAGTGACCGGATCGAGGAACGACAGGGCCTGAGTACCGAAGAGGGCAGCGACTAGCATGACGACCATGAGCAGGGTCTTGGCAGAACGCCAGCGCTCGGGCGGCTGCTTGTGGCAGCCCGATGCGCGGCGGCCGGCACGCCTGTCTGGCCGCGGCCCCAGCCACTCCAGCAGGCTGCCAAGCGGGCAGAGCCAACCGCACCACACCCTGCCCAAGGCGGCGGTCAGCAACAGGACGCCGGCAGCCAGGAGCAGGCCACTCAGGAAAACGCGGCCGGACAGGCTGGCGGCGATCATGAGCAGAGGATCGAGACGGGTGAACAGGTCCGCCCAGAGGGCGCCTGGACGGTGCGCGACTGCGCGGGCAAGAAGGGCGACGAAGGTCAGGAAGACAACAACTTGGGAGATCTGCCGGAGCCTGCGCAACCAACGCGGGGACATGCGCCTACAGATCGAGCTCCTGGATGTCGATGGAGGATAGGTCAAGCGTGCCCAGGCCCAATGCCGCTGCCTTGCGGACGTAGGGGATGTCGTCGCCGGTCAAGCCGAAGAGTGTGGCAGCGTAGGCGTCCGCGGCGACGATATCGTGGCTGGCGATCACGGTGTAAGCCTCGCGCACGTCGCCGAGGTTTCCGCCACTCGGCCCGTTGTCAATGAGAATGCGCACGGCGTCGATCACGGTCACCGTGGGTCGCACAAGGCTGACCAGATCGGCCACCCGCTGTCCCATGTTCGCGTGAATCAGGCCGGGCCTCTCGATGACGCCAAGCAGATTCTTGCCTCCCAGCGTCAGCCGTGCCAGGCTGTGGTGCTTGGCGATCGGGACGTTGACAACGACGTCAGCCGACAACAGGTCCTGGTAGATTGAAACCGAGCGCAGATCGCGCCCGTCTGGCACGTCGGCTTCGCGGTACTTGGCCGGATTCATGATCTCCATGATTCCACCCGCGGCTTCGGCAGCTTCCGCGATACCGCTGCGCGCGTAGGCGGCTTGCGGCGCCCCGGCGAAGGGCATGTCCATTACGCGTACCCGGCGAGCTCCGGCAGCTAGGCACAGCTCGACCAGCGCGGCAACAACCTGCGGGTTGGTGGTGGCCGCATACTCCGGTTCCCGGTAGTCCACGCAGATATTGGGTTTGACTATGACGTCGTCCCCAGCCCGGACAAAGCGCCCAATCCCGCCGATGGCTGCCAACGCAGCGCCCGTGATGGCCCTCGGATCGGCACCGCGCGCGGCGGCTAGGTAGCACTGGCCTGCGGGCAACGGGGCCGCGGAGCTCGCGGGTGAGGGCAGGAGCCCAGGCTCAGATGTGCGCGCCGAGGCGGGGCCCGCTGTGGCCATGGAAGGCGCTGCCTGTGTGGGGAGCGCGGCGGCAGGCATGGATGGCTCCGCCGGCGAACCTGAGGAGGGCTGGCCGCAAGACTCCAAGAGCGCGGCAAGCCCGGCAGCGGTCGCAAGCTTGAACAGATCGCGGCGACTGACGCGAGGCTGGGCTGCAGGCCGTTGATCCACGCACTTGCCCACTGGCCTGGGTTACGACGCTACTACCGGGGGAGGCTCTTCGTAGGTCGTGCCGTCAGGCATCGTCGCCCCCTGGAGGGAGAGGGCTTGGGCAAGCTGCACGGGCATGACCTGCGCCTCCCGCAGATTGGCGCCGTTCAATATGGCGTCGCGGAACTTGGTGGACGTCATGTCCGCTCCGCTTAGCTCGGCCCCGGTGAGGTCCGCGCGTCGGAGACTCGTTCCTTCCATGACGGCACCGCTCAGGTTTGCTTCGCCGAGCCTTGCTCCACTCAGATTGGCCCAACTGAGCTTAGCGCCGATCAGTGTCGCGCCGAAGAGGTCGGCTTCGCTCAGAGTAGCAGCGCTGAGGTTCGCATTCACCAGCTGCGCCTGCCGCAGATTGGCCAAGCTGAGCTTGGCCCCATTGAGGTCGGCCCCAGTCAGGTTGGCGCCATCGAGGTTGGCACCGACCAGGTTCGCACCCACAAGATTGGCACGGTACAGGTTGGCTCCGCTCAGGTCCACCTGACTCAACTGGGCGTGCCGCAGATCAGCTCCACTCAGATAGGCACCATGAAAGCCGCGCTCGCCAGCACGGTAACGCCTGATCAGCGTCACTGCAGCCGCATCCATCCTCAGTGCTCCTTTGCTACAGCTACCATAGTCACCTGGCTCTGCGGCGCCTTAGCTTGCTCTATCGAGCCCTCTACCGAGCGACGCACGGCAAGAACGCCTGGCGCATTGCTTCCTCTCACTGTCGCAGTATACCACGAAGTGCTCTTGGGCGCAAGTCCCGGCGCTCTTCAAGTTGAGAACGGAAGAATTGTTATTAATCCCGCAGAATCCAGCAGTTTCGACCAAGGGGCACGTGTGATCCTGTCCCATGGAACGACAGGCAGCGCAGGCATCCACCGTCAGCGAACCGGCGTCGCCACAACGTAGACCCGGTCCGGGAAAGGTTCCCAGGTCGCTCCCCCACACGTGACGAGCGTAAGGCGCTCCTCTCCCCCCATGGCAAGGTATGCTTGATGCCGCACGAGCTCCTGCTCGTTCTTCTTGCTCCACTTGACGCGCTTAATCTCCGTGACCGCGTAGGTAAAGCTCTCGCCGGCGCTGTTGCTCACATGGATGATCTGCCCAGCCTTCAGCCTGCCGACATTCAAGAACACTGCGTTGTAGCCGTATCCGTAGTTGTGCCCCACCAGGATCAGGTTGCCCGCTTGTCCAGGGCTGGCAGAGCCGACCCAGTGTCCGACTACGTCCGTGCCAGGACGGCGAAACAGGCTCTGCACGTCGAGCTGGTAGGTCTTGGTTCTCGCGTCGTACACCGGGGCGAGTTCGACAATCGATCGGTCCACACCGATCGCAGGAATCCGTATTCGGACCGGGACGGGAGGAGTCGGCGTCGCGGGAGGCGTCGGCTCGGCTGTGGGTGACGGCTGAAGCACGGTGGTTGCCGTCCCCGCCATGCGCGGCACAAAGGTCGCGGTTGGAAGCGCCACTATCACCTCGGTTGGGCGCGGCGAGGGGATCGAGGAGGGCTGAGCCCGCGTTGCCGGCGGCGAAGGTGCGGCTGTGGAAGTCCCAGGAGAGGCAGTCGCTGACGACTTTACCTTCAGCGACACGACCTCGTCGATGTGCAGGTATCGGTCCCTGGTCACGACCGACTCTGCGATCCGGCTCAGGCCCCCGTATCCGGCTGCGGCAAGCAGCAAGATTGCGCCAAGAAAGACGAGCAGCCGAGACAGCCGTGCCTGGCGTGACCTGCTTTTCGTGGCTGCGTTGCGCGGTGGCAGGATGCCGCCTCCGACTCGACCTTGCATAGCGCCATTGTACTCCAGAGTCGGATCAAAGTCAATACCCCATCGCCACGAATAGTGCAGAGTTCGCAAGAAACCGGTGGAAGTATCCATACAGCCTGCTGAAGGACATGAGGAAGCACAGGATCGTGAAAAATGAGAGGATTTCGAATGTTTTTGCGCAGAAGTATGTATAGATACTTGACAACAGCACAGAAACGTGCTAAAATGATAGTCGCTTGGCAAGCTCTGCGTCCAAGTTGTCGTTTCGGTGATGTCCCAACCAGCAAGGCAGCCTGAAGAGAATGCAGAAAAGGCTCTCACAATCGGAGGCCAACAGGATCATCAGCCGCAGCGTCCGTCAGTACGAGACGCGGCAGGGCCAGGGTGCGCCTGCGTGGCGTGTCCGGAGGCAGACCTACGAACCCGGCGATTCTGCGCTGCTCACCGACGCCCGAGTCCGCGGTCTCGGCCTTGTGATCCAGGGGCATGTGGCAGTATTCCCGACGCCTCGCGCCGCGAGCCCGTTGGTGGTCCTGACTCCTGGTATGACATTCGGGCAGCGGGAGACGGCCTTCGTGCCGGCCCAGGGGACCCTCAAAGCACTGACGCCCAGCGAGATCTGGTTTGTGGAGCAGCTCTCAGCAGCCGGCAGGTCGCCCTCCGAGAGGCTGGAGGTAAAGGCCGCAGCCCCAATCTACCGGTGGTGCGTGGTCGCGATAATGGTTCTGGTCGCATTGGCGGCGCTGCTCGTGACGCTGCCTGCCGCGCAGGCCGAGCTATCCGCCCTGCCCTTGGGCATCGGCGATTGGTGCCATGCCCAGGGGCATCGCTGGTGTGCAGCGCAGGCCTGGACGCTGGCCGGCAAGATGGCGCCTCGGGATGCCACGGCCGACCTGGCCCTGGGGGCGTTGGCCATGGAGCGCGGCGACCTTGACTCTGCGCAACGCAGTTTTGAGCGTGCCTGCGACGCAGAGCCAACCTCGCCCGCTGCCCACAACAACCTGGGCGTCGTGCTCTACCGCCGCGGCCAGGCCGCTGAGGCGGTGCTTGCCTTTCGGCGGGCGCTGGCTTTGGACCCCGGAAGCGCCGCGGCCTTGCGCAACCTGGCCGATGCGTTCATGTCCCTGGAGATGTACCGCGACGCCTTGGACCTGTACCAGCATGCCCGGGCACTCGGAGTCAAGGATTCGGACATTCTGGCCAACATGGGAGTCGCCCATTACCAACTCGGAGAGCCAGGTCTGGCAGCAGAGCTCATGCACTGGGCCCTGGCTCTCGCAGTTGATGATGAGACGCGCAGCAACATCGACCGCAGCCTGGCAGCCCTTGAAGCTGCGGCCGCAGGCCTGCACGTACCGTAGGCAAAAGCACCAACGAAATTGGTCGAGGAGGAGACAATGAACCAGACAATCAAGATTGCAGCAACCAAGCCACTCCGAATTGCGCTTCTGGTTGCGGTCACGCTGGTGATCGCGCTACTGGTGAGCCCACCCACCGGCTTGGCACAGGGAGGCACGTGCATCGACGACGTGACCGGCAGGACCAACACCTGCACGGCCAACGACGTGCGCATTAGCGAGCTGCGCAACAGTGAGAACGTCTCTTGCGAAGCCGGCTCCGACGTGGAGCTGAACCTGAGGGCCCGGCTGGTCGCGACAGCCAACGAGCGCTACGACCTGGGCACCTTTGTGGCGCTGGACGGTGGGGACGCTCGGACGGGTACCTGCCAGCAGGATTACCTGCCACCCCCGCTCTCCGCGGGAGGCACCTGCTCTGGATCGGGGCAGGTATGCCACTGGGACGGAGATTGCCCAGCGGGCGAGGCCTGCACGGGGGGATATGATCCGCTGAGCGGCGCCGGGCCCTTCTTCAACGCGGAAGCGGCCGAGGACGAGAACGACCTGTGCGGCGACATCGAGCAGGCGGTTGAGACCTTCTACGACCTGGTCACCGTCACCGTGCCATGCCAGGATATGAACGGTGACGGGTACCTCGACATCGGAACCTGCGTCAGCTGGGACAACCAGAAGAGCAACACGTGTGTCGACGTCAGCGGCGCCATTCCGAACAACAAGGCCAAGTGCAACTGCGAGATGACGACGGTCGGCAACGTGATCGTCCATGGCTCGATCCAGGTGACTAAGACCCCCCTGCCCGATACGCTGACCGAGCCGGGTGGAAATGTGGAGTTCACATTCGTCGTGACCAATCCCTCACCGGCGACAGTTACCGTGGACACACTGGAAGACTCGGTCTATGGGGATTTGACGGTCTATCCTGAGACCACGTGCGAGGTGCCACAGACACTGGAGCCAACGCAGTCGTACACCTGCACGATCTTGGCCTCGTTGACGGGGGATCCAGGAGTGCATCCGGACACCGTGACCGCCTCTGGCGCGGACCAGAACCAGGACCCGGTCGAGGCAAGTGCCATGGCGCAGGTGGTCATCACCGACCTCCTGCCAACCATCGTGCTCACCAAGACCGTGGAGCCTGTACAGCTCGTGGAGCCCGGGGGCACCGTGACCTACACAGTCAACGTTGAGAACCGCAGCGGAGTCTCCGACCCGGTGACCCTTACCAGCCTGACCGACAGCCTCTACGGTGACCTAACCGACCCCGCCAACCCGGAGATCTCGGACAGCACCTGCCAGCTGACGGAAATCGAGCCCGGTGACGTATACTCGTGCACCTTCAAGGCCGAGGCGAGTGGTACGGGAGGCACCGTGATCTCAGACATGGCGACCGCCCTGGGTTCCGACGATGAGGGCAATCCCGCCACGGCATCGGACGATGCAGCCGTGACGATCACCTCAAGCCTGGAGCTGCAAGTCCTCAAGGAGGTCGAACCCGAGTGCGTCAAGTCGGGAGACGTGGCCACCTACACGGTCGTCGTGACCAACCCCAATGACATTCCGCTCGATCTCATCCTGCTGGACGACGACATTTATGACGACTTGACAGATCCCGACAACCCGAAGATCGGCGACTCCACCTGCGAGCTAGCCACCATCGAGGCGTCCGATTCCTTCAGCTGTACCTTCGAGGCCGTCGTCGTGCTAACGGGTACGGCGACGAGTTTGACTGACGTGGTCACCGCCCAGGCGTCAGACCGCGCCGGCAAGACGGCGATGGACTCGGACGACGCGACCATCAACCTGTGCATCTTGCCGCCTGACACCGGTGTCGGCATGCCAGCTTCGGTCCTGGTCGGTGGCCTAGCCGGACTCGGGGCCGCGCTGGCGGCGGCCGGAGCCTGGCTGCGGCGGCGAAGCCGGTAGATTCCTCCGAATGACAGCAGGGGCGGGCCTCGCGCCCGCCCCTCTTGTTTTGTGTGCTTCCATCCCTCCAGATTTGACACGTCTCATGTCCGTTGGTACAATTGCACACGTGTGCAATGGCTTCCCAAACGCATGGCGATGGGCTGGCGAGAGGGCTGTGCACCCAAGGGGACCAAGGATATGCCGCGGGTTTCGATCAAGGACATAGCCAGACAGGCGGGCGTCTCGCACTCGACGGTGTCGCGTGCACTGAGTGACTCGCCGCTGGTTAGTGCCCAGACCAAGACGCGCATCCGCCTCCTGGCCGGAGATCTGGGTTACTCCCCCGACGCACAGGCGCGCAGCCTGGTCATCGGCAGGACGTGGACGATCGGCGTGGTCGTGACCACCATCGCGGACCCCTTCATCGCGGAGGTGGTCCAGGGCATTGAGTCGACGGCACACGACAAGGGATACTCAGTCATCCTGACCAGCTCGAACAGCGAGCCAGAGCGCGAACTCGCGGCCGTCGCCATGCTGCGCTCGAAGCGTGTAGACGGAGTGATCGTCACCTCCTCGCGCGTGGGCGCCATCTACCTCGAGCACCTGGAGGGGATTGGCGTCCCGGTGGTCCTCATCAACAACCACCGCGAGGACTCGGGACCCTACACCTTTTCGATTTCGGTGGACAACCGGCACGGCGGTTGGCTGGCGACGCAGCACTTGATCGAGAGAGGGCACCGGCGGATCGCCTATGTGGCTGGACGGGAAGACCACAGCTCCGAGGCGGGGCGCCGCGAGGGCTACTGTCAGGCACTGGCCGAGGCAGGGATAGCCTTTGACCCGGCATTGGTCGTGCGGGGGAACGGGAGAAGCGACGGGGGAGAGGAAGCCCTGCTAGCGCTTTTGGCACTCCAGGAACGGCCCACGGCGGCATTCTGCTACAACGACATGACCGCCATAGGTCTGGTCCTGGCGGCGCAGAGGAATGGGCTGCGCGTCCCCGAGTCGATTGCCGTGGCCGGCTTCGACGACATCGCCTTTGCCTCGCTCTCCAACCCTCCCCTGACCACGATCTCGCAGCCCAAGCGAGACATGGGAAAGCACGCCGTGGAGATGATGTTGGAGTTGCTGAACCCCACACCCGGCAGCACACCACCCTCGAACGTGGTCGTCCAGGGACAACTCGTGGTGCGCGAGTCGTCTGGCCGGTGATGGGACTGAGTGGGCCACGATCAGCGGCGCCAGACGGGAAGAGAGTGGCTCAGGAACAGGCGCTGGGTGAGGGTGAGAGGACAATGATTCGATTCGGCGTAGTTGGGGTGGGCCGCATCGGGCTTACCCACGCAGAGAGTCTGGCAAAGCGGGCTAAGGGTGCGCACCTGGTCGCCGTCACTACCACACGTCCGGAGCGGGCGGCGGCCGCGCGCGAGCGATGCGGGGCCGTGGCCGTCTACCCGGACCTGGAGAGCCTGCTGGGGGCTGAGCATCTTGACGCAGTGGTGCTCGCCAGCAGCACCTCGGCGCACGCCGACAATGTCGTGCTCTGTGCGGCCGCAGGCCTGGATATCCTCTGCGAGAAGCCTCTCGCTCTCAACCTGGCCGATTGCGATCGCGCCATCGCGGCGGTCAAGCAGGCCGGCGTCAGGCTGATGATGGGGCACGTCCGCCGCTTTGACGCCGGTCACGTGGAAGCCAAGCGCTCCATCGAAGCCGGGGCGATCGGCAGGCCGCTGGTCTTTCGCTCCATCAGCGGCGACACCGAGCCGCCGCCGCCCAGTTTTGCAGACCTCAGGGTCAGCGGTGGGCTCCTGGTCGACGCGATGTACCACGACCTGTATCTCTCGCGTTGGCTGATGGCCGGCGAGATCGAACGGGTGTACGCCGAGGGCGCCGCCCTGGTCGATCCTGCCCTGGGTGCCGTCGGCGACGTCGACAACTCGGTGGTCACGCTGCGCTTTGAGGACGGTGCCATGGGCTCCCTCTACGCCAGCCGTACCTGCCGCTACGGCCACGACCTGCGAGTTGAGGTGATCGGCGACGAAGGCGCGGTTCAGATCGGTCGCTTCCGCCAGACGCCGGTGCGATTGCTAGACCGCAGCGGCGTCCACCATGACATGCCGTGGACCACGCCCGATCGGCTGGGCGACGCGTTCGACGCCGAGATCCGGGCGTTTGTGGACAGCATAGTCCAGGGCGTGCCTTCGCCCGTCACCGGCGAGGAAAGCCGTGCCACGGTTGCCGCGGCACTGGCCGCCACTCAGTCTCTGCACACAGGGCAACCTGTCTTTGTCCGCTCCATTCTTGATCTGACCTAAGGAGGAAACAACACATGCCGTCCAAGAGAGTACCTGCCGGAATGTTGCCTAGCGACCAGCCCGACTTGTTCTTCGAGGACAATTCGGTCGGCCGCATGAAGAAGGAGGTCTATGAGGCCTCTGATGCCCAGATCGACGCCTGGCTTGCCGAGTACGGTGTCCCGTCGCCGGTGGAGTGGGCGAAGCCTGGGTCCTACATCCAGACTACCACCCGCTGGAAGGTCGAGGAGAACCGGAAGAAGAACGATGTAGTCTTCATCCCGGTGGGCTGCACTGAGCTACACGGGCAGCATCTCCCCAGCGCCGCCGACACACTGTACGTCAGCGCGATTGTCGAAGGCGTCCGCCGCTACACGGCCAAGCGCGGCGCACCCGTGAATCTGGCTTTGCCCCCGCTCATGTACGGGGCGCACCCATACCACCACATCGGCATGCCCGGCACGGTTATCATTCGCGAGAACATCGTGCGCGAGCTGCTGATCGATGTCATGCTCGGCCTCTGGAACGATGGCTTCCGCAAGCAGGTCATCGTCAACAACCACGGACAGCTCTGGGTGCTCGAGTCGGCGATCCACCAGTTCCAGATGCGCTACCAGCTCCCCGGCGTCTTCCGCGTGCTGGACTGGCACCGCGGTGTCCGCGAGTTCTTCCGCACCGGCGAGAGGGGCGGCAGGTTTGACACCAACTTTGTGCACGCGGACGAGTCGGAAACGTCGCTGAGCCTGCTGCTGCACGGGGACATGGTCGACATGAAATATGCCGTCGACACCGAGGGCAAGGGCTACCTGCCCGACGGTCACTTTGACAAGTCAGTCGACCCCTTCAGCCGGCCGAGCCGCTGGTCCGAGGGGGAAGGCCAGATAGCCATCGAAATCGCGGCCACTCCAGAGGGTGTCGTCGGAAAGGCGACCCACGGCACCGCACAGAAGGCCAAGCGCCCGATGGTGGCGATTATGAAGTACCTCACGCTGCTCAACGACGAGATTCTGGCGGCCTTCCCGGCCGGCACGGTCCCGCCCGTGGAAGAGGTCACCCTCCGCACCGAAGCCGAGATGAAGCCCTATCTGCGCACACCACTCAGCAAAGGCTGGAAGCCGGTGTACGGCATTCCGAGGCTGGGCCAGGGCTCGGAGTAGGCGGCTCCTCGAGAGGCCTGTGGGACGGCGCCCGGCATCGTGCGGCGAACAGCCAACCTGCCGGGCGCCCGAGCCCATGCTCAGATGGACGCGCCGCCTGCAAACAGGCACACATCAACCGACACATCAAGGAGAACGACATGGCAGGGATTCTGGAGGATATTGCGTCGAACCTGTACAACGGCGAAGCGGAGGAAGTCGCCCAGCTTGTGGAGCGCGCCCTGAGCCAGGGCCTCAAGCCCAACGAGATCCTGCAAGGGGGCCTCATCGCCGGCATGGACGACGTAGGCCGCGACTTCAAGGCAGGCGACCTCTATGTGCCGGAAGTACTGATTGCTGCTCGGGCTATGCATGCTGGAATGGGCATTCTCCGGCCGCTTCTGGCAGAGAGCGATGCGTCAAGCGCGGGCAAGTTCCTGATCGGCACGGTGAAGGGCGACCTGCACGACATCGGCAAGAACCTGGTCAAGATGATGCTGGAGGGTGCAGGCTTTGAAACCGTGGACCTCGGCACCGACGTCGATCCCAAGGCTTTTGTGGAAGCTGTGCGCCACCACAAGCCCAGCTTGCTTGGGATGAGCGCCCTGCTGACCACGACGATGGTGCAGATGAAGACCACGATCGAGGCCCTGGAGGAAGCGGGTGTGCGCCAATCGGTCAAGATCATGATCGGCGGCGCTCCGGTCACAGATGGATACGCCAGGCAGATCGGGGCCGACGCCTATGCACCCGATGCAGCCAGTGCGGTCGACGTGGCGAGAAGTCTGACAGGGTAGAGATCGTGTGCACTGCCCCCGGTGCGGCGGAGTGCACGCTGCGCCGACGGGGCCATCGGGGGATTCCGGGTTCCCGTCAACGTGTGGCTCGCGCCGCAGTATCACGTGCCGGGCCAAGCCATCCTGTCCCGGAGCGGAAGAACCCAACTATGATGAGGAGAGAACGATGCTTACCGTAGTCAAGGGCAGGGGGAAGAAGGTCACCATTGGCGACGGGCGTCCGACCGTGATCCTGGGAGAGAGGATCAATCCTACCGGAAGGAAGAAGCTGGCTGCCGCCCTGGCTGCCGGTGACCTGGAGGTGGTGAGGCAGGAAGCACTCGCTCAGGTGCAGTCAGGGGCAGACATCCTCGACGTCAACGTCGGCGCGGCGGGGGTTGACGAGGTGACGCTCCTGCCCCAGGCTGTCCGCCTCGTGCTCGAGACGGTGGAGGTTCCCATTGCGATCGACACCCCGAACGGCGAGGCGCTCGCCGCTGCGCTGGCCGTTCACCGTGAGCTGGTGCCCGACGGCCGGCCGGTGATCAACTCGGTCAACGGCGAGGAAGCGAGCATGGAACGTGTCCTTCCGCTTGTGGCCGAGTATGGCACGGCCGTCGTCGGCCTGTGCATGGACGACAAAGGGATTCCACCCACGCCGGAAGGGCGACTGGCCGTAGCGCGCAGGATCGTCGAGCGGGCCGAGAGATACGGCATCGCGCGGGAAGCGTTCCTGATCGACTGCCTTGCCTTGACCGTGGGAGCGGATTCCCATGCCGGTTGGACGACGCTGGAAGCCATCCGACTGGTGAAAGAGGAACTCGGGGTCAACCTGTCCCTGGGCGCCAGCAACGTTTCTTTTGGGCTTCCAGAGCGGGAGGTCATCAACGGCCTCTTCTTGGGGATGGCCATCGCCCGCGGCTTGAATTGCCCCATAGTCGATGCAGCCAAGGTGAGGCCTTACATCCTGGCCGCCGACCTTGCGCTGGGACGCGATGAGTATGCGGCGCGGTACCTGAAGGCGTACCGCCAGAGGCAAAAGGCCCAGTCGTAGGGCGCACGACTCAATCCGGCTGCTCGGCAGAGACGATGATCGGAGCGGAGGCCGCCTCTCTATCCAGGTGGCACTCTGAACGCGCCGCCGAAAACTGGGCCTGGTGCGCAGAGGGGAATGAGGCCTGTCGAGCATAACGGACAGCCGCCGATGGGCTGGCCTTCTCCAATTAACGGGCAGCACTCGCGGTTGACAGGCCTAGGCTCGTAGGGTAGAATGCGGCGGGTTGGCTGGAAAGGGTATCTCATTGCCGAGCGGTACAGCCTGCTGGAGGATCGACGATGAAGTCCCGTGAGCGTGTAATGCAGTCCATGGGTTTTGTCCAACCCGATCGCGTGCCCGTCGACCTCGGCGGGCACCGCTCAAGCGGCATCCAGGCGATGGCCTACGCCCGCCTGCGCGACTTCCTCGGCCTGCCAAAGCGCCCTCCGCGGGTCTACGATATGCCCCAGCAGTTGGCGGTCATCGACGAGGATGTGCTGGACCGCTTTGCCGTGGACGTCATCGAGCTCGGCCGCGGCTTCAACCAAGACGAGGCCGGTTGGCGCGAGTGGGTACTGCCCGACGGAACAGAGTGCCTGGTTCCTCACTGGGTGCCGCTGGCCCGCGAGGGCAGCAACTGGGTTATCCAGTCGACCGACGGGACACCTATTGCGGTGCAGCGGCAGGGGATGGTCTACTTCGACCAGATCCTATTCCCTCTCAGCGAAAGCCCGCACTCCAAGCTTGATCGCCTGGAGGCCATGCTTGAGCTGGACATGTGGGACGCCGTGGCTGCCCCTCCCGGCCCCGTGTCGCGGGACGAGGAAGGCGCGCGGTACCTGGCCGACGGTGCCCGCACGTTGAGGGCGAGCACCGACAGGGCAATCATCGGCCTCTTTGGCGCTCCGATCTTTGAGGGCGGTCAGCAGTTATTCGGTATGGAGAACTACCTAGTGGCACTCGCCCAGGACCCACCACTGGTTGAACGGTTCCTCGACCATCTGATGGCTATCTACATGCGGCGGCTCGAGTTCTTCCTGAAGGCGGTCGGCCCCTACATCGACATCATCCTCTTCAGTGACGACTATGGGACCCAGACTGCCCCACAGATCTCGCCGCGCATGCTTCGACGCTACTTCAAGCCCCGGCACCAGCAGATCTGGTCGGCAGTCAAGGAGATGGCGCCCGTCAAGATCCTTCTGCACTCCTGCGGGGCGATCCGGCCGTTCCTGCCTGACCTGATCGAAGCCGGCCTCGATGCCGTGAACCCAGTTCAGATCACGGCCACGGGCATGGAGCCGGCCGGGCTCAAGGCGGATTTCGGCCGGCAGATCGTGCTCTGGGGCGGCGGCTGCGACACGCAGCAAGTGCTGCCGAATGCTACCCCGGCTCAGGTCCGCGAGCACGTGCTGCACAACCTCGAGGTCCTGGCGCCGGGCGGAGGGTTTGTCTTTCAGCAGGTGCACAACATCCAGGCCAACGTGCCGCCCGCGAACATCGTCGCCCTTTTCGATGCGGTCGCAGAGTTCAATGCCGCGGAGCGTGGGACGCCATGCGGGCATGACCCCGCCTCGGGAGGCGCAACCTGAACGGGTACAGCGGCGAGGCAGACCGGCGTCGCCGCCAAACAATTGGCGAGGTGCACTTGACAGTCATCTTGGGATGTGATAGCATTGCACACGTGTGCAGAGCATAGGTCTGCGGGATTGCTCAGCCCGGATGGACAAGCCAACAACCAACCCGCAGCCGGGTTGGATCGGAGTGCTCCGAAGATGGCGTTGGCCCTGTAGTCGGTAATGTGACTTGCAGCGCGGCCGGCAGCCGTTGCCGATAGGTTCGGCAATACTGCCAAGAGCGAATTGTCGATTCCAACACAGGAGGGGTGACCGTGCAATCGCTGGCGCTTTCATGGACCCGGTTCCGAGTCAGGCTAGGCAAGAGCCCTGAGGCCGTCGCGCTGATCACGTTCCTCGCGGTGTATCTCTTCTTTGCGCTCCGGGCGCCGAACTTTTTGACTTCGCTCGCCATCGCGGACATCCTGACCTTTGCCAGCCTGATGGGCATCATCGTGGTCGGTGTGGCCATGTTGATGATTGCCGGGGAGTTTGACCTCTCCGTAGGGTCGAACTTTGCCGTCGCCAGCTATGTCTGGGCGGTGCTCATGAACGCCGGAGTGCCGCCGCTTCTGGCGATGGTCATCGCCATCGCCAGCTCTGCGATTCTGGGACTCGTCAACGGCTTGATCGTTACCTCGTCGGGGCTTCCCTCGTTTATCGTCACGCTGGGCACCATGCTCGCCTATCGCGGCATCGCCCGTGCCCTAGGCGGCAGCGACTTTGCCAAGTGGACCTTCACCGATCCCCTGCTGCCCAATATCCTCAATGGTCCGCTCACGTTCCTCAACAAGCTGTTCGAGAGCGGCACCAATTTCCGGGTGTCGATCATCTGGTTCGTCCTGGTCGCCGCCATCGGCACCTGGATTATGACCCGCACCCGATTCGGCAACTGGATCTTTGCCACGGGCGGCAATGCGGGCGCGGCAATGGAGCAGGGCGTGCCGGTCAGGCGCGTCAAGTTGGTGACCTTCACACTGGTCGGGCTGCTGGTGGGCCTCGCCAGCGTCATGCAGTTTGCCTGGCGGACCAGTGTAGACCCAGTGCGCGGGGAGGGATGGGAGTTGATCGCCGTCTCGGCCTGCGTCATCGGAGGCGTTTCGCTCAGCGGCGGCTTCGGCACAATCGTCGGCGCCTGCTTGGGCATGTTGCTGTTGACCACGTTGCAGCAAGGCTTGGTGTTGATGGGAATCTCGGTGCAGATCTTCCAAGGCGTGTCCGGGCTGATCCTGATCTTGGCCGTCATCTTGAACAACTACCTCAGCCGGGAGAGCTAAGAAGACCGGAGGATTCCACACGGCCTCAGCCTGAAAGGGGGTGATCGAGGGCCAGAGCTTGGCGGACTGAGTTGTCGTCAGGGAAGTGGAGGCCAGGACAAGCAGACAGACGTCCGGCTTCCCAATTAGTCAAAACTCGAACTAACGGAGGAGACGATGTCGAAGAAACTTTCTACCCTTTTGGCTCTGGTGCTGATCGCGACAATGGTCTTGACGGCCTGCGGCGCGACCGAACCGCCAGCCGAGGAACCCGCGGCGCCCGCAGTCGAGGAAACCACGGCGCCGGCCGTCGAGGAGCCCGCTGCTCCGGCAGAAGATGCCGCGGCCAAGCCGCTCAAGCTCTACGCCGTCCAGCATGCGCTGTGCGCCTGGGACTCGTTCTGGTGCACGGTTGAAGATGGCATCAAGAACGCCGCCGAGGACATGGGCGTCGACGTCACCATCTTGGGCCCCGAGAAGTTCGACCTGGAAAAGACCGCGCAGCTTATCGAGCAGGCGGTCGCGGCGAAGCCGGACGGCCTGGCCGTCACGGTCACCGACGCGGACCTCTTCCGCGCGCCGATCCAGAAGGCGATCGATGCCGGCATCCCCGTGGTTGCCTACAACGCCGGCAACGGACCCATCATCGACAACATCCCCTACCTCACCTACCTCGGCCAGGACGAATACCAGGGCGGATACCAGGGTGGCATGCGCCTCGCCGCTGACGGCGGCACCAAGGGCGTCTGCATCAACCAGCAGGTCGGGCACGCCGGCCTGGACAAGCGATGCAACGGCTTTGTCGCTGCACTGGGCGAAAAGAACATCCCGGCCGATGTGCTGGCCATCAGCGATGACCCGGCTGCCTCGCAGACCGTCATCTCCGACTACTACACCGCCAACCCCGACGTCGACATCTTCCTGACGCTGGGCCCCAACGGCGCCAACCCCTTCTACGCCTTCCTGGACGCGGCCGGCCTCGCGGCGGGCACGTACAAGCACGGCACCTTTGACAACAGCCCCGAAATCGCTGCCGCCATCAAGGACGGCACCACAATGTTCGGCATCGACCAGCAGCCGTTCCTGCAGGGCTATGGCTCGATCCAGTCGCTGGTCATGGTCGGTCGCTACGGCATCAAGCCCGCGCTGCCGGTGACGGCTACTGGCCCTGGTTTCATCACCACCGACAACGTGGACTTTGCGGTTGATGGCAACCGTGAGGTGAACATCTACACCGTCCAGCATGCTCTGTGCGCCTGGGATGCCTTCTGGTGCGTCGTCGAGAAGGGCATCGAGACGGCAGCCAAGGAGCAGGGCGTCAACTACACACTGCTCGGCCCGGAGAAGTGGGATCTGGAGAAAATGGCGCAGTTGATCGAGCAGGCAGTCGCGGCCAAGCCGGACGGCATGGCAGTGACGGTAAGCAGCGTCGACCTCTTCCGCTCCGGAATCCAGAAAGCCCTCGACGCCGGTATCCCGGTGACGGCCTACAATGCCGGCGCCGGCCCGGTCCTCGACAACCTGGGCTACATGACCTACCTGGGTCAGGATGAGTACCAGGGCGGCTACCAGGGTGGTATGCGCCTGGCCGCTGACGGCGGCACCAAGGGCGTGTGCATCAACCAGGTGGTCGGGCACACCGGCCTCGATGCGCGCTGCAAGGGCTTTGTCGATGCCATGACCGAGAAGGGCATCCCGGCCGAAGTCCTCGCCATCAGCGATGACCCGGCTTCCTCACAGACCGTCATCTCCGATTACTTCACCGCCAACCCTGACGTCGACATCTTCCTGACGTTGGGCCCCAACGGCGCCAACCCCTTCTACGCCTTCTACACCCAAGTCGGCCTCACGCCAGAGAAGGCCAAGCACGGCACCTTTGACACCAGCCCGGAGATCATCTCCCACATCAAGGACGGCGTGACGATGTTCGCCATCGATCAGCAGCCGTTCCTGCAGGGCTATGGCGCAGTGACCACGCTGATGCTCAAGATCCGCTATGGCATCAGCCCGGCCATGCCCGTCACAGCCACCGGCCCCGGCTTCGTCGACCTGTCGAACGTCGACACGGTCTCGGCCCTGTCCGGTAAGTACCGCTAAGTCGTGAAGTCGCCTGGGCAGAGGCGGCAAAGCCGCCTCTGCCCAGGCGCAGACGGCCGTCCAGGAGGTACAGCATCGTGACCAAAGCGACAGCAAAGAGCAAGCCCGCACCGCGCCGGTTTCTCGAGTCGCCCATCGCAGGGCCTCTAATCACTCTGGTTGCTGTCACCATCTTCCTGACGATCTTTGTGCCCAACAATACCTTCCTGACGATGCGGACCATGTCCGGCATCGTCAATGCCGCCACGCTGACCGGAATCGTCACGATCGGCATCACCTTGCTGATGATCTGCGACGAGTTTGACCTGTCTGCGGGTGCCCTGGTGGCGGTGGGGGCCTTCCTCTACGGTGGCATCACGATGAACGGCGGCAGCCCGCTCCTGGCCGTGCTGGCCGGGCTGCTTGTTCCTGGGCTGCTCGGTGCGCTGAACGGCTTCTTGCGCATCCGGACCGGTATTCCGTCGTTCATCGTCACGCTGGGAACACAGGCCATCTACCGCGCCGCGCTCTATGTCCTCTCCGGCGGCATCATGCTCCAGACCGTCACCGAACTTCCTGTGTACAAGGTTTTCAACGGCCGGCTTGTAGGACTCGCCAACGCGATTCCTGATGCCAACTTCCGCACCTCCCTCTTCTGGCTCCTCGGGATGGTGGTTCTATTTCAGTTCATCCTCGTCCGTACCCGCTTTGGCAACCACATATTCGCCGCCGGCGGCAACCCAGGTGCGGCCAAGGCCACCGGTGTGAACGTGAACCGCATCAAGTTGATGGGCTTTATCATTTCCGGTCTCCTGGCCGGCCTGGCCGGGGTCATGCTCTTCAGCCAGTACAAGACGGCGAGGATCGCCACCGCCACTGGTGAAGAGCTGAACGCCATCGCCGCCGCAGTTGTGGGCGGCACGCTGCTGACTGGTGGCTCCGGCAGCGTCGTCGGCGCCTTGCTGGGCGTCTTGATTATCAGCATGCTGCGCACCGGCGTCGTACTGATGGGACTCCCGTCGGACAATTTCGTGGCCGTCGTCGGCGTGACGATTGTGCTCGCCGCCGTCTTCAACTATTGGATCCGTAGAAAGGCCTAGAGTCCGGCCCGCAGCCGAAGGCTACCGGCATCGCAGACTGAAGGGGGTATCGCCAGATGAGTAACAGCGGCAACGACACACCTGTCGTCAGAATGGAAAGCATCGTCAGGCGCTTTGGCACGATCACCGCCCTGAACAACGTGAACTTTGTGGTCAACCAGCGCGAGGTGGTCGGCCTGCTGGGCGACAACGGCGCCGGCAAGTCCACCTTGATCAAAGTGCTGACCGGGGTCTATCCACCCACGTCCGGCAAGATCTACATGGACGGCAAGCTAGTGGAAATCCCCACCCCCCGCGAAGCTCGGGCGCTCGGCATCGAGACGTGCTACCAGGACCTGGCCCTGGTGCCGCTCATGAGCATCAGCCGCAACTTTTTCCTTGGTCGCGAGCTGACGCGCAGCCTCGGCCCGATCAAGTGGCTGAACATTCCCGAGATGGACGCGCAGGCACGCGAGGCGCTCAAGGACATTGGCATCCACATTCGCTCACCCCGCGAAAAGGTGGGCAGACTCTCGGGCGGTGAGCGGCAGTCGATCGCCATCGGCCGTGCCCGGCATTTTGGGGCCAGGCTGCTGATCCTCGACGAGCCGACGTCGGCGCTCTCTGTGGGCGAGACGCACAAGGTGCTCACCTACACGCTCAACGCCAAGGAGCGGGGCCTGTCGGTCATCTTCATCACCCACAACGTCGGCCATGTCTACCAGGTAGCCGACCGCTTCGTGATCATCCGCCGCGGCGAACTCGTCGGCAGCTACGCCAAAGACGAGGTGAGCGAGAAGGACATTGCCGATCTTATCACTGGGGAGCGAGAGAAGTAGCCAGCTCGAGCCGCCGCCGGATGGCCAGCGCTTCCGGCAGGCGCATCTGTTCGCCCGCGTCGCGCCGGCGCAGACAGAGCACAGGAGAAGAAGCCGATGTTTGAGAGACTGCTCGTCCCTGTCGACGGATCGCAGCACGCCAAGAAGGCACTGAAGGTCGCCGCCGATGTCGCCCAGTGCCATAGCTCGTCGGTGTGTTTGGTTCACGTCGTCCGTGACCTGTCGCTGCCCAAGGAGATCCTGGACATGATCTCCAGCGGAGAGATCACAGCGTCGCGCATGCAGATCCTCCAGGACTCGGCGACCATCATCCTCGACCAGGCGCAGAGGGAGCTGGATGCCGCAGGAATCACCGAGGTTCGGCGCGAGTGTTTGCTGGGCGATCCGGCGACCAGCATAGTGGAGTATGCTGAGGAGCACGAGGTCGACCTGATCGTGCTGGGCCGGCGCGGCCTCGACCCGCGCGGCGCGATGCTCGGCAGTGTGGCACGCAAGCTGGTGAACATGACGACGCTGCCGTGCTTGGTCATTGGCTGACGTGCGCACAGGCCCCGTTCGCCCCTGATAGGAGCAAAACGGCGGGCACTCGCGCAGGCAATTGTAGAAGAGTCGCGGAGCTCAGCACGAGATGGATTCTAGGGAGAGGGTCCGGCAGGCGCTGGACCACAAGGAAGCGGATCGAGTACCCTTCGACCTGGGCGGAACAGGTCTGACCACCATCCACGTCGATGGCTATCGCCGGCTGCGGGACTACCTGGGCCTTCCGCCTGTGCAGGTCCAGATCATGGCCCAAGCGGAGCAGTTGGCAGTGGTCGACGAAGATGTGGCGCGGCGCCTGGACACGGACGTGCGGCTGTTGCTGCCCGGATTGGCGCATGGGTTCGAGTACGTGGTCCGCGCCGAGGGTGAGTACGATGCCTACACCGATGAGTGGGGCATCGGCTGGCGCAAGCCACAGGTGGGGGGATTCTACTATGACATGTACCGCCACCCCCTGTCCGGCGCCCAATCGCTCTCAGATGTGAAGGCACACCACTTCCCAGACCCTCTGGACCCCGGCAGATTCGCCACTCTCCGCGAGCAGGCAGAAGCGGCGCGAGCCAAGGGCAAGGCCACTGCCCTGGCCGGGCCCTGTGCCGGCGTCCTGGAGGTCTACTCCTGGATGCGTGGGTACGAGGGCTTTTACATCGACCTGGCCGCCAACCAGGAGATGGTCGGCTATGCGCTGGATCAGATGGTCGACTTCAAGTGCGCGTATTGGGAGAAGGCACTGGCCGAGCTGGACGGCCTTGTGGATGTGGTTATTGAGGCCGACGACATGGCCGGGCAGCAGTCACTGCTCCTGTCGCCCAGGACCTACCGCAAGCTGATCAAGCCGCGCCACCACCGGCTCTTCGATTTCATCAAGGCCCAGGCGCCGGTTCGGGTCTTTTTCCACTCCTGCGGTGCCGTCGTGCCGCTCATCCCCGATTTGATTGAGGCCGGCGTCGACATCCTGAATCCGGTGCAAAAGAGCGCAACCGGCATGGACCTGACGTCCCTGAAACGCGAGTTCGGACGAGACCTCGTCTTCTGGGGGGGCGGGGTAGACACACAGCGCGTACTGGGCGACGGCACCCCAGAGGAGGTCCGCCAGGATGTCAAAGCCAACGTCGAGGCGCTTGCACCGGGAGGGGGCTTTGTTTTTGCCGCCATCCACGACATCCAGCCCAACGTCCCGCCCGAGAATGTGATGGCCATGTGGGAGGCCTGGCGCGAGTTCGGAGCCTATTGAGGCGGGGCCAAGCGGCTCCACCAATTCACTATCAGAGGGGAGTTTTATGACGCATCAACACAAGTTGGGGGTCTGCACCTGGCTGTTCGGCGACCTGCCGTTGCCCGAGATTGCCCGCCGCATCCAGGGCCTGGGCTTTGACGGCGTCGAGCTGATGGGCGACCTAGCGAGCTACAAGCCGGCACAGACGGCTGCGGTGCTGCGCGATCACGGCCTGGAGGTGTTGTCTCTCACGCCCGACAATGTCGACCTCGCGCACCCCGATCCGGCCATCCGGTCGGCAGCAGTTGACTATTACCTGCGGCTGTTGGACTTTGCCGCAGCCCTGGACCATCCCTTGGTGTCGTGTCACGGACTGGTCGGCCGGGTGCGAGCCATTTCCGGCCAGCAGGAAGAGCGCGCTCTCTTCGTGAGCGCTGTGCGCCGAATAGCGGAGAGGGCCCAGACCTTGGGCTTGCGGGTGGTCATGGAGGTGCTGAACCGCTACGAAGCCCACCTTCTCACGACGGCCGAGGAGGCAATCGAGTTCGTGGCTGCAGTGGGCGCCGGGAACCTGGGCATCCTGCTGGACGCATACCACATGAACATCGAGGAGGCCAATCCGGCAGAGGCGCTTCGCAGAGCCGGTAAGCTCTTGGGCCTCTACCACGCTGCCGATTCCAACCGCCAGGGCATCGGCCGCGGCCACACCGACTTCCGGGCACAGCTTGCGGCCCTTGCCGACATCGGGTACCGAGGCCCGGTGATCCTGGAGTGCACAGCACCCGGCCCCGATCCATTCACCGCAATCAAAGACGCGGAATCGCGCACCTGGCTGGAGACCTATCTTCGCGAATCGCGTGAGTGGCTGCTGGCCAACCTGTAATCGACGGGCATTCCCACCCGTACCCCAGAGAGAGGATACGATGAACAAGATCAATGTAGGTGTGATTGGCACGGGTCGAATCGGCCGGTTCCACGCCGAGAACCTGATGTACCGCGTGCCGGAGGCGAACGTAGTCGCCGTATCGGACATCTTTGTCGATTCGGCGCGGCAGGTGGCAGCGACGCTCGGCATCAAAGCCGCCTACGAGGACCACCGACCGATCCTCGACGACAAGGATGTGGATGCGGTGCTGATCTGCTCCAGCACGGACACGCATGCACAGATTATCGAGGACGCGGCGCTGGCCGGCAAGCAGATCTTTTGCGAGAAGCCGATCGCTCTGGACCTGGCCAAGATCGACCACGCGCTGGCCGTCGTGCAGAGGGCCGGCGTCAAGCTGCAGATCGGTTTCAACCGGCGATTCGATCCCAATTTCAAGCGAGTGCGCGATGCCGTGGCAGCCGGTGAGATCGGTACCCCTCACCTGCTGCGAATCACCAGCCGCGACCCCGCGCCGCCGCCGGTCGCATACATAAGAGTCTCGGGCGGCATCTTCCTGGACATGACAATCCACGATTTCGACATGGCCCGCTTTCTTGTGGGCAGCGAGGTGGAGCAAGTCTATGCAGCCGGCGGGGTGATGGTCGATCCCGAAATCGGCAAGGCCGGGGACATAGACACCGCCCTGATCACCCTGCACTTTGCCAACGGGGTGCTGGGCGCGATCGACAACAGCCGCCAAGCCGTCTACGGCTACGACCAGCGCGTCGAGGTCTTTGGCTCGGCGGGGATGGCGGCCTGCACCAACAATACGCCTGACTCTACGGTCGTCAGCGATGCAAAGGGAGTGCGAAGCGCCCTGCCCCTCTTCTTCTTCGTGGAGCGCTACACCCCGTCGTACGTGGCCGAGATGAAGGCCTTTGTCCACTGCGTCGTCAACGACACCCCGCCGCCTGTGACCGGCCTGGATGGCCGCATCCCGGTGGTGATGGGCTTTGCCGCCAAGAAATCGTACGAAGAAAAGCGCCCGGTGAGGCTCAGTGAGGTGGACCCGGCCTACTCCCCGGCGGGCTAGGCCGTGGCCTGCTCAAGAAGTGAATGCACGACTGTGCAGAATCTATACAGAGAAGGAGATCTAGACAAATGAAGGGCAAAATGCGAGGCGTGACTCTCTTTGCGGACTGGGTGCCGAGGCCCGACTTCAAGTTGGGTGCCAAGGACACCGACGGCAAAGAGACCTATCTGGGGAGCAGGGTGTGGAAGAATCCCCGCATGGACATCGTCGAGTACGACATCCCGACGCCCGGTCCGAAAGAGGTCCTGATCGAGGTCAAGGCCTGCGGCATCTGCGGCAGCGATGTGCACATGGCACAGCCTGACGAGGAAGGCTACATCTTCTATCCTGGGCTGACCGGCTTTCCGTGCATCCTCGGCCACGAGCTCTCCGGCGTGGTCGTCGACGCGGGCAAAGAGGCCTACGACAAGGTGACGAACAGGCCGTTCAAGGGTGGCGAAAGGGTCTGCGCCGAGGAGATGCTTTGGTGCGGCGAGTGCAAGCCCTGCGCTGACGGCTTCCCGAACCACTGCGAGCGGCTGGACGAGATTGGCTTCAACGTCAACGGTGCGTTCGCCAGGTACATCACCCTGCCGGCCAAGCTACTGTGGAGCCTCGATCCGCTGGCCGACCGCTACAAGGGCAACGACATCTTCCTGGCTGGCAGCCTGGTGGAGCCGACCAGCGTGGCCTACACGGCCGTCATCGTCCGCGGCGGCGGCATCCGGCCCGGCGACAAGGTCGTCATCTGTGGTGGCGGCCCGGTGGGCCTGGCTGCTTGCGCGATCCTGAAGCGCCAAGGTGCATCGACCGTCATCATCTCCGAGCCTCAGGAAGACCGGGCCAAGATGGCCCTGGCGCTGGGGGCAGACTACGCCATCAACCCGATGAAAGAGGATTTCACCGAGCGCGTGCTGCAGCTGACGCGCGGCATGGGCGCCGACCTCTACCTGGAGGCAACCGGGCTGCCGACCATCGTCTACCCGCAGATCGAGCAGACAGTCTGGTTCGGCCGAGCCCTCAATGCCCGGATCGTGGTGGTTGCGCGTGCCGACGCCAAGATGCCGGTCACCGGTGAGGTGCTCCAGGTGCGGCGCGCCCAGATCGTTGGCTCCCAGGGGCACTCGGGCGACGGGACCTTTGCCCGAGTGATCGAGTGCATGGGCGACGGCATGGACATGACCCCGGTCATCACCAAGAAGATCAGCCTGGACGAGGTGCCCGAGAACATCGTCATGCTGCGCACCGACCGCAAGGAAGCCAAGATCACCTGCGTCAAGTTCTAGGCAAGGCATTCGGGAGGATTCTCCCGATCGGTAGTCGGACCGCTGAGTAACACAGGTGGGCGGCAGGCAAGGGCTCTACCGAGCCCGCCGCCCATCTGTTTGGCTTACGCAGCGACACGGCGCAAGCGGTGCCCGCAGCCGGCACAGGTTCACACAGGGGGTAGCTACGATGAATGCGAGATTGCCGGTGGGTGTCATCGGCCTGGGAAGAATGGGCCAGATCTATGCGCGCCATATCGCGCATTCCTCGAGAGCCCGCATCGTGTGCATTTCTGACGTCATCGCGGAGCGCGCACAGGCGCTCGCAGACGAGCTGGGGATCGAGCCTACGGGCGGCCGGCCGGCCTGGACGGCGGACTACCGCGAGCTGCTGACAGACCGCGCTATCGAAGCCGTCTTTGTGACCTCTCCCACCAGCACGCATCGCGAGGTCGTCGTCGCCGCCGCTGGCGAGGGCAAGGCCATCTTCTGCGAGAAGCCCATCTCGCTCACTCTCACAGACACGGACGAGATGATCGCAGCGCTCGATCGGAGCGGCGTCTTCTTTCAGGCCGGCTTCATGCGGCGGTTCGATGCAGGCTACGTCGCGGCCAAGAAGCAGATCGAGGCGGGCGTCATCGGAAAGCCGGTGACCTTTAAGTCGATCGGGCGCGACCCCTTCTGCCCCGACCTGAACTATGCGCGGCCCGATGTAAGTGGCGGGCTCATCCTCGATATGGCCATCCACGACTTTGACCTCGGGCGATGGCTGATGGGCGACGAGGTGAAGCGGGTCTACACCGAAGGCGGGACCCTCGCCTTCCCGCAGCTGAACAGCGTAGGCGACATCGACAATGCCGTGGTCAACATGCGCTTTGCGCAGGGCGCGCTGGGGAACGTCGAGGTCAGCCGCAATGCGCTTTACGGCTACGACATCCGCTCCGAGGTCCTGGGGACGCAGGGCGCGGTGAACATCGGCTACTACCAGCAGACACCGCTCCTCACCCTGACGACCGCCGGCATCCAGCACGACATGGTCCCCTACATCATCGAGCGCTTTGGCAGCGCCTACCTGGCGCAGACGAGGGACTTTATCGACCGGGCCATCGAGGGCCTGCCGCCGGCCGTGACAACCCAGGATGCGCGCGAGGCGCTGGTCATCGGGCTGGCAGCCACCCGTTCCTTCCATGAGGGACGCCCGGTGGCGCTGGATGAGGTCCGATGAAGGCGGCTTTCATCGACTTTGTCTTCGAGGAGCGCGACGCAATCGTGCTCGAGGGCTGCGAGTTTACCATCCACCCACCGCGGCGTACCGCGGCCGAGATCATAGAGGCCGCCCACGACGCCGAGATACTGCTGATGCGCGACCAGTTCGGCAAGATCACGCCGGAGGTGCTGGAGGGCTGCCCAGGGCTCAGGCTGATTGTGAACCGAGCAACCGGCTTTGACCACATCGATCTGGACGCGTGCCGCGCCCGCGGCATCGTCGTGTGCAACGTGCCTGACTATGGCGCCCACATGATCGCCGAGCACGCCTTTGGCCTGATGCTCGCCGTCGCGCGGAACGTCTGCCGGGGGAACGAGCGATACCGGCGGGTCAAGCGCTTTGACGATACGGGGTTGGGCGGCGTGGAGCTGTACGGCAAGGTGCTGGGCGTCGTCGGCACGGGGCGCATTGGCCGCCACACGATCCGCATCGGCAGAGGCTTTGGCATGCATATTGCGGCCTTCGACGCAGTCCAGAACGAGGAGCTGGCGCTCGAGGCCGGTTTTCGCTATCAGCCCCTGCCGGCGGTCCTGGCGGCTGCCGATTTCATCAGCTTGCATGTACCCCTGCTGCCCAGCACCAGGCACCTGATCGACCGACAGGCGCTGGCCTGTGTCAAGCCGGGCGCCATCCTGGTCAACACCTCCCGGGGGGGGATCGTGGACACGCCCGCACTGACAGAGGCGCTGGCCTCGGGCAGGCTGCGCGGGGCCGGGCTCGACGTGCTGGAAGATGAGAGGACAGCCTACCACGACTTTGGTGACCTGAACGTGGTGGTCACACCCCACCTCGGCTGGTACACGCTGGAGGCGCGCGACCGGATCATGCGCATATCGCTGGACAACATCCGGGCCTGGGTGGCAGGCGCGCCCACCAACCGGATTGCGTGAGTGCCGGGTGCAGGGCGCCTCGCGGGTGCCCTGCGCCTGCCAGGCAACCGGAGGCTCTGGCATAGAGAGGATTGAGCATTGATATCTGAGGGCATCGTACTAAAAGGCGACGGGCAGATAGAAGTCGTGACCGAGGAGCTGGCGGCACCCAGCGGAAGCCAGGTGTTGGTGCGCACCCACAGCGTCGGGCTGTGCGGCTCGGACATGGCGCTCTACAGGGGCACCTACGAGGGTCCTAAGAACTATCCCCTCTACTTTGGGCACGAGTGGTCGGGTACCGTGGAGGCCACCGGCCCATCGGTGACCAAGGTCAAGCCCGGCGACAAGGTTACCGGCGATTGCTCTCTCTACTGCGGCTCGTGCGAGTTCTGCGGCCGCGACCAGAACCTCTGCCAGCGCATCGAAAAGTTCGGCATCACCGTCGACGGTGCATCTCGACGGCTCTTCCTCCAGGACGAGCGTTATGTCTATCCAGCTCATTCCGATACCGATTTGGAGCTCGTGGCCCTGAGCGAGCCGCTGGCCGTTGGGGCCCACGCCGTCCGGAGGGTCCGGGACATCACCCCCGGGCTCAAGGGCAGCAAGCTGCTGGTCATGGGAGGCGGCACGATCGGCCTCTCGTGCCTTCTGGCGCTCAAGTTGTTGGAGGGATGCGAGCACGTTGAGCTGTACGACCTGGAGCCGTCCAGGGTTGAGAAGGCCATCGACCTTGGGGCAAGCCCACTGACCGAGGTGGTAGCGACCGCAGGAGAGGGGGAGGGCTACGGCAGCCTCTATTCTGGGCGCGGATACGATGCCATATTCGAGACGTCGGGGGCAGCCGGCGCCCTGCGGCGGGCGATCGACCTAGTGCGGCCCCTGGGCACGATCATGGCCCTCGGCTTCATTCCGTCGATCGAGATGAGCCCGAAGCAGCTCACGTTCAAAGCCGCCAAGCTGATGGGCAGCATCGGCGGGACGGGGGAGTTCGACCGAGTCCTGGAGGTGTCGCGCCATTCCCCTGACCTGGTGCGGCAGATCATCTCACACCGGGTCCCTGCCTCCGACTGTCACCGGGCATTCGAGATAGCCCAGGACCGGCGAAGCGCCATGAAAGTGCTGGTGCAATTCTAGGCGACGGGTGCGGCCTGGAGTCCACCCTCATTACATCCTTGATGCAGGAGAAGGCAAGACATGCCAACGATTCCCAAGCTCGACATCACCAAGGACGACCTGGGCCCCTTCTCGGGGCGTGGCCCGGCCTTTGTCACCTTTGGCGAGGTGATGGTGCGCGACACGCCGGCGGACATGGAGCGGCCGGAAAGAACTCGGCTCGTCCGCCTCTCCATGGCAGGCAGTGAGTACACCCTGGCGATGGGGCTGGCCCGGCTGGGGATCCCGTCCGCCTACATCACCCGTGTCCCCGACAATCCATACGGGCGTGCGGTGCGCAACATAGCCCGCGAGAACGGGGTGAACACCGACCACATTGCGTGGGCACCCAAGACCGAGCCGATCGGCCGCTTCATCTACGAGATTGGCAAGACGCCGCGCCGCGACACGGGCATCTACCAACGGATGTTTTCGGCCGCCTCCAAGCTGGGAGCGGGCATGGTGGATTGGAGGGCGGCCCTCAGGGATGCTGCGCTGTTCCACACCTCCGGCATCACCTTCGGCCTGGCAACACACAGCCAGTACGAGCGCAACTACAACTACGAGGCGTTCCAGGAGGCGCTGCTCGCCAAGCCGGAGGGGTGCTTTGTCGGGCTCGACTTTAACTACCGTTCCACCCTCTGGACGGCCGACCAGGCGCGGGAGCTGATGACGCCGATCGTCACCGACCACGTCGATCTGCTCATCACGACGATCGAGGACATGGCCCAGCTCTACGGCATGAGCTGCGGGCAGTACTCGGCCAAGCAGATCGTAGACGGCGACATGGGCCAGGTGGAAGATGACGACATCCGATCCTTCGCCGAGCAGGTCCACAAGAGGTTCAAGACCCGGGTCGTGGCCATCACCATCCGCTACCCCGACTCGTTTGAGCAGCACCGCTGGGAGTCGGCCGCGGTGAATTCCGACGGTGACTTTTTCCGGTCACCCGCCGTCAAGCCGGTCACCCTGCTTGACCGGCTTGGGGGGGGCGATACCTGGAATGCGGGGTTCTACTACGGGCTGTTGACGGCGGGGACGGGCGAGGAAGGGCTCGCCAAGGGTGTCCTGGTCGGCGACGCAGCCACCCGGCTGAAGCAGACCCTGATGTTCGACCTACCGATCATCGACCGGAGCGACATACAGGCGCTGCTGAAGGCCGACAGCGCCGGCGGAGGCAAGCGCACGTCACGATAGCAGGCAGGGCTGGGTCCACGGCGCGCGAACGCACGTCCGGCGAAAGGCCATCTCACTCCTGCACAGCCTGCCCATCGGCACCTGAGGAGACAATGAACAAGACTGAGAAGCTGAGACTGATCCGCGAGACAGGTGTGATCGCGATCATGCGCGCATCGAGCTCAGAGCAGCTCATAGCGGCAGCCGACGCCATCCGTGCCGGCGGGGTAAAGGTCATCGAGGTGACCATGACCACCCCCGGAGCGCTGGGGGTCATCGAGCAGGCCGTCAAGCGGTATGGCGACCAGGTGCTGTTTGGAGCGGGCACGGTGCTGGACGCCGAGACGGCACGCGCGGCGATCCTGGCGGGTGCCGGGTTCATCGTGGCGCCCACGATGAGCCTGCCGACCATCGCCCTGTGCAACCGGTATTCGACCCCGGTGATGCCGGGCTGCTTTACGCCGACGGAGATGCTGACGGCCTGGGAGGCGGGGGCAGACATGATCAAGCTCTTCCCGGCCGACATCGGTGGGCCCGACCTGGTCAAGGCCATCCTGGCCCCCCTGCCTCAGCTCCAAATCGTGCCCGTCGGCGGCGTCGACTTGGGCACCGCCGCCGACTTTGTCCGCAAGGGGGCTGCGGCCCTGGGTGTCGGCAGCGCTCTCATCAACCAAAAACTACTGGACGCCGGCGACATGGGGGAGCTGACGCGCCGGGCGGAGGCGTTCATCGCCGAGGTGAAGAAGGGGCGCGGCTAAGGCCGGCGCGCAGAGGCCCATTCGGCAGGGGATGGGCAGAGGCAGGATCAGTCAAGGCGTACCGTGGGGGAGGCTTGAGACGATGATCTACCCGAGGTCTGTGGTTGAGCTCGACGGCACGACGTTCATGCTCGTGCGGGACGCTGAGGGCAAGCACCTCAGCATCCGGGGAGATGCGCGCGGCTTCGAGGGCAAGTCGGGGGCGGAGGGCCTCTTCCTGGGACCGCTCAGCCGGGCCAATGCTGCCGCGCTGCGAGATCGGCTGTCCTGGCTGCGGCCGGTGCCGCTCGGCCTGCAGAAGTCGGCAGGCTTTGGGGACCGGCTGGGGCCCGCCACGCCGGGGCACCTCCGCGCCACGCGGGCAGCCGGCGGCATTGCCCCGATTGTCGCGCAGCAATCCATGCGCGAGAACGTTCGGACCGGCCGCACCCCGCAGCAGGTGATGGACGATGCGATGTGGGGCGTGTTTCAAGAGGGCTGGCGCGAGCCGTGGGGGGCCGACGCGGACCACCTCAAGACCACAGAGGACATCGACCTGTGCGCGGCAGCCGGCTATACCTTCTTCACGATCGATCCCGGCGACCACGTTGACAGCGAAGCGGACCTGTCCCCGGCAGGCGATACGGAGTGGCTGCAGAGGAGGCTCGAGGGCCTTCCATGGCGCGACCTGGGAGGCGATGCTGCACAGCTGCGCGCCCGCTACTTGGGCCGGCAGTTCGGCGTCGAGGGCTTTGTGCTCGAGCTGGGCGCCGAGGCGCTGCTGCGTGCCGCCGCCAAGTATGGGCGCGCAATCGCCCACACGGCGCGCATGTACCGCCACCTGGTCACCGTCATGGGCAGCCGGCCCTTTGAGCTGGAGGTCTCGGTCGACGAGACCGCAACCCCGACTACGCCGGAGGAGCATCTCTTCATTGCCAGCGAGCTGGCCCGGCTCGGGGTCCGCTGGGTGAGCCTGGCGCCCCGCTACGTGGGAAGGTTCGAGAAGGGCGTCGACTACATCGGCGACCTAGCCGAGTTCGCGTCCCAGCTTGAGAAGCATGCTGCGATCGCCCGTGTCCTGGGGCCCTACAAGCTCAGCATCCACTCCGGCTCGGACAAGTTCACCGTCTACCCGTTCTTTGCGCGGGAGGCGCACGAGCTGGTGCACCTCAAGACGGCCGGAACCAGTTACCTGGAGGCCCTCCGGACGATCGCCGGGGTAGACCCGGCTCTCTTCCGCCAGATCCTGGCCTTTGGACGGGACTGCTACGAAAGGGACCGGGCGACCTACCACGTTTCGGGCGAGCTGTCGCGCGTTCCGGCGCCGGAGAGCCTGGCGGACGGCCAGCTTGCCGGGTTTCTCGACCTCTTTGACGCGCGGCAGGTACTGCACGTGACCTTTGGCTCCGCGCTGGAGCGTTTCGGTAGAGAGATCCTGGCAGTGCTGGCGGCACACGAGGAAGCGTACTACGCCGCCCTCGAGACCCACTTTGCGCGCCACCTGGCGCCCTTTGCGGAGAGTGCATCATGAAGCAGATCACCAAGGCGATTGTCCCGGCGGCAGGGTTGGGCACGCGGCTGTTGCCCGCCACCAAGGCCCAGCCGAAGGAGATGCTGCCGGTAGGGCGCAAGCCGGTGGTGCAGTGGGTGGTCGAGGAGCTGCAGGCAGCCAGCCTCAGCCAGATCCTCATCATCACCGGCCGCCACAAGAGGACCATCGAAGATCACCTCGACGCCGACCCGCAGCTTGTCGCCGGTCTGAAGGAGGCGGGCCGAGAGTCGGTGTTGGAGGACCTGGCCTACCTGGACGACAAGTCCCGCTTCCTCTTCACCCGCCAGAGCGAGCCGAAGGGGCTGGGCCATGCGGTGTCGCTGTGCGCCGACTTTGTCAATGGGGCCGACTGCGTCGTCGCCCTTGGCGACAGCCTCATCGCTGCCGAGGACCCCGCGGCGCCCCTGGTGGCGATGATGAAGGCGTTCTGTGACTTGGATGCCGCCGCCGTGGTAGCGGTGGAGCGAGTCCCGCCGGAGGAGACCTTCCGCTACGGCATCGTCAGCCTGGAAGGGCCAGAGCCCCCTCCCGGAGAGCCGGTCGCGATCGACGACATCGTAGAAAAGCCCTCCCAGGGCAGCGCGCCGAGCAACCTGGCAGTGGCAGCACGCTATGTCTTTGCACCGTCCATCTTTGAGGCCCTGGCGCGCACCCTGCCCGACCGGCGCGGCGAGATCCAGCTGACCGATGCCATCCGGCTCCTGGTACACCGCGGGCAAAAGGTCTATGCCTGGGTTCTAGGCCCGGGCCAATCCCGGTACGACGTGGGGAATTTCGAGAGCTACTACCGGGCGTTTGTGGACTTTGCGCTTGCGGACGAGAAGTACGGCTACATGGTCCGCAAGTACATCAAGGCCAAGGCCTATGAGCTCTGAGAGAGGCAAGCTGACCTGCTCCGCCCCGGGCAGGTGCGGCATCATCGGCAATCCGACCGACATGTATGGCGGCTCGGTGCTCTCGTGCTCCGTCCCGCTGCGCGCCTCCGTGACCATCACAGCAGCGCCTCGCCTGGTTCTTGAGACCAATGGGCAGCAGTGCGAGATCCGCTCTGAGGAGGACCTGCGCCCCCACCAGGACCGGTTCGACATTGCCAGGGCGATCCTGGACTATTTGCACCTGCCGGAGCTGGCATGCAAGCTTGAGTACGACAGCGAGATCCCGCTGCGCAGCGGATTGGCCGGCTCCACGGCGCTGACCGTCGCCATGCTGCGGGCGCTGCTGGAGTGGCTGGGCATCCACCTCAACCTCTACCAAGTGGCCGAGAGGGCCCGCTACATCGAGCTGAACTACCTGTTGGTGGTCTGCGGCTACCAGGACGCCTATATGACCACCTTCGGCGGGCTGAACTATATGGACTATCGCGGCAAGCAGTTCTACCGCCGCGCAGAGGCGGAGCTGTACGCCACGATCGAGCCGCTGGCGAGCTACGTTCCCGGGCTGCCCTTCGTCCTGGGGTACACCGGCGTCGAGCACTCTTCCCATGCGGTGCACAAGCCGCTGCGGGAGCGATGGCTGGAGGGAGACCAGGCAGTGGTCCAGGGGTACGAGCGGATCACCGAGATGGCCCGCATGGGCAAGAAGGCGCTAATCGAGGGAGACTGGCCGGTGCTGGGCCGCCTGATGGACGAGAATCACACCATCCAGCGGGACCTGGGGGGTTCTGGCGAGTCGAACGAGATCCTGATCGCCGCAGCGCGGGCCGCGGGCGCCCTGGGTGCCAAGCTGGCGGGTGCCGGCGACGGAGGGACGATCATCGCCCTGTGGCCGTGGAAGGACTCCACGCCGCTGGAGGAAGCGCTCTGCCGGGCCGGCGCGTGCGCCATCTACCGGCCGCAGGTCGTGCCCGGGGTGACCGTGGAGAGGGTAGATGACTGACCATGACCGGCTTTTCTCGGTAGCAGGGAAACGGGCCCTGGTCACCGGTGGCTGTGCCGGACTGGGGCGGGCCATGGCCGAGGCGCTGATCGAGCGCGGCGCGCGTGTGGCCGTTGCCGACATGTCGCCACGGGTGGTGGAGGTTGCGCAGGAGATGGGTGCCGTTCCCCTGCTCGTCGACCTGTCGGACCGGGCACAGGCGGTGGCGCTGGTGGGCCGTGCCGTCGATGCGCTGGGCGGGCTTGACATCCTGGTGAACAACGCCGGCGCGCAGCGCCGCCATCCCGCCGAGGACTTTCCGCTGGAGGACTGGGATTTCGTCCTGTCCGTCAACCTCGACGCAGCGTGGATCGTAGCGCAGGCGGCCGGGCGGGTTATGCTGGCCCAGGGCCACGGCAAGATCATCAACGTCTGCTCGATGCTCAGTTTTGGCGGAGGGCTAACTGTGCCAGCCTATTCGGCCAGCAAGGGAGCCCTGGCACAGATCACCAAGGCGCTCAGCAACGAGTGGGCGGCGCGGGGCATCAACGTGAATGGAATTGCGCCCGGCTACATGGACACCGCGCTGAACACCGCGCTGGTGGGCAACCCCGACCGTGAGCCGGGGATCCTGGCACGCATCCCTGCCGGGCGGTGGGGCGTACCGGACGACCTGAAGGGCGTCGTGGTCTTTCTCTCGTCGGACGCTTCCAGCTACGTGCACGGGGCAATCCTCCCCATCGACGGCGGGTACCTGGGGCGGTAGCGTGCGGTCCGAGCCGGCCTGTGCCCTCGAAGGGGAGGCAAAGCCGGCACCCGACCAACGCCCACGGCCCTCCATTCCGCTGGGGCCTGTGTTCGCCTTGGTGACTTTCGGCGACAGGGAGCCGAGTGTGCAGGGTTGCCGAACTGTGCCACTGTGCCAGGATTTTGAGGGTACTATCCCGAAATGCCCGAATTTCCAGAAACGACTATCGACAGAGCCGCTGCAGGAGGTCGAACTGGCCAATGGCCGCCAGGTTGGTCAACGGCGAGGTGTTGCTGACGACGATCATAGCCTGCCCATCTCACGCAGCGTGGCCACGTCCTCGTCGAGATCAGACGCGTCGAAGTGCGGGGGGATACGCCGAGACGCCAAAAGCTGGCGGAACTCCCACAAAGCCATGCCGGCCAGCTCGCGCGCCTTGCCAATCGAGAGGCGCTCCTGGGCATACAGATGGAGCGCCATTTCCACCTTCAGATCCGCCGGCGTCATCCGGGCAGAGTCCAGCACATCCTGAGGGACTTCGAGTACTCGAACAGCGCTCACCTTGTCGTTCCTTTCCCGCTTGTCAGGCATCAGCACGTAGCACAAGCAACGCCCGACTAGCGGCACCACCGTCGTGATCGTACCCGATCATAACACGATTTCCTTCGGGAGGCAAGCGGCTTTTTCTGCCTCAGTTGAGCGGTGAATGCCAACGGCTCGAACGGTGCGGGCGGACCTGCTAGGATCGTATCCCTTTGGCAGCGCGAGACTACAACGAACGTTCTGGTTCATCCATGGATGAGCATCCATGGGATACGAGGGATACCGGGTGACGTTCCGATGGCCGGTGGGGACCGCAGCTCAGGCTTGTGCCCTTCCAAGCGGGGACACTCAAGGCGTGATTAGTGGGTCTACGGAGCTTCGCCGGCCAAGCGCAGAGCTGCTTGGTAGAGGTCAGGGCTCATGTGGAACCCTTCTGCCACGGCTGCGTCGATAAGCGGGCGGGCGGCAGGGACCAAGCCGGAGCGCTTGGCGCGCACCACCAGACCAAGCGTACCTGCTACAGGCAGCCCCAACGCCTCGGCGGCTCGGCGCGCCTGCATATCGTCCAACCCGGCAACGCAACCGGGATGAGCGTTGGCAAAGGCGATCACCGCGAGCTCACCTGGCCCCAGGCGGCTGGGCGGCAGCACATCGATCGTCGCCTGAGGTACTGGTACGAGAACTGCCCATGGGAGGTCCTTTGGATCAACCGTGTCCCGCCGGAGAACCCGCCCCATGTCAAGCTCCAGGTCCACGGCCTCGGGCACCCAGACGGGGTCAAAGAGTGCGGGCAACAGGCCGATCTGGCCAATGCGGCCCAGGTACAGCAGGATCGTGGTGTCGCAGGCAGTGGGCCGGCTAGGCACCGGATAGCTCTCTTCGCAGGTCATCGCCCGTGATCTGTGACACGGGGGTATCGTACTCTGCGCACAGGTCGAGGAACATCACGCGCGGCACTCCCGCCATCTCTGCCGCCGCGCCCGACGAGAGCTTACCCAGGCGGAATAGCATCAGCGCAGAGTAGAGGCGCATGTCACGCGCCAGCTCCTCAGGAGTGCGGTTGAGCATCTGCCGGATCTCGCCTGGAACCTGTATGACAAGCGCTTCTTCCATGGCCTACCTCCGCTGCTCATAATACACTGAACGCGAGGTTCTGTCCACTGCCCCTCACATCGTGAGATTGCTCAGGTCATGCCAAACAGGCGGTCGAAACCAGTCGTGGGTGCACCGAATGTACAACGAACGTTCTATTTCATCCGTGTATGAGCATCCATGGGATAGGGGGGATGCAGGGTGACGTTCAGGTGGCCTGTGCGTGCAAGCAGCAGTCAAGCGCAGACGGTTCTTGCTTGGGGATGTGAGGCTCACCGCAGCAAGCGCAGCACGTTTTCCCGCGTCAGAAGCGCTGGATCGGCGCTCGACTCCAGGAAGGGCCGCACGTCGGCGACCAGTTCTTCCCATGCAACGGCATCCAGCCGGCGGCGGACGGCGTCGCGCCAGGCCTCCCCGGCCAGCGCGGGACTGTCCCAGCCAGTCTGTGCGAGAGCATTGTTCAGAAGTACAAGATTGGGCGCGGGCCAGTCTGGATCACTGAGGTACCAGACCAGGTCCCACAGGTCCCGGCCCTTGAGATAGGGGCGCTGCAGGAGTGCATGCAGCTTGCCTGCCAGGAGCGAGGCCCGGTCGTGGTGCTGCAACTGGAGAGTCACGTAGCGGCGAACGACCGTGGTGGCCAGCCCGGCACCTGCTGGCGGGCGAGTGTTCACCTCAAGCTTGACCGCCAGTACCTCGTCACGGTGCAGCGACAGGCCCAACTCGAAAAGCAGGCCCGGGAAGCGCACGAAGGCGCTGTGTACGATCTTCTGGTCGCTGACCTTGAGGGAGACGCTGTAGCCTTCCAAGGCAAGCGCTGCCTGGATCGCGCGCAGGTAGCGGCGGAAGTTGTACAGCAGCGTTGGCCCCTCCAGCGCAAAGTCCAGGTCCTCGGAGTAGCGGGCACTGCTGTAGAGGAAGCGCAGCGCCGTCCCTCTGTGAAACGCAAGGGGCACCATAGCGCCGGCGCGCTGGAGGCTGCCCAGGATGCGAGCTTGAAGGTACTCGCGGGCACGCTGGCGCCCCAGGAGAGGTGTGGGCGCGCCGCGAACAAGATCGGCCAGGTAGTCCTTCATAGAATCTCATACTCCGATGCATCGGCGCAGGCCAACGCCGCTACAGCGGCGGCAGCCCGCACGAGCTTGGGGCTGGCCGCGCGGGCGGCCTGGCCGGCCAGTTCATCCAGGTCCATGCGTTCGAGGTTCTGCAGACGCAGCTCCTGAAGGAAAACCGGCGAGTCGCCACCAGGCTGTAGGTGCACGAGATCCAGCAGCGCCTTCTCAGGAGCGGCCACGAAGGCGTGCTGCCCACCGCCCAAGTCCATGCGCCTGTAGCCCCACAGGAGCCCCATCCGGATGTGCCGGTACTCGAAACGGCCAAGCGGCGTGTCCCAACGGCCGGGTCGCCCGGCGGCAACGCTCGTTACAGCGGGAACCGCTTCGGGAATGAGGCCATGGTGCGCCAGGGCTGACTGGCAGCTCACATAGGACCCGAGCACCAGCAGATTGGCCACGGCAAAGGAGTGCGGCGGAGCCTTCTGATTGGGCGGCGCCAGGGCATAGAGCCCCCGGCGAAGCTGGTAGAGGCGCCCGCTTGCCGTCCAGCGGGCGAGCTGCTTCTGTACGTCGGCTGCGTCGACCGCACCGGCGAGGAGCAGCGCGGTCTCAAAGACCGGCTCGCTTCCTACGACCCGGAGAAGATGGTCGAACTCCATGCGCATAACTTACCACAAGTGGTAAGTTACTGCGACAAAACAGACTCGGAGCGCTCGGGTGAAGAAGGACAGCGAATGTTCTGGCTCATCCATGGATGAGCATCCATGGGATAGGGGGGATAGAGGGTGACGTTCAGGTGGCCCATGCGGGTCTGCGGGCTCGGCGATGCCTTGGCCGGTCGGTGTGAACGCGCTGAGTGCCTGCATTCAGGCGGGCTCATCAACGCAAACTTGAGCGGCAGGGGACCACGGCCTAGTGTCCGCAATGCCGACACGATGTGGCCCCCCCCTAGTGGTCCAGAAGGCAGAAGATCAGCAGATCACTCTCCTGGCGAGACAGCACACCGAAAGCCGAAGCAGTTGACGCGGGTAACCGGGCTGATGCCGCCGCGACTCGCGACGCGGACGTCGTCGGAATAGTTGTACCAGCCACCGCCGCGCAGTACCTTGCGCTCGCCTGAGGGCGGCCCCTGCGGGTTCTCGTAGGGCGAGTCGTCGTAGTAACCGCTGTCGTACCAGTCGTTCACCCACTCCCACACGTTGCCGCTCATGTCCAGCGCGCCGTACGGGCTGGCACCCGTCGGATAATCCCCCACCCGGCTCGTGTCGCCCACGCAGCAGTTGGGCCAATCCTGGCAGTAGTTCAGCTGCGAGCAGTCGGGGGCGTCATCGCCCCACGGGTACATGCGCGTGTCGGCGCTGCCCCGCGCCGCCTTCTCCCACTCCGCCTCCGTCGGAAGGCGCCTGTCCGCCCACGCGCAATAGTCGTCGGCGTTGTACCAGGAGACGTAGATGACCGGGTAGTCGGCGTAGAGCGGGTTGTCGTAGTAGGAGGGGCGCGTGTACGACTTGTCGTATTCCGGCGGGGCGCACTCCCCGTCTGCCACGCACCCGGCGTACTGGGCGTTGGTCACCGCGGTCGCGTCGAGGTAGTAGGCATCCAGGTAGACGGGGTGAAGGGGCAGCTCCGGTGAGTAGCAGTTCTCGTTCGGGTTGTCCTCGTCGCAGCCCATCTGGAACTCGCCGGCAGGGACCTCGACCATGCCCGGCGGGACCTGCGCCGGGTAGCCCCGCAAGGTGAGGGGCAAGAAGAGGGTCGAGGTGGTCCGCTCCGTGGCGGCGATGGGGCTAACCCCGGGCTCGGCCGGGCTGGCGACGACGACGACGGATGGCTCGCCGGCGGGGGTGTTGGCCCGGCCCTGTACGGGCGGTGCGGGCGAGAGCGGTAGGAGCATTGCCAGCACGACGAGCACGGGCAGAAAACGATGATCGCGGATGTTTCTCGTCATGATGACCTCCTTGTCGGGTGCCACGGGGCGCTCCCCGCAAGCCACGCGGGGGCGCAGCTTCAGACGCCTCGGCGCCTCTGGGGGTGGACTCAGTCGGCCGGGCAGGGAACCCTGCCCGCAGGCCGGCGCGCGCCGAGGCGCTGGCCTGGCTAACAGTACAGCACGGATCTGAAGATTGCGCAAGCCGGCCGCCACGGGTTCCTCCACTCGGCGATGACCCCAGAAAACCCGGCAGGAAACGGAAGGTCCACCTCAGGAAGAACCAGCTCCAACAGAGGCAACAGGCCCGGGGCATGGTGCGCAGAACAAGGCCTGCCCTCTCGCGAGAGGGCAGGCTCCGTTATGTCTATCCGGGAGCCGCGGGGACACCAGCCTGCGGCATCACTTGGGAGATGCCGCTGTGGATCGAAACGCGCGAGAGTCAGGGCACCTCATGTACGTTTCGAGGCGCGAGCTGCCGCACTTTGGACACGTGGCCGAGCCACCCTCCCTTCACCTGGACCGATCGCTGCGGCGCCCACTCACTGGTCCCGCACCACCAGCGGCAGGTAGATCACGTTCTCAGGCTGCGCCACCGCCCCGCCGCCCCAAAACCCGCCGCCCAGCGCGTACACGCCCCCCGTTGCCATGCCCGCGTCGGGTTGGCCTGCCGTCCCGCCCAGCGAGTAGCCCCCGCCGATGCTGAAGGTCCCGCCCCCGCCGTCCACTGTGCTCCAGGAGAGGTCATACCCCCCGCCCGATTGGGCCAGGACGGGAACTACCGCCAGCAGGACGAGGCAGGCGAGCAGGCCCTTATGCAGATGAGCCGCCGCACCCATGCGCTTTGTCTTCATCGCCGGCCTCCCGGCCTGCGGCGCGCGGCCCACGTGCCCCCGGCGACGACCAGGCCGCCGGCGAGGAGCCAGAGCCCCGACTCGCGCGACTGGGGGCGCGCGGACTTGCTGCCGGCTTCCTCCAGCGCGGCCAGACGGGCATCGAGGGCGTCGATCTCCGTCTGCTGCGCAGCGTTCTCGGCCTTGAGCGCCTGGTTCTCGGCGTACAGCCCCTGGATGGCAGCCAGGGCGACGCCGTCGGCGTCGACGGTGGTGATGTGGGTATCGTCCTCGCCCACGCCAAACGCCGCATGGAAATCCTGCGCCATCGGTCCGATGTGGCGGATGGAAGCGTCCTGGCTTTGGTAGTTCCAGGTGGTGACCGGGACCTGGGCCAGGCGTGCGAGGAGCGTCTGTGCATTGACTTCGGCGACATTCTCCTTGAGCTCTCGGTCGCTGACTGAGGACCAGGACCCTCCCCCGGATGCGACATACACGCCACTGGTGGAGCCCGAGTTGGTGTAGAAGTAGACGCCGCCGCTGGCGCGCGCCACCCACCGATCGGCGACGCCGCACGACAGGCCGCCACCGATCGAGTCGGCCCACACGAAGCAGCCCTGGAGGTCGGCATTCGCTCCGCTGCCGGCAGCAAAGCTGTGGTCGCCGCTCGCCGAGTTCGAGTACCCGCCCGGCACCGTGGAGGAGGCACCGCTGGCGTGGTTTAGCCCGCCCCCGCCGACGGTGGAGTATCTCCCCGTGGCGCTGTTGAAGTAGCCCCCACCGACCGTCGCATACTCGTCGCCGGCAGTGTTGTCTGCGCCTCCACCCACGGTGGAATTGGCTCCGCTGGCGGTGCTGTGCTGACCCCCACCTACCGTACCGCCATAAGCCGCCGTGTTCTCCTCACCCCCGCCCACCGCGGCCAGGGTGCTGGCGGCGTTGGCGCGGCCCCCGCAGACCGTAGCATAGTCGTCGCTGGCGGTGTTGCTTGTACCCCCGCCGACGGTGGCCCACTGCGCATCATCGGCCGTGCCGGCATTATCTCCAGCTTGATTGTCTGAGCCGCCGCCCACCGCACCATACTGGTCGGTCACCCGATTTGATGTCGTCGATGGGTGGTTCACGTCCTTGGGCCCTCCGCCGCCGATCGTGGCATAGGCCGCGCTGGCATCGTTGTACCAACCCCCTGAGACCGTGGCATAGTCGCCAGTGGCCACGTTGGACTCACCCCCGCCGACGGCTACGGCCCGGCTGCCGGCGGTGTTGAAGCTGCCTCCACCGACGGTGGCGTGCCACGAGTCCTCGGCCGTGCCGGCGTTGTCGCCCGCCTGGTTGCCTTCGCCGCCCCCTACTGTGCCATAGTTGTCCGTGACCAGGTTGGGCAGCGTCTGGGCCCCGCCGCCTCCGATGGACGCCCCGTGAGCGCCGCTCGTGACCCAGTTCTGGACGTAGCCGCCGATGACGTTCGGGCTCGTCGCGTCCGGCTCCAGGCGCAGGGCACGCTGCGCGTTCACCTTGAGGAGCAGCGGCTGGTTGTCGTTGGTGCCCAGGTAGTTGACACCAGGGGTCGTCCCTGCGTTCCCGGTCAGCAGCCAGGCATCGCCCCCGCCGCCCCCCACCGGCTCGCAGACCACGGTTCCGTCACCGAGTACCTCGCGGATGGCGCTGCCTTCCGCACAGATGCCGGTCACCCGTCGCTGGACCACCGAGGGGTCCGCCGACAGGGTCACATCGCCGCTCGTCCCACCGCCGCTCAGCCCCGGCCCGGCGTATACGGCGGTGATGTCGCCACCCCCTCCGCCCCCCACCGGCTCGCACGTCACCGACCCGTTCTCGGCGATGACCCGGATGGCGTTTCCCGTGCCGCACGTCCCGCTCACACGCTGCTGCAGGTAGGTAGTGTTGGCGGAGAAGGTCGTCCCCGACAGCAGCAACCCCGTCCCCGCTGTGTAGGTGGTGTCGTCGTCCGTCTCGCACACCACGGTGCCGCCCTGGTCTACCACGCGCATGGCGCTGCCAGTAGAGCACGTCCCGCTCACACGCTGCTGCAGGTAAGTGGTGTTGGCGGAGAAGGTCGCCCCCGACAGCAGCAACCCCGTCCCTGCTGTGTAGGTGGTGTCGTCGTCCTCGCCGTCGGCGAAGCCTGCCGGCACATCGTCCAGCCCCGACCAGGGCGCAGTCTTGGCGTAGAGGGCGTAGGGGGCTGCCGTGAGCGCCTGTCGGGGCGAGAGAAAGGTGTAGTCGCCGCTCCCTGCCGGGCAGCGGACGGACATCTCCAGCCAGCGAGCGTCGCCTGCGAATGGCGTGGTGCCGTAGTTGAGCTGCACGGTGAAAAGCCCGCCCTCGACGGGGACGTTTGTCACCGTCCGATCATCCACTTGCGTGCCGCCGGTCAGCGCGTCCCACAGCCCGAACTTGAGGTCGCACAGATCGGTCACCGGCACTCCGTCGATGTGGAGCCGCCCCTGGTAGGTGAATGCATTGCCCAGCGGGGTGCCGTCGGGCGCCTGGGCCAGTGCGAGGCCGGCCATGAGGAGGAACGCCAATGCTGCCGCCAGTACGCTGAAGATCCGCTTGCCTTTCATCCTCTCCCTCCTGTAGGTGCGCTTGGGCGAGGAGACCTCGCCGCTGCGGATGGGGTCTTGCCCCGGAGAAACGCGCAGCCCGCCCTGCCGGGGCAAGCCGGTGGGCGGGCCGCTGGATAGATCGAACACCTCGACGGCAACGCCTGCCTCGGCGTGCGCCCCGAGCCGGACGCCGGCCTCGAGCCGCGGTCTGGTGATACTGGCCCATTATTGCACGGGAAGGCCGCGATGGCAAACGGTTGGGCCGGTGCCAAGGTCGGCGATCCGATCGGCCAGGGCGGCGGGCTTGGTAGAGCATGCGCTGAGCCGGACGGGTGCTCCGGCCGGGCGGTCCCGGCTCGGGGCGTGGCGCCGATCGACGCCCACAAGGGGCTACACTACGCCCGGGGAGGGGTGGGGGGGCTCCCGGAGGGGGTGAGGTGTCCGGGGCGCTGGAGTCCGGGGCGGTCACCACCTAGATGGCAGCCCCGCGGGCCTCGCGACTAGTGGCTCAGAAGCACTAGGGGCAGATAGATGACCCGCTGGAGCGAGGTGACGTGCTCATACCCAGCCAGAAGCGAAGCATGCTGGCTGGTCGAGAGCCCGACCAAGGGCTGGCCAAGGGTTCCATGCAGTGTGGTGCCTCCAGACGCAGACGAGCCGCCTGCAGACGCCACGACCCATCGCTCGATGGCGGGGCTGCCAGCAGCGAGTGCGACCGTGAGCAGGAGCACACAGGAGGCCAGAATGGTGGCAAAGACAGCCATACGTCTTGGCATGCTTCCTCGACTACTCCCTGACAAACACAAAGAGCGTCGACTGAGGGGCGAATGCTTCGCTGATCATGGCTGGCGTCCCGGTACCCGCAACGACGTAGATAACATCACCCGCCACGGCAGCGGCAGGTTGGGTGCGTCGGGTCGGCATGTTCGGCCTGGAGGTCCATGCGTCCGTCGCGGGGTCGTAGATCAAGACGCTGGAGGCCGGCATTCCCTGATCGATGCCTCCGAGTACATAGATCTTGCCGTCCAGAACCGCCGCTGCGTGATTGTACAGGCGAGCAGGCATTGGAGCCCTACTTGCCCAGGTACCAGCACTGGGATCGTACGCTTCCACAAGGTCGAGGCTCGCGCCGCCTTCGTCGAGCCCTCCGATGGCGTATATCAGACCGCCGACCGCTGCCGCGGCCAGGCTGTGTCGCGCCGTTGACATAGACGGGGCCTGGCTCCAGGAGTCGGCGACGGGATCGTAGGCAAAAACGTACTCCAGGACCACGTCGAAGGCGAGACCTCCCACGGTATAGATGATACCGCCGGCCTCCGCGGCTGCCAGGTTCTGAATGGGTCCCGGCATGTGCGTCCTTGTCGCCCAGGTGTCAGTGGCTGGGTCGTAGGCCACTACGTCCCACGTGGGGCAGCAGCCTCCCATGGCGTAGATCTTGCCATCAGCGACGGCCGCAGCAGAGGAGTAGTGTTGAGCGCCAGGCATGGACGCCCTGGAACTCCACGTATCAGTCGCAGGGTCATAGGCAGCGACCGACAGCACGGGCGCCTGTTCCCACCAGCCGCCCATTGCATAGACAACACCACTCAGGCCCGCCATCGCAAAACGCTCCCGGCCCGTTGGCATAGACCTCCTAGAGAACCACTCAACCGGCTGAACGGTGGCACCAGTGTAAGAGAAACCGGCGCCGATGAGTCCGGGGTCCTCTGCAGTCGCGCCTAGGACCATCGCCCCGCCGGGCAGCAAGAGCTCGCTTGCATCCAGACCATCGAGGGTATCGGCCTCCTGCGCTTGGAGGGCCCACGGCACAGCCGCGATGCGCCGGTCGGGGGTGAGGTGCTCGTAGGTGACGCCATCCGAGCTGAACCACAGTCTCAGATAGCGTTCGGCGCCCGCAAACACGGCCGGAATGAGGGGCTCGGTCATATGGGGAATCGAGGTGTCGCCGAGGAGAACGTCGAACTGGCCCTGGCTGACTACCAGATCGGCCCCAGTCGCGGGCTCGGCGCCCCCCGACGAAGTACCGTCGTTGGACCAGAAGGTGATAGCCCCCTCCGAATCCACGATGGCAAACTTGAAGGAACCGACGCCCTCGAATGGTGAGCTGTCGACGGATACCACGCCCTGGTAGCTGACCATGGAAGGCACGACTGCTTCAGAGTCGGGTGCGGCCCTGAGCCCGGCATAGGCACCGGCCGCCAGGACGCTGAAGGCTACCACGGAAGCCAGAAGGCCAAAGCAGACGGAGCGTCTGGCGCTCATTGTCGATCTCCTTTCTGCAGGGAGCTACGGATGTGCCGATTGACAAGCATATGATATCGCAAGGCGGTAACTTGGTCAGGCCTGCGTGCATGAGACTCGCTTCGCAGAAAGCCGGGCCGGTACTCCGGCCGGGCGGTCCCGGCTCGGGGCGTGGCGCCGATCGACGCCCACAAGGGGCTACACTACGCCTGGGGGGGGTGGGGAGGCGAGCTTGTCGCGGACGATGCAGAGGCGGGAGGTTGGGGGGCCGGAGCCGCTGGACGATGACCAGGGCGCCTTCGAAGGCGGTGAGGCGCACAGCAGAGGTCTCGAGCGGAGTGAGCTCGATGCCAAAGGTGCGGGCCGTCTCTGCCATGGGGAGCGGCGATTCGTAGGTCTCCACGCCGCCCAGGACTCTGGTTGCGCCCACAACGAGTACCATCGCCTGTCTCCTGTGCTTCGCAATCTGGATACATCATAGCAGAGGCACCGTTTCCAAAGCGTTTGGTGGAGCGCCCGGCCGGGGAGAGCCGGACTGTTGCACTATTGCGCGGTTTCGGGAGGGAGATGGGGGGCTTGTACACCGCCCGAGACAGGGAAGGTTGCGTGGGAGTCTGCAGCCAAGGCGGGAGCATGGCCGACTATTGCATTATTGCACGATTTCTCGGGAGGATAAGGAGAGGGCGGGGGGAGAGGGCGTGGAGGTGTGCAGGCACAGCGGGAGCAAGGCCGACTGTTGCACTATTGCATTGTTTCTCGGGAGGATAAGGAGAGGGCGGGGGGCATGCAGGCCAGACTTTCGGGATCGGGCAGGATGCAGACCTCCTGCGGGAGAGGATCGCCGGGCACGAGGAGTGCGAGTTGGTAGGGCTGCGTCTCGAGGTTGAGTATCCAGCCGGCTGAGAGAGCAGGCGGAGGGAGGCCCCCCAGGGTTGCGCCTTTCCCTCCAGAAACGGCGCAATAGTGCAATAGTCGGGCGGGGCGACAGGCACGCGCGCCTCCTTTGCCGCCGCCTGGAGACTCGGGTTCTCCGCCGGCGCCGGGGCCAGGCGCCCGTGCGCCTGCGCTTCTCCTCGGCCAGCCAGCCGGCGTGGTCGGAGAGCTCCTGGGCGAGGCGACTGCGCAGCCAGCTCACGTGGGACGGGGAGACGCCTAGGATGGAAGCGACCTCCTTGGCATCCATGCCGTTCATGATGAGCGTCACCATGAGGAGGTCGCGGCCGTCCCGGCAGAGGCAGGCGATCAGGTCTGCCATCTCCTCCCGGCGGACGAGGACGTGGAGGGGGCCGTTATCCATGCCAGTTGGTGGGCGGGGCCGACAGGAGGCTCCTTAGGCTAGGCCAGGGCTGCAGGCGCCGCCTGGCGCGGTAGAGCCGCATGGCAACGGCGGCGCGGCTGATGCCGAGGGTAGCGGCGACCTGGCGGTCGCTGAGGCCGGTCCAGCGGAGCAAGAGGGCGGCTTGCTCTTTGGGCGTCAGGTAGTCAAGCACCTTCTGGCGGGGCAGCGAGCGCGACGTGCGCGACACGGGACGTGCGTTTGTCATGGGGTTCCTCCTGCATGGGGTATGTACCGGATGCCGCAAGAGCGGCGCCGAGGGCCGGAAGGGGCCGGGTGGGTGGCCCGGCCTGAGGGTGTATGCGCGCGGGGTGGTGGTGCCGTACAGGACCCCGCGCCTCCGGGTAATGTGCGCGTAGTGCCACGGCTTGAGGTTAGCACAAATGTTCTATGATGTCAAGCGAGGAGTGGGCTTGAGATCGGATTTCTGCCGTAGAGGAAGGGCTGCAGGTGTTGCGGTCCATGCCAGGTGCCGCACACCTCGCAGGTGCGCCGCACCAATCCAGCGGAGGAGGAGGAACGATGGACGGCACGCAGGGGGGCGGAGCTGGCCGAGACAGAGTCCCAGGTAAGGGATCGCAGTCATGGTGCTGTCTGTGCTCTCCTGACGAGGGTTGAGTGTGCACGGCTGGTATGGCCCGTGTCCGCTTGAGTTGACTTCTGGCAGGCATTTTGCGATAATGGTGCAAGGAGGTCCCCATGACAAGCGAATGGCCGAAGTCGACTCTGCGTGTGGCCCGCCCGCCGGTGGCGCCGCGATTAGGATGGAGGACCTGGTCGTCAGGCCTGGTGACCCTGTTGGCACTTCTGAGCCTGTCGGCGTGCGCCGGCAAGGCGTCCCCGGGAGACAGCGTCCACTACCGCCGGTCCTTCAGCTTCTACATGGCTACCAGCGTCGTCGGCCGGTACCTCCAGGTGCAGGAAGTAGACTACCCCCGGATCCTGGAAGGTGCCGAATGGGACCTGGACGATGGGCTCGAGATGGTGGATTCTGACCTGTCCCTCGCGCCAACCCCGGTCTCGTGGATCGAGGGCGGCGAGAAGCACACCGCCAAGGGAGTCAGGCTGACGGTTGACGTTACCGTCAGAGTGGCGGAGGGCGCTGGGCCGGGCTGGCGAGGGATCCGCCTCAGGCTGCCGGGCTTGCTGAGCTACGGCAAGACCACCGGGACCGGGGCGTCCTTTCCCGGCGAAGGGCCGGGTTTCACGATCCACGATGGCTTCACAGTCGCCGGAGTGACGGTCGAATAGATCGGGCAGCCACCGCTCGAAGAGCGTTTGCCGGTGAGCGCCGGCCCTGCGTCACCGTCCGAGGCCAACCAACCTGAGGATGTGGACGCGGCCCGATTCCTCGCCCGCAATCAGTGTACGGCCATCGGCCGCAATCGCGCAGCGGTTGACCTGGCTCTCCCCCTGGAACTGGGCGACCAGGCTGTGCGAGCCGAGATCCCACAGCCTGATGGTCCCATCATTCGCGCCCGAGACCGCTAGTGGCGCTGCCGCCGCCCGGGCCAGGGCGCGGATCCAGTTTGTGCTGCCCTGGCCCTCGGAGCCTCGCCAGGAAGCTACGCGTCCGCCGGACAGCAGATTCCAGTGATACAGGTTCCCGTTGTTCAGGCCGGCGACCGCGTCCCCGCCGCCGGTACCCAGTGCAACGCTGAGCCCAGGCGACGGCGTGCGCAGGCTGTGCAGCCGCCTGCCCGATCGGCCGTCCCACACGTCGACCACGCCGGTCCAGTACACCGCCGCGACTCGTCCCCCTTCCGGCGTCGCCGCCAGTCCCCAGAGCATCCTGAGCTCCGCCCCCGGCTCCAGCTCAGCCACCTGGCGACCGCTCACCGGGTCCAATGCGCGGATCTTGCCTTCCTGCGAGCAAAAGAGCCGTATGCCAGACGGGCTCTCTGCCAGGGCCGCAAACCCTGCCGGCGCCGTGCGCCCCAGCGCGCTCAGCGACCTGGCAGCCAGGTCCAGCTCCAGGAATGCGCCGTCCTTGCAGAAGGCCCACACCTTCCCCGGTTCGCGGGCAAAAGACAACGCGCGGACTTCCGCCGGTGCGCGGATGCCAGTGTGGCTCTTGCCGCTGGCCATTTCCCATAGCAGGAGCTCCCCTTCCCCGGCGGCCGAGATACCCCAACGCCCGTCGGGCGAGAGCGCGACTGAAGTTACGCCAGAGACGTGGCTCGCCACCGCGCTCGTCTCGCCCTGTCCGGCCAATCGCCAGTCCCACACCTTGAGGCTGCCATCTTCCGAGCAGGAGATGGCAAAGCGCTGGTCCGGCGTCAGGGCGATCGCGGTGATCGCGCCGGTATGCCCGGCGAGTGTGCCCCGGCAGCCCTCCCCATCGAGCGCCCATACCCGCAGGGTCTTGTCAGCAGAGCCCGACAGGAGATACTCGCCGTCAGCTGTCACCCTCAGCGCTTTCACCCCGGCGCTGTGTCCTTCGAGGGTAGCGAGGCAGCGCCCCGAGTCGAGATCCCAGACTCGTATGCATGCGTCCGTCGAGCCCGAGAACAGCCGCCCGCCGTCGGGGTGGAAAGCGAGGGCGTCGACCTGGCCCGAATGCCCCTCCAAGCGCAGCAGCTCCGTGCCGCTCGCCACGTCCCAGGCGCGGATCAGTCCGCCCTCGTCGGCTGCGACCAGGCGCGTGCCATCCGGTGTGAAGGCGATGACGCTGGCGAGCGTGATCATGCGCGGCCCGTCGGGCGATGAAGTCTTCCGTTGGGGTGCCCACAACAGGCGGAAGGTGAACGCGATCGACCGGCCGGCCAGGTCGAACACGCTCACCAGTGGCCCATTCCTTCCGTCAGAATGGGCTACCGACACCGCGTACTTGCCATCGGGTGAGAGGACCAGTGTCGTCATCGGCTCTGCGCGAATGGCGCCCAGGCGGGCACCGCTCTGCAGATCCCAGACCAGAATCGTGCCGTCCGTGCTGCCCGACACAGCCCGTCTGCCTCCGGGCACGACCACGGCAGTGATCACGTCCTCGCCATGTCCGCCAAAGTCGCGCACCATGCTGCCGCTCCCGATATCCCAGAGGGCCAGCAGGCTGCCCTTCGTGGCCGACCTGGCTCCAGCCAGCACATACCGATTGTCCGGCGTGATGGCGACGGAGGTGATGCCGCCGGACATGCCGGTGAGCCCGTGGCCTCCCAGTTGGTGGACTTGGACGCCGGTGTTCATGTCCCAGACGCGCATGGACCAGTCGGCCCCCGCCGAGACACAGAGTGCACCATCGGACGTGACGGCGACGCCGTTGACGTGGTAGGAGTGGCCGGTCAGGGTAAAGACCAGGGGCCCGCCCGCCGGCGCCAGCGAAGCGGTCAGCGGCTGCAGCCACGGCGCGCAACGCCATGCGCGTGCCCCCGCCATCAGCGCCTGGATCTCCGCATGGCCCTCCCCGGCAAGGCGTCCGACGAGCTGGCCTGGAAGGAGCGCCGGATGCCTGGCGCTCACAGGCGCGGAGAGCCTGAGCGCGTCGCGGATCAACCTCAGGCCGGGGCCGGAGCGCTGCATCTTCTCAGTGCCCGACAGGGTGGGCAAGGCGATCAGGTCATAGTCCTCGAGCGCCCCCTGCGGCCCGCCATGGGCCACCCGTTCGTACAGGAAATCGAACTCTGTCAGGGTCGCCGTCAACGCATCCGCCAAGCCCGCGTGGGCCTGCTGGTGCGCCTGCTCGCTCAGCTTGCGCAGGTTGGGTACCTGGCCCGCTCCCAGTCGCAGGGGCTGCTCCTCGAAGTAGGCAGCCAGCGATGTGTGCCACTCCCGCGCCGTCCGGCTCTCGGGATGAGCGCCCTTCTGCCCGTCAACGCGGACGTAGCGCTCCCGCGCTGCCTGCTCGAACGACTCGTAGAAAAAGTCGATCCGGCCCTCACGCCGCGACAGGTAGGGCCTCACCTGCCGCAGCAGGCCGTGGACCGCCTCGGACGCCCGCTCCCGCCCTGCCTCGTCGCCGGGCAGCAGCCCTTCACGCAATAGCAGCGCGCACAGCTCTTCGGCCGTCAGCCCCGTGCGCGCGTGCGCCAGCCATCCAAAGACACGCGGTGCCAGCTGCTCCGGCCGCACCGGCGAGTAGGCCGGGTCGCCCTCCAGCCGCCGCAGCGACCCCGAGAACGCCTCCACCGGCGTGCTGCCAAAGTCGCCGCGGATCTTTGTCCCCAGGTCGCCAAAAACGCCAAATACCCGCAGCTCCGCCAGCACTACCTTCAGGTAGAGCGGGTTGCCGGCGCCTTCCGAGCGGATCAGCGCCTCCAGGTGCCGCTCGTCCAACTCCTTGAGGAACTGCGACAGGTACGCACGCACCAGCCTGCGCCGGTCCTCCAGGCTTGCGAAGGGCCGCACCTCGGCCATCAACGCCTGCCCGCCCGCCTGCAGCCTCTCGTAGTAGGCCTCGGCCTGCTCCTCACCCCGCTTGAAGGAGGCGACCAGCTTGACGCCCGCGGGCAGCACCGGCGGCAGCCAGCCAAGGTCGCCCAGCCCGCTCTCAAGCTGGTTCAGCCCGTCCAGGACGAGCACGGTCTTCCCCCGCGCGCCGGCCGCCTGCAGCAGCCTGGGCAATGCCGCGCGCAGCTTGTCCGGCTCGACGGGAACCTCGTCCTCGACCTTACCGGCCACCTCCTTGATCTCGGCCAGCAGCGACCGCAGCAGGGCATCCACTGTCGTCGACGCGTCCGACGCCCCGATGAAGCGGTAGTGCAGGCTCTCGCCCGCCTTGAGCCCGTCCCGCGCCCGGTCGATCCACCGCGCCAGCAGGCTCGTCTTGCCCAGCCCGCCCGGCGCGGTGAGGAAGAACGTCTCTCGAGCAGTGTCTTTGGCATAGCCGTCCAGCCCGGCAAAGTCACCCTCGCGCTCGATAAAGCCCTCGCCGGCCGCCTCCAGGAAGTGGGCTTGCTGGTCCAGCTCGCGCTGCAGCGGCGTGAGCGCGGCCCCCTCGACGTGCTCCGGATAGCGCGCCGCGATGGCGGCCTGAAGATCGGCCAGGATCGCATCGGCCAGCGGCCGGCCGTCGCTGGTGAATCGCGCCAGCCGCCCCCGCGTCAGCCGGGCGTTGTACTGCTCGGCCTTCTCCCTCTCGATCGGGCCGGCGATCTCTCCGTCCGTATCGACGCGCACCCCGGCCTGCGCCCACTGGACGGACCATCGCCTCAGCGCCGCCTCCCATGCCGCACTGCCCCGCTCGGCGGTGGAGGGGCACTCCATCGCCAGCCGGATCTCGGGCGTGCTCGCCCCGGCGTCCCACTCCGCCGTGTAGGTGTGCGCCGGGCGCCCCGTGCGCGGGATCTCCACCTCCCGCCAGCGCCTCAGCTCGGCGTCCTCCTGGGCGGGCTCGGCGCTGCCCTCGTTGGTGTAGACCGCGCGCAGCCCCGGTCCATCGCCTGGCAGGTCATCCAGGCAATCCGGCTCGCGTAGGTAGAAAAAGGAGTGCTCCGCCCGCGCCTGCCCCACGCTCTGCAGCGGATTTACATACGCGTGCAGAACCTCCAGCTCGGTGACGGACGCATCCCCCGCATACCGCTCCAGCCCGGGATAGCCCGCGTACGTCTCGGCGGAGATGTCGTCCCGGCCCGGCACCCACCCGCGCCGCTGCCCCAGGAAGCAGAGGAAGAAAGGACGGCAGGCGTCGATCCGCTCCAGGCAGACCTGTACCACCCGCTTGTTCTCGGATGCATCGGCCTCAGTGACGCCCCAGCGCAGGTCGATATCCACCAGGCGCAGCTTCCGCCGCTCGCACCACTCCTGCAGCCGCGGAAAGACCTGCTTGACCAGGTAGTCCCGCTCGGCGTGCATGTCGTTGAAGGTGCTGCTGATAAAGACGTACACCTTCTCCCATTGAACGGTCACTGCCCCCTCCTCAGCATCTCCTCGATCTCCTCCGGAAGCATATAGACGTCCCCGACAGATGCCTCGACTTCTCTGCCCCCGAACCAGAAGAGACGGCCGTAGTCGATCTCCAGGTCAAGGATGCCGCACACGCCATGGTGGTCCTTCAGCAGCCCGGCGAAGGTCCTGCGGATGGAGGCCGACTCTTCAAAGAGCATGCTCATGCGCGTGCCGGTGGTGCCGAAGCGGAGGAAGACCAGGTCGACGGGCTTCTCGAAGGCCCAGTGCTGTGCCAGGTCGGCATAGACGGTCAGGTAGATGAAGCCGATGGCGGCCCGCTTGACGCCATCCGCGTCGGGTGGGGCGTGGTAGGCCTCCTCGAACCCACCGCTGCGAAGGTACTCCAGGATGGCCTCGTCCGCCTCAAAGACCAGCGAGAGGGCAAACTCGTACTCCGGATTGTCATAGGGAAGGTCGTTCGGCTGCCGGAACCCGGTGGCGATGGGGAGCACCAGGTCATGGTCGGGAAAGTGGATCGTCGTGGGCGACGGACCGACCGGCTCGGCGATGGCTGCCACGCCCTGGAGGGCGTCCCACAGATGTTCGCGCTTGAAGTAGAGCAGATAGTTGTAGTTCAGGCCCATGGATCGTCCTCTATTTCCTTCTAGTCTGTGATCGCACGCGATCCCCCTGCTCGCTGAGGTACAGGTAGTTATCAAAGTGGGCATCGCTCTGGAAGCCGGAGGGGATCACGGCGGTACGGCCGCACTTCGTGCACTTGCAGAAGCAGGCGTCGCTCTGATCGCCTGGCAGCTCGTCGCCGGACGCGCCGTAGTAGAGCTGCCCCGCGTGGTCACACCCAGAGCCCTTCATTAGCCTCGCGATCAGAAGCAGAAGGCCAATGACCAGTAGCACAGGGGCCAATTCGCTCACGGCCGCATCTCCCTCAACAGGGCAACGTCGCGTGCCATGTCATGGCTTCTTCCACCTCGAGCGGCCACGCAGCTGCGGAATCGTGCCCTGCCTAGTCCCTCCAGTCCTCGGTGGCTTTTCGATACCACTTTCCGCCCTCCACCAGGTCGGCGCGCACACCTCTGCCCTCGACAAGACACCGGCCGAAGGCCACCATCGCGTCCGTGTTGCCGCCCTCGGCAGCCCGCCGGTACCACGCTGCCGCTTGAACGTCGTCCTGTGCGACGCCCATGCCGTTGGCGTAACGATGGCCCAGCTCGAACTGCGCCTCGTCGTCGCCGGCCTCGGCGCGTGCGACAAGTTGGTTGAGTTCGAGGTTCAGTGTCATTATAAGTGCTCCTCCATCCGGGCACATTCCCAGGCGACAACCAGCCGAGAGGCACGACCCAGGTCGGCCTCGTCGAGAAGCGGATCCTCCTCCACCAGCCATGCCGTGACGGCCGCCTGCCGGGCCCCATTCACATCCATCTCCTCGCCGTGCGTGCCCGGATCGATCACGACGTAGTCGTAGCTGCCGAATAGTGGGCTATCGTTTTGGATGAGCCTGCGATGTGCGGGACCACACACGTGCAGGCGGGATCCGATGCCGAGCTTGCCGAACTTGGAACCGCGCAGGCAGGCCTCCTCGTCGAATTCGTCCCAGACGCTCGCAGGGTGCATGTCGAAGCAGAATAGCAGTATCTTTTCCAGACTGGGCAGCTTGTCCCGGTCACACCCCGAAAGGCGCACCCGCAGCTCGTAGAACGGGAAGTAGATGTCGTGGATACGCACGGTGTCGCCCCACTGGACATGGAAATTGGCGTCTGCCGATTCCACTATCGCGGTGAACTCCACCAACGCGCTCCTGTCTCGGCTTTCTCGCCCCCTGCCGCACCCTCGAGAGCTGGTTGCCAGTCCCGTTGCGCAGTGCCCGGTAGGGCCTACATGCACTGTCAGGCAAGCTGCCCAGACTAGCCTGGCGAGGCTGCCTCGACAAGCTCCTCGATCAGCGGGCTGGCGTCATCAATGGAGACCAGCTCCCAGTCGAGCTCGATGCCAAAGCTTGAATCGAGTGCATCGAGCACGTTCTCGCGCCACCGTTCGAGGGCGGACAGGACCCCGCTTTGCAGGCTGCCGCCAGCCGCGCCTTCTGCCAGGCACTCCTCCAGCCCTTCCGACCAGAAGATGTCAGTGCTGGAGGCGAGCATCTCAATGATCTCGCGTGTGCCTTCCTCGATCCCAACCAGCAGGTTGGGGCCTTGCCGGCAGAGCATCCCGTAAAACCTGGACCAGTCATAGGTTTGAGGCATGTCAGTTCCTTTCATATGCCAGCGCGCGGGAGAAGGCTTGCAGACCGATTCCCTTGGCTTCCTCTTCATGGCAGCAGGGGCTGCGCCGTCAAGCCGTGACGGTCGGCGATCCCGGCCGGCCCAGCGCCGAGGCCGACGAGCTCAAGGATGCAGACACTGCCGTCTTCATCGCCTGCTGGTCGAGCGAGGCTTCTTCGCTGACGCCCCAGCGCAAGTCAATCGGCTGGAGACTAGCGCCATGTTGGGCGGAGAGCTCGCGCAGGCGCGGGAAGACGCGCGCCTGCGCGGCGTTGCGCTCCGCTTTCAAGTCGCTGAACGTCGAGGATACGAATACGCGGAAGGCGTGACATGCTTGTGTCGTGCTTCATGACCTTTCCCTGAGAATCGATCTCCAGAAGGGTTTGCGCCGTCTGGCTTGAACTCCTGTTTTTTCCGCTTCCTGGACGGGTCTCTGGACCCCTGCCGGGGCAGGTTGATGTGCTGCGTGACCATCCAGGCGCAGGAGATGAACCATGCCCTGGTCATCACCGACTACGATCAGGTGCTCGTGTGGGACACCATGCAGGCAGGTGATCCGGCCATCGCAGGTGAAGCTGGCGAGCATCTCCCCAGATTGGATATCCCAAGCAAACAGGTCGCTATCGCCGTTGTGCCCGATGATGAGACGGCCCTCACCCACCAGGTGGATATGGCGCAACTCGATGCCAACGAGTTCTTGGGCGACTAGCCCGCTGGTGATATCCCAGACTTGCAGGCTCCACTCGTCCAGGGCCACCAGCATCTCACCGCCTGGTGTGAACAATAGCTGCCTGAGCGGGCGTATTTCGCTGCCCACATTGTGGCGCACCTTTCCGCTCTTGAGGTCCCAAATTCGCAGTGTGCCGCGGGGACACTGGTCGTCAGTCACTCTGGCGGCCAGGTAGCGCCCATCGGGTGAGAAAGCGGCAGGCCATTCGGCGGCATCGAAGGTGCGGTTGAAGCCTTCCTTGTCCAGCGGGTGTACCCTCACACGACCGTCGTGTCCAACAGCGCATGAATGCCCATCTGGAGAGGCAACTGCGCTTCCATAGCCACTCTGCGATGCTGCCGCATAGGGCTGGGCGAGGGGGTTGATTGTCCAGACGCGTACATCTTCTGTGGATACCAGGATAACACGGTTCTGCGGCGTTACCTGGAGGAGGTAGGGAGCTGTGGTGATGCCGGTCAGGGTGTTGACTTCGCGCCCCTGCACCGGGTCCCAGAGTTTCAGTGTTCTGTCCAGCGAAGCACTGATCAACTGGCGGCCATCCGCGGTGAAGGCCAGAGCGGTAATGAGATGGGTATGGCCGCACAGGGATTGCGCCTCAGTAACCTGGCCGTCGTTGAGCTCCCAGATCTTGATCGTCTTGTCCTCGGCGGTCGTGGCCATCTTTCGCCCGCCGGGTGAGATGGCAGCCTGCAGAACCCGTCCGGCGTGGCTATTGGGTGAAGCTCCATACACGCCAGGGCGCTCCAGAGACCACAGCCTGGCCGCACTGCTGCTCCAATCGGTGCTTGCGACTAGCAGCCTCTGCTGGCCAAAGACCAGGCGCTGGTGGATATCGGCGACATCGTCAGGGTAGGCCCCAGCCAAGGAGGAATGCTGAATGCCCTTGTTGAGATCCCAGAGAGTCAACTGGTCTTGAAGCTCGCCTTTTGAGATGGTCGCGGCATAGTCGCCCCCTGCCAGGCACTTCAGATAACGGGCTTTGCCCACCAGGATCCTTGGCCTGGGCAGCTTTCGCCCCGTGCGGATATTCCAGGCTTCCAGCCAGCCATCTGGGGTCACGGTCAGCAGGCGTTTGCCATCTGAGGTCAGCGCGCTCGCCAACACGGGTTCTTCAAGCTCGAACTCAAGGTATTCGTCTTCGTCAGCCAGATTCCAGGCAATGGCGCTCCCTTTTCTCGAGGTGGTGGCAAAGCTATCGATGCCCGATCGAACCACCCCGTCGATTCTTCTGGAGAGCGAAACGAAATGTCTGCCGTCCGGATCGAAGATCAGCTCGGTGACGGGCGTCGAGTGACCCTCCTGCCGCCGGAGGACTCTCCCTGTGCGGGTGTTCCAAATCACGATCGAGCCGTCGTCCATCCCGGCGACCAGGCGGCTACCATCGGGATGGGTACGCAGGACACTGATGCGATCAGCCCTTGAGTCAGAACTCCCTGGCAGGCGCTCCCGCTCCAGGGGGTGCAGCATTTTGCGCTTCTCCAGGTCCCAGACCTGGATCTGGTTGGTCTGATCGACCAGGTAGGCTCTCTGCCCACCGGTGCCCATCGTCATGACGACCACTTCGTCTTCCCACTTCAGGTTGCCTAGCGACCAGAGTTGCCGACCCGAATCAAGGTCCCACAGGGTTAGGGCATGGCTGACCTCATGATACCCACTCCCCTCGACCAGGAGATGCTCGGCGACGGTGAGGAGCCTGCGCTCATCCGGCGTCAGTGCGCAGGCAGTCAGTGTGACCCGAGCTGGAGGCTCGGAGTGATCAAAAACCCTGACCAAAGCCTGACCCGGGGCATTCAGGCTGGCGCGCAATGGGCGCAGCCAAGGTCTGGGGTGATGCTCTGCTCCGCTCAACAAGGCGGTGATCTCAGGCAGCGCCAAGTCCTTCAATCGCCCATGCAGTTGGGCAGGGAGCTGGTCTCGGTGACGGGTGAGGGCAGGCGCAGAGAGGCGGATGGCTTCCTGGATGAGGGTGAATCCTTGGCGGCTGGCCTGCACCTGCTGGTCAGTCTGCAAGGCAGGGAGCTCGAGGTCGTGCAATCGCTCGAGCAACGCCTGATGGCCTAAGTGGAGGGCGTACTCGCTGACATAGCTGAAGTCAGTCAGGGTGTGGATCAGGGCATCGCCGAGGCCAGCCTGGGCCTGCTGGTATGCCTGTTCGGAGAGCTTGCGCAGGTTAGGCGCCTGGCTTCCGGCGCCCTCCAGGTAGAGCGGCTGCTCGCCAAAAAAGGAGGCCAGGGCAGCATGGCGGCCTGGGCTCTGCCGATCTTGGGCTAGATAATCGCTGCAGGCGATCTCCTCAAGCTGGCGGTGGTAAAAGCTCAACAACGAGGCGCCATCTGCACGGCGCATGTAGAGGTACGCTTCGAGGTCGAAGAAGAGGCGTGACCAGACGACCACGGGCAGGCGGTTGACGCGGGGGGATCTGGGTGAGCGGGCCAGGAAATCCGAAACCACGTCGGGATCGCGGGAGAGCAGATCCAGGATCTCATCTTCGCTCAAGCCGTTTCTGGCTGCGGCCAGGTAACCCAGGGCACGCTCGACCAGGATCTTGCCATGGTTGCTTTCACGCGCCAGGCGTTCGAAGAGTTGGCGAATCATGCCAGGGATATCCGCCTTGAGATCGGGCAGGGGGTCGTAAGACTTCCAGCGCCGGGCTTCGTCAAGAGCCAGCTTCAGATATAGCGGCAGACCAGAGCGCGTGAAGCTAGCCAGGACATGCTCTTTCTGGTGCGCCTGCAGGCTACGCTGGGTCTCTGCGAGCCAATGGGATAGGAGCAGGTCGCCTTCCGCCACGCTCATTGAAGACAGGTGAATCACGTTCTCCGGCGGGACTTTGCCCCGGAGTATCTCCAGGCACTGTCCGGGGAGAGCCGAGACGACCAGCTTGACCTCGCGGGGCAGTCTTTCCGGCAACCAGGCCAGGTTGTCAGGGGTGCCTGCATCGCCTACCTGGTCGAGAGCGTCGATAAAAACGAATACGCTCCGGCGGTGTTCAGCCAACTGGGCTCGCTGGACCTGCTCCCTGAAACGGCGAGGGGTATCCTTGGGAGCCTCTGGCCGGGCGTAAGAGGTTGTGGCAGCCTCAAGATAAAGAGGGAACTGCTCGACCAGTTGCTCATATTCAGCAGGGACAGATGCTTCCGTTTCAGCATCGCGCAGGCGGGCAAACTGGCGGCATAGGCTTTCGAGCAGTGCACGCGCAGAAGTAGATTCGGGCGTTGCACCGACGAAACGAGAGATGATCTCGCTGTGGGGATGTGCACCCTGGGCCACCGCGATCGCCCTGGCCATCAAGGCTGATTTCCCGCACCCTGATTCTCCCCAGACCACCAGGGGATCATGGCTCGAAGATTGCAGATAGCCGGCGATGGCCTGGAGGGGCTGTTCCCTACCCACGAATTGACCGGCGCGGTCCCGGCCAAACCGAGTATGGCTGGCGATCTCTCTGTCAAGCGGATCCTCATCGCCCAACAAGGCGATTTCCCGGAGGATGACTTGCTCCAGGTCCTGGTAAACATCCTGGCCAAGGCGCTCAAGATGATCCAGGCTCGACCCTTGGCCCAACCAATCCGCTTCGTAGGTACGGGTGTTCTCGGGGAGGGTTGCCTTAAGACGCTCCCTGAGAGCCTGCAATTGGTGGCTGGCCTGCGAGTCTGGATGGCCGTGCTTATCCAGATCGACATAGCTCGCGGCACAAGGATCAGCCGGCAGGTTCCTGAGCTCGCGGAAATAGCAGTAGACGTGATTCTTTGCGTCTGGAATGCCTAGAGCCCCGGCCTGGATCTCCTGTTCGGTTGCCGAAGCGGTGTACTTGAATTGCGCGGAAGGGGGCAGGCCAATATCGTGTGCCGCTTTCTCCAGGATGGCATGCAAGCGCTGCTCGACTGGCTCCCAGAGCTCGAAGGCAATATGGTCAGCGGTGCGAGGCAGCAAACAGAAGTGCGCCGGAAGGGCATTCTCGTCCAGGCGGTACCACTCTTCCAGCAGGGGACGATCTTGGACGGTGGTTGCTTCGACAAGAGCCTGGAATTCGTCAGCGGGTATCTCGGCAGGAAGCGGACGCCAGCCATAGCGGTTCCCCAGCAGAATGACAAAGTTGGGTCGTGGGCTGATCTTCTGGCAGCGTTCGATCTCGCCCAGGCATATCTTCATGGTCTGCTGGTCGAGCGAGGCTTCTTCGCTGACGCCCCAGCGCAGGTCGATCACCTGGAAGCGGCAACCGTGTGCCTCGGCCAGGGTGCGCAGCCGGGGAAAGACGCGCGCCTGCAGGGCGTTCCGCTCTTCCGCGAGGTCGCTAAAGGTAGAGCTGACAAAGATGCGAAAGGTGCGAGACGCGTGGGTCATGACTCCTTCCCTTCCTCGTGGCCGGGGGCGCACGCTCGCCGCCGGTCGGCCAGTCGTCGGCATTCTGACTGGCGCAGCGAGCGAGCCCGGCCACACCCAGAGGCAGGCCGGCCAGCCGGGCAAGGACCGGCACGGTACAGCGCGTTTCAGACCTCCCTTGTCTCAGAGGCGACGCTCGTCTTGCCATGCTTCGCCGAAAGGTCAAGAGCGCCTCGGTGCGACCCTCTCAATCGCGTAGCCTGCTTTCGCCAGGATGGGCGGTATGCCGCGCACGAGAACGCGGTCCTTCTCCTTCTCCTCGTCGGGCAGTCTGTCCCAGGGCAGGAGGCATTGGTGAAGCCTGCTGCCCTTGTCCGTTTGGGCAGCATACTTCCAGCCGGCTGCCAGCTTGTCGCGCATCCAGCGCTCGTGCTCACGCTCCGCCAGAAGCTCCAGGTCCGCTCCGGGGAACTCGAAGGGCGGCTCGTTGCTGCGGGCAGGGCGCATGACATAGCCGGCTATGGCCAGCTTGGCCGGAATATCCCGCACGTTCTGCCGGTTCTGGTCTTTCTCGTCTTCGGGCAGACCCTGATAGGCGACGAGGGATGAGTGCTCCTGCTTGGTCTCGTCGGTAACTGGACCATGCCGATACCCCTGCGCCCGGAGGGCCGCGCAAAAGACCTCGTGTGCCGCAGCTGCCAGTCGCTCGAGCAGGTCCCCTTCCAGCTCCAGCTGCTGCATCAGAGCCAGGAACTCGGGTGCGGCGACGTGCAGGTTGAGCTGCTCCTCGGGCGGCAGGCTGGACCGCTCATAGGCGCTCTTGCCAAAGAGGGTGCTCATGCTGACCAGCGATTCCATGGAGCGCACACCGTGCCTATACTGGCTGGTCAGCAGAAAGGCGCGCAACAGCCCATCATCGATCGCGACCCTGTTCTTCCCATCCTGCCTCTGCAGGATCTGGGGAGCATTGCGCTCAAAGATGGACCGCAGGATCAGGGCCCTGCGCAGCACGAAATAGGGATCGGGGCCCGATCCCTCGATCGGATTGGGGCCGAGCACGTTGAGAAAGCCCTTCAGGCGGCTGACGAAATCGGGCAGCTTGACGGCCCGCTGCTCACTCTCGCTCAGGCTGCCGCCGAACAGGTCCATGCGGTGGCTGGTGCCGCCGGCGAAGACAAAGATGCAGCGCCCGATGGGGTGGACGATCTGGCCTTCCTGGAATGCCCCGTCCTGCATGGGCGCCAGGAAGTAGCGCAACCAGCCCAGTGGCTGCCCGTCCAGGGCGGTGTCGAACTCGTCCCAGAAGACGAGCGGGATCTTGCCGGACAGGCCGACGTCTCGCACCTGGTGGAGTGCGTCCAGGAGCGCGTCTGGATGGCGGAATTGGGAGAGGTTGAAGACCAGCACCGAGATCTCACCCAGGATCGACTTGGCCACCTGCTCAACGCCGAACGACTTGCCGGCGCCTGGGGGGCCGAAGACGGCGATCGAGAGCGGCTTTTTCTGTGGCGTGCTGCAATACTCGGCGATCAGGCGTTGGATGCCGTTCAGGGCTTCGATCTCGCGCCGGTCAACGGTCACCAGGCCTCCAAAGCGCCCGACGGGCACCTGGCGCAGGGCTGCTTCGCTGCCGTCGAGGACGATTTGGCGGGCAACTGCTTCGAGTCCGGCGGAGTAGCGATCCTCCAGGATGGTCCAGTAGCCGCGCTGGAGGCGCGCTTTCTCGGGTGGTGGAGGCACAAGCAAGGAGCCCGCCGGGTCCTGGATTCGGGCTTCGGCGAGTGGTTGCTCCTGGCGGCAGATCTCTCGGGCAATCGCTTCGAAGGGAAAGCAAAGCTCTGCCTGCTGAGCCCCACTTCCGCGGCGGCCGTAGCCCTCCCTGTGCAGCAGGCGTGTGGCCGACACGCCGGCCTGGATGCCTCGGCCGATCTCGGGGTTGGCCGGGTCGAGAAGGATCTGCCGTACAATGGCAGCCGCCAAGCAGGTGCTGTATCCCACCATCTCGCCGGGATAGGCTCGCTCCCAGTCCTCCTCGAGGGCCAATGGATCAAAGAACAACTGCGCCCGTACCTGGCGCTGGCCATCCCGCCCCAGGAGTATGGCCCCCGCGCAGTCGAACGAAACGACCAGATGGGCGGCCTGGGTCAGCGAGTTCACAAGCGGGTTGTAGGTCAGCTCCCAGGCCACGTCCTGCGCGGTGCGCTCCCAGGAGATCCTCTTGCTGATCTGGATGGCGGTCGTGCGCAAGTCCTGGGCCGTCGTGATCACGATCAGCCTTTCGGCGTACTGGCTGATCAGCCTCTCCCACAGTGCTCCCTGGGCGACCGGTTGGGCCATCTTCACGACCACCCAGCCGCCATGCTCGGCGAGCGCCGCAGGCCACTCCGAGGGCTGGTGCCGGAGCCGTGGCCCCGAATCGTCCAGGACGACAAGATCAGCCCGCAACGGGCCGACTCCCGCCTGACTCGCCTCCGTTTGCACGGGCCCGAGCTGGCTGCGCTCGAATCCCAGGAAGTGCTCGATCCGCCAGGCGTGTTTCTCCCGATCGAGGGGTGGCCTGGATCCGTAGGGGAACGGGGCCCACGACGTGTACACGTGGTGGACACCGGGATCGCCTGGCTGAGTTGTCTCTGGCGGCGGCGCCGTCTGGCACAACTCCCACTCTGGACCCGAGGTCGGCTCGAGTAGAAGCGCCTTGATAAGGTCGCCCAGAAGGTGCACACCGCCCCGCTGCCGGTAGAGCCGCGCCCCACCGGCCAATCTCCAGTTCTGGGCGATTCTGTGTGCCCCTTGGCTGGCCTGCATCCAGTCCAGCGTGGCATCCCCAGTCAAGACGATCTTTTGTGCCGGCCTCCGGTCCATGTGACTGCCCTCCTCCTAAAAGTCGGATAGCGGCGTGCGGCTGTCAAACCCTCGTACGGGAGAAGCAAGGCCCTTCTCCACCAGATCAAGGCCTCTGCTGCCGAGACCATATCTCACCGGCACCTGCCGAGGATTGCCAGGCAGGACGCCCGTGCACAGACATGGCCTTCTTAGTGGGCCGTCGCCGCGTCGCGGTGCAATGTCAAAGCGATGAGGTGTCCGAAACGGTCCCCCCGCAGCCCGGCGAGTGCCGGCAGCTTTTCGCGGGCGATCAAGCCTTGGTCGATCGCCTGCCACATGATCTGCCGGGCCTGGGTCGCCGTGAAGTAGCCCGGCAGTGGCTCCCCAGCCAGGTGGAGTGCCCCATGATCTGGTGAGCCAACCATGTAGGCAACCCTTGCCCCCAACCTTGGCACTCTGCACACAGTATCACACAGCTCGTCCGAATCGTCCAGGCGGCACGTCTGCTCGTGCGCAGCGCTCCCCTGGGATGGTACACGCTTTCAGAATGCACCTGCGAGGAGATGTGTGCCCTTGGCGCGCGCGCCGCGCAGTCCGTCCGCGGCACGCCGGCAAGGCAACCGCCTCTCGACGCGCTCTCGCTAGCGCGCCCGCTGCTCTCGGTGGCCCGCGTTTCCGTCAGTGCGCTGCACCAACCACATCGTTGACGAGCACAATGCGGTAGCGGGCCTGATTCTTCTTGACCCTATCGATGGCCTCGTTCACTCGTGACATGGGCATCAGCTCGATCCGCGGTGCGATTCCGTGGGCTTCTGCGAAGGAGAGCATGCCCCGCATCGTGGCCCGGTTGCCGAGAAAGGACCCGGCGATCGATAGCTCATGGGCGACAAGATCGGTCGGGTTGAGGTCCACTCTGGGGAAGCCTGCGAGCACGAGCGTCCCTCTCTTCTTGAGGATTTCCAGCAGAGGCTCCCACCGCATCTCGCCGTGAGCGGTGCACAGGAGAAGATCGAAGCCGTATTCCAGCTTTCGCAAGCCGGCCCGGTCGGCCGAATCGACGAAATGGTCCGCCCCGAGGGCGAGGGCTTCCTCCCTCTTGGCGGGGGAGGAGGAAATGGCCGTCACCTCGTAGCCAAGGGCGTGCGCGAACTGGATGGCGAGATGGCCCAAGCCTCCGACGCCGACGATGCCGATCTTGAGCCCGGGCTGCACGGCGTACTTTCGCAACGGGGAGTAGACCGTGACCCCGGCGCACAACAGCACAGAGGCGACCTTCGAGGCCATGCCGCCCGGCAGGGGGTAAACAAAGCGGCTGTCTGCCACCACAGAGGTCGAGAAGCCTCCGTAGGGTACCCAGGTTGCATCCGAGACGATGTCGCGGCAGAGCTGCTCTTCCCCCCGTAGGCACCACTCGCACTTCATACACGATCGTCCCTGCCACCCGATCCCCACCCGGTCTCCCAGCTTCACGCCGGGCGCATTGGTCCCTACCGCCGATACGGTTCCGACGATCTCGTGACCGGGCACAAGGGGATAGCTGGTGATTCCATAGTAGTCGTCGATCGCTGCGATATCTGTGAAGCAAAGGCCGCAGTGCGTCACAGACACGCGCACGTCGTGCTCCCCGAGCGGCGGCGGGGCGTACGTGAGTGGCTCGAGGGGCTGTCCCACAGCCCGGGCTGCGTAGCCGAGGATGGTTGGCGGAGACATGACGAGACCCTCCTTTCCCTATCCCAGGTTGCCGCCCCAGGTCATGGCTGGGGCGGAGCTGTCCAAAAGGCACGAGACCTGCCATGCTGAGCGCGACGGCGTATCTGACTTCACTCCATTTCAAGCGGAATCAGAGATTCCCTTCGTACCTCAGGGCGTGCCTCGGTCGCTGCGCTCCCTCGGAATGACAGTTCTGGGACAGGGCCCTGTTTCCCACGTGATTATAGGTCTTGGACTGGTCCCTGTCAAGCTGCAGCCCGGCAGCTCACGGCTGCCGGCCGGCCTGTTGGCCTCGCGCCGTCGCCCTTCCCTCTCGGCATACCCGCACTTGCGGACCTGCCCACACTCTCTGCGGCCCGCCTCTAATGCAGAGCTCCCGCGGCTGGACAGATGTGGGCGCCTGGTACATAATCGGTTTGGGCAACAGGATTGTCTCCGAAGACGGCCCACCGAGCCCGTCTCTAGGCCCGGGGCAGCAGTCCCGGTGACTCCTGGAAGTCTAGATAGGATGCGAGGCCAGGGAGGTGTCTATGAGTCCAAAGAAAGGAAATCAAGACCCGGGCGGGAGCACAGCAGCGGGCGGCGCAAAGCGTGGGGGCTTCACCGACGAGGAGCTGGCTGCCATGAAGGAGCGTGCCCAAGAGCTGAAGGCAGCCGCACGCCGCGGCCCACGCGCGGACAAGTCGGACGGGGAGAGCGCCGTGCTCGCCAAGATCGCCGAGATGCCAGAGCCGGATCAGGCGATGGCGTCGCGACTCCACGCCGTCATCATGGCCAGCGCACCGGACCTGACGCCGAGACTCTGGTACGGGATGCCCGCCTACGCCAAGGACGGCAAGGTCGTCTGCTTCTTCCAGGGTGCGAGCAAGTTCAACACGAGGTACTCCACGCTCGGATTCAGCGACCAGGCGCACCTCGACGAAGGCGAGATGTGGCCGACCGCCTTCGCGCTGACGGCGCTGTCTGCCGCCGACGAGGAACGGATCGCGGCGCTCGTGCGCAGGGCGGTGAGCTGAGGGCTCTGCTCGCGGCGCCGGCAGGCCGATCGACGCAGGGGTGCACGCCGGTCGCAGCCCATGGCCGGCCCTGTTTGCCCCCGCGATGCGTCTCTGCTATAATGGCAGAGGTGGGCACCCTCGCACTCCTGGGCGCCGGCTGCCTGACACGGAAAAACCATGAGCCTGATACTCGGCATTGAGACTTCCTGCGACGAGACGGCGGCGGCCGTCGTCGAAGAGGGCCGCACCCTGCGGAGCAACGTCGTCGCCTCGCAGATCGACATCCACCGGCGTTTTGGAGGCGTCTTCCCAGAGGTCGCCTCCCGCCAGCACGTGCTTAGCATCACTCCGGTGATCCGGCAGGCGCTGGGCGATGCGCGCCTCGAGGGCGAGACACTGTCCGGCGTGGCCGTTACCTACGGACCGGGCCTGGCAGGCTCCCTGCTGGTGGGGGTGAACGCAGCCAAGGGGCTGGCTTTCAGCCTGGGCCTACCGCTCGTCGGCATCCACCACATCGAAGCGCACATCTATGCCAACTGGCTTGAACAGGACGCAGAGCCCGAGTTCCCGCTGGTCTGCCTGGTCGTCTCGGGCGGACACAGCGAGCTGATCTGGATGGCCGGGCATGGCCAGTTCCGGAGGCTGGGGGGCACCCTCGACGACGCTGCCGGCGAGGCATTTGACAAGGTGGGCCGTCTGCTGGGGCTCCCCTACCCGGGCGGACCCTCAATCCAGCAGGCCGCGCGCGACGGGATCCCGACGGCATTCAAGCTCCCGCGGGCATGGCTGGGTGACAGCTACGACTTTTCCTTTTCGGGCGTCAAGACGGCCGTACTACATGCCGTCCGCAAGTACCAGCCTGACACAGACAACCTTCGCGCGGCGAGCCTACAGGCACCGGTCGTGGTCCGCGACCTGCCGGTCGCCAACCTCGCCGCCAGCTTCCAGGCAGCTGTGGTCGAGGTGCTGGTGGACAAGGCCTGCCGCGCGGCCGAGCAGCTTGGTGCCCGCACGCTGCTGCTGGCGGGCGGCGTCGCGGCCAACGAATCGCTGCGCGGCGAGATCGTGCGCCAGAGCCCGGTCCCGGTGCGTGTGCCGCCGCTGGAGTTCTGCACAGACAATGCCGCGATGGTTGCCTGTGCCGGCCATTTCCGACTGCAGGACGGCGCAACCGCAGGCTGGGACCTGGACGTGGTACCCAGCCGGGCGCTGTCTGTGGCCGACCAGTGACGTGCACGGCGGCTTCCGATTTCAGTGAGATCCATCGGGCGGGTGTGCAAACCCGGATCGGCAGAGTGAGGGCTTGTGGGACGAGCAGAGATTGACCGGCGGCTGAAGCGGGTGGAGGGCCAGATCCGCGGCTTGCAGCGCATGGTCGAGCAGGAGCGTGAGTGCGAGGCGGTCCTTACCCAGCTGATGGCTGCCCGGGCTGCCCTCGATCGCGTGGCCTTGATGGTTGTCGACAACCACTTGAAAGAGTGCATGGACTCGAGTGATCCCGAGCGGGCACAGCAGCGCATGAAGCGTGTGCTGGAGATGGTCTTTTCGCGCTACTCAGTCTCCGAGCCAAGGGAGGAACCCCTGCCCGGCGCGGCCGAACTACCTGACAAGGAGGAATAGCAGCATGGCAAAGGCGATTGCGGTCACCGACGACACCTTCGAGGAGCTGGTGCTCAAGTCAGAAGTCCCCGCACTGGTCGACTTTTGGGCCGTCTGGTGCAACCCGTGCAAAATGATCGCACCGACCGTCGAGGAAATCGCCGCTGAGACCGAGGGGACCCTTGTGGTCGCCAAAGTGGATGTGGACACGAACCCGGTCACACCCGGTCACTATGGCGTGATGGGCATTCCTACGCTCATCCTGTTCGTGAACGGCCAGCCGGTCGAACGGCTCGTGGGGGTCCGGCCAAAGGACAAGCTGATGGCGAGCCTGCGGCCCTATCTGAAAAACGGCTAGACTCGATTTGACAACCGCGGCGAGGTATGGTAGCATCGCCGCCGACAATTGAAGAACATCAAAGACTGAGAACAGGACTAGTAGCCACCACAGCGGGGGCCAGAGAGCCGGGGTCAGGTGGAAACCCGGTACCGGCGCAGGGGGTGAATGGACCTGGGAGTCGCCCGCCGAACGTCGTGTTCGATTTTCGCGTGGCGCGCCGGCCCCGAGTAAGAAAGTCACCCGGGGCGGCAGCCGGCGCAGGACGCGACCAGTAGACCGGGCCGGAATCGCCACCGTTATCAGGGCTTGGGGTATCGCCCATCGGACGTTGGGGCCGTACCTGAATCGAGTGAGGCTGGCACGCCTGTTTCCGATCTGCCCTCTCCGGCGGATCGTTTTTTTCGGGCTCAGCCTAAGTGAGGTGGCACCACGGGTGCCCGTGCAGTCGCATGGGGCGCTCGTCCTCAGAAGCGACCGGGTTGGTCGCTTGGCAGAGGACGAGCGCCCTGTTTTTGCCCTGAGAAAGGAGAGTGTAGGATGGCACGCAAACGAATGCTGACGGGGGACCGGCCGACCGGCAGGCTGCACCTGGGGCACTACTTGGGAAGCCTCCAGAATCGCGTGCGCTTCCAGGACGAATACGACTGCTTCTTCATCATCGCCGACCTGCATATGCTGACCACGCAGCCGGCGAAGGAGCGCATCGCCGGCGTGGCTCAGAACGTTCACGACATCGTGTTGGACTACCTCGCAGTGGGGATCGACCCAGAGCGGAGCACGATTTTTGTGCAGTCCGCGGTGCCCGAGACATATGAGCTGGCCCTCCTGCTGGGGATGTTGGTCAGTGTCCCGCGCCTGGAGCGCCTGCCGAGCCTCAAAGACATGGCCCGGGATGCACGCCTGGAGATGATGCCCTTTGGGCTGCTCGGCTACCCGGTCCTCCAGGCAGCGGACATCCTGCTGCCCAGGGCCAACCTGGTGCCTGTGGGCAGTGACAACGAGGCGCACGTCGAGATCACGCGGGAGATAGCCCGCCGCTTCAATCGGCAGTACGGCCGCGTCTTTCCCATCCCCGAAGTCATGGTCGGGGCGGAGACGACGCTGGTCGGCATCGACGGCCAGGCCAAGATGAGCAAGAGCCTTGGTAACGCCATCTACCTGTCCGATGATGCGGAGACGGTGGAGCGCAAGGTCATGGCCATGTACACCGACCCACGGCGGGTCCGGGCCGACGTCCCTGGTCAGGTGGAGGGAAATCCGGTCTTTGTCTACCACGAGGCCTTCAACCCCAACGCGGCCGAGGTGAGCGAGCTCAAGGAGCGGTATCTCCAAGGCAAGGTGGGCGACGTCGAGGTGAAGCGCAGGCTGGCAAGGGTGCTCAACGAGCTCCTCACACCGATGCGGGAGCGCCGCGCTCGCTACCGACCGCGCCCTGACCTGGTCTCCGACCTGCTCGTGGCGGGCACGCGACGCGCCCGGGCCGTCGCCGGCGAGACCATGGCCGCCGTGCACGATGCGATGGGGCTGTACGGTCCCCAGCTGTTGAGGGCCTACCCGTTGCCACTGGCAGCTGAGAGCCGGCTGGCGGTGCTGTCGTGCTAGTGATCGCGTGAGCGTGGCCCTGCGCCCGCCAGCCGATAGGGAGAGATCATGATCTACCTGAAAAGCGTGTCCATCGAAAGCGAGCGGTTTCCGAATCGACGGCTCTTTCCATTCAACATCGGGGCGCTGGGCGAGCCGCAGCGGCTGGTCTTTCGCAGGCCGGTCGTGTTCTTCTCCGGGGAGAACGGCTCCGGCAAGTCCACCCTGCTCGAGGCCATCGCCCGGCGCTGTGGCATCGGGCTTTGGGACAAGCCGCGCCGGCACGAGTCACACTACAACCCCTTTGAGGCCGACCTGCACAGGTACGTGGACGTGGAGTGGGCAGAGGGCAGAGTCGCGGGCTCGCTTTTCCGGGCAGAGACCTTCCGCGACCTTTCCGATTTCCTGGACGACGTCGCGCTCAGCGACCCCGGGCGGCTGGACTACCATGGGGGCCGCATCCTGAACACCCTGTCGCACGGGCAGGGGTTCCTGGCCTACTTCGAGGGACGGTTCGAAGGGCACGGTCTCTTCCTGCTGGACGAGCCGGAAGCCGCCCTGTCGCCGGCAAGCCAGCTCCGGCTCGTGCGCGCCCTGGAGCGGCAGGAGGCAGAGGGGCGGGCCCAGTTCGTGATCGCCACTCATTCGCCCATTCTGCTGGGCTACCCGGGAGCGCAGATCCTCTGCTTCGACGGACCTCAAATCGCCGAGGTGAGATACGAGGAGACCCACCCGTACCGAATCTACCGCGACCTGTTCGGCAGCCCGGCGGCTGGGCCCCGGCCGCACGCGCAGGCCGCGCCGGCGCAGGCTGGTTTGCAGCCCATCGGGCAGGCGGCGCCGGCCATAATCTGATTGCGGCCCTGCGGGCAAGGCCTGGTGCCATCGCCCGCGGGCATGGGCAACGCGAACTCATCCAATCTATCAGGAGGGAACCGATGACACAGCAGTACAAGTACAACCTGGAGGAAAGCGACCTTCCGACGCAGTGGTACAACATCACGGCGGACATGACCCAGCCGCCGCCGCCCTACCTGCACCCGGCGACGCTGCAGCTGATGGGCGCAGACGACCTGGCCCCCGTCTTTCCGCAGGCCCTCATCGAGCAGGAGGTCAGCCAGGAGCGCTGGATCGATGTACCGGACGAGGTCCAGGATATCCTCAAGATGTGGCGTCCCTCGCCTCTGATCCGTGCCCGGCGCTGGGAAAAGGCCCTCGACACGCCCGCTCACATCTACTACAAGTGGGAAGGTGTCAGCCCCGTCGGAAGCCACAAGGCCAACACGGCCGTGGCGCAATGCTACTATGGCAAGAAGGAGGGCCTCAAAGGCTTTGCCACCGAGACCGGGGCGGGGCAGTGGGGCTGTGCGCTCTGCTTTGCGGCCAAGCTCTTTGGCATGGAGTGCAAGGTGTTCATGGTCGCCGTCAGCTACCAGCAGAAGCCCTACCGCCGCGTTGCGATGGAGACGTGGGGTGGGAGTGTGGTGGCGAGTCCCAGCACCCTGACCCACGCGGGGCGCTCGTTCCTGGCCGGCGACCCAGAGACGCCGGGCAGCCTGGGCATGGCGATCTCCGAGGCGATCGAGTATGCGGTCACGCATCCAGGCTACAAGTACTCGCTCGGGAGTGTGGTGAATTTCGTGCTGCTGCACCAGACGACGATCGGCCTTGAGGCTCTGAAGCAGATGGAGATGGCGGGGGAGTACCCGGACATCGTGATTGGCTGCGCCGGCGGGGGCAGCAACGCCGCGGGGATCATCTTCCCGTTCCTGCGCTACAAGCTGGATGGGAGCCGGCCGAACCTGCGCGGCATCTTTGTCGAATCCACGGCCTGTCCCAGCATGACCAGGGGAGCCTATGCCTACGACTGGGGCGACACCGCCAAGACGGGGCCGGTGGCCAAGATGCGGACGGTCGGGCATACGTTTGTGCCGGCGCCGGTCCACGCCGGCGGTCTGCGCTACCACGGCATGGCACCCACCATAAGCGCCCTGCTCGACCAAGGCTATGCCGAGGCGCGCGCCTATCACCAGAACGCCTGCTTTGAGGCTGCGCTGAGCTTTACCCGGGCAGAGGGCACCATCATGGCGCCAGAGACCTCTCATGCCATCCGTGCGGCGTACGACGAGGCCCTGGCGTGCAGGGAGAGCGGCGAGAGCAAGGTTATCTTGTTCAACGCCAGCGGGCACGGTCACTTTGACCTGGCCGCGTACGACGCGTACCTTCGGCGTGACCTGACGGACTATGAGCTGGACGAGGCGTCGATCCAGGAGTCGCTGGCGGAGCTGCCCGTCGTATAAGGACACGTCCAGAAAGCCGCAGGGGCGGGATGCAAGCCCGCTCCTGCGGCGAGCCAAGCGGAAGGCTTGGTAGCCGCCTCTGACCAGGACCGTCAAGGAGGAATCCTATGCCCCAGTCCGGCCGGACGTTTCGCATCTTTGTCTCCTCCACCTTCAGCGACTTGGTCGCCGAGCGCAACGCGCTGCAGGAGCGCGTATTCCCCCGCCTGCGCGAGCTGGCCGTGGCCCACGGCTGCCGCCTTCAGGCGATTGACCTGCGCTGGGGAGTGAGCGAGGAAGCGGCGCTCGACCAGCAGACGATGAAGATCTGCGTGGGCGAGATCGAGCGCTGCCGCGCCGTTAGCCCGCGACCGAATTTCATCGTGCTGCTCGGTGACCGGTTCGGGTGGCGTCCCCTGCCGACAGCCATCCCCGCCGTCGAGTTCGAGGCACTGCTGCCGCACCTGGCCGAGCCGGAGCGCGCCCTGGCCTGCTGGCGCGAAGACCAGCCCGTGGACGCGCAGGGGTGGTACCGGCTGGACGAGAACGCTGCCCCACCCGAATACGTCCTGCTGCCGCGCCGACCTGGCTCGCGCTTCGTCGATTACTCGGCCTGGGAATCCCAGGTGGAGCGCCCGCTGGTTGCTGCGCTGGAGCGCGGCGCGCAGCGCGCCGGGCTAGGCGCTGAGGCACTGGAGAAGTACACACTGTCGGCCACCGGACAAGAGATCGTCAAGGGCGCCCTACGGGCGCAGGACGCGCGAGAGTGCGTTTTCTGTTACTTCCGCGAGATCGCAGGTATGCCCGTTGACAACGCCAGCTGCGCCTTCCGTGACGCCGAGCCCGGGGCCGCCCAAGGGCAGGCCCAGCTCAAGGCGCGCCTCAAACAGCACTTGCCGGGCAGCGTGCATGAATACACCGCCGCCTGGCGGGGCGACGGTCCCTCGCTGGACCACCTGGACGCGCTGTGCGCACAGGTCTACGGCGACCTCTCCAGGGTGATGCTGGCCGAAATCGGGCACATCCAGGCGGTTGACCTGCTCGAAAAGGAGAGTGCCGCCCACCTGGACTTTGCGTCCACGCGCGCAGCGGGCTTTGTGGGCCGCACAAACCCCCTGAAGGCCATCGCTGACTATATCAGCCAGTGCCAGCCGCAACCCCTGACCATCTGCGGGCCGTCCGGCTCGGGCAAGTCCGCCCTGCTGGCCAAAGCAGTGCAGGAAGCCCAGCAGGCCTACACCCACGCGGCGGTTCTCGCGCGCTTTGTCGGCGCCACACCCGTCTCGTCCAGCGGGCGCGCGCTCCTGGAGGGCTTGTGTAGACAGATCACGCGCGAGTACTGAGGGGATGAAAGCGCCGTTCCCACCGCCTACCGGGAGCTGATCGAGGCCTTCCCCAAGTGCCTGGCGCTGGCCAGGGCCGAGAAACCGTTGATCCTCTTCCTGGATGCGCTCGACCAACTGGGCAGTGAGGACCGGGCACACGAGCTCGCCTGGCTGCCCATCACCCTGCCAGCGCATGTGCGCTTGGTACTCTCCACCCTGCCGGGGCAGGCATGGACGTCGCTGGTGGAGCGGGTACCCGGGAGCGCCCGGCTAGAAGTCAGGGCCATGCTCCCCTCCGAGGGTGCCGAGGTGCTGGGTGCCTGGCTTCGAGAGGCGGGTCGGGATCTGACCCCGCAGCAGCACGAGGATGTCCTGGCCAAGTTCGAGCGCAGCGGAGGGCTGCCGCTCTATCTCAAGCTGGCCTTTGAAGAGGCACGCCGCTGGCACAGCTACGACGATCTGCCGGCTCACTCCGATGACCAGCCGGGCGTTGGTGCGGACATCCCGGGCGTACTTCGCGACCTGTTCTGGCGGCTAGAGCAGGAGAGCAATCACGGTACGATCATGGTCACCTGTGCACTGGGTTACCTGGCAGCTGCCAAGAACGGCCTGAGCGAGGATGAGCTGCTGGACGTGCTCTGGGCAGACCCTGCCGTGCAGGCTGATTTCTTTCGGCGCTCGCCCAGGTCGCCCCAGGAGCTCACGGCGCTGCCGGTGATCATGTGGTCGCGCCTCCACCTGGACATAGAGGCGTACCTGGCCTGGCGTCAGGCCGACGGCACGGAGTTGCTGGGCTTTCACCACCGCCAGCTGCAGGAAGCGGTGGAAGCGCGCTACTGCGGCACGCAGCAGAAACGCGCCCAGCACCAACACCTGGCCGAGTATTTCGGCAGTCCCGAGCGACCCTTCTGGCTGGATGTAGATCGGCGCGAACCTGACCGGCGCAAGGCCGCCGAGCTGGCCTACCAGCAGGCCTACGCCGGGCTGGCGACCGAGCTGCACGATACGCTGACCACGTTCGACTTCCTGAACGCCCGCCTTGTTGCTTCCGGGACGGAAGACCTGATCGGAGATTACGACTTGGCCCTGGTCTCTTCTCCCCCATCCCATCTCGTCGCGGGAGAGGAGGGTGAGGGCCTGCGCCTAATCCGGGACGGCCTGCGCCTCTCGGCGCACGTGCTGGCCCAGGATCCCGACCAGCTCCCGTGCCAGCTTCTTGGCCGGCTGCTGGGGATTGACCATTCGGAGGTCCGACGCCTGCTCGAGACGGCACGTGCCTTCAGACATCGCCCCTGGTTGCGGCCACTCACTCCCTGTCTGACGCCCCCCGGCGGTGCTGAGCTCAGCACCCTCATCACAGGCCACACCGCCACCAGCAACATTCATGCTGTGGCTCCACTTCCGGACGGCAAGCGAGTCCTGTCTGGCTCCTTCGACGGGACCCTGAAGCTGTGGGACTTGGAGACCGGCGCCGAGCTCCGTACCTTCATCGGACACCAAAACCCAATATGGGCCGTGGCGGTTCTGGCGAACGGCAAGCAGGCCCTCGCGGCCTCCAGCGACGGCAGGCTCAAGCTATGGGACCTCGAGACCGGCGGGTGCCTGCGCACCTTCGTCGGGCCCAGAGAGCCGATATGGGACGTCGCCGTGCTGGCGGACGGCATGCGCGCCCTCTCGGCTTCCGCCGACCGCACGCTCCAGCTGTGGGATCTAAGAACCGGCGCAGTACTCCGAACCTTCGTGGGTCACACGGGTTGGGTCAAGGCCGTCGCACTGCTGGCGGGCAGCCGGCGCGCTATCTCGGCTTCCCACGACCGGACGCTCAGGCTGTGGGATATGGAGACCGGCGCAGAGCTGCGTACCTTCACCGGGCACAGCGGCGAGGTCGAGGCCGTGGCAGTGACTCCGGATGGACTGCGTGCCCTCTCGGCCTCGGATGACCACACGCTCAGGCTGTGGGACCTGGCGACCGGTGCAGAACTCCGCACCTTCTCCGGTCATGACGGGGGGGTGACCTCCGTGGCGGTGTTGGCGGACGGCAGGCGCGCCATCTCGGCTTCCCACGATCGGACGCTCAGGCTGTGGGACCTGGAGACCGGCAAAGAGCTGCGCACCTTCGCCGGGCACACCAAAGGGGTCTCTGCCCTATCGCTTCTGCCTGATGGAAGACGCGCCATCTCGGCCTCGAGTGACATGACCCTCAAGCTGTGGGACCTGGAGACCCGCTTTGCGCAGCCCTCCACCGGGCAGGCATCCCGAGTGAGTGCTGTGACGGTATTGCCAGACGGCCAACGCGCCCTCTCCGCGACCTTTGACCACACCCTCAAGCTGTGGAGTCTGGAGACCGGCGTAGAGCTCAGCACCTTCACCGGGCACACAGGTCGAGTCACCGCCGCCGCGCTGCTGGCGGACGGTCAGCGCGCCCTCTCGGCCTCAGGTGACCACACCCTGAGGCTCTGGGATCTGCAGACCGGCAAATGCCTGCGCACCTTCGCTGGTCACACCGGGCAGGTCAGTGCCGTGGTGGTGCTGGCAGATGGCAAGCGCGCCATCTCAGCTTCCGAGGATCATACCCTCAAGCTGTGGGACCTAAACACCGGCAAAGAGCTCCGAACCTTCGTCGGGCACAGTGATTGGGTCACCGCCGTGGCTGTGTTGGCGGACGGCAAGCGTGCCATCTCAGGCTCCTGGAGCGGAGACCCCATGCTGTGGGACCTAGAAACCGGCGCAATGCTCCGCGCCTTTGCCGGGAGATCGGGCGGAGTCACGGCGGTGGTAGTACTGGCGGACGGAAAGCGCGCCCTGTCGGCCTCGCCTGACAACTCGCTCACAGTGTGGGATCTAGAGACCGGGGTTGAGCTTCACACCATCCCCATGCCAAACAAGCATGACTTTGCCCTGAAGCTGTGGCTGGTGCCCAAAATCGCACTGACTGGGATAGAGCACACCTCTCAGGTCAGCGCCATGGCAGTCCAGAAGGATGGCAAACGCGCCTTCTCTGCCTACTGGGACAACACCGTCAAGCTGTGGGACCTGGAGTCCGGCATCGTGCAGCAGACCTTCACCGGGCACACCGAGGAGGTCAGCGGCGTAGCCCTGTCTGCCGACGGCCGACGCGGCATCTCGGTATCTGGCGATCATGCTCTGAAGTTGTGGGATCTCGGGACCGGCGCGTGTGTGTGCACTTTTTCCACGGATGGACCCCTGACCACCTGCGCCATGGCCGATGATTCTCACTACATCGCGGGCGACTCTGTCGGACGCATGCACTTCCTGCGCTTGGAGGGCAACCTCCCTGCCATGCGCCCTGAAGGCGGTCAACCGATCGCACCACCTGCCGCGCCGCAGGCCGAGCCCGGCCGGCTCTCACGTCTTGGCCGGCTTGCTCGCTTGATAAGACCGGGGTAGCACTAGCGGAGCTGCCCGTCGTGGAAGGCGATCGGAGCCGATCGGGCTTCACCTCAGCCGGAGACCTTCGGCGATCTTGGCCGTCGGAGACCTTAGGCGATCCTGACGGTCGGAGACCTTTGGCTAGCTTGGCCGGAAAGCCAGGGCATGGGCCTGGATCAGGAAGGGCCCATGCCCTCGATTTGAATGGCTGCCGCCCCCACGAGGGCGCGCAGCTCCTGCTCCAGCTCCAGGCAGTGGCGCGTGGTGTTGTTTGGGAAATCCATCAGGACGCGGCCCCGGCCCCCATTGTCGACGTACAGGCTGAAGCGATCCTGTCCCCGGTAGCGCTGCAGCAGGTCATAGACCTGGCCGAGCTTGTGGATCACCTGCTCCATGTCGCCGCTGCGGCTGATCGTGATGTGCAAGTGGACGGGGCCAGCGCGCACGGGCGGCTGGGGAGGCGAGTCGTCCGCGCCGGCCTCCTGAGCAATGGTGATCTCGTTGGTGGCCGAGTCCGCGGCGATGCTCGGCTCGCGACCGCGCGCGTTGACGGTCCCCCGGACGATCAGGATCCGCTCCGGCTGCCACAGCTCCTTGGTGGCTGCCCAAATGCGCGGGAAGAGCACCACCTCCACGGTTCCCTGCAGGTCCTCGATCTGGGCGAAGGCCATCGCATCACCCTTCTTGGTGATCGTCTGGCGCACGGCGTTGACAATCCCCGCCACGGTGACCTTCTGGCCCGCCATCGACTCGTCGATCTGGCCGGTCATGACGGTGATGGCCCGTTCCAGGTCGGTCCAGACACGGGAGAGCGGGTGATCGGAGATGTAGGCGCCGACCAGCTCCTTTTCCCACGCCAGGACCTCTTTGCGTGCCGCGTCAGGAAGCTGAGGCAGGTCGCCGGCCAACCGCGCGGTGCCCGCAAAGCCCGGCATGTCGAACATGGAGAACTGCCGTGCCGCGCCCTGGGCCTGCTGGCTGATGCTCATCATCCGGTCGAGGACATGCAGCAACTGCGTTCGCGAGCCGAAAGAGGCCATTGCGCCCGCCTTGATCAGGCTCTCCAGCGCGCGGCGGTTGACCTTCCCCAGGTCGACGCGGTGGCAGAAATCGTCGATGTCGCGGAAGTCGCCACCCGACCTGCGCGCCTCCAGGATGGTCTCTACCGCGCCCTCACCCACATTCTTGATGGCGCCCAGGCCGTAGCGGATAGCCGGGCCCTTTGCCCCTTGGTGCTCATCCTCGATGGTAAAGTCGAGCCCGGAATGGTTGACGTTCGGCGGCAGGACGTCAATCCCGAGCCGGCGGGCCTCTGCAATCAGGACGCCGATCTTTTCGGTATTGCCCCGCTCGACCGTCAGCAGTGCCGCCATGTACTCGACCGGGTAGTAGGCCTTGAGGTAGGCCGTCTGGCAGGTGATGTACGCATAGTCGGCAGAGTGGGACTTGTTGAAGCCGTAGCGCGCAAAGTACTCAAAGGCATCAAAGATCCTGTTGCCGGCGGCCTCGTCCAGGCCGCTGTGCGCACGGGCACCTTCAACGAACTTGGCACGGTGCACGACCAGCTCGTCCCGGTGCTTCTTGCCGACCGCCCGGCGCACGGTGTCGGCCTCCCCAGGGTGGTAGCCGGCAATGTCGGTCAGGATGCGGATAAGCTGCTCCTGGTAGACGCACACGCCAAAGGTCTCGCCGAGGATCGGCTCGAGCGTAGGGTGATCGTATTCGGGCGGCTTCTGGCCTCGCATGCGCGCCACGTAGTCGTCGATGAACTCCATGGGGCCCGGGCGGTACAGGGCCAGGACGGCGACAATGTGCTCAAAGCGCGTCGGCTGCATGGAGGTCAGCACACGGCGCATGCCGCTGGACTCGACCTGGAAGAGCCCGCTCACCTCTCCGCTTGACAGGAGGCGGAACGTGGCCGGATCGTTGACCGGGATGGTGTGCTGGGCAAAGTCTTTGCCATGCCTCTGCCGTATCAGGTCCACCGCCTTGCGCATGATCGTGAGGGTGCTGAGCCCAAGGAAATCGATCTTGAGCAGGCCCGTGCTTTCCAGCACGTCCATCGTGTACTGCGTGACCGGGAGCCCTTCTTCCGCCCCACGCGTGGCACGGTGAAGCGGCGTGTATTCCACCACAGGCTTGTCGGTGACCACGACGCCCGCTGCGTGCGTGCTGGCGTGGCGCGAGACGCCTTCCAGCTCCCGCGCGGTCTCGACCAGGGTGTTGATATAGTCGACCTCCTCGGCCTTCTGCTTCAGCTCTGGCACCTGGGCGAGGGCATCCTCCAGGGTGACGTGCGGACCGGCCGGCACCAGGCGTGCCACGGCGTCCACCTCGCCCAGGGGGATGTCGAGTGCCCGTCCGACATCGCGGAGGGCGGCCTTGGCGCCCAGCGTGCCGAAGGTGATGATCTGGGCCACCTTGTCCACACCGTACTTGCGCACGGTGTAGCGGATCATCTCCTCACGGCGCTCGTCCGGGAAGTCGAGGTCGATGTCGGGCATGGACACACGGTATGGGTTGAGGAAGCGCTCGAACATCAGCCCGTGCGCCAGCGGGTCCAGGCTCGTGATCCCGAGCCCATAGGCCACGATGCTGCCGGCAGCCGAGCCGCGAGCGTTCCACCAGATGTCCTGCCGCCAAGCGAACTGGCAAAGGTCCCAGACGATCAGCAGGTAGACGTCAAACCCCATCTCGTGGATGGTGCCAAGCTCATAGGCCATCCGGGCCTGCACTTGTTCACTGGCAAACTCGTCCCCGTACCTCTGGCGGAGGCCCGCCTCTGTCAGGCGCCGCAGGTAGGTCTCGGCTGTGGTGCCCTCCGGAACCTCCAACTGGGGCAGGTGGAACTCGCCGAAGTCAAGGTTGACGCTGCACCGTTCGGCGATGGCCAATGTGTTGCGCAGGGCCTCGGGCTGCCCGGCGAACAGGGCGGCCATCTCTTCCGGCGAGCGCATGTAGTAGCTGTCGTTGTTCATCTGCATGCGCGACGGGTCTTTGACGGTCTTGCCCGTCCCGATGCAGAGCAGGACGTCGTGTGCCTTTGCCTGGCCCTGGCGCAGGTAGTGCACGTCGTTCGTCGCCACGAGCGGGATGGCCGTCTGCCGGCTGAGCTCCACCAGGTCCCGGTTTACCTGCACCATCTCGGGTATGTCGTGCTCTTGTAGCTCCAGGAAAAAGCCGTTGGGCCCGAACACCTCGCGATACCACTCGGCAGCCCGCCGGGCGCGGTCGGGGAGGCCCTCCTGCAGCCGCCGAGGCACCTCGCCTGAGCCACAGGACGACAGGGCGATCAGGCCTTGGGCATGCTCGGCCAGGTACTCGTGGTCGATCCGCGGCCTGTAGTAGAAGCCGTCGAGCTGAGCTGCGGTCGCGATCTGCATCAGGTTGTGATAGCCGGCCTGGTCCTCGGCGAGAAGCACGATGTGCGTTGGGCGCGTGTCGAACTGGGGATCCTTCTGCGTCATCCGCCGCGGCGACACATACATCTCGCAGCCGATGATCGGCCGAATGCCCGCCTTCTTGGCCGCGTCGTAGAAATGGAGGGCGCCGAACATCACACCATGATCGGTCAGTGCCAGCGCGGGCATTCCCATGGCGGCGGCCGTGCTCGCAAGGCGGTCGGGCTTGGCCATACCGTCGAGCAGCGAGTAGTCACTGTGGACGTGGAGATGGACGAACTCTGCCATGGGCACCCCGAAACGCGTGCAGCACCTGCGGCACCTCACCGCACCGGCGATTATACCAGAGCGGACCCTGTGCGGCAAGCCGCGGGACGCTGCCGAGACAACCTGCCCGCGTTTCCCGGTTCCTGTTAATCCCCGCCCTCGACCTTGCCGCGGCGGACATCATGGACTATGATGGCCTAGTTCCGTCGCGCGCCCGGGCGTGCAGCACAAACCAGTGAGGAAGACCATGACCATCATCCCCGAGCACCTCGCCGACCAATTCTACATCAGGGGAAGCCTGCGAAACATCCCGGGCGGGTGCCAGCTGCAGTTCCGCAACGGACTCGCGCCTGCCACCGTCCTTCGGTTCTGCGCACTCGAGATCGACGGCAGGGATGTGCTCCCGCAAGCCGCCACCGTCGCGGCAGGTGGAGTAGAACGCCTGGCAGCGGCGATCGATCCTAGAGTCCCCCTCCCGCTCCCCTTGCAGGAATCGGTGACCCTACGGCTGCCCGGTCTCACACTCTGCCCCGGCAGGCACACGGTCAGGATCCGGCTGGACATAGCCGAGATGGGCGAGATCGTCCTGGAGGTTGCCGACGGCGCCCCCGCCGGTCAAGCCTCCCTCCAGGCTGCGGCTGAGCCCTGCGCGGGCCAGTTCCGCTCGGTCAAGGTAGCCATCCTCGGTGCAGGAAGTACTGTCTTTGCCCGGCAGCTCATCATGGACCTGCTGTGCACGCCCGGTCTTGAGCAGGGCACTTTTGCGCTGGTCGACATTGACCCGGCTCGCTTGGAGCTTGCGCACCTCGCGGCCGAGAAGCTGGTGCACGCTTCGGGCCGGAGGTGGTCCGTCGAGGCCAGCGCCGACCGGGCACAGGTCCTGCAGGGCACTGATTATGTCATCAACACAATCGAGGTCGCCGGCCTGCGCAGCGTCCGCCACGACTATGACATTCCTCTCAAGTATGGAGTCGACCAGTGCATCGGCGACACCACCGGCCCGGGCGGGCTGTTCAAGATGCTTCGCACCGGGCCTGCCTGGCTCGCGATCCTGAAGGACATCGAGCGCCTCTGCCCCCAGGCTGCCGTCATGAACTACACCAACCCGATGTCGGCCCTCACCCTCCTGGCCCTGCGCGCCACGCAGCTGGAGGTTGTCGGGCTGTGCCACTCGGTACAGGGCACCTCGCGCCAGCTCGCCGGTTACCTGGGGGTCCCCTACGACGAGCTCCGCTTCCGCTGCGCCGGCATCAATCACCTGGCATGGTTCACCGAGCTACAGTGGAAGGGGCAGGACATGTACCCGCGCCTCAGGGAGGCTGCTGCCGACCCGCAGGTCTACGAGTCCGATCCCGTACGCTTTGAGATGATGCTGCACTTGGGCGCATTCGTTACCGAGTCGAGCGGGCACTTCTCTGAGTATGTCCCCTACTTCCGGAAGCGACCCGAGCTCGTGGCGCAGTACACCCGGTCGGGCTACCGGGGAGAGAGCGGCTTTTACGCGAACAACTGGCCCATGTGGCGGGCCAAAGCAGAGGAGTCCACCCGCGCCATGGTGGAAGGCACTTCGCAGCCCACCCTCTCGCGGAGCCTTGAGTATGCTTCCGTAATCCTCGAGGCGATCGAGGGCCGGCAGCCGGCCGTGATCTACGGCAACGTCCAGAACAGCGGGCTGATCGACAACCTGCCCCTGGGAGGCTGCGTAGAAGTAGCCGTCCTGGTAGACGGCAACGGGCTGCATCCGACGCACTTCGGCCCGCTGCCGGTGCAGCTGGCCGCCCTCGCTGCTGCGCACATGCCCCTCCACGAGCTGATGGTTCAGGCCGTGCTGGAGCGCGACCGCGATGCAGCACTCCACGCCCTGATGCTTGACCCCCTCACCGCGGCCGTCTGCTCGCCACAGCAAGTCCGACAGATGTTCGACGAGCTGTGGGAAGCGGAGCGGGCCGACCTCGACGCGTTCGAGGAGTGACAGGTGCGGCGCGCCGGGGCCGGGTGGCGCACCCGACGCCGACGGCCCGTCCCGCGCTCACTCCTCATCCTGGGGGACGATCTCTATCTCGAACAGCCAGGGCCAGAGCTTGCCGGTGACAAACAGCCGGTCGTGCTCTGCGTCGTACGCAATCCCATTCAGCACGTCCACCTTGGCGTGGCTTCTGGCTGTGTCAAGCAATCCGGTAAGGTCGATGACTCCGGTCAGGCGGCCGGTTGCCGGGTCGATCCGCACGACGCGGTCCGTTAACCAGACGTTTGCCCAGATCTCTCCCTCGATGAACTCGAGCTCGTTCAGGTGGGTAACCGGCCCCTGCTCGTCGCGCACCGGGACGCTGGAGACGACCTGCAGCGTCGCGGGGTCCAAGAAACGCAGCGTCTCGGTTCCGTCACTCATCACCAGGCGGCGCCCGTCGGTGGTTAGGCCCCAGCCCTCGGTCGCGTAGGCAAAGGTGCGCTCCCTCTGAAGCGTCTCCCGATTGTACACAAAGCCGGTCCGCGACTTCCAGGTGAGCTGAAAGATCTCATCGCCGAGGACGGCAATGCCTTCGCCGAAATGGGGCACAGGCAGCTCGCTCGACTGCAGGACGGCCCCCGTCTCCAGGTCCACGCGGCGAAGGCTCGAGCGGCCCACCAGCCCCGTGCCCTCGTAGAGGATGCCACCTGCCAGGACCAAGCCCTGGGTGTAGGCGGAGCGGTCGTGCGGGTAGGCTTGCACGACACGGTAAGAATAGACCGGGATGCGAACCGGAGCTTCCGGCGAGGCCGCCAAGCTCGGGATAGCCGCCGGCACACTCGCCGGCGGGGGAGGGCTTGTGATCGTCGCAAGGGGCGAGGTCGCGCAGTTGGGGGTGGGCGTCGCCAGGGGCGAGGCCGCATAGTCGGGAGTGGATGTGCGGGCAGCCGGGAGTCCTGGACTCGGGACGTACGTCGCCACAGGCCCACAGGCCCCAACCGAGGCCAGCAGGACCAAGCCAAGGCATGCGATGAGCACGCACCTCCGGCCCGCCGTGCAGGGAGCGGGGCAGCTAAGGTCCGTGGTCCAGAGCGATGACTGTAACGGGTGAGTCTGCACTTGACTCCTGTCGCTACGTCCAGCTAGGCTGTAGGGTGGTGGTTCGGCAAAAGAGCAGGCCCTTGCTTCCCCTACGGAAGACAAGGGCCTGCGGTCTCCTATCGGGCGCTGCCCGCGCGGCTACTGCTGCCGGCCGCCCTTGAGCTGGTCGGTCAGTCTCCGGAACTCATCCCAGGCACCGTCGGCAGCCAGTCGGGCCTGGTGCGGCCAAGTCGTGGGATCGGCCAAGCGAAGCAGCCTGGGATCGGACGCCTCCAGAATCTCGAGAATGCGGGCCGGGCTGAGGCCGGCCAGTTGGCGGAAGCTCACGATGCCCGCGGCATTGAGCACACCGGCGATCTTGGGTCCAATGCCCTCGATGAGCTTGAGGTCATCGAAGCCCCCCGACACCCTCGACGCGATGGCACCGAGCCCTGGAGCCTCGACATCAGGCAGATCGACATCCGGCACCGCTACCCTCGGCAGATCGACGTCCGGCAGAGTCAGGTCGGGTAGGTGCACCTCGGGCAGATCGACATCCGGCACCGCTACCTTCGGCAGATCGACGTCCGGCAGGGCCACGTCGGGCAGGTGCACCTCGGGCAGATTGACATCCGGCACCGCTACCTTCGGCAGATCGACCTCGGGCAGGTGCACATCGGGCAGATTGACATCCGGCACCGCTACCTTCGGCAGATCGACGTCCGGCAGGGCCACGTCGGGCAGGTGCACATCGGGCAGATTGACATCCGGCACCGCTACCTTCGGCAGATCGACGTCCGGCAGGGCCACGTCGGGCAGGTGCACCTCGGGCAGATTGACATCCGGCACCGCTACCTTCGGCAGATCGACGTCCGGCAGAGTCACGTCGGGCAGGTGCACATCGGGCAGATCGACATCCGGCACCGCTA